>CAVZME010000007.1:0-188734 GCA_963776385.1 uncultured Chloroflexia bacterium
CCGACGAACTCGGATACACGAGTCTGTGGACGTGGGACCACCTCTACCCGATCCAGGGCGACTCGAACGGTCCGATGTTCGAGGCCTGGCTGACCCTCGCCGCGTGGGCACAGGCGACCGAACGCGTCCGCATCGGCCTGATGGTCGGCGCGAACCCATTCCGCGAGCCGACCCTGACCGCGAAGATGGCAACGACCCTCGACCACATCTCGGATGGCCGAGCCATCCTCGGCATCGGCGCGGCGTGGTTCGGCGAGGAGCACGAGGCGTTCGGTCTCGCGTTCGGGAGCGGCTTCCCGGAGCGATTGCGCTGGCTGGCTGAGGCTCTCCCGGTCATGCGCGGGATGCTCCGCGGCGAAGAACCGTCCGCAGCCGGTCCGCGCTACACGGCGAAGGCGGTCCGGAACCTCCCGCCCCCTGTCCAACAACGCCTGCCGCTGCTGGTCGGTGGCGGCGGCGAGCAGGTGACGCTCAAGCTGGTCGCTCGCTACGGCGACGCCAACAACGTCGGCGGCGGCTTCGAGACCGTCAAGCGCAAGGAAGCGATCCTGCTCCAGCATTGCGAGACGGTCGGGCGCGACCCAGCCGAGATCGAGCGCACCACCGGCATCGGCACCGTCATCATCCGCGACTCCCGCGACGAGGCCGACCGGGTCCATGCGGCGATGTTCGAGCACAACGGCCACGCCCGGCGCTGGACGGACCAGCCCATCGGCACCCCGGAGGACGTCGCCGAGCGGCTCCTCCCATATCTCGACATCGGCTACCGCCACTTCATCGCCGGCTTTCCCTCGCCGTATGACGCGGAGTCGATGACGCGCTTCGCGACGGAAGTCCGGCCGATCCTCGAGCGTGCCTGACACTACCCGGACGCGAACCGCATAGACTGCTCTCGATGCCGATCTACGCGGTCTGGTTCGTCGCAGCGCTGGCGCTGCTGGTGCTCGAACTCGCGAGCACGACCTTCTTCTCGATCTTCCTCGCGGTCGGCGCGTTCGCGGCCGGCATCCTCGCGTTCGTGTTCCCGGACAGCGCGATCTGGTTCCAGGCTGTCGTGGCGATCGCGGTGGCGATGCTCGGCGTCCTCGTCGGTCGTCCGTTCCTGAGCAGCCGCCTCAAACGTCGAGGTGAGGGACCGCTCACGCCGGGGGTCCACGGAGGCTTCGTCGGCCAGCGAGCGCTCGCCCTCGACGACATCGGCGAGGAACTCCATCCCGGCCATGTCCGCCTCGCGGGTGAGACCTGGCTCGCATTCTCGGACGATCACCAGCCGATCCCGACCGGTGCGCCCGTCATCGTGACCGCCGTCCGCGGGACCACACTCGTGGTCCGGCCCGCGACCGGGTCCCCCACACCGGAGAGGTGACATGGATTCTGGCTTGGTCGCCCTGATCGTCGCGTTCATCGTGGCGATCCTGTTCATCCTGTTCGCGTTCTACCTGCTGCGGAACACGGTGAACCTGGTCCAGCAGGGGTTCGTCGGCGTCACGACGCGGCTGGGCGAGTTCCGCGCCATCCACGAGCCCGGACTCGTGATCATCGCTCCGTTCATCGACAAGCTCGTCGCGGTCGACATCCGCGAGTTCCCGCGTCCCGGCGACCGACAGGAGGTCATCACCAAGGACAACGTGGTCGTGTCCGTGAACGCGACGATCTTCACCCAGGTCGTCGACGCCAAGCAGGCGCTGTTCTCGATCGCCAACTTCGATATCGCCATCGACGCGGTCGCCCGGACGGCCCTCCGTTCGGTGATCGGGACGCTGTCGCTCGACCAGGCATTGTCCGAGCGCGAGCGCATCAACGTGGACGTCCAGCAGCAGATGGAGGCCGTCACCGACAAGTGGGGCATCCGGATCAACCGGATCGAGATCGTCGAGATCACCCCGCCGCCACAGATCCTGCAGGCGCTCGCGCTCCAGAAGCAGGCCGACCAGGAGAAGCGCGCCAAGATCCTCCAGTCCGAGGGCATCCAGCAGTCCGCCGTCAACGTCGCGGACGGCGAGCGCCAGGCGGCGATCAAGAGTGCCGAGGGCGAACGACAGGCGGCGATCCTCATCGCCGAGGGCAATCGGCAGGCCGCGATCCTCGAGGGCGAGGGGCGGGCCCGGGCGATCGAGATCGTCTACGGGGCGATCACGGCGGCCAACCCGAATCCAACCTTGGTCGCGATCCTCCAGCTGGACACGCTGAGCAAGTTCGCGCTCAGCCCGAACACGAAGATCGTGATCCCGGCCGAATCGGCGGCGCTGATGGGCGCCGTCCAGGCGATCCAGTCGGTGCTCGCCCAGGTCCCGCCCGCCGAATAGTCGTCAGACCGGCATCATCCCGCCCTAGAGGTTCGGGGCGTCCCCGACGTCTGCAGTCGACGCGCGCTCGCGTGCGCGGTGGCGCGCCGCCTTGGCCCGATTGCCGCAGGTCGCCATGTCGCACCAGCGCCGACGGCTCGTCCGTGACGAGTCGTAGAAGATCCAGTCGCAGGTATCGCTCGCGCACGACTTGATGCGATCCGGGTGACCGGCGGTCAGCTCGGTCACGAGCGGATCGGCGAGGCGCGCCAGGGCATCGTCGATCGGGTCGCCGACATGGCGATGATCGACGTGGACGCCGTCCGGGCCCGGCACGAGCTCGATGACCTGACGGGCGTGGAGCGCCCGGTTGATGGTGTCGAGCGCGCCGGGGCTGGGAGCCCGATGCGCGGCAAGGGAGAGCGAGACCTCGCGGAGCGCTGATCGGACGGCCCGGATGCGGGACAGATCGCGCGTCGAGGCTGCGTCGTCGCGCGCCGCGGCGACACGCGTCCTGTCGGCGCCTTCCTTGTGGATGACGCCGCGGTCGACGAACCAGGTGAGAGCCGTGTCGAGGGTCGGCAGGTGATCGACCGGGAAACCATTCTCGGTGTCGTCGGTGTTCAGGAAGTCGAAGGTGTCCTCGAGATCGACGTCGTGCGCGTGCCCGAAGCCGACCTGAGCGAAAGTGTGGGTATCCATGTCGCTAACCACAATATACCGCTTGACAGGTTACGCGCAAGAGGGTACATTTCACCAGTAACCGATAAGACCTACGAAACAGGTTACGACAACGGAAGGGAGCAGTCGCCATGAGCGTCCTCGTCATCATCGCCCTGCTGATCATCGTGCTCGGAGCACTCGATGCCGCCGCCCTCGCGTGGGGTGCCGATTCGCGGGACCAGCTGCCCGACGATCATCACCGCTGATCGCACCATGTTCGGAGTCGTCCCTATGCATCCCTGGATCCTCTATGCCAACGAGATCAACCGCGACCGTGAGCGCCGGATGAGGCAGCTCGCCATCCTCGACGAGGAGCGACATGCCCTCGCCCAGTCCAGCGCCTTGGCCGAGCCACGGTCGTGGCACATCCGCCGATCCGTCGCGCGCGGCCTCGCCGTGACGAGTCGGGCGACGGCCGCGGTCGTCCGCCGCCTCGACGACTGCGTCGCCGACGACCTCGGCCGCTCTCTCGCACCCACGGAGTAGCCTTCCACGAGGAGGGCGACCCACATGACGGACGGAACCAGCGCGGTCTCATGGGGGACCGATCGCATCGACCTCTTCTGGACGGGCGCCGATGGTGCTCTCGTCCACCGGGCCTGGCGCACAGGCGCTTGGGATGACCCGGAATCACTCGGCGGGACGCTCGCGTCGCCGGCCAGCGCAACGGCCTGGAGCCATGACCAGCTCCAGGTCTTTGCGGTGTTCGGCGACGGGGAGCTCTGGAATCGCTTCTGGGACGGGACGTCGTGGCACCCCTGGGAATCGCTCGGTGGCGAACTCGATCCGACGTCGACGCCGGCGGCATCGTCGTGGGGCGCCGATCGCATCGACGTCTGGGCCCGCGGCACGGACGGCCTCACCTGGCATCGCTTCTGGGACGGGACGCGCTGGGTGCCCTGGGAGCGCCTCGCCCGCTAGGTCGTCATCGATCCGACACGTGGGCCGCGTATGGTTTCGGGCATGAGCGACACCGACACGACCCCCACGACCCCGGTTACCCCCACATCCGTCACCGCGCGGACCGACGCCGAATGGCGCGCCGCCCTGACGCCCGAGCAGTATCGCGTCCTTCGCGGCAAAGGCACCGAGCGCGCTTTCACCGGAGCCCTGTGGGATGAACACCGGGCGGGCACATATCGCTGCGCCGGCTGCGGCGCCGAGTTGTTCCGTTCGGAGGCGAAGTTCGACTCGCGGACCGGCTGGCCGAGCTTCTTCGCTCCGGCCGACGCGAGCGCCGTGGCGACCGAGACCGACCGATCGATGTTCATGCAGCGGACCGAGGCGCTCTGCTCGAGCTGCGGTGGCCACCTCGGCCACGTGTTCGATGACGGACCTCGTCCGACCGGGCTGCGGTACTGCATCAACTCCGCGGCGCTGACGCTCGATCCAGAGGACTGAGGGGTCGCGGCTACTTATACGTCACGGTGATCGAGGTATCGGGCGGCAGGCACACCCCGGGCGCATGACTCTGAGTCACGACAGTCTTGGTGTCCTGGCCATGCTTGGGCAACAGCGCGCCGGTGAACCCTGCGACTTGCCAGGCGATCCGAGCATTCGCGACGGTCAGGTCGACTAGGTTCGGCACAGTCACGCACGCGGGCGTCGGTGTCGGCGCTGGCGTCGCCGTCGGCTTTGGGGTCGGGGTCGGGGTCGGGGTCGGGGTTGGGGTCGGGGTCGGGGTCGGGTCTTGGTCGGGGTCGGGGTCGGCGTCGGCGTCGGGGTACGCGGGTCGGCCTGCGGGGCAGGTCGTGCGGTGGCGGTCGGCGATTCGCTGACGACGGTGCCCGCCGGGACCTCGGTCTGGGCGGCTGATGACGCCGGCGGTCGGCGAGCTCGACGGCGACGGGATGGACGTCTCGACTGCTGTGTCCGTCGCGGTCGCGGTCGCGCCCTTGACGCCTCCTGCCGGTCGGAAGCCTCCCCCGAGCGTCAGCGCGAGGACCGAGATGGCGACGAGCGCGACCGTGGCGGCGGCGACCGACGGTCGCAGTCCGGGCCGCCGTATCGCGATGACCGGGAGCCCACGCTGCATGACGACGGCGACGGGAGCCGCGTACGCGAATCCGCAGTTGGGGCAGTCGCCGGCAGTCCCCTCCCAGCACCAGCGGCACGCATATCGACCGCATTCCGAGCAATGGCACAGGCCGACAGTGCCGCCGACCGCGACGGGATCGCTTCGCCGGCCGCAGTGCGGACAGAAGGCGCTGGGCGGCTCTCCCGAATTTGGGGTTGCTCGATCGGTAGTCACGATGTGGGGGACCTCTCGCACGAGGCTGGTGCGGCAGGTTCAGGGCCCGGTGACCTGATGACCTCGCCCCCGACCAGCGTCTCGTGCAGTGCCGAGCCCGAGCATATCGCACAAAAGCGCCATCACCCCAGCGTGGAACGATTCCAAGGGTGCGTGCGGGCAACGGCGTGTGGCCGGGCCGGACCCGCGGCGAGGCGACCCGAAGCCCACCCGCGACCACGGTCGCGAGTGGGCCGGTGACGACGTGACTGACTACCGCGTTCGACCGAGGCGGAGCGACATCGGGTGAGAGGCCGAGCCATAGTTGTCGCAGACGTACCCTTCGTCGGGATCCTCGTGACAGCCGCCCTGGCCCCACGCCGACACCTGGATCTTCGCTGCGCCGGGCGCGAACCGACCTGAATCGGCGGAGAAGGCCGTCGTGAAGGTGGCCGAACCATCGGCGGCGGTGCAGGCCATCTCGGCGAAGCCGTATCCGCGGAGCGTGTTCAGTCGACCGACTAGCTGGGACAGCTGGATATCGACACCGACGTAGTCGAAGTCGACGTCGCAGATGATGTGGCCCGAAACAGACACCAGGCCGGACTTCGGATTGACGCTGGCCGCCGTGATCGTGACGTCGATGCCGCCTTCGGCGTAATCGCTGCCCCCGCCCCCGCCGGTGTCGGCGGCCACGAGGCCGACCGAGGCGAATGCGAGAGCGATGGCAAACGGGATGGCGAGGAATCGAGAGCGCATGACAGACCTCATGAGATGACGGGACTGCGTGGACGGACCAGGCTTGGTGGCCATAGGCGGGTGCCTTTTCGGATGCGGGTCGGTCTTCGCCACCGAACCTTGAGCGGTCACGGCGGCTTGCCGATGTCGAGGTGACGCTCGGTCCTCGCCCGTGTTACCGGGACCGTGCAATCACCGGCCCCGGTGGGCAATCAGCAACAGACGTGCTCGGCGCGCGTCTACAGCACGACCGTCCATCATTCGCGGTCGGGATCGGAGGACCGTCCATGGGTCACTGGGTCGCGCTCGTCGCGAGGCTGACGATGGCTGGGCTTCTTGGCCGCGGGACTGTCGGTGATGCCGTCGCCGAATGCCGGAACGGCCATCGCGCGATCGTCCGGGTGCCCGCCGGCCACCATCCAACGACTCGTCGGGGAAGGTCCGTTCACATGCTACGGAAGCCGGGTCCAGACCTTCCTGGCGTACGTCCAGCACCCCTGCACGGACGGCTGTGGAGGGACCTTGGCGACCGTGATGTCGCCGCATTGGCTCGACGGCGGGGAGGGAAGTTACGCGACGCTCGGTGCCCGTGAGGACGGCGCCTCCGTTGCGGCGTTCGTGCCGCCGGCACTCGGGCGGTGCAGCCCCTTCGCCGACCTGAGGTCATGCCCGTTCCACCGGTACCAGGGCCAATGGGCGACCGTCAGGGCCAGGTTCAACGACCCGATCTCACGAACGTGTCGCTACTCCGAGCACCCGCCGGGTGCTGAGTTCAGCAAGAAGGCCGCCGTCGCTGAGTGCCAAGGCGGACCTCGTCGTCCTGTCCGTCGGCCCGGCCGCTCCGGAGACGGACGTCGCCGGGGTCGTGGTCGCGGATCCCATCGGCAGGCCGGCCGGGCCGCCGTGGGCCGTCCTCTTCATCGTTGCGTTTGTGCTCGCCGCGCGGTGGGCCCCATCACGTCGGACGGCAGTAGGTGGTCCGGACCAGCTTTCCGAAAAGTGACTACGAAACGGGTACGCGGGCACGCGCGAGGGCCGGGACGCGCATGTCCATGAGCGACACGCCGATGCCGTACGTCAGGAACCGGCCCTCGGGCACGAGTTCGATGATGCAGCTCCCCGCCTTCCGTTCCTCCGGGACGAGCTTCGCAAGGTCCTTCGAGAGCGACGTGATATCGAGCGAGCCCGCCGGGTGCACCGTCGCCCTGGCTTCGAAGGTGATGGTCGCCGGCGGGATGGGGACGAGCAGCGACAGGATGCCGCCGCGACGGACCGGGACGGTGACCGCGACGACCTGGCCGGTCGAGATCTGCCGGGCCTTCCAGCCATCCGTCGCGACTGCCACGTAGAGATGTCGATCGACGATCCCGTACACGATGCCGCTCGATCGGGGCTCGCCAGCGGAGTTGACGTGGCTGATGACGGCGAAGGAGGCCTTCCCGAGAGCCTTCCAGACAGCGTCGGAACTCACTTGGACCTTGGAGGTGGTGGTCTTGTGCGTTGGGCCGGCTGACACATCGGCCGGTCGAACGATCATCCGATTCGCATCCATCGACGATCTCACAATCTGAGGACGCCTATCCCGCGGGTCGGTCTCGCCAGTGGCTCAGCGCGACCCCAGCGGCCGTGGGCGTGGGCCGTGCGTCATCGCCTCGCGCGTGG
Source organism: uncultured Chloroflexia bacterium (assembly GCA_963776385.1). GTDB lineage: Bacteria > Chloroflexota > Limnocylindria > Limnocylindrales > CSP1-4 > SPCO01. Next base: position 7,639 of record CAVZME010000007.1, read on the forward strand.
TGCCACTGTCGGCCGACCGATCCATGTCTGCCAAGAGGCGTTGGTCACGAAGTACCCGATCGGGCGGTCGTCGCGACTGGAGTTGACGGAGCAGGCGGTCGGGGTCGAGGCCGCGAGGTACCCTTTTCGGTGCCGATGCCCGACCTCTCGATCGAGACGTTCCTGCCCCATCTGGAGACCGAGTTTCGTGTCGCCGATCCGACTGGTGCCGAGCCCGTCGCGATCCGCCTGACAGAGGCAAGAGGCCTGGGCAGGCAGCCGAACGCCCCGCGCACGGATCCGTTCTCGCTTGAGTTCACCGGTCCGCGGCTGCCGGTGCTCGACCAACGGACCTACCGCCTCGAGCACCACGAGCTGGGCACGCTCGACATCTTCCTCGTCCCGATCGGCCCCGATCCGACCGGGGCGCCCCGCTACGAAGCCGTCTTCAACTGAGGTCGGCCGCGGCGGGACGACGCATGAACTCGTAGATCCCGCGAAGACCCTCGGACCCGAAGCCGAGCCGCTCGTACAGGTGCTTCGCCGGGTTCCATGGCTCGACGTGAAGCGTCACGGAGCGACCTTCCTTGTCCGCGATCGCGGTGACCCAGGCCATGAGAGCGGAGCCGATGCCTCGGCCACGATGCTCCGGCAGGAGTGCGATGTCGATGACACGGAGCTCGTCGTCGATGCGGTCGAGATACAGCCGGCCGGCGGCCTCGCCGTCGACGAGGACCACGAGGAACTGGGCGTGAGGATACGTCTGACGGTAGTACCCATCCTGTGCCTCGAACTGGCTCCCGATGAATGCCGATTTGTCGGCATCGGACCAAGGGACGAGCGCGAGTTCGTCGACACGGGTGCTCTCATAGACAGATCGCAGGAAATCCCGATCGGCGGTCTCGGTCGGGCGGAGCTCGATGCCCGACGGCAGCCCGGTCAGGCCGTCCGCCACGATTTCAGGTCGGGCGCGAGCACCAGGCCGAAGGTCCAGCTCGAGAACCCGACGGTCGCGTTGAGCCGGTTGCTTCGATCGACCGCCAGCTTCGTGACGGAGCATTTGCCCCCGAGGTCGGTCTGGAGGGCCCAGCTCGTCCCGCCATTCGCACTGACGAAGACCTTGCCGGTCCCGTCCGCCCGGTACAGCCGTCCGCCATATGCCACGCCTTTGCCCGCCGCGGCGGCGGCGGCGCCGGCCAGGAACGGCAGTCGCACCGTGGCGGCGACCGATGCCAGTCCGACAAGCTTCAGGAACGTTCGTCGATACATCCTCGCCCTCCGCCGCTCGCGACTGCTGCCTAGCTCCGGGGTGGGTAGATGCCCTGAAGGGCGATGTTGAAGTTGAGGGTGAGATACGGCATCAGGTTGTTGTGCGGTTGTCCGCCGCCGCGACGGTGCTCACCGCCGAGGCGTCCAACGTGGCCGTTGGAGTCGCGGCCGAGTAGATCTGGGTGTTGCCCAGATCGAGCGACGGAGATGGGATGCGATTGTCGCCCTGGTCGATCGTCTGGGCACTCACCGGGTGCGTGTGGACGGGGTCTCCGTGGCCAGCAGCGTCACGGCGTCGGAGCCGCCGGTCTCGCCGAGGTCGTACGTGCTCAGCCCGGGCCCGGGCTGGCTGCCGCCGACGTGGACAGGGACCGAGCCCTGGAGGTTCGGCAGCGCGAAGGTCGACTTGCCGTCGCCGCCGTAGTCGGTGCCGAGCAGCGAGAACAGGGCCGTGTTCTGCGAGATCGGCAGCAGCTGGCCGTCGCACAACGCCCAGCCCTTGGGCGCGAAGTTGAACGGGAAGATGCGGATCTCGGCGACGAATGGGTCGGCCATCGGCGTCCTCCTAGGTCGGGCTGACGGGAAGATGCCGAACAGCGAGATGATGAAGTTGACGCACAGGTACGGCTGCATGTTGTCGTGCGGCTGGCTGCCGCCGGCCGGCGCGATCGCTGCGGCGTCAGGGCGACGTCGCGGGTCGTCCTGGATGTACGGCGTGCGGACCCTGGCTGATTGCGCCAGGACGTTGCCAGCCGGGTTGCGTCTGCGTCGCCGACCGCTGTTCGTCGCCAGCGAGCGGCATGGCTGTGCGCCGGCATCTGCTGCGTCGTCAGCGTGACCGTCTCGGCGCCGCCCGCTCTCGCCGAGCAGGTCGAGGCCGGTTCGCCCTGGTGGACCGGCACGCGGCCGCGCAGGTCGGGCAGCGCGAACGTCTCCTGGCCGTCGCCGCCGTAGGTCGTGCCGATCAGGTTGAACAGCGTCTCGTTCTCGGAGATCGGCAGCAGCTGGCCCGTCGCAGAACATCCAGCCGGCCGGGGCGAAGTTGCCGCGCGAACATCCGGATCTCGCCGACGTAGGGTTGTGCCATCGAGCTCGCTCCTCTAGTTCTGGCGACGGGAAGATGCCCTGCAGGGCGATGCAGAAGTTGAGCGTCAGGAACGGCTGCATGTTCAGGTGCGGCTGGCTGCCGCCGACGTTGCGCGATCGTCGCTCGGCGCGAGCGTCGCGTGTTCGCCGGCGCGCGGCTGGTAGAGCGCGTTGGCGGCCGCCGAGGACGTTGGCCGGTCGGCATCGCCGCGTCGCCGGTCGCGTTGCGACGCCTGCACGACGTGGTGTGCGCGGGCATCTCGGCGATCGACAGCGTGTGCGCCTCGCTCGCCCGCCGCGCTCGCCGAGCGTGTGGCCGTCGCCGACGTGGATCGGCACGCGCCCTGCAGGTCCGGCAGCGCGAAGTTCGACTGGCCGTCGCCGCCGTAGGTCGTGCCGAGCAGCGAGAACAGCGCCTGGTTCTGGTTGATCGGCAGGAGCTGGCCGTTGCAGAGCGCCCAGCCCTTGGGCGCGAAGTTGAACGACATGATCCGGATCTCGGCCAGGAACGGCTCGGCCATCACTCGCCTCCTAGAAGGTCGGCACGGCGCAATCGGCGCCGCCAGGCGTGTTGAAGAAGCCGCCGCCAGCCGCGGTCGAGCTGACCGAGGTGATCGTCGGCGGCCCGGTCGGGTTCAGGCCCTGGATGTAGCTGGCGACGGTGGGCGAGCCCGGTCGTGCCATCCTGCGGAGCCGATGTAGCCGGGCATCTGGACCTTGGTGTCGAAGCGCTGGCGGAAGCGGCCATCGCCGCCTGGCACCGGTCCCCGACGCATCGAAGACGTTGCCCTGGAACTTGAGGCACGTCGTGAAGTTCTCGCCGGTAGTTCGTCCCGTTGTTCAGCTGGAAGCCCTGCGCGTCGCTCGCGACCGCGAACGTCCCGGGCTGGGTGATCGTGTTGTTCGTGACCGTGGCGTTGAACGTCACCGGGTTCCCGCCGGTCGCTCCCGCCTGCAGGAGCAGGCCGGCTCCGTTGCGAGCCCCACTGGTACAGCTGGTTGTTGTCGACCACGACCGTCAGGTCGCCTCCGCCGTTGGACTCGATGTCGAGCCCTGGGATCGTCGCCGCTCGAGCCCGAGTCGGCGACACCCGAAGTGCCGATCGTGTTGTTCCGGAAGTAGCCGGTCGCGTTCGCCGTGCTGTTGGCGGCATTGATGAACACGCCTCCCTGTGCCTGGACAGCAGGCGCGGAGTCGAAGTGGTTGCTGTTGATGTCGAAGGTCAGGGTCCCGCCCGCAGCGACGTTCAGGTCCTGGGCGAAGGGGACGATGTTCCCGTGCGTGTTGTGCACGGTGTTGCCGTGCCCCGGCTGCGCCGAAGACGAGATCCATGGTCGCGCCGGCCTGCGGCACGGCCTGGAAGGGCGAGCCGCGCGAGCCCTGGAACGTGGTGTCCGTCGACGGTGGCATTGAACGTGCCGCCGTCGGCCTCGAACAGCGTGCCGTCGCCGCCGTTCGTCTGGTTCAGTCCGATCGTGGAGTTCGTGCAGCGTCAGGCGGTTCAACGTGCCCGAAGCATTGACGACACGCAGGTTGGTCTCGGCGCCGTTCGAGATCGTGTCGTTCGTGAGGCTGGCGCTGCCGGTGAGCGTGCAGAAGTGGACCGTGTCCTCGTCCTGGTCGACGTTGTCACCGAAGGTTCCGGTCATCGCCGCGTGATCGAGCGTGAAGCCGTTGACGGCGTAGCCGAGGATCCCGAAATTCCCGAAGGTTCCTGTGAAGTTCATATAGGCGAGGGACGGCGAGGTCGTGTTCTTCAGGTAGACGCCGACGCCTGCCGGGGCCGTCGATCCGAGATCGCCGCAGGCGTTCGTCGCCACGTCGGCACCCGCGATCGACGCGAGTGTGCCGCCCGTGCCGGCAGATCCGGTCCCGGTCACGGAAAGGTGGCCGCTCGAGCCGGTGCCGATGAGGATGATCCCGTGAGCGGCGCCGTTCGCGTTGATCGATCGGAAGGTGAGGTTCGAGCTGCCGATCGTCGTGTTCGGCGACATTGAGCGCGGTGCCGGTCGTCGTCGCCAGCGTATTCGCCGAGCCGGTGACATTCACCGTCCCGCCGCCGGTCGCGACGAACGCGCTGCTCGCGCCCGTGCTCGCGGTCGACGCCGCCGGTCAGGTTGATCGTCGCGCCGGTGTTCCCGGTGAGGAGGACGCCGGTCCCGCTATCGGAGATGGCGCCGCTGAATGCGGTCGTCCCTCCGCTGCGGCCCGCCACGCTGATGGAATGGCCGGCACTCCCCGTGATCGGCGAGGCGATGCTGATGTCTCCGGTCGCGGCACCCGACAGGTCGACGCCGTCACCGCCGGCGCTCGAGATGTTGACCGCGGTCGTCGTCCCGACGGTTGCCGTCGTGACGCTCACGCCATTGATGGCATCACCGCTGGTGCCGGAGATGTCCAGGCCCTGGATGTCGACGCCGTTGGCGAGACCGACACCGATGCCTGCTGCGTTCGTGATCACTGGGGCCGTCGCCCCGGCGGCGACGAGCTGCGTGCCGTTGACGAGCAGGCCGTGCTTCTCGCCGAAGAGCTTCTGGGTCGCCTCCAGCGGGATCCCGCCGGCGTAGGTGCCCGAGCCCTGGTACAGGAAGATGTAGTCACCCGGCCCGTCCGAGTCGCCCGACCCACCCGCGTGCGTTCAGCGCGTTCAGGTTGAGGAATGGCGAAGCCGAGCGACCGTCATGAGTCGCGCTGGCCGACGCGCTGTCGACGTACCAGACGCGGAAGTCCTCGATATGGACCGTCACGGTCCCGGACGAGGTCGAGAGTCCCGTCCGTGACGTGGATACGATGAAGGTCTCGTCCTGGTTCCTGCTCCCGACGCCGGGCAGGAATGTGAAGCTGCCGTCGGCATTGATCGTGGCCGTGCCGATACCGCTGGTCGTGACCGTCTCGGCGACCGCGGAGACCGTGTGCGGGAACGTCGCGTCCTGGTCCGTGTCGTTGGACGTCAGGACATTGCCGGTCAGGACGACGTTGGGGCCGGTGCCCGTCGTGCCGAGGACGGCCAGCGTGTTCCCTGATGGCGCCGCTGTAGGAGTCTGGGCCGGCGATCGGCGGGTCGTTGACGTCGTTGATCGGTGACCGTGAGCTTCTCGTCGAATGACAGGCTCGGGATGCCGTCGTCGGTCGCCCGGACGCAGATCGAGTAGGGAACCTTGGCCTCAAAATTGAAGATGCCAGCCGAGTTCTAGGTTGGAACCGGAGATCGAGAACGTATAGGTTGTCCGAAACGGGCCCACCGGCGCAGGTACCCGACCAGGCTGAAGCTGTGCGTCTGGCTGGCGTCCGGATCAGTCGCCGTCAAAACGCCGACCAGCGTGCCGGGCGGCTCGTTCTCATCGATGGAATTGGGCGACAGCGAGATGTCGGTGGGAGCCCTGTTGCCGGCAGCGGTGGTGAACGAGAAGACGAAGTTCGCCACCATGGTGATCCGGTGGGTCGACTAGGTCGACATCGCCGGATGGCAGTCGCGATCACGGTGACCGTGCAGGTCGTTCTCGAGGGGCAGGTCCGGCCGTCGGATCGAGCGTGATCGTCGAGGTTCCCGAGCCGGCGACCGTGAATGCCTGCGGGGTCGCCGTCGGGCACTCGACGGTGAACGAGCTAGGGGACGCCGTCACGGGCTCGTCGTAGACCGGCCGTGATATCCGTCGCGGTCGATACAATCCCCGTCGCGCCATTGGCGGGAGTGGTGGACAGGACGCTTGGCGCGGCGTCGGCCAGCGTGAACGTGAAACTCGAGTTCGAAGCCGGATGGTCGGGCGGGTCGCCGAGTCAGTGTCGCTCACGTTGGCCGCGATGACGGTGACCGTGCAGGTCCCTCCGCTGAGCGGATGCAGCGGATCTGAGCGTGATCGTGATCGTGCTCGTACCTGATCCGGAGGCCGTGTATCCAGGGTGGGTGAACTCGCCGCACAGGATGTCGAACGACTTGTTCGGCGTCTGATTCGACACCGTCACCGGCTCACTGAAGTCGATCACGATGTTCGCCGACGGGTCGACGTCGGTCGCGCCGTCCACCGGCGTGGTCGACGTCACGACCGGAGCGGCGTCGGTGGTGAACGAGAACGGGTAGTCGGCGGCCATCTGATCCGGCGGGTCGGCCACGTCGGTGTCGCTGATCTGGGCGGCGATGACGTTGACCGAGCAGATCGTTCCTTCGGGCAGATCGCTCGTCGGGTCCAGCGTGATCGCAGTACCCGGGGAGCCCGAGATCGAGAAGGCCTGTGGTGTCGCGGCGGTGACTCGAGCGTGAACGAGCTCGTGCTGGCGGTGACGGGCTCGCTAAAGGTCACGACCACGCTGCTGTCGACAGCCACCTGAGTCGCGCCGTCCGTCGGGGACGTGGTGACGACGGTCGGGGCCGCCATCGACGGTCGCGAAGGCTGAAGACGAGAGTTCGGCGGTGGGATGTGTCAGGCGGATCGCCCGGATCCGCATCACTGATCCCGGCCGCGAGGGTACAGTGACCGTGCAGATCGTCGAGGAGTCGGCATATCTGCCAACCGGATCGAGCGTGACCGTCGCTGTCCCGGATCCGCTCACTGAGAAGGCCTGGGCTGGAGCCAAACGGGCAATGGAGCAAGAACGTCCGCGCCGGTCGCAGTCACGGGTTCACTGAATGCGATCCGAGATGTCCGCGTCCGGGACCTATATTCGTCGCCCCGTCGGCTCGGGAAGAGGTCGTCGTGACGACCGGCGCGCTGTCGGTCGTGAACGAGATCGTGTGATCCGCGGTCGGGTGGTCGGGCGGATCGAGCGCATCGCTGTCGCTGATGAAGGTGCGGCGATGGGCGACGGCGACGCAGGTCGTGCCCTGCGGCAGGTCGGCCGTTGGATCGAGCGTGATCGTCGCGCCCGGGGAGCCCGAGACACTGAAGGCTGTGCGGCGTCCCGCTCGGGCATTCCAGGCTGAAGGAGCTCGTCGTGACCGTGACCGGTCTCACTGAACGTGAAGGCTGATGTTTGTGTCGATCGCAACGTGAGTCTGCGCCATCCGCGGGCGTCGTTGAGACTACGACCGGAGCGTCGTCGATCGCCGTATAACCACCATTGACGATGCAGGTCTCCCCGGCGAGCGACGTCGCAGGACAGGTGTCGTCGAGGGTCGTGAGCGGGGACGTCCGATTGGTCGCCGAACCGACCTTGGTCACGATGGACTTGCCCGGTCCGGAGGTGCCGGTGATCGTCACGCCGGTCCAACTGCCAAGGACGACGCTCGAAGCGCTGTTGGCCGGGATCGAACCGGAGGAGAAGGTGCCGCTTGACCCGATGAACGACCTGGAAAGAGACGCGCGAGCGGCGACGGGGGTCAAGGCGAGGTTGGCCCGGTTCTTGCGGCAGATCGCGATGACCTGGCCGGTCGCGCCGGTGCCGGCGCCGTGGTTGCCAGGTGTCGCGGTCGGGCAGGGGCTACCCGGGGAACTGGGGCGCTATCGACGATCACGGCGTCGAGGATCTGGAAGGAATACGCCCTGATCGTCAGGCCCGGCGGCTCGGACGCGGCGCTCTTGACCTTGCTCGGCTTGTCGAACTGGTTCGAGCTGCTGACGGTCACCGACCACGTGCCGGCGATGTCCTGCGAGCCCGGGACGACGCTGGCGGTGACCTGGAAGGCGCCGCTGGACGTGTGACCAGCGATATCGTCAACAGTGGTGTCGGCGCTGCGATAGCGACATTTGGTGTCCGCGCGTTGGGTGCTCCAGCCGGAGGGCGCGAGCGGGCAGGCGAGGATCGTCCAGGAGGTCGATGGCCGCACGATGTCGACGGCGCCGATCCCGACGTCGCCAGTGTTGTCGATGGTGAATGTGAAGGTCGTCCCGGTCGCGTCGCCCAGATACTGGACCAGCGGCTGGACGGAGGCCTTGGCTGAGAACACCGGGGCAGCGGATGCCACCCCGAAGCCGGCAAAGACGAGGGTCGCGCCAGCGATCGCGGGAAGGATGCGACGGCCGATCCCGGCCGGCTGGGTCTGGGATCGACGGGCAACCAATCGCATCCTGTGTCTCCCTCTCACCGGCTACGGCCAGCGACTGCGTGATCGACGTGGGGTCGGAAAGGGCGGCGCGCGGAGCCTATGGCGGACCAGGCGGCGGGTGCGATCCGGGGCGACCACCCCAGAGTGGTCGACAGGTAGGGCTCAGGCTCAGGCTTCCCCTCACTGGACCCTCCGAAGTGGTGGAGTCTAGAGCAGTCCGATGGCGGTTGGAAGTCAGCATCGACATCGATGTCCGATGCAGCGTTGTCCGGACGCACCGGCGGTGACGGTGATCTCGACAAGCCGCCGCAGATCGTCCGGTTCCCGTCCGACGCGCTGTCGCCAGATGGCGGTTCGGCGGCAGAGCGAGGCTTTCCGGGATGCAACAGCCAGACGCCAGTCAGATCGCCGGGAGGCCGGGTCCAGGCAAAGGCCCGCCCGTGGCAGGCAGCCGAGGTGGACCCCCTCGATCGCCGCCGGCGCGAGCTCTTCCGGCTTGCCGCGCCCGTGTTCCGCGACCATGGCTACCGCGGGGCCACGATCAAGGCGCTCGCATACGCCTGCCACCTGACGCCGGCCGGGCTCTACCACTACTTCACATCGAAGGCCGACCTGGCGACATACGTGGTGCTGCCACGCCTGGACTGGCGGAGCGTCTACGTCGATCCCGACCGCGAGCCGATCGTGCAGTTCAGCGAGTTCCTGGACCTTGCGATCAGAGAGCTCCCCGATTTCCTGCTCGCCCTGGACCTTGCCGAGGAGCTCGCCGTCCCGGGCGTCTGACATCGGCCGGGGGATGTTCAAGCAGGGCGAGACGATCTTCGGCCGCTATCTTGATGCGGTCCGACCGGGCCTGACGCCGATCGACGCGAGAGAGCTCGCGCGCCTCGTCCTGGCGCTGCTGGTCGGTCATACGAGATCGACGACGATACGCAGTCCGTCCCACCGTGGTCCGAGCCCGGATCGTCCGCGTGCTGCGCGCGGAACTCGTCCCGTGGCCGTGACTCGGCCCGGTTCGATCGCGCCATGGTGGGCCATTGAGCGCGCCAAGAACCGAATAGAACGGTGCGCGGATTCGGTGCGACCGGGAGGAATGCTGGCGATCACACCTCCCGATCGCCGGAGCGCACCGATGACACAGCACAAGGTCGCATCGCCAGCCGCGGTCGCAGCCTGCACTGCCCTCGCCGTCGGCGGGATGCTCGACACAACCTCCTACGAGCTCGGGCCGGCTTTTCTCCTGAGCCCGGAGACACTCCTTCCGGTCGCGATCTATGGCTGCTTGCGTTGTCGCGTTCCGCGCAGCGTCGGGCATCGGGGTTCGCATCGCGCTGGTCGCGTGGGTGCTGCTGAACCTCGTGGGGGGCGGCATCCTGTCGGTCCTGCCCCTCGCCATCCTGCCCTTCGTCCCCGAGCAGTCCGGCGGCCATTACGCGGCGCACGTCGGTGTACGCCGTCGCCCAGGTGCCGCTCCTCCTCATCGCGTCGGCGCCGTGCGCACCGGCCATGCCGCGACCGCTGACGCGGCACCCCGATGAGACGCTCTGTGTACGACCTCCTCTACCGGGTCGGCGCGCCCTGGGACGGTCCTCCACGAGCGGACCTCGTGCGGCTGGTCGAATCCGGCCTGATCACGCCCACCCGCCTCTCGCCTGGGCGCGCGATCGACCTTGGCTGCGGCACCGGCGCGAACGTCCGGTACCTGGCAGATCACGGGTTCGAGGCCGTCGGAGTCGACTATTCGCGGGTCGCGCTCGAGATCGCCCGCAAGCGCGCCGCCGCCGAGGCACGCCCGCGTCTGCCCGATTCATCGAGGGCGACCTGACCGCGGACCGGCTGCCGGACGCCGAGGGGCCGTTCGACCTGATCCTCGACTTCGGCACGCTGGACGATCTCGATGCCGGCGGCCGGCGGGCCATGGCCAGCCTGGTGGCGAGACCTCGCGCCCCGGGGCGATCTTCCTGTTCTGGTGCTTCTGGGCGGGCCGTTCGGCCTTGCCGCGGGTCAGCTTCTCGGGACCTTCGCGGATGATCCCGGTCATCGAGCCCGGCGAGGAGACCGACCTCTTCGGGGACACGTTCTCGATCGAGCGGCTGGCGGAGCCGGACGCGTCATCGCACACAGCGTGCTTCCTCATGACTCGGCGCTGGCCCGGCCCGAGCAATCCTCGAACCAAGGAGATGCCATGACGCCGCCCACGCTCGTCCGGGACCGGTTTACGGCCGGTCTGTTCCTCGCCGGCGCCGCCGTCGGCCTCGTGGGGAACACATTGCATCCGCACGCGGCGACGACCGACGCCGCGTCTGTCCTCGACGCCATCGCTCGCAACGCGCAATGGGTCGCCATCCATCTCACGATCGTCGTCGCGATCCTGTTGCTCATGGGCGGCATGGTCGGGCTCGCTGCGCTCTATCGGGGCGCACCCGGAGGCCGGTATTCCGAGCTCGGGCTCGCGGCGGCGCTCGTGGGCGGCGCCGTCGTGGTCACGAGCCTCGCGATCGACGGTTTCGCGATGAAAGCGATCGCCGTCTCCGGGCTGCAGGTCCCGACGCCGGATCAGCGCAAGTCCTCGGGCTGGCGACGACGGTAAGGGCGATCGGCTTCGGGATCTGGAGCGCCGGGATGTTCGTCTTCTTCGGCATCGCGTTCGCCTGCTTCGGAGCGCGATCGTCGCGGGAGGTCCCCTGCCTCGCTGGCTCGGCTGGGTCGCCATCGCCGGTGGGGCGGGATCGATCGCCGCCTCGATGATCCAGCTTTCGGCCGGCGGCGAGGTCCAGGTTGCCGAGACGTTGTTCCTCGTCTCGTCGATGCTGCTGACCGTGTGGGCGTTCGCGCTCGGGTTCTTGACCTGGCGCGGCCTGCCCGTCGCCGAGCTGGTCGAGCAGACCGGTCAGCCGGACCGACGAACAACGACGGAACTGCAGCACTTCCTCTGTCGCGATCGTCGTGACAACTCGCAGCCACGCGCACGTCGCTGGAGTCGGCCCACGACGTCTCGCCCTTGTCGGAACTGCCCCCGACGTACAAAGGAGAGACAGGGCCATCGTCGTTGGATGGGCTCGGCAAGGAACCGTAAACCGGGACCTGCCTAGACCGTCCGCCGAGTCATGCCCGTCCGACGCCCATTGGGCGCGGGACCCAACTCGAGGCCGCATGATGTGCCGGTCTCGCCCGTCGTCCCGAAGGGAGGCCGCCGTGCCCCGATTGCAGGCCAAGAGCTTCGCCAGCCCCGACGACGTCCGGACGATGCCGAAGGTCCGGTTCGAGACCGTCGGCCTCGACGATGCCACGGTCAGTGTCGCTTCGAGCCCGGGTGGCGCTGGTCGACCGACATGGGACCGATGGTCGGCGTCTCGTCGTGCCCGATCCGCCACCTCGGCTACTCGATTCCGGAGCGGTGCGGGTCGTCATGGACGACGGACAGATCCTCGACGTCGGGCCCGACACGGTGTTCGACATCCCGCCCGGCCACGACAAGTGGGTGATCGGCGACGAGCCGTGGGTCACGATCGAGTGGGGCGCGAGCGGCCGCGCCCTCAAGGCGGCGCTCCACGACGGCAGGCACAATCGCTCGCGACCGTCCTGTTCACGGACATCGTCGACTCCACGGCGCGGCTCCAGCTGCTCGGCGATGCCGCCTGGCGGGAGCTGCTGGCGGCCCACAACACGCGCCTGCGCGAGCAGCTGAACATCCCCGCGGGCGTGAGGTGAAGACGACCGGCGACGGGTTCCTGGCCGTCTTCGACAGCCCGACCCGCGCGGCCCGGTGCGCCGCGGAGATGACGCGGGCCGTCCGGGCGCTCGGCGTCGAGATCCGGGTCGGCCTGCACACCGGCGAGATCGAGTTCGTCGGCGATGACGTGCGCGGCATCGCGGTGCACACGGCTGCGCGGGTGCTCGCGCTGGCGGGTCCGGGCGAGGTGCTGGTCTCCGCGACGACGGGTGGGCTCCTCGAGGGCTCGGGAATCGAGCTCGAAGATGCGGGGCTGCACGAGCTGAAGGGGCTCTCAGGTGCGCGACAGGTGTTCCGACTCGTCATGCCGCCGACCGTAGTGTCGTTGTCCGACCGCGCCCGACGCCTTCACACCGAGGTCTCGGGGCGTGAGCGATACGAACCCTCCCCTGCCGCAACGAATAAGCGTCCAGGGCATCAGCGGCTCAGGGAAGACGACGCTCGGCCGGCTGCTCGAGCGGCGAATGCGCATCCCACACCTGGAGACCGACGCAGTTGTCCACGGCCCGGGTTGGACCGAGACGCCCGGACCTCGAGCTCGCGCCCTGATCGAGCCGCTCGTGTTGAGCGAGCGGTGGGTGATCGACGGCGATTATCGGCGCAAGCTCGGGACCTGGGTCCTGGAGCACGCCGACACGGTCGTCTGGCTCGATCTGCCTCTGCGCGTGTGCCTGCGGCGACTGTGGACCCGCACCCGTCGCCGGATGAAGGGACACGAGGAGGTGATGGAACGGCAACACGGAATCCTGGCGGACCGCTTTTGGCAGCCGGGATTTGCTGTTCGTGTATGCCGTCCGCAAGCACTTCGGTCCAGCGCCGCGTCTTGGGCGAACTGCTCGAGCGTCCCGGAGCTGGGTCACTTGCGGCTCGTGCGGCTCCGCTCACGCCGACGAGGTGGATCGCTGGGTGGCTGAGATCACGGCCGAGACTGACGGTCCGTGCGACGGTGATACCGCAGCCCAAACACGGACGAGCCCGTAGCCCCGGTCGGCCCGGACAGGCCGGGCCGCGTGACGCGGGATCACAAGTCCAGTCAGAAGCTGGACCCACCAGGCGGTTGCGTAATCACGCCAGCCAGCAACGTCGGCGGAAGGGCCCCGACGATCCAGCCAGGGATGACGTACAGGCCCACGATCAGGGCTGCCAAGACGACGACCCCGATCACCACCAGGAAGAGGATGAAGACCGGGCAGCCAGACAGCCAGGAAGTCGTCCCCCACCCCCGCGGAGGCTCACGCCGAGGTTGACTGTCACCCGGAATGTGCGGGCTGCGAGTCGCTTCGGCCGGCTCATGACCCGCCGTCCCCTTACGCGTCCGCGGGATAGCGCCGGAGACCCGCTTAAGCTCCTCCGGACGTCATCGGCCGCGCCCGATGCCCCGCTCGCGCCACTCCTCCTCGGCGCCGGATGGCGCCAGGCATGTCGTCGACTAGACCGACCGTGTCCCTCGATCGCGTTCCCGATGTCGGGCTGGGCAGGCCCTGGTCGGGCGGCGTCGACGGTTGCGTCGTCGGCTCGTCCGGCCCGCGCCTCGATCCGCTCATCTCGCTCCATCGCGGGACACGGTCAGCGACGATCCCTGGACCCGGATCGCAGGAACGAGCGAAGCGGCACGAACATGAAGGCGGCCAGCAGCGCGACGACGATCTCGATGACGCCATGCTGCCATCCGTTGCCGGTCTCGAAGAGGGCCAGCTGGCGAGTCGTGTCACCCAGGTCGATGGGCGTGGGATCACCGTGCACCGGTGCCTCCGGTCGGCGACGGTTACGCAGCTTCTGGCGCATCGCGCTCGACCCAGGCCGCTCGCCATTCCGGGGCGGGGAAGCTCGGTCCGAAGTAGTCGGTCATCCGCGCGATCCGCGCTCCCTCGAACTCGATGACGCTGACCGTGTACCAGCGGCCATCGCTGTAGTCAGCCTCCAACTCCGCGACCCACACCACTCCGCCGCCCGAGATCCGATGGACGGCGTACGACGGCGGTCCCCCGGGGTAGTTTTCGTACACCCGGATGCAACTCATCGCACTGGTCATGCGCTCGCCGGATTGCGGCCAGCGGGTGATCGCGTCGGGTGTCAGAACCTCCTGTAGGACGGCGTAATCGCCCGCCTGGATCGCCGCGAAGAAGCGACTGATCGTCTCGCGGCGCTGGGGGTCGAGCTCGGGATCGGTCATTGGAAGCTCCTGCGTCTTCGGCTTAAAGATGACGCCGGTTGGGCTGAACCGTTACGGCTCACCCCGAAGAGGATGACGGGCACGGCCACCTTCATCCGTCTGGAGACGACTCCACCCCGGTCGGCCCGGACGGCTGGCCGCATGGCGCGGGATCGCGAGTCCGGGACCGGAGCCGGGGCTGTGACAGCCTAGGTGTCGTGGCTTATCTGCGGCTCAACAGGGCATCAATTCTGGCGGTGCGTAACGAACCCAGCCGCACCGCGTTCATGAAGCGGGAGGCGACGTGGAAGACAACGACCGCGCGACCGACGGCGATCCACGGATCGTCTTCAATCGATCCGACTGTCCGTATGGTTGCGGCGCAGAGCTTCCGCCGAGACTGCGATGGCAATCAACGCCGTGCCCCCGATGCGGTCGAACGTATTACACGACGGGTGCGATCGTCGATGACGAGGGACGGGTCCTCTGGCCTCCGGCGAGCATCCCACGGTCGCCGGAGGAGGGTCAGCCCGACGTCTCAGGGTCCAGTACGTCATTTCGGATGAGAGGACTATCGCGAAAGCAAGGCGATCGTAAGTCCCGCGATGGCCCGCGAACAGAGGCGTCGCGCCCGAGTCCGACGAGCGGATGTACCTGGGCTGTCTGCTCGTTGTCTTGGTCGGCATCGTGCTGGTGGTCGCCTGGGTTGCCTCCCTTCTTGTGAACGCGTTAGATCTCGCCTGATCGGCCGCCCTTCGATGCGACCATCTCGCGGCGTACTGGGTCTTGTCAGGGCTGGCTCGCCGCCATCTACCCTCGACTTGTCTCGCTGGTGGCCTGTCACGAACAGCGAGATCGTGCGTCCCCATTTGCATGAGGCCGAACGTGGACGAATGCATCAGCGAGTTCGAGGATGCCGTCCGGCGCCACGATGGGGAATGGTGGGCGCCGACGTCTGAATTCTCGTGTCCGAAGGAAGAACTCGTCGAGGAGCTGATCGAGAGGCGGCACGCGGTCGCGTACGGCGACGAGTACCGGCGGCTCGGCGGCCTCTTGGTCGCCTCGACCCGGTTCGTTCCCGAGGTCGACTTCGCCCTGGCAACCCCGTACATGTCCGACGGCGGGGGGATCTCCGTGCGGCCACGCTCCGACGCGGTCGACGAAGCGGCGCGGGAACGCGCCTACGAAATGTTCGAGGCCCACCGGGGGGCTGGAAAGGTCCTGTGCCATCGTGTCGGACTCGAACATCCGCAGCGACGGCCGATCACCCCGGCTCCATATCCTCGCTCCTCCGAATACGCCAAGGAGCGGGGCGGCGGCGCCCAGTGGTACTTCGTCGCAGCACTGATGATCGTCCCCGTGATCCTATGGGATCGGCTCAAGCGCAGTTTCAGGTGGCGACCTTGAGGTCGATCGCTCCGGTCATGATCGGTCGCAGACTTGGGGCATCGCGTGCGACGTACGCGTGGGAGCACACGGGATGTAGGTTCCGGGACCGAAGCGACGTTGGTCGCGATAAGTCGCAGGTAAGCGGCCATCGCTAGAGTCGGACCACGACGTCTCGCCCTCGTCGGAAGTGCCCCCAACGCGGGCGAGACGTCGCGTCGCCCCCGGCGCCGGTCGCCCGACCATCCCGCCGGGGAGGTCGATGCGTGGATCCGAACGCGACACCGTGGCGCGTCCTCGAGGATCCGGTCGAGACGCCGCCTGCCGGCACGCCGACCAGTGCCCCCGAGCCAGCGGCACGATGGTCCGTCCAGCGGTCGACGCTCATCGTCGGGGTCGCAGCGGCCGCGCTCGCCGTCGGCGCCTTCGTCGTGGCGGCCGGGACGGGTTCGGCTGGCCTGGTCGTCGTCGATGGCGCGTCGGCGCTGCCCGGCCAGGCGTCGAGCGGTGAGCCGCGGCCGAATGGAGTCGGGACCAGGTCGGCGTGACGAGCATCCTCGTCGTCGAGATCGTGGGCGCGGTCGACCACCCAGGCGTGTTCCGGCTGCCGGCCGGTGCACGCATCGGCGACCTCGTCGAGGCGGCAGGCGGCTACGGACCGCGCGTGGACGCTGAGCGCGCCGGGCGCGAGCTCAACCTGGCTGCTCCGCTCCGCGACGGGGACCAGGTCCGTGTGCCGTCCCGAGACGATGTCGCGGTGGTCGGACCACTGGCCTCGGTCAGTGGCACAGCAGCCGGCCGTCCGGGCGGGCCAGCGGCCCCCATCGACCTGAACCGGGCGACGGCCGAGGAACTGGACACCCTGCCCGGGATCGGGCCGGCGACCGCGGCGAAGATCCTCGCATCCCGTGACGAGCAGCCCTTCGCGACCGTAGACGACCTCAGGACGCGGAAGCTCCTGGGCGAGAAGACGTTCGCGAATCTCAAGGACCTCGTGACGGTCCGCTAGATGGGCAGGAGCAGTCGGCTTGCGATCGGCGCCATCGCGGCTGCGATCGCCGCCGGGCAGGTCGCTCCGAACCATCTCGGCGCGGCCGTCTCGCTGGGCCTGGCCGCGATCCTGCTCGCTCGCGAAGTCCGGCCCGCGCTTCGTGTCGGGAGGCTGCTCCCGCTCGCCGCCGGTGCCGCCCTCATCGCCGCGCGTCTCGCGCTGACGCCTCCCGCCGCCGCCTCGCTCGTCGACCCACCCGACGGGACCGGCCCGTGGGCGTTCGTCGTCGAGTCGGTCGGTTCGCCTCGCGATGGCCTGCAGGTGGCGACCCTGGCGACAGCGCCCGGAACCGAGCCGCGGTTCCGCGTCGCAGCCACGCTTCCGCGCTATCCGGAGGTCATCCCGGGCGACCGCGTCACGGTGGACGGCAACATCCGCCCGCGTCCCGATTCAGCGTACGGCACCTACCTTGCCAGGATCGCGGCGGTCGGCACGCTGACCTCGAGGACGTTGACGGTTGCGGCCGCTCCGGACGACCTCGGCCATCGCCTCGAGGCGCTCCGTCGTAATGCTGGCGCGGCGCTCACAGCCGTCCTGCCCGAGCCCGAGGCCGGTCTCGCGGCGGGGATCCTGATCGGACTGCGCGACCGCGTGGACCGCGACCTCGCGGCAGCCTTCACGACCGCCGGTGTCAGCCACGTCGTGGCCATCTCGGGCTGGAACATCGCGATCGTCGCTGCTGCCATCGCCGCGATGACCGGACGTCTCGGGCGGCGTCGCCGGTCGGTCGTCACGATCGGGGCGATCGTGCTCTACGTGGCGTTCGCGGGGGCGTCGGCATCGGTGGTTCGGGCCGCTCTCATGGCGGCCGTCGTGCTGCTCGCGCGCGAGACCGGCCGAGCTGGGCGAGCGACCGCGGCACTCGGCTGGGCGGCGACGTTGCTGCTGCTGTCCGACCCCGCGCTGATCGGCGACGCCGGGTTCCAGCTGTCCTCGCTGGCGACCGCCGGACTCATCGCCTGGGCGACGCCGCTGACCGAGTGGATCGGGCGCCGCGGCGGCGGGCGAGTCCCGACATGGCTGGCCGAAAGCCTCGGTGTGTCGCTCGCGGCTCAGGCGGCGACGCTGCCGATCGTCCTCGTGTCATTCGGGCGACTCGCCATCCTGTCGCCGGTCGTCAACCTCGTCGTCGTGCCGCTCGTCGCACCGGCCATGGCGGTCGGGCTGGCCGCACTCGCGGGCGGGATCGTGGTTGTCATGGGGGCGCCACCGGTCGTCGGGACGGTGGTCGCCGCCCCGGGCTGGGTGATCCTGCGGATCCTCGTCACGGTCGTCGAGACCGCCGCGAGTCTTCCGTTCGCGAGCGTGACGCTGGAACCGCCGGCTGATCTCGTTGCGGCGGCAATGGCGACGGCCGGCATCGTCGGCTTGACCTGGTGGCGACGCCGACCTCGCGCCGAGAGCAAGCGGCCCGTCCTGCCCGGGCCGCAGACCCGGCCCGCATCCTCGCCGACCGGGCGAGCGACCGAGACGATCCCTCGGGCTCGCCGGGCGAGTGTCGCCGCCCTGCTCATCAGCCTCACGGTCGCCGGTGCCGTCGTCGCGGCGAGGCCGGCCGGGAAGCCGACCATCTCGATCCTGGACGTGGGCCAGGGCGACGCGATCCTCGTCGAGGGATCACGCGGAGGGCGACTGCTCATCGACGGCGGGCCGGACCCTGATCGCCTGCTGATCGACCTCGACCGACGAGTCCCGCCGTGGGATCGCCGGATCGACGCCGTCGTGCTGAGCCATCCGCACGAGGATCACGTCGCCGGTCTTGCGCTCCTCCTCGAGCGATACCACGTGGCGCGCGTCTTCGAGCCTGGGATGCGCGGACCGGGCCCGGGTTACGCCGCGTGGTTGCGCGATCTCGCCCGACCGGGCGCGCCGACCCGGATGGGTCTCGCGGCCGGTGACCGACTGACCGTGGATGACATCGACCTGCGCGTGCTCTGGCCGATCCGCGGCCAGGTTCCCGTGACGCCACCCGATGGCGGGACGGGCATCAACAACGTCTCGGTCGTGTTCCTGGGCCAGATCGGAACGCGCCGCGTGCTGCTCATGGGCGATGTCGAGGAAGGCATCGATCCATCCCTCCTCGCCGCGGGCCTGCCACACGTCGACCTCCTGAAAGTGGCGCATCACGGCAGCCGGACCGCCACGACCCAGGCCTTCGTGGACGCGACGCAGCCGACGGTGGCCGTCGCGTCGGCAGGCGCCGGAAATCCCTACGGGCACCCCGCCAAGGCGACCCTCGATCGGCTGGCGGCATCGGGGGCACGCGTCCTGCGAACGGACCGTGATGGGACGGTCGTCGTCGGGTTCGAAGCCGGCCGGATGACCATTCGCACCGAAGGTGCCGCTGCGGCCGCGCCGCCCCCGCCCGGGAAGGGGTCGGGAACGAGGGCCGCGACGACGACCGCCCAGGCACCGACCTTCCTCTGTGCCATCCCGGTCACGGCCGTGATCCCCGCGGTACAGCCACCGACAGCGACGACGCGTTCAGGTCATGACGGCGACGGGCCGACGCTGGGCGCCCGGGCGAACAGCGGTCGGGCGACGGACACGCGACCGCCGCCCGGCCTCGCCGCGACGGCCGTCAGAGCGGCCCGGAGATCCCGCCGTCCTTGCGGATGCGCCAGAAGTGGACGGCCAGGAAGATCGCGGCGATCAAGGGCAGGAAGATCACGTGACCGACGTAGAAGCGCAGCAGCGTGTTCTGGCCGACCTCGAGACCGCCCAAGAGGATGGACTTCGTCGGCGAATTCACGATCGGGAAGTACGAGCCGAAGTTCGTGCCGATGGTGATGGCCCAGTAGGCGATCTGGTCCCAGGGCAGCAGGTAGCCGGTGAAGCTCAGCATGATGGTCAGGAAGAGCAGCACGACGCCGACCACCCAGTTGAACTCGCGCGGCGGCTTGTAGGCGCCGTGGTAGAAGACCCGCATCATGTGCAGGAAGACGAAGAAGACCATCAGGTGGGCCGCCCAGCGGTGGACGTTGCGGGTCAGCAAGCCGAACGTCACCTGGCTCTGGATCTCGAGGATGTTGGTGTACGCCTGGGTGGCACTGGGCACGTAGAAGAACATGAGGTACACGCCGGTCACGGTCAGCACCAGGAACAGGAAGAAGCTCAAGCCGCCGAGGCAGAAGGTGTAGGCGAACTTGACCGCGTGCTGGCGGACCCGGACCGGGTGGATGTGCAGGAAG
The DNA here is from genome assembly GCA_963776385.1 of uncultured Chloroflexia bacterium. Lineage (GTDB taxonomy): Bacteria > Chloroflexota > Limnocylindria > Limnocylindrales > CSP1-4 > SPCO01. The sequence goes on from CAVZME010000007.1 coordinate 27,467, forward strand.
ACGTTGTTCATGACCGCGTACGCGCGCGAGCGCTCGTCGCGCGGGTAGGGCTGGCGGAAGAGCGAGCGCCAGACGACGCTCCGGCGGATGCTCTGGTCCACCCGCTCGAGGAAGCTCACCGGGACACCGTGGTCGGTCGATCCATCGGGACGCTCGCTGTAGCGCGGTGCGGTATAGCGTTATGCGGGATATACCTTCTTTGGTGAGCCGCCGTCAAGACACCGTCGAAGCGGTCGGATCGCCGGTCGGTCGCGACGGAGGCCCGCACCTCGCAGCGCGAGCTCCAGACCGAGGATGACCCAACCCAGACCGTTCAGGGCGACGCCCGTGAGGGCCAGCGGACCAACGATCGTGGGGTCATCCGGAGAGGCCAGACCGAGCTGGCCCATCCCGAGGATCGCCAGCGGCGACCCGATCGCGAGGGCCAGGGCTCCCCATCGCCACATCACGCCGAGTCGGAGGGTGACGAATCCGAACAAGCCGTCCGTCAGCCACATCGACAGCGCGACGATGAACCAGACGAAACCGAAGTCGCCGGAGAACGGGCTCGACCGGTCGATGGCGAGGATCACCATGACCCCGTGCCATGCGTTCGCGGCGACTGCGAGAGTCGCGGCCATCAGCGCCAGTCGTGGCGCCACAGACACCTGCCGAGTGTGGACGCCGATGACGACCGCGATCGCACCGATGTCGAAGAGGACGAGGCGGAGAGGGTTGAGCCCGCCTGGGACATCGATGACGAAGGCGGCGAGAAGGACCGAGCCCCCGGCGAGACCGAGCAGCCCGAGGGCGACCGTCAATGGAGCAGCGGAACGCATCATCGTCAGACGACCCGGTCAGGCGGGACGCGCTTGCGTCACTGGTTGATCGAGACGAATGGCCTGGATGCCGAGGATGAACCAGCCAAGGACGAAGGCGGACGCCGCGACAAGGACGACCTTCGCCCCGAGATCCCAGTCGCCCATCGCCACGATGAACGCGACGACCCACAGGATCGGGGCGATCGCCAACAGGAACGCCCCGGCTCTCGACAGGACGCCAGCCCGGAACGTGGCGATGCCGAACAACGAGAATCCGACCATCGAGGCGAGGATGCCGAGGACGAAGACCAGTCCCACCAGGACCTCCCACGGACCCGAGAGGTCCACGAAGCCGGCCATCCCGAGACCCCCGATCAGGTTCGTGATCGTCCCGAAGGCACACAGCGCGAAGGCCGTCCAGACAAGCCGCGGATACGTCCGCGCCTGGAATGCACTGACACCGACGAGCGCCACCAGGAGCGCCAGTGTGCCGGCGATGGCCAGGATCGACGCGAATTGTTCGGTCGCCGGCCCGAACGTCGAGAGAGCGGCGGCAACGAGGAGACCTGCCCCCAGGACCGCCGCGATCCCACCGATCCGAAGCGTCATCGTGAAACCCCTTCCATCGCGCTCGGGTGCCCGACGGCCACGCATGCGAAGACGCGCATCGAGTGCGCCGAGGAGGATGTCCGCGACGTCGAATGGTCCGAGCGGACGCTCTTCGATCAGTGCCTCGAACTCCTCGCCGTAGCGGTCCCGCCAGCGAGCGGGATAGCAGCGGATCAGGAACCGCTTCATGGCTCGGTCTCGCCGAGTTGTCGGAGACCCTTGTTCGCGAAAGCCGACAGGCCGCGGAGTTGCTCCGCGAGCAACGAGGCACCGACCGCGGTCAGGCGGTACGGCCGTCGCCGATCGACCGGTGCGAGAGGCTCGACGAGCCCTTCGTCCTCGAGCCGGGTCAGCGCGGCGTACAGCGTCCCGGCACCCATCGGGCGACCGGTGCCAGCCTCGATGTCCTGCATCATCGCGTAGCCGTGTTTCGGACCATCGCTGAGGCTGACGAGGATGAGCAGAGATGGTTCGGTGAACCGCCCGAATTGCGGGGTCTTGCGTTCCATCCGGTCTCCATTCGTACGACGGTCGATATATCGGTGGTCGATATATAATGGTTCGGCAGGCGGCTGTCAATGGTCGAGTACCATCGATTCGATGACGGTCCCCCTCGCCTTCTTCTGGGGCGACGACGAGCTCTCGACGACCCGCGCGATCGACCGATTCGAGGCGGCGCTGGCGGCCGAGAGCGGCGCGCCGATGGAGCGCTGGCTGCTCCGCGGAAACCGGAACACGGCGTCGTCGCTCGTCGGCGACCTCCATGGGCGGGTGGCCACGCCGGTCATGTTCGGCGGCGGGACGCTGGCCGTCGTCCTGAACCCGGGCGCGCTGGTCGTCAAGAGCGAGGATCGGGACGCGTTCCTCGCGGCGATCGGGCTCGTCGCACCGGGGAACGGATTGGTCATCGTCGACGCAAGCGAGTCCGGGGCGAAGGGGCCGGCGCCGAAGCGCCTGGCCGACGCCATCGCCGCGGCTGGCGGCACGGTCCGAGGCTTCAAGTCACCGCGCGAGGGCGCGCTCGCCGGCTGGATCGAGGCCGAGGCGCGCGAGCGCGGGCTCGTCCTCGGACCCGGCGCCGCGAAGGCCCTGGCCGAACGCGTCGGCGGCTTCGTCCGCGAGGCCGATGCCGAGCGCGCCTACCAGACCCGGATCGCCTCGATGGAGCTCGACAAGCTCGCGCTGTATCGCGGGTCGGCACCGATCGAGGCGGACGACGTCCGAGCACTCGTCGCCGAGGCGGTCCCGTCCTCGGTCTGGGCATTCACGGACGCCGTCGGCGAACGTCGCGCCGAGACCGCGCTCGGGCTGCTGGATCGGCTCTTCGAGGCGACGCCGGAACCCGTCCTCCTGGCCGTCCTCCACCGGCGCATCCGCGAGCTCATCGAGACGGGCGATCGACTGGCGTCCGGCGAGCGCTTGCCGGCGATCGGCAAGGCGATGGGCGTCGCGAGCGAGTACCGGATGGAGAAGCTGCGCGAGCAGGCGAAGCGCTGGACGATCGCCGGAGCTGATCGCCGCGCTCGACGGCCTCGCCGAGCTCGACGCGATGGTCAAGGGCGTCCCCGGCCTGGACAGGATCGAGGCGCAGCGACGCCTGGCGTTCAGCCTGTGGGTGATCGATCACGCCGGCGGTGACCGGCGGAAGAGCGCCTGACCGTCAGTCGGCGGACGACCAGGCCTGCTCCTGGACGACGAGATCGCTCTCGATGGCGAAGACGCAGCGGCCCTCGCCGAGATCGAGCAGTTCGATCAGGTCAGGGTCGATGTACAGCTGCGAGCAGTCCTCGCACAGCCCGCCCGGGATGCCGAAGCACAGCCGCTCGCTGCGGTCGGGCAGGCGGAACGTCGTGTCGAACCGGGTCGTGATGAGCCGGCGGGCACAAGCGGGACAACGATCTCGAACGGCGTGACATGGGCCGACTGTAGGAGCGACCCTCCAAGCTCGGCATGACCCGCAAGTACCCCCACCCCATACCCGCCCGGATGGCGCTCCGCCGGCCCGCAGCCCGTCCCGATGTCCCTACGAGACGCAGATCCCGGATATCCGAGCGTGCTCCTACCGGGAACGCACAGACGTGGTCTGAGAATCGCGGCGCGCCGGCGGTGCCGGCGAAGGCGGCGCCGAGCACCGGAGCGAGCGCAGCCCAAGCTGCGTGAGCGAGGAGCGCAGGCGCCAACGCACGCCCGCGCCGCCCGCGCGCCGCGCTACTGGACGGAGAGGATGGTCCTTGCCTCGGACCAGTGCTTCTCCAGGCCGTAGTAGTCGCGCTCTGGCGGAGTGAAGATGTGGACGATGACCGAGCCGAAGTCGACGCAGGACCCAGTGCGAGGCCGCCGTCCCCTCCCGACCGATGGCCTTGGTCCGCTCGTCGCGGAGGCTGCCGATGATGCCCGTCGCGATGGCCTCGAGCTGTCGCTCCGACCCGCCGGAGCAGATGACGAAGTAGTCGGCCATCGTCGTCAGGCCGCCGAGGTCGAGCAGGACGATGTCGGCGGCCTTCTTGTCCTCGGCCAGTTCGACGATGCGCCGGGCGAGCTCGAGTGGCGGGCGCTCGGCGGCGGGCGCGGCCGTGGCGCGGTGGGGCAGGCCGTCGGCGCTCGGTGCGCTCGCGATCTCGGCGGGGGTGGCGGGTTCGGTCACGATGTCGGGGTCCTCATGTGCTCGGTGTACAGCGCATGGTCGCCGATGTAGGCCGCGACCGCATCCGGGACGAGATAGCGCAGCGATCGCCCGGCCGCGGCGCGCGCCCGGAGCTCGCTCGCGGACAGGCGCAGCCGCGGCGAATCGAGGAAGGTCGCGCGGTCGGCCAGGTCGGGCAGATGGGCCGCCAGGAAGTCCGGGCCGGCCGCCGGATAGCCGTCGCGCGGCGCGACGACGACGCGGGCCAGCTCGAGGATCCGCCGCGGCTCACGCCACGTCATGAACCCGAGGAAGGCCTCGGCCGACACGATGAGCACGAGGTCGGGCGTCGCGCCGGCGGTCGCCTCGGCATGGAGTTCTGCGAGCGTGTCCACCGTGTACGACGGCCCCGGCCGATCGAGCTCGCGCCGGTCGGCGCGCGAAACGCTCGTTCCCGGCGATGGCCAGCTCGACCATCGCCAGGCGATCCTCCCCGGACGTGATCGCCCGGCCGCGGCTTGTGCGGCGGCTCGCCGGCCGGCACGAAAGCCACGCTCGCAGGCCGAGCGCCTCGGCCGCCTCCTCGGCGACCGCCAGATGCGCGACGTGGATCGGGTCGAACGTCCCGCCGAAGATGCCGAGCGGGACCCGTCACGTGCGCTCCCAGGGTTGCGCCTCCCACTCGAGCTCCGTGCCGCCGATGCGCACGGTGTCGCCGGCCGCGACCCCCGCTCGGCGCAGCTCCGTGTCGATGCCGAAGCGGGCGAGCGCCCGCTGGAACCGCTCGGCCGACTCCTCGACGTCGAAGTTCGTCTGGGCTGCGATCCGCTCGATCCGCGCCCCGCGCACCCGGAAGGCACCGTCGCCATCGAGCTCGACGGCGAACCCGTCGCCCATCGAGTCGATGCGGTGGACGACGACGCCGGCCGGTTCGGGCGGTTCGGCCAGCTCGGTCGCGTCGGGGAGGATGTCGGCGATGCGGGCACGGAACGCTGCCAGCCCCTCACCCGATGCCGCGGAGATCGCCACGGCATCGGTGCCGTCGGCCGCGCGGGCGCGTCGGAACGCCGGCCAGGCCTCGGCCGCCGCGGGCAGGTCGATCTTGTTGAAGGCGACGAGCATCGGCTTCTCGAGCAGGGCCGGATCGTGCGCCCGGAGCTCCTCGCGGATGACGTCGTAGTCCCACTCCGGGTCGCGCGACGAGCCGTCGACCACGTGGACGAGGATCCGCGTCCGCTCGACGTGGCGCAGGAACGCGTGCCCGAGGCCGGCGCCGCTGCTGGCGCCCTCGATCAGCCCGGGGACGTCGGCGATCGTCGGCCGGCGATCATCGCCGTCGCCGAGGTCCATGACGCCAAGGTTCGGCTCGAGCGTCGTGAACGGGTAGTCCGCGATCTTGGGCGTGGCCGCGGTGACCGCCGCGAGGATCGTGGACTTGCCGGCGTTGGGCAGGCCGACGAGGCCGATGTCGGCGATGAGCCGGAGCTCCAGGCGGATCCAGCGATTCGGCGCCGGGCTCGCCCTTCTGGGCATGCTTCGGGGCCTGGTGGGTCGACGTCTTGAAGTGGGTGTTGCCGAGCCCGCCGCGCCCGCCACGGGCGACCATCGCGCTCTGGCCGACGGCGACGAGGTCCGCCAGCAGCTCCCCGGTCTCGTCGTCGTAGACCGCCGTGCCGGGCGGGACATCGAGGGTCAGGTCGTCGCCGGCCTGGCCGTGCCGCCGCGCGCGGGTCCCTCGGCCGCCCGGGGTGGCCTTGAAGTGATGCCGGTGGTTGAAGTCGCGGAGAGTCGTCTGGCCGGCGTCGACCCGAAGGTAGACCGACCCGCCGCGGCCGCCGTCGCCGCCATCGGGTCCGCCGCGCGGGACGTGCGCCTCCTGCCGGAAGGTCGCGGCCCCGTCGCCACCATCGCCGGCGCGGACCCAGATCTTCACGCGGTCGAGGAACATCGTGGTCATTCTCGCACGGTCGGAGCGGGCGCCCCGGCCGACCGGGTCGGTGCCCGGGGTCCGCGCGGACGTCGGCTAGAAGTAGCCGAGCGGATTGACGCGCCGGCCGCCGTCCCAGACGGGCCCACGCCACACCTCGAAGTGGAGGTGCGGACCTGTCGCGTTGCCGGACTGGCCGACGCGACCGACGTGCTCGCCACGACCGACGTGCTCGCCGCGCCCGACGGAGATCGCCGACATGTGGTTGTACGTCGTGTACAGCCCGGACCCGTGGGCGATCCAGACCTGGTAGCCGCCGCCGTTGCTCTTCCAGCCGGCGAAGATCACCGTCCCGGCCGCCGCCGCGCGGACCGTCGAGCCGTAATCGGCCGCGATGTCGATGCGCGTAGTGACCGTAGTGGAAGTACTGGCTGATGTAGTTGCCGCCACCGACGACCGGCCAGAGGAACGCTCCGCCGGTGTAGGTCGACGGCTGGCCGGATGTTGCTGCCGCTGCTGCCGCTCGACGGCCGCTGGCGCGGGTTTGCGTCGGCTTCGTGGCGGGCTTGGGGATGGCACTTGCCCCTGGCACCGGGGACGACGAGGACCTGGCCGACGACGAGGTTCGGGTCGTCGAGCCCGTTGGTCGCGAGGATGTCCGTCGTGTTGACGTTGTATCTGGCGGCGAGCGCGTCGAGCGTGTCGGTCGCGGAGACCGTGACGATGAGGCCGGTCACGGGCGGGATCCGCAGGACCTGGCCGGCCTTGAGCGATCCTTCGACTTCAGGTCGTTCGCCCACCAGACCGACATCATCGAGACGCCGAACTTCGAGGCGATCCCGACGAGCGTGTCGCCGGCCACGACCGTGTAGGTCCGGACGAGATCGCGGCCGTCCGGGACGGTCGTGTCGACGGCGACCGGCTTGACCAGCGTGCCGTCGTCGAGGAACGGTCCCTCGACGTCGATCGGCTCGCTCTGGGAGGCTCCGTTCCCGAAGTCGACGGCGGCGAAGGCGTCGTCGGGGTTCAGGGTCGGGTCAGGGGACCCGAGCTCGACGGCGCCGACCAATGCCTGGTCCAAGCCCGGATCGGTCCCGCCGGTACTGTCATCGATGCCACCACCGACGGCGATCCGCGGTGCGTTGCCAGCGCCGTCCGTGCCGCCGGTGGCGGCGGCCGTCCGACCGCCCGACAGGCTGACCAGGGACGCTCCGACGAGGATCCCGGCGACGGCCACCGCGACGGCGCGGTCCTGGCCGAGCCGCCGACAGGATCGGTCGGCGAGGAGCGCCGGCGGGTCGTTCGACGATCGAGCGATGCCTCGCGCACGGGCATCAGCCGCGAGGCAACGACCACCGAGTGGATCCCGCGCCGCATCTGGCGTGCGGCGGCGAGGCTCCGGGTCTGGAGGCTCCTGGCGCTGGGGCGTCGGTCTTCCTGGGGTCGGCGCAGGCGTCCGATGACGCGCTGGACACCGACCGATGCGTTCAGCAATACGGTCTCCTGGCGGTGGACGGTCGCAGGGGCGCTGGGGGATGCGCGGGGTCTCGCTGGGTTCCGACCGTCCGGGTCGCGGTTTCGAGCTGGGGTTCTCTCTTCGCGGCCGACTCCCGTCTTCTGCGGGCATACGACATCGAAGGGAACCGTAACACGGACGTAACAAGGCGGGCAACCGAGCCATTCGGCCCCTTTCCGCGACGGGTCTGAAGGTCGCGGCGCAGGCCTCGTTCGGCCCGCGATCTAGGCGTCGAGGCTCTTGGTCAGCGAGCCCAGGAACTCCGCGTTCGACTGCGTCTTGGCCAGCCGGTTGAGGAGGATCTCGATGCCCTCGTTGGCGCCGACAGCGGACAGCATCCGGCGCATCGTCCAGACCATCTTGAGGGTGCCCTCCTCGAGGAGCAGCTCCTCGCGGCGGGTGCCCGAGCGCTGGACGTCGATCGACGGGAAGATCCGCTTCTCGGCGAGCTTCCGGTCGAGGATGAGCTCCGAGTTGCCGGTGCCCTTGAACTCCTCGTAGATGACGTCGTCCATCCGCGAGCCGGTGTCGACGAGGCACGTCCCGATGATCGTCAGGGAGCCGCCCTCCTCGATGTTCCGGGCGGCCCCGAAGAACCGCTTGGGCGGGTAGAGCGCGATCGGATCGAGGCCACCGGACAGCGTCCGGCCGGACGGCGGGAGGGCCAGGTTGTAGGCGCGCGCGAGGCGGGTGATCGAGTCGAGCAGGATCACGACGTCGCGGCCGGTCTCGACCTGGCGCTTGGCGATCTCGAGCGCCATCTCGGCGACGTGGGTGTGGTTCTCGGTCGGCTCGTCGAAGGTCGAGCTGATGACCTCGCCCTTGACGCTGCGGCGCATGTCCGTGACTTCCTCGGGCCGCTCGCCGATGAGCGCGACCATCAGGAGGATCTCCGGGTAGTTGGCGCTGACGCCGTTGGCGATCTGCTTGAGGAGCATCGTCTTGCCGGCCTTCGGCGGGCTGACGATGAGCGCGCGCTGGCCCTTGCCGATCGGGTTGACCAGGTTGATCAGCCGCTGGCTCAGGTTCTTCGGGTCCGTCTCGAGGTTGATCAGGACATCCGGGTGGACCGGGGTCAGGTCGCCGAAGACGGGACGGGCGCGCGCCGTCTCGGTGTCGACGCCGTTGACCGCGTCGACCCGGAGCATGCCCCAGTACTTCTCGGCCTCGCGCGGGGCGCGGACGGCACCCGACACGCGGTCGCCGATCCGGAGGCCGAACCGACGGACCTGGCTGGAGCTGACGTAGACGTCGTCCGGGCTGGGCAGCAGGCCGTGGCGGCGCATGAAGCCGAAGCCCTCGTCGACGATGTCGAGGATGCCGGTCGCGTAGTCGTGGCCGGCGCGCTCGGTCTGGCGCTGGAGGATGAGGTCGACGAGGACGTCCTTGCGCTCGCCGCTCTCGGCCTCGACTTCGAGGTCGCGCGAGACCTGGCGGAGTTCCGCCACGCTCATCTCGCGGAGATCGGCGACCTCGAGGTCGTTCCGCTCACGGGCGGCCTCGAGCTCCTGCTGCTCCTCGTATTCGGTGACGGGCGCGCGGCCGCCGCTGATGGGGGCGCGTCGTCGTGGTCGGCGGTTGCGTGAGCGCTGATCGCGCTGGTCGGGGCCGGGTCCGGGCATATGGGAAGGGTCACCTGCGGTGGTGGGGGGACCGGGCGGATGGTGCGCGCGGAATCGCTGCCGCAGCGCGGGTGCCGGTCGGGATGAGCGGAGCATAGACCCCGGAACGGAGGTCGTCAACGGTTTGCTAGCCCTTTGGCGTTTCGTCAAGCGGGGGCGGCGAGCCTGACGACGTTCCAGGAGCGCGCCGCGAGCCGTACCGACAGGCGCCCGTCCTCGACGGTCGCACCGCCGGCGGGTCGAGGCACCAGGCGTTCGGGATCATCGGCGCCGTTGCACGCCCGCAGGTCCGGATCGGTCAGCACGGTCTGCCCCTCGATCGCCAGCCGTCCGAAGCCACGCAGCCGGGCCTCGAGCTCGTGTGGCTCCGCTGCCCGATTGACCGCGAACACGGTGACCCCGCCCGAGCCGGGCTCGTGCACCGCCGTGGCCTCGATCGCGGCCGACGGCGATGAATCGACTGTCGACCCGCAGCACGGTGCCGCGACCCCAGCGCGCGACGTCTGCGAACGGGTAGGCCGAGGCCTGGAGCCAGGCGGGTCCCCGATCGACGGTCCGGATCGACGGGATGACGTTGACCAGCTGGGCCTGGCAGGCGATCGAGACACGGTCAGCGTGGCGCAGCAGCGTGATCAGCAGGCAGCCGACGACCAGCGCGTCGGCAAGGTCGTGGGTGTCCTCGGCCAGCGCGGGCGCGCGCTCGAAGCCGCGGGTCTCTCGTGTGGCCTCGCGCTCGCAGATGCTCGGCGAGGTGCCAGACGTTCCACTCGTCGATGCTCAGGCCGATCCGCCGGCCGCCACCGCGGCGCATCGTCACGGCATCCACGATCCTCGTCACCGTCCCGATCATCCGGTCGAGCTCGGTCGAGCAGGCGAGGTAGTCGTCGATCGTCTCGTACGCGGCGGGGTCGAAGTAGGCGTGCAGCGAGAGGTGGTCGACGACATCACCCGCCAGTTCGAGGACCGTCGTCTCCCACGAGCCGAACGTCGGCATCCCCGACCCGGAGCTGCCGCAGGCGACCAGCTCGATCGATGGGTCGACCAGGCGCATCGCGGCCCCCGCCTCCGCCGCCCGGCGACCGTATTCTGCAGCGGTCGTGTAGCCGATCTGCCACGGGCCGTCCATCTCGTTGCCGAGGCACCAGGTCCGGATCCCATACGGCGCCGCGTGGCCGTTTGCGGCGCGCCAGTCGGCGAACCGGCTTCCCACGGGCGCGTTGCAGTACTCGACGAGGTCGCGTGCCGCATCGGCGCCCCGCGTCCCGAGGTTCACCGCGAGCATCGGGTCGACGCCGACGAGCCTGGCCCACGCCATGAACTCGTCCGTGCCGATGACGTTGGGCTCGATCGAGCGCCAGGCGAGGTCATGCCGCTCCGGGCGCTCGTCGCGCGGCCCGACGCCGTCCTCCCAGTCGTAACCCGACACGAAGTTGCCGCCGGGGTAGCGGACCGTCGTGACGCCGAGCCTTCGAACGAGGTCGATGACGTCGTGGCGCCAGCCATCGACATCCGCCGTCGGGTGCCCCGGCTCGTAGATGCCGCCGTAGATCGCCCGGCCCATGTGCTCGACGAAGGATCCGAAGAGCCGCTCGTCGACGACGCCGACCACGTCGGTCGGGTCGATCACCGTCCGGGCATCACCCAACCGTCGTCTCGGTCAGGAAGCGGGTCCGCTCGCGCACCTCGATCGTCGGCCCGGTCAGTGTCACCGAAGCGGTCAGTGGCAGATCGACCGACGAGGTGCCGACTTCGATCCCGATCGTGCCGGGCTCGACGACACGCTTGCGGTCGGCGCCCGTGTAGGCGAACTGTTCGGCCGAGAGTCGGAACGTGACCGTCCGGCACTCACCCGGCGCAAGCGTCACCCGGCGGAAACCGCGGAGCTCGCGGACGGGACGGGCGACGCTCGCCTCCTCGTCGCGGACGTACAGCTGGACCACCTCGTCGCCGGCACGCTGGCCGGTGTTGGTGACGTCGACGCTGATCGCGAGCTCGCCGCCATCGGTCGCCAGCTCCGTGCGATCCAGGCGCAGCCCGTCGACCGTGAAGGTCGTGTACGACAGCCCGAACCCGAAGGGCCAGAGTGGCGTGACGGACCCGTCGACGTAGTCGCCCTTGGGCTGCGAGTGGCCGCCCGTCGGGTGGTGCCGGTACGTCAACGGCAGCTGCCCGACGTGGCGCGGGATCGAGATGGGCAGCTTGCCGCCCGGGTTCGCGGCCCCTGTCAGCACGTCGGCGATGGCATCCGGACCCGCGTCGCCGGGCACCCACGCGAGGAGGACCGCGTGGCAGTGCCCGGCTGCGGGGTCGATGGCGAGTGGGCGGCCGCTGACGACCACGAGCACGACCGGCGTGCCCGTCGCGACGACGGCGTCGAGCAGCTCCTGCTGACGGCCATGGAAGCCGAGAGTCATCCGGTCGCGGAATTCGCCCGTGGTCGAGTCGTCGGTCAGGCCGGAGCGTTCGCCCAGCACGAGGATCGCGACATCCGACGAGCGCGCGATCTCGACCGCCTCGGCCATCTCCTCGTCGGTCCCCGTCGAGATCCCGGTGCCGCGCGCGTGGTGGACCTCGGCATCGGCCATCGACGCCCGGATCGCGTCCAGGATCGTCCGCCGCCCGGCCAGCTCGTCTGCCGGCGCGATGACGTCGGCATCGCCGACGATGCCGAGCGCGTCGACACCCTCATGCATCTCGCGCAGCGTCTCCATGTGCACGAGGTGGCTGTAGTCGCCGAGCAGGTCCCGGGCGCTGTCGGCGATCGGCCCGATGACCGCGACCCGCTGGCGTGCCCCGGTCAGCGGCAGGATCCCGTCGTTCTTGACCAGGACCATCGAGCGAGCCGCCAGCGAGCGAGCGGCGAGGTCCTCGTTCGCGGCCAGGGCGTCGAAGGTCCCCTCGTCCACGAACGGGACGTAGGGTCGCTCGAACAGCCCGAGCCGGAACTTCATCCGGAGGATCCGCGCGACTGTGGCATCGAGGTCGGCCTCACTCACCCGGCCGGCCTCGAGGGCCGCCACGAGCGGCGGCCCGAAGGCGACGGTCCGCGGCAGCTCCGAATCGACGCCCGCAGCGAGCGCCAGACGCGCGGCCTCGCCGAGGTCGGCCGTGAGCTTGTGTGCGGTCGCGATCATCTCGACGCCGATGTAGTCCGAGGCGACGATCCCGTCGAAGCCCCATTCACCACGCAGGATCCCGGTCAGGAGCTCCGCCGAGGCGTGGCAGGGCACACCGTCCACGTCGCAATAGGCGGGCATGACGCTGGCGATCCCGGAGCGGCGGACCGCAGCCTCGAACGGGAACAGCTGCTCGTCGCGAAGCTCGCGCTCGCCGACGTGCGCGGGCGCCTGGTTCATCCCACCTTCGGCCAGCCCGTGGCCCACCATGTGCTTGGCCGTGGCGATCACGCCGTCGGCGAGGTCCGGACCCTGGAGAGCCTCGATATACGCGCATCCGAGTGCGGCCGCCAGGTATGGGTCCTCGCCGTAGGTCTCCTCGATCCGGCCCCAGCGAGGGTCGCGGGCGATGTCGAGGACCGGCGCGAGCGCGTGGCGGGCGCCGGTCAGGAGCATCCGTCGACGGATCGTGGTGGCCATCGCCGTGACCACGTCGGGGTCGAAGCTCGCTGCGGCCCCGATGGATTGCTGGAAACAGGGCGCCGCCCAGGCGATGAGGCCGTGCAGGCATTCCTCGTGGATGATGGTCGGGATCCCGAGCCGCGTCTCCTCGACGAGGAACTCCTGGATCGCGTTCGCGGTCTGCGCGACTTCGACCGGCCGGAGGTTGGTCGAGCCCGCCAGCCGGGTGATCTCACCCACACCGTCAGAGCCGAGGGTCGCCAGTCGTGCCGCGTCGAACCCCGACTCGGTGACGACTTCGAAGCCCCACAGGGAGCCGAGCTGAGCGACCTTCTCACGTGCGAGTCATCCGCCCGAGCAGGTCGGCGACGCGTGCCTCCACGGGGAGCGCCGCGTCGCGGTAGTGGGTCCTGGTCGCCGCCATCAGCCCTTCACCGATCCAGCCGTGAGGCCGCCCACGATGTGGCGCTCGGCGATGACGTAGAAGACCACCGCGGGGATGAGTGAGACGACGGTGAAGGCGAGCGTCCGGGCCACGTCCGAGCTGTATGTCGACGAGAAGTTCATGACGCCGAGCGGCAGCGTCCACTGGTCAGAGTTGCTCAGGACGACCAGCGGAAGGATGAACGCGTTCCAGGTGGTCACGATGGCCAGGACGCTGACCGTCGCGAGTGCCGGTCGGGACAACGGCAGCAGCACACGCCAGAAGAAGCCGAACGAGCCGCATCCGTCCATGCGCGCCGCGTCCTCGAGCTCCATCGGGATACTCCGGAAGAACGGACGGAGGATCACGATCGACAGCGGCAATCCGAAGGCGGCCTGCGGAAGCGCCACCCCGAGCAGGCTGTCCGACAGCCCCACCTCGCGGACCAGGATGTAGAGCGGCAGGATCGCGACAGCGGTCGGGAAGAGGAGGCCGAACACGAACAGGGTGTACATCGCCTCACGACCGCGGAACCGGATCCGGGCGAATACGAAGGCGGCGGCGGACGCACAGCCCACCGTGACGCCCACGGCGACGATCGCGACGAGAACGCTGTTGAGGACCTCTCCCCAGAACGTCGGGGCGTTCTCGCCCCAGAGCACGTCTGCATAGTTGTCGAAGACCCACGGGTCAGGGATGAGCGACACGGGACTGGCGGCCAGCTGGCCGTTCGACTTGAAGCCTCCGAGGACGGCGTAGACGACCGGCAGGAGGATCGCGGCCGCCACGGCGAGGAGGACGACATACGCCACCATTCCGGTGAGAGTGCGGCGGCCGCCCTTCTCGCGGGAGACGTCAAGGACCGCCGTCGGATCGGCGCCCACTGTCGTCGAGGCTCGGGTCGTCATCTGCTCATCCGTTGTAGGCGGTCACGGCGCCATCGATATCGCGACGGAGCACGAAGCGCTGATACAGCAGGGCCACGACGAGAGCGCACAGGAACAGAAGGACGGCGAGCGCGCTGCCGTACCCCATCTGCTGCTTCACGAAGCCGGTCTTGAACATGTTCACGGCCATCGTCGTGGAGGCGTTGAGCGGCCCGCCGACGGTGGTGACCCAGACGAGGTCGAACAGCTGCAGTGCCCCGATCACCGAAAGGAAGATCGACACCCGCAGCGTGGGTCCGATCAGCGGGAGCGTGACGTAGCGGAACGCCTGCCACCGGCCCGCGCCGTCGATCAGCGCGGCTTCCTCGATCTCCCGCGGGATGCCCTGCAGCCCGGCCAGCAGCAGGATCATGTGGAATCCGAAGTATTTCCACGAGATGATCACGAACAGCGTGAGCATCACGACGTCGGTGTTGCCGAGCCAGTCCTGGATGAGCCCTTCGAGACCGACCGTCTTCAGGCCAGCATCGACGAGGGCGTCGGGCTGAAGCAGCAGGCTGAACACGATCCCGGTGATCGCCTCGGAGAGCACGTACGGGAGGAAGAACAGCAGCCGGAAGATCGCGCGCCCGGGGAATCGCCGATTGAGCAGGACTGCGAGCGCGAGCGAGAACGGGATCTGGACCAGGAGGGACAGGACGATGACCAAGACGTTGTTGCCGACGGCCTGCCAGAACACGTCGCTCGCGAGAGCCACCTGGTAGTTCTTCAACCCGATGAAATCTTCGAGCGGCCCGAGCCCATTCCACTTGAACAGGCTGAAATGGGCGGCCTGGATGATCGGGACGATGACGAAGACGACATAGAGCGCCAGGGCCGGCAGCAGGAAGAGGCTGATCGTCAGCCACTTCCCGGGCAGCCGCGGACCCGATCGGGCCCCGGGGCGCTCGGCTCGCAACACCTTCCTGCTTGCCTCCGACGGAATGGGCGGGCCGGCTGGAGCCGGCCCGCCCGTGATCGCGAGTCTACGAGTGATCCACCCGCGTGGAGACGCCTACTGCGTAGCAGCCGCGTCGGTGAGGGCCTTGCAGGCCTGCTCGGGGGTGGACTTGCCGAGGAACAGCGCCACCGTGGCGTCGTTGAATGCCGCGGCCAGGGGGCCGCTGGTCGCCTGGTCGAGATAGAGCTGCATGAACGTCGCCGCGCCGCGACCGGCGAGGACGGCCTGCAGGTTCGGGTCCTTGACCGTGCTCTCGGTGCCGACGGTCGTCGAGAGACCGACGTTGTCGGTGTTGAGCTTGTCCTGGTTGGTCTTGTCCATGAAGAACTTCAGGAAGTCGATCGCCTCCGGCGGCGCGTTCTTGCCCACGGCGATGCCGTTGCCGCCGCCGACACCGTCGGTCGCGGCGCCGGCGCCGCCGGACAGCGTCGGGAACGCGAACCAGCCGAGCTTGTCGCCGAGACCCTTCTTGCTGGTGCTCTGGTCCATCTGGACCGACGGCGCCCACTGGCCCATCAGCTCCATCGCGGCCTTGCCGTTGCCGACCTGCGCCGCCTCGCTGTTGTAGTCCGCGCTGGCGAAGCCCTTCTGGTAGGGATCGAGCGCGTTGAGGGCCAGGACAGCCTTGCCGGCGTTGATGCAGGCGTCGGTGTTCCAGTCCCCGGTCTGGATCATCTTGGAGAGAGCGTCACCGCCGCCGCCGCGGAGCACGAGGTAGGTCCAGAGGTGCATCGACGGCCACTTGTCCTTGCCGGCGATGGCAAGAGGAGCGACGCCTGCCGCCTTCAGCTTCGGGATGGCGGCGAGGAACTCGTCCCAGTTCGCCGGCGGGGTGGTGATGCCGGCCTTCTGGAAGAGCTCCTTGTTGTACCAGAAGCCGATCATCCCCATGTCCCACGGGATCCCGTACTGCTTGCCCTTGTACTGGTAGATGCTCATCGCACCCGGGTTGACGGTGTCCTTCCAGGGGGCGACCGCGTCGGTGATGTCCTGGAGCAGGCCCGCGTCGGCCTGGGCGGCCATGGTCCCACCGCCCCACGACTGGAAGAGGTCGGGATAGGCGTCCGCCGGCGTCGCCGCGAGCTTCGCCTTGAATGGCTCGTTCGAGAGGACGGTGGTCTTGATCTTCACGTTGGGATGCGCCGCGGTGTATGCGTCCGCGATCTTCTGGAAGTCGGTCTTGCCGGGTTCACCGGTGGTGATGTGCCACCAGTCGACGGTCACCGGCTCGGCCGCAGCCGACGACGGGGCCGCCGATGCGGCGGCGCTTGGCGCGGCCACGCTCGGCGCCGCGGCGCTCGCGGGGGCGTTGCTGGCAGAACCATTGGAACAGGCACTGATCGTCAATGCGAGAACGCCGAGCAATCCCAGCGTTCGCCTCGGGTTTGACATGACTGGCCCTCCTGTCATTTCGACACTCCTCCTCGGGTGGGTGCGGCGCATGTCTGTGGTGGCGATCTCCTCCTCGCGGTCGCCCGGCCCGGCTCGTCCCGGCGATGCTGGTCGAAGCGCGAAAGTTTCGGTTCGGGGACCGATTGCTTTCGGTACCGTACCTTAGGCACCACGTGCGGTACCGTCAAGAGCCTTTCTGCTGTCTGGTCGAAACATTTGCGTGCGCCATTGTCTCGAAACTTTCGGTACACTGTGCCCATGACCTCCTCCAGCACGGGTGCGAAGCGGCGCCCCTCTGACCGACCGACGATCGCTCGTGTCGCGGCTGAGGCGGGAGTCTCGGTCCCGACCGTCTCGAAGGTGATCAACGGCCGAGCCGACGTGTCACCCGAGACCCGGCGGCGCGTCGAGGCCGTCATCCGGGAACAGGGCTATCACCGCTCGGACCGGATCCAACGGCGGGCACCGATCCTCGAACTCATCTTCCACGAATTGGAGTCGGAGTGGGCGCTGGAGATCGTCCGCGGCGTCGAGCGGGTCGCCGGCCAGCAGCACATGGCAGTCGTCCTCTCCGAGCTGCACGGCCGGCGGACCCCCGGCCGCGGCTGGATCGAAGGGGCGCTCGCCCGTCATCCGACCGGCGTCATCGCGGTCTTCTCCGACCTGAATGAATCGGTCCGGACCCAGCTGCGGACGCGGGGCATCCCGTTCGTCGTCGTCGACCCGACGGGCGAACCGATGCACGACACCCCGTCCGTGGGTGCCGCGAACTGGAACGGCGGGCTGGCCGCGACTCGCCACCTGCTCGGCCTCGGGCACCGCCGGATCGCGGTGGTGGGTGGTCCGGACTGGATCCTGTGCAGCCGGGCGCGGATGGACGGCTACCGCGCCGCGATGGACGCCGCGGGTGTCGCGGTGGACCCGGAGCTCACCAGCCATGGGGAGTTCCAGGTCGAGGAGGGCGTCCGCAAGGGCCGCGCGCTGCTGCGCCGTGCCGACCGGCCGACGGCGATCATCGCCGGCAACGACCTCCAGGCACTTGGTGTCTACCAGGCCGCGCGAGAGGCCCGGCTGCACATCCCGGAGGACCTCAGCGTTGTCGGCTTCGACGACCTGCCAGTGGCCCGTTGGGTCGGCCCTCCGTTGACGACGATCCGCCAGCCGCTCTTCGAGATGGCCGTTGCCGCGGCCGAGCTCGTGCTGGCCCTCGCACGTGGGGAGCAGCCGGTCCCGACGAGATTGGAGCTCGCCACGGAGCTCGTCGTCCGCGAAAGCACGGCGCCGCCGGCGTCGTAGACGTTGACCGGTCGGCCCGGGCGCCGATCGAGGCCGAGCCGGCGGGTGTCGAATAGGACGTCGACCCGGTCGAGCGCCGTCTCGGGCCATGGCAAAGTAGGATGTGGAGCGGAGGAAGTCCGAAGCGCAACGTGGCATTGACCCGGCCGCAAGCCGGCCGTACGGTGCCGCGACCTATCCAGACTTTCTTGACAACCATCGTCCCCCAGTCACAGCGGGTGAGTCAGGACATGAGGAGGATCGCCGACATCGGCGCGGCCGTGATCGGCACGGGCTTCATCGGCACCGTCCACGTCGAAGCGCTCAGGCGCATCGGCGTGCAGGTCCTCGGCGTCCTCGGCAGCACCCCGGAACGTGGCGCGGCCCGGGCCACCACCCTCGGAGTCCCGCGCGCATACGACTCGCTCGCGGACCTCCTGCGCGACCCGCGAGTCGAGGTGGTCCACGTCACCTCGCCCAACGACCTCCACCTGCCGCAGTCCCTGGCGATCCTTGCCGCGGGCCGCCACGTGGTCTGCGAGAAGCCGCTGGCGATGACGGCTGCGGAGTCGCGTCAGCTGGTCGAGGCCGCGGCCGCGTCGGGACTCGTCAACGCGGCCAACTTCAACATCCGCTACTACCCGCTCAACCAGCACGCCCATGACGTCGTCACCAGCGGTGAGATCGGCGACGTCAGGCTCGTCACCGGTCGCTACTTCCAGGACTGGCTGCTCCTCGAGAGCGACTGGAACTGGCGCCTCCAGCCCGAACGCGGCGGCGTCCTGCGCGCGGTCGGCGACATCGGCTCGCACTGGCTGGACCTGATGACGTTCGTGACGGGCCAGCACGTCGTCGCCGTGATGGCGGAGCTCGCGACGTTCATCGGGGCACGCCAGGAGCCGACCGGACCCGTCGAGACATTCTCGACCGACATCGCCGCGGAGACCGTCGCCCGCCCGATCGCGACGGAGGACGCCGCGACGATCCTCCTGCGCTTCGAGGGCGGTGCCCGGGGTGCGGTGAACATCAGCCAGATCAGCGCCGGCCGGAAGAACTCGCTCCAGTACGAGATCGACGGCTCGACGTCGTCGATCGCCTGGGACTCCGAGCAGCCGGACCAGATCTGGCTGGGCCATCGCGAGCGACCGAACGAGGTCCTCCTCAGGAACCCGGCCCTCATGGGCCCGTCCGGGCAGGCTGCGGCCGCGCTCCCGGGCGGCCATGTCGAAGGCTTCGCAGACACCTTCGCGGCGCATTTCCGCGCGGTCTATGCCGACGTCGCCGGCGGCGGCCCCTCCGCGAAGCCGACCTATCCGACCTTCGCCGACGGACATGACGAGATGCTCGTCAACGACGCGGTCGCCGAGAGCGCGCGGCTCGGTCGCTGGGTCGAGGTCGTGCGCGAACCGGTCGCTGCCGCCAACGCCACCGCCACGCTAGGAGGCGCACGCCCGATGAGACTCGGTCTTCTGACCGCTCCATTCCCCGAGGCCCCGCTGATGGACGTCGTGGATTGGACGGCTGCGAATGGCTTCGAAAGCATCGAGATCGCCTGCTGGCCCCGCACATCGGGGGAGTCCCGTCGCTATGCCGGCACGAGCCACATCGATGTCGCGCACCTGACGGCGAGCCAGGCGAGCGAGATCGTCGACCAGATCGCGGCGAAGGGCCTGACGATCTCGGGGCTCGGCTACTACCCGAACCCGCTCCATCCCGACCCCGCACACCGCGCCGAGGTCATCGGCCACCTCAAGCACGTCATCACTGCGGCCGAGACGATGGGTGTGCCGCTCGTCAACACGTTCATGGGCGGCGACGGCGCGAAGGACCAGGACGCGAACTGGGACGAAGCCCTGCGCGTCTGGCCGGACATCGTCAGCTTCGCCCAGGACCATGGCCGAAAGATCACCATCGAGAACTGTCCGATGCTGTTCAGCCGCGACGAGTGGCCCGGCGGACATAACCTTGCGACGACGCCGCGCATCTGGCGCCGGATCCTCGAGGAGTGGGGCGGGGCGATCGGACTCAACTTCGATCCTTCGCACCTGGTCCTCCAGATGATCGACATCCCGCGGTTCATCCGCGAATTCGGGGCGCATATCCTCCATGTCCAGGCCAAGGACCTGCTCATCGATCGCGAGGGCCTGTACGAGCGCGGCGTCTTCTCGCTCGGTATCGGCTGGCAGATCCCGCGCCTGCCCGGCCTGGGCGACGTCGACTGGGCTCCCCTGTTCGCCGCGCTGTGGCGCGCCGGCTACGACGGCGACGTGATCATCGAACACGAGGATCGCGATTTCGAGAAGACCGACGACCTCGTCAAGCGCGGATTCCTGCTCGCCCGTGACGTCCTCCGCCCCTATATCAAGTGAGGCACACGAGCCGCGCATGACCTTGTCCATCGAATCCCTCACCTACCGCGACCTCGCCAAGACCATCGACCATTCGCTGCTGCGACCGGAGCTCGACGATGCCTTCGTCGAGGCCGGCTGTCGGCTCGCGGCGGCCTACGACGTCGCCTCTGTCTGCGTCCGCCCGGCCGATGTCGCCCGTGCCCGGGCGATCCTGCAGGGGACGGACGTGGCGGTCGGGACGACCATCGGATTCCCGCACGGCAGCCACCGGACGGAGACGAAGGTCTTCGAGTCCGTCCGCGCCATCGGCGACGGCGCCACCGAGCTCGACATGGTCCTCCAGATCGGTGCCCTCAAGTCCGGCCGCGACGCGGATGTCGAGGCGGACATCCGGGCCGTCGTCAACGTCGCCCACGCTGCCCGCGCCATCGTCAAGGTCATCTTCGAGAACGCCTACCTCACCGACGAGGAGAAGGTCCGGGCTTGTCAGCTGACGGAAGCCGCGGGGGGCGACTTCGTCAAGACCTCGACCGGTTTCGCGCCGAGCGGCGCGACGCTTGACGACCTGCGCCTGATGCGTGCCAACACGAGCCCGCCGACCCAGGTCAAGGCGGCCGGCGGCATCCGGACGCTCGACGCGCTGCTCGAGGTGATGGAGCTCGGGGTCACGCGTGTGGGCGCCACGGCGACCGCGACGATGCTTGACGACTTCACGGCACGCAAGGCCGGTGGCGACCCCGTCGGCAGTGCCAGCGGCGGGTCGGAGGGCGACTACTGATGGCGGCCCGGGTCCGCGTCGAGACGATCGGTTCCGGGTCCATCGCGGACGCTCGCTGCCGGTCGACGCCCTGGCCACGGGCCGGGCGCCGGTGACCGGCGAGTCGTGACCCGGCACCTCGGGGTCGACCTGGGCGTCACGAACCTGAAATGGGCCGTGGTCGAGGAGGCCGACGGCACGTGGACCACGCTGGATCGTGGCCAGGTCGCGACCGACGCCAGCCAGGGTCCGGACGCGGTCATCGGCCGGATCGCCGAGGTGGGCGCGGCGGCCATCTCGCGATACGCGGGCATCGCGACGATCGGATCGGCGTCCCGGGGCTGTACGACCCGATGGCCGGCTCGATCCGCTTCCTCGTGAACATGCCGGGTGACTGGGTGGGCCGCCCGGTCGGACCCCCGGTGGCTGCCGCGCTCGGGCTGCCCGTCGCGCTCGTCAACGACGCCCGGGCGTTCGGCCTTGCGGAGCTCCGGCTCGGTGCCGGGCGCGGTGCATCCTCGATGGTCGGCCTCACCCTCGGCACCGGCGTCGGCGGCGTCATCGCGATCGGAGGGACGGTCCACCTGGGCCATGACGGGACGGGTGGCGAGGTGGGCCACCAGACGATCGACCCGGACGGCCCGATGTGCGGCTGCGGGAACCGAGGCTGCCTGGAGGCCTTCGCGCGCGCCGACCGGATCGCGGCGGCGTGTGGGACCGAGACCGCGGAGGCGGCGATCGCAGCGGCACGGGCTGGTGACGCGAGGGCACTCGCCGGGCTGGACGAGGTCGGCCGGGCGCTCGGCATCGGCATCGCCAACATGATCGTCGTCATCACGCCCGATCGAGTCGTCATCGGCGGCGGGATCGCGGCAGCCGGCGACTTGCTGCTCGATCCCATCCGGGCCGAGCTCCGCCACCGCGTCTTCATGACGTCGCTCGACGAGGTCGTGGTGGTGACCGCGGAGCTCGGGACGTGGGCAGGGGCGATCGGCGCCGCCGTCCACGGAGCGGAGGCCGAGGCATGAGCGACGCCGCCACCGTCATCGCCGGGCGGCTCGTCCTCCAGGACCGGGTCGTGGCCGGCCGGATCGTCGTCACCGATGGCGAGATCGCTGCGGTCGAGTACGACGAGTCCGCCGGCGCCGACCGGTCACTGCCCTACCTCGCCCCGGGTTTCGTCGACATCCACGTCCATGGCGGCGGCGGTCACGATGCCATGGGCGCCGCCGCCGATCTCGACGGGATGGCCCGCCACCTGCTGCGCCACGGCGTGACCTCTTTCCTGCCGACAGCCGTGACCGCGCCCTTGCCCGACCTGGTTGCATTCGCCGAACGCGTCCGCGCCTGGCGCCCGGCCGCGCCGACGGACGGAGCGGAGCCGCTCGGGTTCGATCTCGAGGGCCCGTTCCTCGCCGACGCGCGCCGGGGCGCGCACGATCCCACCCACCTGCGCGCACCCGCCGATGTCCCCCGAGGCGACCTGGAGCCGCTCCTCGACGGACTCAGGCTGGTGACGATCGCGCCCGAGCTGCCGGGCGCCCTCGACCTCATCGGCTGGTTCCGCGAGCGCGACGTCGCGACCTCGATGGGCCATTCGGCGGCGACTGTCGAGCAGGCCCGTGCCGGGTTCGCGGCCGGCGGCTCATCGACGACGCACCTGTTCAACGGCATGACCGGGGTCGACCATCGATCGCCCGGGCTGGCCGTGGCCGCACTTCTCGACGACACCGCCTACGTCGAGCTCATCGCCGACGGCATCCACGTCGACCCGGCGCTCTGGCCGATGATCCTTCGCCTCAAGCCGGCAGACCGCCTCCTGCTCGTGAGTGACGCCATCTCGCTCGCAGGCACCGGCGATGGGCGGGCTCGGCTCGGCGGTCTTGATGTCGAGGTCGTCGGGCAGCGGGTCACCCTCATCGGGACGACCACCCTCGCCGGGTCGGTCATCGCGCTCGACGATGCGGTCCGCAACCTCGTCGCATCTGGCGTCCCGTTGCCGGTTGCGGCGGCCGCCGCGAGCGCGAATCCGCTCGCGCTTCTGAGCATCACGGATCGTGGCCGGATCGCCGCGGGCCAGCGCGCCGACCTCGTCGAGCTCGACGACACGCTCCACGTCCGCCGGGTCATGCGGGCAGGCGCCTGGATCGCGTGACGCGACTCGATCTCGCGCCCTTCCACGCTGGCGACCGGGACGTCCTCGTTCCGGGCGATCGCCTAGCCGCGCCTCAGGCCTTGGCGGCCGCCGCTTCGCGTGCCTTCTCCCAGTCCGCCTTGAACTGGACGATGCCGGAGTCGGTCAGCGGGTGATGGACCATCTGCTTGAGGATCTTGAACGGCACCGTCGCGACGTGTGCGCCGGCGAGTGCCGCCTGGGTCATGTGGAGCGGGTTGCGGATCGACGCGGCGAGGACCTCCGAGTCGATCTCGTGGATCGCGAAGATCTCGGCGAGCTCGCGGATGACGGTCATGCCGTCCTGGTTGATGTCGTCGAGCCGCCCGACGAACGGGCTGATGAGCGACGCGCCGGCCTTGGCCGCCAGCAGGCCCTGGTTGGTCGAGAAGACCAGCGTGCAGTTCGTCTTGATGCCTTCCTCGGCGAAGCGGCTGATCGCCTCGAGACCGTTCTCGGACATCGCGACCTTGACCACGATGTTCGGCGCGAGCTTGGCGAAGTGGCGGCCTTCCTCGAGCATGCCGTCCACGTCATCCGCGACGACCTCGGCGGACACCGGCCCCGGCGTGAGCTTGCAGACCGCGGTCAGGATCTCGTCGTACGAGCCGCCGACCTTGGCGTACAGGGTCGGGTTCGTGGTGACGCCATCGAGGACGCCCCAGCGGGCGGCGGTCCTGATCTCTTCGATGTCGGCGGTGTCGAGGAAGATCTTCATCGGGCGGGCTCCAGTCGTTCGTGGGGGTGCCGCCGATTCTACGCTCGCCGGTGTCAGAAGCGGTCGGCCAGTCCGCGGAGCACCGTGGTGACCGGCCCGATCGCCAGGGCCGCGACGACCGCGAAGGCGGCCATGGCCGCGTAGCCGCGGAGCCGCTCCTCGCGCCGCAGGAGGACCCACGGCAACGACAGGCCGAGGATCATCTCGCCGGCGAACAGGATGGCGCCCGGGTCGTACTGGATCTGGTCGACATGGATCAGGCGCGGCGCGCCGAACACGAAGCCCTCGGCGAACAGCGCCGACGCAAGCAGGGCGACCCCGACCGCCCGCGGCCAGCCAGCGCCATGACGCCAGACCGCTCCAGCCCCGCCCATGATCGGTCCCGCGAGGAGCGCGACCGCGCCCCAGATCGTGGCCGCGTGGGATGCGCCGATAGCCCGGTAACCCTGGCCGAAGATCGCGATGAGCAGGTAGTAGGCGGCGACTGCGGACAGCAGGCCGATGACGCCCCGCAGCGCCCCGGTCGGGATCGTCCGCGCCGACGCACCGAGCACGAATGCGACGCCCAGCCAGGCGCCGATCGCGTTGGCCGGGATCAGCAGGCTGAGCGGCCAGGCAAGACCGTCTGCGAACCAGGCTGCCCCACCGAGGGCTGCGCCACCAAGGATCGACGCGCCGAAACCACCGACCGCTCGACTCGCGAGCGAGGGACCGATCGCGAGGTCAGGCGCCGGGGACGGACTCGACGACATCGGCCGAGTCGGCGGGTGCCGCCGGGACCTCGTCAGCGAGCGGGTCCGGCCGGGCGGCGAAGACCGGCTCGCGCCCGTCGCGGACCGCGAGCGACGCCGCCACGAACCCGTCGAACAACGGATGCGGCCGCTCCGGACGCGACTTGAACTCCGGGTGGAACTGGCTGGCCACGAACCACGGATGGTCCCTGAGCTCGACGATCTCGACGAGGCGGCCGTCCGGCGACTGGCCGGACAGGATCATGCCGGCAGCCTCGAGCGTCTGGCGATAGCGGTTGTTCACCTCGAAGCGGTGGCGATGCCGCTCGTAGATGACCTCCTGGCCGTAGACCGCGGCGGCCCGCGAGCCGGGCGTCAGCCTGGCCGGATAGAGCCCCAGCCGCATCGTGCCGCCCTTGTCCTCCATGTCGCGCTGGTCGGGCATGAAGTCGATGACGGGGTGCTCGGTGAACATGTCGAATTCGGTCGAGTTCGCGTCGCCGGTCCCGACGACCTCGCGCGCGAATTCGATGACGGCGCACTGCAGGCCCAGGCACAGGCCGAGGTACGGGATGCGGTGTTCGCGGGCGAAGTGGGCGGCCAGGACCTTGCCTTCGATGCCGCGATGGCCGAAGCCGCCCGGGACGAGGATGCCGGCGACGCCGGCGAGCCGGTCGTGGAGGTTCTCGTGGGTGAGCGCCTCCGAATCGACCCAACGGACCTTGGCGTCGACCTCGTGCGCCCAGGCCGCGTGGCGCAGCGCCTCGGTGACGCTGAGATAGGCGTCGGGCAGTTCGATGTACTTGCCGACGAGGGCGATCTCGAGGATCGGCTTGGGAGCCTTGATCCGGGCGACGAGGGCGCGCCACGAATCGAGGTCCGGCGCGACGTCCGGATCGCCGAGGCCCAGCTCGCGGACCACCAGCTTGCCGAGGCCCGAGGCCTCGAACATGAGCGGGACCTCGTAGATCGTGTCGGCGGTCTCGGCCGGGATGACCGCCTCGGTCGCGACGTCCGTGAAGAGGGCGATCTTCTCGCGGATCTCGTCGGGGACCGGGTGATCGGAGCGCAGGACGATGACGTCCGGCTGGATGCCGATGCCGCGCAGCTCCTTGACCGAGTGCTGGGTGGGCTTCGTCTTGAGCTCGCCCGTGGCGGCCAATGCGGGGAGCAGCGTCACGTGGACGTACAGGACGTTGGCCCGTCCGATGTCCTTGCGCATCTGGCGGATGGCCTCGAGGAACGGCAGCGATTCGATGTCGCCGACGGTCCCGCCGACCTCGACGATGACGACGTCCGGGTCGCCATCGCGGGCGACCCGTCCGATCCGTTCCTTGATCTCGTTGGTGATGTGCGGGATGACCTGGACGGTGCCGCCGAGGTAGTCGCCGCGGCGCTCCTTGGCGATGACGGCCTGGTAGATGCGGCCGGTCGTGACGTTGCTGAGCTGGCTCAGGTTCTCGTCGATGAAGCGCTCGTAGTGGCCGAGATCGAGATCGGTCTCCGCGCCGTCGTCGGTGACGAATACCTCGCCGTGCTGGTAGGGGCTCATCGTGCCCGGATCCACGTTGATGTACGGATCGAGCTTCAGGATGGAGACCCGCAGGCCACGTGCCTTGAGGATGCGTCCGACGCTGGCGGCGGTGATGCCTTTGCCGAGAGAGGAGGTCACGCCTCCGGTCACAAAGACATACTTCGCCATGGGTCAGGGTCCTCCGGGGGTTTTTCCAATGCTACCGGATGACCCGCGGCGCGTCGAATTGGCGGCGCGTCAGCCGCCGGCGTCGAGGATCCGAACGACCTCCGAGGCGATCGCGAGAAAGCCGCCAGGACCGGTGGGTCATCGGTCGGGGACCCATTGCCAGTCGCCGGACTGTGCGTCGGTCAGTCTGGTCAGGTTGGTGCCGTCTGCATCGACGACCCACAGCGACGTCTCGGTGAGATCCTTGGGCTGGTGGTATTCGACGATCCCATGGCGGTCGCGCGTCCACAGCGCTCCTGAGGGCGATGCCGAACGCTCAAGGAGGAGCTCGCCCCCATCGGGCGACCAGCGGACCGGCCACCACAGGCCCTCGGCGCGAGTCAGGCGGGTGGAGGCGCCGCTCGCTGTGTCGTACACCCAAGCGCTGCCGGACGACGTCGTGGCGACACCCTCGACCTGCGACCCGACCGGCGTGAAAGAAACGAACGCGACGCGATCGCTCGCCGGGGACCAGACCGGCCCTGAGGGATCGAATGAGTCGGGCCCCAGGTCGCTTGGCAGGATGCGCGTCCGCGGTTCCGAGTCGTCGACCGTCGAGAGAAGCAGAGCGCCTGAGCTGCTCACGGCTCGCAACGTCGAGGCCACGTGAACGCCGTCTGGTGCGATCTGCCCCCCGAATCCTGGAGCATCGATGACGTGCCTCGCCGACCCGTCGATCGGGATCCACGCGATCCTGAATGGCTCCTGCCTCCAATCGCCATCGCTGATGATGATCGCCAAGCCGTCCGGAGACCATCGAGGCGGCGCGTCGCCCAGCCGCGGCAGCCCCACCAACCCACCGACTCGCGTGCCATCCACGCTCCAGATCCCGATGGTCTCCCCGTCCTCCCACGTCGCGATGAGGGACGAATCGGGCGACCAGGCAGACATCCAACCCGGGAACGAGCCGACCACGTGTCCGTTCGGATCGGCCACGATGACCGTTGTGTGATCGGCGGCGGTCAGCACGGCGTGCGCCGGGTCGACCTGCTGGAAGAGCAGATGGTGGTTATCCGGTGCCCACACCGGATCCGTGCCGTCGCCGATCCGAACCGAAGCGTTTCCGTCCGGTCCGGCGACGAAGATGCCACCGGCTGCCGAGTAGACAAGATCGCCCCGGTGGAACGTCAGTGCGAGGGTCCGGGACGCAGCAGGCGAGCGCCGACGAGGAGAGCGGCGGCGATGAGGGCCACGGAAAGCAGCGACCGCGAACGCCACCGTCATCGTCCGTCGTGTGGGGGCGTCGACCAGCCTCGAGGTCCGGCCCGCGATCCAGTGACTGCCGAGCGTGGCACGCCACGCGGGCAGGGGCCGCCGCGCGGTGAGCGCCTCGGCGAGGCTCGCACGACCTGCCATGGGAGGCGCCGGCGCGGCCTCTGCCTCGAGCCACGTGGCGATGATGCGGTCGAGGTCCTGTGCCGTCGTCATGTCTGGGCCTCCGTGCGGAGGTTCGCGAGACGCTCATCCGCCTCGAGCGCGGCGCGCAGTGCCGCCGTCGCTCGGTTGAGCCGCGACTTGAAGGTCCCGAGCGGGATCGACAGGGTGGCGGCCGCTTCGGCGTCGGAGAGGCCCAGGTAGTGGTGGACGACGACCACCGCACGTTGCTCGGCCGTGAGACGCCGAAACCCGCGCTCGAGTTGATCGCGGTGGGCAAGTGCGCGGACCGGGTCCGCCGCACCGGGGTATCCAGGGCTTCGACGTCGATCTTGACGACGTCACGATGGCGCTCGCGCCGCGCTTCGCGGTAGCAGGCGCGCACGACGAGGCGGTTGAGCCAGGCGTCGAAGCGGGCCGGGTCGCGCACGGCGCGGATGTGCAGCCAGGCCGAGACGATCGCGTCCTGGGCCGCATCCGATGCCCGATCGTCGTCACGCAGGATCAGGCGCGCGGTCCGCTGGAGACGATCGAAGGCGGCGTCAGCGAGGATGCCGAACGCTTCACGATCGCCGTTCCTGGCGCGAAGGACGAGATCTTCCTGCATCGATCGCCCGACTCACAGCGGCTCCGCGGCCGCATTCGCAACTATGAGCCACCGAGGCGCGATTTCGTTCCATCTTCGGGATCATTCTTCCCGCCACACCCCACTCGAGAGGTCCGGTCATGGAATTCCACGATGTCGTGATGAAGCGCCGAGCCGTTCGCCGGTTCGAAGAGGGCGGCGTCGAACCCGAGGTGATCGAGCGCATCGCCCGGCTCGCGCAGCGCACGCCGTCGGCTGGGTTCAGCCAGGGCCAGCGTCTCGTGGTCGTGACCGACCCCGAACGGCGTCGCGAGGTCGCCCGCATCTGCGGCGAGGACGAGATGGTTGCTGCGTTCGGGCCATGGGTCAGCGAATGCGCTGCCCAGTTCATCCCGTGCGTCAGCGAGGCGATCTACCACCGCCGCTACCAGGAGTCGGACAAGGTGAAGGAGGACGGCACGGAGATCGACTGGCCGGTCCCGTTCTGGTGGGTCGACATCGGGGCGACGATGCAGACGATCATGCTGGCGGCCGTGGATGAGGGGCTCGGCTGCGGGTTCATCGGACCGGACATCGACGGGCTACGGACCTACCTGGGGATCCCGGACGACTTCGTCCCGATCGGGGTCATGCCGGTCGGCCGGCCGCTCCCCGATGTCCGGTCACCGAGCCTCAAGCGCGGCTGGGTCCCCTTCGATGACTTCGCGAGGTGGGAGAGCTGGGATCGCGCCTCGCGAGGATAGCGTTTGCCTTCGCGGGGACGGGCAATGGAGCGGTGCGAGCCCGCCGCTCATCGAGGTCTCGGCGATCGTCGCCGGGAGCAGGATCCGAGAGAGGACGCGCGCGGTCATGGCAGCTTCGACGGGTCGAAGATCTCGACCGGCACGGGCTCCGGGTCGGTCCGGTCGGGCGATCGGGCGACGCGGCGATCGCTCTCACCGGAAGAGCACCACGGTGTCGACCGCAGCGGGCGATCCGCCGTTACCCAGCGCATCCGGGCGGTATACACCATCCACTGTCCCGCCAGCGATCATCACGCGGCCGTCGGCAAGTACAGCGAGCGACGGATTCCATGCCCCGCGAGCGGGTAGCGTCGAAACGGCACCGGACGGATCGATGAGCACGGTGTCGTAGCCCATCGTGGCGAGGAGGCGGCCGTCGTCCAGGCCCACGGCCAGCGTGGACATCGAGGGCGTCGTTGCGATCTGGCGGAACGTGCCGGACCGGGGATCCCAGGCGTCGATGCCGGATTCACCGGTTCCGGTGTCCCAGACGGCAAGGACGCCGCCACCAGCCTCACTGAGGACGAACCGGGGCGCGTGCACGGGCTTTCCAGTCCGGGCGAGGGATCGCGTCGCGGGGTCGTACAGCACGGCGGCACGCGTGCCGGTCGCCTGCGTGGTGTGGTTCGGGAAGTGTTCGCCGCGACCGCCGTGGATGAGCACGCGACCGTCGGCCAGCAGCGTCATCGGGCAGATGCTCGTCAGCCCGCTCTTGAATCCGGCATCGGCGAACGTCGAAGTCGTCGGATCGAAGATCTCGGGCGCGGTCAGCGGGATGTCGGGGCCGTCGACGGCCGTTCGGCCGCCATCGATCAGGATCCGACCGTCGGCGAGAGCGACCGCGCACGCGTCCTGGCGGGGCGTGACCATCGGGCCGGCTGCAGAGAAGGCATCGGTCCGAGGATCGAAGACCTGGGTGATGACCCCTTCGTTGGCGTTGCCGACGCCGGGGCGCAGGCCGATGACAAGCACGCGTCCGTCGGCCGCCCGTGTCGCCGACATGACCCCACTGTCGAGGAGAGAGCGGATCCGCTCCTGCGAGCCGTTGTTCGGGTCGTAGACCTCTGCGATGTCGTTGCCGAGGATGAGGACGCGATCGTCGAGCAGCGGGACCAGGAGAGGCTCGCGCATCGGCATCATGAGCGAGGCGCTGTCGGCGAACTCGTCGACGTAGACATGCGGCCCCGAAGATGGGCGAAGCGGTCGGACCGGCGTCGTGCGAGGGTTGCGCAGTCGCGCTTGGCTGTCCCTGCGTGGGCGTCGGCGAGGCCCCGGCCGTCGACGAGGGCGCCGGGACGACGGCCTCGAGGAGCGACCGTCCACCGCCGACCAGGATGCCAAGAGGCACCAGGACGGCCGCGGCCAACCCGAGCACCGCCAACCCACGCAGGCGCCGGCGGGCCGCCGCGCGGACCTCGTGACGTCGCTCCAGACCCTCGGCGGTGAGGTCGAGCGGGAGCGAGCCGAGGCGTTCCTTCAGGACCCCGCGCAGCCGGAGTTCGAGCGCGGCGTCGTCGAACTCACGCATGTCGCACCTCCGCGAGGGCCATCGGGTCGTCGGCGAGTGCCGTGCGCAGGTGAGCGAGGGCCGCCTTCAGCTGCGACTTGATCGTGTTCGGGCTGACGTCGAGCACCTCGGCGACCGCCTCGACTGGGAGGTCCAGGTAGTAGCGCAGACCGACCGCCGCGCGCATCCGGGGCGGCAGCTCGCGCACCGCCTGCCAGAGCGCCATCGACTCGTCGGCAGCGGGTCCGCGGGTCTCGGCGGCCGCACCTTCGATGACGTCGAGTTCGACGATCCGGGCCGCCCGCTGGCGGTGGCGGAGCGCCCTGTTCGTGGCGATCCGGAGAAGCCAAGGCCGCAGCGCGTCGTCGTCGCGAAGGCTCCTCCCGTGGTCGAGCGCCGCGAGCAGGCTGTCGGCCACGATGTCCTCGGCGGCGGCCCGGTCGCGCACGATGAGGTAGGCGACCGCCTGCATGTCGCGGCCGTAGCGGGCGAGTAGGTCGGCCAGCACCTCGGGTCGTCCCCGACGGAGCGCCTCGACCGTCATCTGAACCTCCGAGCCGTCTGCGCTGACTCGCCGATGGATCCGGCGTCACATGGTAGATACCGGGCGTCGCCGTTCCGGGTGAGTCAGGCCGTCACATCCCGGGCGCCACGGACCTTGCCGATCGCTCGCAGTGATCGCGTTGTGATCAGATTCGCGTCGTCGCACCCGCCCGAATGCCTCGGGATCGACGTCATGCCCCACAGATGCTCGGGCACGGGTCAAGTGATTCACGTGGCCCGCGTGGCATGATCGAGACGATGCCGACGCGACCACACATCGGACTGGACGAGCGCAGGGCGAGGCTCGGGGTGCGCCATCGGCTCGCCGGTGGGACCCAGGTGGCCTCGGTCGCCGACGCGGCCCGGGCCATGGTCGTGCTCCACGCGAGCGATCCCGCGAGCCCGTACCTCCAG
Source organism: uncultured Chloroflexia bacterium (assembly GCA_963776385.1). Lineage (GTDB taxonomy): Bacteria > Chloroflexota > Limnocylindria > Limnocylindrales > CSP1-4 > SPCO01. The sequence continues at coordinate 58,797 of CAVZME010000007.1, forward strand.
GCGAGGGCACGGATGGCCCGGTCCTCGCCGGCGACGATCGAGCACGACATGTACGAGGAGCGGACGGTGCTGCGCGTCCTGGCGATGCGCCGGACCCTCTTCCTCGTTCCGGTCGAGGACGTGCCGATGATCAATGCCGCGGCCTCGCTGGCGATCGCCGCGACCGAGCGAAAGCGCACGATCGCGATGATGACCGGCGCCGGGATCGGGCCCGACCCGGCGGCCCTGCTCGCGGACCTCGAGGCGATCGGGCTCGCCGCCGTCCGAACGCGAGGCGCGGCGAGCACGGCCGAGCTGACCGCCATGGACCCGCGTCTCGGGCAGAAGATCACGCTCGCCCGCGGCAAGTCGTACGAAGGCACGATCAGCCTGTCCCAGAAGGTGTTCTTCCACCTCGCGCTCGATGGCAAGATCGGCCGCGGTCGGCCGCGCGGCACGTGGGTCGGCAGCCAGGGCCGCTGGAGCCCGATCGAGCGCTGGCTGCCCGACGGCATCGCCGAACTGCCCGTCGCGGAGGCCAGGGCGGACCTTGCTCGGCGCTGGCTGCGCACGTTCGGGCCGGCGACGCGCAACGATCTCAAGTGGTGGACCGGGTGGACGGTCCGGGCGACCTCCGAAGCCCTCGCAGCCATCGGAGCGATCGACGTCGACCTCGACGATGGTGCGACCGGCTACGTCCTGCCCGACGACCTGGATCCGACACCCGCACCCGAGCCCTGGGTCGCCGTGCTCCCGACGCTCGATGCCTCGACCATGGGCTGGGCAGACCGTGACTGGTACCTCGGCACATATCGCCGGGCACTGTTCGATTCCAACGGCAACGGCGGGCCGACCATCTGGGTCGACGGCAGGATCGTCGGCGGCTGGGCACAGCGACCTGATGGCGAGATCGTCCCGCACCTCCTCGAGGACGTCGGCACGGAGGCGCGCTCTGCGATCGAGCGTGAGGCCGCGCGCCTGGCCGAGTGGATCGGCCCGATCCGCCTGCGATCGACGTTCCCGTCGCCGCTCGAGGTCGAGCTCAAGCGCTGACGCGCCTTGGGCTACCTCGGGCGGACGACGTCACCGGTCGGCGGCCACGCGTCGGGCGGCGGGTCGATCAGGCCATCCCCCCAGACCTCCGGGCCACAGAAGAACGGTCGCTGGCGTGGACCCGGCAACGAGCCGGGATCGGCGCGCCAGTCCGCGACGACACCTTCCAGCCATGCGTCGATCTCGCGGAACTCGGTCCAGCGGCTGAACGGCCAGCCCGCCTCGAGGCAGATCCGCACGAGCGATCGCTTGGCCCACACGATGTCGGCGTAGCCCGCGGCATAGCGGTCGCTCTCGCCGTCGCCGATGAAGACGACGGCTCGACCGGCCGCCTGGTGCGCGAGCACTCGGTTCCGCTTGCAGGTCCCGCACACGAGGCACGTCGGGTGGCCGTTGGGGAAGGCGATGGAGGCTCGGCGACCGTCGAATGTCGTCAAGGCCGTGACGACCGGCAACTCCCCCACCCCGAGCGCCTCGAGGGCGGGCTCGATGAAGAAGCCGAACCCGTCCGACACGACCTCGATCGGGATGCCGGCTGCCTGGGCGCGCCGCACGAACGGCACGAATCCGCGATCGTGCGGCTGGGCGGCGGCAGTCGCCAGGAGGTCGGCCGAGGGCGCGTCCACCAGCGCCATCTCGATCTCCATCAGTCGCCGCGAGCCCATCCGGCCCGCGTCGTAGGCGGCCGCCTCTGCTTCCCAGATGCCGGGCACGTGCTCCGCCATGACCGTGTCGGAGACGTCGGTCAGGGCAACGGTCCCGTCGTAGTCGACGAGGATCGCCAGTGGCGGCTCACCGGGGAGCAGCGGCGGGACCGGCGGCGCGGCCCCATCCGGCCCGATCATCGCGCGACACCGCCGATGACCCGCCCGACACGTTCGCGACCCGGCCAGGACCCGCGCCGGAGGAGGGCGACGCCGGCGAGGATGATCGCCCCACCGACGAGCTGGATCCCGCGGATCGGTTCGTCGAGGAAGACGGCGGCCATCCCGACGGCCAGGACCGGGACGAGGAACTGGAGGGCGTTGACCCGGGTCGGGCCGAGCAGCTTCACGCCGTTGAAGACGATGACGTTGGCGAACCCGGCAGCCAGCGTCCCCGAGTAGATGATCGCGAGGACGACCGGCGGCCCGAACCCCGACAGGTCGGACGTGGCGAGCTGGGCGATGCCGAGCGGCGCGATGAACAGGGTCCCCGCCACGATCGCCCAGGTCGTCGTCACCAGCGGCGAGTGCCGACGCAGGATGGTCGCGCCGAAGACCGTGTAGATCGACCAGCAGGCGGCGGCGATGAGCGTCAGCAGGTCACCGGTCAGCGATACCCCGAGCGACAGGCCCTGACCTGCGCCGATGACGAGCGCCACGCCGGCGAACGAGATGAACGCGCCGATGAGCTTGACCGCGTTCGGCGTGTCGGCCCCGATAGCCATCGCCAGCAGTGCGGTCATCACCGGCGTCGCCGCGATGAGCAGCGCCGAATCGCCCGCCGGGATCGTCTGCAGGGCGACCGGCCAGAGGATCTGGTAGCAGCCGAACCCGATGATCCCCAGCCCGAGGATCTTGAGCGTGTCGCCCTGCGGCAACCGGATCGCGCCTTCCCGCCAGCGCAGGAGGATCAGCAGCGTGATCGCGGCGATGCAGTACCGAAGGAATGTGAACCCGACCGGCGGCAGGACGCCGATCGCGCCCTTGACCACGATGAAGTTGCCCGCCCAGAAGACCATGACGACGAGGACGCCGAGCTCGGCGAGCCGTCGCTCGCGTTGCGTCGAGGCCGGGAGGGCGGGCGCTCAGCCTCCTGGCGCCGGACAGTCCGACGCCCGCCTCATCGGCGGGCGTCTCGCGGGGAGCCGGCAGGGGCTCGCTGTCGATCAGACGCCTTCCTGGTCGAGTTCGAGGAGCTCTTCGTCGTCCTCTTCGGTGACCTTGAGCCAGACGAAGAGGCCGGCGAGGACCGCGAGCGGGATGACGATCAGTGCCGCGAGGGTGATCCCCAGCGCGACCGCGACGGTCTTGAGTGCCTTCATGGGTGTACCTCCAGGTGCGATGGCTGGCCGGATGATCGATGGCGTTGGATCAGGTGGTGGCCTTTGCGTCAGTGTGGCGCAGGCTCGGTCCGCGCGCGACCATGTCGTCGATGTCGTCGCGGGTGAACTCCGCGAGCTCGTGGCGACTGCCGGCCTGGCCGCTCATCAGCAGACGCAGGACGAACGCCCCCTCCTGTTCGAAGAAGAAGACGTCGTGCGGCTTCTGGTCGTCCATGTACCGGCCGATGACGCGGAAGGCCGCCTCGTAGCGACCGGCCGGCGTCGCGGACGCGCCGGTCCCCCGGCGGGCGCTGGCCTCCTCCATGAAGCGAGCGATGTCCTCGTCGAGGAAGGTGAGCGTCTCCTTGGTCTGCGTCCCGACCGATTCCGACCACGACCCCGTGCCACCGCCGGCCACCACGAGCCCCTGGACGATGAACCCGTCGGGGGCCTCGAGCAGCAGGATGTCACGCATCCCACGCTGGTCGAGGAACGCGCCGATCGAGCGGAACACTTCTTCGAAATCCTGGCGTGGGCTGCCCTCGTAGATCCGCATTCGGTCGGGGTCTCCTGACGAGTCTGGCAACCCGTATCGGGCTGGCCCGAGTGTAACGAGCGCCCCTATGAGCGGCAAGGTCCCGGGACCTCCGGGCGAGGCGCCGGCGCACCGCTCGATCAGCCCCGGATCAACCTCGTCGGCGAGCTCGCCGGCGACGCGCGCGTCGTTGACGATGAGCGCGGTGTTGGCGCGGATCGAGGCGCCGTCGGTCAGGACGGCGATCCGCGCGAGGAGCCAGGGCGTGAGCGCAGGTCCCGCGATCCCCTCCCGGGTCGCGTCCGCGACCGCCCGCTCCACCGCCTCGCGAGCGACGTCGTCGGGCAGCGCGTCGCCCTCGGGCACCGGCACGCACACGAGGACGCCGGCACCCAGCTCAAGACCGAGCTGGATGGACACGACCGCGGCGACATCGGCGATGCCGGCGGCCGACGACGGCGCCGCGATCCCGGCCGACCGCGCGTAGAACCCGGGAAGATCGGTCTGGCCGAGGGCGATGACCGGGACGCCCCGGGTCTCGAGGTATTCGAGCGTGGCCGGCACGTCGAGGATGGCCTTCGGGCCGGCGCAGACGACGGCCATCGGCGTCCGGCCGAGCTCTTCGAGATCGGACGAGATATCGAACGAGGCCGGCGGCGTGGACGGGCCGCCACCGAGCGCCCCGCGATGGACACCGCCGATCCCCCCGGTCGCGAAGACGACGATCCCGGCGGCATGCGCGGCGATCATCGTCGCCGACACGGTCGTCGCCGCCCAGCCGCCGTCGGCCAGCGCTGCGGCCAGACTGGGACGGGCTGCCTTGCGGACGGAGCCTGCCGGCGCCGTGGCGAGTGCCACGAGCGCTGCCTCGTCCAATCCGACCAGGACCCGTCCGCCGTGGATCGCGACCGTCGCCGGGACGGCGCCGGCCGCTCGAACGGCCGCCTCCGAGGCGCTCGCGACCTCGATGTTCTGCGGGATACGGCAAGCCGTGGCTGATGAGCGTGGATTCGAGCGCGACCACCGGCCGCCCCTCGGCCAGGGCGGCCGAGATCTCGGGCTGGATGTCGAGCAGATCGATGCGCATCGGTGGCGGTAGCGTACGGCCGGGCGGCCTCAGCCGAGCGGCAGTTCCGGGCGGGGCGAGGTGAGCTGGCGGGCCGCCGTCCGGTGCCCGACGATCGCCGCCCGCTGCAGCGAGGCGGGCAGCGACCGCCCCGACGCCCGGGCCGCGAACCAGCCGACGAGGAACCCGGCGTCGAACGCGTCGCCGGCTCCGGTCGAGTCGGTCGACCTCGAGGTGCTCGGTCGCGACCTCGAACCGTGCCCGGCCCGGCCCGAGGCGGGTGAGCACCGTCGCGCCCTTGGGGCCGCGCTTGACGACCGCGGTGGCCGCGACGTCGAGCAGCCCGTCCACGGCTCGCGTGCCGAGGAAGCGCCTCCGCCTCGGCGGCCGTCGCGAACAGCAGGTCCGGGCCGATGTCCGCGATCAGCGAGCGAGCGGCCCGTCGGCCGCCGGCGAGGAGCGGTCCGATCGAGGCGAGATCGACGCTGACCGAGGCTCCGGCGCCGCGTGCCAGCTCGACGGCCCGCCGACCGGCCAGTCCGAGCGGCTCGCCGAGCAACGAATAGACCGGCAGGTGGACGGCGTCGGCGTTCGCGAACCAGGCCGCGCGCAGGTCGTCGGGTGCCAGCAGGTCCGCGGCACCACGGTCCGCGACGAAGCTCCGCTCGCCGCCGGGCGCCACGAAGACCCCGATCCGGCCGGTCCGGGCACCGGCCACGCGCGAGACATGGGGTGTGACGCCATCGCCGCGGATCGCGTCGACGAGGGCCCGTCCGACGGCGTCTCGACCGACCGCGGCGATCAGCGTCGATCGTGCCCCGAGCCGGCCGAGCCAGCGGGCCGTGGTCGCGGCGGACCCACCCTGCACGAGCGAGACACGGCCCGGAACGTCCGTCCCGGAGTCGAGTGGGAGCGCCGGAGCAAGGACGACATCGAGCATCAGGTCGCCCAGGACGACGATCGTGGCACGCGACGTCGCGCCGGCTCGCGACGATCGTGACGGGCGCCTCGGACGGGCCGGCCGCCGGGGCCGGGGGATCGGTGGCATCCACGGAGGATAGCCGGGCCACGACTACAATGACCCGCACCGCACCGGACGGAGTGAGCCCCCATGACCGTCGCCACCGACCTCGACCAGCTCTCCATCGACACGATCCGCACGCTGTCGATCGATGGCGTCCAGAAGGCCAATTCCGGGCACCCCGGCGCCCCGATGGGCGCCGCCCCGATGGCCTACGTGCTGTGGACCCGGTTCCTGCGTCACGCGCCGAGCCGGCCGGACTGGCCGGATCGCGACCGCTTCGTCCTGAGCGCCGGCCACGCCAGCATGCTGCTCTATTCGCTCCTCCACCTGACCGGCTACGGGGTCTCGATGGAGGACCTCGAGTCGTTCCGCCAGTGGGGCAGCATCACCCCGGGCCACCCGGAATACGGCCTCGCGCCCGGCGTCGAGGCGACGACCGGGCCGCTCGGACAGGGTTTCGCCAACGCGGTCGGGATGGCCATCGCGGAGCGGCGACTGGCCGAAGAATTCAACCGCCACGAGCACACCATCGTCGGCCACCGGACGTACGTCATCGCGTCGGACGGTGACCTCCAGGAAGGCATCGCGTCGGAAGCCGCCAGCCTGGCCGGCCACCTCCAGCTGAGCCGCCTCGTCGTCCTGTACGACGACAACCACATCCAGCTCGACGGGCCGACGAGCATGGCCTGGTCGGAGGACGTGCTCAAGCGGTTCGACGCCTACCGCTGGCACACCGAGCGGGTCGAGGATGGCAACGACATCGCGGCCATCGAGGCGGCCATCAACGTCGCCGTCACCGAGGATCGGCCGAGCCTCATCGCGGTTCGCACCCATATCGGCTTCGGCAGCCCGAACAAGCAGGACAGCCAGAAGGCACATGGCGCACCGCTTGGCCCGGACGAGGTCCGCCTGACGAAGGAGGCCTACGGCTGGGACCCGGATCGGTCGTTCTACGTCCCCGACGTCGTCCGCGACCACTTCCGATCGGCGGTCCAGGTCGGCGAGGACCTCGTCGAGGACTGGCACGCGGCATTCGCCCGGTACGAATCGCAGTACCCGGACGCCGCCCGCGAGTTCCGACGACGGATCGACCGCCAGCTGCCGGATGGCTGGGACGCCGACCTCAAGACGTACCCAGCGGGCTCGGAGGTCGCGACCCGCAACGCCAGCCAGGACGCGATCGCGTCCCTCGCGCCGCGGCTGCCGGAGCTGTTCGGCGGCGCCGCCGACCTGTCCGAGTCCAACCTGACCGATGTCCGGGACCAGCCCAACTTCAGCCACGAGGAGGCGGGGCGGAACCTGCGTTTCGGGGTCCGCGAGCACGCCATGGGCGGCGCCGCCAACGGCATCGCCTACCACGGCGGGCTGCTGCCGTATTGCGCGACGTTCCTGACGTTCAGCGACTACATGCGTGGCAGCGTCCGGCTGGCGTCCCTGTCCGGGCTCCACGTCGTCTACGTCTGGACCCACGACTCGGTCGGTCTCGGCGAGGACGGTCCGACCCATCAGCCGGTCGAGCACTACGCCGCGCTCCGGGCGATCCCGAACCTGTGGTTCATCCGGCCGGGCGATGCGAACGAGACCGCCGCCGCTTGGGCTCTCGCCGTCGAACGAGGCGATGGACCGGTCGCCCTGGCACTGACCCGTCAGAAGCTGCCGACCCTGCCCGAGACGGACCGGCTGGCCCGTGAGGGCGTCGCACGGGGCGGTTACGTCCTGCGCGAGGCGGCCGGAGGCGCGCCGGAGCTGATCATGATCGGCACCGGCTCCGAGCTCCAGCTCGCGTTCGCCGCGGCCGAGGCCCTCGAGGCGGACGGCATCCCGACACGGGTCGTGTCGCTCCCCTGCTGGGAGCGGTTCGATGCCCAGGACGCCGCCTATCGCGACAGCGTCCTGCCGCCGACCGTGCGCAAGCGCGTGAGCGTGGAGATCGGCGTGTCGCTCGGCTGGGAGCGCTGGGTCGGCGACGACGGGGCGATCATCGGGCTCGACCACTTCGGGGCGTCTGCACCGGCCGGCACGATCTTCGAGCACCTCGGGATTCACCGCCGGACGCGTGACGGATGTGGCGCGCCGCGTCGTCCGTGACGGCCTGCGTGGGCGGATCCCGACCCTCGACGCGGGCCACACCGGCGGGCATCCGTCGATCGGGGCAGGCGACTCGGGGGTGGCTCGGACGGCCGACTCGGACCCGGGCCATTCCTGACACGGGTCTGCAACGCTGAGTGGCCGGGACCGCGGCGGGCTGCGACGCAGCGCGCCCTAGCCTAGGTCCATGGACACCGAATCGCCCCGCGCCGCATCCGATGGACCCGACCACGACCTCGACGGCGATCGCAGCGACGTCGTGACCGGACCGGTCGGCAACGCCCGTCTCGTCGAGCCCTCGAAGGCCGTCTCGCTCGGCGCCGACCTCACCGACCTGCCGCACATCGAATCGGACGAACCGGCCGACTGACACATCGGGCCGCGCGGTGGGCCGTATCCTTCGGGCATGCGCGTCGCATTCTCCGCCGATCACGCCGGAGCTGCCTTCAAGGACGATCTGATGGCCCGCCTTGCGGACCTCGAGCCTCGGCCATGAGCTCATCGATCTCGGTGGCGACGGCTCCGACCCGACCGACGACTATCCCGACTTCGCGCAGCGCCTGGGCGAGGCGATCGTCGGCCGCATCGCGGATCGAGGGATCCTCATCTGCGGGTCCGGTGTCGGCGCGTCTGTGGCAGCCAACAAGATGCACGGCATCCGGGCCGCTGTGTGCCATGACACCTACTCGGCCCACCAGGGCGTGGAGCACGACGACATGAACGTGCTGACCCTCGGCGCACGCGTCATCGGCCCCGAACCTGCGCTCGAATGCGCCATCGCGTTCCTCGCCGCGACGTTCAGCGGTGCACCGCGTCACCAGCGCCGCCTGGCCAAGGTCCTGGCCATGGAATCGCGAGGCTGACGGAGTCGATCCTCGCTTGACACCGGGCAGGTGTCAGCCAACACTGCGACCCTCCGGTCGCTGACGGTCCAGTGATGTCTGGCGTGGTTCGGTGCAGCCGGCGGGAGCGAGGGTGGGATCGATGAAGGCGCCGCGGGCGTACCCGGGACAGCGGTCGCCCCGCGCCATCCCACCGGTCGTCGCGCTGCTCGTCGCCGTCGTCGGCGCCGTCCTCCTCGCGACCACATACACCTCGATCGTGCGGGCCGATCCGCCGCCGTCCAGTTGCCCTTCCTTCAACGGCTGCATCGTCACCAGCCCCGAGTCCGGCATCGCCACGGCAGGCTTCAAGGCGACCTACTGGTTCATCCCGGATGGCACGTTCTGTCCGTACAGCGTGGCGATCTTCTCCTGGGACGGCGACAAGGCCGGTTCCGCGGACATCGCCCCCGGCGACTGTTCCGCCTCGAGAGCGTTCGGGGATGCGCCGAGCACCGTGACGGGCGGCCACACCGTCTCCGCGGTCGCCTGTGACATCAACCCGACCGATGGCTCGCTCCGCTGCAACGACTCCACGAAGGCCGAGACGACCTATGTCGTCCTGCCGGTCCCGGTCATCAAGGTGACCCCGACCAAGGCACTCGCAACGGCCGGCTTCTCGGTGAGCTACCGGACCGGCGAATCCTCGTGCAGCTGGCCGGAGGCCCAGGTGTACTGGGATGGCAAGGCGGTCGGCCCTCGCCTGCCGATGCAGCGGACGGGCTGTCGCGCGGTCGCCACGTTCAACGATGCCCCGAAGCCCGATGGCGCCGGAGGCCACACCGTCTCTGTCCGGGCATGCGGCGAGGGCGGCTGCGAGGCCAGCACCGAGGCGCGGGCCAAGTTCACGATCCTCCCGAAGCCGACCCCGACGCCCACGCCGAAGCCGACGGCGACACCGAAACCGACCCCCACACCGACCCCGACGCCGACCCCGACGCCGTCGCCCAGCCCGTCACTGGAGCCGAGCCCGACGCCGACCCCGCCCGCGACCCCGGGGCCGACCGGCGAGGTCCTCGAGGCGACGAGCCCGCCGGAGCCCTCGCAGACCCCCCTCGCCGTGGTCGTCGCCCCGGCCCCATCGCCCAGCGGCAATCCGTATGTGCCCGCCCTGGCGAGCTTCGTCGGCGGCCCCGGCCCGATCGACCCGGCGGTGGTCGGGACGAACATCCTGCTCACGCTCCTGGTGGTCTTCCTGTTCGGCCTGACCGCGGAGATCTTCAACAGCACGATGGACGCCAACCGTGACGAGGTCCATGGCTGGTGGACGCGGCTGCTCGGGGGTCCGCTCGCGTTCGTCGGCGGGATCACCTTCTCGGGTGCCGGGATGTCACACCTGTCGGGCACGAGTCGGATCGGGAGCGTCGTGCGGGTGCTGGCGATCCTCGGCCTGAGCGGGCTGATCTACGGCTTCCTCAGCCCCGACTTCGGGCTCAACGGTCAGAGCCTCGTCCTGTTCATCTCGCTCGTCATCGGGCTGGGCTTCATCACGTTCTATTCGGAGGGCTCCGCGAGCCGCCTCGCCAAGCGGCGTTTCAGCGCGAATGCGTCGATCCGGCTGTACGGCACGGCCGTCCTCGTCGCGATCCTGGCGGTCATCATCTCGCGCGCAGTGACGTTCCAGCCCGGGCTCGTCTACGGGTTCATCGCGTCCGCGGTGATCATCGCGCCGGTCGCTCTGGCCAAGCGCGATGACGCGACGCTGGTGCTGGTGCCCGCCTTCGGGCTCCTCGTGGTCAGCCTGCTGGCCTGGCTGTTGCTCGGCCCGGTCCGCGTCCTGGCAGCCGATGGTGCGCCGCTTCCGGCGCTCGGCGAGACGATCCTGGCGATGATCGTGATCGGCGGGCTGGAAGGCCTCTTCGTGACGATGATCCCGCTCCGCTTCCTCGATGGGTCGACCGTCAAGAGCTGGAGCTTCGTCGCGTGGATCCTCGTCTTCACGACCGTCACGTTCCTGTGGTGGCAGTTGCTGTTCAACCAGAACGCGGCCTACGCGGCGGCCTTCGAGCAGACCAATGTCCAGGTCGTCCTGTTCACCCTCGGCGTGTTCATGCTCACGACCGGCGGGATCTGGTCGTACTTCCGCTTCCGACCGAGCCCGTCCGAAGAGCCCGAGGCCGCCGTTGGGGAGGCGATCGACGCCGAGCCGGATGCCGCGACCGAGATGGGTGCCCGCACCGAGACCTGATCGGGCCGACCGCGCGGCGTACCATGGTGGACCACGTTCGGAGGCCTCCATGACCGACCCTGCTTCGACCACCCTCACCGCTCCTCGGCTCGCCCTGGGCGACGGCACCCAGGCGTACGAGGCCGCGGTCGCGCGGGCACGTGCCGAGGAGTGGGCGAATCGTCTCGTGGCCCGCGATGTCACGCTCTGGACGATGGATCCTCGCGTCGGCGCGACCATCGCGGAGCGGCTCGGCTGGCTCGACGCACCGACCCATTTCGCGGACCGGACGGCCGCCCTCGAGGGGTTCGGCGATGCGGTCGTGGACGAGGGCTACACGACGGTCATCGTCGCCGGGATGGGCGGCAGCAGCCTCGCCCCGGATGTCCTGCATCGGACGTTCGGGTCGCTCGAGGGATACCTTGCCCTGCGCATCCTGGACTCGACAGACCCGGCCTACGTGTCGGCGACGCTCGATGACCTCGACCCGCTCCGGACGCTCGTCATCATCGCCTCGAAGTCCGGCACGACGACGGAGCCGAACGCCTTTCTCGCCTACGCCTGGGATCGCGCCGAGAAGGCGCTCAAGGCCGTGCCGCACCACCCCTACGACAACGTCGGCGTGCTCTTCGCGCTCATCACGGACCCGGGCAAGAGCATGGAGGCCGTCGCCCACTCGAACGGGATGCGCGAGGTCTTCCTCAATCCGCCCGATATCGGCGGGCGGTACTCGGCCCTGACCTATGTCGGGCTGGTCCCGGCGTCGCTCATCGGGATCGACCTCGATGCGCTGCTGGCGTCCGGACTGGCCATGGCCGGAGCCTGCCGCGAGCCCGACCCGGAACGGAACCCCGGGCTGTCGCTGGGACTCGCCCTCGGGACGCTGGCCGTGGCCGGACGGGACAAGCTCACCTTCCTGCCCGACGACGAGATCGCGAGCTTCGGCGCCTGGCTCGAACAGCTCATCGCGGAGAGCACCGGCAAGCACGGAGTCGGCATCGTCCCGGTCGACCTCGAGCCGCTCGGCCCGGTCGAGGCCTACGGCAGCGACCGCGTCTTCGTCCGGATCGCCCTGGCAGGCGGCACCGACGGCGGCCGTGATGCGCTGGCAGATGCGCTCGAGGCCGCCGGCCATCCGGTCATCCGGATCGACGTCGCCGATCCCATCGACCTGGGTGCCGAGGCGTTCCGCTGGGAGGTCGCGACGGCCTTCGCCGGCGCCGTGCTCGGGATCGACCCATTCGACCAGCCGAACGTCGAGGAAGCCAAGCAGCTGACACGTGACGTCCTCGCTGCGGTCGGATCGGGCGACGACGCCCGTCCCATCGCCCAGCCGATCGGAGCTGGTGACGGCCTGACGCTCTACGGCGATGCGGCGCTCCGGCTCACCGCGGACGGTGGCGACATCGTCGGCGAACTGGCCCGCCACCTCGCCCGTCGCCGCTCGGACGCCTACCTGTGCCTCCAGGCGTTCATCGCCCCGACACCGGAGCGCGATGCAGCGTTCGCCCGCATCCGGACGCTCCTGCGGGCGCGGACGGGACGAGCCACCACGGCCGGCTACGGCCCGCGCTTCCTCCACTCCACCGGACAGCTCCACAAGGGCGGCGCGCCCATCGGCTGGTTCATCCAGCTGACCTCGGACCATCCGGCCGACGTGCACATCCCGGGCTGGCCGTACTCCTTCGGCCAGCTCATCGACGCTCAGGCCGCCGGCGACTTCGCGGCCATCGAGTCCCATGACCTGCCGATCGTGCGGATCCACCTCGGGGCCGACCCGGACGCCGGGCTGGCCGCCCTCGAGCGCGCCCTGGAGCGAGCCCTCGCCGTCACCGGCGGCCCATCCACGGAGGCCTGAACGCCATGCGCATCGGGTTCATCGGTCTCGGTCGGATGGGGGCCAACATGGTCCGCCGCCTCGTTCGCGATGGCCATGAGATCGTCATCTACAACCGGACGCCGGAGAAGACCCGCGAGATCGCCGCGGAGGGCGCGACGGCGTCCTTCTCGATCGCCGAGCTGGTCGCCGCGCTCGAGAAGCCGCGCGCGGTCTGGATCATGGTCCCGGCCGGTGATGCGACCGAGGCCCAGATCCACGAGCTCCTCGAGCACCTCGAGCCGGGCGACACGATCATCGATGGCGGCAACACGAACTTCCACGATGACGTCCGACGTCACGCGATGCTCAAGGAGAAGGGCATCGGCTACGTCGACGCCGGGACCTCCGGAGGGATCTGGGGCCTGCAGGTCGGCTACTGCCTCATGGTCGGCGGCGACGCGGCCGCGGTCGAGCCGCTCGTCCCGGTGTTCACGACGCTGGCGCCCCCCGGCGGCTACCTGCACGTCGGCGGCCCGGGAGCGGGTCACTACGTGAAGATGGTCCACAACGGCATCGAATACGGCCTGATGCAGGCCTACGCCGAAGGCTTCGAGATCATGCACGCCAGCGACTACGACCTCGACCTCGGCGGCATCTCCGAGCTCTGGATGCAGGGCTCCGTCGTCCGGTCCTGGCTGCTCGAGCTCGCCGGTCGCGCGTTCAAGGCGAACGGCCAGGACCTCGAACACCTGAAGGGCTACGTCGCGGACTCCGGCGAGGGCCGTTGGACCGTCCAGGAGGCGATCGACCACGACGTCCCGGCGCCTGTCATCACGCTCTCGCTGTTGACCCGTTTCCGGTCCCGCCAGGACGACTCGTACGGTGCGAAGGTGCTGGCCGCGCTGCGCAACGAGTTCGGCGGGCACGAAGTCAAGACCGAGTAACAGCGACCGTGGCGACACGCACGCGGACCAAGACGGCGGCGGTCCCGGCGAAGGACCCGGCGCCCCTCACCGCGCCCGCCGACCAACCGATCCCGGCGCAGCCCGCGCCGCGTCCCAAGGACGCGCCGCGGACGATGAAGGCGTTGCGCGAATCCCGGATCGGCAAGCGGGCGTCGCGCGCCAAGCCGGTCGAGAACGTCCTGCGCGAAGGTCTCCGCCTCGAACGCGTCCCGGATCCGTCGATCATGGTGCTCTTCGGGGCGACCGGTGACCTGGCCCATCGCAAGGTCATCCCGGCGCTCTATCACCTGTGGCGGACCAACCTGCTGCCGCACGAATTCCTGCTGGTCGCCATCGGCCGCCGGCCGTATTCGGACGAATCGTTCCGGGCCGAGGTCCACACGGCGCTCGAGAAGTACAGCCGGGTCCTGCCGCTCGATCCGGACGCGTGGGACTCGTTCGCTCAGCGCATCGACTACCTCAAGCTCGACTTCGACGACCCGACCGGCTTCGAGACCCTGTCGACCCACCTCGATGCCCACGACGCCGAGCACGGGACGCGTGGCAACCGACTGTTCTACCTCGCGACCCAGCCGTCGCAGTTCGCCGACATCGTCGGGCAGCTCGGGCGGGTCGGGCTCGATCACGAGCTGCACGACGGCGGCTGGCGTCGGGTCGTCATCGAGAAGCCGTTCGGGCACGACCTCGAGTCGGCCAAGAAGCTGAACCGCGAGGTCGGCAAGGTCTTCCGTGAGTCGCAGGTCTATCGCATCGACCATTACCTGGGCAAGGAGACCGTCCGCAACCTGCTGGTCTTCCGCTTCGGCAACGGCATCTTCGAGCCACTCTGGAACCGGCGCTACGTCGATCACGTGCAGATCACCGTGGCCGAGTCGATCGGCATCGAGAACCGTGGCGCGTTCTACGAGGAGACCGGGGCGTCGCGCGACGTCCTCCAGAACCACCTGCTCCAGCTGGTCAGCCTGATCGCCATGGAGCCGCCCGCCACGTTCGACGCGAATGCCCTGCGCGACGAGAAGGTCAAGGTGCTGCGGGCCGTCTCGAGTGACCCCGTCGACCCGGCCACCGATGTCGTCCGCGGCCAGTACGGCTCCGGCTGGGTCGCCGCGACCAAGGTCCCGGGCTTCCGCGAGGAGAAGGACGTGGACCCCGAGTCGGAGACCGAGACCTTCGTCGCGGCGAAGCTGACCATCGACGATTGGCGCTGGTCCGGGGTGCCCTTCTACGTCCGGACCGGCAAGCGCCTGCCGAAGCGCTCGACCGAGATCGCCATCCAGTACCGCGAGGTCCCCCACCGCCTGTTCAAGGACGAAGGTGTCGCACCCGACGCCAACCTGCTGGCGATCCGCATCCAGCCGGACGAGGGGATCATGCTGCGGTTCGGGGCCAAGGTGCCCGGGCTCGGCCTCGACGTCCGGTCGGTGACGATGGACTTCACGTACGGATCCGCCTTCAACGTCGATTCGCCGGATGCCTACGAGACGCTCATCCTCGACGCGCTCCAGGGCGACGCGTCGCTGTTCACGCGAGCGGACGAGGTCGAGGAGGCGTGGGACATCGTCGACCCGATCATCGGCCGATGGGCCGAGATGCCGGCGCCGGACTTCCCCAACTACGACGCGGGGTCATGGGGGCCCGACGAGGCCGACCAGCTGCTGGCGCGGGATGGCCGGCGCTGGCGGCGGATCTGAGCGCGCGATGTTCATCCCGTTCGTCGCCCCACCGAGCGAGCCCACCCTGCGCTGGTCGGCGCGCGCCCATTCGATCGCCGAGATCGAGAGCGAACTGTCGCGGATCTGGGCGGCCCAGGACCTGACCGTCCGGGTCGACGGCGAGTCGACCCGCCACATCGCGGCGCGGACCAACGTGATGAACCTCATCGTGGTCGCGCGGCGGCCGGAGCTGGCCGAGAAGTGCGCGGCCACCGTCCAGGCGCTGACCGGCCGCCACCCGTCGCGGACGATCGTCATCCAGTCGGCGGACCCGGACGGACCGTCATGGCTGGACGCCCGCGTCGAGGCACACTGCGTGATGCCGCGGCCGGACGCACCGGAGACATGCGCCGAGACCATCCATGTCACGTGCGGCGGGGAATCCGGCCGCCACCTGTCGGCGATCGCGACCCCGCTGATCATCCACGACCTGCCGGTCACGGTCTGGTGGCCGGGTGAACCGCCACTGACCAGTCCGGCCGCCCGCGACCTCCTGTCCGGCGCGGACCGCCTGATCGTGGACGGCTCGACATGGAGCGGCGATGGCCTGACGCGGCTGCGCGAGATGGCCGCCCTCCAGGAGGCGACCACGCTCGCGATCAGCGATTTCGCGCTCGTCCGGCAGTCACGCTGGCGCGAGGCGATCGCCTCGATCTTCGACGACCCGGAGTTCCTGCCCTACCTCCGCTCGCTGCGCCGGATCGCCGTCACGTACGCCACCCACGACGAGACGGGCACCCCCGAATCGACCAACCTGGTCAAGCCCGTGTACCACGTCGGCTGGCTGGCCTCGCGGCTCGGGCTGTCGGTGGTCAAGCCGCTGTCCCTCGGCGGCGCGGGACGTGGGCCGAGCGCCAGCCGGCCGGCGCGCCCGGCGACCGGCAAGCCGACCGTCGGTCGGAGCATGGTGGCGACGCTGTCGGACGGCCGGGCCGAGGTCGCCGTCGTCGTGCGGCCGGTCGTGTCCACGATGCCGCCCGGCACGACGCTCCGGGTCGAGCTCCTCGCCGAACGGCGCGGATCGGAGTTGCGGGCCGACGTGACCGCGGAGGCCGAGATGGTCCATGTCCGCGTCTGGCAGGACGGGGTGGAGGTGCTCGACCGCCATTTCCGGGCGGCCCGGCGGAACGATTCGGACCTCCTCACCGAGGCGATCGAAACCGGTCGGCGCGACCATGTCGCCGTCGGCGCCCTCCGCTCGGCGGCCGCGCTCGTCACAGCGGACGGGCCCGCAGCGTGACCGTCGCGGACATCGTCGTCGTCGCTGACCCCGAAGCCGTCGCGGTCGTCGCGGCGGACCGGATCGCGGCGACCCTCGCCGCCGCGGTCGAGGAGCGCGGTCGTGCCGACTGGGCGACGACCGGTGGTTCGTCGCCGTTCGGGATCTACCGCCGGCTGGTGGCCGCGCCGCTGGTCGACGCCGTGCCGTGGGCCGACGTCCACGCCTGGTGGGGCGACGACCGCTACGTGCCGCGCGACCACCCGCTCTCGAACGTCAAGCCATTCGACGACATCCTGCTCGAGATCGGCGGTGCCGAGGAGGGAACGGCCGGCGGCGGTGGCCACGGCATCCCGATCCCCGTCGGCGAACGTCCACCCGTTCCCGACGGGCGAGGCGATCGGCCGGGCACTCGGCGCCGAGTGGTGCGCGGCGACGCTCGCGGCGGATCTCCGGGCGGCCGACACCGCCGTCTCGGGCGGCTGGCCGAGCTTCGACCTGATGCTCGTCGGCATCGGCAGCGATGGACACCTGTTGTCGGTCTTCCCGGGATCGGCAGCCTTCGAGTCGACCGAGCTCGCGCTGGCGATCCCCGCCCCGACGCATATCGAGCCGCACGTCCAGCGGGTGACGCTGAATCCCGCCGTGATCGAGGCTGCCCGCGCGCTGCTGGTCGTCGTCTCCGGCGCGGACAAGGCCGCGATCATCGGGCGGATCTTCCGGGAGTCGACCGACCCGCGACTGCTCCCCGCGCAGCTTGCGGTTCGAGCGGGAGCGACCTGGATCATCGACGAGGCCGCGGCCGCGGAGCTCCCCGACCGTTGACCGACGACGTCCGATCGCCGTCGTCGGTCGTGACGTCGCGCGACGGGACGCCGATCGCGATCTTCAGCTCGGGTTCCGGCCCACCGCTCGTCCTCGTCCACGGCGCGACCGCCGACCACACGACGTTCCGTGTCGTCGGACCGCTGCTTGCCGAATCGTTCACGGTGCACGCCATCGACCGGCGCGGTCGAGGCGCATCGGGCGACGGGGCGTCCTACGCGATCGAGCGCGAGTTCGAGGATGTCGCGGCGGTCGCCGGCATGCTGGCGGCCGGCTCGAAAGGCGCCGTCGATGTCGTCGGGCATTCGTACGGCGGTCGCTGCGCGCTCGGCGCGGCGCTGCTGACGGACGCCGTCGGTCGGGTCGTCTCATACGAGGGAGCACCCACACCGTCGGGGATCAGCTATCACCCGCCGGGCATCGAGGCGCGCCTGCGCGCGCTGCTGGAGGCTGGCGATCGGGACGGCGCCCTGGCGTTGTTCCTGGGCGAGGTCGTCGGCATGCCGGCCGAGGCCCTCGATGCGTACCGGGCCGATCCCGTCTGGCCCATCCGCTCGGCCGCGGCGGGGACGATCCTGCGCGAACTCGAGGCCGAGGCGGATCCGGGGGCGTCGGTCGAAGCGCTCGGCGCGGTCCGCCAGCCCGTCCTGCAGATCCTCGGCGGCGACAGCCTGCCCGTCTTCCGCGAGGCAACGATGGCCCTCGACGCCCGACTGGCCGACGGCCGCATCGTGGTCATCGATGGCGCCCGCCACGCCGCCCACCACACCCATCCCGACGCTTTCGTGGAGGCAGTCCGCGCGTTCCTGGCCTGAACCGCCCGGGTGACCGGCTGGCGAATGCGATGGGATTCACCAGCGTCCAGGGCTTCATCGCCGCGGTCGCGGTGGCGATCTTCGGGTCTCTCGTCGTGCGCTTGATCCTCAACGCCATGAGCGGCCGCTGACCGAGGCCGCTACCATCGACGCATGACCGACGACGCGACCCTGGCCAGCCGTCCGTACTCCCCCGGCCTCGAGGGCGTCATCGCCGGCGAGACGAGCCTGAGCCTCGTCGACGGGGAGCGCGGACGCCTCCTGTATCGCGGCTATCGGATCGGTGACCTCGTCGCCCACGGCACGTACCCGGCCATCGCCAACCTGCTGTGGACCGGCGACTGGGATCCCACGCATCGGCTCCCGACGGCGCCCATCCCGCCCGCCGTGATGACCGTCCTCCGGGCCCTGCCGTCGAACGCGAAGCCGATGGATGCGCTCCGGACCGCGGTCTCGGCCTGGGGCGCGACCCAGGACCTGCCGTGGCCACCGACCATCGACCAGGCGACGGCCGTGACCACGTTCTCGCCGAGTGCCCTTGCAGCGTTCGCCCGCCTGCGGGCCGGCCAGGAGCCGATCGAGCCCGACCCCGCGCTCGACCTGACCGAGGGGTTCCTCTACCAGTTGACCGGGGTCCGGCCGGACGCCGGCACGGCGCGCGCCCTGGACGCCTACTTCATCGTCGGCGCCGAACACAGCTTCAATGCCTCGACCTTCGCGGCTCGCGTGGTCACCTCGACCCGCTCGGACATCGCGTCGGCCGTCGTCGGTGCGATCGCGACCATGAAGGGACCGCTCCACGGTGGCGCCCCGTCCGAGGTGGTCGATCAGCTGAGCCAGATGAACTCGGCTGCGTCCGCGGAGGCATGGGTCCGCGATGCCATCGACCGCGGCGAGCGCCTGATGGGGTTCGGCCACCGCGTCTATCGCGCCTATGACCCGCGGGCCAAGGCGCTCCGCACGGTCGCCGAAGGGATGGAGCATCGGCCGGACTGGCTGGAGCGTGCCATCGAGGTCGAGGACGTCGTCCTGCGAGTCCTCGCCGAGAAGCACCCCGAGCGCGCACTCAAGACCAACGTCGAGTACTACGCGGCGCCCGTGCTGATGGGCGTCGGCCTCGCACCGGATCTCTTCCCCGCCGCCTTCTCGCTCGCCCGCCATGCCGGCTGGACCGCGCACGTCCTCGAGCAGGCAGCGAACAACCGCCTCATCCGCCCCGACGTGAACTACGTCGGACCGCCGGAGCGTGACCTGCCCGCCTGAGCCGATCCGCACGTAGGAGGTCCTCGCATCTTCGAGATGTTCGCGGAGGTCCCCGCGTATCCGCTGGTGTTCCCCATCTTCTGGGGCGCATTCGCGATCTTCGTGCTGCTCATGGTCCGGCGCCTGCGCGTCTTCGAGGCCGTCCAGGCCATCGGCCCGGAGCTCAGCGGCTCGATCCCGACGCGGGCCGCCGGCCTCATCCAGTTACGCCTTCCTCCAGCGCCGGATGTTCCGCGACGGGCGGGTCGGCGGCGATGCACTACCTGCTGTTCCTCGGGTCGACGATCCTGTTGATCGGGAACATCAATGTCGTGACCGGCGGCCTGCTCCAGAGGGTGGTGTCATGGCCGCTCGACGGGATCATCTGGATCTTCCTGGTCGCGCTCCAGAACCTCGTCGTCATCGGCGTCTACGTCTCGCTCGCCTTCATGGCCAAGCGGCGCCTGATCGACCGGCCGTCGCGGCTGACCCTCGGCCGGACCGGGCTGCTGATCCTGCTGATGATCTTCCTCGTCGTCTCGACCGAGTTCTTCGCCCAGGCCTTCGAGGCGGCCGCGTACGGCGACATCCCGGGCGCCTTCGTCGCGAATGCGATCGCCGTCCCGCTGGGCTCCCTCCCGCAGAACGTGCTCGAGTCCGGTTTCGTCGTGCTCTGGTGGGGACACGTCGTCGTCCTCGCGGCATTCCTGCTGTTCATCCCGACCAACAAGCACTTCCACGTCTACACGAGCTTCGTGAACATCTACTACCGCAAGCTCGCTCCCCGCGGCCGGCTGCCTCAGCTCGACATCGAGGACGAGAACGCGACGTTCGGGTTGAAGACCCTCCAGGACCTCGGCTGGAAGGACCTGCTCGACGGCTTCACCTGCACCGAGTGCGGCCGCTGCCAGGAGGCCTGTCCGGCGTACAACACCGGCAAGCCGCTCAACCCGAAGACCTTCATCATGGGCATCCGGACGATGTCCGAGGGCGCCGAACACGGCATCGACGTCATCCCGA
Organism: uncultured Chloroflexia bacterium; assembly: GCA_963776385.1. Classification (GTDB taxonomy): domain Bacteria; phylum Chloroflexota; class Limnocylindria; order Limnocylindrales; family CSP1-4; genus SPCO01. The sequence continues at coordinate 79,233 of CAVZME010000007.1, forward strand.
ATTCGCCCATCGTCCGCGAGACGTACGGCCTCGACGACACGACGGTCCCGGCCGCGTCGCTCGCCACGCCCATCGTCGACACCGCCATCCCGTACGACGCGGTCTGGGACTGCGTCACCTGCGGCGCCTGCGTCGAGGCCTGCCCGGTGCTCATCGAGCACGTCGACAAGATCGTCGGACTGCGGCGCAACCTCGTGCTCGAGGAGAGCCGCTTCCCGACCGAGCTGACCGGGGCGTTCCGGTCGATGGAGGGCCAGGGCAACCCATGGGGCCAGCCCGCATCGGCCCGTCTCGACTGGACCGCGCCGCTCCCGTTCGCCGTCCCGACGGTCGCGGAGATGGCCGCCGAGGGTCGGCTCGACGAGCTCGACGTCCTCTATTGGGTCGGGTGTGCCGCGGCCTTCGACACGCGCAACCAGAAGGTCGCGCGGGCGGTCGCGACGTGCCTGCACGCGGCCGGCGTGCGCTTCGCGGTCCTCGGGCAGGAGGAGTCGTGCACCGGCGATCCCGCCCGGCGGATGGGCAACGACTACGTCTTCCAGATGCTCGCGATGGGCAATGTCGAGACGCTCGACAAGTACGGGATGGGCAAGCGGACGATCGTGACCGCCTGCCCGCACTGCTTCAACACGATCGGCAACGAATACGGCCAGCTCGGCGGGAACTACACGATCGTCCACCACTCGACGTTCCTCGCCGGACTCGTGTCGTCGGGCCGCCTCGCGACCGTCCCGGAGGAGGCCGGATTCGGTCACAGGCGACCACCGGCCGGGCAGCGTCACCGTCCACGACTCGTGCTACCTGGCCCGCTACAACAACGTCATCGCTGCGCCGCGCGACGTGCTCGGCGCGGCCGGCGTCGTCCATCACCGAGATGGAGAAGTCAGGCAAGCAGACGTTCTGCTGCGGCGCCGGCGGCGGCCACATGTGGATGGAGGAGAACCGCGGCACCCGTATCAACGCCGAGCGGACCCGCCAGGTGCTGGCCACCGGAGCGGAGACGGTCGCCACCTCCTGCCCGTTCTGCATGGTCATGATGTCCGACGGCCTGGCCGCGGCCGATGGCGGCGCCTCGGTCAACGCAATGGACATCAGCGAGGTTCTGGCCGCCCGCATCGCGGCAGTCCCGGATGAGCGTCGCCTGCCCGTCCTCTGACTAGCAGCGCCGGCGGGCGACGTGCCTGCTCGACCCGCTCCGAGGCCGTCGGCGTCCCGGTCGGGCGCGTCGGCCGTCGCCGCCTCGGGCATCTCCCGCTCTGTCGGGGCTGGTACCCCCACCACGTCGATCCGCGGTCGCCGCGGAGGACGCAGGGCTCAGGGCAGCTCGGTCATCGCGCGGCCCGGACGTCAGTCCGAGCGCCGTCGATCGCGCGACCCTGTCGTGGTACGAGATCAGCCACTTGCGCCGGAGCGAGTTGGTGGCCGCCGACCAATTCAGCCAGACCGAGCGCCGCTCCGAGTGGGCCCGCAGACGCCATCGACACGCGGCAGGACCCTAGCGGAAGTAGCCACTGACGTCGAAGATCATGTGTGTCGAGGATGTCGATGAAGCCCCGACCCACACCGCCGAGAGGAAGCCGTTGGTGGCCAGTCCGACGTCGACTCCGTTTGCCCGGTTGTCGCCGAGCGGCACGTTGATCGTCGATGAGGTCGGCGACGCCGTCGCCGACGGGCCCAGGAACGCGTAGCCACCGCTCGACTGTTTGGTCAGGGTCAAGTTGCCGGCGACACCGAGCGTCCCCGTGGCGGGGACTCCTCCGTTGCCGGCCGTCGGGAACGAGCGAGGCGTTCGATGGACGAATGGCCCGCTCAACCCCAGGCTGGATCGGGTGTCGAGGATCCTGGACGGATCGAGCGGGATGAACGTCGCGCCCCACGGGCCCTGCACGAAGTAGCCGGTGACATCGAAGATGAGGTTCGTCGAGGCGGAGGCCGCCGCCCCGACGAAGACAGCCGTCAGGTTGCCGTTGACGTCGAGCCGGACAGTGACGTTGTTCGCACGGTTGTCGGACTTCGGGAAGTTGAGGGTCGAACTCGTGGGCGTAGCAGTCTGGTTCGGGCCGAGGAATACATAGCCGCCAGTCGTCTGACCTGTCACGGTGAGATTGCCCGTCACCGCCACGGCGTCGTCGGGGACCGCGGCGCAGCCCGTGATGCAGAACGTCCGTGGTACGCGGTGATAGAACCGCCCGGACAGGCCGACCGGGGTGCGCGTGTCCAGGACCCGGGTCGGCTGGATCGGTACCCAGGTAGAGCCGATCGGGGCGCTTGGATCGTCAGCAAGCAGGTAGCCGGTGACGTCAAAGACCAGGTTGGCCGTCTTGCCCGAGGTGGATCCGACGAACACGGCCCCGAGCCGGCCGGTACCGCTCAGCTTGACGATAACCCCATTCGCCCGGTTGTCGCCGATCGGGAAGTTGAGCGTCGACGAGGCCGGGCTGCTCGAGGCTGATGGTCCCAGGAAGACGAATCCGCCAGAGGTCTGACCGGTCACGGTCAGGTTCCCCGTGACCGCCACCGCGGCCGCCGGCACGCCGCCACGACCTGTGACCTGGAATGTTCTCGGTACACGGCTTAGGAACGGGCCGGACAGGCCGTTGCCGGTCCGCGTATCGAGCAGCCGGGCCGGGTTCAGGGGGACGAGGCCGGAGCCCAGCGGCGTATCGATCGTGATCGTCTTGCTTTGGACCTCGGACCAGTTGCCCCGGCCGTCGCCCCACTGCAGGTAGACGGTACGGCTGCCCGTAGCAGACGATCCGCCGGTGGTCGCATCGGCCAAAGACCAGGGCATCCTCCATCCGATCGGCGCCTGGATCGCTGCGGCGAGGCGCCCTTCCGATGTCGTCGGGCTGTTCGACACGAGGACCTGCGTCACCGCAGACGTCGCCTCAGGGTCGAGACCGATGCCGAGGCGGAGAGAGTTCGTGGCAGGTCGACCGTCTGCAAGGGTCATCGTTCCCGTCGGCGCTCCGGTGACCGTTCTGATGCGAGTCACCCAAGTCCGCCACCCTCCGCTGACCGACGTGACCGCGCCCTCCCAGACGGAGTGGCTGTCGGTGGGGTCGGCCGGTACCGCGAGGTACGACCCAGAACCACCGCCGCCACCCACGCAACTCGGTCCGCCGAAGCACCACGCCGTTCCCTGGTCGATGAGCTGCCGCGGGCGCACCGTGTTGACCGGATCGCCAGGAACCTGGATGGTCGCGTAGGTCGAAATGGGGTCGAACGCGCCGACGGACCCACCAATTGTCGCTCGCTGCGAGTACACGACGACCAGGGAACCATCACCGGCCAGCCCGATCCCGCCCCCGAAGCTCGCGTACCCGCTCCTGGCGATCGCGAAGTCCTGGAGGATCGCATCTGCGGGGCTTGTGGACAACTCAGTCACACGGACACAGTGCTGGGCGAATGGATCCCCGGGCGGCAGGCAGGTCCGCGTCGAGACGAACCAGAGGTGGTCGTTCGACCACAGCGCGCTTGTCGGGCCGGGAACCGTCACGCCGGTGCCGACATCGGGGAGGCCTGCCGGCCCGCTCGTGAGGTCGGACACGTTGAAGTTCACGCCTGAGCCCGGTCCGGTCACAGTGCCGGTCGCGGTCAGATGGAGAACGTGAGCCGGTACGCTGGCGGAGCCTGAACCCACGGCGTGGAGCGTGTTACCGGCACTCAGGCCGATGGCCGGCCGCCAGAGCCCCTGCGTGGGGTTCGGCGTGGTCCGGGAGTAGTTGATCGTCGACGGGTGGGTCATCAGGTCGGCGATATTCAGGACCATCACGGTCGAGCCTTTGAACACGCCCGTACTCAGCACGTCGACATCGAAGCCGATCGTGACCTTGTCGCTCGTCACGCCGATCGCCGGCGTCCTCGGCGCCTCGTCCACGAAGTCGAATCGATACACCCAGGACCCGCCGGTCGCATCGCTCGTGTCGCTGATCTCGACGTAGACGTGCCCATTGCCGAAGAACGCGTCGTGCGTGACCTGCGTCGCGATCCACCGACCGTGGAGCGTGTCGTACAGGATCCGCGGCCCGCGCGGCGTCGAATCCTGTCCGGACGGCTCGATCACGAAGAAGTCAGAAAGGCTCAGGTGGAACAGTGGCTGGCCGTCGCGGTCGTAGAAACGTGCCCCGGTCTCCGTCATCTGGACGATGTCGGTCGGACCCACGCCAAGGCTCGGGTTCGCGGCCTGGACCGCCGAAGTCTGCGCGTCGCCCTGGAACCCCGCGCCCGCCTGGAGTGCGGCGATACCGTTTTCGGTCGCGAGCAATGGACGCTGCTCCACGGTCACGATGACCGGTGCGCTTGTGCTCGCCTCGTAATCGCCGAGGCCCGCAAACACTGCCGTGACCGAATAGACGCCAGGGGCGAGGCTCAGATCGTCCGAGCCGACGCCGCTGCCATCGAGCGGCACTGGTGAGCGTAAGGCGCCGTCGACATAGAAGCCGACGGCCGGGATGAACCCCCCGCTTGGCTGCGGAGCTGGCGTGACCGTCGCGACGACATGCAACTGCTGCGGGTAGGTGAGCGGATTCGGCGTTGCCTGGAGCGTGGTGGTCGTTGCGATGGTCGCGGCCGTCGCGCCCGTTACGATCCTGGGAATCGCCGGAGGTCGCGGGCCTGTCGGTGAGGCGGCCGCCCCGCCGTCGGGCGGGGTCCGGTCGGACTCCTTGATCCACGCACGCTTCTGGCTCCTCGCCGTCTTCGCCATCGAGTGATGCTCGGCGCGCGCAGATCGACCGCCGAGCGTTAGCTGCCGGACGCCCGTTTCGGCACTGGCGACCATCGCGGCAGACGTTCGCTCGACACCTGACGCCGCGGCCGGCCCCGGAAGCGTGAGAGAGGCGCCGAAGAGGATCGCGAGAAGCGCCGTCCTCGACCGAAGCGGTGGCCGTTCCCGCACCAGAGCAGCTGAAGCGGCACCGGGCAGGAAAGACCATGCCATCTCGCTCCTCCGGGCCTGCGGCCTCGGACATCATCGGCTCATTCCCCGGACCACCATACGACGCAGTCGTCTCGCCAGCGTTACAGATCAGGCAGGGCCTGAACATGGGAGGTCGCCGACCCCGACTCATCCAGCGTGTCCCGCTGGCTCGATGAGTGTCCACCGGTCAGTGTCTGACGGAGGTGCCGAGGGTCCCCCGGGGCGGGTCGTTCAGGCGCTCCCACATCGGCCAAGCGGAGCGCCCTCTGCCCGCCTCGCGAGGATCGCCTACCCGGCCTGGATCGCCGTCGTCTGTCCGGTCGGCTCGGTCGCGGCGCGCGGCGGACGATCCTCGGCCGTCGGCCGGCCGACGTCGAGGCGCTCGAGGAACGGTTTCGCCCGGAGCCGGGTCAGTGTCGCCCGCGCCTCGTCGATGGCCGTCGATGCCTCCGGCATCTCTCGCTCGGACGGTCGCGAGCACGGTCGCCATGTCCACGGTCGCCAGCGCTTCGTCGAACGGCAATCCGGCGACCCGCCAACCTCGGAGCACCTCGCGATATCGGGCGACCGCATCCGCGCGACGGCCCTCGAGTGCCGCGATCCCGGCATGGATCGTCGCCAGGTCGAGCCCTGACGCCTGGCCGCGATAGACCGAAGCCTCGATGCGTCGAGCTGCCTCGGACGCGCTCGGCAGGTCACCTGCCCACAGGGCGGCGCGGGCCGCGATGGGCAGAGCCAGTGGCGCGAAATAGCCCGTCGCGTCGACCGCGTCGACCGCCTCGCGCCCGGCGGCGTCGAGTCGCCCGTCGCAGAGCATCTGCCACGCTCGAGCCCAGTGGACGTAGGAGGCGAATTGGGTAGTCGGCGATCCCCGGCAGCAGTCGATCCGCCTCGGCGACGTCGGCCGAAGGATCCGCGCCTCGAAGGGCCGTCAGCACCGCACGATCGACGAACAGTTCGAGGTAGATACTGCCCGGTCATCTCGTTGGAGAGCCACTCCGCGAGGAGGGCATCCGCCCAGTCCCACTCGCCCGTCCTGATGGCGCAGACGACGGCGTTGCCGACCATATTGAAGCCGTACAGCGCCGACCCCTCGCGGGCCGCGACCTCCAGGCCCTCGCGAGCCATCGCGAGCCCGGCGACCGGGTCATCGAACTGCTCAAGAAAGGTGAGCTGGGTGCGGCTCCCACGATGCACGTCGACGAGCCCGTTTGCCATCGCAAGCTCGTGCGTCCCCCGCAGCACGATCATCGCTTCACGGGCGCGATCGAGCCGCCACAGGCCGCCCGCGCGGCGCATCAGCGCCGTCGCGATCTCCGGCAGCATGTCGAGGCGCTCCGCCGTCGGCAGCAGCCGATCGATCCAGACGAGGGCGGCCGGGATATCGGCGTTGACCAGGGCACTCGACATGGCAAGCATCAGCGCCACGCCGGCACGCGTACCCTCGAGGTCCGCGAACTCGTCCAAGGCCGACGTCAGGAGCTCGGCCGCCTGCTCGTCCGAAGGGGAGTAGAGGGAGAGGACGGTGCCATAGTCGGCCGTCGCCTTGGCGATGTCCTCGCGATCGCCGAGCTCGCGCCGGGCTTCCAAAGCACCAAGCGCATGACGAAGGGCCACCTCGGCGACGAGGCCCATCGCGAGCCGAGGCGAACGCGCGCTCATGGAGGTCCGCCCGATCCACCGCGGCCGGGCTGATGGCCAATGCCCGGTCGAGGAATGTCAGAGCCTGCTCGTGGGCTCCGAGCGACGCGGCGCGCTCCGCCGCACCCCGGAGCGCGATCCGGGCCTGCGCCGCGAGCGCATCGGCCTCCGGCCCCTCGGTGGCGTAGTCCAGGGCGGCGAGATAGTGACCGGCAAGGGCGCCCGCCAGCTCGTCGGTCCCGAGCGACTCGAAGAATCGTGCGGCCGCGAGGTGCCGCGTCTTGCGGTCTCGTCGTGCGAGCGTGTTGTAGGCGACCTCCCGGATGAGCGCCTGGACGAACCCGTACTGCCCGCGCTCCGGCGAGCGAGCGTCGACGTTCTGGACGAGCATCTCGCGCCGGACGAGCGCGCGGAGGCGGGGCTCGACGATCTCCGGACGCCTCGCCCGCGACCGCGGCGACGCCCGCCAGGGTGAAGCTCTGGCCGAGGACTGCCGCGTCGGCCACGATCGCCCGGTCGGGCGGTTCGAGCTCGTCGAGCCGTGCCGCGATGAGGGCGGTCAGCGTCTCGGGGACGGCCAGGTCGGTCAGCGCCGTCGGCCGGCCGGTAGACGCCGCCCTCGGCCACGAGCCGGCCCTGTGACAGGAGCATCCGCACGATCTCGACGGCGTACAGCGGGATCCCGTCCGCGCGTGCCACGACCGCGTCGCGCGCCGCCGGCCGGCAAGCCCGGCACGAGGCCGGACAGCAGCTCACGCATCGACTCGACGGACAACGGCTCGAGGTGGATCGAGGTGAAGGATCGCTTGCCGGCGCCCCAGTCGGATCGTCGTTCGAGCAGGTCAGGGCGGGCGAGCGTGACGATCAGGATGGGCGACGAGCGGCTCCACTCGAGCAGGTGATCGATGAAGTCGAGGAGCCCGGGGTCGGCATGGTGGAGATCCTCGAACACGAGGACGACCGATTGCGTCGCCGCGAGCCGCTCGAAGAACGTCCGCCATGCCCCGAAGAGCTGGTCGGTCGCGGCGCCACTCTCGAAGCCGAGCAGGTGCAGCAGGGCGGGCGCGATCCAGTCCCGTTCCGCCTCGTCCGGGACATGCTCCTCGAGCATCGCGGCGATGGCGGCTCGCGTGGTCGGCTCGTCGTCGGTCTCGTGAAGCCCGGCACGCCCGCGGATCATCTCGCCGAGCGCCCAGAACGTGATGCCGTCGCCGTAGGCCGGACTCCGGCCGTCATGCCACCAGACGGGCTCGACGAGCCCATCGATGTATTTCAGGAACTCCCAGGCGAGGCGCGACTTGCCGATGCCTGCCGGACCGATGACGCTGACGAGGCGTGGCCGGCCCTCGCGGCTCGTCGCATGGAACAGGTCCCTGAGCTGGCGCAGCTCCTCGTCGCGGCCGACGAACGGGGCCTCGAGCCCTTCGGCACGGCCGACCCCACCCCGCTGGGCGACGACCCGGACCGCGCGCCAGGCCGGGACGGGCGTGACCTTGCCCTTCAATGCGATGTCGTCGACCGGTTCGAAGGCGATGGCCTCGCCCGCGGCACGCATCGTCGCCTCGCCGACGAGCACCGTCGACGGCGCGGCCACACCCTGCAGCCGACTGGCGGTGTTGACCATGTCGCCGGCGACCATCCCCTGGTCGGTGGCGCCCAGCGTGACCGCCGCCTCGCCGGTGAGGACGCCGACCCGGATCTCGATCCCGGCGCCCAGCCCGCGGACGGAGCCGATCAGATCGAACGCGGCTCGGACCGCCCGCTCGGCGTCGTCCTCGCGCGCGACCGGCGCGCCCCACAGCGCCATGACCGCGTCGCCGATGAACTTCTCGACCCGCCCGCCATAGCGTTCGATGATGTCCCGAACGGTCTCGAAGTAGCGCGTCTGGAGCTCGCGGATCTCCTCCGCATCGCGACCGTCGGAGAATGCGGTGAACCCGACGAGATCCGCGAACAGGACCGTGACCAGCCGCCGCTCGGCGATCTGCTCCACGGCGGCGGGCGCACTCGTCCGGCTCGTGACCGCGGGTGCCGGATTCGGTGCACTCCCGCCCATCGGCGTGGCGCAGCTCGAGCAGAACCTGGCAGCCGGCAGGTTCGCGGCACCGCAGGCCGGGCAGATCGCGGCGAACGGCGTCGCACATTCCATGCAGAACCGGGCGCCGGGGAGGTTGGCCGTGCCGCAGTTCGGGCAGACCTGGTCGCTCACAGCCAGCCCCGCCGCCGGAAGTAGGCGACCAGGATGATCAGCATCAGCGGCCATCATCAGCATGATCCCGAGGAACGCGAACTCCTGGTTCTCGCCCGGGACCGGCACGTTCATGCCGAAGATGCTCGCGATCAGCGTCAGCGGCAGGAGGACCACGCTCGCCGCGGTCAGGATCCGGAACGAGTCGTTCAGCCGGTGCGACAGCACCGACTCGTTGGTGGACTCGAGCGCCTCGATGACTTCCTTGTAGTTCTCGAGGGTGTCCCAGATCCGCTCGGCGGCGTCCGAGATGTCGTCGAAGTAGATCTCGAGCTCTTCCTGGAGGTAGCGCTGCTTCGTGCGTTCGAGATCGCGCAGGACCGCGCGCTGCGGCCGGACGATCCGCCGGAAGTTGATGATCTCCTGCTTCGATTCGGAGATGTCGCGGACGACCTCGGACGAACGGCCCTCGAAGATGTCGTCCTCGATCCGGTCGAGCTTCATCTCCATCTTGCGGAGCATCGGGAACGACGCATCCACGCAGGTATCGACGATCTTGTACAGCAGATAGCCGGTGCCCTTGGAGAACGTCGCGTCGCGCAGGTCGGCCTTCTCGCGGTAGCGCTCGAACATCGCGGTGAGGGGCGGCAACGGGATGCTGGGCAGCGTGATCAGGTAGTCCGGGCCCATGAACAGGTCCATCTCGGCGGTCAGGATCCGGCCGGTCTCCTTCTCGAACATCGGGAAATGCAGGACGATGAAGACGTAGTCGTCGTACTGGTCGAGCTTCGGCCGGTTGTTGCGCGAGTAGACGTCCTCGTAGTCGAGCGGGTGGAAGTCGAAGTTCCCCTCGAGCCAGTCCCGATCGGCCATCCGCGGCGACTCGATGTGGATCCAGCGGATGCCAGCCGCCTCGATGATGTCGGGAGCGGCGACGTCGACCGCAGAGGCCGCCTCGACGGGCATGACATGGCGCCGACCACGGGGTCTCGGCAGCGGGCGCGGGAAGGCGAGGTTCGGCACGACGCCATCGTAGCCGCCGCACCGCTGACCGACCCGTCGCGTAGCATCCACAGACCCGACCCAGGCCCGACCACCGGAGCCGCGATGGCGATCCTCGAGACGCACGACATCGGCAAGCGCTACGGGCGCCGGACCTGGGCGCTCCGCCACGTCGACCTCGAAGTGCCCGATGGCAGCATCACCGCCCTCGTCGGACCGAACGGGTCCGGCAAGTCCACCCTGCTCAAGGCCTGGGTCGGCTTCGAGCCACCGACCGAGGGCCACCTGACGGTCGACGGCATCGACCCGTGGAAGGACCGCGCCGGCGCCATCGCGCGGGTCGGCTATGTGCCCCAGGCGCCATCGCTCTACCGCGAACTGACGGTCGATGAGCACGTGCGGATGGCGAAGACCCTGCGGCCGAGCTTCGAGCCGGCGATCGCCCGCCGCCGGCTCGACGACCTCGACATCCCGCTATCCTCGCTCGCCGACGAGCTGTCGGGCGGACAGCAGGCGCAGGTCGGGCTGGCTCTCGCGCTGGGAGTCCGGGCGCCGGTCCTCCTCCTCGATGAACCGCTGGCCAGCCTGGATCCGCTGGCCCGGCGCGAGTTCCTGCATGTCCTGGTCGACGCGGTCCGGGCCGATGGGTCGACCGCCCTCCTGTCGTCCCACGTCATCACCGACATCGAGCAGGCGTGCGACCGGCTGCTGGTGCTGGGCGCCGGCAAGACGCTGCTGGACCTGTCGATCGCGGGGGCGATCGCGGAGCACCGGGTGATCGACGCGGCCGACGTCCCTCCCGGGTCGGCGCCCATCGCGGGTCTCGTCGGGAGCTTCCCGGGCCCGGCCGGCGAACGTCTCAGCCTCGTCCGCGGTGACGCCTCGGCGGGCGGCCGTCCGGCCACGCTCGAGGAGGTCGTGCTCGGCCATCTGGCCGCCGGGCGACCGGCGCGCGCGACCGCTGCGTGCGACAGGGCGCGCGGCATGAGGGGCGAACGGTTCGACTGGTTCCGGCTCACGCTGCGCCTCCACCGATTCGAGGTGTTCGCGTTCGGCGTGGCGATCATCGCCCTCGTCGATCGGCGCATTCGCCGCGGCCGCCTACATCGATGGCTTCCGCCCACCACCCGAATGCGTGACGATCGTCGACGAGGTCCCGGCCAGCTGCGAGCTCGCCTATCGACGGCTCGAGGAGGCTCGAGCGATCGGCGGTCTGGTCAGCTCGCCGCTGCTGCTCGTGACCTTCGCGATGGGCCTGTTCCTGGGCGTCCCGGTCATCGCCCGAGAACTCGAGCGTGGCACGGTCCGCCTCGCCTGGTGGCTCACCCCGTCACGCTGGCGCTGGTACCTCGCCCGCCTGCTGCCCATCCTCCTCATCGTGCTGGTCCTGACCTTCGCGGCCGGGCTGGCGTCGGATCGCATGTTCGCGGCGAACAACCCTGGGCTCGACATCTCGAACGCTTCGACGGCTTCGGTGCCCGGGGCGGCCTGCTCGCGGCCCGAGCCCTGTTCGTCTTCGCGGTCGCGGTGTTCGTCGGGTCATTCATCGGACGGGCGTTGCCTGCGGTGATCGTCGCGGCACTCGTGGCCACGATCGGACTGACCGGCGGGATCAACGCCCACGAACGGATCCTGCGGGGCGAGGCCGTCGTGGTCCCGGTCGACGTGTCGGGCGTCGGCGACACCAGCCCGAAGCCGGGCGACAAGTACATCGACCAGAAGTTCGTCCTGCCCGACGGCACGCTCGTCGGCTACGACTACTTCTTCGACAACAACCAGGGCGATGCCTTCGACGAGAACGGCAATCCGAAGTACCCGATGGTCAACCTGGTCATCCCGGGCGAGCGCTATCGCTTCGTGGAGGCGCGCGAGGCGGCCGTGCTGATCGGCGGGTCCTTGGTCGCCCTGCTCCTGGCGGGTTTCGTCGTCGCGCGGCGCCGGCCCGGCTGAGCGCCTCGCCTAGAACTCGTACGGTGTCCGCGGCATCTCTGCGGCCGTGACGTGATGCGGGCTCGACCACCGGGCTGCGGCGCAGCCAGATCGTCACTGCCCCGAACAGGAAGACCGCCGACGCGGCCACGAACAGGCCGTGGACACCGCTGACCGACGCGACGAGGGCACCGGCGGCCGGCCCGATGATGCCGGCGGCGTAGAGCGGCAGATAGACGAGGTTGAGCGCCGGCGACCGTCGTTCCGGCGGGAGTTCCGTGGCCAGCAGCCCGAAGATCATCGAGCTGACGGTCGCCGTCGCGGCCCCGAGGCCGACCGCGAGGAGGGCGAGGACCCCGAGGGTCCCGACCAGCGGCATCGTGAACAGGACGACCGCGGCTCCGCTCAGCGCCGCGATGAGCACCGGCCGGAAGCCGATCCGGTCGCCGATGACGCCGCCGAGCGGTGAGACGAGCGCACCGACCAGCGCCGCGGTGCCGGCGACCAGGGCGATCGCCGAGGCGAGCCCCGGCCCGAGCCCGTTGATCTGTTCGACCAGCAGCGGGATGTACGGCCGGCTCATCTGGATCGCCACGAACGAGATCCCGAAGATCGTGAAGATGCGCCGGGTGGCCTTGTCGGTCAGGACGCCACGCAACGACGCATAGGCAAGGTCGACGATGCGCCCGGTCGGCACGACCTCCGGCCGGACCTCCTTCGAGCCGAAGGTGACGAGTGCCGCGGTCCCGAGCGAGAACAGTGCCGAGAGCGCGAAGACCGGCGGGATCGCCCAGCCGAAGCCATCGATCAGGATGCCGGCGAGGGCCGGTCCGACCGCGAACCCGACGGCCCCCGACGCGCCGAAGATGGCGATGGTCGTGCCGAGGCGGTGTCGCGGCGTCACGTCGCGGATGCCCGCCAGCATGATCCCGGTGTTGCCGAGCTGGAAGCCGATGAGCAGCATCGCGAGGGCGACCTGCCACGGCTCGCGCGCGAGGGCGACGCCGATGAAGACGACCGCCTCGACCAGGGCGCTCCGGACGATCACGACCTTGCGGCGAATACTTGTCGGCCCAGGCGCCCCACAGCGGGACGAGCGGCATCCCGACGACGAAGATCAGGGCGCTGAAGACGCCGATGAACGTCAGCCGCTGGCTGTCGGGGACGCCCATCTGGCGCAGATACGTCGGCAGCAGGGCGAAGATCTGGCTGACGCCGAGTCCCTCGACCATCGAGGTGACCCAGAACACCGCGACGAGGATGCGCCAGTCCTGGGCGGGGCGGGGCATGGCGGGTTGCGGCGGGGTGTCGACGGTGGGCACCCGCCGAGCCTAGCGGATGACGTCTCCACGCGTCGGGACGGGCGTGGCCCGCCCGTCGATGATCCGGTCGTCGGTCGTGGGGTCACCCTGGCCACGCATCCGCGTCACGAGCTTGTAGGCCTCGTAGAGCAGGAGCAAGGGCAGCAGCCGTCGGGGCAGGAACTTCAGGAGCAGGAATCGAAGCATGCGACGACGGTGACGGCGTGGCGGTCGTCGCCAGCGAACGCCGCCACAGGGATCCCTTGCAATCGCCTCGCAGATGCGGGCGCCGGACACACGAAAGCGCCCGAAGGAACTGGTGGGGACCTCCGTTCGACGGGTCCAGCGGCTGCGAACAAGTCCGCAGTCCCTGGTCGTCGCCGGGTCCCTCGCTCGCCTGCCTTGCGGCCTGCGAACCTGGTTCCCGGGACCGTCCCGAGGATCACTCCTCGAACCGGTCTGGCGGTTCAACCTGCCCCTTCGGGCAAGACGAAATGTACGGCCCGGCGCCCATGTGCCCACAACGGGCTTGTCCACGAAGTTGCGATTCGGTGCCCGAAAGTTATCCCCGAACTTCCAGGCGATGTGGACGGTCTGTGGATACACTCGCCGGGGAGGCTCCGCATGGCTCGTCTGCTGGCTCGTCTGATCGCCGCCCAGGATGGCTGGGCTCGGCCATTCGGTGACTTCAACCATCGCTGGCTGAGCGCGACGTTCCGCCCGATCCGTCCGCTCAAGGACTTCCTCAACGGCACCTGGCTCGGCCATCCGGTCCACTCGGCCGCGACGGACATCCCGATCGGCACGCTCCTGCTCACGGTCATCCTCGACGTCGCCGGGCAGACGGCCGCCGCGGACATCGCCCTCGTCGCGACGATCCTGTTCATGCTCGGCGCCGCCGTCACCGGCGCGGCCGACTACACCGACACGGACGGCACGGCCAGGACGCGGGCGACGCTCCACGCGACGCTGATGGTCATCGCGCTCGTCGTCCTCCTCGTGTCGCTCGGCCTGCGAGCCGCCGGCGGGACGGATCGGACGATCCCGGTCGGACTGTCGATCATCGGCTTCCTCATCGTGACCGCCGGCGCGTTCGTCGGAGGCGACGTCGTCTACCTGTTCGGGAACATGGTCAGCCGCCACGCGTTCCGCGGCGCCGGGACGAAGTGGATCAAGCTGGACGTCGGCGACGTGACGGATCTCTCGACCCTTCCCGAGGCGACGCCGACCAAGGCGAAGGCCGGCGTCAACGACCTCGTCCTCGTCCGCGTCGGCGAGACGGTCCACGCGGTCCACGCGGTGTGCTCGCACGCGGGCGGCCCACTCGCGCAGGGCACCTTCGCCGACGGCTGCATCGAATGTCCCTGGCACGGCTCGCGCTTCCGCGTCGACGACGGCCACCTCCGTCGCGGACCGGCGCTCTATGACCAGCCCGCCTACGAGATCCGGGCCGCCGAGGGCGGCGGCTACGAGGTTCGGCGCGCGGCGTCGTAGGTGGCCAGTGCCCGGACCGCGGGCCTCGGCGTGGTCCACGATCGGGGCCGGGTAGCCGGTCTCGGGCCGCGAGCCGGGAGCATGGATCTCGGCCGTCGGGACATCGGAGAGCTCCGGCACCCAGCGACGGACGTATGTCCCGTCCGGATCGAACCGCTTGCCCTGGCTGGTGGGGTTGAAGATCCGGAAGAACGGCTGCGGGTCGGTCCCGGTCGACGCGGACCATTGCCAGCCGCCGTTGTTCGAGGCGACATCGCCGTCGACCAGGTGATGCATGAAGTGGGCCTCGCCCGCGCGCCAATCGACGAGCAGGTCCTTCGTCAGGAACGACGCGGCGATCATCCGAGCGCGGTTCGGCAGCCAGCCGGCGGCGGCAAGCTGGCGCATCGCGGCATCGACGACCGGGTAGCCGGTCCGGCCGGTCCGCCACGCATCGAGGGCGACGTCGTCGCCCGACCACGCGAGCGCGTCGAACTCCGGCCGGAAGGCCGCCCGGCGGACGGACGGTCGATGGAAGAGGACGTGGGCGTAGAAGTCACGCCAGGCGAGTTCGGCCAGGAACCTGCGCCGGCCCTCGCCCTCGCCCGAGGCACGCTCGGCGACCTCGGTCGGCGACAGGAGGCCGAGGTGGAGGTCGGCCGAGATGCGCGAGGTCCCATCGGCGAGGTCGAGCCGATCGCGGGTCTGGTCGTAGCGGTCGACACCGTCCGCGATCCAGCGTTCGAGGCGCCGGCGGGCAGCTGCCTCGCCCGGCTCGGGCAGCAGTGCCGGATCGGCCGTCGGGCCGTCGCCGAGGCCGAGCGATGACAGCGATGGGATGTCGCCGGGCTCGAGGTCGTGGGCCCGACCCGGACCGGGAGGAGGCACCGCCGCCCGACGTGGCGATCGGTCCCAGGCGCGCCGGAACGGCGAGTAGACGGTGTACGGCCGGCCCTCGGAAGTCGCGATGGTCTCGGGTTCGTGGACCAGGTTGCCGGTCCGCGGACGCAGCCGGACGGGGAAGGTCAGATCGGCGAGGGCGTCAGCCACCGCACGGTCGCGTGCGCGGCCGAACGGGGCATGGTCACGCGACACGAAGACGTCCCGGGCACCGACCGCTCGGGCGACCGAGGGCACGACGACGACCGGGTCCCCGACCCGGACGACGAGGGGGGTCCCGAGCCCGGCGAGGTCCGAGGCCAGCGCGCGCAGCGACTCGAGCAGGAACCATGTCCGGTTCGGACTCGCGAACCGACCGCCCAGCAGCCGAGGGTCGAGGACATACAGCGGGACGACGGTCCGCGAGCTGTGGGCCGCGGCGGCCAGGGCCGGATGGTCGTGCAGGCGCAGGTCGCGGCGGAACCAGACGATGGCGGCGGACTCGGTCACGCATTCCATTCGCGCGAGCCCGGTCGGCGGACGTCGCGTGCCGCATCATCGGTCCGTGGTCAAGATCGTCATCCCGGAGCCGGGCCTGGTCGTCCTCGTCGGGGCGGCGGGTGCCGGCAAGTCCACCTTCGCGGCACGCCACTTCGCCCCGGACGAGATCCTGTCGTCGGACTGGTTCCGGCGGTTGGTGTCTGGGGACGAAGCCAACCAGGCCGCGACGAAGGCTGCATTCAAGGTGCTCAACGCAGCGTTGGAGCGACGTCTCGCGAGCGGTCGACTGGCCGTGATCGATGCGACGAGCATCGAACCTTCGGCACGTCGGTCGCTGTTGGCGCGTGCGAAGGCAGCCGGGATCCCGGCAACAGCGATCGTCCTTGACCTGCCGGCCGCGACCGTCCTCGCCCGGAACGCGGCGCGCCCCGCCCGAGTCGTGGACACGGCGGTCGTCAGAAGGCAACTCGATCGGCTCAGGGCCTCGCTCGATGGACCGGATCCCGTGATCGGCCGCGAGGGCTTCGCTGCGATCGTGATCCTGCGCGAGCCGGCGGAGGTGGACCAGGTCGTGATCCGGCGGCTTCCGGGGACTGTCAGTCCCCACTGACGGGCTGAAGTCGATGCTCGAGGATCCGGCCAGGACCCTCGGCTTTGGATCGGGGACCGAGAGGCACCGGTGCGCCTCGAACCGGCACATCGGAGCCCGTCGACGTCCTGGTGGGGACTGACAGTCCCCAGCCGTCGCCCTGCGCGGCGCTCCCGCGGCTACCCGGCCGACCCGAGCGCGATGAACGCCACCGCGACCGCCGCCAGGCCGATCCCGATCGCATGCGAGCGGGTCACCCGCTCGTGCAGGAAGATCGTCGCGAGGATGACCGTCGTCACCGGGTAGAGGGACGAGAGCACGGCCGCGACGGCCAGCGACCCCGCCTGGACCGCCAGCACGAAGAACGCGTTGCCGGCCATGTCGAGGGCTCCGACCGCGGTCATCGCGGGCAGCAGCCGCCCGGGCGGACGCCAGGCGGACCGGGTGACGACGATGACTGCGGCGAGCATCAGAGCTTCGACGGCGCGGATCAGGGCCAACGGTCCGAACGCGTGGCCGTCGCTCATCTGGGCGAGCAGGACACTGAACGCGCCGAGCCCGAGCCCACCGAACAGGGCGAACCGAAGGCCCGAGTCGCGCCGGCCGTCATCGACCTCGCCGGCTCCGGGTGCGTCGCCGACCCGCGACACGAGGACGACCGCGACGATCGCCAGCCCGATGCCGAGCAGGACCGGTGTCGGCGGCACACCCTCGAGGACGATCCCGACACCGACCGGGATGAGTGCGGCCATGACCGCGGTGATCGGCGCGACGACGCCCATCCGCCCGACCGACAGGCCGTGATAGAGCGCCGTGATCCCGATCCCGCCGGCGATCGCCGCCAGGACGCTCCAGACCAGGTCGGCGGGGAGCATGGCGCTCTCGCCGACGGCGATGGCGATGACCAGGGCCATGGTCATCCCGACGATCTGCGAGACGAGGACGACACCGAAGACCGGCGCCCGACGCGAGAGCAGGCCGCCCCCGAAATCGCCGCCACCCCAGACGATCGCCGAGAGGAGGCCCAGGACGATGGTCAGCTGCTGCGCCGACCCGGCCTCGTTCAGGCCGGCGCTCCGGCGGCGACAGCATCAGAGCCGCTATCGACGCTCGTCGGTCCATCCAGGACGACCACCGCATCGGCCGCCTCGTCGTACCGCGGCGACGTCGTCAGGTAGATCACCTGGAAGTCGGACGCGATCGTCTTGAGAAGACCGAGGGCACGAGCGGCACGTGCGTCGTCGAGCGTCACGAACGGATCGTCGAACACCAGTGGCGGGCGCCGATCGCCGGTCACGAGCCGGACGAGTCCGAGTCGCGCCACCAGGAAGACGATGTCCAGGGTGCCCTGGCTGAGCGAGCTGACGGGGACCCAGCCGTCCTTCTCGGGAGCGTGGACCTCGATGTCGAGCGTCTTGTCGTCGACGCGGACCCGCCGGTATCGACCGTCCGTGACGAGCGCCAGGTCGCGGACCATGTGTGCCTCGAGATAGCGCGTCGCGGTCTTCATCGTCGCCTGCTCGGCTCGGTCGATGGCGTCCAGCGTGGCCGCGAAGACACGCTGGCGACGCAGCGAGGAGGCCAGCTGTTCGCGCCACGCGGCGAGCCGCTCGGCCTGGCCCGCGACCTGCTCGGCGTCGACCGTGTTGGCCTCGACCCGCGCCCGCGCGTTCGCCTCGTCGTCGCGGGCGCGCTCCAGGGCGGCCTCCTGATCGTTGACCTCGACCTCCAGGCGCTCGCGGGCGCGTGGCTCCTTGGCGATCGGCCCGAGGGCCTCGATGGCGCTCGCCTTCTGTGAGATCTCGAGGGCGGCCGCATCGCGCTGGGTGGCCAGGGTGCCGGCCGGGTCGTTGCCGACCAGCCCCTGGAGCTGAGCCGTCAGCCGGTCGATCTGGGCGACGTGCGCCTCCTCGCGCGACAGCAGGTCCTCTGCCTCGGCGAGATCCGCCATCCCGATGGAGCTGAGCTGGGCGCTGGCCTTGGCCTCCGCATCCACGAGCTCGGCCTCCATGTCCGATCGGCCGCGCAGTCGCCGGTCGATCTCGACGTCGCGCAACTGTTCCTGCATCTTGTAACTCCGCCGGAGCCACAGGGCCACGCCGGCGAGCACCAGGCCGACGACCGCGATGACTGCCCCGATCGCCTGGATCGTGAAACCAGGGTCGGCGATGGCGAGGGTCTTGGTGATGACCGGCGCGGCCGCCAGCAGGATGCCGATGATGACCAGCGCGACGGACACCCGGGAGAGCGGCCGCCAGGTCGGCTCCGGCGCGACGTCGAAGGTGACCTCGATCTCGCCGGCGAGGGCCGCCCTCAACTCGCGGATCCGGCTGTCGAGGGACCGGAGCCGCTCCACGGAGGCGCGGATGACCCGCAACGGGTTCACGGACGGATGGCTGCCCTCGAGGACCGCGACCTCGGCCGCGATATCGACCGCCTGGCGGTAGCGCTCGTAGCGCTCGCTCGCCGCGTCGCGCTCCGCTGTCATCCGTTCTGCCTGGCGGGCCTTGTCGAGCATGCCGCGACGCTCGGCCAACGAACCCTCGGCCTCTGCCCGGCGATCGCGGGCGCCGGACAGCGTGTCGCGATCGCGCTCGAGTTGCGCCAGCGCGAGCTCGCCCTGGTCGAGCGCTGCCTGGGCCTGTTCGACGGCCTGTTCTGCGACCTTGAGCCGGCCTGGGTTGCGCTCGCCGCGGGTCGTCAGGTCGTGGAGCGCCTTGTCCAGCTTCTTGCGCGCCCGGCTCGTACCGCGATCGGCGCCGCTGATCGATGCCTGGAGACGGTCGCGAAGGGCGCCTTCGTCGCGCGTCAGATCGCTCAGCTCGAAGTGGTGGACCGACGCCGTCGAGCGGAAGAAGCCCTCGGTGGGGATCCCGGTCAGCTCGGCCATGACCTGGTCGGCGAGCGTCGGGTCGGTGATCGACTGGCCTTCGTAGTCGAGCTTGACCGTCCCCTTCGAGCCGGCGAACGTCTTCTCGAGCGTGCCGACCTTCTGGCCGTCCTCGTCGTCCTGCTCGAACTCGACGGTGAGGATCGAGCGTGCCTCGGGCGGCGCACCCCATGGCCGGAGCGCCTCGAGCTCGCCGGCGGCGCTGGTGGCACGACGGGTCAGGGCGAGTTCGAGCGCGCGCTGGATCGTCGTCTTGCCGGCTTCGTTCGGGCCGCGGATGACGGTCAAGCCCGGCGCCAGCTCGATGTCGAACGTGCGGTAGCGCCGGAAATCCCGGCCGCTGAGACGCCGGATCCTCACAGCGACACCTCGTGGCCGGCAAGGAGCAGTCGACCGAGACGAAGCGCGTCGCGCTGCTCGGCGGCCTCGGCGGTCGAGCCGGCCGCCTCGAGTTCGGCGATCCGGGCCTCGAGGTCGCGGATGAACGCACCGACGATGGTGTCCGGCGACGGCAACGGGCCCTCGGTCAGGGCCGGCACCGACCCGTCGCGGACGCGGACCTTGAGGAACGACCGCGCGAGGGCCGCCTCGATCTCGTCGCTGTCCAGGTCGAGATCGTCGCGCCGGACCCCGACGAGGCGGACGTCGAGGACGAGGTCCGGATCGGCCCGAGCGACGAGCTGGTCGACCAGCGCGGGCTGGCTGGGCACCGCCGCAGCGTCGACCTCGACGCGAACGAAACGTGTCCGCCCGACCTGACGCTCCTCGACGCTGACGACCCGCTGGCCGCCATGCTCGTCGAGCTGGACGAGGAGGACCTTGCCGGCGCGATCCTGGTCGAGGGCGATCGGCTCGGGCGCTCCGGCGTAGGCGTAGGTGACCGATCCCGCCTTCGCGGTCTGGGCGGAGTGCCAATGACCGAGTGCAAGGTAGTCCAGGCCCGATGCGGCGATCTCGTCGGTGGTGATGACGACCTCGTCGTGATCGGTCTTGCCCGGGATGGCGATCGCGCCGTGGACCATCCCGATCCGCCAGGTCGCCGGCGGCCCCGCAGCGACCGCAGCCGCGCTGTCCTGGAGGGGGCTGTGTGGCGCGCGCTTCGTGCCGAAGACCCGGCCGTGGACGACGGTATCGATGGTCGCAAGGTGGACCGACGGCCGGTCCGGGTCGAGGACCGTGACCATGTCGTCATCCGGCGATGCGCCGGCCATCGCCGGCAGATCGTAGGCCCGGTAGATCGAGGCCCGGTCGCAGACGTCATGGGTACCCGGGATGATGACCGTCCGGATCCTCGCCTCGGCGAGGCGCTTGATCTCGGCTGCGACGCGTTCGACGGAGCGGCGCGGCTGGACGTTCGAATCGAACAGGTCGCCCGCGATCAGGAACAGGTCGACCTTCTCGCCGATCGCGAGGTCGATCGAGGCCTTGAATGCCGCGAATTGGCGCTCGCGCTGGGCGGCCGCCTGCTCGCCGAGATCGTCGTGTCGGGCGCCCAGATGGACGTCCGCGGTGTGGATGATCCTGAGCATCGCGGTGCGGCGCTGCCTCCTCGCGGGTCATTGGCTGGAAGACGGATGAGTCTGCCACGCCGGCCCGGAGCGCGACCGACATGTGGTGGGCCGCGGCGATGGTGCGAGCGAGGCGCCCCCATGACTCCCCGCTCGCCGACTCCACTGTCAGCGGCCATTGTGACAGGTACGGTGTCAGACGAGCGTGGATTCGCGGCCGGCGACCCCGTTTCGCAACCCGTTGTATCCTCCCGCTCACTGGAACCGCAGGCCTGGGTGGGTGCTTCGGTTCCGTCCATCATCCGCGCGACCCTGGCCGCCGATGCGGTCGTCCCAACGAGGCGCGCTCCCGTATATCAACGCGCCCCGGAGGACAGCTCTCGTGACCTATTCCGATCGAACCCTGAACTGCGTCGATTGTGGCGTGGAGTTCATCCACTCCGCCGCCGATCAGGAGTATTACCAGCAGAAGGGGTTCGTCAGCGACCCGAAGCGCTGCACCAGTTGCCGGGCCAGCCGGCGCGCCACCCGCGACACCGGCTACGACGTCCGCGACATCGGCGGCCCGCGTGGCTACGAGCGCGGCGACGACCGCCCGAACCGCGAGTACTTCGCGGTCGTCTGCTCGTCCTGCGGCAACCAGGCGCAGGTGCCGTTCAAGCCGCGCATGGACCGACCGGTCTACTGCTCGGACTGCTTCCGGACCGTCAAGCCCGACTGATCCCGGCTCTCAGAGCCGGAAGGTGTCGCCCGAGCGGTAGCGATCGCGCCGGCGGCCCCGCCAGACCGTGACGCGAGACCGGCCGTGGACCTGCCACGCCCCGTCGTGGCCGACCATGGCCGTCTCCTCGTCGATCCCCAGGACCACCGACCCGCGCGGCGCCTGCAGCGCGATGAGCGCGGTCAACGGCTCCGGCCACGCGTCGTAGTGGGGCACCACGGACGCGCCGCTCACGAACCCGAGACCCGGCCGCCAGCGAAGCGGCCAGGGCACCACCCGTGCGCGCGGATCGAACAGGTGGCCGGCGAGCACCATCGCCCCCGCCGAGCATCCGGCAAGGACCGCACCGCGGGCGTGTGCGGCGACGAGCGCCCGGCCCACCGCCGAACCGGCCAGGACCTCGGCGAGATAGGCCGGCTTGCCGCCCGACAGGTAGACCAGGTCCGCCTCGCCGATCGCCTGGGCCGCCGACGGGTCGTCGGCGCCCGCCCGGTCGCGCACGAGGACCGGCTCGACCTCCGCGCCGAGCTCCCCGAAGTGGGTGACACCCATCGCCGCCCAGCGCTGGAACACGTCCTCGCCATCGGGGAATGAGGCCGTCGGCAGGATCGCGACGCGCGGCCGGCGACGGCCGCTCGAGGCGAGCAGGCCGGCATCGAACTCGGCCATCGCGGGGAGGAATTCACCGGCGCCGACGAGCGCCACGGGTCCGGGCATGGCGGTGAGTCTATGCGACACTGGCCACACATGACCGTCGCGCCCCCCGACCGCTCTCCCGCTGGAACCGGCATGACCTCCCGACAGCGCTGGACCCTCATCTGCACGGTCATCGGGTCGGGTGCGGTCTTCCTCGACGGGACGATCGTCAACGCCGCGCTCAAGCACATCGGCCAGGAGCTGCCGGGGACGTTCGTCGGCGTCCTCGAGGGTCAGGCCTACATCGTCGGCGGCTACCTCGCGGTCCTCGCCGCGCTGCTCATCCTGTCGGGTGCCCTGTCCGACCACTACGGCCGGCGCAAGGTCTACGCCATCGGGCTCGTCGGATTCGCCGCGACGTCCGCCCTGTGCGGTCTCGCCCCGACGCTCGAGTGGCTGGTCGTCTTCCGGCTCGCGCAGGGCGCCGCCGGCGCCCTCCTGATCCCCGGCTCGCTGGCCCTCATCACCCACGCCTTCGACGGCGTCGCGCGGGCGCGGGCGTTCGGGATCTGGGCGGCCGCGACCGCCGCCCTGACGGTCCTCGGGCCGATCGTCGGCGGCACCATCGTCGACACCGTCGGGCTGGCGGGTCGCGTTCCTCATCAACGTCCCGCTGCTTGGCTTCGCCCTGTGGGCGACGATGACCCACGTCGCCGAATCACGCGACACCGAATCGACCGGACGGTTCGACTGGCTCGGCGCCGCTCGTCGCGGCGCTGGCGGTCGGCGGGCTGGCCTTCGGAGTCATCCGGGGCCAGGCCAACGAGTGGGCAGACCCGGCCGCCTGGGTCGCCATCGCGATCGGCGTCGTCGCCCTGGTCGCCTTCCCGATCCTCATGGCTCGCCGGCCCCACCCGCTCGTCCCGCTCGAACTCTTCCGGTCGCGCGCGTTCAGCTCGATCAACCTCGCGACGTTCTTCATCTACGGCGGGCTGTACGTCACGTTCTTCTACCAGGCGGTCATCCTGCAGGGCGTCCTCGGCTACACGGCGCTCGCGGCGGGCATCACCGGCGTCCCGACCGGACTCCTGCTGGCGCTCCTGTCGACGCGGATCGGCACGCTGGCGGGCCGGATCGGGCTCGCGCCGGTTCCTCGTCGCCGGACCCCTGCTGATGGCGACCGGTCTGCTCTGGTATTCGCGGATCCCGGCCGATTCGGCGCCATGGAAGGCGTCGCTCGATGACCCGGCCAGCCTCATCCCGCCGCATCGACACGATCACCGACGTCCTGCCCTACGCGCTGCTGTTCGGGTTCGGGATCTCGTGCGTCGTCGCGCCGCTGACGAGCACGCTGATGGGCTCGATCTCGGGGCGGTTCTCGGGCGTCGGGTCGGCCATCAACAACTCGATCTCGCGGGTCGGCCAGCCGCTGCTCGG
Source organism: uncultured Chloroflexia bacterium (assembly GCA_963776385.1). Lineage (GTDB taxonomy): Bacteria > Chloroflexota > Limnocylindria > Limnocylindrales > CSP1-4 > SPCO01. The sequence continues at coordinate 102,849 of CAVZME010000007.1, forward strand.
GCGCGCTCATCTTCATCCCGGTCAGCGCCGCCTACTACGCCTCGCTCGCGTCGTCGACCGGTCTCGACACGACCGACAGCGCCGTCAGGCGGATGTTCCAGCCGCTCAATCCGCCCGGGGCGGGTGCCACGGCGTCGCAGGTCGCCGCCTCGAACCAGGCCTCGATCGCCGCCTTCCAGCTCGCGATGTGGGTCTGTGCCGGCCTGCTGGTCGTGGGGGCGTCTGGTGTCGTGGTACGGGCTGCGCGAGCCGAGCCGCGCGGCGACGACGACGACGACGTCGGCCCGCGCGACCGAACCACCGACCGCCGGTGCCTGACGCCGGGATGCCACGCGACTGGGACGCCCGGACCTACGACCGCGTCGCCGACCCGATGACGTCGCTGGGGGACCGTCGTCCTGGAGCGCCTGCCGCTCGAGGGCGACGAGCGCGTGCTGGATGCCGGGTGCGGCAGCGGGCGGGTCACCGAGATGCTCGCCGAGCGGCTGCCGCACGGGTCGGTCATCGCCCTCGACGGGTCGGCGGCGATGGTCGAGGCGACGCGCGAGCGGCTGGCGCGGTTCGGCGACCGGGTCGCATACGTCGTCGCCGACCTCGGCGCGGCCCTTGCCGATCGACGGCCTGGTCGACGCCATCCTCTCGACCGCGACGTTCCACTGGGTGCCGGACCACGACGCGCTGTTCCGGAACCTCGCAGCCGTGACGCGGCCCGGCGGCTGGCTCGTCGCGCAGTGCGGCGGGGTCGGCAACATCGCGTCGGTCCAGCGGGTCCTCGCCACGGATCGGCGACGGCTGGCTGGGCAACGTCCACTTCGAGACGCCGATGGCGACCGTGCGCCGCCTGGACGCGGCGGGCTTCGTCGACATCGAATGCTGGCTGACCGACGAGCCGACGCGCTTCGAGCCGGGCGAGCCGTTCGAGACCTACCTGCGGACGGTCGTCCTGGGCGCCCACCTGGCGCGCCTTCCGGCCGGGCGAGCACGACGCGTTCGTGCACCAGGTCGCCGACGGGCTGCCCGAGCCGGTCATCGACTACGTCCGGCTCAACATCGTGGCGCGGCGATCGAGCCGCTGATCCGCTCAGTCGCGCGACCCGGAACGCGCCGCCGTGACCCGGGATGACGACGTCGGCCGTCGCCAGGACGCGCGCCCGGCCGCGCTCGATGGCGCGCCTGGTCGGACGCCGAGCGGGTCGATCTCGGGCGTCCGGTCGGCTCGCCACCACAGGTGGGTCATGGCATAGACCGCGTCGTCGGCTCGGACCACGAGCGTGGCGTCCTCCTCGGTGTGGCCGGGCGTCAGCCACAGCTCGCTGTTCGGGGCGAGGAGGTGGCCGTCGCCGTCGTGGTCGAGCCACAGGTCGTCCGCGTAGCGGGCCCAGAAGTCGACGACCTCGGCGTTCGGGAACAGCGCGATGTTGATCGTGTGGTCGGGGTGGTGGTGGCTGAGGAAGACGTGGGTGACGGCCTCCGGCGCGACGCCGAGCGCGGCGAGCGGGTCCAGGATGAGCGAGCGCCGGGCGACCATGCCCGGGATCCGACCACGATCAGCGCGTCGCCGTCGCGGACGAGCACGACGCTGCTGCCGACGCGATCGTCGGCGTAGCCGGCGTGGAGCAGGTGGACGGACGGTCATCGCGCGGATGCTACGCGCCGGACCAGGTCGCGGGGACGGATCCGCCGATCGTCGCGCCCGACGGGATGCGCTGCGGCCCGACGCGAGCCCGTGCCATCCTCGCGCCATGACCCCGACAGCGCAACCCCGGCCGATCTCGTCCTGCGCGGCGGGCGCATCGAGACGATGGACGCGGGCCGGTACGCGAGCGGCAGCCGTGGCGGTCCGCGGCGGCCGGATCGTCGCCGTCCGGGCGGACGTCGGCATCGGGCCGTGGATCGGGCCGCGGACGCGGGTCATCGAGCTCCGCGGCCGGACGGTCACGCCGGGGTTCGGGGACGCTCACGTCCACCCGGTCAGTGCCGGGCTGAGCCGGATGCGCTGCGACCTGCGACGCCGGTGCGGGGCCTGGACGCGTATCTCGCGGTCATCGCGGCCTATGCGGCGTCGCATCCGGACGAGCCATGGATCCGCGGCGACGGCTGGTCGATGGCGGACTTCCCGGGCGGCCTCCCGGACCGGGCCGACCTCGACCGCGTCGTCCCGGACCGGCCGGTCTACCTCGAGAGTGCGCGACGGCCACACGGCCTGGGTCAACAGCCGGGCCCTGGATGCAGCCGGCATCAGCGCCGACGAGCCTCGACCCGGCCGATGGCCGGATCGAGCGCGACGCGGACGGCCGGCCGACGGGCGCGCTCCAGGAAGGGGCGGCCACGCTCGTCGAGCGCCTCCTGCCCGCGACGAGTCCCGAGGAGATGGTCGCCGCCCTGCTGCTGGCCCAGTCCGAACTGCACGCCCTCGGGGTCACGCACTGGCAGGACGCCATCGTCAGCCCGGACAGCGGCGAGACCGCCTACACGACCCTGGCCGGTCGCGGCGAGCTGAGCGGGCGGGTCGTCGGCGCGCTGTGGTGGGATCGCGAACGGGGCACGGACCAGATCGAGGAGCTCGTCGAGCGCCGGGCACGGACGGCCGCCGACCGCTATCGCCCGACGAGCGTGAAGCTGATGCAGGACGGCGTCCTCGAGAACGGGACCGGCGCCGTCCTCGAGCCCTATCTCGATCGAGACGGTCGCCCGACGACGAACCGCGGCATGAGCATGATCGACCCGACGGCACTGGGCGAGGCCGTCACGAGGCTCGATGCGCTCGGGTTCCAGGCGCATGTCCACGCCATCGGCGAGCGCGCCGTGCGCGAGGCGCTCGATGCGGTCGAAACGGCGCGCAAGGTGAACGGCCCGACGGACACGAGGCCCCACATCGCGCACATCCAGGTGATCCACCCCGACGACATCGGCCGGTTCGCAGCCCTCGGCGTGACCGCCAACGTCCAGGCGCTGTGGGCGACCCATCACGACCAGATGGACGACCTGACGATCCCGTTCCTGGGGCCGGAACGGAGCGGCTGGCAATACCCGTTCGGCTCGCTGCTGCGGGCGGGAGTGCGCCTCGCGATGGGTTCGGACTGGGCGGTCTCGAGCGCCGACCCGCTGCTCGCGATCGAAACCGCCGTCAGCCGGGTCGACGTCGAGGCGCGCGGCGTCCTGCCGCCGTTCCTGCCGGGCGAGCGGATCGACCTCATCGACGCGCTCGCCGGCTACACCACCGGCTCCGCCTGGATCAACCACCTCGAGGACGAGGTCGGCTCGATCGAGATCGGCAAGGCGGCCGATCTCGTCGTCCTCGACCGCGACCTGTTCGATCGCGGCGCCGGCGCGATCGGCGAGGCCCGGGTCGTCGCCACGTTCATCGACGGGCTGGCCGTCCACGAGGCGCCCGAGCTCGAGGGCTGACGCGCGGCGATCGCCGCATGGACAGATGACGATGTCGATTCGACGCCGGACGTCGGTGGTGACGGCGGGCCCGCGGGGCGATGCTCCTCTTGCGCCACGGAACTGATCCGGGGCAGCGGAAAGGAGAGACCCAGTGAACGCCATCGCCGTGATCTACGTGAACCAGCACCTCGACACCCTTCGGGCCGAGCACCAGCGAAACCGGATGGCCGCCGGGGTCGACAAGCGGAGCATCCGCTCGCGCATCACCGCCGCCGCCGCCAGCCTCGGGATCGTGTCCGCGAATTCGGACCCCGTGACGCCGAAGCTGCAGAACTATCCCTACGGGGGCTGACCTCCTCCTCAGACCCCTCGTTCCCTCCTCCGATACACGACGACCTCCGTTTCCTCCGACGGAGGTCTTCGTGTGTCCGGCACCTGCCGGGTCAGTGAAGGTCGGACTCGGTGTCGATGTCGCGGAGCGTGGCGGCGTCGGGATCGAGGAGACGCCACGTCGCCTCCGGGATGACCTCCGTGGCCAGCGTCTCGATGAGCGCGCGAAGGCGACGTTCGCCCGTTCCCAGGAGCCGATCCGCGGCGGCAAGGGCCGGCTCCCGGCTGACGGCCATCGGGAGCGGTCGCGGGCGACCGCCATGGTCGAGCACGACCGCGTCGAAGCCGACGAGCCCCGCAACCATCGACTCGAGGACCGCGCCGACGAGGTCGGGCATGTCGCCGCCGACGACGAGGACGATCGAAGTGCCGGCGGCCCGGAGCCCGGCGCGCGCGCCCGCGAGCGGGCCCTCGAAGGCGACCGGATCTTGCACGATCCGAACATCGGCGGGGATCCGCGGGCTCGCGTCCGGCGCAGCGACCACGATGATCTCGGCGGCGATGGGCCGGACGGCATCGATGACGTGCCAGAGCAGCGGGCGTCCGTCGATCGGCTCGGCCAGCTTGTCGCGTCCGAACCGGCTGGACCGGCCGCCGGCGAGGATGACGACCGAGACGCCGCGGCCGGGTCATGGCGCCCGCGACCCGGGCACGTGGCCGGCCGGTGTCCGTCGCAGGATCGCCCGGCGGTCGAGGTCGGCCAGGATGGCCATGACGTACTTGCGACTCGTCCCGGTCGCGTCGCGCAAGGCGGCCGGGGTGAGCGGCGCGATCGCGAGCCATCGCCACGGCGGTCGCGGCAAGGTCGCGGTAGGTGGCCGTGGCGTAGGCGAGGTCCGGCTCGAGGACGACGATCCGGCCGGTCCGCTCGAGCTCACGGACACCGGCCGGTGGGCAGACGCTGGCGCGGGCGGCATCGGACAGGGCGGGTGGCGCGGGAATGGCGAGGGCTCCCTCGAGGCGGTCCATCGCCGCGACCAGCACCGGATCGGGGGTCGCGGCGGCGGACGCCGTTCCAGGCAGCCGGACGACGGCCCCGTCGCGCTCGAGGCGACCGTCCGAGACGAGCCGGTCGACGATCGACCCGGCCACCGGTTCGACGGCGGTCCGGGTGATGGTCGCCCCGCGCCGAAGGGTCCGGGTCGCGGCGGCCCGCGCGTCCGTCAGGGGCACGCCACCGTCGCGGTCGGCAGCCGCCAGCACGGCGCTCTCGGCCGCGTCGAGCAGATCCGGGGCGACGGCGCGCGGCTCGACGATGCCATGGAGATCGAGGCGGGCGACCTCGACCGCCGCGTCGTCGCCCGCCTCGACGGCACGCGCGAGCTGCGTCCACCCGCTCCGCGGTCTGACGACGACGCGAGATCCCGCGCGCCGGCGTGGCATCCACGACGAGTGCGCCGACGATCCGTGACGCGCCACCGGTCCGCCGCAGGACGAGCCGGTCGCCCCACCCGACCGCGATCGGCGCAGCGAGACGCAGGATCGCCGCCCAACCCCCGTCGGGGAGGTCGAGCGCGTCGCGACCGCTCCGTCCGACGACGGCCTCGACGGCGGCGGTCCCGAGGTGGAGCCGGGCACGCGTCCGATCGGGGACCGGCTCCGTCGAGTCGGACGAGGAGCCGGTCGCTGGCGACGATCGCATCGTCATCGGTCAGGACGAGGCCGCGATGCAGGATGTCGCCGTCGACGCCTGCGAGGTTGACGGCGGCACGGCCGGGTTCGGCCCTCGGGACCGTCGTTCCGTGGACCTGGACCTCGCGGATGCGGACGGACCGGTCGCCCGGCACGAGACGGACGGTCGCGCCGCTCTCCAGGGGCCCGCCCCGGAGCGTGCCGGTCACGACGACCCCGCGACCCTTCACCGCGAAGACGCGATCGATCGACAGCCGCGACCCGGCGTCCTGACCGCCACGATCGTCGGCGGCGACCCGATCCCGAAGGTCGAGGAGGGCCGTCCTCAACTCCTCGATCCCGGACCCATCCACGGCCGAGACCGCGATGACCGGCGATCCGGCGAGCGACGTCCCCTCGAGCATCTGTCGCGTCGCGACCATGACATCCTCGGTCCGATCGGCTCCCGCGACGTCCGCCTTCGTGACCACCGCCAGCCCGTGCCGGATGTCCAGCGCGTCGAGCAACGCGAGGTGTTCCAGCGTCTGGGCGCGTGGCCCATCGTCGGCGGCCACGACCAGCATCGCCGCATCGATCTCGCCCGCCCCGACGAGCATGTTCCCGATGAGCCGGTCATGGCCGGGGACGTCGACGAAGTCGAGCTCGGTGCCGTCGGGCAGTGCCAGGTGGGCGTAACCGACATCGATGGTCATCCCGCGCCGGCGCTCCTCGGGCAGGCGGTCGGCGTCGATCCCGGTCAGGGCGCGCAGCAGCGTCGTCTTGCCGTGGTCGATGTGGCCGGCCGTGCCGACGACGACGGTCATCCGCGCTCAGGCCCGGGCCAGCGCCCGGGCGAGGGCCGTCGCGAGGGCCGCGTCGTCGTCGGGCGCGACCGTCCGGAGGTCGAGCAGGACGGCCCCGTGCTCGACCCGACCCACGACGGCCGGATCGCCCGCCCGCAGACGTGCTGCGAGGGCGACCGTCCCGGACCCGGCGATGACCAGCCCGACCGACTCGAGCGTCTCTCCCGGCAGCGAGCCGCCGCCGATGGCCGAGGCCATCTCGCTGACCATCACTCGGTCGCGGATCGCGGCCGGCAGACCCGCCACCAGCGCATCCGCCCGGAGGCCAAGGCGCGCCGAGGTCGCCGCGATCATCCGCCAGACGGGGATGTCGGTCGTGGCCCGGCCGGCCCGATAGATCCCGAGCGTCGCCGCGAGAGCGGCGAGGGTCACCTTGTCCGGGCGCACGGCCCGGGCCAGCGGGTCCTTCCGGATCCGGGCGATCAGGTCGGCGCGCCCGACGACCAGCCCGGCCTGGGGTCCACCGACGAGCTTGTCGCCGCTGAACGTGACGATGTCGGCGCCGGCGGCCAGACGCTCGGCCGGCGTCGGCTCGTGCGCCAGGCCGAACGCCGCCGTCTCCAGCAACGCTCCGCTCCCGAGATCGTCCACGACGATGGCTCCGTACGCGTGGGCGAGCCGGGCAAGCTCGGTCGCGTCGGGCGCCTCCACGAACCCGGCCTGCAGGAAGTTGGACGGGTGGACCCGGACGACGACGGTCGCCCGGCCGTCCGCCAGGGGCGCCTCGAAGTCGGCGGCTCGGGTGCGATTCGTCGTGCCGACCTCGATGAGGCGAGCGCCCGTACGCCGGACGATCTCCGGGATCCGGACGCCGCCACCGATCTCGACCAACTCACCGCGCGAGACAGCGACGCCCTTGCGACCGGCCAGGCCGACGGCGAGAGCGAGAGCCGCGGCGTTGTTGACGGTGACCAGCGCGTCCTCGGCACCGGTCAGCGCGATGAGATGTGCCTCGGCGGCGCGAAAGCGGGGGCCACGGTGACCCGCCTCGCGGTCGAATTCGAGGAGGGAGTAGCCGGACGCGGCGCGCGTCGCGGCCTCGATGGCGACGACCGGCCACGGGGCGCGCCCGAGGTTGGTGTGGAGGACGACGCCGGTCGCGTTGATGACCGGCGTGAGGTCGCCCGGGACGCCGGCGGCAAAGGCGGCCAGCCGGTCCAGCACATCGTCGGCGAGACGCTCCGGATCGGCTGCCGGCTCGCCCTCGGCGAGGCGCGCTCGTTCGTCCGCGAGCACGTCACGGGCGACCGCGGTGACGGCGCTCGCATCCGTGTCCTTTGCCACCCGGCTGCGCACCATGGCGAGCAACCGCTCGACGCTCGGGGGACGCGGGCGATCCGACGACATGACGCCTCCGTGGCGGGAACGCGTGGGAGTCGAACCCACCGCGCCGCGCCGAGCGCCGCGCCACTGGTGTTGAAGACCAGGGGACCCACCGGGACCCGTCCGCTCCCGCCGCGATGGTAGCGCGGGATGGTCGCCCGTCGCCGTCGCGGCCGGTCCGGTCCTATCATCCGGGCGATGACCGCACTCGAACCGCCGCCGTTCCGCCTGACCGAGCTGACCGACTGTGGCGGCTGCGCGGCCAAACTCGGCGCGGACCTGCTGGCCGAGGCGCTGGCCGGTCTCGGGGCCGAGAGCGCCGCCACTGCGTCGTCCGACCTGATCGCCGGCCTGAACCCGCCCGACGACGCGGCGGCGTACCGGGTCAGCGACGACCTCGCGATCATCGGCACGCTCGACTTCTTCCCGCCCCTCGTCGACGACCCGCGGACGTTCGGCGAGATCGCCGCGGCGAACGCCCTGTCCGACGTGTTCGCGATGGGTGGCCGGGTCCTGTTCGCACTGTCGATCGCGGCGTTCCCGGAGGATCTGCCGCGCGAGGTCCTGACCGAGATCTTCGCGGGCGCGTCGGCGAAGGTGCGCGAGGCGGGCGGGACGCTGGCCGGCGGGCACACGATCCGGGACCCGGAACCGAAATACGGGCTGGCGGTGATCGGCGCCGCCCATCCCGACAAGCTGCTGCGCAAGGGCGGCGCCCGACCGGGCGATCGGCTCGTCCTGACGAAGCCGCTCGGGACCGGGATCCTCGTCTCCGGCCACCGGCAGGGCAAGACCGGCGAGGCTGACCTCGCCACGGCCATCGACGGGATGCGGCGTCTCAACCGGGCCGCCTCGGAGGCACTGGTCGCCGCCGGCGATCCGGACCGCCACCGATGTCACCGGTTTCGGACTGCTGGGGCACGGGCTGGAGATGGCCCGCGCGTCGGGGGCGTGCTTCGCCTTCGAGGCAGCGGCCCTGCCGGCACTCCCCGGGGCGCTCGAGGTGGCCGCTGCCGGGGTCGAGACCGGCGGCGCGGCGCACAACCGTCGCTTCGTGGCGGACTCGTTCCGAGGCCGCCCACGGCGTCCCGCCGGAGATCGTCACGCTCGCGCATGACCCGCAGACATCGGGCGGCATCCTCGCCGCCGTCGCGCCGGAGCACATCGCCGAGGTCGACGCCGCCTTCGACGCAGCCGGTGTCGAGCGCTGGTGGATCGGCGCCGTCGAGTCCGGAGGTCCGGGCGTCCGGCTGACCTGACCACCCGACCCGCGGATGCCCGACAATAGAGGGCCACCGGATCGCTGTGCCGTCACGAGGTCCGGATCGCTGAGGAGGGCTCGCATGCGCCGTTTCATCGTCGAGGTGGTGCTCGACGCGCTCCTCCTCCTCGTCATCATCCTGCTGCTCGGCTGGATCAACGTCTCGCAGCCGTTCCCGTTCGGCGAAGGATCCGCCCCGATCGTGGCTCTCCGGGGTGCCGGCCTGATCGGCTTCCTGTCGTGGGCAGCCATCCTGGTCCTCGTCAATCGATTCGCCCGGCCGGTCCTGGTGGCCTTCACCGGGCGCCTGCTGTTCTCGACGATGGGCTTCTTCGTCGTGATCATCAACGCGATCGCGATCTACATCACCTCGATCATCGCCCCGATCAAGATCGCCGACGTCGCCCAGCCGACGCTGCTGTGGGTCATCGTCGGCGGCGGCCCTGTACACCGCCCTGTCGACGGTCATGGACGCCGTGCTCGGCCTCAACCGGCCTGACCTCGGCGCGGACCGGAGCCGCGGGATCTGGGGCTTCCTCGAGTCACTGCCCACGCCACGCCGCAACGTGATCATCGAGAACCTGCGCCTCCAGCAGGTCTACAACGCGATCTACACGACCAGCCTCGATATCGCCCTCGCGGACACGCCCATCGGCAGCATCCGCCGCTGGTTCGCCCGCGTCGTCCTCGGCGACAAGGACGAGCTCGACCGATGCCACCGGGCCGCAGCGGATCGTGGCCATGCTCCAACAGCTCGGGCCGACCTACGTGAAGATCGGCCAGATGATGGCGAGCCGGAGCGACATCCTGCCGCCCGATCTGGATCGAGGAGCTCTCCAAGCTCCAGAGCGAAGCCGCGCCGTTCGCCTACGAGGACGTCGTCGCGATCATCACCAAGGAGCTCGGCGCCCCGCCGGAGACGCTGTACGCGACATTCGACCCGATCCCGTTCGCCGCCGCGTCCACCGCCCAGGTCCATCAAGCCCGTCTGCACGACGGGACGCTGGTGGCCGTCAAGGTCCAGCGACCGCGGATCGTGGCCAAGACCCAGGCGGACCTCGGGGTCATCCAGGAGCTGGCCAAGGTCGGCGAGAAGCGGCTTCGCCGTCGCCCGCAAGGTCAACCTCAGCGGGATCGTGGCGGAGTTCGCCAAGGGCGTGCTCAAGGAGCTCGACTACCGGAACGAGGCGTATCACGCCCTGCGGCTCGCCGACAACATGCAGCGCTTCCCGGAGATCCATGTCCCGCTGGTCTGGGACGAGCTGTCCGGTCAGCGCGTCATCACCATGGAGTTCGTCAAGGGCATCAAGATCTCCAAGGCGGACGAACTCCGTGAGGCCGGCTTCGACACCACCGAGCTCGGGACGGTCTTCATCCGGGCGATGATCAAGCAGGTCCTCATCGACGGTTTCTTCCACGGCGACCCGCACCCGGGCAACGTCTTCGCCGACCCGATCTCGAAGCAGATCATCTTCCTCGACCTCGGGCTGGTCGGGCAGTTGAACTCCCAGCAGCGGGTCGACCTGCTGGGGCTGATCTACTCGATCAAGGAGGTCGACATCCCGGGGATCGGCGACGGGCTGCTCGCGCTCGGCAAGACGAATCGCCAGTTCGACGAGACGCGCTATCGCGACGACATCGACCGCCTCGCCCGCCAGTACCTCGTCTATGGCAAGGCGTCATCGCTCGGGGCGGCGCTCGGAGCGTTCCTGTCAGCCGTCTTCGACAACGGCGTCCAGCTCGACAGCCAGCTGACCCTGGCGATCAAGGCCGTCATCCAGTCCGAGGAGACCGCGCGCGCCCTGTCCTTCGACATCGACCTCGGCGAGGCGGCCGTGTCCGAGGCACGCGCCGCGTTCATGGATTCGTTCACCCCGGACAAGATCCAGAAGCAGATCCAGGGCAGCGCGATCCGGATCGGCAAGGAGCTGGCCCGGAAGGTGCCGTCGCTCGAGGGCGCGGCGTTGTCGTGGATCGACCAGTTCAACAAGGGCAAGTTCGTCGTCGAGGTGGACACGAAGGGGCTCGAGCGGTCGATCGCGAGCGTGTCGCGACATCGGGCGCCAGGCGACGGTCGGCATCATCGTCGTCGGCCAGCTCATCGGGACGGCGATCGTCATGGCGGTCCTGCTCCAGCCCGAGCTCGAGCAATTCCAGAGCGTCGCCTACATCGCGATGATCGCCTTCGCCGTCACCCTGATCGTCAGCTTCATCGTCCTGTTCCGGGTGTTCTTCGCGCCACCCGAACGCGACGAGCGGTAGCGCCGCTCCTCCCGGTCCCGCCAGATCGGGCCGTGAGATGGAACCTTTCGCGGTCCGCCTGGGCCATGCAAGGGGAAGCGCCTCGCGTCCTCACGGCGCTACACTCAGCCGGTCGTCGAACCGCAGGAGGCCACAGCGTGGCAAAGCCCTACGTGCGACTGACCCAGCCCCTCGTGCGCGACACGAAGGGTGGCGAGCTTCGACCCGCATCGTGGGACGAGGCGCTCGCCAAGACCGTCGACGGGTTCCTGGCCGCGAAGGCGGCTCATGGCCCGACGACATTCGGCACCTTCAGCTGCAGCAAGGCGACCAACGAGGTCAACTTCGCGGCCCAGAAGTTCAGCCGGACGGTCCTGGGCAGCAACAACATCGACAGCTGCAACCGGACGTGACACGCCCCTAGCGTCGCCGGTCTGGCGACGGTGTTCGGTGCCGGGGGCGGCACATCTTCATACCGTGAGGTCGAGGACACGGACCTGATCGTCCTGTGGGGCAGCAATGCCCGCGAGACGCATCCGATCTTCTTCCATCACGTGCTCAAGGCCGTCCGTCGCGGCGCGAAGCTCTATGCGATCGACCCGCGCCGCACGTCGTCGGCGGAATGGGCGGACGGCTGGCTCGGCCTCGACGTCGGCAGCGACATCGCCCTGGCCAACGCCATCGGCCCGCGAGATCATCGCGGCCGGCCTCGAGAACCGAGGGTTCATCGAACACGCCACGATGGACTTCGACGCCTACAAGGCGAAGGTCGAGTCGTACACCCTCGAATACGCCGAGCGCGAGACGGGCGTCCCGGCCGAGGCCATCCGCGACCTCGCCCACGCCTTCGCCAAGGCGCCGCGGGCGATGATCTGCTGGACGCTCGGCATCACCGAGCACCACAACGCCGTCGACAACGTCCTCGCCCTCATCTCGCTCGTCCTGCTGACCGGCCACGTCGGGCGCTACGGCAGCGGCGTGAACCCGTTGCGTGGCCAGAACAACGTGCAGGGCGGCGGCGACATGGGCGCCCTGCCAGACCGGCTGCCGGGCTTCCAGCACGTCGAGAACGACGCGATCCGAGCCCGCTTCGACGCCGACTGGGGCGTCGCCGTCCCGCCCAAGCGCGGCTGGCACCTGTCGGGGATGTTCGACGCCATGGAGCGCGGCGACCTGACCGCGGTCTACTGCATCGGCGAGAACCCCGTCCAGTCGGAGGCGGACCAGAAGCGCGCGATCCACCTCCTCGAGAACCTCGACTTCCTCGTCGTCCAGGACCTGTTCCTGACGAAGACCGCGGAGCTCGCGGATGTGGTCCTGCCCGCCACGGCTGCCTGGGCCGAGTCGGAGGGGACCGTCACCAACTCCGAGCGCCGCGTCCAGCGGGTGCGCAAGGCCGTCGATCCGCCGCCGGGCGCCCGCGACGACCTCGCGATCATCTTCGACCTGGCGAACCGCATGGGCGCGGCATGGGGCGAAGCGGATCCGGAGCAGGTCTGGGACGAGGTCCGCCGCCTCTCCCCGGTCCACGCCGGGATGAGCTACGCCCGGCTCGATGAGCTTGGGCGGGATCCAGTGGCCGTGCTGGGACGAGACCCATCCGGGCGAACTGTTCCTCCACTCCCGGCTCTGGGAGGACCCGCTGCCGGGAAATCGCGTGCCCGTTCGTGCCGGTCGACCATGACCCGCCGGTGGACAGGCTCGACGCGGACTTCCCGATCCGGCTCACGACCGGCCGGCGGCTGGACTCGTACAACACGGGCGTCCAGACCAGCGGCTACACCTCACCCCTGCGCCGCGGCGAGAGCCTCGACACCAGCCCGGAGGATGCGGCGACGCTACGGCCTGAGCGACGGCGAGGTCGTCCGGGTCGTCTCGCGTCGCGGCCAGGTCGAGGTGCCGGTCCGGATCGATCCATCCCTTCGCCCCGGCCTCACGTTCATGACCATGCACTTCCAGGACGACGTCGCGGTCAACCTACTGACGATCGACGCCACGGACCCGAAGTCGGGCACGGCCGAGTTCAAGGCGACGGCCATCCGGATCGAGAAGCTCGGCGCGCCGGTACGGGCCTGAGCTAGAACCCGACGTTCTGCGGCAACGCGAACTCGACCGCGAGGCCGATGACGCAGACGACGAGGGCGACCCCGAGCATCATCCAGCGCAGCCACTGCGGCCGGAAGCGGGCTGCCATCCCGGCGAAGAACAGGACGGAAGCAAAGAGCACCGCCGTCAGCACGAAATTGTCCGAGATCTGGTTGGCGTTCTGGGCGTCGGTCAGGGCCTGCTCGGCTTCGGCAAGCTTCGCGTCCGAGATCTTCTGCTCGGCAAGCTGGTACTCGGGTTGTTCAAAGGGCGTCCCGACCGGGAGCCCGCTCGGGCCGGCCGGGCCGGTCCGCCAGGCGTCGAAGGCTGGCTTGAATTCCGCCCTGAAGCGGCGCTCGAAGAAGGTCGTCAGCTTCGTGTCGTCGCTGGCCGCCGCGCTCGACCAGGCGATGAACGTCGCGACGTCGACCTGGATCTGGCGCGAGGCGATCGAGCCATGGCGGACGCTCTCGGAGCGGGCCGCCGCCGATTGCGCATAGCTGTTCGCCTGGACGCCGCTCCAGCGCGTCGCCTGGTAGGCGCCCCACGCCGACAGGACCGTCGCGAGCGACAGCAGGATCGCCGCGACGATCTCGACGCGCTCGTCCTGCCAGGCCGTGCGCGCGGCGTCGGCGAACCCCCCTCGTTGCTCCTCGTCCGGTGCGGCGACGACCGGTGAGTCGTCCGAGCCCGAGGCAGGTTCGGACACCTAGGACTCCGCGCCGCCAGCTGCGTCCGAGTCGTCGTCGCCGCTGGCTCCCGGCGCCAGGACGCGCAGCACCATCTCGAAGCCGATATACAGGGCCGCAGCGAGGATGGCGATGTCGAGGCCGACCGCGAGCCACAGCACGACGAAGGCGATGGCAGCGACGCCGATCCGCTCGACCGTCGCCCGGTTCGTTGTCAGGGTCTGGCTCACGGTCTCCTTGCTCGGCGCCGCGACCACGGCGGCACCAGCCGCCGACCCAGCGGCCGCCCCGGCCGCCGAACCAGCACGCCCGGCCGCGCCGCCGGCGCTCGAGGCGACCCGGCTCACCCATCGAGGCCGGCCTGCGAGGTACGCGGCGACGGCGACGATGCCCAGGGCGATGAGGATCAGCGTCGTGAGCCCTCGGAAGTCGGCCACCACCGCATCGATCACGGTTCGGACGGCAAGGGCGAGATCTGCGTCGGCGACGCCCGACACAAGAGCACCCACGATCCCGTTGATGGCCAGGCGCGCGAGCAGGAAGGCGATGATCGTTCCGATGGCGAGGAACATCAGCATGCGCCTGCGGCGAGTCGACAGCCACAGCGCGAGCGCGATGAAGGCGAGGCTCACGATGATGAGGACGAGGACGATGATGTCGAACGCCCGGACGTACGACTGGTACGTCAGGAGCTTGTCGGCCGGCATGAGCTGGATCGTCCCGAAGTCGGCCGGCAGGCTGATGCCGAGCGCGGTCGCCAGACGACCCGACAGGATGCCCGGCGGCTCGGGCGACGACAGGTCCGGAAGCTGGATGTCGGCCGGGATCAACCCCTCGGACTGCAGCTCCTCGAGCGCCGCACCGACGACGGGCCAGACCTCGATGACGACGTAGCCGTTGTCGACGGAGATCGCGTTCGAATCGCCGCGGAGCAGGTTGACGATCCGTTCGTGAGCGAACGCGATGGTCTTCGTCAGGGCGGTTTGGATCCGGGGGTTGGTCAGGGCAGTCTGAAGCCGGCGGTCGATGGCTTCCTGGATCTGGATCGTCAGCGGCGCCGCCAACGACTTCGCGATATCGGGCAGGCGGTTCTCGATCCGCGTCTTCACATCGAGCGCGTCGACGACCTGGACGCTGATCCGTTCTGCGAGCGGGTCGATCACGGCGGGCTCCGCGATGACGGTGCTCACGAGCGCGGTGAAACGCTCGGTCTTGAAGGCGACCTGGTGGGTCCAGATGGCGACCGTCGTGATGAGGATCGACAGACAGGCAAGGAGGAGCGCGACCCCCGCCAGGATGCGCCGGCTGCGTCGTGGCGCCTCGCGCTCCTGCGTCGTCTCGGTCGCGGTCGTCGCGTCGTCAGTCATCTCGGATCCCACCTCTGAAGCCTCCCGTGACGGGGCAGCGAAGCCTAGCAGCCGACGGACGCGGCAGGATCGGTCGCGCGGCCCGCGTCAGACGCCCGTCTGGACCGGGATGCGTCCCGCCTTGGCGGCCGCGGTCAACGCCTGGTAGTCGCGCTCGTTCTGGTCTGCGTAGGTCGCCGCGAACTTGCCGACGGCGTGCCTGAAGGCATCGTCGTCCCCGAGATACGCCGCGATCGTCGCGGGCGTGCTCGAGCGTGCATGGCCGCGGGCGAGGGCCCACGCGCACAGCTCACCCCACGTGGTGAGGTCGGCCGGCGTCATGGCCTCGACGACCACGCCGGCCTTCTGGTCCTGGAGCTGTCGGATATACACCTGCCTGCCGTGCTCACCCGACGTCCAGCCGAGGAGGATGTCGCTCGTCGCCTGGAGCCGGCGCTGGCCGGTGACGATGCGCTCGCCGTGATGGGCTTCGGCGCTCGGTCCAAGGAATCGCTCCAGGACGGACGCCTCGGCCTCCTTGGCTTGCAGGAAGAGCGGGTCGTCGCCGTCGCCACCGTCCAGCAGCACGACGATCGCGAACAGCCCGACACTGCCCACCCCGACGACCTTCATCGCACTGTCGATGAGCGAGTAGCGGTCGAGCAGGACGCGGCGGTCCTCCTGGATCGTCTCCCGGTAGCGCGCGATCGCATCCGTTGCGAGGGTGAAGGTGAGCAATTCCGGATGGGTGATGATCGGCGGGTGGTCGACGATCCGCCGGCGCCCGTCAGCCACCTCGGTGAGCTTCGGGATCTCGTGCAGCGCGTCATGGTGGGCGGCGGACTTGATCGTCGACTGGAGATACGCTCGGGCCCGAGCGCCGACGGTGGCCAGGATCCCGCCGGCATCGACCTTCGCGTAGTACACCTCGATCGAGCGCATCGAGGCGTATTCGTGCATCCGGGTCTGGTAGGACCGGAGGGCCTGGTTGAGCGCGTGGTGACCCTGGTGGGCGGTGAAGCCGCGGTCGCGCGCCGCGATGATGAGGCTGGTCGCCAGACGCAGGACGTCCCACTCCCAGGGCCCGGGGAGCGTCTCGTCGAAGTCGTTGATGTCGAAGACGAGATCCCGTTCAGGCGACGCGAACAAGCCGAAGTTGCTCAGGTGCGCATCGCCGCACAACTGGGTCGTGATGCCGCTGACCGGCACCGACGCAAGGTCGGCGGCCATCGGCAGGGCGGCGCCGCGGTAGTACGTGAATGGCGACACCAACATCCGGCCGTAACGGACCGGAACGAGGTCCTTGACCCGCGTCACCGACTGCTCCTCGAGCAACGCGACCGGATCGGGGCGGTCGGCCGCCGGCCGCCAGTCGGCGACGGCCGACGGCGGCACCTTCGTGCGCGCCGCCACGCCGGCCGCGCGGCGGTCCGCGGCCGTCGTCGCCGTCATCTCACCGTCCCGACCGGCTAGGTCGCCTGGGCCGGAGCGAGCCGGTCGTAGGCCTCGCCGACGTCCTCAGGCGTCGCGAAGAAGTTCTGCGGTCCGATCTTCTCGGTCAGGCCATAGGCGTCGAGCAGGCGCTTGACCTCCGGGTCGACATCGCAGAGCACGAACGTCACGCCCTTCTCGGACATCTCCTCGTTCACGGCGCGGATCGCGTCGGCACCGGAGTAGTCGACGTCGCCGATGGCCGACGCCGCAAGGCAGAACCAGCGAAGCGGCGGGTCGGCGTTCGCGACGACATCGAGGATCTCCGCGGTGAAGCGCGTGGTATTGGCGTAGTAGAGCCCTGCCCCGAAGCGGTAGAACACGAGGCCCGGTCGAGCCTGGGCATTGCTGTCGAGCGGGCTGAAGACCCGATGACCTTCGGGGGACAGGGTCACGAGCCGGTCGTATGGGCGATAGCTGTGATACATGTGGATGACGATCGACAGGATGATCGCGAGGATGATCCCCTGCTCGACGCCGATGATGACGACGGTCGCGGCGGTCAACGCCGCGACCGCGAACTCGGCGGGTCGAACGCGATAGATGTCCTTCATGCCCAGCACATCGACGAGCTTGATGCCGATGAGGAACACGACCGACGCGAGCACCGCGTTCGGCATGTAGGACAGCGGCCCGGTCAGGAACAGCAGCACGACCACCACGATCGCGCCGGCCGTCAGCTGCGAGATCTGGCTCCGGCCGCCTGCTCCGTCCACCATCTCGGTCTTGGTCGGGCTGCCGTTGACCGGGAACGTCCCGGAGATGCCCGCCCCGAGGCTGGCCACGCCGAGCCCGACGAGATCGACGTTCTCTTCGAAGCTGTCGCCGTACTTGATGGCGTACGCACGCGACGTCGCGGCGCTCTGGGCGAGGATGACCACGAACAGCGAGAGCACCATCGGCAGGAGCGCCATGATGTTGGCCGTCGTGATGACGTCCGTCGGCAGGCCGATGGTCGGCAGACCGCCCTGGATCGGGCCGAGCGTCGTGACGCCGTCAGCCGCCAGGTCGAGCAGGTAGCTGAGCACGATCGACGCCGACGACCGCGATCAGCGCGCCCGGGATCTTCTTGTTGACGCCGACCGAGGCCGATGATCGTGGCCAGGACCGCGATCGAGACGGCCAGGGTCGCGTAGACCGTGTCACCAGCGGCGATCGCCTTCAGCGTGTTGGCGAACTTCTCGAGCGTCGTGCCACTGCCATCGGACACCCCGAACATGCCTGCCACCTGACCCATCGCGACCTGGATGCCGACGCCGGTCAGGAAGCCGATGAGGACGCTGCGCGACAGGAAATTGGCGATGAATCCGAGCTTGAGGACGCGGGCCAGCAGGAGGACGACACCGCACATGAGGGCGGCGAGGCCGGCCAGGGCGGTGTATTCCGACGACCCGGCGACCGCACCGGTCGCGACGAGGCCGGTCGCGAGGATCGCGGCGGTCGCCGAGTCCGCCCCGACCACGAGATGCCGCGACGACCCGAGGATGGCGAAGAAGAGGACCGGCAGCAGCAGCGTGTACAGGCCCGTGACCACGGGCATGCCGGCGATCTTGGCGTAGCCCATGACCTCGGGGATGGCCAGGGCGGCGAGCGTCGCCCCGGCGATGACGTCGATGGGGACCCTGGCCGAGTCGAGCGGCAGGATCCCCTGGAGGATCGGCAGCGGCGACTTCGCCTTCGCCTTTGCCGCGGGTGTCGTCATGTGCAGCCCCTCACCGCCATCGTCGTCCCGACGGCAATCGGCGGGGCGGCATTCACGGCTGCATCATAGGAGCCGGACCGGGTCCGTGGAAGGCGATTTCGCGGGCCGAGCCGGCGTGCGTGCTAGCCTGACGATTCAGCACGTTGAGGGAGGACGGTCCATGGCAGGCAAGACGGGGGCGAACACCAAGCGCCCGGCCAAGTCGACGACATCCGCGACCGCGAAGGCGACCAAGGCGGCAGCAAAGGCAGCCGCGCCGGCCGCCGCAGCGGCGAGCAGCACGAGACCCGCCAGCAAGGCGACGTCGAAGCCCGCGGCGAACACGACGAAGGCCGCGGCGACCAAGACCGCGACCACGAAGGCCGCGGGCAAGACGGCCGCCAAGTCGACCAGGACCGCAGCGAAGGCCGCGGCCAAGACGACCGCACGGGCGCGCATCAAGGACACGGCCGATCTGGCAGCACGCGTGTCCGATGCCGAGGCCCTCGACGGGGCCGAACGCGTCGCCGCCGGCCTGGATGTCGCGGCCGCCGCAGCCGAAGCCGCTGCCGCGGGACGCGCCGCTGTCATCGAAGGCGCCAGCGACCTGACCCGCGGCACCGATGAGGTCGAGTCCGCCCAGCGCGTCGCCGCCCTCGGCGAGGTCGTCGCGGCCGCGGGCATCAACGACGTCGAGCAGGGCGCGCAGCTTCTCGCCACCTCGGAGGACATCACCATCCTCGGCGCCATCGTGGGTGCGATCAGCGAGGACGACCTCGAGCGTGGTCTCCAGGTCGCGCGCGTGAGCGGCGAACTCATCGCGATCGCCGCCGTCGTCCGCCGGATCGGGATGCCCGTGCTGTCGGACTTCCTCGCGGATCGCGGCGACGCGCTCCTTGGCGTGTCGGTCGATGCGATCGTCCGTGCCGGCGGGACCCGGGCGATCGCCCGCGCCCTCGCGGACACCGGCGAGCGGGTCGAAGTGCTCGGGTCGATGGAAGCGGCCGAAGGGGTCGCACGTCTGGTCGCCGCCGAAGGGCTCGCCGAGCGAAGCGAGGACATGGCCGAAGAAGGCGCCGCGCTGACGTACGAGGGCTACGAGGAGATGGTCGTCGGCGAGACCGTCCGCGAGGCCGCAGTCGAGGTCGCCGCCGCGGGCATCGGCGAGGTCGGCGAAGGGATGGAGGAGATCGGTTCGGCCGGCGCGCTCGCCGACGTCGCGGACCAGCTCCGGAACTAGTCGCCGGGGCGGGGGCGGACGACCGGCCGACCGGAGCCGAGACCGGCGACGGCAGAGCGAGTCGTCCGTCGCCGGTCCGTCCGCGGCGGGTCAGTGGACGGTGATCGTCGCCTCCATCCCGTCGTGGATCTGACACACGTAGGTGTACGTTCCCGGCGCCGCGCCGGCGAGCGAGACCGTCCACGTGTTGAGGATGTCGGTGCTGCTCGCGCCGATGTCGGACGTCAACCGGCGCGGGCCGATGATGCCGGAGTCCGAGACCGTTCCATCGGGCCCCGGAACGGTCACGTTCCAGACGCCATTGCCGCCGTCGAGTTCGATCTCATCGGGTCCCTGGCCCGGATGGTCCGGACACGAGAAATCGGGCGGCCCGAACGGGACGTCACCCGTCTCGCCCTCGCACAGATTCAACATCTCCGTTCCGAGATCGCCGGGGAACGTCACCGTGTGCGGCTCGTTGGATGACTTGGGCTTGAAGACGACCGTGTCGCCCGGCTTGGCGTCGAGGTTGCGCGGGAAGAACTCCAGGAGCGCGACCTTGCCCGTCGGACTCGAGATGCCCGCCGTGACGTGAAGGGCCCGGGTGCCGTCCTTGTTCTGCTTGACGGCGTCGCGATTCGCCTTTCGGTCCGCGACCCAGGCACCGTGAAGGTCCTGCTTGACCTGCTTGGCGATCTTCTTGTCCACCTTCTCGGCGCTCGGGACCGAGGCGTTCGCCGGGACCACATTGAGCTTCCCGGACATCCCGGCGTGGACCCGACAGGTGAAGACGTACATCCCAGGACTTGCGGTCACGTGGACGACGAACGGCGCAGGCGGTCCTGCAAGCGGCGCGCCGCTGCTGACGACGGAGCTGCCGTCGAAGTCGCACGCCGGGGCCGGGGCCGGCCCGCAGGTGAAGGAGGTCGGAAGGAGCGCCGGCAGGTTGAATTCGGAATGGGTCGTGCCATTCGGATTCAGTCCGGTGTCATCGGTGTCATCGACTGCGACACCATTGCCGTGCGCGTCAGCCCGTGCGGTGACCCCGAGTGGGAGGACCGAGAAGGTGTGGAACCCCTGGTTGATGAACTGAAGGTCGCTTCCCGTGCGGACGGTCACGGTCCTCGGGAAGAAATCATTGAAGGTCCAGAGGCGGCCGGCCGGCACTGCCGACGGCATGTCCGCGGTGACGGTCGCCGGACCGGACGCGGCGGCCGGCGCTGCGAAGATGACTTGGCCGAGCAGAACGAGGAGCGCGCCCGCCGACGCGATGCGCTTCCGGTTGCCCATCGCAGATCTCCCTTCCGAACAGCAGGCCGTCGCTCGTCCCCGAGCCCCTTGACCCCCGTCAGTCTGCGGAAGGTATGTGTAGTACAGGGAGGTCGGCACGTCCACGGAGATTCACCCACTTTCGGCGCGGTTCAGTGGTGCTTGTGGGCAACGTTCGGGGCGGTCGCGCGCCGCCGCCGACGCACCGACGATGTCTCGCTACACTCGCTTCGATGGACCTCCACGTCATCGGACCGCTCGCGTCCCCGGCCGAGCGCGCCGCCGTGGACGCGATCCTCGGCCCGCCCGAATCGGGCTGGGTCGGCGGGGCACGGGACTCAGGGACCGACGGGCACGCCGCCCGCGGCGGGCACGCAACGAGGTCCCGTCGCTCCCAGTTGCTCCCCGCCCTCCACGCGGTCCAGTCGCGGATCGGCTGGATCAGCACGCCGGCCCTGAACTACATCTGCAAGCGCCTGGCCGTGGCCCCGGCCGAGGCGTATGGCGTGGCCACGTTCTATGCGCTCTACGCCACGACTCCACGACCGCCGGTCGTCGCCCATGTCTGCGACGACATCGCCTGCCGGCTGGCCGGCGCGGAGGAGCTGTGCGCGGACATGGCGCAGGGCCATCGGGCCGGCCGGGGAGCCGGCACGGGACGGCCGCGTGACGTGGCTGCGCAGCCCGTGTCTGGGTCTGTGCGATCGCGCCCCGGCGGCGATGGTCACGGTGGCGGGCACCGCTCCGACGACGTTCTGCGTGGCGCCGGTCGATGCGGCCGGCATCGTGGCTCGACTGGAGAGCGATGACCCGGTCGCGGAGCCGGACCAGCCCGTGCCGCCCGCGCACGGCGGAAAGCGCCTCCTGCGGCGCGTCGGCGTCGTGGACCCCACCTCGCTCGAGGCCTACCGGGCCGACGGCGGCTACGAGGCTCTGCGCAAGGCCCTCGTCGATCGGCCCGGACGCAGTCATCGCCGAGGTGACCGCGTCGAAGCTCATGGGACGCGGCGGCGCCGCCTTCCCGACCGGACGCAAATGGGCGGCCGTGGCCACTCAACCAGCCCAGCCTCACTACCTCGTGTGCAACGCCGACGAATCGGAGCCGGGCACGTTCAAGGACCGTGTCCTGCTCGAGGGCGATCCGTTCGCGACCGTCGAGGCGATGACCATCGCCGCCTTCGCCACCGGCGCCAGCCAGGGCTACCTCTACATCCGAGGCGAATACCCGGAAGCCGAGGCCCGCGTCGCGAACGCCATCGCCGCGGCGCGCGCGGCCGGCCTGCTCGGCGCCGACATCCTCGGTTCCGGCTTCGACTTCGATATCGAGCTCCGTCGCGGCGCCGGCGCCTACATCTGCGGCGAGGAGACTGCCCTGTTCGAGTCGATCGAGGGCAAGCGCGGCGAGCCGCGCAACAAGCCGCCGTTCCCGGTCGAGGTCGGGCTGTTCGGCAAGCCGACGGTGGTCAACAACGTCGAGACGCTCGCCAACATCCCGAGCATCGTGCTGGATGGCGGTGAGGCGTTCGCCGCCATCGGGACCGAGGGTTCGACCGGGCCGAAGCTCTTCTGCCTGTCCGGTCACGTCCGGCAGCCGGGTGTCTACGAGGTCGACTTCGGGGCGACGCTGGGCGATCTCATCGCGATGGCCGGCGGGGTTCCTGGCGATCGGGCCATCCGGACGATCCTGCTCGGCGGCGCGGCGGGGGTCTTCGTCGGCCCGGACGCGCTCGAGATGCCGCTGACGTTCGAGGCGACCCGGGCGGCCGCCGCAACGCTCGGCTCGGGCGTGATCATGGTCTTCGACGAGACGGTCGATCTCGTCGACACGCTCCGGCGCATCGCCCAGTTCTTCCGCGACGAATCATGCGGCCAATGCGTCCCCTGCCGGGTCGGCAGCGTCCGCCAGGAGGAGCTGCTGGCGCGGCTGGCGGCCGGCTCGCGCGTCCGGCCCCGCGAGGAAGAACTGGTCCTCCTGCGCGAGATCGGCCAGGCGATGCGCGACGCCTCGATCTGCGGGCTCGGGCAGACGGCCTCGTCGGCCATCGAATCGGTCTTCCGGCAGCCGGGTATGGTGGCCCTGTGACCGAACCGTTCGCCTCCGGGGTCACGGCAAGCCCCGAGGTCCTCGCCGACATCCTCGTGACGCCACCGGCCCGTGCCTCCCGCCCGCCGGCGCCACCGCCGTCGCAGCCCTGCCGTCGGTCGAGGTCACGATCGATGGATCGGCCGTCGAGGTCCCCGCCGGCACGACGATCCTCGGCGCATGCCGCGAACAGGGCATCGACACGCCGACCCTGTGCTATGCCGAGAACCTCACGCCGGTCAATGTCTGCCGGGTCTGCGTCGTCGAGGTCGCTGGCTCGCGCGTGCTGGTGCCGGCCTGCTCGCGCAAGGTCGAAGCCGGGATGGACATCCAGACCGACTCCGAGCGGGTCCGGCTGTCGCGCAAGATGGTGCTGGAGTTCCTGGGCTCGTCGGTCGACCTGTCGCTGGCCGGTCCGATCGCTCCTGACGGCTCCATCGCGTCGTACGCGGAGCGGTATGGCGCGGACGCGACGCGCTTCGGGCCGGCGGCCACGCCAGCTCCGGCCGGTGAGCGCGACACGCACGAGGCCGGCCACCACCACGCTCCCGCCGGTGACGCGACGGCCGCCACCGTCGCCCAGCCGACCAAGGTCGACAACAACCTCTACGTCCGCGACTACTCGAAGTGCATCCTCTGTTACAAGTGCGTCGACGCCTGCGGCGAGGAGGCCCAGAACACCTTTGCCATCGCGGTCGCGGGTCGAGGGTTCGACGCGCGGATCTCGACCGAGCAGGCCGTCCCCCTGCCCGAGTCCGCCTGCGTCTACTGCGGCAACTGCATCGGCGTCTGCCCGACCGGCGCGTTGATGTTCACGTCCGAATACGAGATGCGGGAGGCGGGCACCTGGGACGAGTCGGCCCAGACCGTGACCGACACGATCTGCCCGTACTGCGGCGTCGGCTGCGCCGTCTCGCTCCACGCCCAGGACGACCGCATCGTCAAGGTCACGTCGCCGTCCGACTCCTCGGTGACCGATGGCCACCTGTGCATCAAGGGCCGCTTCGGCTTCGAGTTCGTCAACAACCGCCCGCCGCGACCGTAAAGCGACGGGTCCGGCGCCCGACCCGACGGGCCTCGGGGTTTGTCACACCCCACGCGAGCGCCGAACACGCGATGAGGCGCATGGAACGACGTTTTGGATCGATCTTCGTGTCTGTGAGTCCCCGGTCTAGCGGTCAAGCAGGCCGTCAGCATCGCTTCGGCTCTCCGGTGGGGACTACCAGCCCCCGACGACGGCTAGCAGCCGAGTGGGACGCCTCGAGGTGGTGCGTCGAGGAGTTCGACCCGTTCGCCTTCGATACGGACCCAGGCGATCGCCGCTCCGGGCCAGGTGGCCCCGGATCGGAGTGATCGACTGCGTCCGCGGTCCTGGCTGGATACGCCGCTCTCAGGGTGGATTCGAACATCCTGGCGATCTCACGTGTCGACGCCGTCGATCGGAGGATGAGGAGCCTCGAGAGGTCCGGCATCGGGCCGATCCGACCGATCCGAGGATCCAAGCGCGGCGGCTTCGGCGGTCGACCATCGGATCTGTTGCTCGAGTCGACGGAGCTCAGAATACGCCTCGGTCGCGACCAACAGGCCATCTGGTCGTCGCTTCGAGGACCACGTCGATCACACCGCGGACGGGTCGGGAGACGGGCACCTCGACATGCGGCAGCCAATCCGCCGAGAGCGCCCGAAGGAGAGTCTCGACCATGCGGGCCTGATGCCGGTCGGTCAAGCGAGGACCCGTCCCGGGATAGACCCGAACGGAGATATCCGCCGCCAAGAGCAACGGCGATCGCAGCGAGCGTCTCGAGGGTCGGGTTTGCCGTCCCCGCTTCGATGTGTGAGTAGTGCGACCGGTCGATCCCGGCGAGGGCGGCGATCGTGCCATGCGAGGCGCCAGCATCCAGTCGGATGCGCGTGAGATCCCGACCGAGGGCGCGCTTCAATTCGCGCGCAAGTCGCTTCCGGCTCTGTCGATGCCGGGACGTCGTGGCGGAGGTGGCACGTGGACAGTGCACCCCGGTGCCCTTATCCGCGCCGATCGACCGGACCAAGTGCGGAGAGGTCGGCTGGCAGTCCCACTGCGTGCCTGAACGGACGCCGCCAGCTCGACTCGGCGCACCCGAGCTCGGAACGTCCGTGGTCCGCGAGGCGTCGACGGCTCGGTGGGCGGTCCACCGTCCTCGATCGCTGAGCATCAGCGGCGCCGGGCGCCGCGCTAGCCCAGGCCGCTCAGGTCGCGCAGGTCGATCCGGGCATCGTGGGCGTAGACGTTGAAGCCGTCGTTGCGGAGGAAGCCGACGAGCGTGACGCCGAGGCGTTCCGCGGTCTCGATCGCCAGGTCGGACGGGGCGGAGACGGCGCATACGATCGGGATGCCGGCGACCGCCGCCTTCTGGACGATCTCGAAGCGACACCCGGCCCGAGACCATCAGCAGGAACCCGTTGAGTTGCCGCGCCCCGACGAGGACCTGCGAGCCGATGAGCTTGTCGAGCGCGTTGTGGCGGCCGACGTCCTCGCGGATGGCGATGAGCTCGCCCGATGGCGAGAAGAGGCCCGCCGCGTGGAGGCCGCCGGTCTCGTCGAACGCCCGCTGGGCGACGCGGAGCAGCCCGGGCAGGGCGAGGATCACGGATCGCCGCACGACCGGGCCCGTCGGGGATCGGGTCGGTCCGCTGGGCGACCTCGTCGATGGACGCCTTGCCGCAGATCCCGCACGACGCCGTCGCCACGAAATGTCGTTCGGCGACCATCGAATCATCGAATGGCTTCGAGAGCTTGACGGTGATCGTGTCATCGGGCTGGCTGAGCTTGCCCGGATTGCCGGCCGTCGTGCCGAGCACCTCCTGGCCGTCGAGCAGCCCCTCGGTGCGGAGGAAGCCGACCGCGAGCTCCGCCTCATGACCGGGCGTGCGCATCGTGACCGCGACCGCGACCGGATCCTGGCGCGGTCCGGCGGCCCGGATCTCGAGCGGCGCCTCGCCGACGACGCGGTCGTCGCGGACCTCGAGCGATTCGCCCCGAACCGCCACGATCCGATGGCTCGTCACGTGCCGGACGGGCGGCGGCGGGTCTCCGCTCAGGCCGGGCACGACGTCGCCTCCAGCACTTTCCCGAACGCCGTCAGCGCAGCACTCGCCGCCTCGGCCGTGTCCACGGCCTTGCCCAGCGCCCCGAGCCCGGCGAACCCGCCGCCGGTCTGCGCCCAGGCGATGAATCCATCGGCGGCAGCGGCGTATGCGTCGAGCATCGCGCCCGCCGACGCGTGCGCATCCGCGTAGCAGGCCGCGGGTGGGTTCTCGCGCAGCCAGTCTCGTTCGGCATCCACGAAGTCAAGGATATCGACAGCGGCGCGCCGCGCTGCGACCGGATCCAGCGCCTGCACGGCGGTCGTCAGGGTCGCGTTGAGCCCCTCGACCGTGGTCCGGTCAGCGTTGATCCGACGGAGGAAATCGGCGTAGGCGAGGCGTGCCGGTCCACTCGCGCGCGGCGGCGGGGTCGTGGCGGGCGCCACCGGTGTCGGATCCGGACTCGCGCTCGGACTCGGCGTCGGAGCGACGGTCGGCGGAGGCGCGGTGGTCGGGGCGGTCGTCAGGCCCGGGGTCGAGTCGACCGCCGCCGGCGAGGCCGACGGCGTCGCGGCCGCGGAATCCCAGCGGACCCACGCCGCACCGAGGATCACGACGGCGACGACCAGCCCGCCGATCAGGATCCACCACCGCCGCGACATCCGCCCGAGTGTACGGGCGCTGCCCCGGCACCGCCCGCAGGGGCGTCCTGGCGACCATGATGTCGGCATGGCCCTGTCCGATCCCGAACGTCGGTTCCTGCTCTCGAGCCGCCACGCGACCCTGGTGACGATCGCGCCCGACGGCCGCCCCCGGCCGGTGCCGATCTGCTTCGTCCTGGCCGCGGATGAGCCTGTCCTGTACACGCCGCTCGACGACAAGCCGAAACGGACGGACGACCCGCTGTCCCTGGCCCGCGTCCGCGACATCGCGGCGGATCCGCGCGTCTCGATCCTGGCCGATCGCTGGGACGAGGACTGGAGCCGCCTCGCCTGGTTACGCGCCGACGGTCGCGCGACGATCCTGGAGGCGGGCCGGGAGAACGCGGTGGTGGCAGCCCTCCGGGCGGCCTACCCGCAGTACGAGGCGCACCGGCTCGAAGCGCGACCGCTCATCCGGGTCGACATCGAGCGCGTGCGTGACGTGGGGCGCCCTCGACTAGCGATCGAGGAAGACGGCGCTGCCCATCGGGCGCAGGCAGTGCGTCGAACTCATCGCCTGGAGATAGCCGCCGGCGTTGAGCAGCGCGACCATGTCGCCCTCCTCGACCGCTGGCATCGGGTAGTCCTCGGCGAAGACGTCGCCTGCCTCGTTGATGTGGCCGGCGATGGTCACGACCCCCGATCGCTCGGCAGCGGCGGCGCGACAGACGACGAGCTCCTGGGCGAAGCGGTAGATGAAGTACGAGCAGTTCACGTTCCAGCCGATGTCGAGCCCGACGAATGTCACGCCGCGCCGCTCCTCGACGGTGACGACCTCGCCGAGCAGGATCGCCGCGTCCTTCGACAGGGCGTCCCCCGGCTCGCAGGCGATGATGACGCCGAGCGGACCGAGGTGTCGCGCGAGCACGGCGGCGTACGCGTCGAGATCCACCGCCCGCTCGTCCTGGCGCGCCGGGGCCCCGAGCCCGCCGCCGACATTGACCTCGCCGATCCGATGCCCGGCGGCGGTCAACCGGTGCACGGCCTCGACCGCGGCCACGAGCGCCCGCTCGAACGCATCGAGGCCATCGGCCAGCCAGCCGGACCCGGCATGGAAGTGGACGGTGTCGATCGCAAGGTCGTGGCGAGCCGCCGCGGCCACGGCATCGTCCAGCCGCTCCAGCCCGATCCCGAACTTCGTCGGCCGGTCGCCGGCGTACTCGAGGTGCGTGTTGTAGCCGGCACCCGCGCCCGGGTCGATCCGCAACCCGATCGACGTCCCGGGGGCCCGCCGGCCGTATCGCTCGATCTGGCTGATGGCATCGAGGTTGACGTGGATCCGATGCGCAAGGAGGACGTCGAGGTCACGCTCCGAGACGTTCGTGCCGGTGAAGCTGATCTCGTCGGGTTGCCAGCCGCACGCCAGCGCGCGCTCCACCTCGCCCGGCGAGCAGGCGTCGATGCCGACGCTCTCCGGCGTACCGGGCGCACCCAGACTGCGGAACACCTCGAGCACCTCGGGCAGGGGGTTCGCCTTGAGCGCGAACCGGAGGCGGGACGGATGCCCGGTCCCGCGCCAGCGCGGCCTGCAGAGCCCGGGCGTTCTCCGCGAACCGCGCCCGGTCATAGACGAAGAGGGGCGTCCCGTGCTCGCGCGCGAGGGCCTCAGCGTCCTGGCCCGCGATCCGCAGCCGGCCGTCCTCGATGTCGAGGCCCGGCCGGACCCACCATGGCGCGACAGTCGAAACGGTCACGCTCGAGCGTGGGTGTGGGTCTCGCCGTCGGGGTGGCTGTGCGGCTGCGCCCGCGGCTTCCACTTGTCGGGGCCTTCTTCGATCGGCACGCCGAGCGCCGCCACGAGCCGCGTCGTCGCGGCCGCGATCTCGGCGACCGCGCCGTCGAACGCCTCGGCGTTCCGGGCGGACGGTTTGGCATAGCCGCTGATCTTGCGGACGTACTGGCGGGCGGCGGCCTCCAGTTCGCCCGTGGTCGTCACCTCATCGGCGCGACGCAGGGTCTTGATGCTTCGGCACATGCCCGTACGGTACGCCACCCGGCTATGCTCGGTCGGTGACCGGCTTCCGGACGATCATCGAGCCCTTCCGCATCCACGCGGTCGAGCCCATCCGCATCACCACCCGTGCCGAGCGCGAGGCCGCCATCGCGGCCGCCGGTCTCAACCTGTTCGCGCTCCACGCCGACGACGTCCTGATCGACCTGCTGACCGATTCCGGGACCGGCGCGATGAGCCGCGACCAGTGGGCCGCCATCCAGCACGGCGACGAGTCGTACGCGGGCTCACCGTCGTGGTTCACGTTCCTCGCGGCGGTCCAGGAGCTGTGGCCGTTCCGCCACGTCATCCCGACCCACCAGGGCCGGGCCGCCGAGAAGATCCTGTTCTCGGTCATCGGCGGGCCGGGCAAGGTCATCCCGAACAACACCCACTTCGACACGACGCGGGCGAACGTCGAGGCGACCGGCGCCGAGGCGGTCGACCTCGTCATCGCCGAGGGTCGCGACCCGTCCGCGATCCACCCGTTCAAGGGCAACATGGACACGGCCGCGCTCGACGCGCTGCTGACCGCACGCGGTGCCGACGTGCCGGTCGTCTTCGTGACCGTGACCAACAACTCGGGCGGCGGCCAGCCGGTCTCGCTCGAGAACCTGCGGGCGGTCCGGGAGGTCTGCGACCGCCACGGCAAGCCGCTCTTCCTCGATGCCTGCCGGTTCGCCGAGAACGCCTGGTTCATCAAGACCCGCGAACCCGGCCAGGCCGACCGCGCGATCCCGGACATCGTCCGGGACATGGCGGCGCTGGCCGACGGGATGACGATGAGCGCCAAGAAGGACGGCCTCGCCAACATCGGCGGCTGGCTGGCGCTCGACGACGACGCCCTCGCCGAGTCCTGTCGCAACCTGCTCATCCTGACCGAGGGCTTCCCGACCTACGGCGGGCTCGCCGGCCGCGACCTCGAGGCGATCGCGCAGGGCCTGCGCGAGGTCGTCCAGGACGACTACCTCAACTACCGCATCCGCTCGACCGCATACCTCGGCGAAGCCCTCGCAGCGGCCGGGCGTGCCGCTCGTCCAGCCCTTCGGCGGTCACGCCGTCTACCTCGACGCGCGGGCGCTCCTGCCGCACATCCCGCCGCTCGCCTACCCCGGCCAGGCGCTCGCGGTCGCCCTGTACATCGAAGGCGGGATCCGCGGCTGCGAGATCGGCACGGTCATGTTCGGGCGGCATCCCGACGGCACGCGAGACGCCCGGCCGCGATGGACCTCGTCCGTCTGGCCATCCCGCGCCGGACCTACACCCAGAGCCACATCGACTACGTCATCGAGGTCGTCAGCGCCGTCGCGGCGCGAGCCGCCGATCTGCGGGGCCTCCGGATGATCGAACCGCAGCCGGCGGCCCTGCGCCATTTCACGGCCCGCTTCGAACCGCTGGCCTAGCCGCTGACGTGGCCGCTGCCGGGTTCTGGGCGTTCATCGGGGCGTCGTCGCTCATCCTCGGTGCGCTGGTCGCGATGTCCGGGCGCCTGTCCAGCTGGGCGCTCGCACTCCTCATCGGGTTCGGGTCCGGGGCACTCATCAGCGCGGTCGCGTACGACCTGATCGAGGAAGCCGCGAAGGTCTCCGCGACCGGGCTGTCCGTCGCGGTCGGGTTCGTGGCCGGCGCGGTCATCTACTTCATCGGCGACCAACTCATCGAACGGATGCCGGGGAGCGGCGGTCTCGAGATCCTGCTCGGCGCCGTCCTCGACGGGATCCCGGAATCGATCGTCCTCGGCCTGAGTCTCGTCGGCGGCGCCGGGCCGAGCGTGGCGGTGCTCGTGGCGATCTTCATCTCGAACGTCCCGGAGTCGGTCGCGTCCTCGACCGGCATGCTCAAGGGTGGCCGGACGCCCGTCTGGGTCATCGGGGTCTGGACCCTGGTGGCCGTGGCGAGCGCGCTCTCGGCGGCGCTCGGCTACGCCCTGTTCGCGGGTGCGTCCGGCGACGTCATCTCGTTCATCGACGCGTTCGCGGCCGGGGCGATCCTGACCCTGCTGGCAAGCGAGCTGTTGCCGTCAGCACATGCCGAGAAGAACCGGTTCGTCGGTCTGGCGACGGCAGCCGGGTTCGCCGTGGCCGCGATGCTGACCCTGAACGCATGACCGCGGCGCGCGACCTCGCGACCCTGCTCGGGATGCAGCCGCATCCGGAGGGCGGCTGGTACGTGGAGACGTGGCAGGCCGCCGCGGTCGATGGGGCGCGGCCGGCCGCCAGCGCGATCCTGTTCCTGCTGGCGGCGGGCGAGCGGTCGCATTGGCACCGGCTCGACGCCGACGAGGTGTGGCAGTGGTCGGCCGGCGACGACCTGGAGCTGCGGATCTGGACGGAGGGAGACGCGGCGATCGCCGTGCACCGGTTGGGTGGCGACGTCCGCACCGGCTCTGGCGACTGTCGTCCAGGCGATCGTGCCCGCCGGTGCCTGGCAGACGGCCCGGACGCTGGGTGCCTGGACGCTGGTCGGCTGCATCGTGGCGCCGGCATTCGCGTTCGAGGGGTTCGAGCTTGCGGAGCCCGACTGGGAGCCACCCATCGGATGACCGGCGCGCCCGTCGAGCTCACCGCTCGGCAACTCAACCGGACCACGCTCCTGCGTCAGTCACTCCTGGAGCGGTCGTCCGGAGACGTCATCGCGGCCGTCGGACGCCTCGCCGGCCTCCAGGCCCAATACCCGAACTCGCCGTACATCGCGCTGTGGTCACGTGTCGCGGGGTTCGCCATCGCCGACCTCGAGCGGGCGCTCGACGAGCGGTCCGTCGTCAAGGCCACGGTCATGCGCGGGACCCTCCACCTCGTCGCCGCGACCGACTATCCGGCGTTCACCGCGGCGAGCTCCGTCGCCCGCATCGCCAACTGGCGCCCGAGCGCGGACAGGGTCGGGATCCGGACGGAGGATCTCCATCGCCGGTTGCTGGCGTTCTGCGCGGAGCCCCGAACCATCGCAGAGATGGAGGCTGACCTCGAGGCGGTCGTGCCGGACGCGTCACTCGTCGGCAAGGTCCCGTCGGGCGTCCGCCACGTCGCCTTCCGGATGGCGGATGCCCACGGCTGGCTGGTCCACGTCCCGCCGAGCGGGCGGTGGGATTCGTTCGCCAAGCCGCGCTACGTGGACGCGAGCGTCTGGCTGCCTGGGGCGGTACGCCCGTCGCCCGAGGACGCCCTTCGAATCGCGGTCGAGCGCTACCTGCCGGCGTACGGGCCGGCGTCGGTGGCGGACATCGGCAAGTGGGTCGGCCAGCCGCGGCTGCCGCAGGTCCGCGCTGCCCTCGACGCGCTCGGCGATCGTGTCCGGCGCTTCCGCGGACCGGACGGGCGCGAGTTGGTCGACCTCGACGACGCTCCGCTGGCGACCGGGGATGAGCCCGCGCCGGTCCGGTTCCTCGCCCGCTGGGACAGCGTGCTCATCGGCTACGAGCGGCGCGACCGCATCCTGCCCGATGCCATCGCCGAGGATGTCATCCGCGCGAAGCACGGTGACTTCCTGCCGTCGTTCACGGTCGATGGGTACGTGGCTGGGACATGGGCCGTGGACGCCGACCGCGCCGGTCCGACGGTCGTCACGCTCACACCGTCCGTCGCGATCGGGACCACTGCACGGCACGAGGTTGCCGAGGAGGCCGAGCGCCTCGCGGGATTCCTGTCGCGCGGGAGAGGCGGCGACGTCCGATGGGCGCCGCCCTCCTGACAGATGCTCGTCACCCGCGTGATCGTCCGGACTCCGCGCCGTGCTGCGTCGCGTCGGGTCGTTGCGTCTCGCGTGACCTGATCGAAACCGTGGCAGCATCCGTGCGTGCCCACGATGACCTGGCCGCTTGATGGCCCCCTGGACCTGCGCCGGACCCTCGGACCGCTCTCGCGTGGCCGGGGCGACCCGACGATCCACCTGCAGGCCGGACGCGCGTGGTGGGCGACGCGAACGCCCGACGGGCCGGCGGCGATCGCCCTTGCGACGACCGTCGACGAGGTGCGAGCCGAGGCGGTCGGTCCGGGCGCGGATCGCGCCCTGACCATGATCCCGGACCTGCTCGCCATCGGGCGCGAACGGGGCCCGATCCCGGCCGGCCACCCTGTCGTCGCCCAGCTGGCGCGCCGGCTCGCCGGCGTTCGGATCCCACGGACCGGCGCGGTCCTCGAGTCGCTCGTCCCGGCCATCCTCGAGCAGAAGGTCACCGGCCAGGAGGCGCATCGCGCCTGGACCGGGCTGATCCGCGTCCACGGCGAACCGGCGCCCGGCCCACCCGAGTGGCGCCTGCGGCTCGGCCCGGCTCCGGCCACGCTGGCCGCGCTCCCCTATTACGCGTACCACCCATTCGGGATCGAGCAGCGCCGCGCCGACCTGATCCGCCGGATCTCGGCGCGAGCGGCCTGGTTCGAGGCGATCGTCGACCTGCCACTCCCCGAGGCCTACGCCCGACTGACGGCCGTGCCCGGCATCGGGCCGTGGACCGCTGCCGAGGTCGGGGTCCGGGCGCTCGGCGACGATGACGCGGTCAGCGTCGGGGACTTCCACCTGCCGAACCTGGTCGCCTACGCGCTCGCGGGTGAAGCCCGCGGGACCGACGCGCGGATGCTCGAACTCCTCGAGCCGTATCGCGGTCAGCGCGCGCGCGTCATCCGCCTGCTCGAGCTCTCAGGGATCCGCGCCCCGCGCTACGGGCCGCGCCTCTCGGGACGCCGGATCGAGGACATCTAGGCAACGACCCGGTCAGCCGGCCCGGTACGCCGCAACAGCTTCCGCGAACAGCCCGACGGTTTCCGGCGTGCACGGCTCGAGGACCGTGATCAGGTGGTCAGCGCCGGCCTCGGCGTGTGCCTTCAGCCCGGCGGCGATCTCGGACGGCGTGCCGGTCA
This sequence comes from uncultured Chloroflexia bacterium, assembly GCA_963776385.1. Lineage (GTDB taxonomy): Bacteria > Chloroflexota > Limnocylindria > Limnocylindrales > CSP1-4 > SPCO01. The sequence goes on from CAVZME010000007.1 coordinate 136,398, forward strand.
GGCCGGGCGACGTCGGCGGCTCGGTCGAGGCGCCGGCGGCGTCCGGGTAGCGCACGACGATCCCGACGGTGATCGCCAGTGTCGACTGATCGCGGCCGACCGACTCGCAGGCCTCGGCGAGCTCCCGACGGAGTCCGGCCAGCCGCTCGTCGGGCATCCCGAACCAGGCCAGGTTCCAGGCGTCGGCATGGCGCGCGGTCAGCTCCAGCATCCGTGGTCTCTTGGCGGCGACGAGGATCTGCATGTCCGGCCGGGCCAGTGGTCGCAGGAAGACGTCACGCACCGTCACCCACGTTCCATCCAGGTCCGCGCGGCCCTCACGGATGAGTCGGGTGATGACCTCGAGCGACTCCTCGAACCGCCCGACCCGATGGTCGAACGGGAAGCCGAAGGCCTCGAATTCGGGCTCGTGCCAACCGCTGCCGACGCCAAGGATCAGCCGTCCGCCGCTGACATGGTCGAGGGTGGCGGCCATCTTCGCGAGAAGCGCCGGATTGCGGAACGCCGTGCACATGACGATCGTCCCGAGCTCGACCCGCGACGTCGCCTCGGCGATCGCCGCGAGGATCGTCCAGCATTCGTGGATACCGGTCTCGACACCGTCGAACCGGTAGAGCAGATGGTCGAACACCCAGACGGAGTCCAGGCCGGCCGCTTCGGCCGCGACCGCGACCGACCGGATGGCGGCGTAGTCCGCCACCCCGACCCCGGCGTCCTCCTCCGCGATGGGCAGGACGATCCCGACCCGCATCCGTCCGTCCGTCACAGCGGCAAGGGTAGGCGACATCGGCGGTACCGTATGACCCGGAGGTGCCGACGAATGCCAAGCATGCCCAAGTCTCCGCCGGAGCTGATCGCCCGGTTCGATTCCGTCGCGGTCGACTTCCCGCGAGCGGACCGCAGGCTCACCTTCGGCTACCCGAGCCTGACCGTGGGCGGGAACATGGTCACCGGCCTGCACGGCGACGGCTGGTTCGTCCGGCTCGGCCCGGATGACACGAACGAGGCGCTCGCCCTCGAGGGCTCGGCGCCATTCATGCCCATGCCGGGTCGCGCCATGACCGGCTATACCGTCCTTTCCACGGCGGTCGTGGCCGATGACGCTGCGATCCGCGGGTGGGTCGGACGGGCCGTCGCCTTCGGGTCGACCCTGCCGCCCAAGACGCCGAAGCCGAAGGGCAAGGCGAAGGCCGTCTGACGGGGACGCCCCGGTCTCGTCAGCCGCGGGCGGCAGGCCGGATGTTCTGGTTCAGGCGGAACAGGTTGGAGGGGTCGTAGCGACGCTTCACATCGGCCAGACGGTCGTACGTGCCGGCCGGGTAGGCCGCGCGGATCCGCTCGTCGCCCTCGGCCTCGAGGAAGTTCGAGTAGACGCCGACGCTGTTCGGGGCGAGCTTCTCGTGCAGCGCCTCGGTCCACGCGCGGTTCAGCCGGCTCGGTCGCCGGATCGTCGTAGAGCGTGATGATGAGCGCCATGACCGTCGCGTCCCGATGGGCGAAGGCGGTATCCGTCGCCCCGACGCGCGCCATCGCGCCGCCCAGGACCCGGAGCTGGATCATCGTCATGGCCGGGATCGGGGTCGCCGTCGCCTCGAGGATCGCATCGACGGCGTCGTCATCGAGCGTGCTCAGGAAGCGCGAGCGATGGACCGCCAGCGAGCGGCTCTCGGCCCCGCGCAGCATCTCGTAGATCGCCGGGTAGGGCATCGGCACGGCCATGTCGATGAGCGGCGTCGCGACCTCCCGGAACGGCTGGATGGCGGACTGCCCCGCGGCCGGATCGCCGGCCCACACGAACATGATGGCCAGTGACGGCGTGCCGACCAGCTCGGCCGGGACGAACGGCGCGGGCGGGATGGGCATGAGGAACGAGATGACCGACAGGTCCTCGGGAGCATTCGCGGCGATCGGCACGAGGCTGCGCAGGACGTCGCGGGTCGCCGGCATGAACAGCGCACCGCCGAGCACCTCGCCGACCGGGTAGAGCTTGAACTGGAAGCGCGTGACGACGCCGAAGTTGCCGCCGCCGCCGCGGACCGCCCAGAACAGGTCGGGGTGCGACTCCTCGTTGGCGGTGACCTGGCGGCCGTCGGCGGTGACGATCTCCACGGCGACCAGCGCGTCGATGGCGAGGCCGTACTTGCGGACGAGCCAGCCGATGCCGCCACCGAGCGTCAGCCCCGCGATGCCGACCGACCCGGTGTCGCCGAACGGCGTCGCAAGCCCGTGGGCGGCAGCCGCGACCGTGTATTCCTCGGCGGTCAGCCCGGGCTGAGCCCAGGCGAGCCGCCGGTCCGGATCGATGTGGAGGCCCTTCATCGCACCGAGGTCGAGGACGATGCCGCCCTCGCTCGTCCCGTAGCCGGCCAGGCTGTGGCCACCACCGCGGATCGACAGCTCGAGTCCGGATTCGCGAGCCAGCGAGACGGTCTTGGCCACGTCGGCCGCGTCCGCGGCTCGGACGATGAGGGCGGGCCGGCGGTCGGCGTTGGCGTGCTTGACCTGCCGCGCCTCGTCGTAGTCGGGGCTGCCGGGCAGGACGATCGAGCCGCGCAGCCCGGCCACGAATGCCTCGAAGTCGAGGACGTCGGCGGTCTCGCGAAGGGTCGGGCGGAATGCTTCCATGGCGTGCTCCTTGGGTCGTCGTCGGTGGCGATGGGGGTGTGCGGGGATGGTCGAGTGGGACGACATCGCCGGACAGCGGACACGCGTCAGGTCCTGCCCATGGACATCCGACGATGGACGCCATCGACGCGGCGGCAGCCCCCGACCCGGCTATCCGCGCGGGCGCGTCTCGCGCAGACGGACCGCCACGATGAGTCCGGAGGCGCCTGTCAGGATGGCCACGACGAGGATCGCGACCCGCGTATCGAAGCGATCCGCCAGGATGCCGACGAGGATGGCTCCGATCGCGAAGCCGAGGTCGCGCCAGAAGCGGTAGACCCCGGTGATCGCGCCACGTTGCCGGGGCTCGGCGACGTCCGCGACGACCGCGATCAGGGTCGGGTAGACCATCGCGGTCCCCAGCCCGAGCGCCGCGGCTGCGGCGAACCAGGGCCAGAATCCGGTCACGAGCGCGATCGCGCCGATCGCCGCCGCCTGGATCAGCATCCCGGCGACGATGAGGCGCTTGCGGCCGATCCGATCGGACAACGCGCCGGTGGCGATCTGCGCGACTCCCCAGGTCGCCGGGTAGACCGCCGCGAGCGCGCCGATCTCGCCGAAGCCCAGGCCGGCGGCTGCCCAGACGATCGGCATCAGGCCCCAGGCCATCGCGTCGTTCAGGTTGTTGACCAGGCCGGCCTGCGAGACGGCCGAGAGCGACGGGTCGGAGATGGTGCTCCGCCAGACGAGCCGATGCCACGGCACGTCCGGGGTGCCCGCACCGGTCGCCGCAAGCCGGCTCTCGTGGAATGCGTGGCCACGCGTCTCGCGGACGAACACGGTCGAGACGCCCAGCCCGAGACCCGCGATGGCGATCCCGAGGAAGAACGGCTCGGGCCGGAGCCCGGCCGACTGGGCGATGGCCCCGGTCAGGAATGCGACGACGGCGACGGCGAGGTAGCCGGACGCCTCATTGAGCCCGAGTGCGAGGCCGCGCCGGTGCGGACCGACGAGATCGACCTTCATCAGCACCGTGGTCGACCAGGTGAGGCCCTGGTTGACGCCGAGCAGCACGTTCGCGGCCACGACCCATGCCCAGTCCGGGGCGGCGATCAGGATGAATGGGACGGGCACGCCGATCAGCCAGCCGGCGACGAGGACTGGTTTCCGGCCGACGCGGTCGGCCAGGGACCCGGCGACGAGGTTGGTGACCGCCTTGGTCACGCCCGAACGCGATGAGGAACGACAGCGCCGCTGCGGCCGTCGACAACCCGAAGACCTGGACTCCCAGGAGCGGCACGATCGCCCGCTCCTGGCCGACCATCCCGCCGACGAGCGCGCTGACCCCGACCAGCAGCGCGAACTGCCCGGCATTGGCGCGAAGGCCGAGGGTGATCTCGCGGGCCGGTGGAAGCGCCACGCGAGGAGGCTACCATCCGCCCACCGAGGCCTGGCGTCACGACACGATAGCGAGGTATCATCCCGTCTCTATCTCGGTATCCATAGGCGATTCATGCTCGGAGACATAGCGATGGCCGATGACATGATCCGGGTCGGGCAGGCGGCCGAGATGCTGGGCGTCACCGTCGAGACCATCCGCCGCTGGGAGGGCGACGGACGTCTCGCCGTGGAACGCTCCGCTGGTGGCCAGCGCCTCATCTCCCTCGCCGAGGTGACCCGGCTGCTCGGCGAGCGACGCCGGACCGGGGCGGAGCGGCCGATCGTCGCGGGCTCGGCACGGAACCGATTCCCGGGCATCGTCACCCGGATCGAGAAGGACAGGATCGCCGCCGTCGTCGAGATCCTGGCCGGCCCGCACCGGATCGTCAGCCTCATGACCGCCGAGGCCGTGGACGAGATGGGGCTCGAAGGTCGGCGACGAGGCGGTCGGCGTCGTCAAGGCGACGACGGTCATCGTCGAGATCCCGTCATCCCGGGAGTCGAAGGCATGAAGCGGCTCGTCACCGCCGTCTTCGTCGGCATCGTCGTCGCCGCGTGTTCGGGATCGACCACATCCGCCGTCCCGACGACGGCACCGGCGATCAGCGCAGCCCCATCCACCTCGTCACCGTCGCCGGCGGCGGCCGCGGAACTGACCATCTACGGGGCCGCCTCGCTCAAGGGCGCGCTCGACAAGATCAAGGCGGCCTATGAGAGCGCGGTCCCGGGCACGACCCTGACCATCTCGACCGACTCCTCGGCGGCTCTCGAGACGCAGATCGAACAGGGCGCCCCGGCCGACATCTTCCTGTCCGCCGACACGACGAACCCGAAGAAGCTCGTCGACAAGGGGCTGACGAGCGGCCCGGCCGTCGCCTTCGCGGGCAACACGTTGACGGTGATCGTCCCGACCGCGAACCAGGCCGGGATCACGACGCCGGCCGACCTGGCCAAGCCCGGCGTCAAGGTCATCGCCGCCGGCGACGCGGTCCCGATCACGAAGTACGCAGGCGAACTGGTCGCGAACCTCGCCAAGCAGGCCGGCTACCCGGCCGATTTCGCCGCGGCCTACGCGGCGAATGTCGTCTCGAAGGAGGACAACGTCGCCGCGGTCGTGGCCAAGATCGAGACCGGCGACGGTGACGCCGCGATCGTCTATGTGACCGATGCGAAGAAGTCGACCAAGGCCACGACCGTGCCGGTCCCGGACGACGCGAACGTGCCGGCCGACCTATGCCGGGAGTCATCGTCAAGTCGTCTCCCCACCCAGACGCTGCGCGGGCATTCGTGACCTGGCTGACGGGCTCGGACGGCCAGGCGATCCTCGCGTCACTGGGATTCCTGCCGCCTCCCACATGACCGCCGCCCATCAACGACGACCGGGTCGCGCCCTGGTCGTCCTGGCCCTGCCGCTCGTCCTGTTCCTGACCGTACCGGTCATCGCCCTCGTCGGCCGATCGCTGCTCGCAGGTGGGCTGTGGGACGCGCTGACCAGTCCGGTCGTGCTCGTCGCGCTGCGGCTGAGCCTCGCGACGACGGCCGTCAGCCTCGTCCTGACGATCGTCCTCGGGACCCCGCTCGCCTACCTCCTGGCGCGCCACACCTTCCGCGGCTCGAGCCTGATGGAGACCGCCGTCGACCTGCCGATCGTGCTGCCGCCGTCGGTGGCCGGCCTGGCCCTGCTGTTCGTCTTCGGACGCCAGGGATTGCTTGGCGGGGCGCTCGAGGTCGCGGGGATCAGCATCCCGTTCACGACCGTGGCCGTCGTCCTCGCCCAGCTGTTCGTCGCCGCGCCGTTCTACGTGCGGTCGGCCCGGACGGGCATCGCGGGCGTCGACAGCGACACCGAGGATGCGGCGCGGGTCGATGGCGCCGCCGAGCGCGACGTCTTTCGCTGGGTGACGGTGCCGCTGGCGGGGACCGCGCTGGCCGCGGGCATCGTCATGAGTTGGTCGCGGGCGCTCGGCGAGTTCGGCGCGACGATCATGTTCGCGGGCAACATCGAAGGCCGGACACAGACCCTTCCGCTCGTCGTCTATGCGGAATTCGGGGGCGGCGACCTGGACGCCTCGGTCGCAGCGGCGGCGATCCTCGTGCTCGCGGCCTTCGGGGTGCTCGTCTCCGTCCGGATCCTCCGGTGGGGCCGCGCCCTCGACGTCCGCGGGGTCTGACCGCAGGGGTCCGCTAGATGCCCGTCTCCGCGGGCAGCCGGCCTGCCCGGACGGCGCGCACGAGCGCCGCGTGGTCCCGTTCGGTCTGGTCCGCGTAGGCGACCGCGAACGAGGCGATCGCCCGGTCGAACACATCGCCCGGTCCGAGGTACCCCGCGATCTCGGCCGGATTCCCCGAGCGGGCGTGCGCACGGGCAAGGGCCCACGCGCAGACCTCCGCGTACAGGCGCATCCCGGGCGCCCGCAAGCCGGCGATATCGACGCCGTACTTCATGTCGTGGAGCTGGCGGACGTAATACTCGGTCCCGGTGACCGGCGACTTCGTCCAGCCGAGGAAGCTGTCAGAGACGGCCTGCATGATCCGCTGGCCGGTCACCACGCGCTCACCCTGGTGTCGCCAGCGCCCGCCACGGATGAACGGCGCCAGGACCGACGCGCGGGCCTCCTTCACCTGCAGCACCAGCGGGCCACCGGCGGGTCCGGCGAACAGGGCGATGTAGCAGCGGGTCCCGACACTGCCGACTCCGACCACCTTGAGCGCGACATCGACCAGGTGATGCTTCTCGACGAGGAGCCGGCGATCCGGAGCCAGCGACCGCAGGTAGCCATCACGCAGATAGGCCAGCCTGGCCCGGCTCGGGTCGTCGTCTGGCAGCCGCTGGAGGAGTGGCGGACGATCGCGGATCAGCCAGCCACCGCCGGGCGCAGTGGTCGAAAGCTTGCCCGAACGCCGCCATGTGGTCCTTGCGACGGGCCTCTGCCATCGAGATCTCGAGGCCCGGGCGGCCACCGACCACGTCGCGGGCGCGTTCGACGCGCTCGATGATCGATTCGATCGGGATCGCGGCGTACCAGACCTGCAGCGCACGCATCCCCGCGTAGCGCCGGATCCAGCGGCGGTATTGCCACGCGACGATCCGGCCCATGTCGAGGTTGGTCGACTCGGGGAAGCCGTTCTCGCGTGAGGCGACCACGACGCTGGCGGCGAGGCGCTTCAGGTCCCACTCCCACGGTCCGCGGTAGGTCTCGTCGAAATCGTTGAGGTCGAAGACGAGCCGCCGCTCCGGGCTGGCGAAGACGCCGAAGTTGGCCAGGTGGGCATCACCGCACAGCTGGACCGTCGACCCGCTGACAGGCGTCGCCGCAAGGTCCCCGGCCATGACCGAGGCGGAGCCGCGCAGGAAGGCGAACGGTGACGCCAGCATCCGGCCGGTGCGGATCGGGACGAGGTCCGGGATCCGGCCCTCGTTCGACGCGGCGAGCGTGTCGACGATGTCGGGGCGGTCGGGCGCCGGTGCCCAGTTCGCATGACTCCGGCGCGGCGCCGCTGCCCGCTTGGCCCGCCCGCGCGCGAGCGCGAACGCGGCCGGACTGTCCGGCGGGAGCGCCTCGGATCGGGTCGTCGATCACGACGGCACCGTTGCAGCTTGTGGTTGATGCCGGTAGAACGGCGTGTGCTCGGCGGGCAGCGGCGTGTTGCCGAGGATCAGGTCGGCGGCCTTCTCGGCCAGCATCATCACCGGCGCGTAGATGTTGCCGTTGGTGACGTACGGCATCGCCGACGCATCCACGACGCGCAGCCCGTCGAGCCCGTGGACGCGCATCGTCAACGGGTCGAGCACGGACGTCGCCGTCCATGCCCATCCGCGCCGTGCACGACGGATGGAGCGCGGTCTCGGCATCGCGGGCGACCCAGTCGCGGATCTCGTCGTCGGTCGTGACGACCGGCCCGGGCGACGTCTCGCCGCCGTTGTACGGGTCCATCGCGGGCTGGTTGAGGATGTGCCGGGCGACGCGGATCGGCCTCGACCCACTCGCGGCGGTCCTGGTCGGTCGAGAGGTAGTTGAAGCGCAGCGCCGGGTGGTCGTGCGGGTCGGTCGTCTTGAGCGAGACCGAGCCGCGGGCGTCGGAATACATCGGCCCGACGTGGACCTGGTAGCCGTGACCGGCCGCGCCGGCGCTGCCGTCGTAGCGGATGGCCAGCGGCAGGAAGTGGAACATCAGGTTCGGGTAGGCGACGTCGTCGTTGCTCCGCGCGAACCCGCCGCCCTCGAAATGGTTCGTCGCGCCCGGTCCGCTCCGCAGGAACAGCCACTCGCGCGCCGATGAACGGCCGGCGCCACTTCTGCGTCGCCGCCGGCTGCATCGAGACCGGCTGGAGGCTCTTGTACTGGATGTAGACCTCGAGGTGGTCCTGGAGGTGGTCGCCGACGCCCGGGCAGGTCGGCCACGACCGGGATCCCGAGCGCCTGCGAGGTCCGCCGGCCCGGCCGACGCCCGACAGCTGGAGGAGCTGCGGCGAGTTGATCGCGCCGCCGGCGAGGATGATCTCGCCGCCCTCGATCCGCTCCGTTCCCCCGCCCCGCCGCTCGATGTCGACGGCGACCGCGCGCCGGCCCTCGAACACGATCCCGGTCACGAACGTCCGCGTCCGGACGGTCAGGTTCTTGCGGCCACGGACCGGTTGCAGGTACGCCTGCGACGGCGCTCAGCCGGCGGCCGTCGTGGATGTTCCGGTCGAACGGCGCGAAGCCCTCCTGGCGGTAGCCGTTGACGTCCTCGGTCAGGTGGTAGCCGGCCTCCTGGCACGCCGCGAAGAACGCCGTCGAACAGCGGGTTCGTCGCCGGTCCGCGCTCGAGGATCGAGCGGCCCGTCGTGGCCGCGCCACGGGTCGTCCGGGGCCGCCGCAAGGCACGTCTCCATCTTCTTGAAGTACGGCAGGCAGTGGGCGTAGTCCCACGTCTCCATCCCGGGATCGGCGGCCCAGCGCTCGTAGTCGAGCGGGTTGCCGCGCTGGAAGATCTGGCCGTTGATGCTGGACGAGCCGCCGAGGACCTTGCCGCGGGCGTGGTAGATCCGCCGGCCGTTCATGAACGGCTCCGGCTCCGACTCGTACCTCCAGTCGTAGTAGCGGCTGCCGATCGGGAACGTCAGCGCCGCCGGCATGTGGATGAAGACGTCGAACCGGTAGTCCGGCCGGCCCGGCCTCGAGGACGAGGACGCGCGTCGCCGGATCCGCCGACAGCCGGTTCGCGAGCGCGCACCCCGCCGACCCGCCGCCGACGATGATGAAGTCGTACCTGGGTCGCCGTCATGGCGCCCGATGCTAGCAGCGTCGAGACGCGCCGAAGACGTCGAACGGCGGCGGGCCGAGAGTGGACCCGCCGCCGTCGTGCCGTCAGACCGGACCTTGCCCGTGGCCCGGCTCCTCCCGACGGCTGAGGAGTCGCTAGCCGGTGGTGGCGAACCAGCCGCCGCCCTGGCTGGTGACGAAGATCACCGGGCGAATCGCACGGGCTCGGCAGGGTCAGCCACGTCGTTGAAGTGCAGTCGCCCTCTGGCTGCGACAGGGGCACGAGTCCGGACTGGACGATGTTGCCCGTCCCGCCGCCGTTGCACGAGACGACCACCCGCACGTTGGCAGCAGGCTGGGTGCCTTCAGGGAAGAGGACGAGACCCTCGACATTGACGAGGACCCGGCCGTCGGAGAAGAGCTTGGCGTTGCCTTCCTCGATCGTCCACGCGTGGCCGGCGCCGGTCACGCCGGCGACGACCGTGCCGCGCGCGGCGAGACCGATGAGCTGGGCGTCGAGGACCTTGTGCCGGCCGCCTGACTGCGCGGCGGCCGTCCCCGTGCCGACGACCAGGGCGGCCAGCAGGCCGAAGGCGACGGCGAGGCGAAGGGTACGGATCATGCGGGGGCACCTCCCAGTGCGTTCGCGATGGCGCTTCCATCGGTACCCCGGTCGATACGTCGGTCGGGCCGGGCCGGTTTCCGGCGGACTGCGGCGGCGCGCAGGTCGGCGATGATGTCGGGATGACGCTTGACTACGGTGCATTCGACGCCCTCACCTTCGATTGCTACGGCACGCTCATCGATTGGGAGGCCGGCATCCTCGCCGCCCTGCGGCGGGTCCTCGCGCCACACGGCGTCGATCGACCCGACGACGAGCTGCTCGAGGCATACGCGGCGATCGAGGCTCCGGCCGAGGCCGGCCCCTATCTCACGTATCGCGACGATCCTCGCCGCCGGCGTCCGCGGCATCGCCGCCGACCTCGGCGTCGACCCCGACCCCGGCGAGGTCGCGGCCTTCGCCGATTCGGTCGGCGAGTGGCCGGCCTTCCCGGATTCGGCGGCTGCCCTCGCGCGCCTCCACGACGGTTCCGGCTGGGCGTCATCACCAATTGCGACGACGACCTGTTCGCCCGGTCGGCGGCTCGCCTCGGCACCGACTTCGACTGGGTCGTCACCGCCCAGCAGGCGGCGAGCTACAAGCCCGAGCGAGCGGAACTTCGAACTCGCGTTCGAGCGGATCGGGTTGCCGCGCGACCGCATCCTGCACGTCGCCCAGAGCCTCTACCACGACCACGTGACGGCCAAGCGGCTCGGCCTGTCGACCGTCTGGATCGACCGCCGGCACGGCCGGCCGGGCTCGGGTGCGACGCCGCCGGCCGACGCCGACGCCGGATGCGACCTACCCGGACATGGCCTCGTTCGCGGAGGCTGCGACCAGCGCGACCTAGTCCATCCGGATCGTCAGCGGGCCCGCATCCTGTTGTTCTTCGCGTCGTGGGTCAGTTCGGCGAGCCCGAGCGCCTCCATGAGCGGAGGCATGTAGACCCCGAACCGACCGCGCAGGCCCTTCTTGAGCCCGTACCAGCCGCCGAGCGGGTTGTCCTCGGCCCGGCCCCACGCCTCGACCGTGCCCTCCGGCGCCGGCTTCTGCTCGTCGGCGCCGCCGAGCGGCATCCAATCGCCGTGCGCCTTGAGCATCGCGTGGAGGTCATCGATGGCGCGCTTGTCGTACTTGAGCTGCGTCCCGCCGACCTGGCAGATGATCGCCGGCGGATCGTTGGCGTCGTCCAGGTACATCGTGTATTCGCTGGTGCCCGGCGGCGTGGTGAGTCGCCAGGGATCGTCCTTCGTGCCGGTGCCGGTCGCTGCCATCGCTTCCCCTCGTCAGCCGTGGAGTCCGTAACGTCCCGGCTACCGTACTGGACCGGTCGTGCACCGACAAGGCAACCTGGATCGAGGACGGACGCACCAGTCGCAACCGAAACCGCCGTGTGACCTGCCTCCGGATATGCGACCCTCCCGCAGGGGCCCGATGCAAGACCGTCACTCAGACCACCATGCCCCGCCAGGAGTCCACTGAATGCGCACATCTGCTTTCGTCGCCCTGTTCTTCGGCGCGACGGCCATCTTCGCCGCCTGCAGCCCGGGCGCCACGCCAGGGTTGACCGGCAAGGATTGGCAACTGACCGCCATCACCGAGAAGGTCCCGGCATTCCAGGGCGTCATCCCGCCCGCCGATCAGGCCAAGTACTCGATCAATTTCAAGACCGATCTGACGTTCAGCGGGACGGCCGACTGCAACCAGATCGCCGGCACGTACAAGACGCCGGGCTCGAACGGGTTGACCATCGACGTCGGCGTCTCGACGATGGCGTTCTGTCCCGAGGACTCCTTCTCCAGCCTGTTCATCCACGGGCTGAGTCGCGCGAAGTCATACGCGATCGTCAATGACGTCCTGACGATCACCCTCGAGGACGAGGGCACGATGGTCTTCTCCCCGGTGGCCGCCACCCCGTCGGCGGCGTCAAGTGCAGGGACCTCGGCTGCAGCGGGTGCGACGGCCAAGCCGACCGCAGCTCCGACGGCGAAGCCGACGGCCAAGCCCACCGCCAAGCCGACTGCCGCGCCGACCGCCAAGCCCGGCACGACGCCTGCCCCGAGCCAGTCCACGGGCCTCCTCGGCAAGACGTGGCAGCTGACGACGATCACCGAGAAGGTCCCGGCCTTCCAGGGCGTCGTGCCGGCAGACCAGCAGGCGAACTACACGATCACCTTCGCAGCCGATGGCACGTTCACGGCCAAGGCCGACTGCAACAACGTTGCCGGCACCTTCACGACCGCGAATCCGAGCGCGGCCTCGGGCGATCTCGGCATCGTCCCCGGACCGACGACGACCGTCGCCTGCGCCGAGGGCTCGCTGTCGGACCTCTACATCCTCGGCCTGAGCAAGGCCGCGAGCTACGCCGTCGCGAGCGGCGCGCTGACGATCACCCTCGCCGATGAGGGAACACTCGTCTACAAGTAGCCCGCGATCGATCAACGGCCCGGGTCCGCGAGGGTCCGGGCCGTTTTCGTTGCCGGTCTGTCAGTGGACGATCGGCGTCATCATGGATGCCCCATCCACGACAGCAGGAGGCCGTGCCGATGATCGGTGTCTGCATCGCGGGCGCGACGGGCTGGGCAGGTCGGGCGCTCGTCGACGGCGTGCTCGCGGCCGATGACCTCGTGCTTCGGTCGGCGGTCGCTCGCTCCGCGGCCGGCACGGGATCTCGGGAGCGCGCTCGCGCGCGAGCCGCTCGGGGTCCCCGTCTACGCGGCCGTCGAGGACGCACTCGATGGCGTCGACGTCCTGATCGAGTACACCTCGCACACGTCCGTGAAAGCCAATACCCTGGCCGCGATCGAGCGCGGGGTCGCGGTCGTGATCGGCTCGTCCGGCCCGACGGCGGACGACTACGCTGAGATCGAGGCGGCGGCCCAGGCGAACGGCGTCGGGGTCATCGCGTCGGGCAACTTCTCGATCACCGCGGCGATGGCCCAGGCCGCCGCATACTCGTGGCGCCGTTCCTGCCATCGGCGGAGGTCATCGACTACGCCAGCGCCACGAAGCCCGACGCCCCGAGCGGGACCTCGCGTGAACTCGCCGAACGGATCGCCGCAGCGCGTCCGACCGTCCACGACCGATCGCTGGACGCGACCGACGGGCTCCGCGAGGCGCGTGGCGCGACAGTCGGCGATGTCCAGGTCCACTCGGTCCGACTGCCGAGCTTCTCGGTCTCGACCGAGGTCATCTTCGGCCTGCCCGACGAGCGTCTGACCATCCGCCACGACGCCGGCGCGTCGGCGGCGCCGTACGTGTCCGGGACGCTCCTCGCCGTCCGGCTGGTCCGCGGGCGGGTGGGTCTGACGAGAGGGCTCGATACGCTCCTCCTCGAACGGTCACGCTGAGACCGCGGACGGTCGTCGCGCAGCCGTCACGCTCACCGATCGTCGCAGGGTCCCTATCGGTCTGATCGGCGGCCGAGCAGCGCATAGAAGGCGCCCGTGCCGATGATGGCCATCACGAAACCGAGGGCCGCGATCGGGCTCTCCATCCCGCCGGTCCCGACCCCAGCCGCGGTCGCGATCAGGCCCGCGCCGCCGGTGATGGCGAGTCCCGCCATCCGCCGCGCCCCGGGGTCCGACCAGGCAGCGAGTCCGACGAGGACGAGCCAGCCGCCCATGAGGGCCTGACCCGCGAGGACGCCGGGCAGGCTCGCCTCGAACGTCATCCGCCCCGAGATCAGGAGCGACGTGAACGTCGTCGCGACGACGACTCCGACGGCATCCAGGCCGGCTCCGAGCACGAGTGGCGTCGATCGCGGGTTGCGGCGAGCCATCTCGAACGCGATCGGGACCGTCGCTCCGGCGAGACCGATGGAGAGCCAGTCGTTGATGGTCCCCCATGGCTGCCCGACCGTGAAGAAGACACCGAGCGTCACCGCTCCGCCGACGGTCAGGGCGGCGGCGGCCTGCGCAGCCCGTCGCCCGACACCGCCGAGATCCAGCACGCACGGGACGAGTGCTGTGGCGAGCGAACCTGTCGTCATCGTTCCCTCCTGCCGCCCTGAGCGGACGGGCCTTCAGAATGGCTTCGACTCCATGAGCCAGGTGATCAACACGATCCCGGCGATCGCCAGCGATCCACCGATCAACGGCCGTCGATCGGCCAGCAACGTCTCGAGCGAGGCGTCGTCCACCGGCGCCGGAGTCGTCCCGGCCTTCAGGTCGGCCCTGATGGGCACGCCGAGCCCGCGCCGCACTCCGTTCAACGGGATCGCGACCAGCGGGGTCATCACCGCCACGATCAGGACGAGCAGGCCGATCGACACCCACAGCCACCACTGGCCGTTGAACCACCACGCCCCGGCGACTCCCACCAGGATGCCGCTGAGGATCAACAGGAGCCCGGCGATGCTCATCGGCGTGACCGCGGCGGCGGACAACTCGAGGAGCGGGATGAGCCGGGTTCGGTCGCGTTCCCGACGGACCCGCCACCAGACGCCCATCGAGACGCCATGGACCGCCAGGAAGGCGAACACGCACAGCACGTGAAGCACGAGGAGCAACGGGTAGACGGTCGCCCAGGTCATCGGATCGTCTCCTTACTGCACGACGATCGCGCCGACCATGCCGGCATCTCGGTGACCGGGCACGCTGCAATAGAACTCGAGCGACCCGGCGGCGTTCGGTTTGACGGCGACGAACGTGGTCGCGCCGGCCGGCAGCGGGACGTGGATCCCGAGGGCATCGATATCGAAGGCGTGCGGGTAGCCGTCCTTGTTCGTGACGAAGACCCCGAGGACGGTCCCAGTCGTCGCCACGAGGTCGCCGGAGAACCTGGTGTCCTCCGCCGTGAGCGCCACGGTCGTCGTCGGCGCCTCGCCGGCCGCTGTCCCTGCACTCGTCGATGACGCGCCGATGAAGGCGGTCAGGCAGGCACCGACGACCAGGCCCGACGTGGCGGCGAGGATCGGCCCGGCTCGACCCGACGACGACCAGAGCGGCCGGCCGCGACGGACCTCGAGCCACGCGGTGAGACCGCCGACCACGATGAGCAGCCCGCCGACGAGCGACAGGATCGTCGTCACGAAGGCGACCGTGTCCGCGGGGTGCGTCAGGGCATACGGCCCATAGAATCCGCTGATCAGGAGCGCGAGGAGGCCCGGCACCATGGCGAGGAGCCAGAACCACGGGCGGCGTCGCGCTCCGGCCCAGAGCACGGATGCGAGACCCAGCACGCCGAACAGGACGATGAATCCCGCGATGACCCCGATGAAATCCGCGGCGAACGGCTGGAAGGCGTATGCGACGAAGACCGCCACGACCGCCGCGTATCCGAGACCGACCACCCGCATCGCGATGGTCACCACATCGAGACCCTCCAGTTCGGCAAGCCAGCAGGCGGGATGCTATATTGGTTGCATCATGAAGTCAATAGATATCGGGACATCCGGCGATGCCGCGTAGATACGCCCTCGGGAAGCGGGCCGTTCAGCAGGCGGACACGCGGCGCCGGATCATCGAGGCCGCCCTCGAGCTCTACCAGGAGAAGGGCATCGGGGCGACGACGATGCTCGATGTCGCTCGGCGGGCGGACGTCGCACCAGGCACCGTCGCCAACCATTTCGGATCGGCCGAGGTCCTCGCGACCGAGGTGACCACCCGGATCCTGGCCGACCTGCGCATGCCGACACGCGACATGTTCGACGGCGTCGAGGCGATGCCCGACCGGATCCGGCTGCTCATCGGCGAGATCTCCGCGTTCTTCGAGCGCAGCACCCCCTGGTGGAAGGTGTCGGAGCGGGAACCTGCCGGCGTCCATGCGTGGGCCGACGCCGAGGCTCGCTACAACGCCGAACTGGACACCCTCGTCCGGGCGGCGCTCGGGCCGCTGGCCGAGGACTCGGACGCGGTGGCGATGATCATGGTCATCCTGAATGCGTGGGTCATCGGATCGCTCCAGGCGACCGGCCGGAGCGCCGATCAGGCCGAGGACCTGGTGTCAGATCTCCTCGTCGCGTGGCTCCTGACGCGACCGGTCGCGAACTGACCGACGGAACCCTCTGCGGCGCGACGCGTCCGAGACATCGACATCCGAGACTCTTCTGCCAGAGCCCGACACGGAGGAGACCATGCAGACCACGCTCCAGACCGTCCTCGTCGCGCTGGTGGTGATCGAGGCGTTCATCTCGACGGTCGTGGTCCTGGCGATCCTCAGGTACGCACTCGTCAACAAGCGCCTGCCGATGGTCGCCGGCCTGTTCCGGGCGTTGAGTGGCCCGTTCGAGGCGCTCGGCATCGACGCCCTGATCGTCGCCGGATTGATCTTCGTGTCGATCAGCGCCTTCAAGTTCCTGGCTGCCTGGTGGCTGTGGAACGGCCAACTCGACGGCGCGGTGCTCCAGCTGGTCCTGCTCGGCGTGAGTGCCATCTTCTGGTACGGCTTCGCGGTCCCCTATGGACCGGTCCTCGGGATCCCGCAGGTGGTCCTGATCGCGCTGGTCTGGCCTGACCTTCACTAGCCGGTCGAGATCGACCGGAACGAACCTACCCGGTCGCGATCTCGTCGGCAGGTCGGTCCGAACCTGCGCTGTATCGGGGATCGGACGAGCGATAGCCCAACAGCCGTCCGACGATCGCGAGCGGGTTGAACAGGAGGGATTGGATCGCGGGAGACGGGCGGGCGAGCCGGACCTCATCGTGGTAGGCGCGCATGAGGACGGCGAGCTGCAGCGGGTTCGGGAGACCCTGCCTGGTGTCGGATCTGCTCATCAGCTGGCTTGCGACCCGAGCTCGCCCGGTCGCTCGACCCCGGCCGCTCGGCTGGTACCCCAGCCGAGCAGAACGCCTGGTGCCTTGTCAGCCGGCCGGTGCGCCCGTGCACCATCTTCGTTCAGGCTCACACGCTGACACGCCCGGACCGGAAGCGTCTGCTGGCGATAGCGCCTTGACCATGTAGGTCAGGAGTCGTTAGTCTCAGCAGGAATACAGGTGCGTTCGTGCAACGGCCTCGAATCCGAGGGATGGTGCCCGCCTCAGGCTTCGCCACGGCATCTCTCCGCGTCGCCTTGCTCTGCACTTGTCGATCCTTGTATCGCGGCGAGCATGGAGAGGAGGGCCGATGGTGCTGGCGCCAGCCAGCGCGGTCGTCGCGCAGGGCTTGTCGTGGACACTTGTCCGTGGCCGTCATCGATGTCGATCAGTCGGAACGGCTCCTGATGCATCCAAACCTGCGATTCCAAGTCCCGCCGCAGTCGGCCGGGCCGTTCATGAGATGTCGGGGCCTTGAGGCAGATGTCCCTCGATGAACCGCCAGGGCAAGGTTCTGCGGTGACAAACGCCGGTGCAGCTGGTCTAGCACAGGAGGGATCGATCAGGAACATCGGTCACTGAATCGACGAGCTGGCACCTCTGGGGAAGGTGCCGGTATCCGTCTTCGATCTTCACATAGTCCGGGGGTTGGGCCGCATGGTCCAGATAGGGACTAGGAGGAAAATCGAGAGATGGCACGAGTAGGACCCATTAGCCGAGTTCGGGCGGCCGTCGCCGCCACGATCCTGGTCGCGGGCTCGATGTTGGTCGTGGTGCCGATGACCCTCGCCGGGACCGGCATGAGCATCACCCCCAACATCCCGCAGCCGGCCGCGCCAGTGACCGTGGGGGCAACCAGCGTCGCGTCCCCGTTGTCGATCACCAACTCATCCGACGCGCCCAATGATGTCGGGGTCATCCGGGTCACCAACGCGACCCTCACCACCGCCCTCGGAGTCTTCTCCCTGAGCGCGACAGGCACCGGCGACGCCACCACTGTCTGTTCGGGTTCGTCGTGGACCATCACGCACGTGGATAACGCGACGACCACCACTTGGACATTCACGCCGACCACGAACGTCGACCTGACGTCGGCTCTGGGGCCGACGCCCGCCAACAGCAACTGCAAGGTCAACTTCACGGTCAACGTCCTGAACGTGCCCACCCCGAACCCGACGACGTATAGCGCGTCGGTCGCAGGGTTCTGGGACCCCGGCCAGCCGGACCAGCTCGGCGCCAGTGGCAGCGGCCAGGGCGTGACGACCATCAATCCGGCCAGCCCGACCATCTCGACCACGACCAACCCGTCCTCGGGCGGGACCGGAGCCAACCTGAAGGACAGCGCGACCCTGGCCGGCACGAGCAATCTGCTCGGCACCGGGTCGATCACGTTCTACCTGTTCGCCCCCGGCGTGACCTGCGCCACGAACGGCACGGGTGCGGTCCACAGCGAAACGGTCAACAACATCAGCACCAACGGCCCCCACACGACGCCGTTGGGATTCGGCCCGCCGCTCGTGGCCGGCACCTACCAGTGGGTGGCGGTGTTCAGCGGTGACGCCAACAACAGCGCCGCGCACAGCGCCTGCGGCGACGAGCCGGTCGTGATCACGGCCAGCCCGACCATCTCGACCACGACCAACCCGTCCTCGGGCGGGACCGGAGCCAACCTGAAGGACAGCGCGACCCTGGCCGGCACGAGCAATCTGCTCGGCACCGGGTCGATCACGTTCTACCTGTTCGCCCCCGGCGTGACCTGCGCCACGAACGGGACGGGTGCGGTCTACAGCGAAACGGTCAACAACATCAGCACCAACGGCCCCCACACGACGCCGTTGGGATCGGCCCGCCGCTCGTGGCCGGCACCTACCAGTGGGTGGCGGTGTTCAGCGGTGACGCCAACAACAGCGCCGCGCACAGCGCCTGCGGCGACGAGCCGGTCGTGATCACGGCCAGCCCGACCATCTCGACCACGACCAACCCGTCCTCGGGCGGGACCGGAGCCAACCTGAAGGACAGCGCGACCCTGGCCGGCACGAGCAATCTGCTCGGCACCGGGTCGATCACGTTCTACCTGTTCGCCCCCGGCGTGACCTGCGCCACGAACGGCACGGCTGCGGTCTACAGCGAAACGGTCAACAACATCAGCACCAACGGCCCCCACACGACGCCGTTGGGATTCGGCCCGCCGCTCGTGGCCGGCACCTACCAGTGGGTGGCGGTGTTCAGCGGTGACACCAACAACAGCGCCGCGCACAGCGCCTGCGGCGACGAGCCGGTCGTGATCACGGCCAGCCCGACCATCTCGACCACGACCAACCCGTCCTCGGGCGGGACCGGAGCCAACCTGAAGGACAGCGCGACCCTGGCCGGCACGAGCAATCTGCTCGGCACCGGGTCGATCACGTTCTACCTGTTCGCCCCCGGCGTGACCTGCGCCACGAACGGCACGGGTGCGGTCCACAGCGAAACGGTCAACAACATCAGCACCAACGGCCCCCACACGACGCCGTTGGGATTCGGCCCGCCGCTCGTGGCCGGCACCTACCAGTGGGTGGCGGTGTTCAGCGGTGACACCAACAACAGCGCCGCGCACAGCGCCTGCGGTGACGAGCCGGTCGTGATCTCCGATCCGATCGTCCAAGTCACCAAGACCGCGGATCCGGTCGGGCCGGTCAATGCCGGCAGCCCCATTGGCTTCAACATCACCGTCGCCAACATCGGGACGGTCACGGCTCATGGCGTGACCCTCAGCGACCCATTGCCGACGACCCCAGCTGGGATCGGCACCTGGACCATCGCCACCGGTCCGACGGCGTCGGGCGGCGCGGTCACCCCGCTCCCGACCTGCAGCATCAGTTCCAACACGCTCACATGCACGGCGGCGGACCTGGCGGTCGGCGCCAGCTACACCCTCCGCGTCACTGCCCCGACGGCGACGACGACCAATGGCACCGCGACCAACACGGCCACGATCCACTCGACCGACGGCAACTGCGTGCCGGGGAACGCCGACCCGCGTTGCAGCTCCACGGCCCACGTCACGATCACTCCGGCGTTCACGGCCAACCTGACGCCGGGCTACTGGAAGAACCACCGCGCGGCCACCACCGCCAACCTGCCCCAGTCCCTGGGCGGCTACCAAGTGACAACGTTCGACGATGCGAAGACCATCCTCTCCGGGATGGGCTGCGGCAACGTCGGCGCACTCAACTGCATGGCCGGCATGCTGCTCGCAGCGAAGCTCAACCTGCAGCAGGGCGGGTCCACCTGCATCCTGCCGGTGGTGACCCAGGCCGACGCACTGCTGGTGACATATTCGTATAGCGGCTTCCAGATGCCGCCATATGCGCTCAGTCCGAGCGACCAGACCCTGGCCATGACGCTTCACGACCAGTTGAGCGCCTACAACATCGACGGCATACCGACCTGCTGAGAACGTCCCTCGAGGGCCGCAGATGTGGCCCTCGAGGGCCGACGATCAAAAGAACGGGAGGCCAGCCGGCCTCCCGTTCTTCATTTTGACCCCTGCGGATCGTCCACCCGGTACAGCGGCAAGCGAAGTTCGAGCGGATCGCCCAGCCACTGCGTGGCCGGCGTCGCCCAATACGACGCCATCCCTCCAATCGCGAGGAATACGTGGCGCGCGCGGCCTCGAAGTGCACCCACGCGCGTCACGCGGCTCGATCGCATAGCCCGCGAGCTGGAGCGGAGACCGTTCGCGAGGGCAATGGCGGCGATCATCGGGTCGAATGAGTGGGCCGGAGGCCTAGTTCAGGCTCAGGTGTCGGCGGCCCTGCGCAGGCGCTCGAACTCGCGCCGCAGGCGCTTGCTCGGCCGGCCCTCCCCACGGACGAGCATGATCGCGGGCCCGGCCACCGGCACGACGGGCGGGCTGTGGTCGACGTAGCAGGTGGCGGCGACGGCGGCCCCGACACGCGACTCGATCGGCCGCATGACCTCGACGATGCGCTCGCGATCGGCGATGAGCGCCTCCACCCGGTCGCCCGCGCGAACCTTCGTCGACGGCTTTGCCGGCGATCCATTCACGAGGACATGGCCGCCCTCGCACAACCGCGTCGCGAGCGGGCGGGTCTTCACGAGGCGCACCGCGCACAGCCAGCGATCGATACGCGTCTCGTCGGTGGCGAGCGGATCGGTCACGCGTTCTAGCATGGCACGGCTCGAGAAAGCGTCGCGGCCGTCACGGCGTCCGGCCGCGGGGTGATCGAGGGCGCTAGCGATCGGCCCCCCTGGCGCATACTCCGCCCACCGACAGGGAGGCACGGGAGCCCTCGGGTCCCACCAGCGCGACGCCCCCATGCGGTCGCCTCGACCGTCGCGCAGGGCCAATGGCGAGACCGACCCGTCCAGATGGGGCGTGATCGCGCCCGGAAAGGTCACGTGGGCTCTGAGATGTCAACGGAGCAGAACAAGGCCGTCGTCCGTCGGTTCATCACAGAAACACTGGTCGGGGGCGACGTCGATGTGATCGACGATCTGCTGGCCCCGAACTACGTGAACCGTGCGATGGGGGGCGTGGACCGCGCCGGCTTCAAGGCGATGCTATCCGGCGATCGGGGCCGCCCTTCCCGAGCGCCCGATGGAGATCGAGGATCTCGTCGCCGAAGGGGACGCCGTCGTCGCCCGCTTTTCCTTCGGGTACACACTCGCGAGTGGGGAGAAGATCTCGGGCCGAGGCATGACCTACTACGGTTTCGCCGACGGCAAGATCGTCGAGGACGACCCGATCACCACGCCGGATCTGATGCAGACGCTTGCCCCCCTGATGGCACCGCCGAGCTCCTGACGCGAGCCGCGGACGTCATGACCGCCCTTCGCTCGCGCCCAGGGTGACGAGAAGCTCGTCCAGTTGCTCGAACGTCTCTCCCATCGCATCCGCCGCCCCGGTGCCGGCAGCGTCGAGAGCTTCCTTCGAGGGATAAAGCTCGTGCATGGCCAGCAACGTCTTGCCGCCTTCTTCCGCGAAGGTCACCGTCGTGATGGAACCCTCGTCACTTTCCTCATTGGTCCAGGCGAGGCGCGAGTGCGGTGTCACTTCCTTGTACGTGCCGAAGAACGCCGACTGTGAGTCCCCGAGCGCGAACTCCAAACGGTACCTGCCCCCGACACGAACATCCATTTCGCAGGAAAGCAGGGACATTCCGAACGACTTCGGCACCCACCACTGCCTGAACAGCTCGGGCTTGGTCCACGCCTCGAACACGAGGCGCGCCGGGCCGTTGAACGTTCGCGTGACGACGAGCTCACGCTCGGACTTCCGCTCCACCGTCGTACGGTTCTTCATGAGGGTGAGCTCACTCTCTCTCGTTGCGTCCATCGACCTTCTCCTTCCGTTTCAGTTCCTCGATAACGTTGTCCAACTCGTCGAAGCGTGAGTCCCAGAGCTGGCGGTACCGCTCGATCCATGCCGTCTCTGCTTCGAGTCGGCGCGGGCCGAGCCGGCAAGTCCGCACGCGCCCGACCTTCTCCGTGGTGACGAGCTCCGCCTGCTCCAAGACGCCGACGTGCTTCCGCATGCCGGTGAGGGTCATGTGGAACGTCTGGGCCAGATCCGTGATCGAAGCGTCGGCACGTCCGAGCTGCTCCAGGACGCCGCGTCGGGTGGCGTCCGAGAGCGCGCTGAAGGAGGCATCGAGTCGGCCGCTTATATACTGAACCACACGGTTCAGTATGCCGCAACAGATCGGCGATCGCAAGGCGCCACGCAAGCGCCGACTACACCGCACTCGTGAACCGCAGCCTGATTTCTCGCCGTGCAGTCACCGGGCTACGCGGGAGCGCACAGCGCTTGCGCCGGGTAGGCCGGACGCCAGGGACGGCCGACGACGAAGGTCGCGCCTGGCGGCCAGGAATTGGCCGGCATTTCCGGACGAGCGACGGCGCTCAGCCTGAGGCCATCGTTCCCACCGGATACGTTCGCCCTGACGGGTCCCGCGGGCGCAGTGTCGGTCGACCCGGGCGATCCAGCCGCCAGCACCGTCCTGGCGGTCGGGCGCAAGGCTCCACGGTTGACCGGTACAACCCTTGACGGGAAGGCCTTCGACACGGGGACGCAGCCCGGACCGCTCGTCGTGTACTTCTGGGGAACGTGGTGCATGCCATGTCTGGGCACGCCGTTGACCGATCTCCAGACCGTCGCCACGCGCCATGCGGCCGCTGTCGCGACCGGGACGATCACGACAGGTGACCAACTCGACGCGGTAAAGAGCTATCTCAGCGCGAACGGGATCCGGCTCCCGGTCGTCAACGACAGCGGCTCGATGATGAAGTCGTGGGGGATCAGTGCGGTCCCGGCCTTGGTCTTGCTCGACCGAGGCGGTGCCGTCGCAGCGATCAGAGTTGGCCCCGTTTCGGCATCGGCGCTCGAGCAGATGTATGCGGCCCTGTCTGCGGGCGAGCCAATGCCAACGGCCGGCGTCAGATGAGCCGGATCAAGGTGGCAGTCGGGCCCGATGTTCGGAGCGAAGGATGAATGACGCCGGACGAATGTCCGTCCGGCTTCACACGAGCCGACGCGAAGACGAGTGGCGACGCGCTGACGAGTGGCGTCGCCTCCATGCCAGGTCGGACGCGCTCCCAGAATCGACGGCTGAGCGAGCACTACGGCGCTCACTCACGACCCAGCAATCCAGGTCGCCGGTCATCGAATAGGTTGGCCGGGTACCGAGATCGGACACGAGTTTACGGGGCGGACAGCTCGAAGTCGCCTAACCCAGGGCGTCGTAGCAGAGCGCGCTGGTGAGCAGTGTGCTCGAATACCAGGTCACGGCAAGGCCTCGGTTCGGAGCAGCGGCGAACGGCTCGCCGATCCAACTGCCATCGAAGCGCTGCCTCTTCAGGATCGTCGTCCGCCATCGCGGATCAGGCTTCTCCGAGCGGTTCACGTCGCGACAGGCGATCGTGAGTAGTGCTGCCTGCTGGGCGGTCAGGATCTTCCTTTCGATGGCCCGCTCGAACGCGCTCGCCAGCACGCGCCGAGTCTTCCTTGTCGCATGCTTCCCCCGGCCGCCGAGGAACCCGTGGTCCGGATCCTCGAGCTTGGCGATCAATCGGCCGAACGTCGCCAGCGCATATACGGGCGGGTAGTTGACATTGGCGCCCATGCCGACATCTTCGATCCGGCCTAACAGCTGAAGGGCACCGCGCTCGATCGTCTCGGCGTAGCGGTCCGGTGCGTACGCCAGCAACCCGAGCAGGAGATGGGCGCCGACGGTGCCGCAGCCCTCGCCGAGATCGAGCATGGCCGGTCGTCCGCGAGGGCTACCTTCACACTCCCTGACCCAGACCGGTACCCGACCGAGCGCCGCGACGTCGCGCTCGACGCACGCAAGGACCGGAGCCACGGCCTGACTGAGCCCACCGTTCGCAGCCGGCAGCAGACGCAGGTACACGCCGAGCGTGTCCGAGTCGATCTCCGACCATGGGTGGTCGTAGTACCGGAACGCGTTGCTCGCGGTGAACGCCAGGAACTCGTTGACGGCGCGACTGACTTCGTGCCCCCGAGCACGCAGGATCTCGAGGATCAGCCCGGCCGGATAGCGCGATGCGACGGCCGTAGAACCGAACATGCCCTCGCGATGCGTTTCCCAGCTCTCGCGGAACGTGAGGTCCGACATGAGGAAGCCCTCCGCCATCTCGAGCGCCTGCGGAAGCGTCGGCTTGGCGATGGTGATCAGCGGTGCGGCGGGCCGTCGGGCCTCCGGCCCACGATCCGGCCTGGGCGCTCCGGACGCGCTGTCACGGGCCGCTGTCGCATGGTCGCGGACGAGGCGCGGCCGGCGCTCCTCGAGCCCTGCTTCGACGTCGATCAGGTACTGCGCGAACGTCCCAAGGCCGAGGGCGACAGCTCGACGACGGCCCTCGCGTAGTCGGGCGATTGCCGAGTCCACGATCGCCTGGAGCGAATTCGTGGCCACGAGGGCTCCGAGAGCCAGTGTTGCATCCGGCCACGGGTCGGGCGACAGGCCCGCGCGGCGGGCGACGAAGGCGATCGGATAGGTCGGCCGACCCGCGAGCAGATCGGCATGGATCGACCCGAGGTCGGACATGATCTCGAACGCACAGGCGACCTCGTGAAGCATCGCGTTCACGCTCGGGGCGCTCTCGAGGTGCCGCCCGACGGTCAGCGCCGCCAGGGCAAGCTGTCGACCCGGGGCGGACCAGCGAGCATTGAGGTAGGCCTCCGGTTCGTCGAGCGCCATGGGAGACCGCCGAACCTGCTGCTCGGCGAGCGTCGCTTCGAGGTCGTCGACGGCGATCGCCGCTTGCAGTTCGCGTGAGCGCGATCCGGGCGGAACGAGGCGCGACAGCTCGGTCATCAACCGCTCCGACATGAGCTGCACCAGGGCGACATGCCCGGCGTCGTAGAACGACGTGCCGTCGAGGACGGCCCTGATGGTGTGGCTCCGGGCGGCCGACAGGACCGCGGCGAGGAACAGATGCCCTTCGACTCGCCCACGCTTCGCGCCGGTCCCAAGCGAGAGGTCGTCGATCAACCAGCTCCCGATCGACAGGAGCGGGAATTGACCGGCCCCAGAGAAGATGTCCCGGAGCTGGCCGCTCGGGGAGTAGCGCAGCGCGAGGTCATACTCGAGCAACTTGGCCTGACTGCCAAGGATCGGCGGCAGGCCGTCCAGGAATCGCTCGACGCCCGGCCAGAGATCGTCCCGCTCGCGTCGCTGCGCCTCGCGCCAGTCGACCAGCGAGCGGGCGGCGCCGCGCTTCGTCAGCGTCGCGGATTCTGGCCGGTCAGACGTCGAGGCTACGCGGCACCGTAACCGTCGCCAAACGAGTTCGACAGCGTCTGCAGCGTTGTGATCGCGTTCTGGAGCGCCTGCAACTGCGTCGCCGTCGGCTTCGCGATCCCGATGTCCTTCAACGCGGCTTTGCGCGTCTTGGGATCAAGGAGCTTCGCCCGGTATGTCTCATCGATGAGCGCTTTGCCGAGCAGCAGATCGAATGGGTCTGACGACATCCTCTCCTCCTCCACCCTTCCGGGCAACCGCACCTAACCTCACCATGGGTGAGTATAGGTGCCCGCGTGTCAACCGGACCGCTCGAAGACCTCGCCGCCCGCCACGAACAGATGACGCTTGGTGCCGCCGGACCCGGTTGCCGGGACGACCCACGCGATGCGATCGGGGTTCGCGTCGTAGCTGAGGAAGGGCTGGCCGAGCTCGAGGTCCGCGCCGGCCTGTTCACGGGCCCGTGCCAGCACGACCGACGACTCGAGCCAGTCCTCGGCGGGCGGCTCGTGGCCGGCAAACGACGAATAGCGCCGGAAGCGAAGGGCCTCATCGAGCTGGGCAAACCCGATCAACCGCTCGTTGATCACTAGCGCCACGAACCAGCCGGCGGGCTTCTCGTCGGGACTCGTGACCGGGACCGCGCGCAGATCGGCATACTGAGCTCGCGATTCGGAGATGAAGCCGGCGTCGATAAGGTTCGCGACGAGCCGGCGGGCCTCCGCTCCCGGTTCCTCCCTCAGCTGCTCGTTCGGTCGCTCTTTCATGCGAGCTGGAGTCTCGCGATGAACGCCACGGTGTAGATCTGCACGTCGACGTTCTCCCAGCGAGTGACCACGCCGACATTGGGAGGCCATGGGTCGTACACGAGCAGGCCGCGGAAAGGGCCGAGGTTCGCGCTCACCGGCCCGGTGTCCGTGTAACCGGCGATCGTGCGCGCATGGCCGAGGACGAAGCTGATGACCGGACGGTTGGCGACGATCTCGTCGCGGAAGTCTTCCCAGGTTGGGTCGTTCGTCATCGTGACGCCGAGAGCGTTCCGTGTCAGGGTCTGGATGACATTGACGACCATGCCCTCCTTGCCCACCGGCAGGTCTTTCGGCTTTGCATAGGTGCCCAACCCAAGCGCCGCGGCCAGGCGGTCCTGGGAGTACTCGTAGCGGTAGAAGTCGAGAAGCATCTCGACACTCGCCGCGACACACCAGACCGACGTCCTCTGGCCCTGGACCTCGTAGCAGGTCGCGTGGTTGGTGCCGCGCGTGGAGAATTGAAGCTCCCGTTGGCTCGGTGGAGCTGCTCCGCCGCCGCCGGCCGGGGCAGCACCACCACCCGCGCCCGCACCGGCACCGCCGCCCGCGCCGCCGACACCCGGGCCGAGGCCGCCGTCCGCGCCACCGCCAGCCGAGGAGGCCACGGGCGAGCGCGGCAGCACCCCGACGCTATCGGCAAATCGATTCCGATCGATTCGGTCGAGTGCCACCGTCTCTCGGCCCGGAACTGCTTCGATCTCGCGGACCCGGGCGTCGAACGTCCGATGCTTCAGCGCCAGCCGTTCCTCGGGCTGGTCGTCCAGGAACGACCAGCGACCGAAGGACGACGGCAGCTCGTTCTCGGCAAGCTCCTTCCGGGGAGGCACCGGCCGCCAGGACCACAGCTCCAGGAGGGCCGATTCCTGGCCTCCGGCAAGGAACTGCACCGCGAGCTTCGGGTAGCTGTACGCGACGAATCGCGTTTCATCGGGAACCTTGGCGTCGGGGGCCAGGTGCTCCTGGACGGCTCGATTCGCCTCATCGAGCAGCGCTCGCTCGTTCCACTCAAGCCCTTGGCTGACGGCCATGAGCACGGCGCCGATCGCGGGGTGGACGGCGATATCGGCGTACCCCGCGAGGTGATCGCTGGTCAGGGGGATACGCTCGTATAGCTGCGTGCCATTCAGGTCGTAGATCGGCGTCCCGGTGCCGATGAGAGCACCCTCGAGTGAGTCCCCGAAGGCGCCCATCGAGTTCAGAGCGTTGAGCTCGACTGCAACTCGGAGGCGGTGCTCGTCGTCGGGCATGAACGCGCCCTCGTACTTCGGAGTCCCGTCGCAACGTGCCTGGCGACCCGCTGCGGACGCCGCATGTCAGGATATCCCAGCCCATCGCGGCGCCGTCACTCAGGAGCCGAGGACGCCTCCGACCCGCGCTCATGGCGCCGATCAAGGCATGACCGACGCCAGGTGCCTGAACGCGGCAAGACTCGGCTGCAGACCCTCCAGCTCAGCGGCGAGCGATCGGTCTCGCCGCTCGAGATAGGTCGTGAGCTGCGGACTTCCGAGACCCGCGGCCAGCGCGAGCAGCTCGCTCATCCATTCCTCGAGCAGAGAGGCGCCCCAGGCCAGACCGTCGCCGATCACCCACTCGGCAACGGAGCCGTCCGCGCCGACGCTGGCCGACGCCTGCGACAGGAAGTACGTCCGTCGGCCGCCGTCGAGGTCGCGGCTCCAGCCCCGGATGTCGTTGAGCATCTGGTGCCATCGGCCGAGCAGGTCGACCAGGGTGTACCACGGCTCGATCAGGTCCGATCGCCCATGGCAATGACAGACCGCGGCGATGGGCACCTTCGCCCCAGCGATCTTCCGGGCGCTGATCTCCAGGAAACGAGCCCGATCGATCTCCGTCAGCTCCGCATCGCGGGCCGCCATCTCGGCCGAGGCCAATGTGGCACTGCGGCACGCCTCCCAGAATGGATCGCCGTGCGGAAAGTAGCGGTAGTACGTCTGTTGGAACTCGGCGTGGAAGAAGGTCAGGACCGGCAGGAGCACCGGTGAGATGGGTCGCTCGGCATCCATGAGGTCGTCGATCAGCCGTACGAAGTAGTAGCCGCTGACAGTCGAGTAGACGACGTCGCGTTGGAAGCCAGGTGCCGGCGCCTCGCGGATCGTCGATTCCAGCCACCAGGGCAGGAGGACCATCGGAAAGGCCTCCGGATGCAGGAAGTAGGCCTCGGGCTCGGCGCCGCCGGCCAAGGCCCGCTGCCATCCGATGGCGTGCCTCGCGAGTGTCGGCGCCTCGGCGCGGAGACGCCGTTGGCCTCGGCGGACCGCACGCCGAACCAGGTCCCGCAGCTCGGGCGGATAGGCGTCGATCATGATCTCAAGCGATTCGGCCGTCGCCGGCCTCGACCCGGTCGACCCTGGCCAGGTCGGGCGCAGCGCGCAGCCGGCCGAAGAGGTCCCGGGAGGCGGCCAGGTGAGCGGCTCGGGTGGGATCGCTGGGCTCCAGGTGGCGAGCGATCTCGTAGTGCGCGAGGCCCTGGTCGTAGGGCATGGACAATCCCTCGGCGAGTCGGACCGCGCGATCCCACGATCGCAGTGCGACATCGCGCCTGCCGTGTAGCAAGGCGTGCCGCCCCTCGAGCAAGGCGGAGCGTGGTCTTCCGACTGGGAAGACGCCGGCATACCCCCGCAGCCGCCGGAGTGCATCGGCGGCTCGCTGTTGTCCATCGGCGCCTGCCTGGCCCGCTTCCCACAACGACAGATATGCCACGGCCGGGCCGGCGTACCCGAGGAACGCGCCGAATGAGGCGGGCCGCTGGTGGGCGGTGAGGGCCATCGCCCGGTCGGCCGCAGCCCTGGCAGCCTGCCATTCGGCACGGTCGGTGTGGACGAGCGCCCGGAGCCCATCGATCCTGATCCTGAGCTCGTCGGTCGGCTCCAGATTGCCGGCCATGAGCGAGTCCAGGGCGTCGAGCGAACGAAGCGCAGGCTCGACATCCCCGAGCTGCCATGAGCTGAGGGCGAGCTCGGCCAGGGCCTCTGCCCGGTACCGATCGTCATTCCGAGCGGTCGCGTTGCTCACCAGTTCGTTGGCGAGGCCTTTCGCCGCATCGAAGGATCCGCGCAGCAATTCGAGCTCGGCCAGGTTGCCGATGGCGTCGTCAAGCCGGCGGCGGTCGCCTAGCCGCTGCGCGATCTGGCGGACGGTCTCGAGCTGCTCCCGAGCGAGACCCCACTTGCCGACCCCGATGTCATAGAAGCCGACGACGATCCGAACGATCTCGTGGGTCGTCAGATCGTCCACCTTGCTGAGAAGATCGAGCGCTCGGCGCAGATACCACTCGGCAACCCTCGGCATGGGCACGATGCCGAACAGCGCGCCCGTTCCGGCGAATCCGCGGGCGATCTCGGCCGGGATGCCGGAGGCTTCGGCCTCGTTCAGGATGCGGATCACGCAGTAGAGCGGCAGCAGCGTTTCCTGTCCGTAGTAGGACGCCTCCGCAAGCCGCTCATAGGCACGGCAGACGGCCACGAACTCATCCTGCTCCGCCGGGCTCAACTGGCGACCACCCCGGACGAGACCCGCCCGCCGGACGAGCTGTCGCAGCACGCCCCACAGGACCGCGGCGGCCTGCCCCGGTCGTGTCGACGGCGCCCCGCGCTTCATCAACCGCAGGCCCGCCTCGAGGTGCTCCCGACCCTCACGGTAGCGCGACATGTTCACATAGGCATCGCCAAGCTGGAGGCTCCAGCGAGCCCGCCGCGATGCGTCGAGCTCAACGTCGGACTGGGCCTGGAGCGACAACGCCTCCTCGAGAACGGCGATCGTTTCCTCGTTGGCGAAGGTCTGCAGCGCCTGCACACCGGCCAGCTCGAGGTGATCGATCGCTCGCGATGGGACGCCGGCCTTCCGCCAGTGGAACGCCAGGAACACGTGGTACGGAGAAAGGTCCGCCGCGTACGTCCGCTCGTACCACTCCGCCAGGCTCCGGTGGAGTTCGCGCGATTGCGAGGCGAGCATCAGGTTGTACGCGACTTCCTGTGTGATCACGTGGCCGAATTCGTAGGTTGGCTCGGCCGCCAACGGGGTCGGGACGACCAGGTCCAGACGGCTCAGCGTGTCGAGGTGGCCGAGCAGGGTGCTCCGGTCCGTCGGGAGCGGATAGATCTCGGTCAGCGTGCGCAGGGCGAAGCGTTGTCCGATCACGCTGGCGACCTTCGCCGTCATCGCCTCGCCTGGCGGCAGCTGATCGAGCCGCGAGGTGATCACGCGCTGGACGGTGTCGGGCGTGATCGAGGTCTCCAGATCTCCGACACCGGGGGCGACCCCGACTTGGCCGCTGTCGACCACGATCTGGCCCGCGTCTCGCATCGCGTAGGTGAGCTGCTCGATGAACAGGGGGTTGCCCTCGGCACGCTGCCGGATGATCGCAGCGACCGGTTCGGTGATCCGGGTTGCGCCCGTCCGCTCCTTGACGAGCGTGATCGCGTCGTCGGTCGACAGCCGCCCGAGATGGAGCGTCGTCGCTTCGTCGCGCAACGTGCCGAGGGGATCGGCCGCCGCGTCGACGATCGGACGCATCGTGAGGACGAGGAGGAGCGGAGCGATCGTTCGCCGCGCCCGGAGAACCAGCGACCACGAAGCCGAGTCGAGCCAGTGCGCATCCTCGAGGACCACCATCGTCGGCCGTGCCGCGACGTCCCTCCCGAGCAGGCGAAGGAGGAGGTCGTTCGTGTTGTCCGCCCGCACGGCCCCGCTCAGCTGGGACGTGATCTCGTTGTCCTCGAAGTCGGTCGACAGGATGGTGCTGAGCAGGGGGGCCAGCATCGTCATCGACTCGTCCGAGCTCAGTGACTCGAGGACGAGGCGGCGGCGATCGTCGAGCTCGGTCCCGGCGTATATGCCGAGCAAGCCCTCGAATACGGTTCGCCACGCGTGGTATGGCGTCGATGCCTCGATCTCGGCGGCCAGTCCCACGAGGGGGCGCACCCCGGCCGACTGCGCGTGGCGCGCGAGCTCCTCGAGCAATCGCGACTTGCCGATCCCCGGCTCCCCCTCGATGACGACCAGACTCCCGGTGCCGGTCGTGGCCGCGTCGAGTGCCGCGAGAACGGTGGCAAGCTCGCCGGTGCGGTCGACGATCGCCGACCGGCGATCGGTCGGCTGCTGAGCACGGTCGGTCTTTTGCCCCCCGGGGCTTACGCGGTAGACGTCGATCGGTGCCGCCATGCCCTTCAGCACGAAGGCAGGCAGTTGCTCGAACGATCGCCCGGTGGGCGTCGCGTCGCGCGTCGTCGTATCGCACAGGACCCAGTCGTCAGCGGCCGCTTGCACGAGCCGCGCGGCGAGATTCACGTGCCCGCCCAGCACGGCGAAGTCGCGCCGCGTGGCATTGCCCACCGGGCCGCAGAGCGCCAGACCAGTGGCGATCCCGACTCCGGCGCTGAGGCCCAGATCGCGTATCTCCGCGTGCAGGGCCAGTGCCACCTGGACGGCCCGGGCCGGGTCGTCCTCGTGCGTGAATGGAGCGACTCCGAACACGGCCACGATCATGGTGCCCTTGTCGTCGGTGGTGATCTCCTTGAGCCAGCCGTCATAGCGTCTCAGAACGCGCTGCGCGGCCCGGGCTACGCGGTCCAGCACGAGCACGGTATCCGGGGTCGTGCCGGCGACGCCGCGAACGCCGGCAAAGACCACCGTCGTGCGCCGCAGCTCGGCGAGCCAATCGGCCTGGCCGGCATCGAGCCGCGCCAGGCAGACCTCGGGGACGTAGCCACGGACCACGGCCTCCGACTCGGGCGAGAGCGTCAGGGTGCCGAGCGGCCGCGGAACGAGCATCTCCCGCGAGGAGTCGACCCGCACGCGGCCCCCATCAAGTGGCTGGCCGATGAGCCGGCCACCGAGCGCTGCCCAAGCCTGGGGCGAGGCGATCACGGCACCGGTCGCCAGGTATCTGTCGAACTCAGATAACTGGCTCACACCGTCGCCAGTGACCAGGAAGAGCCATCGTCCGTCGAGTCCCCCGACGTGAGCGGCCGCGATCTCGCCGGCGCACAGGCCGACCTTCAGCGACAGGTGGACGCCTTCCAGCTCGAGCTCACCGAGTTCGGCGACGATGGCCAGCCCGCACAGTGCCGCCCGCTGGGTGACCGTGGCGAGGTCTTCAGTGACGGCCGGCCACATCGGCAGGAGAGCGTCACCGACGATCTTAGCGACGTCGCCACCGTGGTCGGCGACGATCACGAT
Source organism: uncultured Chloroflexia bacterium (assembly GCA_963776385.1). Classification (GTDB taxonomy): domain Bacteria; phylum Chloroflexota; class Limnocylindria; order Limnocylindrales; family CSP1-4; genus SPCO01. The sequence goes on from CAVZME010000007.1 coordinate 168,816, forward strand.
GATCCGCGCGAGGAACGTGTTGAGAGAGCGCGCCAACCGCTCGGTCCCAGCCGTCCCGGCGCGGACGGCCGCCTCGGTCAGCGCCGTGAAGCCGGTGATGTCCACCAGCAGAAGCGCTGCCGGGAACCCGTCAGCCTGAGGTTCCTCGGGCAGCTCTCCCGACGGGGCTACATGCTGAAGCACGGCCTGCGGCAGGTACGACGCGAGAGTCGCGATGCGCGAAGGACCGTCGAGCATCACGGCGTACCAAGCTCCGTTCGGACTGCCAGCCAGGGTTGGTGGCCGGACCAGCCTCAAGTCGTCACAAGCGTCGTTGGCAAGCGGAGTATAGGTTCGTCACATCGCTGCCGATGGCGATCTTGCGCGGCCCAAGCGGCTCCGGGAAGTGGTTCTCCGCGAGATCACCAACCGGTTCGACAGCCGCGGGCCGGAGGTCGTCGCGGTCACCCTCAGCCGAACGAGAATGGGTGGCTCCATGGGTACGCCAAGGTCTGGCGGCGACAGCTGTTCTCGTCGGGGTGAGAGTGTCTGGGTCCAGGATATCGGTGACATCTGACAGGCGACTGGTGAGTCGGGACATACGTGACAGTCCAGCGCATGTCGAAGCACCGGTTGGCCGTCCTCAAGGTCGTCTCAGTTGTCCGTCACCGCCGCGGCGTTCGAGTCCGACATCAGCCACGGGCACCTGCACCGCCTCCTGCGCCAATACCGCGGCGGTCATCGCCCTCTGATCCCGGTCACGAACGTCCCGCCACGTTCATCGGGAGACTGGGATCGCCGAACGGCATCTTCTCTGGACACCTTCGCGGACCCGCGGTCGTCTAATTCGCTGTCGGCGCCGGGGGGCGCACAGTGCTCCGCGCCAGGCCGGCCGCCGCCCGGTGGGTGACGCGCCTGTCAGGCACCGCGATGGTGATGATCGGCGTGGCCCTCATCGGCGAGCGGATCATCGCGCAGGCCTCATGACAAAGCCGCTGGCGGCATGGCCCAATCGTCCGAATAGGAATCGGGAAGCGGTCACCGACGCGTGGGACGACGAGCACGCCGGCGCCGTGACCGATTTCGGTGAGGGCGTGACGCCTGACGTCGCCAGGGCCGAAGCCGGCCCGGCCTCACCCACCTTTTCGCAGCCACAGGCTTCGCGCGGCGGGCTTGACCGTGGCGTCGATCGTGGACAGCAGCGCGTCGGCAACCGTTGAGATATCGGTGTCGTGCCGGAGGTGCTCGCGGAACGCTGCGGCGGTGCGCTCTCCGTCCACCCTGGTGCGATCGAACCGGCGGTCGACGGCCATTTGAACGCGACCGCGGACGGGCTGGAACAGGGCGAATGCGACGAGGGTGGACGCGGCGACCGCGATGGTCTGGTACTGCGTGAACGATGCGAGCAGCGCTTCCGCCACGAGGATCGTGCCGACGAATGCGGCGCCCAGGATCCCGGTCACGACCGCGTACCCGATCGTGCGGCTGATGATGTGGTCGATCTCGTACAGGCGATAGCGGAGCACGGCGATCCCGATCGCGACGGGCAGCGCGAGGCAGGCAGCGAGGAACACGGCGAACAGCGCGTCGCCGACGGGCCCGCCAGAGAAGACGATCGCGACGGAGAGAGCGACGGCAGCCACGGACGCGACGGCGACGAGCCATTTGAGCTGGGTCCGCTCCACCTGGCCCGCGCGCCGCCAACGGACCACGAGCGATACGGCCGCCCCGAGGATCGCCGGCAGGGCGATGAGTGATGCCGCGGCGCCGAGCGCATCGAGCACGCCGCCGAACCCATATGTCGCGAGCGGGCTCTGGGCGTCGATGGCGCCGACCGGCTCCGGGGAGAACGTGGTCAAGATCGTATTCGTGATGAGCGTTCCTACGGCGAAGGCCGGGATGATCCGCCAGCGCGGGGAGAGCAGCGCACCCGTTGGAAAGATGAGCGGAACGATCACGAGGACGATGACGATCGGGTAGACGAACAGAACACTCTCAAGCAGCGCCGCCCACGACGTCGCGGGCCACGGCGTCGACACCGCCTGCGTGCCCGCCGTCGAGTAGACGGCCGCCGCCACCTCGAGACTGGTCAGGCTTCCGGCGACGAGCAGCCACGGCCCGATCGCGTTGCCGGGCACGCGCGTCGCGAGCAGGGCGCCGACCACGGAGCACCCGGCGATCTCGCCGCCAAGCACGATCACAGGGATCGGGTCCGCCAGTGGATCGTGCCCGGACACCGCCGCCCCAAGGATGCCCACGACCAACGGTGCCGCGTTCAGGGCGGCAAGCAGCCACACGAACCGCGACATTGCACGATGGCGATCCGTGCGCGAAGCGGCTGACCCGGTGCGGTGTTGCTCCATCGTGACCTCGCCACCGATGCTCCCGCAGGAGCGTCCGCCAATCGTTACGGGACGCGCGCGTCGTCCGGTCCTGCGCCGCGTTGCCAGGCCCGGTTGCGGGCGTCGGCGAAGGGCCCACGAGCCCCAGAAGCCTTCGCTCGCCGGGCTTCAGCTCCGAGCGCGCAGCCTCGACCCCGTCCACCACGGCGGGGAGGCGTGCGAGGTTCCTCGGCGTCGCGATGAACGAGATCAGCCGTGAAGCGTCGGCCGGTAGGTGAGCTCCTGGGTGTGGCCGTCGAGTGTCCTGCTCTCGATCAACTCGAGGTCGAAGTCGGCCGCACCCTCGAAGATCGGGCGCGTTCCGGTCTGGCCAGTGACCACGGGAAAGAACGTGATCTGCACGCGGTCGACCAGGCCGGCGGTCATGAGCGCTCGGTTCATCGACAGGCTGCCGTGCGACCGCAGAGGCACGTCGGACGCCTCCTTGAGCCGTGAGACCACGGTGACGGCGTCGCCGCGCAGCAGGGTCGCGTCGGGCCAATCGAGAGGTCCTTCGAGCGTCGTCGAGACGACAGTGGTCGGCAGGTTCCTCATCGCGCCGTTGACCGGGTCGACGTCCTTCAAGAACCCGGTTTGCGGGCCGATGGACTGCATGAACATCCGCATGGTGTTCGCGCCGAGGACCAGGCGCTGCGGCTCGCGATAGAGGGCGAGGCGGCGGTCGAGGAACTCCGGTCCCTGCTTGCCCCAATAGCCGCCCCAATCACCTTCGGGACCGTAGGAGCCGTAGCCGTCGAGGGTGGAGTAGACGTCGAAGGTGTAGAGAGCGGTCACATTGGTCTCCTCAAGGTTTCGGCCTGGACTTCTCCTTCATCCACGGCGTCGGCGTCGCACTGGCGGCAGTGCTCTCCGTCTTCCGGAACAAGGCGCCCAGAGTCATCCGAGCAACGTGTCGACCTCCACCTCGTAGGCCGTTTAGGCGCCCGGCAGGTGCCCGGGACGGATACGCCCACTTTGGTGCGGATTCCGATCGTAGGGCCACCCCCATGCGACGGTGGAGATCGCTTGACACGCGGTGGGGGCGACAGGGCAGACACGCGTGCCTGCATGGTTGTGGCAACGAATGGCGTCCGAACTACGCAACCTGAACGATGACTGGCGCGTGTGGCCGCGGCATGGTGATAGCTGCACAAATTCCACCTGGAGCTTTCACCGTTGCTTCGTTCCAACTTTCCGATCCTCAGCCGCCTGCTGCCGGGCCCCGATGGCGACGCCGGTCATCCCGGTCGACGACGATCCAGTGACGCTCGCTTGCCTCGCAGCCATCATGTCGGACCGTATCCGGCTCTGCCAGAACTGCCGGCGCGACCCGCATATCTGCCGGGCCATCGGCTGCGGCACTGACGACGCCCCGCTTCTCTCGACGCAGGCAGCGGTCGATGTTTCCGAGGACCTTGACCGCGGGTGGTCGGGTCCTGCTCTGGACCTTGCTCCGGTTTGCTACGGGATCGAGCCGAGCCAGGGTTGACCGGACAAAATAGTCGGATGTACGCCGCTGACTGCGCTCACGACCGATGCTTCGTCCTTGGAACAAGACGAGGGTGGGGGTCGCGCAAGTGCGTCGCGACCTGGCCGCACTGGGGCTGATCGCGGGGTCCGGGACCGGAACCGGGGCCGCGCGAGCGTATAGGGACGACAAGATCGGGAACGCGGTTCGCCATCGCCTGGGCGGCGGAACCTGGCGGGACGGGGTCACGGGACGCCGCCGGCCGTCGACGGCTCGAAGCGCCGGAGCGGCTCGCTGGCCCGGACGATCGCCCGCAGGTCGTCGAGGCCACCCTGGACCAACCCGAGCGAGCGCGCCTGGACCAGGATGTTGCCGATGGCCGTCGCCTCGACCGGACCCGCGAACACCGGCAGCCTCGTGGCATCCGCCGTGAGCTGGCACAGGAGCGCGTTCCTGGACCCGCCGCCGACGATGTGGATGACCTCGATGGACCGGCCCGTCAGCCGTCGCGCGTCGTCGATGGCCCGCGCGTACGCCTTGGCGAGGCTGTCCAGGATGGACCGGACGAGCGCGGCCCGGCCCTCGGGGACCGGGAGCCCCGCGGCAGTCAGCCACGCCGCGATCCGCGCCGGCATGTCGCCGGGCGTCAGGAAGGAACCGTCGTCGGGGTCGAAGGTCGGCCCTCCCCGAGGCAGCGCCGCCGCGGCGTCAAGCAGCGCCGCGAGCGGCTCCGGCTCGCCTGCGCGCTCCCAGGCACGCTGCGATTCCTGGAGCAGCCACAGCCCGGTGACGTTGCGAAGGAACCGAGTGGTCGCGTCGACCCCGCCCTCGTTGGTGAAGTTCGCCTCCCGGCTCGCCTCGGTGAGGATCGGCGCCCGCGTCTCCATGCCCACCAGAGACCACGTCCCGGACGAGATGTATGCGAATGCCGGGCGGTCCGCGGGGACCGCGACGACCGCCGACGCGGTGTCGTGCGACCCGACGAGCGTCACGACGGTCGTTTCGTGCAGCCCGGTCGCCTCCCGTACCGCGGGCAGCACCCCGCCACGCACCGTGCCCGGGTCGGCGAGCGGCGGCAACAGGGTGGCGTCGAGACCCAGCAGCCGGACAAGCTCCTCGTCCCAACTCGCGGGTCCGTGGATCCAGGAGGCCAGTCGTCGACGCGTGCGTCCGCTCGGCGATCACGACCCCGGTCAGCCAATAGCCGAGCAGGTCAGGCAGGGGCAGGACATGCCGCACGATGCCGAAGGCCGGCGTCCGGCGGGCGGCCTCCAACTGGTACAGGGTGTTGAACGGCATGACTTGGAGGCCGTTGCGCGCATAGAGGGCGGCCGGGTCGATCCGCGCATGGACCCGCTCCACCGCCGGCAGGTTGCGCGGATCGCGATGGTGGACCGGATTGCCGACGAGGCTCTTGGCGGCGTCGAGGAAGCCGACGTCGACACCCCATGTGTCGATGCCGACGCTGCGCAGGTCCGGCGCAGAGCGGGACGCGTGCCGGAGCCCCGCGAGGACCTCGTGGTGCAGGCGGAGCACGTCCCAGTAGAGCCCGTCGCTCGAGCTGGACGGGCTCGTTCGGAAAGCGGTGCACCTCCTCGAGGGCGAGCCGCCCATCCGACACCCGCCCGACGATGACACGGCCGCTCGACGCGCCGAGGTCGATCGCCGCGACGGCTCCGTCTACTCCGGGCATCCGCCGATCATCCCGCATCGATGCTCAGACGGTAGACCTCCGCTTCCCATGTCTCGATGAAGGCGCGCTCGGCCGGGGCCAGCGCCCGGACGCCGCCCAGGGCGAGGGCCCCGAAGCCCACCCTGGTGGCATCGACGTAGAGCTCACGGGCGGTCTCGGCTCTGCGCGGCGTCGGACCCGACGCGAACAATCCGACGCCCGCGACCACGACGACCACCGGCCCGGCGCGACTCGTGGCGGCGTGCGCCGCGACCGCGGCCGATACGACTCGGTCGAGAGCGGCCTCATCGGCGGCCGGGTCGACGTCGAGCCACAGCGGCCACGACCCCGCGTACACGATCTGGTCCGGCGTCAGCGGCCCTGCGTCCACGATCGAACGCCCCTCGGGGGTGGTGGCGAGCCGGAGCGCCTCAGGCGAGCCGTCGAACACCACGGCGGCCGGCGCAGCGGGCGCGCCGAGCCGCACGGCCAGCACATGTGAGAGCCGCTTCACCAGCGCGGGGTCTGGCTGCGGCGCGGAAACCACGGCCGTGGACCCGGGGAGCGCGCTCGCGCTGCGCAAGCCGCTCGCGGATCATGCCGACGACCCGCTCGGAGCGCTCGACGACCGCCGCCGGGTCGTCACCGGCCACGATCAGCCCGTGGTTCTGGAGGAGCGTCACCTCCGTCGTGCCGGCGCGACCCACCTCGGGCCCGGAGCGCCGCCGGCGGTCGATCTCCCTGGCCAGCGGCAGCCCGGGGTCGGTGTAGGGCACCCACAGGACCTCGTCGCCGAACAGCGTCGCGGGCGATCGCTTCCCCGTCGTTCGCGCAGGTGAGCGCGTTGACCGTGGTCGGATGCGTATGGACGACGAATCGCCTCGGGATGAGGGCATGGAACACGCACTCGACCGAGGGCCGCTGGTCGCCCTCGTCGCGCAGGCGCGCCGCCATCGCGACGCGCATCACCGGGTCACCCCCGGGCAGCGGCGGCCTCCTCAGAGCCGCGTTCCGCCAGCTCCAGCAGCGGGCCGATCGCGAGCGGCATCAGGCTCGCCGCCGTGATCGACGCGAGCGACACTCCGCTGGGCTTGATGTACAGCGTCCCGCCCACCTTGACCGAGCTGTTGCCGCCGCCCGCCCGTGAGTACTCGGGGTCCTCGCCGAACCGCCGCGTGATCCGCGCGGCCGCCTCGAGCAGGTCGGCCGTGTCGGGTGTCGGCGACGCCGCGCCGCGCGTCATCGTCGCCCGTACAGCGGCCCGAAGTTCGCGCACGCCCGGAAGTCAGCGCCCTCGAGGTCCGCCGTGCCGAGGTTCGCCCAGGCAGACGGCCGGAAGATGTCCTCCTCGGGGACGTTGTGCATATGGACCGGGATCCGCAGCATCGAGGCGAGACTGATCAGGTCGGCACCGACGTGACCGTAGCTGATCGCGCCGTGGTTCGCGGCCCAGTTGGCCATCACGGTGTAGACGTCCCGGAACGGACCGTGCCCTGACGTTCGGGGCACGAACCAGTGCGTCGGCCAGGTGGGATCGGTGCGCTGGTCGAGGACGTCGTGAACCTCCTTCGGAAGGTCGATGGTCCAGCCTTCCGCGATCTGGAGCACCGGCCCCGTCCCCGACACGAGGTTGATCCTCGCCATCGTGACCGGCATCCCGCCGCGCGACACGAACTGCGATGAGAACCCACCGCCTCGGAAGTAGCCCCGGTTCGCCGGGTACCACGTCGTCGCCGCGAGCGCCGCCGCGACGTCGTCGTCGTCGATCTCCCAGAACGGCTTCATCGCCGGCGCACCAGCGGCATCCGTCATCGCGCCGGTCGCATCCAGTGTCGCCGCCCCCGAGTTGATCAGGTGGATGAACCCGTCGGCCGCAAGCCCCTCCGGTCGGTGGCCAGTGACCCGCTCGACCGCATCCGCGCTCCAGTACGTCCGCACATCGGCGAAGATCTGCGCCCGGTTGGTGAGCAGGTACATCAGGAGCATCGTCGCGCCGTTGAGGGAGTCGTTCTCCGTCGCGAAGATGTGCGGCGCTCGCACGCCGGTCCAGTCGAAGCTGGAGTTGAGGATCGCCTCCATGAAGTCGCCGTTGGGGCTGTGGTCGGTCCACTGGCGCTGGCCCTGGAACCCGCCGAGGATCGCGTTGCGGCCCAGCGATTCCTCGGCGAACCCGAGTTCCGCGAGCCGTGGGTTGCCGACCAGCAGATCCCGTGTGATGAGCGCCATTCGGACGACGACCTCCCAGTCGCGGTCGAGCTCCTCGCGGCTCTTCGACTTGTCCGCGGGGTTCCGGTCCTCTCCCTCGCGGCAGTTGGCGCGGGCCCAGGCGAGCGCGGCGTCGAACTCGACCGGGTCGTAGATGCCCTCCTCCATGCGCCGCGTGTACTCGGACATGTCGACGGTCTCGACCCGCATCCCGAGGTACCGTTCGAAGAACGACTGGTCGACGATGGACCCTGCGATACCCATCGAGACGCCGCCCAGCGACAGGTACGACTTGCCGCGCAGGATCGCGGTCGCGAGACCCGCCCGGGCGAACCGCAGGATCTTGCCCTGCACGTCGGCCGGGATGACCCCGTCGCCGGCATCCTGGACGTCGCGCCCGTAGATGCCGAAGGCCGGCAGGCCCTTCTGGGTGTGTGCCGCGAGGACTGCCGCGAGGTAGACGGCGCCCGGCCGCTCGGTGCCGTTGAAGCCCCACACCGCCTTGGGCGTGAGCGGGTCCATGTCCATCGTCTCGGACCCGTAGCACCAGCAGGGCGTGATCGTGATCGAGACCCCGACGCCCTCGAGCCGGAACAGCTCGGCGACCTTGGCCGCCTCGTACACGCCGCCGATGTTGTGGTCGGGCACGACCACCTCGACGGCGCTCCCGTCCGGATACCGGAGGTTGCTCCGGATGAGGTCCGCCGTCCGCAGGGCCATCGTCCGCGTCTGCGCATCGAGCGACTCGCGCACGCCGTGCTGTCGACCGTCGACGGCGGGGCGGATCCCGATCCTGGGCCATTCGCCGACGAACCGGCCGGAGGTATTGATGCTGGCCATGTGGGTGCCTCTCTCGGACTCGTGGTGGGTGGCCGGCGCCGACTGCCCGGCGCACGGCCGGGAAGTCAGTCGGGCGATACCACGCCGATCGTGAGCAGGAGATTGGCGTACAGCCGCTGCTCCCCCGTCGCGATCGCCAGGGCGACGTCGGGGCCACGCGCCGCGTCGTAGAACGGGAACCGTCCGAGGCGCTCGAGCTCGATGCCGCCGAGCAGCGTCCGGAAGTCCGCGAAGATCGCGGGATCGTTCCCGTCGTCGGGGGACATCACCTGCGCCGCCTCGATCGGAATGGCGTCGACGAGCGCGCGGAGCACGTCCGTGACGCTCACCAGGCCGGGAGCCAGGTTGAGGTACACGCGACGCGCTGCGTCGTTGGAGCGGGTCCGAAGCGGATAGTTCCCGTCGGCGATCAGGACCTGCGCCCCGTGGCCGGCCTCGCCTAGCGCCTCGAGGATCCCGGGGTGGAGCAGACGGGTCTTGAGCATCGGACCTCCTCTACGAGCTGGGGTCGAACACGATCTTGCGGTGGGTGAGCCGATGGGCGGCGATCTCGGCGAACAGGTGGGGCGCTTCGGACAGCGGGGCGCGGTGGGAGATCATCCGCGGCCGTGTCGAGCCCACCATCGAGGACGGAGGCCAGGCCGTCGGTCCACTCGTGACCAGGCCAGGGCGCCGAATACGACATGAAGCCGCCGGTGAGGGTGAGCTCCTTGCGCATCAGCCCTTCCACGAACGTCATGGGCAGGCTCGCGTCGAGAGGCTGGTTGCCGCCGAGCACGATCGCGCCGCGCGGGCGCGCGACCTCGATCGTCTGGCCGAGCGCCGCCGGCGAGCCGGTTGCCTCCAGGACGAGGTCCGCGCCGCCACCGGTGAGGCGCACGACCTCCGCGGGGACGTCATCGTGGGCGGGGTCCAGGGTGAGGTGCGCGCCGAGCGCCCAGGGCTGCCTCGCGATTCCCGGCGACGAGGTCCGAGGCCACGATGAGCCGCGCGCCGAGGATCCGCAGCCACTGGACGAGCATGAGGCCGATCGATCCGGCCCCGAAGACGACGGCCGTGTCTCCCGACCGCAAGTGGCCCAGGTCCAGCATGTGCCGCGCGACCGTGGATGGCTCGATGAGTGCAGCGGCCTCGAACGGCAGGTCGTCCGGAACGAGCAGCAGATTGCTCGCAGGAAGCGCCACGAGCTGGGCGAAGGCGCCGTCGCGGCGTGAGCCGATGAACGAGTAGGTCGCGCATGCCGAGAAGCGTCCGGCGCGACACTGGGCGCAGGCGTGGCATGGCACCAGCGGGATGAGCGCGGCATGTCGCCCGCGGAGGCTCTCGTCGACGCCCGGCCCGATCGCGGACACGATGCCGGCTGCCTCGTGGCCCATGATCATGGGATACGTTCGGTGCCCGCGAAGGTAGCGGTGGACATCCGAGCCGCACACCGCGCTCGCCCTCACCTCGAGCAGCACCTCGCCGTCTCCGGGCATGGGGTCCGCGACGTCGCGGTAGGCGAGCTGCCGCTCGGCTTCGAGGACTGCGGCCTTCACTGAGGCACCGCCGGCAACGCCGCGAGCCGGTCGAATGTGGCCAGCAGCCCGCGAGAGAGATCGTGGTAGACCTCGAACGATGCTTCATAGCGAGCATGCCGTCGTGCGTCCGGTTCGAAGGTCGTCCGTCGGGGCAGCAGCCGTTCGACGGTCTCGGCGGCGTCTCCGGCCAGGCCGACGGCCTCGGCTGCGAGAGCGAACAGGCCGAGACCGTGACCGCCCTCGCCACCGTCTGCCCGGCGGGCCACGACCAGGGGCCGTCCCGTCACGTCGGCCTTGATCTGGTTCCAGACCGGGCTGCGCGCCGCGCCGCCTGTGGCGAGCCACTCGGTGACTCGGACGCCCGTCGCCTCCGCGACCCGCAGGTTGTCGAGGACGGCGAAGGCGCAGCCCTCCATGATCGAGCGGAGCATCTCGGCGCGGGTCGTGGCATACGACAGGCCGATGAACACGCCGCGCGCCGCCGTGCTCCAGATCGGCGTTCGCTCGCCGGCGAGGTACGGCAGGAACAGGAGGCCGCCGCTTCCCGCAGCCGCGGTCGCGGCCTCCGCAGACAGCGACTCGAAGGTGACGTCAGGGCGTCCGACGATCTGTCGGAACCAGGCTCAGCGCACCACCGCCGACGGTCCCGGCCTGGAGCAGGTACTGCCCGCGGAGGACGTGGTGGCTGAAGATGAGGCGCGGCTCGACCACCACCTCCGACACGCTCATGCCCATGCCGCCCGCCTGCCCGCCCTGCTCCTGCGTCTGGCCGGGTCGCGTGACCCCGCCACCGAGCGCGCCGAAGGCAGCGTCGAGCCCGCCGACGAGCACCGGCGTGCCGGGAGCGAGCCCCGTTCGGGCGGCCGCGGCCGCGCCGATGCCGCCCGCGATCTCCCGCGCCTCGTGGATCGGAGGCAGCCGATCGAGGGGGATGCACAACGCTGCCGCGGCCGGCTCATCCCACCGCTCGCGGCGGATGTCGAAGCAGTGGAAGCCGTAGGCCTGGGTCAGGTCGCACGTCGCCTCGCCCGTGAGCCGCGCGACCAGGAAGCCGGATGCGGTGAGGAACCAGCGCGTCGCGTCGAAGATCGCCGGCTCGTGCGCCCTGAGCCATGCGAGCTTGGGCGTGATGTACGCGGCGTCGAGCGGGTTGGCGACGAGGTCGATGAACCGCGCAGCGTCAGGTCCGGCCCTGAGTGCCGCCGCCTCGGCCTCGGCACGCCGGTCGAGCCAGGTCATCGCCGGCATCAGCGGGCGGAACGCGTCGTCCACGGGCACCAGCGTCCAGCCGATACCGTCGACGGCGACCGCGGCAACGTCTTGGGCGCGGACGCGACTCGCCGCGAGCACCTCGGCCACCGTCCCGCACAGAGCGTCCCACCACCGCTCCGGGTCGATCTCGGCGCGGACGGCGTCAGGTCGGTCCAGCTCGTATGCGGCCGTCGCCTCGGCGACCGGGGCGCCGCCGGCATCCCAGAGCGCGGTCTTCGTGCTCGAGGTTCCCTGGTCAACAGTGACGATGTACACGGTCGTTCGCGTCCGGAGCCGGCGCGGCCCGAGACGGCGCTCCTATGGTGGTGTGATGGTTCCGTCGAGGTCCCAGAGATCCTCCCAGCGCTGGCCGGCCTTCCAGAGGAAGACCTGGCCCTTGATCAACCGGCAGTCGCGGTCGATGCCCGCGATGGCCGCCATGTCAGCGTCGCCGAGGGGCTCGCCTGCTGCTGCACGCAGGTTCGCGTGGTAGTTGGCGGGGGTCGTTGAGAATGGGATGGGGACCTGGCCGCGCCGGATCGCCCATTTGACGCAGACCACGGCCGGGTGGACGCCGAGGCGACGCGCGATGCCGACGATCACCGGGTCCTCCACGTCGACGCTGTCATCGGGCGTCCGATCGCGCTCCGGACGCGCGGGTGAGCCGACGGGCGCGAACCCGATGGGGACCATGCCGTTCGCCCGCACGAACTCGAACAGTTCCGGTTGCTGGAAATGGGGGTGGAGCTCCATCTCATTCGCGACGGGCGGGATGTGCGCATCGCTGAGGACGAGCCGCAGTTTCGGGATCGTCATGTTCGAGGTGCCGATGTGCCGGACGAGACCACGCTCGACGAGCTTCTCGAGCTCGGCCCAGGTCGCCATGTACCGCTCATGTCGATAGGGCTGGGCGTGCGAATCGCGGGAGCCGACGTCCACGCCCGGCTGATGGGTGTTCGGGAACGGCCAGTGAACGAGGTACAGGTCGAGGTAGTCGAGGCGCAGATCGCGCAGCGACCGCTCGAGGGCGGGCGCGACGCGCGACGGGTCGTGGTTGTCATTCCAGAGCTTCGACGTGATCCACAGCTCGTCACGCCGAACGCCGTCTGCGATCACGCGCTCCAGCGACTCGCCGATCGCGTGCTCGTTGCCGTAGACCGCAGCGCAGTCGACGTGGCGATAGCCCAGCATGATGGCGTCGTACACCGCCGCGGCGACGCGCTCTGCGGGCACGTGGTCCGAGCCAAAGGTGCCGAGGCCGATGGCGGGCATCTTCGCGCCGCCGGAGACCATCCGCTGGGGGACGAGGGCGGGATCGACAGGCTCGAGTGTCACAGGTGCGTCCTCTCGGATCGTGCTCGGAGGGTCACGTCAGAGGACCTCTGACCGAAGGTGATCGGTGCGCCGCGGGTCGGACCCGGGAGCAGTGACGTCGTCTCCGTCCCGGCGACCAGGGTGCGGCTGGCCGATGGGCTCGAGCGTCACCGCCGGCAAGATCCGTGCCACCTCGGTGGGGTCGATCCCGCCCTGCCCCGGCCGCAACGCGTTGGCTGTCCCCGCGGCGACCGCGTGTCGTGCGGCTTCCTCGGTCGTCGCACCGGCGGCGATGGCGGCCAGGAATCCGGCAAGAGCGGAGTCGCCGCTGCCCACCGGGTACGCAGCCCCGCTCGGGCGACGGCCCGACGCGCCACGCCATCCCGGCCTCGTCCAGGACGATCGTCCCTTCGATGCCGCGCGATACCAGCGCGATCCCGGCCCCGAGGTCCTGCAGCGCGATGGCGGCTCTGACCGCTTCTGCCTCGCCGCCCGAGACGGAGCCCGGTGGCGCGTGCGGCCTCGTCGGCGTTGCCCTTTGCCAGCCAGGCACCAGCGACGACGGCCCGCGCGAGGACCTCGCCGTCCGCATCGACCGCGGTGCGCGCCCCCGCCTCGGCGGCGAGCGCGACGATCCGGGCATAGCCGTCCACGGGCGCGCCGGGCGGAAGCGAGCCCGACAGGATCACCACCGATGCCTCGGGGTCGCGCTCGAGCTCCGCGGCGACCGCGGACTCGATCGCCGTCCATCCCTCGCGATCGAGCGTCGGTCCGGCCTCGTAGAACTCCGTCAGCGAGCCCGTCGACCGGTCCAGGATCGAGAGGCAGGTGCGGGTCTCGCCAGGAACGCGGACCGGACGCGACTCGATCCCTTCGCGAGCGAGGGACGCCTCGAGCCACGATCCCGACTGCCCTGCCACGACCGGGACCACGACCACCCTGAGCCCGAGCCGCGAGGCCGCGCGAGCGACGTTGATCGGCTTCCCGCCGGCGACGGCGCTCAGCAGCTCGGGGCGGTGGATCTGGCCCGGGACGAGCCGGTCCACGGTCGCGATCTTGTCGATCGAGGCATTGACCGCGACGCATACGAGGCGCGCGACCCCCAGCGGTCGCACCGCGCGCGGCGACGGCCGGTCCGGGGACCGGCTCATGGCGTCGCGCCGTACTGGCGATACCACCCGTCGCCCGGCATCGCCGCAACCGTCACCGGGTTCGGCCGGGCATGCCACGGCGTGCCCTGCGCATCGACGAGGTCCACGAGACGCTCGAGGCGCCGGCGCCCCTCGGTCGTCAGCCACGCATCGCGCTCCTCCGGAGCCATCGTCGCGGCCGGCGCCCAGACGGACCTGCCGACCAGCACTCCGGACGCGCCCGCACGGCATGCGGCGGCGGCCTGCCGCTCGAACGTGGCGTCGTCCACCCCCGCCGACAGGAGGACCCATGGCAGGCGACTGGCGTCGTCCAGCTCCGCGCATGCCTCCGCCCACGCGGACGGATCGTCGACCGCCGGGTCGTACGGGAACTCGGCCTTCAGGATGTCCCCGCCCAGCGCCGTGAGGCGGCGCGCGGTCTCGATGACGCCCCTCCGGCGCGCTTCGCCGGTCAGCTTGTCGCCGGACACCGGATCGAACCCCAGGGGCTCGACGAACAGCGGGAGGTCGGCGGCCCGGCAGGCCGCCGCCACCTCTGCCACGAACCGCTCCTGGGCTGCGGCGTTCGCCGCCTCGTGGTGGTAGTAGACGAGCAGCTTGGCCGCCGAGGCACCCAGGCGCTTCGCCTGCTCGACCGACCAGCCGGGCAGCACCCGGCTGACCCGTGCCATCGGCGGCCCCTCGTACCCGGTGGCCTCGATCGCGACGACGAGGCCCGCTCGGCCGGGCAGCGAGCCGTCCGCGATGCACTGCGCGGCGCCGATCTCAGGGTCGAGGAGGGATCCCGTCGCATACGGCGCGAGCGCCCGGATCACCGCGCGCTTGAACTCCACCATCTCGGCGTAGGTCACCGATTGCGGGGCGTCCGGCCGGAGCTCCCTGCGGAGGTTCTGGCGGTGATCGAGCGCGAGGACGGCGAAGGTCCCGCGCGGCGAGGCGCACGCCTCCAGCCCGCGTCGCGTCCCGAGCAGGTAGGTGGCGGGTGCGCTGCGGACCGCTCCGACCGTCATGGAACCCGGACGGCCTGCAGCGGCAGCTCGCCTTCGCCGCGACGCGTCGCGACATCGTCGGCCGGCGGTTTCGTCGGATGCGACGTCGGGCGCATCCGAGGGGCCGCCGTCGACCGCCGGACGATCACCTCGAACGGGAGCACCACCGACTCGCCGGCCGCGGTCCGCTCTCCCTCCAGGCGGTCGATGATCAACTCCGCGGCGCGCCGCCCGATGTCATAGGCCGGCTGCGCGGCCACCGTCAGGAATGGCTCATCGACCCACTCGACCGGGAGGTCGTCGAACGCCACCACCGAGATGTCGTCCGGGACCTTCAGGCCGAGCTCGCGCAGCGCACGCACGGCGCCGAACGCGATGAAGTTGTTGGCGGCGAAGATCGCCGTCGGAGGGTCGTCGGTTGCGGTCATCACCTCCTGCGCCATCAGGCGGCCGTCCGCGACGTTCTTGTTGCCGAAGTTGAAGCTGCCGTAGCGGACGAGCGACTCGTCGAGGGCGAGGCCCGCCTCGCCGAGCGCACGGCGCACGCCGGCGACGCGATCGGCCGACGTCGAGATGCCGCGGCGGCCGGTCAGGACGGCGATCCGGCGATGGCCGAGCGCGACGAGGTGACGCGCAAGCGCATGCGCACCCTCCTCGGAGTCGCAGCGCACGTTGTCCACGCGGCGCGACGCGCGCCGGTCCAGCACCACGACCGGGATGCTGTGGGTGCGCAGCAGCCGAAGGGACGCCGCGGCGTTCTGGGCGGGGACCAGGAGGACGCCGTCGACCTGGCGCTCCACGAGCAGGCGCAGGTAGCGCGACTCCTCCTCGTCGGATTCGTCGGTGTTGCAGAACATCACGGCGAAGCCGCGGGCGCTCGCTGCATCCTCGACGCCGCGCGCGATCGTCGTGAAGAACGGGTTGGAGATGTCGGACAGGACGAGGGCCAGCATCTTCGTGCGCTTCGAGCGCAGCTGGCGCGCAAGAGCGTTGGGCACGTACCCGAGCTCCGCGATCGCCAGCTCGACCCGCTGCCGCGTCGCCGCCCTGACGTACCCGGAGTTGTTCAGGACGCGGGAGACGGTCATCGCCGAGACGCCGGCACGGTCCGCCACCTCGCTGATCCGGCTCATCTTCGGGGTGACTCGGTTCGGCATCGGTGCCTCGGGCTGTGACCGGGGGCTGCCCGCGGCGCGGACAGCCCCCGGAATACGGGCGGCTGGAACGAAGCTCGTCCTACTTGTAGAGGACCGCCTGGATCTCGGGGTTGTTGATGTTCGTCTTGTCGAACCAGGAGAAGCCGGTGTCGATGTTCTTCGGGAGCGCCTTGCCGTTGATCGCGTCGATCGCGGCGTCGACGCACTTGGAGCCGATGCCGATCGGGTTCTGGGTGATCGCGCCGGCCTCGACGCCACTGTTGATGGCATCGAGCTGCTGCTGCCCGGAGTCGTAGCCGACGGCCACGATCTTGTTCTCGTTGCCGGTCTCCTTGAGCGCGTTGAGGATGCCCTTGATCGAGCCCTCGTTCGCGCCGAAGAAGCCCTTGAGGTCCGGGTTCGCGGTCATCATCGACTTCGCGATGTCGGCAGACTTCACGGGGTCGCCGGCGCCGTACTGGACGTCCACGACCTGGATGTTCGGGTGCTTGGCCTTCATCTGGTTGACGAAGCCGTCGCGCCGGGTGATGCCGGTCTGCGAGGTCTGGTCATGGACGATGACGGCAACCTTGCCCGCGTCGCCGATCAGACCGGCGAGCTTGTCCGCCTCGACGCCCGCAGCGGCGATGTTGTCGGTTGCGACGGTGGTGACGGGGATGTCGCTGTCGACGCCCGAGTCGAAGCCGACGACGGGGATGTTGGCGGCCTTGGCCTGGTTCAGGAGATCGCCCGCGGCCTTGCTGTCGAGGGCCGCGAAGCACACGGCCGCGGGATTGCTGCTCAGAGCTGTCTGGAGCATGGTGAGCTGCTTGTCGACCTCGGACTCCGTCGCCGGGCCCTGGTACGTGGCGGTGACGCCCAGCTTGGCGGCCTCATCGAGGGCACCCTTCTTGACCGCCTGCCAGAACTGGTGCTGCTCGCCCTTCGAGATGATCGCGATGGTCTTGCCCTTGGCGGCGCCGGCGTCGGTCGGCGGTGTGTAGGCCGAGGCGGCGCCGGACGTGTTGCCGGACGCCGCGGGCGCGCTGGATGCACCCGCCGCAGCGGATGTCGCCGGTGTCGTGGATGCGGTGCCCGAGCAGGCGGCTGCCGCGATCGCGACAGTGGCCGTCAAACCCAGGATGCGTGCGAGTTTCATGAGCTCCTCCATGCGAGAACTGCCTTGACCGGTCTGCCAGACCCGCAGCGCGGGTCCGACCTCAGGTCCACGATGAGCGCGCGCGTCCGTTCCCACTCGGGTCAGGCCTGCGCGCGGCGGCGAAGGATGTCGAGCCAGACGGCGCCGATGACGACGAGGCCCGTGATCACCGACTTCCATTGGTCGGGAACGCCCGCGACGGACAGGCCGATACGCAGGGTGCTGATGAGGAAGGCGCCGATGACCGTCCCGACGATGCTGCCCTCGCCGCCGGCAAGGGACGTGCCGCCGATGACGGCCGCGGCGATCGCATCAAGCTCGTAGCCCACGCCGAGGCCCGGCTGCGCCGAGTTCATGCGTGAGGCGATGATGATGCCGGCGAGGCCGACGAAGAGGCCCTCCACCGCGTAGACGGTGATCTTCCAGCGGTCGACGTTGACGCCGGAGATACGCGTCGCCTCCTCGTTGGAGCCGAGCGCGAAGGTGTAGCGTCCGAAGGTCGTCTTGTTGAGCAGCACCCAGGCGATCGCGGCAGCGCCCAGCATGACCCACACGATGTTGGGGATGCCGACGACGGACTTGCTCATGAAGAACGCCTGGAAGCTGGGCTGCGTCGCCTCGAAGTAGATGGGGCGAACGTCCGAGAGCACCTGGGCCAGGCCGAGGGTGACGTAGAGCATCCCCAGCGTCGCGATGAATGGCGGCAGCTTGGCCTTTGCGACGAGGGTGCCGTTGACGATGCCGACCGCGGCTCCGGCCGCGAATGCGGCGAGAAGACCGAGCGGCAGCGGCAAGCCGAGGGTGACCGAGACAAGGCCCGCGACGACGGAGCAGAAGGTCATGGCAGTGCCGACCGACAGGTCGATGCCGCCGGTGATGATCACCAGGGTGACGCCGACCGCGAGCACACCGTTGACCGACGTCGCGGTCAGGATGTCGATGTAGTTGGCCGTGCTCGCGAAGTGGGGCACGACGACCGAGAAGAAGACGAGCAGGATCAACAGGGCGCCGAGCGCGAGCAGCCGCTGGACCGACTCGCCGGTCATGAGCGCCCGAACGCGCGAAGGTGCGGCGGCGGGGGCTTGCATCAGATCGCTCCCATAGGGGTGACCGAGTCGGTCAGGGGGTTCATGCGGCGGCCACGGAATCGCGCTGTGTCGCGAGGGTCATGATCCGCTCCTGCGTCGCCTCGGCAGACGCCAGCTCGCCGGTGATCCGTCCCTCGCACATGACGAGGATGCGGTGGCTCATGCGCAAGATCTCCGGAAGCTCGGAGCTGATCATGATCACTGCCTTGCCCTGTCGAGCGAGGTCGTTCAGCAGCTTGTAGATCTCGCTCTTCGCGCCGACGTCGATGCCGCGCGTCGGCTCGTCGAAGATCAGGATGTCGGTGTCGGCGATCAGCCATTTCGCGATGACCACCTTCTGCTGATTGCCACCGGACAGGTTCTTCACCCGCTGGGTGACTCGCGGGGTCTTGATCGCCAGCGTGTCGACGAGCTCGACGGCCTTCTGCCGGGTGGCTGCGGTCTTCACCCAGCCGAACCGATTGGTGAACTGTCCGAGGGACGCCAGGACGGCGTTCACCTCGACGTCCATGCCGAGCGCGAGCCCGTACCGTTTGCGGTCCTCGGAGAGGTAGGCGATCCCATGCCTGACGGCATCGGTCGGCGTCCGGATGGTGACCGGCTCGCCCTTGATGAGGATCTCGCCGGATTCCGGCACGTCCGCCGCGAAGATCGCGCGGACCACCTCGGTGCGGCCAGCGCCGACGAGACCCGCGATCCCAAGGATCTCGCCCCGGTGGAGCTGGAAGCTGATGTCACGCACCTGCCGCCCACGATTGAGGTGACGGACCTCGAGCATCACCGTCGGATCGGGCTTCTCGGGCACCTCCGGCGTCGCCTCAAAGACGGTCCGGCCGACCATCATGCTGATGATCTCCTGGGTCGAGGCCTCGGTCGTGTTGACCGTCCTGATGTAGCGCCCGTCGCGCATGACGGTGACGCGGTCGGTGATCTGCTTGAGCTCTTCGAGCCGGTGCGAGATATGGACGATCCCGTGGCCCCGCTCACGGAGGTGCCGGGTGATCCGGAAGAGCTCATCGATCTCGGTGTCGGTGAGTGCCGCAGTGGGCTCATCCATGACAAGGACGTCCGAGTCGTAGGAAAGGGCTTTCGCGATCTCGACCATCTGCTGCTGAGCCACGGCAAGCCGGGAGACACGCGCGCGCGGATCCAGCTGCATGTGGAGATCCTCGAACAGCTGCGCGCAGTTCCGGTTGAGCGCCTTCTCGTCGAGCAGGATCCCTCGTCGCGGCTCCCGGCCGATGTAGACATTCTGGGCCACCGTCAGGTGCCCCATGAGGTTCAGCTCCTGATGGATGACGCTGATCCCGAGGTCCTGGGCCGCCCGGGGGGAGGTGATCTCCTGTTCCTCTCCGCGGATTCGGATCACGCCCGCATCGCGGCGATAGATCCCGGCAAGGATCTTCATCAAGGTGGACTTCCCCGCGCCGTTCTCCCCGACGAGACCGTGTACCTCGCCCGGGCGCAGATCGAACTGCGCGTTCTCGAGCGCCCGGACGCCGGGAAAGCTCTTGGCGATATCGACCATCTCGACCAGGAGTTCATCCACGTCGAGCATCTCCCATCAGGAAGGACACAGTCGGGGCGAGTCGCTTGGGGCGCATGACGGACGGAGTGCTGTTATCGATAACGCAGTTACCGATAACATATTGTCCCTGCACACCGTACGCCACCTGTCAAGCAGTCGTCCGAGCGCGATTCGGGCTCGATCCGGTGGTGGACAGGGAACGCGCGTCCAGGAG
Organism: uncultured Chloroflexia bacterium; assembly: GCA_963776385.1. Taxonomy (GTDB): domain Bacteria; phylum Chloroflexota; class Limnocylindria; order Limnocylindrales; family CSP1-4; genus SPCO01. The sequence goes on from CAVZME010000007.1 coordinate 188,711, forward strand.
CCGCTTAACGACCCGCGAGTTCTG
>CAVZME010000008.1:0-827617 GCA_963776385.1 uncultured Chloroflexia bacterium
GCAGGTCAACTGAGCCGTATCTGCCTCCCGGCGCCGGGCTCGACGGAATGAGGTACCGAACTGCAGCCGAGGTCGCGCTGGAGCCGGCGGCGCCCGCGGCACACCGGGTTGGCCGGCGTTTCATCTCGCTGTACACGCTGGCCTTCATCGGCACGAACCTCGTGTTTCAGTACCTCGTTCGGCTCAGGCGGGACGATGACTGCCACGGTCGCGGCTCAGCTCGAGCTTCGTGGGACCTCTCACCCGGTGACCGTCACGATGTCAGCCCGTCGGGACGGGTCGGCGCTCCTGGTCGCGGGGTCGGTTCCCGTCTCGTTCGTCGACTGGGGCATTCCGGATCCGACAGGCTACGGCTGGCTCGCGTCGGTCACGGATCACGCATCGGCCGAGTTCCTCCTGGTCCTCAGTCGGAAGTAAGCCTCGTCGAGGCGAAAGGCTGAGCCGCAGGCAATTCACCGGGGCCGCATGGCATCTCCTCCCTGGCTGGTTTGATTCCAGTTGAGCGGTCTCGGTACACCATTCCGAGTCGGAACGTTCAATCGGTGAGCGAAACCAAGGGGATCCGCCACTCGGGCTCCACGGCGACGACTCGATCAGCCGGTCTGGCCGGAGCCCCGAGCGACGGCAGCGAAGAACGCGGCGCGGCGGTACGACACGATGCGTGAGTCCTTGCACGGGCAGCCCGTGATGAGGCAGGCGCCACGCACGCGGGTCTCTGAAGCTTCGACGATTTCGATGGTCTCTGGAGCCTGCATGGTGGTCCTCCTTTCGACCGATCGGCTGCCGGAGGTCCGGTCCGTCGGTGAGGCTCACATTGGCGCTTCTGGATCAAGCCGCCATCCGAGGCAACACGGACAGCGACACTGATTTGTCGGATTCGGAATACGCCAGACGTCGCCTCCCTGGGCCCGGACGACCGACCTTCAGCCTTGCCGCGTGGCCCACATAGGACTAGGCTCCGCTGACCGTGGCGCCCACCCGAGCCACCCTGCATTCCGGCAACTTGCCAGTCGAACTGACGAGTTTCGTGGGGCGACGCCAGGAGGTCGCCGACCTCACCCGGATGCTCCCGACCAGCCGTCTGCTGACGCTCACTGGTCCCGGCGGGGTCGGCAAGACGAAGCTCGCACTGCGCGCCGCACGCGAGACGGCGCGCATGTACCCAGACGGGACCTGGTTCGTCGAGCTTGCTGCTGTGCAGGACCCGGCGCTTGTGACGCAGGCCGCGTTCGCAGCGCTTGGCCTGCAGGACCGGGCGGCCAGACCGTCGATGTCCCGTCTCACTGACTACCTGGCCGGCAAGCGCTGCCTCCTCGTCCTCGACAACTGCGAGCACGTCATCGCGTCGGCGGCCCTTGTGGCCGGCGCGATCCTGCGCGCCGCTCCCGACGTCCGCATGCTGGCGACGAGCCGGCAGGCGCTCGGCGTGACCGGCGAGATCGTCGTCGACGTCCCGACCCTGTCGCTCCCGGAGGCCACGCGCCCACCGCTTTCCAAAGCGCTGCTGTCAGATGCGGTCGCGCTGTTCGTCGAGCGGGCGCAGGCTGTCGACCGCGATTTCCATCTCGATGAAGGCAACGCGGCCGCGGTGGCGAGCGTGTGCGCGAAGCTGGACGGGATGGCCCTCGCGATCGAGCTCGCCGCGGTCCGTCTCCATGCTCTCGGTCTGGACACCCTTGACGACAGCCTCACCGCGCGACTCGGGGTCCTGGGAACGGGCGATCCCACCCGCCCTCACCGACAGCAGACGCTCGATGCGACGATCGATTGGAGCTACCAGCTTCTCGACGACGCCGAGCGACTCCTCTGGCGCCGCCTCTCGATCTTCGCGGGCGGGTTCGAAGCCGGCGCGGCGGCGGAGGTGTGCTCTGACGATGTCCTGCCCGCAGAGCGGATCCCCGACCTTCTGGCGCGGCTCGTCGAACGATCGATCCTGAAGCGGCGTGACGGCCCCCGCGGCGGGCGCTTCCGAATCCTCGAGCCGCTTCGCCAGTTCGGACGGGAGCGTCTCGAGGGGTCCGGCGAGCTCATCACCGTGCGCCGCCGCCATCGCGACTGGATCGGATCCCTCGCGGTCATCGCCGGCGCCAGCAATTCGCGTCAAGTCGAGGCGATCGAGCGAATCCGCACCGAGCGAGCGAACGTCTGGAGCGCCCTCGACTTCTGCCGGAGCAGTCCCGACGAGGCGGAGGCCGGTACCGCGATTGCCTGCGATCTCTGGATCTACTGGCTGTCGCAGGGACCCGGCACGGAGGTGGAGCGGCTGATCGATGATCTCATCGGGCTCGTCCCATCAGGCAGCCGCGCCCACGGAAGGCTCCTGTGGGTCGGCGGCCTCCTCCAGATCCAGCTGGGGAACCAGGGCCGAGCAGCCCGGATGGGAGCCGAGGCCATCGCCGTGGGCCGGGCGATCGGGGATCCCGATCATCGTGTTCTGGTCGATGCAGACGCTCGCCGTCGCCGCCTACGTCGACGGCCGGTCGGACGAGGTCATCGCGATCGGGGTCGAGTCGCTTGCCCTGGCGGCGGCCATGGGCTGGGGCTTCCCCCGCCTGTCTGGGACGGTGTGCCTGGTGATGGGTCACAGCGCGGAGGGTGGTGACCAACTCATTGCGCACGCCCGAGAGGGCATCGCCATCAGCGAGGTGCTCGGCGAGACCTGGGAACGCGGATCGCTCTACCAGTTCCTGGCGATCGGCCTCCTCCGCCGCGGCGACCTCCCCGAGGCGCTCCGCGCCGGGCGCCGCTCGCTCGAGATCCGCCGCGACCTGAACGACTTCGTGGGCGCGGCCCTGGCCATGGAGACGCTCGGCCTGGTCGAGAGCGCCAGCGCAGCCCACGATCGGGCCGCACGGATCATCGGCATCGCCGAGGCGCTCTGGGAATCGATTCCGGCGCCGATCCTCGAGCCGCTCCGCGCCGGTCACAACCGCGTCGAGCTCGACGCGCGCGCGGCGCTCGGCGACGCCGCGTTCGAGGCAGCGTTTCGGTCCGGCAAGGCGCTGCGCCCGGGATACGGCGGTCGACTACGCGCTCGACGCCGAGCCGCCCGTGGCGCCGTCGAAGCCGAAGGCCGCTCGAGCCCCGACGCCGAGCGATGGCCTGTCCCGCCGGGAGAAGGAGGTCGCGACGCTCGTGGCCGGCGGGTCGACGAACGCCGAGGTCGCGGGGAGCCTCTTCATCTCCGAGCGGACGGTCGAGAGCCATCTCGCGAGCATCTTCAACAAGCTCGGCGTCGATAACCGGATGCAGCTGGCTCGCTGGGTCATCGCGAACGAGGCGGCCTCCGCGACCTGAGGGGCCTCGCTACACGAAGCCGGGACGGACGCCGAATGAGCCCGCGTCACCGCGGGCTCATTCGGGTCAAGCTGGCCACGGCGGACCTAGGCGACGCTCGGGCTCCCAGCCGGCTGGGCGGGGCTCGCGAGTCGCACCGCGGCTTCATCGGCTCGTGGCAGACCGAGTCGACCCCGAGTGGCAGCGATGACCGCGAGGGCCATCCCGGCGAGTGCGGCATAGAGGAGCAGGCCGTCGACCCCTGCGAAGTACGTGGCGAGGATGGCGACGCCGCCGGTCGCGTTGATCGACGCGTGGAACAGCGACACCACCGGCAGGCTCTGGCCGGTCGAGTTGTAGATCCAGGTCAACAGGATCCGCATCGGACCGGAGAAGACGATGAGGAGGAACGCGAGGTAGAGGGGGAACTGCGCGAGGGGCAGATGGTTCGGACCGCTGTCGAGACCGGCGATGATGAAGAACAGCGGGAGGTGATACAGCCCGAACAACGGGGCGACGATGAGGCTCGCCTTGAGCGGGCCGAACCGGGCCTGCAGCCGATTGGTCACGTATCCGCTCCAGGAGGTCTCTTCCCAGAGGTTGCCGAGCAGCGCCAGCACGACGATGCCGAGGACGAACTCGGTGGGGATGGACGCGACGTTGTTCGCGATAGCGATGATCGGCGCGGTGCCCTTCACGACGATGGCCGCGACGAGAAGCGCGAACGGCGGCCCGAAGAGCGCGATCAGATACCACTGCGGGCTGACGCGAACGTGTCGGACCTGACCGGAGAGCGATCGGCCCGGTCCCGGCCCGACGATCCTGGTCACGACGAACGGGATGATCGCGAAGAACGCGATCGAGAGCAGCCTGAACGGGTCAAGTGGGATGTCGGCCGGCAGGATTGAAAAGCCCTCCGTGCCGAGCAGCGACGGCACGAAACAGGCCCATCCGAGCCCGTAGAACAGGAGCAGGAACGATGCGATGGGGTGTCGGGTCATGAGCGAGCGCACTGTGTTCTCCTTCGAGTGGGCTGACCTGAGGTGGTCGCCCACCAACCCTGGTCGCCTGCCTCGACGAATCCATCCGTGCAGACACCGACCCCGACACTGGTTTCTGCCGCGGCGCGCCATGAGGACTCGGACATGACGATGGAAGGCGACCGGCTGATCGAGTGGGCGGCCTGCAACAACGCCGACTTGTGTGACGCCTTCGGCGATCTCCACGGAATCGCCGGCGCGTTCGGGCCGGATTCGTGGACGAGCCTCGCCGCCGCCAGCCGGGTCGCCGGTCCCGGCTGAGTCTGTCCAGCGCCGACCAAGTCCCTTTGGCGGCTGGAGAACCAGTGGCATGGTGCGCGTTCCCACGGATGGCGGCGCGAGTCCCAGGACCGATGGTGTGGACCAGGACCACAAGGTCCCCCCAGCCATTGGAGGCCCGAATGCCATCTGCCATCACCACCAGCGATCTGAGCAAGCAGTACCCGGGGGTGACCGCCCTCGACGGTCTCACCCTGGACGTCCCCGTCGGCTCGATCTACGGCTTCCTCGGTGCGAACGGCGCCGGCAAGACGACCGCCATCAAGATCCTCGCCGGTCTCACCCGACCCACGAGCGGGACAGCGACCGTCGCCGGCATCCCGCTCAGCGCCGGCGACGACTACAAGCGAGCCATCGGCTATCTCGGCCAGGAACCACGGTTCTACCCGTGGATGTCCGGCCGCACGACCCTTCGCTACGTGGCCGGCTTCTATCCGTGGGTGTCCGACCCGATCGAGCGCCGCATCGACGACGCCCTCGCCCTGGCCGGGATCACCGATGCCGCGGATCGCCCGACGGGCACCTACTCCGGCGGCATGCGCCAGCGGCTCGGGATCGCGCAGGCCCTCATCGGCCGGCCGCGATTGCTCCTTCTCGATGAGCCGGCAAGCGCCCTCGACCCCGTGGGACGGCGTGACGTCCTCGAGATCATGGAGCGGCTCCGCGGCGATACCACCATCTTCTACTCCACCCACATCCTCGACGACGTCCAGCGCGTGTCGGATCATGTCGCGATCCTCGACCACGGGAAGCTCGTCCGGGCCGCGCCGACCCAGGAGCTCCTGCGCAGCCTCAGTCCCGACCGCCTCGCGGTCGTCGTCCGCGGCGTGACCGAATCGACGGCTGCCGGCCTTGCCGCACTGCCCGGGGTCGCGTCCGTGGAGCTCGAGTCGCAGGCCGCGAACGAAGCAACCTACGGCGTCGAGACACGACACGGCACGACCGAGATCGTGCAGAGGGCGATCACCCGCTACGCCGTTGACAACGATCTCGCCCTCGTGTCGGCCGCCCCGGTGCGCGCCGATCTCGAGGACGTCTTCCTTCGCCTCATCGACTCCAAGGAGCACGCAGCATGAACGCAACGACAGCCAACACCCTCGAGTACGTCTCCGGCCGACAGGGTGCGGCCAGACTGCTCGGGCTCCGCAACCTCGTTCGCAAGGACGTGCTCGATTGGCGCCACGGTAAGGGAACCTGGATCGTGGCCGCCGCGACCACGACGGTCATCATCCTCGGCGCCGCGAACGCGGCGATCAACCAATGGGTCCTCAGCAACTTCCCGTCGGAGGCAGGAGACGGTCCCGCGAAGATCCTTTCCGCGGTGCCGATCGACAACCTGCTCGCAGGGATCGCGACACAGATCAGCGTGTTGGCAGTCATCTTCGCGACGATGAGCCTGCTCCTCGCCGAGCGAGACAGCGGCACCCTCGCGTGGACGATCTCCAAGCCCATCTCCCGGACGAGCGTTCTCGTCAGCAAATGGCTCACGGCGACCCTCGTGTTGTGGGTTGCGGCATTCGTCATCCCGCTCGCGATCACGACTGGGCTCGTCACGATCCTCTATGGCGCACCCGACATGACCGTCGTCGTGGCCGTTGCACTGGCGACCGTGATGGTGCCCGCGATCTTCGTCGGCATCACGCTCGTCGCGAGCACCTTCGTCTCGAACCAGGCCGCGGTCGGCGCGATCGGGCTCTTCTTCTTCATCCTGCCCTCGATCGCGGGCGGCCTCGTCCCCGCGGTGGCTCCATTCTTCCCCACGTCCATCTTCGGCTGGGCCATCGAGGTCTCGACCGGCGGCCCGCTCTCGCTCGTCACGCCCGCAGCCTGGGCGATCGGGATGGCCTTCCTCTTCGTGCTCGGACGGCGTCGTCTGGCCGGTATGGACCTCTAATCAGATTCGCAGCCTTTCCTAGTTTCGAAGGAGAACGAACATGAACACCTCACAGGCCACCTGGACCCCCGCTCCGAGGTCAGCCCGTCACGGAACCGCTGCTACCTTCGCGATCGCCATCGTGGCCGGCTCGACGGTGGTCGGACTCGCGATGGCCGCCATCACCTTCGGCGGCCTGGCCATCGCCTTCCCGATCGCTGTCCCGATCGCTCATCAGTTCCAGGTCGCGGTCTCCGCGAACGACGTCCTGATCGCCGAGCGGTTCGCAGCGTTCTGGTGGGTATTCGCCGGAGCCTCGATCATGAGTCTCCTCGCCGCGATCGCCGTGATCGTCAGCACGGTGAAGCACTTCGAGTCGCCGCCGGCTCGGTGAACGAACCAGTCTTCAAAGCCGCCCTCCGGTCCCGGAGGGCGGCTTTCGCTGTCGACCGCGACAACACTCGCGGTCACGATCCCCGCGGAACAGCAGGAACGGCTGGAGTACCGAGCCGGCCGACCGACGACCTCGGCGCTAGGCTGGACTCACCCGGCATGACCTGGCATCGAGCTTGGAAGGCTGCCGCTCTGCCGACTGAGCTACTCCCGCCCGAGGCATCGGCGAAGAGAATCTGATGGGGTGATGGTCAGCCAACCCCGCCGAGGTTCCCTCAGCCAACGGCGGTAAAGCAGCGCGTCATGGGGCCGGGCGGCCGGCGAATCGATGCCGACTACCGGGTGATGGCCTTTGAGCGGGGTCGGTCGGTCGACCGGGTGCCGCCTGTTGACGGCGACCCTACGATTTCGTAGTCATGGCCCGTGGAGGACTTCGCGCTTCAGCGAACGAGCCGCATGAGGGCGCCCCTCGCCTGACGACCGACCAGGTCAGCGCGATCAACCGCTTCCCGGACGACAATCCGAATCCCGTGATGCGGATCGATGCCGACGGGCACCTGATCTACGCGAACCCCGCAAGCGCACCCATCCTGCGGACGATGGGCGTCGTGGTTGGCGAGGTCGTCCCGTCCGCGACTCTCGCTCGATTCGATGCCGTCGCTCCCGAGCACGGCTTCATCGAGTTCGTGGCTGACAGTCGGACGTTCGCCGTCTGGCCGGTGCCGATCAGCGACATGAACTTCACGAACCTCTACGGGATGGACGTCACGGCCGAGCGGGCAATCGTGAAGTTCCCCGACCAGAACCCGAACCCCGTCTTTCGGATCATGTGGGACGGCACGCTGGTGTACGCCAATCGGGCGAGTGCCGGTCTCGTCGAGGGTCTCGGGTTGGCGGTCGGATCGAAGCTGCCCATGGACCTGGCCAAGACCCTTCTCGCCCGGGTCCAAGCAGCGGATGGGGCCATGGTCGAGGTCGAGGCCGGTCCGCACGTGTATGCCCTCCTGCCGGTCGACGTGCCGGAGTTCGGCTTCATCAACGTCTACGGCACCGACGTCACCGCGGTGAAGGAACGGGAGCGGCTCGCCAAGGAGAACGAGCGTCTCCTGCTCAACATCCTGCCCGAGCCGATCGCCAGCAGACTGCGCGAGGGCGAGCCGCTCATCGCCGACCGCTTCGACGACGTGACCCTCATGTTCGCTGACATCGTCGAGTTCACGAGGCTGTCGGCAAGCCTGTCGCCGCAGGAACTCGTCGGCGTCCTGAACGAAGTGTTCACGGTCTTCGACGGCCTCGTGGACGGCTATGGCCTCGAGAAGGTGAAGACCATCGGCGACGCCTACATGGTGGTTGGCGGCATGCCGGAGCGATCCGACGACCATACGGAGCGTGTTGCCGCCATGGCCCTCGACCTCGCTGAGTCGGTCGGCCGGATCGAAGCGGCGACGCGCCTGGGGATCACCTTCCGGATCGGGATCCACTGCGGTCCGGTGGTGGCAGGCGTCATCGGCCGGCGGAAGTTCATCTATGACGTCTGGGGCGACACAGTGAACATGGCCAGCCGGATGGAGTCGCTCGGCGTGCCCGGGCGCGTCCAGGTGACCCATGCCGTGGCAGAGCGCCTCAGTGGGTCCTTCGATCTCGAGGCGCGCGGGCTGATCGACGTCAAGGGCAAAGGCCCCACGGCAACCTACTTCATCCTGCACGGCAACACTCGCTCGGCGCAGGCCGATGCGTCGAACCCGCCCGGGCGTCGCCTAGCGGCGATCCAGACTCCCGATCAGGCTCCCGGGCCCGGGCGCCCACGGCCATGAGGACCAGACCCTGCCCATCGGCCGATCGGAGCGGCGCCAAGGCCACCGGCCATCTTGCCAGTCCCGGCCAACGCGGCTGATTTCGACGGTCCGCACGGTGGCCTGGGCCGCTCCCTCAGCCGCGCCGGCCAGCCGTCTCCCTCGACGCCAGTTCGCATACGCAAATAGGGCCGGCGAACCCCTTCAGGATCAAGGCTCTCGTGACGCCGACACCGCTTCCCCGGCTCCCCCACGATCCGCGTCAATGGCCGCGATGTCGACCCGACCTACGTCGACCCTGGCGACTACACACCGCGCTGCCGGCTGTATCGGACCAGCTCTGGCCTTCGCGGTCTTCCCGAGCGCGCATGGATAGCGAACGCACTCACGACTGGGTGAACCGCCGCGTCGTCAGACGTCGCCTTGCACCCAGCCGACTGCATCGAATGCATGCCCGCGTACACTCAACGGGGTCGCATCGAAGCACGTGGATCCACATGCAATCGCCGTCGATCACAACCTCGACAAACGACAGGTGGCGGGCATTGCTGACCGGTACCGATCCCGGTATGCCTGCCCTCCGGCGCCGCCACCGGATGCTCCCATCCGATCCACGCTGCAAGACCTGCAACGCGCCGTTCAGCGGGATCGGCGGGTGGTGGATGCGGCGCACAGGGCGCGGTCGCTGGGAGAAGAACCCGAGCTTCTGTCGGAGCTGCTACCAGGTCTTTAGCGAGTTCGGTGTTGGCGGGGCCGAAATCGAACTGTCGCTCCTGTTCGCCGATGTCCGAGGCTCGACGACCCTCGGCGAATCGATGACGCCGTCCGCGTTCGGCGCCCTGATGAACAAGTTCTACGAGGTAGCAGCAGACACGCTCATCGACCACGACGCGGTCGTCGACAAGTTCGTCGGTGACGAGGTGGTCGGTCTGTTCATCCCGGGCATGACCGGGTTTGATCATGCGCGTCTCGCTGTCCGGGCAGCCGAACGCCTGATCACACGGACCGCCGACATCGGTCCGGACGGGAGCGGTCTCCCGCTCGGCGTCGGGGTCCATACCGGAGTCGCCTACGTCGGGTTGGTCGGCCGGCTCGGCAGCGAGCTGCAGTTCACGGCCCTCGGCGATGCCGTCAACACGACGGCCCGATTGGCGTCGCTGGCGGGGGCGGGGGAGATCCTCGTGTCGTTGCCGGCCGGGATGGCAGCCGGGATCTCCGTCGAGGGGCGGGAGGTCCGACACCTGGCGCTCAAGGGCCGCGCCGAACCCGTCGATGTGATGGTTCTCGCAGGCAGCGATGCCGCTCCAGCCTGATCGGTCCGTCAGCCGAGCGGGACGATGAGAACGTCCAGCACCACCAGCCGCGAGAGGAATGCGCCCCTGACGCCGACAGCTCGGGAGTCCCTGACGTCGTGGCTCGTTGCGAGAACGCTCTCCGGTTGCATGGCCTGGGGTTGAGGTGCCTCAGCGCGGTGAAGGCGAGTCCCATCGCGTTGCTGTCGTCGGGGCTGTGGAGCCGGCAGTTCAGGTGCGTCGTCAGTCCGGGATCGTCCGATTGAATGTCCGGAAGTCGAGTTCGTCCTGGTTCGGTCCGCCACGGATGCCGGTGTCGAGGCCGTCGATCGCCGTGATGTCGTCCGCTGTCAGAGCAAAGTCGAAGACGTCCAGGTTCTGCGCGATGCGGGCCGGCGTCACGGACTTCGGGATGGCCGACCGGCCGCTGTCGATGTGCCAGCGCAGTACGACTTGGGCAGGCGTCTTGCCGTACCGCTCGGCGATCGCAGTGATGATCGGGTCCTCGAGCGCGTTCCTCGATTCGTCTCCTTCCGGCCCTCGGTACACGTACACGCCGCCGAGCGGCGACCAGGCCTGGGTCGCGATGCCGCGTCGGTCGTGGACGGTGCGCAGGGCGGGCTGGCTGTAGTAGGGATGGATTTCGACCTGGTTGACCGCAGGCACGATCGAGAGGCGCGGCAACACAGTCTCGAGGTGGGCGGGACTGAAGTTGGAGATGCCGATCGCCCGCACGCGTCCCTCCTCGAGGAGGCGCTCGAGTGCCCGGTAGGCGTCGACGGTCGCATCGAAGGCCTGCGGCAGGGGCTGGTGGAGCAGGTACAGGTCGATGTAATCGATGCGCAGCTTGCGGGTGCTGACATCGAACGCGTGGAGTGCGCCGTCGTAGCTGTAGTCGCTCACCCATACCTTCGTCTGGACGAAGATTTCCGATCGCTCGACACCGCTGGCGGCGATCGCCGCCCCGACCTCCGGCTCGTTGAGGTAGGAAGCCGCGGTGTCGACCATCCGGTACCCGACCCGAAGGGCCTCCTCGACGGCAGCCTGCGTGACGTCGGCCGGGGTCTGGAAGACTCCGAACCCGAGCGCCGGCAGCTCAACGCCGTTGTTGAGGGTGATGCTGGGCTGACTGGCTGACATGGCCGATCCTTCGTGAGCACGGGTTGTCGTATGCCATCAAAGCAGCTGGCAGAAGGGCGTAAGAGGCGCCCGCTTGAGGCGTGCTGACAAAGCCTCCCACACATCGAATGGCCCTTGTCGTCGATCTCGATACTCAAGGGCTCGATCCTCGCGAGAGTAAGAGCGTTTCGGCTCGACCAGGGTCGCGGAGTCGGACACAGCGTGCGCCTATCTGCATGCCTCAGGCTGCGACGTCTCCTTCGGCAAAGAGCGGCGTGAGCTTGTCCAGTGACTGCTCCAGACCCTGTCGCGACATCTCGAGAGGCTCAGCACTCGCGTAGCCGGCCTCGTGGACGCGCATCAGCGTTCGGTTGCCGGGCAGCGCATCGAACGTGATCGTATGGGCGACCTCCGCAGGAACGCCCGGCGGTCGGCCGGTCTCGTCCAGCGGATCGCCGTGCGCATCCACGAACCGGAAGACGAACTCGAGGCGGTCGGGCTCCTGGACGAGCGTGTACTCCCACGCGCTGAACATCTCGGGGAAACCCCAGTCCGGCGCGCTCATCGACACGAGCGATCTGCCGCCGACGCGCACGTCCAGGTCAGCCGTCGGGCAGGTGAATCCGGTCGGACCCCACCATCGTCGGAGAACGGCCGGATCGGTCCACGAGCGCCACGCGACGGCGGGTGGGGCATCCAGTTCTCGGGTCGCCTCGACGACGAATCCGGATGGTGCGGCATCGTTCTCGGTCATGTCGAATCCTTCGTGGTCTCACGTGAGTCGATCCTGAACGATAGCGACCTTGTAGCTTCGTTGGCGTCGATCGTGCCCTAGAAGGTCGTGACGATATCGATGACCCGGCCCTCGCGAGCCGACTGCTGCGCGGCCAACATGAGGTCCAGGACGTGTCGCGCATGCCGTCCGCTTGCGATCGGCTGGACACCGTCGCGGATGCAATCGGCGAGATGCTCGATCAGCACTCCCCGCGCCAATTCAGCGAACCGGTCCGAGCCGACAGGGAAGATCTCGTACGTCTGCGGACTGATCCAGCCGGCCACCCCGGGAGCCGCATCGAGGCGGTACAGCTCGACCGGTGGCGCCGCCACATCTTCGCGGTTGACGAGCAGCGTTCCCTCGAGCCCGAACACCTCCATGCGCGGACTCCTGGAGGCCACGACATTGAACGTGCCGTCGACGACAGCGAAGGTCGCGTCACCGAAGTCGATCAGGAGCAGGTTGTTGTCCGGCGCGGACACGGGGATCGTCGTGCCATCGAAGGGGCCGCCGCGAACGCGCCGTTCCGAAACCGTGATGCCCGACATCGCCGAGACACGCAACGCCGGACCCAGGACGCCCGTCACCTGCGTCAGCCCATAGACGGCCAGGTCCAGGAGGGCCCCGACACCCTCCCGATAGAACGGCGCGGGGTCGACCGGCCAGGAGAGTCCGGCCGCCCCTGCATGGGACGACTGGACGCGCGCGAACGCGACCTTGCCGATCGCGCCGCGGGCGACAAGGTCGCGGGCTCGTCGCCACTCGGAGGCGAGCATGTCCGCCGGAGCGGAGATCAGGTAGAGCCCGCTGCGATCCGCGATATCGAGCAGCTCGTCGGCCTCGGCGAGGGAGCTCGCGATGGGTTTCTCGGTGACCAGGTGGCGGCCCGATTCCAGGATCCGCTTCGAGGCCGCGTAGTGGGCCGGCCCTGGCAGCAGATTCACGACGGCATCGACATCGAGCGTGAGGAGTTCGTCCAGGGATCCGGCGACCTGGGCGATGCCATACATGTCGGCCACGGCCCTGGCTTTCTCGAGGTGGCGATCGGCGATGGCGGTCACCTCGACCCGGTCGCGGATCTTGGCGAGATGCGGCAGGTAGCCGTACGAGATCGTCGCGATCATGCCGGCACCCAGGACACCCACCCGGAGGTGCGGCTGTGGGTCGCCGATGGTGTCGGCCGTCACGACGCGGCGCCGACCGCTCCCGCGACGCCCTCGGGCCGGACGTCCGGAGACGCCTTGCGCCGCCAGTTCGCGTAATGGATCGCGCCGATCGCCTGGGCGAACTGGGCAACGGTGTAGCGCTCGCTGTCGCGGAGCTGGCGCATCAGGGCGGTGTTCGCCATCTCGTCGTCGGCGACGACGAGCTCGAGTGCCGGTGCGATCGCGTGGGCGCCCTCGACCATCAGATCGAAGCATGCACGATGCTTGACGAGCCGTCCGAAGAGGATCCGCTGGTCGACAGCCGGGTCCAGCAGCCATGTCGATTCGATCCAGGCGACGGCCATGAATCCACCGATCTCCCTGAAGATCCGATCGACAGCGGGGTGCCCGCCCGCGTCCGCCGATCTGCATCAGGAACTCGAGGAGTGGCTTTCGCATGTCATGGGGCTCGGTCGGGACGAACATGACGGCACCAGATCCCGCGAGCAAGCCGCGATCGAAGCAGTTCGGCGAACAGCTCGGGATCCTGGTCGGGCAGGTACTTCGCCGCGAGCCGGAAGACGCCGCTCTGGCTCGTGTATTTCTGGAGCGTGCCGGCCAGACGCGTGTTGAAGTTGTTGACGCTCCGCACGTCGTCAGGCTCGAAGCGGCGCTCCGGATAGCTGCCGAGGTCGATCACGCAGTTGTAGAGCTCCAGCGGGATCTCGGGGATCGTGCCATCCCGCGTGACCCACCCGGTGCCAAGCTCGGTGCCGAGCGTGTGTGCGAAGACTCCGTCCACGATGGCTGAGGGATCGACGGTCCCGAGCTCGACGGTGGCCGTGAACGCCGCCATCGGACCGTCGTTCACGATCCCCACGACACCGGTCGGCTTCACGAACACTGCAAGCGCCTCCCTGAGCTCTGTCAGTCGACGGAACTCGGATTCGAACCCTGCGCCGAGGCTGGCCCGGATGCCGCGCGTCTTGTAGACCTCGCCGCCGACGATCTTGTCGCGAACGACGACGTCGGGGAAGCAGACGCCGACACCGTCGAGGAGGAACTCGTCCCGCAGGAAGGACTCGCCTTCCCGGACGGCAGCCTCGATCGCAGTCGTCGAGGCGTCGACTGCGAACGCGGGGGCCAGGACCTGCTCGAGAACGGTCGCATCACGGGAGCCGCTCGCTCGGGCGCCCTCGAGTCGCACCAACCGGATGAGCATCAGGATCGGGTCGATGATCTGGTCGATTGTCGTGAACGCGGCCGGGAACCAGTCGTACTCGATGAACCGGGCGACTTTGCCGTCGATCGCCAGGCAGAGCTTGATGTCGGTTCCTCCGATATCCATCCCGCACAGCGACAACCCCGCCATGTCGCTGACGGCCGACTCGCACAGCGCCTGGATGCTCCCTCGAGCGGCACGGCCGAGCCCCTGCGTCGTCGGCACTGCCGGGGCGTCTGGAACGGTCACCCCGAATCGCCCCCGCCCGGGTGCGTGCTCGGGTGAGATCGCCTCGTCCATCCGCTCGGAGACGTTCACGGCTCGCCCGTACCCCGGCCGCGCCAGGCGATCCTGGTCGATCCCGAACTCGCGCCGGAATGCCGCAGCGAGCTCGGCGCCTTCTCCATCGTCTCCCTCGGCCTCCAGCGCGAGACCTCGACCCCCAACCGTCGAGATGATGTTGTAGAGACCGGCAAGGACGTACTCGGTCACCATGGCTCGCTCGTCGGCAGCAAGCGGCCCGAACTTCGGCAGTCTGAACGTGAAGACACGATCCTCGGCCTCGAAGCCCGCGACCCGCGCGATGAGCCGGAATGACTCCGCCGGCGCAAGCGAGTCGAACCGCTCGCGGAGGGAACTCACATAGATCGGGCTCCCCGAGGCAGCGGCCTGCACCAGATCGTGGAGGCTCTCGCCCGTCGCGTGTTCCCGATCGATGGCCGATGCAGGTCTCATCGGACGACAAGACCTCGCTTCGCGAATACCGAACGGAATGTGCTCATCTCGGCCGGCGAGAACGCCGTGGTGACATCAGCGAACTCGTGCGGCTTTCCCATGCGCCGGTACTTCGCGCTTGCAAGCGGATTGAAGTTCATGAGTTCGACGGGAAGCGTGGGGTCGATCGACCAGACCAGGTCCGCGATCGCCTGCAGGTTCGCGACTGTCGCCGTATAGCCCGGCACGAGGGGCACGCGCACAAGGATCCGACCCGTCCCACGAAGCGCGGCCGCCAGGCGCCGCAGGTTCTCGACGATGAGGTCGTTCGTGACGCCGGTCGCCACGCGGTGGGCATCCGGATCGGCGACCTTGACGTCAACGATGAACAGGTCGATCACGGGCAGGAGCGGTTCGATCGAGGCCCACGGCGCATGGAAGGACGATTCGAGCGTGGTCGGCAGGCCACGCCCCTTGAGCTCGCTGGCAGTGTCGCGGACGAACCCTGCCTGGGCGAGCGGTTCTCCGCCGGAGAACGTGACGCCGCCGCCCGAGACCTCATGGAAGATCGCGTCGCGCGCCACCTCGTCCACGACCTCGTCCGTCGTGACGTCGCGGCCATCGAACGCGAGGGCATTCCGTGGGCACGCGTCGACGCATTCCCCGCACGACGTGCATGCGACGTGGTCGATCTCCACCCCGGTCGGGGTGAGCGTGATGGCGTTGGTCGGGCAGACCGTTTCGCACCGTCCGGAGCGCCCGCACAGGTTCTCGAAATACCAGAGCGAGACCGCACGCTCGAGGCCTTCGGGGTTCTGGCACCAGCGGCATCGCAGGGGGCATCCCTTCAGGAAGACGGTGGTGCGGATCCCGGGTCCGTCATGGACGGAGAACCGCTGCAGATCGAAGATCCGGCCCGTGGTCACGAGTCTTCGTAGCTGGTCCGAGCGATGATCTCGTTCTGGAGGTCTTCGGCAAGCTCGGTGAAGTAGGCCGTGTAGCCCGCGACGCGGATCGTCAGGTTGCGGTACTTGTCGGGATCCTTCTGGGCGGCGATCAGGTCTTCCCGTGTCACCACGTTGAACTGGACGTGGTTGATCCGCAGCTTCACGAAGCCGCGCAGCATCGACGAGAAGGCCTTGGCGCCCTCCTCCGATTTGAACAGGCGCGGGAGGAACTTCATGTTCAGCAGCGTGCCGTTGCTGCCGAGGGACGAGTCGACGCGGGCGACGGAGGCGAGCAGTGCCGTCGGTCCGTGGCGATCGCGACCGTAGACGGCGGACATCCCACCGTCGGCGAGCGGCGCTGCTGCCGGGCGCCCGTCAGGTGTCGCGCCGACATTCGCTCCCATCGGCACGTGCGCACTCACCGTGTACAGGCCGGTGTGGTACGGGCCGCCGCGGTAGTTGGTGCGCCCCTCGAACTTGGTCGCGAAATAGCGGACCCAGCTGTGGCCGATCTCGTCGACCCACTCGACGTCGTTTCCGTACTTCGGCGCCTTGTTGAGGAGGATCTGGCGGAGTTCCTCGTCATGCTCGTAGTTGCTCTGGAGCGCGGCCACGAGACGGGCCTTGTCGACGGTCCCATCCTCGAACACGAGCTTCTTCACGGCGGCGAGGCTGTCCGCGACATTCGCCACCTGGATGACCTGGATGCCCGACAGGTTGTAGTGAGCGCCGCCGCGGGTGACGTCGATCCCCCGCTCGAGACAGTCGTCGATGACCGACGAGAGCAGCGCGCTCGGCAGGAGCCGCTGGTGGATCTCCTCGACCTTCTCGCACGCCTCGATCATCTTCTCGAAGAAATAGTCGATCTGGGTCGCAAAGGCTCGCTCGAGGTCCCCGTACGTCGCGAAGTCGGTGAGATAGCCGGTCTGCGGACCGAGCTGCGCGCCCGTGAGCAGGCACTTGCCGTCGTTCATCGCCAGTTCGAGCGCCTTCACCAGGTTGAACATCGCGGCGTCGCTCCACCCAAGGGTGTTGCCGTGGGTCGTGAGCTCGACGCAGCCGACGATCGCGTAGTTGGTCGCGTCGGCCGACGAGACGCCCTTCGCCTCGAGCGCCGGGATGATCGACTCGTCGTTGAACACCTGCGGCATCCCGGATCCGAGTCCGATCACCCGGGTGCACTCGTCGAGGAGTGCGTCCGGCGAGCCCTCATGGAGACGTGCCGACAGGTTCGGCTGGGGCAGGAGGATGTGGCTCTGGGCCTCCAGGAACAGGTAGGAGAGTTCGTTCGACTCGTCGCGCCCCGCCTCATCCCGTCCGCCGAAGGCGACGTTGAAGCCGATCGGGAATCCGGCGAAGAAGGAGGCGCTGTGGGAGTTCCGGAGGTACACGATCTGGTTGAACTTGAGCCAGAGCGCCTCGATCAGCTCGAGGGCACCTGCCCGGTCCAGCCGGCCGGAGTCGAGGTCGGCCCGGTAGTACGGGTAGAGGTACTGGTCTGCGCGGCCCGGCGAGAACGACGAGGCGTTGCTCTCCATGTGGAGCAGGGTGAACAGGAACCAGAGAGACTGGACCGCCTCGTGGAATGTCTCGGCGCCACGGTCGCTCAGCTTCCTGCAGATCCGAGCGACCTCGCGGAGGTTGGCGACGCGCTCCGGGGTGTCGGCCGTGACGGCCATGTCCGTCGCGAGGTCCGCATACCGACGCATGAAGTCCATCGCCGCATCGAGCACCACGAGCACGGAGTCGTAGAACTCTCGCTGGTCGGACGTCGCGGACGCGGCCCGCATCGCCGCCTCGGAGCGGAGACCGGCCGGACCCAGGCGGATCCACTTCGCGGTGTCGGGGCAGATGTGGCCCTGGGCGTGGTCCTTCTGATTGATCTTCACGACGCGGGCGATGGCGTCGAGCAGCGGGCCGCCCTCGGCCCGCAGGGTGTCCTCGAGGGTGTTGCCCTGCCAGTACGGGAGGATGCGCTCGCGGAAGGTAGCAGCGTCCTCTGGGTGCACGTTGAACTTGTCCTGCGGGCGGGTCGCCAACGTGTCGAGCTCGCGGTCGATCCAGCTGATGCCCGCCTCCGGGAAGACGACGCCGCTGCGAACACCGGTGGTGCGGTTGCCCACGATGAGCTCGTCCGGGTCGATGTGGATGGCAAGGCGGCGCATCGCCACGGCGAGGGACGTGGCGCGCTTCCAGGCGGCGCTGGCGTCTTCGTGAGCTTCGTACACGTCGGTGATGAGCATCGCCTGCTCGATCGACAGGTAACGCGGCTCATCGAGCATCCGGTCCTTGAGCGCCTGGATGCGAGGCGTGGGCTCGCTACGAGCCCGCGGCTCGACGGAGTCACTGACAGAACGTTCGGCCAAGGTCATCGGCTTCGTCCTCGAATGAACCAACGGTACCGCTCGTCCGCCGATGCTGGAACTCACCTGCGTCTCCAGATGGTGGACGCAAGTGACCGGCGAAATGGGCGACGTCGCTCTGCATCCCACGGCCTGGTGACCTTGACCGTCAGTCGGCGACGTTGGCCCGCCGGTATGCAGACGGCGTCATGCCCGCGAGGTCCTTGAAGACGCGAGCGAAGTACTTGGGGTCGTCGAATCCGACGCGCTCGGCGACAGCATCGACCGTCAGGGAGCGGTCCGCGAGCAGGAGCTTCGCCTTGTCGATGCGCACGATATTGCGGTAGCGCATCGGCGTCAGCCGCATCTTCTTCTTGAAGAGGCGGAACAGGTAGCTCGGACTGACCGACACGGTTGCCGCCAGGGCCTCGATGCCGAAGTCCTGGGCGTAGTTCTCGTGGATGTAGCCGAGGCAGCGTTCCACGAGCGAGCTCGCTTCCCGGCTGGGCTCCGTGAAGTGTTGGCGCACCTGGAGGAAGATCGCCTGGAGGTAGCTCGAGATCAGGTCGGCGGCATACGGGCGATTGGCGGTGAACTCCGCGTAGACCATCTCGAACAGCTCGCGGAGGGTCCCCCGCTCGTCCATGAGCTTGATCGCGTGCTCGAATGCGGGTGCCGGTCCGGTGTCCACCCAGAAGCAGATGATCTCCTGTCGGCGGCCGAGCTCCAGGTGCTCGGCATGCAGAAGACCCGGCGGATAGACGACAAGGTCGAAGCCCAGGACGTTGACCGTCTCCGCCCCCGCATCGATGTTGGCCTTGCCTTCGATGAAGAAGATCAGCTCGAAGTAGGGGTGTGAGTGCATGTCGAAGTTCCAGATCCGGCTCTGCTCGTCGAACCGCTCGCAGAACTGGAGGGTCGCGTGATTGATCGGGACCTGCTCGAGGAACCCGCAGATGGCTTCTCGGTCCACACTCCCACCCGGCCTGCGCACGATCTGGTCCGCGGTCACGGCTCGGGGCGCCTGGCCAAGGAGATCGCTGCCCAACGCTCGCCTCCGACTGCGTCGTGGTTCGGTCAGTCTGCGAGGGACACTCGATGCCCGGATTCGGTCGCCTCGCGGACTGCCAGGGCGACCTGGACGGCTCGCAGCCCATCGAGGCCGGTCGCGGTCGGGGCGCCTTCCCCGCGCAGTGCGGCCGCGAACGCGGCCACGTTGATCTCGTACAGGTCGCGCCGGTCGTCGGGTTCCACCACGTGCTCGCCGCTCGAGTCCCGGAGCAGGATGGTGCCGAGCGGATCCTGGACCATGGCCGCCGTGGCCTCGATGGTGCCATCTGACCCGAGGACCTCGAGGCCGGTGGGAGAGTACGCGATCGTGAAGGCGTCATGCGTCTGGACGAGCGTGCCGTCCGCGTAGCGGAGGGTGGACATGAGCGCGTCCTCCGCCGCGGCGCCCCACGGCCCCTGGTTGACGGCGAGCGCGACGACGTCGGTCGGAAGGGCGCCCAGGAGCGGATTGAGGACCGAGGCGTCGTGGCACGTGATGTCCATCGCGACACCGCCGCCTGCTCGGCTCCCGAGACGCCATCCGCCCTGGAGCCGTTCCGGCAGCATGACCGCATGGAAGACGCGGACCGCGAGGATGCGCCCGACCGCGCCCTCCGCGACCAGGCGCCGGATGGTGCGGTGGATCCCCGAGCCGGGCAGGTGGTGGTTCGTCGCCAGGAAGACACCGGCACGCTCGCACGCCGCGAGCATCGCCCGTCCGTCGTCGACCGAGAGCGCGAGCGGCTTCTCGCACAGGACGTGCTTGCCCGCTGCCGCGGCCGCTTCGGTATGCGTGCGGTGCAGCTCGTTGATCGTGCTGATGTAGACCGCGTCCACGTCGTCGCGCGCGAGCACTGCCTCGACGGAGCCGGCGACGGGGATACCGTTCCGCTCCGCATACGTCGCCGCCCAGTCCGGCGTCGGATCGCCGACGGCCGTGACCTGGTGGCCGACCTGCCGCATCGCCGGGATCATCCGAGTGGCGGCGACGTCGCTTGCGCCGATGAGTCCCCATCGCATGTCTGTCATGAGTCTCCTTGGAGCCGCATGCTCCATGCCCGGTCAGATGCGCGCCCGCGGACGAGCCGTCGTGCGCGCATCAGACGACGGCTCCGGCACGCATGATGGCTGCACCCTTCTCGCCGATCATGATCGAGGGCGCCTGGGTGTTGCCGCTGATGAGGGTCGGCATGATGGACGCATCGATCACCCTCAGCCCGCTCAGCCCATGGACGCGGAGCTGGGTGTCCACGACGGCCAGCGGATCGCTGCCCATCTTCGCCGAGCCGACAGGGTGATAGTCGGTCTTGGACCATTGCTTGATGTAGGCGCGGATGCCGTCGGGCGTCTTCACGTCTGCCCCGGGCATGTGCTCGCGCCGGATGAGAGGCTTGAAGGCTGGCGCGTTCAGGATCTCGCGACCCCGCTCGAATGCCTCCATCGAGATCTTCCAGTCATACGGGTCCTGAAGGAAGGCCGGGTCGATCGCCGGCTCCGCCATTGGGTCGGACGAGCGCAGCGTGATCGAGCCGATGCTCTTCGGCCTGAGATTGCAGGTGTTGATCGTGACCCCGTGGCCCTTGATCCGCATCCGGCCGTGGTCGACGACGAACGCCGGCAGGCAATGGATCTGGATGTCGGGCGATCGGACGCCGGCGCTCGAGGACACGAAGGCGCCCGCCTCGGCCACACAGGCCGTGACCGGTCCCGTCTTGTAGAGCAGGTACTGGATGCCGTGACGGGCGGCCTTGTCCCAGCGATCCTCGCCGTTGTAGCTCACCGGGGCCGTCCGCGCGGTGAGATACACGTCCATGTGGTCCTGGAAGTTCTTGCCGACCCCTGGCAGGTCATGGACGACCGGGATGCCGAGCTTGCGGAGGTCGTCGGCCGGCCCGATCCCCGACAGCAGCAAGAGTCGCGGCGAGTTGACCGCCCCGCCCGAGACGACGACTTCGCCGCCCGGTTCCACCCGCGCCTCTGTCGGCTTGCCCTTGGCGAGGTACTCGACGCCGACCGCCCGGCCGTTCTCGATGATCAGCCGGGTTGCCTGGGCGTGTGTCGCGATGTCGAGGTTCTTGCGCTTGCGGGCCGGTCCGAGGAACGCGGTCGCCGCACTCTCCCGGCGGACGTTTCGCTGGGTGACGTCGTAGAAGCCGACGCCAGCCTGATCGGCACCGTTGAAGTCATGGCTGAAGGGGATGCCGACGCTCTGGGCCGCCCGGACGAACCCCTTCGAGATAGGGTTGTGGGCGACCTGTTCGGTGACATTCAGTGGCCCACCCGTGCCGTGGTACTCGTCAGCCAGCCGTTCGTTGTTCTCCGACTTGCGGAAATACGGCAGGACGCCGTCGTAGCCCCAGCCGTCGTTGCCAAGGTCCCGCCATCCGTCGTAGTCGAGCGCGTTGCCCCGGATATAGATCATGGCGTTGATCGACGTGCTGCCGCCGAGGGTCCGGCCCTGGGGGTAGTGCATGCGCCGGTCGTTCAGCTCCGGTTGAGGGACCGTCTCGAAGCCCCAGTTGACGCTCGGGCCCGTCAGTTTCGTGAACCCCGCGGGCATGTGGATCAATGGGTTCCAGTCGCGGCCTCCCGCCTCGAGCAGGAGCACTCGCTTGTCCGGGTCTTCGCTGAGCCGGGCCGCGACGGCACACCCGGCGGCGCCGGCTCCGATGACGATATGGGTGTGGCGTTCGCTCACCGGTTGCCTCCGACAGGTTCAAGGACGACTGGTGTGACGACCCCGCGCACGGGGCCGCCGTTGACATCTCCGCTCAGTTGAACGCCGCCTTCTCCCCCACCCGCAACGCCTGTGCGGCGATGGTCAACGCGGGGTTCTGGGCCGCTGACGACGGGAGGAAGGACGCGTCCATGACGAAGAGATTCGAGACGTCATGGCTCCGGCAGAACGGATCCAGCACCGACGTCGCGGGATCGTCGCCGAACCGCACCGTCCCGCACTGATGAGCCGTCGCGTCCAGGCCGAAGCGACGGGTCTGGATCATCGGGTAGCCGGCCCGCCGCATCGCCGTCGCCATGGTGCTCAGGAGGCGCTTGTGCAACCGGACGTTGCTCGCTCGCTTGTTCACGATGATGCGACCGGACGCATCGAGCGACACGCGATTCTCAGGATCCGGGATGTCCTCGGTCATCAGGTACCAGTCGACGCTCCGGTCGGCAAGCTCGCCGAGGACCCGATTCGGCACGAACGGAACGGCGGCCTGGAGCATGCCGCCCTGGAGTTTCCCGAGCAGCTGGGCGTGACCCATCCCGACCTGCGAGTTCGACTCGCCGAAGTACCAGTCGTTGAGCGCCAGGGTCTTCTGGAAGACGGTTCCGTTGACCGTCGGGCGGATCGCCATGAGCGCCGAGTTGACGTGCGCCATGTAGTTGCGCCCGACCAACCCGGTCGCATTGATCAGGCCGTTCGGGTGCTTGTCCGAGGCGGAGCGGAGAAGCAGCGCGGCCGAGTTGATCGCCCCGGCGGCGAGCACGTACGTGGACGCGATGATCGTGCGCCGCTGGCCGTTCACATCCACGTCGAGCCCCGTGATCCGCCGACCTGACGGGTCGGTCCGGAGGGTGATCGCACGGGCTCCGGTCATCATCGACACGTTCGGAGACTCGAGGGCGGGCGTCGTGACGCACACTTCGGCGTCGCTCTTGGCGAGGACCTGGCAGGGGAACCCGTCGCACGTCTTGCACCGGATGCAGGTGCCGCCCTCGCGCAGGTCGATGCCAAGGGGCAGTGGGAACGGACGCAGACCCTGCTGCTGCGAAGCTCTCGGCGATGTCGGCGATCACGGGCTCATGTGGGACCGCCGGATACGGGAACGGCGTGGAGCGCGTCCCCTCGAGAGGATCCGTGCCGGCCGTGCCGTGCACACGGAACAATCGCTCGGCTTCAGCGTAGTAGGGCTCGAGCTCGTCGTAGGTGATCGGCCAGGCCGGCGAGACGCCGTCCTCGCTGTCGAGCGCCCCGAAGTCCTCACGCCGGAAACGCGGCAGGGCCGCGCCATAGACCTTGGTGCAGCCACCGACGTAGTAGTAGATGGCCGGCCGGAATGGCTTGCCATCCCCATCCAGGAATGGATCCGTCGTGCGGTAGCGCTTCGCGACGAAGATCTGCCGTGGGCTCCAGTTCTGCGGCTCACGTGGCAGGTAGCCACCACGTTCGACGATGAGGACCTTTGCACCGCTGTTTCGGAGCGCATATGCCAGCGTTCCACCGCCCATCCCGCTGCCGATGATCGCGATATCGGTCGTGATCGTGGGCGTCGTCATGTCGATCATGGATGGTCCTCCCGGGACGCCTCTAGGACCTTGTCGAGCGCCTCGACATAGAAGTAGTCGCCCCACATGACGCTCTCATCCACGCCGAGATGTCGGCGCTCGTGGTAGACGCCGTGGCGCAGGATCCCCTCCCAGGCTGCATCGTCGGATGCCAGGAATCCTGGAGATGAGAGCTTGGTCAGGATCGCGATGGTGGCGTCGCGGTAGCGCGTGGCGCGCTCCGGATCGGTCGTGAGGTCGGCCAGTTGCCACAGGCCGCTGGCTGCGATCGCAGCTGCCGACGATTCGTATGGGCGCGGCGGATCCGGTTCCTCCCAGTCGTTGGGTGGCACCACGGCCGCTCCGGTTCGATCGAGGAAGAAGTCGGCGCAGCGCTCCGCGGTGTCGAGGAAACGGGGGTCGCCCGACAGGGCGTAGGCAGTCCCGAATCCATACAGGGCCCAGGCCTGTCCGCGTGCCCAGGATGAGTCGGCCCGCCAGCCCTGGTGTGTGCCATTGCGGAGGAACTCGCCCGTCTCGAGGTCGAAGATCGCCTCGTGGGCTGTGCTTCCGTCACCACGAACGAGGTGCCGTCGGGTCGTCAGGCAGTGCTCGGTGGCGATCCGCAGGAGATCCTCGTCGCCGGTCGCGCGAGCGGCTTCGAAGATGATCCCGACGTTCATCATGATGTCGATGAAGCACGAGTCCGGCGCGACGAAGGACCGGAGGTAGCGACCCTTCTCGTCGAACCTGAGGGCCATCGTCCGACCGGCATGGGTGACCGTGTCCTTCTTGGCCGGATCGCCCGTCGCCTCGAACCATCGCTTCCATGTCGAGATGAACAGGAACCCGAGGTCATGGACCGTGCGATCGTCCTTGCGCGGTTCGATGAGGAGGCTGTACCGCTCGGCCTGCTCGCGCCACCAGGCGTCACCCGTCCTGCGGGCGAAGATCCAGATCAGACCGCCGAGGAAGCCTTCGGTCCAGTTCGTCCACGCCTCGTCCTCGACATGCCAGCGGCCGTCGACCGTATAGATCGGGAACGCGCCGGGCCGTGTCGTCACCAATCGCTTGACCTGAGCGCCTGCAAAGACGAGCGCTTGCTCGGCCATGACCTCGAAGTCGCGCGGGAGAGCCGACGTATCGATAGCGGACATGTCGTCAGGAGCCTCCGAACTCAGGTGGCCGTCGCTCACGGAACGCTGCCCGGCCCTCGCGCGCGTCGTCGGTGAACGCGGTCAGGCCGCCGCCCAGCGCCTCGAGCGAGGCCCGAGGGCGGCTCGCGTCGATGAGCTGCTTGGCGACCTGCACGGCGACAGGCGCCTGGGCGGCGATCCGGGTCGCCCACTCCGCGGTCGCTGCTTCGAGCTTGTCCGACGCCACGACCTCGGAGACCAACCCCCAGGCCGCCGCTTGGGCGGCGTCGATCGGGAGGCCGGTCAGGATCATCTGCTTCGCCCTGGCCGGACCCGCGACGGTTGCGAGCCGGGTCGTCATGCCCCAGCCGGGGACGGTCGCGATCCCGACTTCCGGAGCCGCGAGCTTCACGTGGTCCGCTGCGATCCTCAGATCGCAGGCCAAGGCAAGCTCGAGTCCGCCGCCGTAGGCGATCCCATTCAGGGCGGCGATGGTCGGCTGACGGAGAGCCTCGAGCCGGTCCATGACCTGGTGACCCAGGCGCGTCCACCGCCGCCACATGTCGAGCGGAGCGAGGTCGGACCAGGCCACGACGTCGGCGCCGGCCGAGAACGCCTTGATGCCGGTGCCCGTGATGACCACCACCCGAATGACGTCGTCCGCGTCGATCGCGATGAGCGCATCGTCAAGCGCCGACAGCATCGGCAGGGTCAGTGCATTGAGCTTCTCGGGTCGGTTCAGGGTGATCGTCGCGACCGGACCGTCGAACGAGAGCAGGAGCGTCTGATCGGCTTCGGTGCCGCTCATGCCGGCCGCTCCAGCAGCTTCAGGCTCATCGGCTCCGGCTGGAAGAGCCGCGCATCCATCTGATGCAGGTCCGGGCTGATCTTCAGGTCGAGCGCCGTCTGGCCGACGATGTCTCGAGCGACGCTGATGCCGGGGGCGATCTCGGTGACGGTCAGGCCGTCCGGCAACAGACGGATGACGCAACGCTCGGTGATGAACACCACCTCTTGACCGAGCTCCCGGGCGCGCCGACCGCTGAAGGTCACGTGCTGGACCTCCGGAACGAAGCGCTGGTGCTTGCCTTCGCGCACGATCCGAACGCGCCCGTCCTCGATCGCGAGCTCTGCACCGGCCGTGAAATAGCCGGAGAAGACGATCCGCTTGGCACGCGCCGTGATGTCGACGAAGCCGCCGACCCCCGCTGTGACATGCGGCTTGGCGTTGAGCCGAGAGACATTGACGTTGCCCTCGGCGTCGACCTCGAGGAACGACAGCAAGGCGCGGTCGAAGCCACCGCCCTGCAGGTAGGTGAACTGGTCGGGCGACGCGAGGAGGGCATCGGGGTTCTGGGCACACCCGAATTGGAAGCCGAGGAAGGGCACGCCGCCCACCGCACCCTGCTCGATCACCCAGGTCACGGATCCGTCGAGGCCTTCCTCAAGGAGGATCCGGGGCACAAGGGCCGAGATGCCGAATCCGAGGTTGACCGCCTCGCCGTCACGCAGCTCCTGGCTCGCGCGGCGGGCGACGACCTTCTCTGGCCCCCAGGGGGCGAGTTCGAGCTCGGAGATGGGGGCCCGGTAGTGTCCCGCCGCTTCGGGGAGCAGGACCGTCTGGGTCGTCTGGAGCTGATCGGGGGCGACGACGATGGCGTCGACCACGATGCCCGGCACGCGGACGCTCTGCGCGGGCAGCGTCCGGCCCTCGGCCAGACGCTTGACCTGGGCGATGACCACCCCTCCGTTGTTGTGGGCGGCGAGCGCCTGATCCAGGACACCGAGCGGTGCGCCCTCGTCCTCGGAGGTGAGGTTGCCGAACTCGTCCGCGGTCGTCGCCCTGATGATCGCGACATCGACCGGGATGGACCTGATGTAGAGCCACTCGCGACCGTCGAAATCGACCACCTCGACGATGTCCTCGGTCGTCCTGGCGTTCATGCGCCCGCCGTTCCGTCGCGGGTCCATGAAGGTGTCCTTGCCGACCTCGGTCAGGACGCCGGGCTGCCCGACCGCCGACGCTCGATGGAGCTGGAAGAGGATGCCCGACGGGATGTTGTAGGCCTCGATCGCGCCGTCCTCGATCAGCGTGACGATCTTCGGCGGGACCGCCGACGATGGCCCGCTCGGGTAGGAACCAGCGATGACACGCTTGATCTGACCCGGGCTCGTGAGGTGATCGATCCCGTCGATGCCATACATGTCGCCGGCTGCGATGGGGTGCAGCAGCGTCAGGTCTCCGCCTTCGCCGTCGGTCGCGAACCTGGCCCCGAGCGCGGCAAGGACGGCGTCCGGGCAGCCAAGGCCGCTCGACGAACTGACCGACACGGTGGCGCCGCTCGGGACCAGCTTGACCGCTTCGGCGGCGGTGAGGACTGGGACGGTCCGACTCACCGGCGTGCCCCGGCGGGCGGTGACATCCACCATGACGTGCGCGGCCCGAGATGCATCTGGACGGACTTGAGCTCCGTGAAGGCGTCGATGCTGAACCGCCCGAATTCGCGGCCGATGCCGCTCTCCTTGTAGCCGCCGAAGGGCAGCTCCGGGTACCCGTCCAGGAAGGTGTTGACCCAGATCGTGCCCGCCCGGATCGCCCGGCTCATGCCGACGGCGGTGTCGAGGTCGCGCGTCCAGACACCCGCTGACAGGCCGAACGGCGTGGAGTTCGCGATCCGAGCCGCCTCTTCTGGCGTGTCGAACGTCAGGACGGACAGGACCGGCCCGAAGATCTCCTCCCGGGCGATCCGCATCGTCGGCTCGACGCCCGAGAAGACGGTGGGGTTGATGAAACGTCCGTGGTCGGTGGCCAGGCGATCGCCACCCAGGATGAGGTCGGCGCCCTCGGACTGGCCGACGCCGACGAGCTCCATGATCTTGTCGAATTGCTCTTCGCTCGCGATCGCGCCGACCTTGGTCGTGGGGTCGAGCGGATCCCCGACGGGGACCGTCCGGGCGCGCTCGACGACCCGCTCGACGAACTCGTCCGCGATGGACCGCTGAACGAGCAGCCGGCTGCCGCTGTTGCAGCACTCGCCCATGTTGAAGTACACGCCATAGACGACGGCATCGAGTGCCGCGTCGAGGTCGGCGTCGGCGAACACGAGCTGGGGATTCTTGCCGCCAAGCTCGAGTTCCACCTTCTTCAGGTTGCCCTTCGACGCGTCGATCACGCGGCGACCGACATCGGTCGACCCGGTGAAGCTGATCATGTCCACGTCGGGGTGCTCGGCGAGGCGGTTGCCGACGACACGACCGGGTCCGGTCACGACGTTGAGGACGCCTTCCGGGAGTCCAGCCTCCTGGGCCATCCGGGCGAGGCGGATCGTCGTGCCGGGGGTCAGGTCGGCAGGCTTCACGACGGCCGTGCAGCCGACGGCCAGGGCGAACGGGAGCTTCTGGCTGATGATCAGCAACGGGAAGTTCCAGGGGGTGATCATGCCCACGACGCCCACTGGCTCACGCAGGACCAGCCCGAACATCGATGGTCCCAGCGTGTTGTAGGTGTCACCGTACGTGTGCCGGCACAGGCTGGCCGCGTACTCCCACAGATCGGCGGACGACTTGATCTCGTCGAGCGCCTGGCTGATCGGCTTCCCCGATTCGAGGGCCTCGACATAGGCGAGGTCGTCCGCGGCGCTGCGGATCGCCTCGGCGACGCGGTTGAGGATCCGCGCTCGTTCGGCGCCGGGCATCATCGGCCAGGGGCCGTCATCGAAAGCCGTGCGGGCAGCCGCGACGGCCCTGTCGAGATCTTCGGCGCCACCCGCCGGATAGCGTCCGACCACGACGTCATGGGCCGGGCTCATCCGCTCCGACGTTCGACCGTCGGCGGCGTCGACCCATCGGCCGTCGATGAGATTCTGGTAGTCACGAGCAGCGATGGCCTGGCTCACGAGCGGGACTCCTTATCGGGGACACGGGATGGGCCGCCGGCACGCGCAGCGGCGACCAGGGCGATGAGGCGAGCGACCGCCGGGGCGAGGTCGGCCGGATCGGCCGAGCCATCAGGGGTCGTGTGGGCGCGGGTGACGAGGGCCGACCCGAATCCGAGGCAGGCAGCGCCGGCGCCGATCCATTCATTCACGCTTGCTTCGGTCGCAGCCACGCCACCAGTCACCACGACCTGGGTCTCCGGAAGGGGACCCCGGATCGCCCGGACGAACGCGGCGCCGAGCGAGTCGCCCGGGAAGACCTTGACGAGCTCGACGCCGGACTCCTCGGCGGTCACGATCTCGGTCGCCGTGGCGCAGCCTGGCAGGTATGGGATCCGTCGCCCGTTGCACAGGCGTGCGACCTCGGCGTTGAAACTCGGGCCGACGATGAACCGGGCGCCGGCAGCGATGAACCGATCGGCCGCGTGAGCGTCGCGGATCGACCCAGCACCGAGGATGGCATCCGGGTCGTGGCGCGCCGCGGAGGCGGTCAGCGTCGAGAAGACGGACCAGGCGCCCGGTCCTCGGTCGGTGAACTCGATGGCCCGTGCCCCGCCTTCACGAAGAGCTGACGGTGATCCGGTCGGCCCGATCGGGATCATCCGAATAGAAGAGCGGCAGGACGCCGGTCCCCACGATCGAGAGCAGGGTCTCGAGGCGTGCTGAATGGGTCATCGTTCGACCCGTCCCGACCCGGATCCGTGGGCCAGCGCGTCGACCTCGGCCACGCTGACAACGTTGACATCGCCGCGGATGGTGTGCTTCAGACAGCTCGCCGCGACGGCGAACTCGAGAGCAGCGTCCGGCGCACGCCCGTCGAGCATCGCGTAGATGAGTCCCGCCGCGAACGCGTCGCCGGCACCGACCCGGTCGACGATCGGCGCGATCCGATACGAACGGCCGACATGGAAGGCGTCTCGTGTCCACATCACGCCCGACCAGGTGTTCTCCGAAGCGGAGATCGATCCCCGTTGTGTGAACGCGATCGAGTGGAGTCGTGGGAAGCGCTCCGCCAATCGCGTCGCCACCGACTCATAGCCGGCAGCGTCGACAGTGCCATCGCCGACGGCACTACCTGGAGCGTGGATCCCGAAGACCTTTTCGGCGTCCTCTTCATTGCCGATCAGGACGTCGGCCTCGGCGACGAGGTCAGCCATGACGTCCCCGGCGGCCTTGCCCCACTTCCACAACTTGGCGCGGTAGTTCAGGTCGACCGAGACGGTCGCGCCCGCGACACGCGCTGCCCTGGCGCCGGCGATGGCCGCCTGGGCGGCCGACGCCGACAACGCCGGTGTGATCCCCGTCGTGTGGAACCAGGTGGCGCCCGCAAGGAGCGAATCCCAAGGGAAATCCCCGGGTCCGGCCTGCATGAACGACGACTCCGAGCGGTCGTACAGGACCCGACTCGGACGTTGTGCCGCACCTGGCTCGAGGAAGTAGATCCCGAGCCGCCCTGGCCGCCACGTGATCCCGGAGACATCGACGCCGTGACCGGCGAGGAAGAGACGGGCGGCCTGTCCGAGGTCGTTGTCGGGAAGTGCCGTCACGAACGCTGCATCGACGCCCAGCCGAGCGAGAGAGACGGCGACGTTCGCCTCGCCGCCGCCGAAGGTTGCATCGAGCGTCCGGGAGGATGCGAGCCGGACGCCATCTGGCGACGCGAGCCGGAGCATGATCTCCCCAAAAGTGACGACGCGAGTAGCGGGTGGTGTGGTCACTTTCGTCGAGTTCTCCGCGCGTTCCTAGCCAACTCAGCCCGGCGCCTCGTGGGAGCCCGGCGCCGCGCCGGGCCGGCGGAACGGGCGATTCCACGCACGAGATCGCGTCGCGATCGGCGGTGATTCGTCCACGTCACGTCCGGTGTCGGACGGCACCAGGTGGGTGATGGTGTTCACCCTAGAGCCAGTGTGGTCCGCACCATAACCCCTTCGGCTCGCCGAAAGGTGGACAGAAGTGGCTGCCGTGCTCGCGACTCTACCGCAATCGACCGGTCCGAGGGCCGGTTGCGGGCGTCACGCGACCGCCGCCCTCGGGTCCAGGCTCGTGGCCCGGACCAGGTCTGACCCGTCGGGAGCCGTCGCGCTCTAGACGGACTTCGCGCTTTCGCTTCCGCCCGTAGCTGTCGAGCCACAGGATCGACACGATGATGATGCCCAGGAGGGCGGTCGGCAGATACGACACCAGTGAGTCGATCCGCAGCATGTTGAAGGCATTGGTCAGGATGCCGAGGAGGACCAGGCCGATGGTCGACTTGATGGCCCCGCCGATGCCTCCAGCCACAGAGGTCCCGCCGACCACGACCGCGCACACGACGAACAACGGCACGGGGTCGCCGGCGATCGAGCTGGCCGAACTGAGCTGCGATGCCAGCATCACGCCGGCAAGGGCCGCCGTCACACCACAGATGAGGTACGTCGTCGCCTTGGTTCGCACGACGTTGATCCCCGAGTACTTCGCGACTTCGAAGTCGCCACCGACTGCGTACACGTTCCTGCCGAACGACGTGTTTCGCAGGACCCAGTACATGACGCCCACCACGGCGAGCATCACGACGACCAGGACAGGCACCGGACCGAGGACCTTCAGGTTCGCGATGTTCTGGAAGGCCGGATCACTACTCGAGACGGGATGCGCGTTCGTCAGCTGCTGTCCGATGCCGGTCAGCACGATGCCCATTCCCAGGGTGATGATGAACGGCTCCGTGCGCTGATAGACGGAGATGAACGCGTTGGTCGCGCCGACCGCGAGGCCGAGCAGGAGGCACAGGGCGATGGCGATGGGGATCGGCACGCCTGCGTTGATCAACATGATGACCACGACACCCGAGAGGGCCATCATGCCGCCGATCGAGAGGTCGACACCTCCGGCGATCAGCACGAAGGTCTCCCCCATCGCCAGGATGAGGAAGATCGAACTCGACTTCAGGAGATCGACGAAGTTGACCTCCGTGAAGAACTCCGACCTCGTGCCCGGGTTCAGATTGAACAACGCCATGGCGATCACCACCAGGATGATCGCCAGGAATGCCTTCTGGACGGATAGGGCCGACCGACCGGCTCGGACGACCCTGGAGCTCATCGCTACTTGTCGAGTCATGGCTACTTACTCACCGAGTCTTGCTTCACCCTGTCCAACCAGATCGCCAGGATCAGGATCACGCCTCTGAGCACGAACTGGATGTATGACGAGACGCCCAGGAGATTCAGGCAGTTGTTCAGCAGGATCAGCAACAACGTCCCGACCACCGTCCAGAGGACACTTCCCCTCCCACCGATCAGTGCGGTGCCACCCACGACGACCGCAAGGATGGCCTGCGTCATGTACGGCGTTCCCATCGTGGGGTCGGCGAGCGTGACGCGCGACACCAGGACGACGGCCCCGATCGCCGACATCACGCCCGAGACCGCGTAGATGAACACGATCGTTCGGCTGATCGGGATGCCGGCCAGGCGGGCCGCCACCTTGTTGCCCCCGGTGAGCACGACGGCTCGTCCCATGTATGTGCGTCTCTCGATGACGTAGAGGATCGCCAGACAGACCAGGAACATCACGGCTGACACCGTCAGGAAGCCGATGCCGCCGGAGTTGATCGCGTTGAAGATCGAGATATCCGACGCCGAGTAGGTCAGGAACTGGGTCACGCCCTGGACGTACATCAGGGCCACCGCGCCATAGACCAGGCTCATGCCGAAAGTGATGAAGAGCGACTCCGCCTGCGTCAGCGCTCCGCTCGTGAGGATCAGGGCGCTGTTGACCAGCCCGCAGATCAGGCCGACCGAGATACCGATCAGGATCGCAGGGCCCTGCCCCACCTTGTCGATCATCGTGACCGTCACGACGGCCACGAGGGAGATGATGCCGCCGATCGACAGGTCAAGGAACCCGGCCATGATGACGAATGTCATCCCGAGGGCGGCGAAGATCAGCGTCCCGAACTGCCGCAGGATGTTGTCGAAATTGGCGGTCGTCAGGAACTTCGGTTCCACGACCGACGTGACGATCACCAGCAGGGCGATCGCCACGATAGATGGGGTTGTTCTTCAGGACGTTGAGGGCCTTTGCCGAGCTCACGCGACGATCGATCGGCTCCGCTGCTGCGCTCATGCGAATTCGAATGCCTTGGCCATGATCTCGTCGGCAGAGGCGATGCTCGGGTCGAACTCCCCGTTGATCCGACCGTCACAGATCGTGTTGACACGGTTACTCATGTGGAGGACCTCCGGCAGCTCGGATGAGATCAGGATGATCGAACCGCCACCCTCGACGATCTTCTTCATCAGCAGGTAGATCTCATACTTGGCGCCGACGTCGATCCCCTTGGTCGGCTCGTCCAGGACAAGGACTCGGGGGTTCATCTCGAGCCACCTGCCCAGGATCGCTTTCTGCTGGTTACCGCCCGACAGCGACCGGATCTTGGTCCTTCCGGATGGCGTTCTGATGTTGAGCGCCTTGATCTGTCGATCGCTGACGGCGCTCTCTTCCTTGGCATTGATGAAGCCATGCTCGACCAAGCGGGCCAGGACCGCCAGCGAGATGTTCTGCTCGACGGGGAACCCGAGCAGCAGGCCCTGGAGCTTCCTGTCCTCCGGCACCATGGCCAGGCCGAGTTTGATGGCATCCATCGGGCTGTTGACGTCGATCGGCTTGCCGTCGAGGAAGATGCTCTTCTTCGCGACCTTGTCGGCGCCGAACAGGGCGCGCACCAGCTCTGTGCGCCCCGAGCCGACCAGGCCGACCAGGCCGAGGATCTCGCCCTTCCGCAGGGTGAGCTTGATGTCGCGTAACTTCCGGGTCTTGATGCTCTTGATCTCGAGGATCGTCTCGCCGGCGCTGTCCGGTCGGGGAGGGTACTCGTTCTCGATGGTCCTGCCGACCATCATCGCGATCATCTCGTTCCGGGTGATGGCGCTGACGTCTCGCGTGGCGATCACGTGACCGTCGCGCATGACGGTGACCACGTCACAGAAGCCGAAGATCTCGTCCAGCTTGTGCGAGATGTAGATGATCGCAATGCCCTTGCTCTTCAGGTCGTGGATGATCTGGATGAGCTTGTCCATCTCTTCGTTGGTGAGGCTGCTGCTGGGCTCGTCCATGATGATGAGCTTCGAGTCGAAGGACAGGGCCTTGGCGATCTCCACCATCTGCTTGTCCGAGACGCTCAACTCGGACACCTGCCGGTGGGTGTTGACCTTGCAGCCGATGCTGTCGAGGAGGGCGCGGGCCTTGGCGTGCACGCCTGTCCTCCCGCCCGATTCACTGAACCTGCCCAGGAAGATGTTCTCCCCGACCGTCATCGTGTTCACCAGGTTCAACTCCTGGTAGATGATGGCCAGCCCCAACTTCATTGATTCGATGGGCGTGATCTTGTCGATCACATGCCCTTCGAAGACGATCTCACCGCTGTCCTTCTCGTAGACCCCGGACAGGATCTTCATCAGCGTGGACTTGCCTGCCCCGTTCTCGCCGACGATCCCGTGGACGACGCCGCCGGACACCTCCAGGGAGACCCGATCAAGAGCCTTGACGCCGGGAAAGGCCTTGCTCACGTCCGTGATTGTGAGCAGGGCCTGAGGAGCACTCTCCACGACCATCAACGTCTCCTCTGTGCCAGGCCCCGACGCCGGAGATCTGCGGGAGCGCCCGCGCGGAGTCTAGTCGAACGCACGGTGCGGAATCGAGAGACCTCACGCCCGGGGACCGGGCGTGAGGTCTCGTCTGCTCAGACTTCTACCACTCAGGAGCGGTGAAGTTGCCGATGGTGTCCTTGGTGATGACGTCGAACGGGATGATGTTCTTCTTGACCGCCGCGGGGTCCTTCTTGATGAAGAGCATGGACTCTTCCATGACCTTCGAGGTGATCGTCTCGGCGTTCTGGGCGATGGAGATGTAGTTCGGCCAGCTCTTGACCTGCTCGAAGCCGGTCTTGTTGCCGTCGACGGCCACGATCATGACCTTGTTGGCCCAATCCTGGTTGACGGCCTTGAGGGCGTTGATGACGCCGGTCGCGCCATTGTCCCAGTGGCAGAAGATGAACTGGATCTTGTCGCCGTACTTGGTGATCATGTCCTCGGCGATGGCCTGCGCCTGGGCCGTGTCCCACGCCGTGGGGTTCTTGTAATCCAGGACGGTGATGTTCTTGCCCTTGATGGCATCGCTGAAGCCTTGATGGCGGTTGTTCGCGGCGACGTGGCCCGCCTGGCCGCCGATCTCGACGCCGGTGGCGCCGTTCGGGAAGGCGTTCTGGATCGCTGCCGCGGCGGTCTGGCCACCGAGGACGTCATCCACGCTCACCGAGCAGGTGGAGCCATCGACGGCGTTGTCAGCGGGCGGCACCATGCTGAGGCACACGACCGTGCCGCCCTGCATCGCCGCAGTCGTGGCAGGGACGTAGCCCGCCTCGTCCACGGGGTTGATGGCGATGGCAGCGACCTTCTGGGCGACCGCGTTGTTGATCGCGGCGGTCTGCTTCTGGACGTCGCCTCCGTTGTCGAGGTTGATGACGTTGAAGCCGAACTTGTCGGCATTCTTCTGGTACATCTTCCAGGAGAAGGCCTGGGACGGGTTCTGCATCTGAGCGATGAACGCCAGCGTCGGCTTGTCGCCGGCCGCCGCGGAGCCCCCCGCAGACGCGGCTGCGCTGGGCGCCGCCGCGGACGCCGCCGCGGACGCCGCCGCGGAGGCGGGTGCGGACGAAGACCCGCTGGACGAGCATGCGCCCACGACGAGGGCGATGGCCACCAAGGCCGTCGCTCCGCGTCCGAAGTGCTTGGAAATTGTCACCTGTTCTCCTCCGTGAGTTATGCGATTGCCACCGGATTGTACACATGGCGGGTCGCACCGCCAGATACCTGTATTTCTTGCCGAGTGCCTACCTCCTCTCGCGTCTGATGGGAGTCGGGCCCGACGCGAGCGGAAGCCCATAAGCAGTGGCGTCGCAGGCCGCGTCTAGGACGCGATCGAGCGCCCTCGTCACCGTGGTCATCACCTCAGATCGCAATCAAAGGGACCCGGCCGATGCGCCGGGCGGCACGGGGTTTCAGGATCCAACGGGGGCAGGCGCGTCGATGAGCCCCGCGCGGCATCGCTGAGGTCGGCGGGACCGAGGCCGACGTCGCGCTGACCCTCGCACGATCCGGGATCCCAGGCACTTCCGTCTTCTTCTCCGCCTCCCCCGCGTGAACTCGCCTCGGCGCTCCGATTTGGGCGGAGCGCCGAGACAGAGTCGGAGGAGCTTGGATCTGGAAGTGCGGCCGCCCGACGATTCGACGGACCGGACCGAGGCGCTCCTCCTGCCTTCTTGCGAGCGCTTTCAGGCAGCGCTCACCCTAGTTGCGGGGTGGGCTCCGCAGAACTCCTATTCGTCGCCAGTACGTGGACGAAAGTGACTCGGAGACCAGCATCACCGACCTACTGCGATCGCAGCGGGCCACGTGCGTCTGACGCTTTACGCAAGAGTATGCTCATTCTTGACAGATTACGCATGAGTCTGCAAGAATACGCGCATGGCGCAGCCACCTGATCTCGGTCGAGACGACGGCCTATCCGGACGTGACCTGGCGCCTCAACGTCGACAGCGCATCCGCGCGATCGTCGACGCCCGAGGCGCGATCCGACTTGATGAGCTCACCGTCGCGGTCGGGGTGTCCCAAGCCACCGTGCGTCGGGATCTCGACGAATTGGAGGCCGAAGGCCACGTCCGGCGTGTGCACGGCGGCGTGGTGGCGGTCGACGGCCGATCTGCCGAACCCCATTTCGAGGCGAAGGCGGCGGAGGCGGCGGAGGAGAAGGAACGGATCGCGGCGCGTGCGCGTCGCGATGCTCGCGCCCGACGAGACGATCTACCTCGACAGCGGGAGCACCGTGCTGGCCGTCGCCCGACTCCTCCACGGCTGGGATCGCCTGACCGTGGTCACCAACAGCTTGCCGGTGGTCGTCGAACTCGCAGGCCAGGGGCCGCGGCTCATCGTGATCGGTGGCGAGTTCCGGGCGACGAGCCAGGCGCTCGTCGGCCCCCTATCGCAGTGCCTGCTCGAGACCATCCATGTCGACCGGGCGTTCATCGGTTCGTACGCGGTGTCACTGGGAGACGGCCTGACGACGACCGATCCGGCCGAGGCGTTCACCAAGAAACTGGCGCTGGGGCGGGCGACGCAGGTCGTCTTGCTTGCCGACAGCCGGAAGTTCGGCGCCCGCTCATTCGTGCACGCCGGCGACCTCGGCGCGGTCAACGTCCTGGTGACGGACCCAGGCATCGACGAGCGCACCGTGCGCAGCCTCCAGCGTCGGGGCATCACGGTCATCCAGGCATGACGCCTGCCCGTCCGATGGACGAAAGGCCGGCGGAACTTCGGAGTACGTCATGACAATGACAGCACCAGTCCCCTCGGCAGTCACCTACCGCAGCGACACGCGCCCGGATTTCACCCCGTTCGAGGAGGACCTGGGCTCGATCAAGGGCTTCACCTACGCCGGTGATCTCGGCTCCGAAGTCGCGGCGGGCTCACTCGACAAGGCCACTGCCCTCGGCCTGCTCGACGACATGCTGGCCATCCGCGAGATGGAGGAGATGATCGTCCGGCTTCGCGGCGGTGGCGGCTATGAGCCCCTCGCCGGCTATGACTATCGCGGGCCGACGCACGTCTCGATCGGCCAGGAGGCGTCCGCAGTGGGAGCGTCCTCCGTCCTCCGCATCACGGACAACGTGACGAGTTCTCACCGGGGACATGGGGACGCGATCGCGAAGGGCTTCTCCGCCCTCCGCCAGATGAGCATCGAGCAGTTGCGGCGACGGATCGACACGCGCGAGGACGGCAGTCGCGAGCAGCTGCTTGACGCAGCCCTCGAGGAGCATCTCTACAAAGTGATCGCCGAGCTCTTCGGGAAGGACGAGGGGTACTCGCATGGTCGTGGCGGCGGCATGCATATCGGCGACTTCTCGACAGGCAATCTCGGCGCCAACGCGATCGTCGGCGGCTCGGTCCCGATCGCGACCGGCGCGGCGATGGCACATCGGTACGAGCACGATGACTCGGTCGTGTGCTGCTTTGCGGGTGACGGCGCATACGCCAACGGCGTCGTGCTCGAGTCGCTCAATTGGGCGGCCCAGCACCAGTGGACGAACCACCTGGCCGGCGAGCACCCATACGGCTTGCCGGTCATCTTCTTCATCCAGAACAACCACTATGGGATGACCCACCGGACCGACGAGGAGGTCATGGGAGTCGCCCACCTCGCCCGTCGGGCCGCAGGGTTCGCGACGAACAACATGCACGCCGAGGTCGTCAACGGCATGGACGTGCTGGCCGTGCGCGATGCCGTCACCCGGGCCGCGGCGCTGTGCCGCGCGGGCGATGGCCCGGTCCTCATCGAGGCATCCACGTACCGCTACTACGGTCACTCGCTGTCCGACCCCCGCAACGAATATCGGACGCGGGAAGAGGAGACGGCCTGGAAGGCCGTCGACCCGATCGCCAGGCTCACGGCCCAGCTCGTCGCGACCGGCATCGCAACGGCCGACGAGGTCGCCGACGTCGAGGCCGAGTGCCGCGCGCGAAACGCGCGAGCTGCCAGGCGCGCTGCGGCTGCGACGGACCCGGATCCGGCATCGCTGCTCGACCTGCTCTACACCAGCGGCACGTCCGACGTGGTCCCGGCTGCCTATTCCGGATCGGTGCCTCTCGTCGAGCCGCCGGTCAGCAAGGTCGACGGCGAGGGTCGGATCCTGTATCGCGACGCGATCCGCGATGCCCTCGTCGAGGAGATGCGCCGCGATCGCCGGGTCATCTTCTACGGTGAGGACGTCGCCGACTACGGCGGCGCGTTCAAGATGACGAAGGGCCTCATGGAGGCGTTCGGGCGCGACCGCGTCTTCAACACTCCGATCTCGCGAGGCCGCGATCTGCGGCACGGCGGTGGGTGCCGGGATGGCCGGCCTCCGGCCCGTGATCGAGCTCATGTACATGGACTTCGCACTGATGTCCTCGGACCAGATCGCGAACCAGGCCGCCAAGTGGCACTACATGTCCGGTGGCCAGGTCGAGGTGCCGGTGGTCTTCCGATGCTCCGTTGGTGCGGGCAAGGGGTACGGCGGTCAGCACAGCCAGAGCCTTGAATCGCTGTTCACGCACATCCCGGGGCTGTACGTCGTCTACCCATCCACGGCCGAGGACGCAAAGGGCCTGCTCAAGAGCGCGATCCGGACCAACAACCCGGTGGTGTTCGTCGAAAGCCAGGGCCTCTATTCCACGAAGGGCGTCGTTCCCGATGGCGAGTACACCGTGGAGATCGGCACGGCCAAGGTGGTCCGCGAAGGCAGCGACGCGACCATCGTCGCGTGGGGGCCGGCGGTGCTTGACGCTCTCGTTGCGGCCGACGCGCTGTCGGAACAGGGACGGTCGGTCGAGGTCATCGACCTTCGGAGTCTCGTCCCTCTCGACATGGCAACGGTCCTGGCATCGGTGCGCAAGACCGGCCGCATCGTCGTCGCCGCACAGGAAGTCCTGACCGGCGGGTTCGTCAACGAGATCGTCGCCCGGATCCAGGCCGAGGCATTCGACGACCTTGATGGACCGATCGGACGGATCGGTGCCGCGCCCGGGATCAGCCCGCAAGCGGAGGCACTCGAGAAGGCCTTCCTGCCGACGTCCGTCGACATCGCGGCCGCCGTCGCCGCCATCTTCTGATCGCCTGAGCGCAGCGAAGGACCGTCCGATGGCCCACCCGATCCAGATGCCCAAGCCCGGCCAGATGACCGAGGAGTGCACGCTCATCCTCTGGCGCAAGGAGGTCGGCGAGCCGGTCCATCGCGGCGACGTCCTGTTCGAGATCGAAACCGACAAGAGCACGATGGAGGTCGAGACCTTCGAGGACGGCGTGCTCCTCGCCCGGCTCGTTGCCGAGGGCGAGACGGTCCCGGTGAACACGGTGTGTGGCTGGATCGGTGAGGCCGGCGAGACCGTGCCCGATGCTGCCAGCGCCGAGCCGGCGGCCGCGAGCGTGCCGGCCGCGGTCCTGCCGCCAGATCCTGGCCCGCCGCCGTCACCCGCTCAAACGGCATCGCCGATCGAGACGCCCGCGTCGACACATGAGGCAAGCGCTCGATCCGCGATCAGCCCGAGGGCCAGCCGCCTGGCGAATGAACGTGGCATCGATCCGAGGGTGGTGACGGGCACGGGACCCGGCGGCCGGGTCGTCGAGCGTGACATCGCGGCCGCCATCTCAGTGACGGATGCCGATGAGCCGCGCCAGTTGTCGCGCATGCGCCGGGTCATCGCCGAGCGCCTGACCACGAGCTGGACGACGACGCCGCACTTCACCGTGACCGTCGCAGTCGACATGACGAGACTCTTCGCGATCCGCGAGCAGCGCAAGGCCGCCGGCACGAACCTCACGGTCACGGATTTCGTCCTCGCCGCGACGGCCGACACCCTTGCGGAGTTCCCCGACGTCAACTCCCGCACGGACGGCGTCTCGATCTGGCCGCGGCGCCGCGTCCATCTCGGCATGGCGGTCGCGATCCCGGGCGGCCTCGTCGTGCCCGTCATCCGCGACGCCGACCGGCTGACCGTCAACGAGATCCACGAACGTGCCGCGGCACTTGCCGCGGCAGCTCGGGATGGAACGGCGTCCATGGATGACCTCACCGGCAGCACGTTCACGGTCTCGAACCTGGGCATGCTCGGTGTCGAGGAGTTCAGCGCCATCATCAATCCGGGCGAGGCGGCGATCCTTGCCGTGTCGGCCGCCATCCCGACGCCGGTGGCGGTCGGCTCGACGGTCGAGATCCGCTCGGTCATGAAGCTGACGTTGTCGGCCGATCATCGTTTGGTCGACGGGGCGACAGCCGCTCGTTTCCTCGCCGCGCTCCGGGGCCGGCTCGAGGACGCCGCCTCGTTCCGCCTGGAAGATGTCTCGCCGGCAACGGCCGCGGTCCCCTCTCCGCGCCTCGCCCGGGTCGACGGACCGGACTCCTTCGACCTCGTCGTGCTCGGAGCCGGCACCGGTGGCTACACCGCAGCGTTCCGCGCCGCCCAGCTCGGCATGAAGGTCGCGCTCGTCGACGCCGACAAGATCGGCGGGACGTGCCTTCATCGCGGATGCATCCCGACCAAGGCCATCCTCGAGTCGGCGAACCTGGCACACCGGCTTCGCGAGAGTGGCCGCCGCCTCGGCGTGACCGCGACCGACGTCACGATCGACTACGCGGCGGTCGCCCAGAACAAGGACCAGGTCGTTCGGCGGATGTGGACGGGCCTGAAGAGCCTCATCGGGAAGAACCACGTCGAGTGGATCGCGGGATACGGCCGGCTCGACGGCTCTGGCCGCGTCCGCGTGCAGCTTCACGGACCCGACGGAACGCCCGGTGCAGGGGGCGAGCGCGTCCTGGAGGCGACCGACGTCATCCTCGCGACGGGCTCGCGCGTGAGATCGCTGCCCGGGATCGAACCGGATGGCCTGCGCGTGCTGACCTCGGACGACGTGCTGCAGATGACCGATCTTCCGACGAGCATCGTCATCGTCGGCGCGGGCGCGGTGGGCTGTGAGTTCGCCTCGGCGTTCCACGACCTCGGCGTCGCCGTGACCCTTGTCGAGTACCTGCCGTCGATCGCTCCGCTCGAGGATCGCGAGGCGTCGGTCGTCCTCCAGCGCTCGTTCGAGCGGCGAGGGATCACCGTCATCACCAACGCTCGGTTCGACGCGGATTCGCTCGTGGCCGACGACCGAGGGATCCGCCTCGTGGTCGGGCCGGCCGGAGCGTCGCCGACCGAGGTGGCGGCGGACTGCATCCTGATCGCGACCGGTCGCGCAGCCAACATCGAGGAGATCGGCCTCGAGACGACCTGCGTGCGGACCGCCGGAGGGGTCATCGAGGTCGATGGCCACATGCGGACCGCCGAGGCACACGTGTACGCCATCGGTGACATCGTCGGTGGACTGTGGCTGGCGCACACGGCAGCCCATGAGGGCCTCACGGCCGTCCACACGATCGCGGGCGAGCGTGACGTCCATGCCATGGACTACGTGAACCAGCCGCGGGCGACGTATACCCGCCCGGAGATCGCCTCCATCGGTCTGACCGAACAGGGGTGTGAGGAGCGCGGCCTGCCGATCGCGGTCGGCAAGGTGCCGTTCAGCGCCATCGCGAAGGCAGTGATCGAAGGTGAGACCGAGGGCTTCGCCAAGGTCATCGCTCACGCAGAAACAGGAGCGATCCTGGGGATCCACATCGTCGGACCACATGCCACCGAGCTCATCGCCGAGGGCTCGCTCGCGGCGACACTGGGTGCGACGATGGACGCGATCGGCGCGAGCACCCATCCCCACCCCACTCTTTCCGAGGTGCTCGGCGAGGCGGCGATGGCCGTCTCCGGACGCTCGATCAACTTCTGACCACCTGAGAGG
The DNA here is from genome assembly GCA_963776385.1 of uncultured Chloroflexia bacterium. GTDB lineage: Bacteria > Chloroflexota > Limnocylindria > Limnocylindrales > CSP1-4 > SPCO01. The sequence continues at coordinate 42,002 of CAVZME010000008.1, forward strand.
ACGCTCGCCACATGAATGCCCCGGCTCAGCTCCACGGCCTCGGCCAGAGCATCTGGCTCGACAACATCACGCGCGACCTGCTCGACAGCGGCACGCTCTCGCGCTATATCGCGGAGTTCTCGGTGACGGGGCTGACCTCGAACCCGACGATCTACGACAAGGCGATCGGCGGCACCGCGGCGTACGACGCGGCCATCGGCCAAGGTGCCGCCAGGGGAATGGCCCCGGACGCGATCTTCTTCGACCTGGCGCTGGCCGACCTGCGGCGGGCGGCCGACCTGTTCGCCCCGATCCATGTCCGCACCGGTGGCGTCGACGGGTTCGTCTCGCTCGAAGTGTCACCGCTGCTCGCGTACGACGCCGACGCGACACACGCCGAGGCGCTCCGGCTCCACGCCCTGGGCGCGCGCCCGAACCTCTTCATCAAGATCCCCGGGACCGAAGCCGGGCTCGCCGCGATCGAAGAGACGATCTTCGCGGGCGTGCCGGTCAACGTCACCCTCCTGTTCTCGCCGGCCCAGTACCTCGGTTGCATGGAGGCCTACACGCGTGGCATCGAGCGGCGCGTCGAGGCAGGGCTGCCGGCCTCTGTCGGTTCGGTGGCGTCGTTCTTCATCAGTCGTTGGGACGCGGCAGTCGCGTCAGCAGTCCCGGCAGAGCTGAAGAACCAGCTCGGCCTCGCGATCGGGCGTCAGGCGTACGTCGAGTACCGGCGCTTCTTCGCGACCGACCGCTGGCAGCGGCTCGCTCAACGAGGGTGCCCGCCCCCAGCGCCTCCTGTTCGCGAGCACGGGGACCAAGGATCCTGCCGCTTCGGACACGCTCTACGTCTCCGGCCTCGCCGCGCCGAACACCGTCGACACGATGCCCGAGGACACCCTGCTCGCCCTGGCGGATCACGGGACGATCGATGGCACACTCGTGCCGGACGCCGACGCCGCTGCCGCCGGTCTCGCGCGATTCGCCGATGCCGGTGTCGACGTCCGCGCAGTCGGCAACGAGCTCCAGGCCAAGGGCGCGCAGGCCTTCGTGGCGTCCTGGAACTCACTCCTGGGTCGCATCGAGGCGAAGGTCGGTGAGGTCGCGACCTCCGTATGACGACCCCGACCGCGGTCCCCGTCCGCCGCCATCCCGAGTGGATCCGCTCCCGACTGCCGTCGGGCGAGACCTACCGCGACATCGACCGGCTCCTTGGCGGGCTGTCGCTCAACACCGTGTGCGTCGAGGCGGACTGCCCGAACCTCGGTGAGTGCTGGGCCGAACGGACCGCCACGATCATGATCCTCGGCGATACCTGCACACGCGCCTGCCGGTTCTGTGCCGTCAAGACGGGCCGGCCGACCTGGTTCGATGATGACGAACCCCAGCGCGTGACCGAGGCTGTCGCAAGGCTCGGGCTCGAGCACGTGGTCATCACATCGGTGACCCGCGATGACCTGCCGGACGGTGGTGCCGGGATCTTCGCCGAGACGATCCGACGGCTTCGAGGGGCATGCCCGACGATGGGCGTCGAGGTCCTGATCCCGGACTTCGACGGAGAGGACGCCCCACTCCGGACCGTGGTGGACGCCCGACCCGACGTCGTCGGTCACAACATCGAGACCGTGGAGCGCCTGCAGAAGCCCGTCCGGCGGCGCGCCACGTACGCGAGGTCGCTCCACGTCCTGGCCGGGGCGAAGGCATTCGCAGCGTCGGCCGGCGTCGACGTCGACACCAAATCGAGCGTCATGGTCGGTCTCGGCGAGGAGCGCGCAGAACTGTCACAGGCGTTCCGCGACTTGCGCTCCGTGGACTGCGACATCCTCACCATCGGCCAATACCTGCGGCCGTCCCCCGCGCATCTGCCGGTCAGCCGCTATGTCCACCCAGACGAATTCGCCGACATGAAGGTCGAGGCACTCGGACTGGGCTTCCGGCACGTCGAGTCCGGACCGTTGGTCCGTTCGAGCTACCGGGCTCGCGATCAGGTCCCCGGCAGAGCGCGGACGGTGACGACACCACGGGCGGTGATCGGGCGGCTGGGTCGTGCCGACGATGTCCGGGGCTTGATGCTATCCACCTGGTTACAGCAGACGCAAGGCACGGATCTCGCGACCGTGCGCGGGCGTTCCCGTCCTGGCCCTGGGCAGCTGCAGTCGCTTCGCCGTAGCCGATGCTGCGGCCGCGCGTCGGTCAGCCCCGCAGATGCGCGAGAACGGCGAGGACGCGGCGATGATCGTCCGGCGCCGGCAGGAGCTCGAGCTTCGAGAAGATGTTGGCGATGTGGGCCTCGACCGTCTTCGGGCGCGAGGAACAGGCGATCGCAGATCGCCTGGTTCGAGCGGCCCTCGGCCATCAGCGCGAGCACCTCGCGCTCGCGCTCGGTGAGGTCGTCGAGCGGGACCCGGGCGCGCCGCCGGCCGACGAGCTGGGCGACGACCTCGGGGTCGATCACGGAGCCGCCGCGCGCGATCCGCCGGATCGCGTCGGCGAAGTCGTCGAGGTCGTCGACGCGGTCCTTGAGCAGGTAGCCGACGCCGCCCGCCCCGTCGGCGACGAGCCGCAGGGCGAAGGTCGTCTCGACGTACTGCGACAGGACGAGGATCCCGACGCTCGTGCCGTGCTCGGCGCGGATCGCCTCCGCGGCGCGGAGACCCTCGTCCGTGTGCGTCGGCGGCATCCGGATGTCGACGATCGCGACGTCCGGCTGGTGCTCGCGGACCGCCGCCAGGAGCCCGGCGGCGTCGCCGGCCTGGCCGACGACCTCGATCCCGGCCTCCGCGAGCAGGCGGGCGATGCCCTCACGGAGCAGGACGGAGTCGTCGGCGAGGACGACGCGGAGGGTCATGCCGGACGCACCAGCGCCCGGATCGCCGCGCCCGAGAGCTCGTCCTTGGGGATGAACCCGAGGACCCGGCTGCTCGTCAGTCGCGGGCCGTACTCGCTCGCCTCGCGGCTCGAGGTCAGCACGACGAGCGGCGGCGGTCCGGTGACCGCGAGCTCCCGGGCGACCTCGAAGCCCTCGACGTCGGGCAGGCCGATGTCGAGCAGGACGAGATCGGGCCGGAGCGTCCGCGCGGCCTCGAGGCCGGACGTCCCGTCGACGGCCTCGCCGATCACGGAGAAGCCGTCGGCCACGAGGAGGGCACGGGCCTGGACCCGGAACGCGGCGTGGTCGTCGATGATGAGGATGGTGGTCATGGCCCGATCATCCATCTCGACCCGATCGAGACCTACAGGGCTAACCCGGAAACCGGCGGCGGATCGGACGATCACGTCGCGACCCGCGCGGTCGTCCGGTCGGCGGCGTGCGTCGGTGCCGCTGTCGGGATCCGGGCCACGATCCGGGTCCCGCCCCCGCGCGGGCTGACCACCTCGAGCGTCCCGTCGACGGCGGACACGCGGTCGAGCAGTCCGCGCAGGCCGGTGCCGGTCCGGGGATCGGCGCCACCGCGCCCGTCATCGGCGACCTCGACCGTCAGGACGCCGTCCTGCCATCCGGCCCGGACCTGCGACGGCGCCGGCCTCGGCGTACTTGGCGACGTTGGCGAGCGACTCCGACACGACGAAGTAGGCGATCGCCTCGACGGCCGGCGCGAACCGGGCGTCCGGGTCGATGTCGACCGAGACGGTCGCCGGCGTCCGAGCGGCGAGGGATTCGATCGCGGCGTGGAGGCCGGCCTCGGTGAGGATCTGGGGGTGGATGCCGCGGGCCAGCTCGCGGAGCTCGGCGAGCGCGGCCTTCGCTTCGTCGGACGCCTGCTCCAGGCTGCGCCTGACCGCCGGGTCGGCGTCGTCGCCGAGGCGCGTCCTGGCGAGACGCAGGGCGAGGGTCAGGGCCACGAGCCGCTGCTGGGCGCCGTCGTGGAGGTCGCGCTCGACGCGCTGCCGCTCGGCGTCGCCGGCGGCGACGATCCGCGCCCGCGACGCGCGGACCTCCGCGAGCTGCGCCTCGACCGCGGCCGTCAGCCGGTCGTTCTCGACGGCCAGCCGCATGGCGCTCGCGACCGAGGCGATCAGGCCCGGCTCCTCGAGGAGGATCGCGTCGTGGATGATCGCGGCCTCCGGGACGCCGTCCCGCTCGAGCATCGTGACGGCCTGGCCCGTGCCGTCTTCGGGCAGCTCCATCGGCTCGCCGGCCGCATCGACGAACCGATCCTGGATGGGCGCCCAGTAGGCCACCTGCAGCGACGGGATCACCGAGCGCGTTGGCGAGGGCATCGCGGAGGCGGGCCGGCGTCGGGGTCTGCCCCAGCTCGACGACGAGGTCCGCGACGGCGGCGCGGGCCATCCGGGACCGGAGCATCACGGACAGGACCGCGATCGGGATCGCGATCTGGGCCAGGAAGATCAGGTCGTCCAACGGCTCGAGCGACGTCCCGGACGAGAAGAGGATCCACGACGCCGACTGCAGGAGGATCGCGACGGCGCCCGCGAGGACGGGCGCCATCTGGCGCCGGACCGGGCCGCTGGATCGCAGCCAGCGCCGACCGAGGGCGATGACGAGGAGCACGGAACCGAGCGAGATCAGGACCCGCTGGATCGTGTCGATCACGTGGGCGGCGCTCTCGTTGGCCGCGATGCCCAGCACGTTCAGGCCGTTCTCGGGCACCAAGAAGAGGAGCCACAGGAACTCGAGCGGGACGGTCACGAACAGGAAGATGCCGACGATCGCGCGGTCGGCTCGGGAGGTGAGGCGGCCGGTCGGGAACGACAGCAGGAACAGGGCGAACGCGGCGGCCCAGAGGTCGGTCAGCCAGAGCCCCGCGGTGAACACGACGGGATTCGGGACGAGCGTCATCGTCCGCCCGAGCAGCCACAGCATCCCGACGGTCGTCATCAGCGGCCCGAGGCGGTTGGCCGGGCGGCGAGCCCAGAGGAAGATGCCGCAGGCGGCGAACGACCAGCCGACGAGCACCTCCAGCACCGTCCCGAGGGCGAGCGGACCGGGCTGGGCGTTGCCGACGAGCATCCCCAGACCGAGCGCGCCCGCGGTGATCAGGAGCAGCGGCGCGAACCCGGGTGAAGGTCGTCGTCGTTCGCGGCGTCGACAACGTCGCTGGCCAATGGCGTCCTCCCTCGATGCCGGCATCGTCCCACACGCGCGCTCGACGCAACAGGGTCAGCCCCGATCGGCACCCGGCCACTCCGCGCATCCGGGCAGACCCTGCCAGAGCAGTCGATGGGCTGACCCCGATGGCCGCTCCCGACGCCGCGCCTACGGTCCGGACCAGACAACGGCGAGCCGGTCGATCCCACCGGACCGTCAGGGCTCGACCGTCGGAAGGGGACGAGATGACGATCGGACCGATCGACGGCCGCGAGGCCGCCTGACAGGCGACAGATCCCAAGCGCAGCGTCGCGCTCGTGCGCGAGCGTTCAGCCTGCTGTTCATGGCACTCCTGGCGCCATTCGCGCAGTTCGGGGTGCTGAAGACCCTGATCGTGCCGGCCGATGCGGCCGCAACGACGACCAACATCGCGGCGTTCGCGGGACTCTTCCGCGCCGCGCATCGCCGCTTCTGATCGTCGCGATCCTCGACGTGGTGGTCGCTGGGCGCTGTACGTCCTCCTGCGGCCGGTCGACGAGGGCCTCGCGCTCCTCGTCGGATGGCTGCGCGTCGTCTATGCCGCGGTCTTTGCGTTCGCCCTGCTCAACCTGTTCGATGTCGCTCAGCTTCGTGCACGGCGCGACCGCGACGGCCCTGCAGTCGGCGCAGCTCCAGGCCAGGTCGCGTCGTCGGTCGCCTCGTTCGACAACGGCTGGGACCTGGCGCTCGCGATCTTCGGCCTGCATCTGGTCGGCCTTGGCGCCTGCTCTACAGGTTCGCGACTCCCGCGGCTGCTGGCGGCTCTTGTCGACCCTCGCCGGCGTCGGCTATCTGGCCGACTGGTTCGGGACGATCCTCGTCGCCGGCTACGCGCTGACGATCAGCACCGTTCACTTCGTCGGCGAGGCGCTGCTGATCGTCTGGCTCTTCGGCTCGCGATCAGGGATCCCGATCTTCCGAGAGCGCTCGAACTGTCGTCGCGCCGGCCGCGCGTCCGCGGCGGCGCGTCATGACGCCCGTGACTCGACCCGCTCGCCGATAGCTCGACGGCCCCGCTCGGCCGACGCGTCCCCACGTGTCGGAGACTCCCATGACCGTCCCAGAACGCTCTGCCGATGTCTCGCTCGTCTCTTCCTCGCTGATCGTCGGATCGCTGATCGTCGGCTTCGTGCTCCCGATCGTCCTGGCCCTCGGGCCGGCTCGGGAGGCGGCGAGAGCCGGATGACCGGCGCAGCCCTGCTCGGCTGGGGCATCGGCTGGGCGCTCATCGCCTTGCTCTCCCTCCGGTTCACGGACGAGCCGCAGCGCTGGGCGCTCGTGCCCGCGGGCATCCTCGGCGTGACAGGCTTGCCTCATCGCGCTTGCCCCGGGGCGCCGCGGTGATGGACTGCTCGCGTGGGTCTGGCCGGTGCCGGTTATGGTGCTGGCCGTCTGGCTGACGAGGCGCGTTCGGCGCGACGTCCAGGGTCGGTCGCGGTGGCTGCTCTACCCGGTGGTCGGCGTCCTCGCCCTGCTCGCCGTCGGCGGTGCGGTGGAGACGGTCGATCGAGGCGACCGACGGTGGTCGAGCCGCCGACGGCGGCGAGCTCGTCGACGTCGGCGGGCACAGGCTCTTCATCGCGTGCAGCGGCACGGGGAGCCCGACCGTCGTCCTCGAGGGCGGCCTCGGCCAGGGTTCGGCCTACTTCGCGCGCATCGCCCCGGAGGTCGCCTCGACGACCCGGGTGTGCGCCTACGACCGCGCCGGCCGTGGCCGGAGCGAGCCCGCGACCGGCCCCCAGGACGGTGCGGCGATCGCCCGCGACCTGCACGCGCTCCTCGCTGCGTCGGGCAACCCCGGCCCCTACGTCCTGGCCGGCACTCCTCGGGCGGGGTGTACGTGCGCTTCTTCGCGGCCGCATACCCGGACGAGGTCGCCGGGGTCGTGCTGCTCGACGCGCAGTCGCCGCACGCGACGCCCGCGCTGTCCGCCGCGCAGGCCTGCGCAGAACCCGATCAGCACCCTCTCGGGGATCCTGCCGGGCCTCGCCCGAGTCGGCCTCGCCCGACTCGTGCTCTCGGCCGGGTCGAGCGACCTGCCGCCCGAGGTCGCAGGCTCGCCGGCACGCCGACGAGGTCACGCCGCAGGGAGTCGTCGAGCTTCGGTGACGAGTTCGCGCGGCTCGACGGCATCCTCGATGCAGCGGGTGCTCTCCCGGACCTGGGCGACCGGCCGCTCGTCGTGGTGACGCCGAAGCGGAGGCCCTGGACGGCTGGCTCGCCGAGCAGGACCGCCTCGCGACGCTGTCCACGAACGTGTCCCACCGGGTCTTCCCCGACCTGACGCACGACTCGCTGATCGAGAGCGCGCGGGGCGACGGCGGCGAGCGACGCCATCGTCGCGTCGTGTCGTCGGTCCGCTCGGGGACGAGGCTCGGGCTCGCGCACGACGGTGAGCGAGTGGGAGAGTGAGGAGAGAAAAAGTGGGAGGAGGGAACAAGCTCGCAAATGAGGGTGGGGAGTGGTATTCACGTCCAGTTAAGGCAGGATCTCGACGTACCCGCCCGTTCCATGGACGCGGATCCGCTGGCCATCTCGGATCAGCCGGGTGGCATCCTCCACCCCGACGACGGCCGGCAAGCCGTACTCGCGTGCGATCACCGCGCCGTGGGTCATCAAGCCGCCAACTTCCGTCACCAGCCCCGTGATCGCGACGAACAGGGGCGTCCAACTCGGATCCGTGAAGGTCGTGACGAGGATGTCGCCCGCTTCGAGATCGGCCTCCGCCATGTCCAGGATGACGCGGGCCCGGCCTTCGACGGTCCCGGCGGACACCGGCAGGCCGACAAGCGCGCCGGCCGGGACATCGTCGCGTCGGTACGCCCCGGCGACTGCCTCGCCGTCCGACGTGAGCACGCGGGGCGGCGTGAGCGCCTGATACGACACGAACGCATCCTTGCGCTCCCGGATGAGCCGGTCATCGGCCTGCCGCGTCCGGACGACGTCCTGGATCTCCTCGAACCTGAGGTAGAAGATGTCTTCCTTCTCACGAAGCACGTCAGTCCGCACGAGGCGCTCGGCTTCTTCCAGCAAGGCGCACTTGTACACGAAGTAGCGGCTGACCATGCCGTATTTCGGATACTCCCGATACCCGATGAACGTCCGGACCCGGTCGATCATCAGCTTCGCCTCATCGGCCTTTCGGTCCCCGTCTGGCAACGCCCGCAGGCGCGTCAGCACATCCTGTTCCTTCTTCTCGGCCTCCAGCCGTCCCTGCTCGAACCGGCGCTTCCCGGCGCCTGGCTCGAAGCTTTCGATGTGGCCGAGGATGAGTGGCAGGAGCGTGCTCGGGCGTTCGCTCCAACGCGGTCTCGTGATATCGATCTCACCGACGCCACGCATGCCGTACACGTCGAGCCAGCCACGGATGGCGTCTCGAGCCTCGCGCCCGCCCGCGAGCTGGGGCAGCTCCTCCAGGAAGGCGTCGTCCTCGACGTGCCGCAGAAACGCCACCACGTCCGGGTGCGGGCGGATCACGTCCGCGACGTCCAGGAGCGCCAGCCCCATCTCGGCTGTGACGTTGTGCGGGACGGACTGGGTGAGCGTATCGGCCGCGTTCTTCTCGCCCAGCCACGTCTGCAGATGCTCGTTGAGCCACGCGGTGGCCTCGATCGCCGTCATGAACACCTGATGGCTCAGCGGATCGAACAAGATCCGCCTCAGCTCCTGGATGTCGGCCAGGATGAAGTCGAGCAGGGCCGACCCGGACCTCGCCCGGATGTCGCGCTTCAAGGCGGCGATGGAGTCCTGGCTGTGCCGGATGAGCTGGACGACGATGGCCGTATCAGCTTCGATCGGGGCCGGCGCGCCGCCAGCCGCCGCCTCGCCGGGACCCTCGTCGGGGAGCGACGGGACGAAGTCGCCGCGATCGAGGATGGTCTGCAACGCGTCCCCGATCAGCGGATCGGACCTCGCGAGGGCCAGGAGTCCTGCACGACGCGCCGGCGATGCCAGGGCTTGGGTCACGTCGACGAACAGACGCCCGCCGGCCTCGGCCATCGGCCGGGGAGTCGTCAGCTGCCACACCGAGAGCCCCAGGGGCTTCATCGCGTCCGTCATCATCTGCTGATGACCGACGGAGATATAGACGTGATTCTCCCGGTCGCCGGCGTCAGGGATGGGGAACAGAGTGGTGATCGGCCTGCTCTGGACGATCTGGAAGCCATCGTCGTCCAGGCACCACTCGATGTCCTGTGGGCGGCCGAAATGCGCCTCGATCCGCCGGCCGAGCCGCACGAGCTGCACCACCTGCGCGTCGGTCAGGGCAGGCTCCGCCTGCCGCTCCGGGTCGATCGCGTGTTCCCGCGTTCCGCCCGCCGGCGAGGCGAGCACGGCAAGCCGCTTGATGTCGACCGCTTTGCGGACGATCTTGTCGTCCCTGACCGTGTAGGTGTCCGCGTTCACCAAGCCGGAGACCAGGGCCTCCCCGAGGCCGAAGGTGGCCTCCACGGAGGCGACGGTGCGGTTGCCCGTGACGGGGTCGGCCGTGAACAGGATGCCGGCAGCCTGCGGGAAGACCATCAGCTGCACGACCACAGCCATCCGGACCGTACGGTCGTCCACGCCATTCCGCAGGCGGTAGGTCACCGCCCGTTCGGTGAAGAGCGAGGCCCAGCAGCGGCTGACATGCTGGAGGATCGCCGTCGGCCCGACCACGTTCAGGTAGCTGTCCTGCTGGCCCGCGAAGGAGGCCGTCGGCAGGTCTTCGGCCGTGGCGCTGGAGCGGACGGCGTAAGAGGCCTGGACGCCGAGCTTGACGAGCGAGCCGGTGATCGCGGCCGCCAGATCCTCGGGGATGGCGAACGCTTGCATAGCCCGTCTGATCTCCATGCTCAGCGTACGGATGGTCTCCCGGTCGTCCGGCTCCAGGCGCGACAGCCGGTCGAGTCGATCGTCGATCGACGCTGCTCCCGCGATGACCCGCCGGTAGGCGTCCGTCGTCACGCAAAAGCCGGCCGGCACGCGGATGCCGTCGATCCGGGACAGCTCGCCCAGGTTCGCGCCCTTGCCGCCGACAAGCGCGACCTGCGCCCCGTCGATCTCCTCGAAACCCAACACGTCTCGGCCCATTCCACGCCCTCGGGGTCGTCGCCGGCCAGGGGTCTGGCCGAAGCCAGCGGACTCTAGAGCATGACCCGGGGCTTGCCGCAAGCCCCGGGTGTCGCGATACCATGGCAGTGGAGGGAGCCACGCCCCCGCGCCGATGTCGAACCGTCAGAGCAGCTCGATGACCTGCGGCACTGTGATCATCCATGTGTCCGACACCCTGCCGTCCGATGGATGAGCCGCCCGACGGGACCCGCGGCTTCGGCCACTCCGTGGTCGCGGTCGTTCAGGGCGACATCACGCAGGTGGTGGCCGACGCGATCGTGAATGCGGCGAACAACGCCTTCGCTCATGGCGGCGGTGTGGACGGCGCGATCCGGAAGGCAGCCGGGCCGGACCTCTCGGGCGAGATGCGCCGCCGCTATCCTGCCGGCACGCCGACCGGCACCGCGGTCGCCACCGGCGCGTACGCCCTGCCGGCACGTTGGGTCATCCACGCCGTCGGCCCGGTCTGGAGCTCAGGCGGGCAGGACAAGCTGGATCTTCTCGCGTCGGCGTACCGGAGCGCCCTGCGAGTGGCGGATGATCTCGGGGCCAGGACGATCTGCTCACCGGCCATCAGCGCGGGGACGTTCGGGTTCCCGATCGAGACCGCCGCCGACGTCGCGCTGCGCACGGTCCGCGACCATCTCCTCGGGGAGACCGGCATCGACCGCGTGACGTTCGTTCTTCGGCCAAGCGCGTTCGAGACATTCAGGCGCCGGCTGGCTGCGATCTGACTCGCGAGGAAGCCACCCGTGGGCAAGGTCACGGCCGGCGCGCCTACGTCGCCGCGGACCCCTCACCCAGGTCCGTCGACTCGCCCGGTCGGAGCACGCGGACGTCCAACTCCGGCATCCGTTGCGCCGCCTCGTTCGCGAATGCGTCGCCGGCATCCAACGAGCCCCAGCCCCAGCGGCCGGCTGCGAAGCCCGGGACGTACAGGGTGCCCCAGTGGATCGGGATGGCCACGGTCGCGCCGACGAGCGTCGCGGCATCGACCGCGGTCGACGGGTCGAGCCGTGCCGGGCCTCGCGGCGGGCCCCACCGCCCGACCGGCAGGAGCGCGACATCGACATGACCGGCTAGGCCGGCCATCGCCGGGTAGAGGTCCGTGTCGCCGGCGAAGTACACGCGCGTCGATCCTTCGATGAGGTATCCCATCGGCCTGGCACTGCGATGACGCGGCCAGCGCGCATGACGCGCAGGGACAGCGGTCACGCGAACGCCCCCGAAATCGACGCGCTCGTTCTTGTCGACCTCGCGAACCACGCCGCCGCCGGCTGACGCGTGCGGCCCCAGACCGCGAGGCACGACGATCAGCGGTTCACCGCTGACAGCCCGAAGCGATGCGTGGTTGAAGTGGTCCGGGTGTCCGTGCGAGATCAGGACGCCATCGATGGCACCCATCCGGGCGGGATCGGGCGCCGGTCCGAGCCGCCGCAGCGGACCGACCCCGGCGCCGAGCAACGGATCGGTCAGGAGGCGCACCCCGTCGAGCTCGATGAGGACGGTCGCATGGCCGACGTAGGTCAGCCGCAGGCCGCTCCCCACGACAGCGTCAGCGCGGCCGTTGGTCGCGAAGTCCGAGCGGCTCGCGCCAGCCGCGCCTGTTTCGGTCCGAGCGGGCGCGCGGCACGCGAGTCAGCGTGAAGAGCGCGCCGATCGCCGCGCCCAGGAAGCCCTCGGCGATGTCGGCCATCGTGTCGTCGTAGGTCAGGTCCATCCCATTGGCTCCGAGCCGCATCGCGCCATACTCGGCGAGCTCCCAGGCCGTCTCCGCCGTGATCGACACACCGGCCCCGATGAGCGCCGCCTGCCATCGTTCATCGACCCTTGGGGCGAAGAGCGCGCCCGCGACTCCGCTGACGATCGCCGAGTTGGCGACGTGGACGAGATCATCGATGTGCGCCTCTTCGTACAGATCGAGGGCGTTGCCGCCGGCGTCCAGCAGGAGCGGGATCGTGACCGCGAGGTCGAGCGCCCGCGGGTATCGGCCCCGATCGGGGAGCAGCCTCCACAAGATCGGGACGACGAGCAGCGCCCCGGCATATCCGATCGCCCTGGTCCGGATGGCCTTGCCGCGCAGGCGCGGCGAGTCGGCATTCGCGAACGCATCGGCCGCAAACGCGACGGTCGCCGCCTTCCCGAGGACGATCGCGACCGCAAGTGCGCTCTCGACGAACGGCGAACGCTCCTTGTGAGGAGCGGCTCCCATGGTCGGCATAGTGGCAGCCTACCCTGCAGGCCCACTCATCATCCGCTCGCCGGAGGCCTCAGCAGCGTCACCGGAGCCGGAAGGTCGGTGTTGGTGAGGCACCCTCGGCGATGCACGCGGTGTCGAGCCCGGTCGCGGTTCCGGCGTCCACGAATGCAGCAATGACGGAAGGACCGCATCCGAGATGGCCGACGACATGCTCCTGCGCCGGCATCACCACGATGTGGCTCTCGGGCTCTTGCGCCGGCACTGACGTCAGGTTCGCGGGTGGATCCTGGGGGTCGCCGTTGCCGGTGAGCCACAGGATCGGAACTGTGGTGCGCACGGGTGCCGCGTCATCGACCGGCACCACGCCCTTGGGCAGGTAGCGGCAGATGGTCGCCTGGGCGACGGCCTTGGCATGCTGCGTGTCGAGCGCGTAGCTCCCGGCGCCCAGGCGGGCGACTTCAGCCGGGTCGAATCGTGCCCATGCCTCCGAGCAGAGGATCATCTCGTACATGAGCGACATGGCACCCCCGCCCGCGGGCACGGGAACCAGTCGGCTCGCGGGTATCCACTGGCCAATGGACGCCAGGTGGATGGCGAGCGGCAGCTGAGCGGAGGTGACGCCGGTGAGCAGGGCGTCGTGGATGGACGCCCCGCCACTGGTCAGATCCAGGGTGGCTTGCTGGCCGGTGTCGGGGTCGGTGACGTTGACGCCCGTGCTGAGCTGGGCGACGAGGGTCGACCACTCGGTCGCGATGTCCGGGAATGCCCCATCGCATGCCGAGTCGGCCGCACAGTTCGACAGGACGAGCTCGAGGGCGTGCTGGCTATTCACGGCGATGCGCTCCATCACCGGGACGTCGAGCGGTGTCGAACCATCAAGGACCGCCACGCGAACATGATCGCCATGCTGGCGGAGGTAGTACTGGACTAGCGTCCCGCCGTAGGACGTGCCGTACAGGTCGATCATGTCGTAGCCGAGCGCGGCACGAACATCATCGAGGTCATCGGCCGCCACGGTGCTCGTGTAGAAGCGCGGATCCGCATCGAGCGAGGCGAGAGAGTCTTGCGCCCACTCCGAGAGGCGCGCATCGGCGGCGGAGGCGGACAGTCCGGTCGTGTCGGGCATCGGTGGCAGAGTCAGGGCGTTCGAACCGCCCGTGCCCCGCTGGTCTACGAACACGATGTCACGCGCCGCGTGGACGCCGGCATACAGGCCCGGCAGCCACGCGAAGAACTGAGTGCTCGCAGCCCCGGGGCCGCCCGCGATCGCAAACAGCGGGTCGGGGGCCGGCGTGGCCGAGAGGGCGGGCACGACGGCGACGCTCAAACCGACCTTTCGGCCCGACGGCGCTGATCGGTCCTCAGGGACCTGCAACGTCCCGCAGAAGCCGGGCACTTCGGCTTTGACGGGAACCTCGCCTCTCACCACACACGCGGTCATCGGCGCGCCTGCAAGACGAGGCGTCGCCGACGTGCCGGTGTCGCTCGCACTCGAGATTGTGGGCGTGGGACGGGCCGCGGATAGGGAGCCGGTCGCGGCGGGCTGGGACGAGCAGGCCGCCAATAGGCAAGCAGACACAACAGCGCCGACAAGACGCGCGACGCGGCGCATCTCGACCTCACTTTCCCGGCCCACTGGGCGAGGTCATCTTCGGCGTCGGAAATGTCCGCCTGCCCCACCCATGTCCGACCCAACAGTGTGGTCGGAGCGATCCGGGCCGACCAGAGTCCTTCGTCCCCGTTTTGACATCACTTGAGTCGCCTTGGGCTACGCCTCCCGCGTCTCCGCGACCGGCAGGATGAACGCCATCGCGATGTAGACCAGGACGAACAAGCCGGCTGTCAGGAGTGCCGCGACCACGAAGATCGTGCGCACCCAGTCGACCCGGATCTCGGAATAGGCGGCGAGACCATTGCACACGCCGGCGATCTGCTGCCCCTCGCGGATCCGCTGCAGGCGGCGGCGGCGCGGAGCCGGCTCCGCTTCGTCGGGGCCGGTGGCCCGGCCGGTATCGACCGCGCCGATCGCCTCGAGCACGCCGTCGATCTCCGCCACGGTGATCAGCCGATCGCCGGACTCGACCAGCGCGGCGAGCTTGTCGCCGACGGACTGCTCGAGGTCGGCCAGGACCTCGGCTCGGTCGGGATCGTCCCTGAGGCGACTGGCCGCTCGGTCGAGATATCGCGACAGCCGGTCGTAGGCGTCGGCCTCGAGCTGGAACCTCTCGGGATGTCCGCTGAGGCCGACGGAGATCGTCTTGTCCATGACTACCTTCCCAATGTGTCGATGAGTGAGGTCAGGGACGCCCAGTACGCACGAAACTCGGCGAGGTCGTCCCGTCCCGATGCCGTCAGGCGGTAGTACTTGCGTGGCGGACCCGCCGCCGATTCGCGCCAGTCGTAGTCGAGCTGACCCTCGCGTCGCATCCTGCTGAGGAGCGGGTAGAGAGTCCCCTCTCGGGTCGCGAAATCCGTCGGTGCAAGCCGCTCCAGGATGTCCGCGGCGTAGACGTCGCCGGTCGAGACGATGTCGAGGACCAGGAACTCGAGGAGGCCGTTGCGGAGCGGGCTGAGTTTGGCTGGGTGCATGTGCTACCTGCTACCTTGTTCACGCAAGGTAGCAAGTCCTCCAACACTGTGTCAAGGACAAAGAAAAGTGCCTGGCCGTTCAGGCCAGGCACTTGTGCGGCCGGTCTCGACGGCTACGTGCCGCGGTAGTTGGACACCTGCTGACGGCTCGCGAAGAACCCGATCCCCCAGGTCCCCAGGTCGATCAGGAGAGCGCAACCAAGGAAGATCCAGTTGAGGATGCTGAGGCTGCCGTTTGCCGCCGCGAAGCCGTACACCAGGGTCGTCCACGGGAAGAAGAGGAACCCGAACAGGGTCCAGACGCCCGAGCCGAAGAGCGAGCCCCAGTAGGCCTGGTCATTCGACCACCCGACAAGCAGCACGAACCGGGGCAGGATCGCCCCGAATAGGG
This sequence comes from uncultured Chloroflexia bacterium, assembly GCA_963776385.1. Taxonomy (GTDB): domain Bacteria; phylum Chloroflexota; class Limnocylindria; order Limnocylindrales; family CSP1-4; genus SPCO01. The sequence goes on from CAVZME010000008.1 coordinate 57,341, forward strand.
CCATCATCTGAGATACCTCCCTCTATGGCTGCGGGGCGAGGCGCCCTTACTCCTCGGTGATGCCGAAAGCCGCCTTGACGGAGGCCCGGTTCAGATACCAGAGCAGAAGGAACGGGAAGACCGTGGAGGCCAACGCGTAGCTCAGATTCCCTGTGCTCAACAGGGCGAAGATCGCCTCGATGATGCCGATGATCGCCAGCAGGTGGCCGAGCAGCCAGCCCCACGGCTCGAGGCGCCAGGCGGCGAGTCCGCCCGCCCAGAACGCCAGGCCCGTCAGGACGAGGAGCCAGCCCCAGATCCACGTGCCCTGCCCCGACGGGAGTGGCCCGAACGTGACGGCGGTGGTCAACTGGAAGCCGAGCATCATGAAGCTGATGCCCGCGGCTGCGAACAGGATCGCGAGGATGGTTATTCCGAACGGTCTCTTCACATTTCCCTCACTTCGAGCGGACTGTGCCGCTGCAGACGGCGCAGCGACTCGAGGGTGGACGGCCCTCCACGTCAACACTACATCTCTGTCCACCGCTCCGAACGCTGATCGCGTCGGATCCTGGCGTCGCGGAACGCCCCGTCGACGAGGCATACTCGGCGCCTGCAGCGAACTGGAGGGGCGAGACGATGGCGACCGAGACCACCAGGGACGAGGCGATCGCCCGGGTCGTCGAATCCGCGACGCGACTGGGCGTCGAACTCGACGAACGCGAAGCTGCCGAATGGGTCGCCGCGATGGAGACCGAGGCGAGCGGCGGCGAGCTCGTCGTCGACGTCGACTCGGGCGTGTACGGCCATCGAGTCACGATGCTCGATTTCCAGCCGGAGGACCTCGCCCGGTTCCGCGAGATGTCGAAGATCGTCGGGTTCGAGGACCGGCCGCCCCAGGTGCTGACGGCGCTCTCGATCTCGGGCTCGGCGGCGCAGAGCAAGATCAACGCCTACCCGGCCGACTGCGACTTCTTCGAGCGCGTCCACATCACTGCGGACACGCGGGCGGAGGCCTGCGCGATCCTCGCCGACCTGATGCGCCAGAAGGCGCTCGACACGGCGGTCGGGCCGACGCATCGCCTGTGGGAGGTCAAGTTCGGATCGCATCAGGTCGCCGCGACGAAAGGTGGCTCACCGGTCGGTGCCGGTTCGCCGATGTCGTGGACGCTCGAGGAGATCCGCGCCGGCCAGATGGAGGTCACCCTCCCCGACGGCACCCTGCGTGTCTACACCTGGCAGGACGCCTCGCACGAACCGGGCTGGTGCAAGCTCGACTGGGTCATCGCCGACAAGACGCGCGGCCAGCTTGCCAATGCGAGCAATGTCCTCGATCCGACCTGGGAGGCGCCGGACGGGACGATCGTGCCGCTCGACGGCTTCCTCGATCCCTACTACCAGGAGGTCTATCTCGAGGCGGATTCGATCCCGCTGTTCTCGAAGCTGGTCAAGGAGCTGTCGGCCGATTCGGTCGACGACTATGTCGAGACGCTCGAGCACGAGGTCTGGAAGTACACGGTCAAGGACCCGAACTACGGCAAGGCCGCCCGACGCATGTACAACGTCTTCCGGATGAACGGCAAGTACCGCGAAGCCTCGTTCATCCGCGAGCTGTTCGACGAGCCGGTCACCGCGCTGTACCAGGTCTCGGCCCTCATCCGGACACTGGACGACGCCGCGAACTCGGGTGACACGTTCGACGTGGACACGATGGTCGCCCAGTGCGACGCCCTGATCATGTCGGCGATCCAGGCGCTCGATGGACCCGAGGAGGCCAAGATGGTCGGCCACCTCCTGAAGTTGCGGAACTCGCTCCAGGCGCGCGAGTCGCACGAGTCACGGTCCGAGGAGATGGCCGGCATCCAGGATGCAGCGCTCGGCGCCGTCAACGACTACTTCGAGAAGGCCCTGCGGTCCGTGCCGGAGATCGAGGCCTACCTGGAGGACATCGCCGCTCGCGCGCCGTAACGCTGCGCCGCCAGATACCGGTGGCAGGCGGCACCGCACCGGAGCCGGCCCTGCCCGGCCGGACCGCACTTGACCAATTCGCCGGCCGGACCCTGTCGTCCGTGGGTCGCTCGAAAGTACTGGTTCCGCGGTGTGATGCCGCGCCGTGATAGTCGGGTCGGGACTCATCCCGTCCGGCGCATCGCCGGGACGACCGTTAGCGTTCGAGCAAGGAAGAGGCAGTCCATGCACACACGACGACTCAAGCCGTGGCTGGCCAGTGGGGCAGGCCTTCTGCTCATCGCGTCGATCAGCGGGATCGCCTCCGCGGCACCGACGATCAGCGACACCACGGCCCCGGTCTGGGTCGACGTGAACGGCAACGGCGTCGCTGACAGCTGCGAGGCGGTCCCGGTCGTCGCGGACGACACCTCTGCTGCGGCTGCGGCTGCGGCGATCCTCGCCGCCGATCTCAACGGCGACGGCACCATCTCGACCTCCGAGGCCGCACAGACGGACTGGGTGGGCGGCACGAACTGCAATCACGGCGGATACGTCAGTACCGTCGCGCAGACCTCGGGGGATACATGCGACGGGGCCGCCGCCCCGGACGACTCGACCGACGAGTCGATCGATGGATCGGACCAGGATTCGAACCCTGCCGCGATCGAGACCTCGACCGGCACCGCGCCCGTCACGGCCGACGCCTGCACCGAGGACGCTCCTGACGTCAGCACGACCGAAGACACGGCTCCCACAGTCTGCGATGCCGCCCCTGCGGCGGACGGGACCACTCCTGCGGCCGATGCGACCACGGTCACCACGGTCACCACCGTCCCGCTGACGCACGTCCAGGTGGCGCAGTCAGACGCCGTCGGCGGCAAGAACTGCAACCACGGCGGTGCGGTCAGCGCAGATGCGAAGGCTGCCGCCCAGGCCAAGAAGGCCGAGCGAGATGCCGCCCGCGCGCTCAAGACCCACGGCAACAAGCACGGCAAGCATGGCAAGCACGGCGGCCAGAACTAGGCAGGTCTGACCGCGCTGCCGATCGCTCGGCGGCGCGGGGTCTGAACACGGCGAAGGCCCTCGGCGCGCGGCGCCGAGGGCCTTCTTTCGTTCCGGGGTGGCGGCACTCAGCCCTGGGGACGCCCGCCATGACGCGAGATGCGCTCGCCCGGCATCACGGTGCCCGGGCCGGCCGAGCGATGTTGACCCTGCGGAGGTCGCTGTCCGGAGGGACCGGCCTGATTGGCCGGCCGTGGCCCCTGGCCGTTGCCGATCCCCTGGCCGGGGCGTCGTGGTCCGGCGAATCCGGCGCCGCGGTTGCCGGGATGCGAACGGCCGGAGCGAGGTGCGCCTCCGGACGGCCGAGGTGTCCCGTTCGCCGGGCGAGGCACTCCGCCGGACGGGCGCGGTGCTCCGGCCTGGATCGGGGCGCCTGTCCTCGGAGCACCGACCGTTCGAGGATGGCCGGCCGGTCGCGGCTGGCCCGCGGGCCGACCCTGACCGCCGGACGGCCGCGGGTTCCCGGCGTGCCGAGGGGCACCGATGCCGCTCATCGAGCGCGACGGCCGGACGCCACCGAGGCCGCCACGGAGGATGGGCTCGGGGCGGATGCGCGGATCCGGCTCGAAGCCGGCGATGGTCTCGCGCGGGATGCCGCGCCCGAGGACGCGCTCGATGTCGTTGAGCAACTTGAGTTCGTCGACGCAGACGAGCGAGACGGCGTCGCCGTCCACGCCCGCCCGTCCGGTCCGTCCGATGCGATGGACGTAGTCCTCGGGGACCATCGGCAGCTCGAAGTTGACGACGTGCGGGAGCGCCTCGATGTCGAGCCCGCGCGCGGCGACCTCGGTGGCGACGAGGACCGCGAAGCGGCCGGCCTTGAAGTCGGCGAGCGCGCGGACGCGCTGCGGCTGGCTCTTGTTGCCGTGGATGGCCGTCGCGAGGATGCCGTCCTTGTCGAGCTGCTGGGCGAGCCGGTTGGCGCCGTGCTTGGTCCGGGTGAAGACCAGTGCCTGGTCGATCCGGCCGGTCGTGATGAGGTGGCTGAGGAGTTCGCGCTTGCGCTCGCGGTCGACCATGTGGACGACCTGGGTCACGAGCTCGGTCGGCGTGTTGCGTGGCGTGACCTGGACGGAGGCCGGGTTGTCCAGCAGGCCGTCGGCGAGGCGCCGGATCTCGTCCGAGAACGTGGCCGAGAACAGCAGGTTCTGGCGCTTCGGCGGCAGGACGGCGAGGACCTTGCGGATGTCGCGGATGAAGCCCATGTCGAGCATGCGGTCCGCCTCATCGAGGACGAGGATCTCGACCCGGGACAGGTCGATCGTGCGCTGGCCGAGGTGGTCGAGCAGGCGGCCCGGCGTGGCGACCACGATCTCGGGGCCTGCGCGCAGCGCGCGGACCTGCGGGTCGAAGCCGACGCCGCCGTAGATCGTGGTCGAGCGGATGGGGTTCTGGGCGCCGTAGGTCCGGACGCTCTCCTCGACCTGGAGCGCGAGCTCGCGGGTCGGAGTGAGGATCAGCGCGCGGATCGGGCGCGGTCCGCCGGCGGGGCGGGACGCGTGGAGACGCTGCAGCATCGGCAGCACGAACGCCGCGGTCTTGCCGGTGCCCGTCTGGGCGCCGGCGAGGACGTCGCGGCCCGCCAGGACGAGCGGGATCGCCTGTGTCTGGACAGGGGTGGGTTCCGTGTAGCCCTGCTGGGCGACAGCACGGAGGAGCTCGGGCGACAGCCCGAGACGATCGAATGACATGGAGAGATTGCTCCTGACGAGGCCCTCCCGCCTGTGCGGGGCCCGGTCAGGGCGCTGATGGTGGTTCGGGGTCGAAACAGCTGTTTGCCGGGGCGCTGACCGGAGCGCCCTTCGAGCACGAAGGTCGCCGAGCATAGCCGATGTCGGCGTCGGGCGGGTCAGATGTCCTTGCGTTCGAGGATCGGTCGGGCCTTCTCCGGGTCGTCGACCACGAAGGTGAAGGTCGCGCTGTCACCCCAGCGGCCGAGGAACAGGTGTCCGTAGATGTTCACGTCGGCGTCGGCCAGGGCGCGAGCCAGCCGGGCCATCCCTCCCGGGCGGTCGTCGACCTCGGCCAGGATCGCCTCGCCTTCGATGTAGGTGTAGCCGCGCTCATCGAGGACGGCGGCGGTCGTCTCGTCGTCGGCCGTGGTCATGATCACGTGGCCGCTGTCGCCCATGCTTCCGCCACCGATCGCCCGGAGGTCCACGCCCGCGCTCGGCGAGCGCCTCGGCCAGCGTCGCCATCGCCCCGGGTTCGTTCTTCAGCTGGACGACGAACTGCTTGGCCATCGATGCCTCCGCGGTGCGGCGTCGCCGAGCCCGGCGTCGCCTTGCCTCACATCCTAACGGCCGACGACGCGAGCGTGCGCCACGGTCGCCGCCTGCCGGTCCGCCCACAGCTCCCGGACAAGCCAGCCCCACAGCAGCCAGGCGCCATACGAGCCGTGGGTAGGCGAGCAACGCGGTCCAGCCGACAGCGAGCAGCGGATCCTCGTAGGGCAGCGGGGCCGCCAGCAACGCCAGGGCGAGGGCAAGCCAGAGACCGTTCGACTGGTGGGACGCGCGGGCACCTCGAACCAACGCGCCAGGGCGACCGCGGCGGGGACCAGCAGCATCGCGAAGTGATACTCCTGCGCGAGCCCGAGCACGAGGACGCCCGCCGCGACCGCGACCGCCACTGCCGTGTCCGGACGCCCTGCCCGCCCGAGCCAGAGCGTCACGCCCAGCGCGATCGCTGTCGCCGCCACGCCGAGGATGGTCGCCAGCCACGGCAGGTCCGCCACCGGCCCGAGGTTCCAGGTCGGATCGGTGGTGAACAGGTGGGCGAAGAACGACGATGCCGACTGGTACGCGGTCACGGACTGGCTGGCAGGTGGCCGCAGGACGTCCTCGGCCAGGACCTGGGCGAAGCGCGACCAGCTGTCGATCCGGGCGAAACCGACGGTCAGCGCCGCCAGCCCCACGACCGTGGCACCAGCGACGACCACGGAACGGGTCGTGCCGCGCACCGCGAGGACCAGCAACAACGGGATGGCCGCGAGCTTGGCGGCGACGGCCGCGCCGATGGCCACGCCGGCCACCGATCGGCGATCCCAGACCACCGCCCACAGCGCGACCGCCTGGAGCGCGAGCATCAGCGCGTATGCCTGGCCGAGGCTCACCGTCTCGCGCAACGGCGCCCACCACAGGCACAGGCCGATGAGCACGGCCGCGCGCGGCGGTGACCGGAGCGCCGGCAGGGCCGCGAACAGCGCGGCCAGGGTCAGGACGATGAGCGCGAGGTCGACCACGAGCCACACCCGCCGCGCCTTGGCGATGTCGAGCCAGGCGATCGGGACGGCGAGGAGCGACATCATCGGCGTGTTGGGGCGGTAGATCTCGGCGACGTCGCCGCCCGTGCGTTCTCGCGACCGTTCGCCGAACCAGGCGTTGTCGTAGACCTCCGGGCCCCAGTCGCGCTCGAGGACCAGCCGGCTGGAGGTGTAGTAGGCGGGAAAGCCGTAGCGCAGCCCGTCGGACGCCGGAACGACCGTGCCGGCAAAGAAGGAGACGGCACCGAGCCCGACGAAGATCGCGAAGGCGATGGCGGCCGTCGCCGGGAAGCCGGGGGACGGGGAGCGACGAGCCATCTCGTGCCGGGATTCTAGGGCCGCGGACTGGTACCGTCCGGGTATGTCCGACCTGCCGCCCCCGATCGCCGCCGTCATCGCCGCGCCGGCCGACGCCGTCGATCCGGGCGAGCGATCCGTCACGATGGCGGCCGGCATCCCCTTCTCCGCGCTGGCCTGGGGCGACCGGGCCGCACGACCGCTCATCCTGATCCACGGCATCACGGCGTCGGCCCGGATCTGGTGGCGGGTCGGGCCGGCTCTCGCGGCGTCAGGCCGCCGGGTCGTCGCCGTCGGACCTGCCCGGGCACGGCCGGACCGGCCACTGGACCGGCCATCACCGCTTCCGCGACAACGCGGCGGATGTCGTGGCCTGGATCCGCGCGGCCGGCCTCGACGTCCCGGGGATCCAGGTGGTCGGTCACAGCTGGGGCGCGATGACCGCGGCGGCCCTCCCGGTCGCCGGCTTCCGTCCGGCCACGCTCGTCCTGCTCGACCCGCCGGCGATCCCGCACGCGATCATCTCGCGGATGGCCTCGGACCCGTCCGAGGTGTCATACCCGGACCTCGAGACGGCGGTCCGCGAGGTCGGACGGCTCAACCCGACCTGGCCCGACGAGGACGTCCGGGCCAAGGCCGAAGCGCTGATCGAGCTCGAGATCGAGGCCGCCCGCGCCGTCCTCCTCGACAACGGCGACTGGGACGGCGGCCTTGCCGACCTCTCCGATCCGGCAGCGGACCGGCGTCCCGACCTGGCTCATCCGGGGCGACCCGACGGCCGGCGGCCTCGTCCCGGACGCGGCCCTGCCCGCGTTCGCGGCGCGCATCGGGGCCGACCACGTCATCACCCTCACGGGCGCCCCGCACGCGCCCCAACGGACACATCCCGCCGAAACGACAGAGGCGCTTCTCCGCGCCCTGTCCTGAGTCGGCTCCGGGCTACACGCCCCGGCGGATGGCGACCGCGCGCCGGTATGCATCGACGTAGCGCGGCGCCGACCCCGGTCACCCAGTCGAAGTCGACGGCCATCCCACGATCGAGCAGGCCCTCCCAGGCCGGCCCACCCGCTGCGCGCAGGCGCATCGCCGCATCGCATGCGACGAGCAATCCCGAGACCGAGGCGCCGCTGAACGCGAAACCCGTGCCGGCGCCAGGGTCGGCGGTCTCGTCGATGACGGTGTCGGCCAGGCCCGCCGACGCGATGGACGATCGGCGGCGTCCCGTAGCGGAGGGCGATCATCTGGCCCTGGCCACACGGCTCGAACCGTGAGGGCATGGCGAAGAAGTCGGCGCCGGCGTAGATCTTGCGGGCCATCACCCGGTCGAAGCGCTCGACGAAGGCGACCTGCCGCGGGTTCGCCCGGGCGATCTCGCGGAACGGGTCCGCGAGCGTCGGCGGGGCCGCTGCCCTGCACGACCAACCGCGCGCCACGGGCGAGAAGGCTCGGCGACGCGTCGGCGAGCAGGTCGAACCCCTTCTGCGGATCGAGCCGCCCGATCATGCCGATGACCGCTCCGTCGTCGTCAGGATCGAACCCGAGCGTCGTCAGCAGGTCCGCCCGACAGGCCGCCTTGCCGGTCCGGTCCTCGCGCGAGTACGGGGCGGCGAGGTCTGCGTCCGTCGCCGGATCCCAGACCGTCGTGTCGAGCCCGTTCAGGATCCCCATGAACCGGTCGCCCGTGCGCCGCAGAGCGCCATCGAGCCCCATCCCGAACTCGGGCGTCAGCGCCTCGGCCGCAAAGCCCGGCGAGACGGTGTTGACGAGCTCGGCCCGTTCGATCCCGGCGAGCAGGAGGTCGATGCCATCGGCGTCCGGCGTGACGACGCCGTCACCGGGCGTCAAACCGAGCTGGCCGAGCCGGTTCCGAGGCGTCCAGCCGTGGTAGGCCAGGTTGTGCAGGGTGATGAGGATCGCAGCGCCACCGACGACCGGGTCGTCGGCATAGCGGTCGTCCCGGTAGATCGCCGCCGGCCCCGTGTGCCAGTCATGGAGGTGAAGGACGTCGAGCGGCCGTCCGTCTGCGCGCAACGCCTCGAGCGCGGCCCGGCAGAAGAGGCCGAAGCGCCACGCGTTGTCGGCGTAATCGCCCGCCGCGTCGCCGTAGAAGCCCTCCCGGTCGAACGCCGCCGGGTGGTCCACCAGGCGCAGCCGATAGCCATCGGCCCGCACGTCCACGATGGTCACCGCGCTGTTGCCGGACGGCGAGCGCGGATCCGGCACGCGCAGGACGGTCGAGCGCTCGACACGTCCCGGCTCCGGCGCCGGGACACCCCGGTAGCGCGGCAGGAAGACATCGACCGGCGTCTCGATCTCGTCGCCGTCGACCACCCCGAGTGCCCGGGCGAGCGCGTCGACCACGTCGGCGAGGCCGCCGGTCTTCGCCCAGGGCTCGCATTCGGAGGAGATCATCGCCACGCGCATCGGCATCGACGGCATCGTACGCGCCGCCCCATGGCGCGTATCGGCGGACCCGCACCGTGCGCTCCGCAGCCCGGTCTTCTCAGATGACGACCGGGTATGATGCCGCCTCATGGACCCCGTCCGCGTCCCGTCGATCCCGGCGGCGAGCTTCCTCCTCCCGCCCCGACTCGAAGGACTCCGGCGTCTCGCCTACAACCTTCACTGGGCGTGGCATCCGCGCACCCGCGGCCTGTTCGACCGGATCGATTCGAGCGGCTGGGCCCGGTACCGCAGCCCGATCCCGGTCATCAGCGGCGCCGTCGACTGGCCGCGGCTGCTCGACGACGCGAAGTTCCTGGCCGAGTACCACGACGTCCTCGACGAGTTCGACGCGTACATGGCCAACGGCTCCGACCACTGGTTCCAGCGCAAGTACGCCGACCGGCTGACCGGGCCGATCGCCTATTTCTGCGCCGAGTACGGGTTCCACGAGTCGCTCGGCATCTACTCGGGCGGCCTGGGTGTCCTCGCCGGCGACCACATGAAGTCCGCCAGCGACATGGCCCTGCCGGCGATCGGGGTCGGCTTGCTGTATCGCAAGGGTTACTTCCGCCAGACCATCGATGCCGACGGCCACCAGGAGCACGACTACCCCGATTACGACCTGTCCCGCCTCCCGCTCGGGCGCGTCCAGGATCCGACCGGCCTGCCCCTGACGGTGACCGTCGAGCTGCCCGGACGCGACCTGTTCGTCGCGGTCTGGGTCGCCCAGGTCGGCCGGGTGCCGGTCCTCCTGCTCGATACGGATATGCCGGAGAACGCGGAAGCCGACCGGCCGATCACCAACATCCTGTACGTCCGCGGTCGTGAGATGCGCCTCCACCAGGAGCTGGTCCTGGGCATCGGCGGCGTGCGGGCCATCCGGGCGCTCGGTCTCGCCCCCGCCGTCTGGCATCTCAACGAGGGGCACTCCGCGTTCCTCCTCGCCGAGCGCGCCCGCGAGTACGTCGCGACACGCCGGACACTCGCCGACGCCTGGGCCGACGTCCGACGCGACAGCGTGTTCACCATCCACACCCCGGTCTCGGCCGGCAACGAGCGGTTCGACGCCGATCTCGTGCGGCGCGTCGCCGGTCCCCTCCTCGAAGACGGCGGCGTGCCCGTCGAGGATGTCCTCCACCTGGGGCTCGGGGTCGATGGCGACACCTCGCAATTCGACATGACGGCCTTCTCGCTCCGCCTGACCCGCGGCGCGAACGCGGTCAGCCACCTCCACGCCCAGACCGCGAACGCGACCTGGGAAGGTGTCATGGGCCACTCGATCCTGGGCATCACCAACGGGATCCACGGGCCGACATGGATCGGCCAGCCGATCGCGGAACTCGCTGGAGGACCTCGGGGCCGATCTCGACGACCTCGACGCGAGCAGGCCGAAGGGCCGCTTCTGGGAACGCCTGGACAAGATCGCCGGCCGCGACCTGTGGAGCGCGCATCTTCGCCAGAAGCGCGAGCTGGCCCATTTCGCGCGCGGCAGGCTGCGCAGCCAGTTCGCCCGGCACGGCGAATCGCCGACGGTCCTGGCCGAACTCGAGAGCGCCCTCGATCCCGACATCCTGACCATCGGCTTCGCGCGACGGTTCGCGACCTACAAGCGGGCCGGCCTGGTGTTCAGCGACATCGACCGTCTGGCGCGGATGCTGTGGGATCCGGAGCGACCGATCCAGGTCGTCTTCGCCGGCAAGGCGCATCCGGCCGACAGGCCCGGCCAGCGCGTCATCCAGGAGATCTTCCAGCGCTCGCGTTCACCGCAGCTTCGTGGCCGGGTGTACATCCTCGAGGACTACAACATGCGCATCGGGCGCTTCCTCGTCCAGGGCGTCGATGTCTGGCTGAACAACCCGCGCCGCCCGCTGGAGGCATCCGGGACCTCGGGGATGAAGGCAGCCCAGAACGGCGTCCCGAACGTCAGCGTCCTCGACGGCTGGTGGGACGAGGGCTACCAGGGCGACAACGGCTGGGCCATCGGCGGGCGCGAGACCGACCCCGATGAAGCGGCCCAGGACTGGACCGACGCCCAGGACCTCTACCGGATCCTCGAGGAGGAGATCATCCCGGCCTACTACGAGCGCGACGCGGCCGGGCTGCCGCCTCGCTGGCTGGACGTCATGCGCCGGGCGATGTCCAGCGCGCTGTGGAACTTCTCCACGACCCGGATGCTGCACGAGTACACCGAGCTCCTGTACCTGCCAGCGGCCGTGGCGAACCGCCACCCGGTCAAGCCCGAAGCCGCCGCCGACCTCGTCACCGAAGCCGGCTGACCAAGACATCATGGCGCGGCGGATCTCGCTCGCACTCGCTTTCCACAACCACCAGCCGGTCGGCAATTTCGGCTGGGTGTTCGATGAGGTCTTCGAGACGGCCTACGAACCGATGGTCGCCGCGCTCGAGCGCCACCCGACGGTCCGCCTCTCGCTCCACTACACCGGGCCGCTCCTCGAATGGCTGCGCGCGGAACGACCGGAGTTCATCGAACGCCTGACCGCACTCGTGGCGCGCGATCAGGTCGAGATCCTCGGTGGTGGCTACTTCGAACCGGTCCTGGCGTCCCTGCCCGAGCGTGACCGCGTCGGACAGCTGCGTCGCATGGCGTTCGAGCTCGAGGCCACCTTCGGACGGCGGCCGCAGGGCGCGTGGCTGGCCGAGCGTGTCTGGGAGCCGGACCTGCCGACCTCGCTCGTCCTCGGTGGCTACGACTGGACGATCGTCGACGACGCGCATTTCCGGGCCGCGTCGATCCCCGAGGAACGTCACTGGGGTCCGTATTCGACCGACGACCAGGGCAGCCTCATCCGCGTCTTCGGGACCGAGCAGGGCCTTCGCTATCGGATCCCGTTCCGCGATGTCGATGAGGTCATCGCGTACCTGCGCGACCACGCGACCGAGCGTGGCGAGCGGATCGGGATGATGGGCGATGACGGCGAGAAATTCGGCTCGTGGCCCACGACATGGGAGCACTGCTGGGGCGAAGGCCGCTGGGTGGACCGCTTCTTCGAAGCGCTCGCCGCGAATGCCGACTGGCTGATGACGACCACGCCGAGCGCGTGGCTGGCGGACCATCCCCCGGTCGGCCGGGTCTACATCCCGACCGGCTCGTACGAAGAGATGGGCGAGTGGGCGTTGCCGGCCGATGAGAGCCTCCTCTTCCACTCGATCCTCAGCGATGCCAAGGCGGCGGGACGTCCGGAGGCACGCTGGCTGCGCGGTGCGTTCTGGCGCAACTTCCAGGTCAAGTACCGCGAGATCAACGACCTTCACAAGCAGATGCTGCGGACGTCGGACGCGGTCGAGGCGATGACCGACGGCCCGGATCGAGTGCGTGCCCAGGACCACCTGTATCGCGGCCAGTCCAACGACTGCTACTGGCACGGCCTCTTCGGAGGGGTCTACATCGGCCACATGCGCCTCGCGACGTACCACCACCTCATCGCGGCCGAGGATCTCGCCGACATGGCGGCCGGTCGGCTGGCATCGGCCGAGGCCCTCGATCTCGACCTCGACGGCCAGGACGACGTCCGGCTGGCCGGACCCGGACAGGTGGTCTCGATCGATCTCTCCGAGGGCGCGGGCATCGGCGGCTGGGATATCCGCCCGGTGCGTCATGCCCTGGCGTCGGTCCTGCGCCGGCGTCCGGAGGCGTACCACCAGACGTTGCGCGACCACGAGGCCGCGGTCGGCCGCGATGTCGTCGCGGGCGCCGAGCGCGTGGATCCGATGCCCCGTCATCGATCCACGACATCGTCCGACGTCAAGGAGGCCGGCCTGTCCGAGCGACTCCACTACGACCCGTACGAGCGACGATCCGGGCTCGTCCGCTTCCTGGCGCTCGGCACCACGCCCGACGAGTGGGCCACCGGCCGCGCCAGTCGAACTCGGCGACGCGATCGACGGGGCATACGAGCTCACCGACCTCGAGCCCGGTCGGGCCGTCGTCGAACGCCGGGCGATGGTGGACGGTGCGACCGTCACCGTGACGAAGACCGTCGTCATCGGCGGCAGCCGTCGTGCTCCCACGCTCGCCCTGACGGTCGATGTCACGAACGACGCGGCTCAGGAACGTGACCGCCGTCCTGGGTCTGGAATGGACCGTGATGCTGCTCGGTGGCGGCGGGAACCCGTCCGCCTGGATGGAGGTCGCTGGCGTGCGTGGCAGTCACGACGGCAGCGGCACCAGCGCGTCCGTGTCGTCGTTCGCCCAGGGCAACGACTACGTGGGCGTCGCGGTCGAGACCGCCCTGTCGGAGCCCGCCGACCTCTGGTGGGCACCGGTCGAGACGATCTCGAATTCGGAAGGCGGGTTCGAGCGCGTCTACCAGGGAGCCGGCATCCTCATGTCCTGGCCGCTGAGCCTGGCGCCCGGTGCGACGCGGACGCTCACCGTCAGCCATGTCGTCGCCACGTCCGCCGACCATGCCGAGGACGAGCGCGCCGGGGCCGCCGCACCAGGGTCCGCGTGAGCCGCGGGCATCTCGTCGTCCACGGCCATTTCTACCAGCCATCGCGGGTCGACCCGTTCAGTGGCGACATGCTGGCGGAACCCAGCGCGGCGCCCGCCCACGACTGGACCGCGAGGATCAGCGCGGAGTGCTACCGCCCGAACGCCGAACTGGGCAACCTCGGGCGGATGTCGTGGGATCTCGGCCCGACGCTCGCGGGCTGGATGGTGGATGGCGACCCGGTCGCATACGCCGGCTTCGTCGACGGCGACGCAGGGATCAACGGCCTCGCCCAGCCGTACCACCACACGATCCTGCCGCTCGCCTCGGCCGCGGACCGACGGACCGAGATCGCCTGGGGTCTGCGGGACTTCGCCTGGCGCTTCGGGCGGCCGGCGACCGGGGTCTGGTTGCCGGAGGGCGCGGTCGACCTGCCGACGCTCCGGCTTCTCGCCGAACGCGGCGTCCGGCACACGATCCTCGCTCCGTGGCAGGTCGCCGACCCGCACGTCGAAACCCGCCGGCCGTACCGGGTCGACGTCGGGGACGGGCTCGAGATCGTCGTCGCCCTGTACGACGGCGGCCTGTCAGCCGCGATCTCGTTCGAGCCACGGGCGACGGCCGATGCCGATGCCTTCGTGGTGGAGCGGATCGAGCCCAGACTCGCCTCGGGCGCCTTGCCGGAGGACGAACCGCCACTCGTCGTGATCGCCACGGATGGCGAGCTGTACGGACACCACCAGCCCTTCCGGGACCGGTTCCTCGAGCGACTGCTCGAGGGAGACACCGGCGAGACGACCCGCGGCTTCGACGTCGTCAGCCTCGCCGATGCCCTGGCCGAACCGTCGCGCGGGGCCTTCCGGACGACCCACATCGTGGATGCCACCTCGTGGAGCTGCCATCACGGGATCCTTCGCTGGAGTGGCGAGTGCCCGTGCGCGCCGGATGGGCGCTGGAAGGGGCCGCTGCGCGCTGCGCTGGAGCGACTGGCTGCCGGGATCGACGCCAGTCACCGAGCGCGTAGCGACGAGCTGGCCCGCGGGGACGGATCCGTGGGCAGCGCGCGACGCCTACGTCGACGTCGTGATCGGGGCGGAGGAGCCACGGGCGTTCGCCGCACGGTGGCTGGCTGGATCGCCCGATGAGGCGGTCGTGACGACGTTCCTGGCGATCATGGAGGCGCAGCGCTGGCGTCTCGCGATGTTCGCGAGCGATGGCTGGTTCTGGGATGACCCGGCGCGCCCGGAGACGGCGAGCGTCCTGCGTGCCGCGGCCCGCGCCGCACGCCTGGTCGAAGCGCACGCGGCCGCTGCGGACGGCCTCGAACGCCGCCTCGTCGCAGACCTCGCGCTGCTCACCTCACCCGGTCACGGGATCGATGGCGCCGAGATCTACCGGCTGGCTCTCGAGACGGTCGGCCAGCCGGCGTGGAGTGACTAGGCCTCGATGCCGATCGGGATACGGCGAGCGGCGCGGATCGGTCGAGTCGATGCGGCTGTCGACGCCGTAAAGGACCGCGAGGGCCGCGAAGATCGCGAACGCCGCGAACATCGCGACGAGGATGATGAGACCGTCCATTTGGTGTCCTGCCTTGCTTGGTATGGTTGTCTATGCCAAGTCTAGCCGAGTTTGGACTAGCACACTATGTCAATCAATCGTGACGATGGTCCCATGACCGGCGCTCCCGGCGGCACGCTCGATGTCGAACGTGACTCGGATGTCCCGATCTCGACCCAGATCTTCTGGCAGCTCGCCTACCAGATCGACTCCGGTCGGTTGCTGCCTGGCTCTCGGCTGCCGCCGGTGCGTGAGCTCGGTGCGGCACTGAGAGTGAACCCCAACACGATCCGGGCGGTCTATCGTCGTTTGTCCGACGCGGGCTACGTCACGAGTCGACATGGCGCCGGCACGCACGTGACGGAGCGACCCCCGCAGCGGCGCGGAGCGGAGGCGCTGGCGGGCATCGTGGCCGAGATGCTCCGCCGCGCGGCGCACGCGGGGTTCACGGCGGATGAACTGGCGGCCGCGACCTTCGCGGCTGCCACGGAGCGCAAGCGGCCGGGACCGCACGTGCGGGTCCTCTACGCCGAATGCACCAACGCCGACGCCGGCTTCGACGCCGAGCGGTTGTGCGACGAGTTCGGTGGCACCATCGAGGTCGAGGGCGCGCTCCTTGACGACCTGCCGGACCGCCTCGAGCGGTTCCACTACGACCTCGTGGCGACCACCACCTTCCATGCCGACGAGGCCCAGGCGCTGGTCGCCGGGCGTGTCCCGGTCGTGGCGATGATCGTCGGTCCGGGCTACGTCGAACTCGTCCACGAGATCGCCGAGCTGCCTGCCGGCTCGAAGGTCGGGCTCGTCTGCGCCTCGTGGCGTGGCTCGGACAACATCCGCGAGACCCTCACCCTGTCCGGCACGACCGGCGTGGACATCGTGACCGCGCTGATCGAACAGCCCGAGGACCTCGACCAGATCGACCAGACCGCGGACATCATCCTCATGTCCCGCGAGGCGCTGGCGGCCGGTCTGGACCGCTCGTTCTCACGGCCCGAGCGGATCCGTCCGTGGACCTACGACTTCGACCCGTCCGGCCTGGAGCTCCTCCGCCGCGCCATCGAGCACGTCGCAGCGAGCGGGCCGCAGGAGGCGACGGCCGACTGACCGGCGCGCGCGAACGGAGGCCCGATGACGGCCGGCTCGTCGTGCCATGCTTCGGCGATGCGCGCCCGCGACTTCCACGTCCGCCGCGAACCGCGTGATCGTTATGCCGTCCGGCGCCCGCTGGTCGGCGTGCGTGGCGATCTCGTGGTGCGGGACGTCGCCGGGATCCGCCGGCTGGCCGACCGGATGAACCGTGCCCGGGCAGCGGGCGCGCCGTCGATCCAGACGGGCGAGATCGCCGCCCTCGGGCTCCTCCACGAGGTCGGCCACCTCCTCATCGCGCGCTACGAGGCGGATGTCCAGCCGGGGGCGATGGCGGCCGCCCTGGCCCATCTCGAGGCCCGCTTCGGGCCCGACGCCGACCACCTGCTCGAGCGCTTCGGCGAGGAGTTCCCGGGCGCCGGTCCGGACCCGGAACCGGCGACCGAGCGGCTCGAGGAACTGCTCCTGACGCGGATCGCCAACGAGAACCCGGCCATCGGCCCGCTGCACGAACTGGTCGACGATCGGACACTCGCCCGCGAGACCCGCTACGCCGAGGCGATCACCGATCTCGAAGGGGTCTTCGCCGCCGGCCCGAGCATCGATGGCGAGACGGGATCGCTCATCGAGCTGATGCGGATGCCCGCCCGGCAGGCCCCGACCTCACTGGCGGCGCAGCTCCGGTTCATCCGCGCCCGCTGGGGTGCGCTGCTGGGTTCCAGCCTGGACGACCTCATCGCCCGGTTCGACCTCGCCCTGGGGGTCCTCGCCGAGGAGGAGCGGGCGCTCCATCTCCGCTTCGGGGGTGGCGGGGGAGGTGGTGGCGGAGGTCCGACCGAGACGCCGTCATTCGGGACCGCCGGCGACGAGGCCGAGGCGTTCTCGTCCGACTCGGCCTGGATGCCGCAGGTCGTGCTGATGGCCAAGAGCACGTACGTCTGGCTCGACCAGCTGTCGCGGGCCTATCGGCGAGAGATCCGGACGCTGGATGCGATCCCTGACGAGGAACTCGCGACCCTGTCGCGCTGGGGCGTGACCGGGCTGTGGCTGATCGGCCTGTGGGAACGCTCGACCGCGTCCGAACGGATCAAGCGGATGCGCGGCAATGCCGACGCGGTCGCCTCCGCGTACTCGCTCGACGACTACCACATCGCCGAGGACCTCGGCGGCGAGGCTGCCTACGCGAACCTCCGGGATCGAGCCTGGGGGCACGGGATCCGCCTCGCCAGCGACATGGTGCCCAACCACATGGGCATCGATTCGCGCTGGGTCATCGAGCATCCGGAGTGGTTCCTGTCGCTGCCCGAACCGCCTTACCCCGCCTACACCTACGACGGGCCGGACCTGTCGTCCGATCCACGGGTGGCGATCGTCCTCGAGGACCACTACTGGGACGACAGTGACGCGGCCGTCGTGTTCAAGCGCTTCGATCGCGAGACGGGCGACCAGCGCTACGTCTACCACGGCAATGACGGGACGAGCTTTCCCTGGAACGACACGGCCCAGCTCGATTTCCTCGATCCGGCGGTCCGCGAGCACGTCATCCAGGTCATCCTCGACGTCGCCCGGCGCTTCCCGATCATCCGGTTCGACGCGGCCATGGTCCTGGCCAAGAAGCACATCGAACGACTGTGGTGGCCGGAGCCAGGCCAGGGCGGCGGGATCCCGTCACGTGCCGAGCACGCCATCCCGAAACGCGAATTCGACGAGCGGATGCCGGTCGAGTTCTGGCGCGAGGTGGTCGACCGGGTCGCCGCGGAGATCCCGGGCACGCTCCTGCTCGCCGAGGCCTTCTGGCTGCTCGAGGGCTACTTCGTCCGAACGCTCGGGATGCATCGCGTCTACAACAGCGCATTCATGCACATGCTCCGCGACGAGGACGGCAAGGGCTACCGGAAGGTCATCAAGGAGACCATCGAGTTCGACCCGGAGATCCTCAAGCGCTACGTCAACTTCATGAGCAATCCCGACGAGAAGACCGCGCTCGAGCAATTCGGCAAGGGCGACAAGTACTTCGGCGTGGCGACGGTCCTCGCGACGCTGCCCGGGCTGCCGATGCTGGGGCATGGCCAGATCCAGGGCTTCGGCGAGAAGTACGGGATGGAGTTCCGGCGCGCGACGCTCGACGAGCAGCCCGATCCGTGGCTGGTCGAGCGCCACGAACGGGAGATCTTCCCCCTGCTCCATCGGCGGGCCTGGTTCGCGGAAGCTCATGAGTTCCTGCTGTACGGGCTGGTCACCGACAGCGGGCACGTCGACGAGAACGTCCTCGCCTACTCGAACGGATCGGGGCGGCAGCGCTCGCTGGTCGTGTATCACACGAAGTTCGCTTCGACCCGCGGCCGGATCCATCGATCGGCCGCCTACGCGGTCAAGTCGCCCGACGGGACCAAGCGCAAGGTGCGCCGGACGCTGGCCGAGGGCCTCGGGCTGTCGAACGATCCGGCGGCCTTCGTCATGTTCCGGGACGCCAAGACCGGATCCGAATTCCTGCGATCGAGCCGCGAGATCTCGGAGCGCGGGCTGGAGATCGCGCTCGACGCCTACGGCACGCACGTCTTCTGGGAGTTCCGCGAGGTCATCGATGGCGTCTCCGGGCAGTGGGCGCGGCTCGCCGCGCGTCTCGGCGGGAACGGCGTCCCGTCGCTCGACGACGCGATGCGCGCCGACCAGCTCGAGCCGATCCACGTCCCGCTCCGCTCGGTCTTCGCGGACGGCTTGACCGTGGCGGTCATCCAGGGCGTCGCCACCGGACCGCATCTCGACGAGATGGAGCGCCGGTTCGAGACGTTCCTCGCCGCCATCGCCGAGGCGACGGGGGTGTCCGGCGATGCCCCGGCGATCGCCGCACGGATCCGGGCGAGCGCCGAGCGCGCCTTCGTCGGGATGGCGCCGTCGGCGCGCGATTCCGAGCGCGCCACGGCCGTCGCCGCCGCGAACGTGACCCGCGCCGCCGAGAAGGCCGCCGGCGGCGGTTCCCGCCACCCCGTCATCGAGCCCGGCCTCGACCGCCGCGACCGGGCGACCCTGCTCGCCTGGCTCACGCTGAGCCGCATCGGCGCGCTGGCGCCCGGCTCGGACGAATCGGCGACGACCATCGCCTGGTACGACGAACTGCGGTTGCCGGCAGCCCTGGTGGCCGGCCTCCACGACACGGGCTTCGACGAGGGCGAGGCGTGGGCGATCACCGACCGGGTCCGCGTCCTCCTCGCCCTTCCCCGCCCGTCGACGATCGGCGGGACGCCGCGAAGCGCCGACGCCCGACTGATGGCTGCCTGGCTGCGGATCGAGGCCGTCCGGACCGCCATCGGCGTCAACACCTGGGAAGGCGTCGAGTACGTCGACCGGGCGTCGGTTCGACGTCTTCCTCGAGTGGGCCGTTCGGCTGGACACGGTCGACTCGGAGGATCCGGCCGTGGCGGCGGCGAGTGCCGCGACCGCCCGGCGCCTGTCCGCGGCGGCGAACACGGCCGGCTACCGCGTCGATCGCCTGCTGGCGCAGCTCCGACCCCGGTCGGCGAGGAAGCCGGCCAAGCCTACGGCGCCGCCGACCTGAGCCCCGTCAGCGGCGGTTCAGTCGAAGAGGATGCGTCGGAGCAGGGAGGTCGGCGGCGCGCCGTGGCCGATGACCGACTCGAGATGCGTCCGGTAGACGAAACCCGGTGTCTCGCCGAAGCCGCCGACGACCCGCGGTTCCGGGATGGCCGCCGCGCCGCGCGGGTCGCCTGACGCGATGGCCGCCCGACCGCGAGCCTCACGCTCGATCTCCCACATCTCGAGCGAGCCCGCGAAGTACGTCGTGAGCTGGGTGGATGACAGACGAGCGCGGTCGAACTTGGCCCGCGCCTCGGCATGCTCCTGGAAGCCGCCATCGACCATCAGCGCGACGGCCTCCTCCTCGGTCATCCCGTCGCAATGGATCCGCCAGTCGATGATCGCATTGGTCACCGCGCGCAGGTAGAACTTCCAGTGCACGAGCATGAGCGCCGGATCGTCCGCGCCGTAGCCGACATCCATCATCACCTGCGTGACATAGACCGCCCAACCCTCGGCGAAGAGGCCGCTGCCGAAGATCGCTCGCGCCACCGACGGACAACGGTTCCCGTAGACGCCCTGCAGGTAATGGCCGGGCACCGCCTCGTGGATGGTCAGCACCCGGAGCATCCGGTCGTTGTCCTCGCGCAGGTTCGACTCGCGCTGCTCATCGGACCAGTCGTCGGGCATCGGGGTGATCGCGAAGAACGCCTTCTGGCCCTTGTCGAGCGGCCCCGGCGACGAGAGCATCGCGCCACCGAACGAACGCAGGAAGACCGGCGTCCACTGGATGATGAGCGGCTCGTCGGACAGTCCGATGAGATCGCGCTCCCGGCAGAACGCCTCGATCCGGGCGTTCTCCTCGCGACAGAAATCGAGCAGGTCGCCGGCCTCCGGGTGCTCGGCGGCGATGGCGTCGAGGACGCCGCGAACGAGCGCCTGATCGTCGTCGGGGACGGGCACGTCGGCGCACCAGTCCGGCCAGAGGTCTCGAGCCAGCTGGATCATCTCCGATCGGACCGCGACGAACTCGCGATCCGCGGCGGCCAGCAGGCGGTCCGCGGTGAGCGCGTCAGACCGCATCGTGTGGCGCATCTTCTCGGTGAACAACGCCTCGCCCAGCCGACCCTCGCCGTCGCTCGCGGGCAGGACGACATCGCGCAGGTGGGTCTCGAACGCGGCGACCGCGCCACGGGCCGTCACCGCAGCCTCCCTCAATCGGGGCACGAGCGCTGCGACCGCAGCATCGGTCGGGGCCGCAGCGTCGGCGGACGCGAGGGCGTCCGCGATGAGCTCCTCGAGGCCGACGATCTGGCGCAATGCGGTCTCGGTGTGGAATCGCGCGACCGGCCGGCCGTCGTGCCCGACGAGCGCCTCACGGGCCGCCTCGAAGACCGCTGGTAGCGACTCCAGGCGCCCTGCCGTCGAGGTGAGCCGATCGGCGAGTGGCGCGAACTCGCGAGCCTGCAGCCCGAACAGGCCCTCACCCACGAGATAGACCCAGTCGAGTGGGTTCCAGGCGTGCTCCATGAGGCGCGTTTCACCGAACCGGGCCGCCTCGAGCTCCCCGACGAGCAGGTCGCGATCGATCGCGTCGTCGGGCCCCAGATCGGTCATCGCACGGAAGGTGGCGAGCCAGCGGTCGATGGCCGCACGGCGCTCGGCGCGGCCGGCCGCGGTGAGATCCGGCCAGCCGGCGTCATAAGCGTGCTCGCCGATCTGGGTCGCGAACACGGGATCGCGCTCGAAGGTCTCGGCGAGGAAGGCGTCCACCGTCGTCGCGAAGTCGGTCATGGCTGGAAGACGCCCATCTCGGTCAGGTCGTCGCGAAAGTCCCAGCCACGTACTTCGCCGGGCTCGATCCGGGCGATCGTCCCGCCGTGGTCGTCGTCGTAGAAGCCGGCCGCCTCGGCGCCGACGTAGCGGGTCGCGATCCGGCGGATGACCGGGCCATACGCGACGTCGAGCAGGCGGGCCTCGCCGCGAAGCTCGAAGCCGCGATACGGGAACTCGTCCTCATTCACGACGATCGTCACCCGGGGATCCCGCCTGAGGTGCTTGAGCTTGCCGTCAGAGGCCGCCATGCCGATCGTGAACCCGCCGTCCTCCCAGATGAACCAGAGGGGCGAGAGCAGGACCGTGCCGTCCTTGCGGAACGTGGACATGACTGCCAGCCGACGCTCGTCGAGAAGGCCGTCCAGCTGCTCGACGGTCAGGCCGCGGTTCACCCGGGCATCCTACCAGCGGACGGGGCTACCATCCGACGGTGACAGCGCAGTCGTGGGTGGAGCCGGTCGTCCTGGAGGGGACCCGCGTCAGGCTCGAGCCGCTCCGTGCCGACCATCTCGCGGACCTCTCCCTGGTCGCGTTCGACCTGCCCCTCTGGCGCTGGACGATCATGGGGCCGCAGGATGAGGCGGGCCTGCGCCGCTGGGTCGAGACCGCCCTGGCCAACGCCGAGGCCGGCGTCGAACGACCGTTCGCGACCGTCGACCGCGCGACCGGCCGGGCGATCGGCAGCAGCCGCTACATGTCGATCGTGCCCGAGCACCGCCGGCTCGAGATCGGCTGGACATGGGTCGGCACGGCCTACCAGCGGACCGGAGCGAACCGCGAGGCGAAGCTTCTCCAGCTGGGCCACGCGTTCGAGACGCTCGATGCGCAACGGGTCGAGTTCAAGACGCATGCCCGCAACGAGCGTTCACGCAACGCCCTGGCGGGCATCGGGGCGACGTTCGAGGGGGTGTTCCGGAACCACATGATCATGCCGGATGGGTCGGTCCGGCACTCGGCGTACTTCAGCATCACCGCCGATGAGTGGCCGGCCGTCAAGGCACGACTGGTCGCCGGTCTCGCCCGGTGAGGGACACGGCCGACCCGCTCATCGGCGACGGCCGGGTCGGTCCCGTGGTCCTTGACCGGGACCCGCTCGCTGGGGGACCCTCTTCGATCATCGGGACGACCGTTGCCCTGGCCGTCGTCGGCGGCCAGGTGGTCCATCGCTCGGAGGCTCTGCCTTGAGAGGTTTCATCGTCGGCACGATCGTCACGGCGATCGCGTTCTTCGTCCTGACCCGGTTCCTGCCGCAGTTCGTCAGCTACGACGGCGAGCCCATCGGGCTGCTCGTGCTGGCCGTGATCTTCGGCGTGGTCAACGGGTTGGTCGGGCCGATCGTCCGGACCCTCGCCCTGCCGTTGACGTTCATGACCATGGGCCTCGTCGGGTTCGCCATCAATGCCGGCCTGCTCCTGCTGACCGCGGTCATCGCCCAGGCGGCCAAGTTCGACCTCACGATCGGCGACTTCCCGCCGACCCTCCTGTCGATCAACACCGTCGTGGCCGCCGTCGTCGGCGCGATCGTCCTGAGCCTCGTCAGCACCGCCGTCCGGCTTGTCATCCGCGACTGAGCCGGCCATCGGGGCCTCGCTTCGCGAGGCCGCCGCTCGCTTCGGTACGCCGGCGTACGTCACCGACCTCAATGCGCTGGACGAGGCGGCGGCGGGCGTTCGCGAGGCATTCCCGGATCCGTGGATCCGCCAGTATTCGGTCAAGGCCAACGATGTCCCGGCGATCGTGGCCGAGGTCGCAGCACGCGGCTTCGGCGCCAACGTCGTGTCGCGCGGCGAGTGGGCCGCCGCCACCAAGGCGGGCCTCACCAACGACAGGATCACCCTCGAGGGCGTCGGCAAGACCGACGCCGACCTCGCGGCGGCCATCCGCGCCACGGCCGCGGGCCGAACGCCGCTCGCGTGGGTCGCGCTCGAATCGAGTGACGAGGCGGAGGTCGTCGCACGGATGGCACAGCGGGCCGGCCTCGGACGCCGCGGCCGTCCGCCGCTCGACATCCTCGTGCGGCTCAACCCGGACGTCACGCCCGAGACGATCGATGCGCTGGCGGTCGGCGCCGGGGCGGCGAAGTTCGGGATGACCGAGACCGAGGCGACCGGCGTCGCCGGCTGGCTCGCGAGCGGAACCACGGGCGCCATCCGGCCGCGTGGCGTCCACCTCCACGTCGGTTCGCAGCTGCGGGCCGTGGACGCCTGGCGCGACGCCGTCCGCCGCGGTCTGGCGGTGGTCGCCCTGCTGCGCGGGAACCTCGAGATGTTCGACACGCTCGATGTCGGTGGCGGCTTCCCGGTCTTCCCGCCCGACGAACCGACACCCGGACCGGAGCGCTTCGCGCGCGAGCTGCCCGAGCTCCTGGCGGCCCTGCCCGAGGATCGGCGCCCGAGACGTCTCGCCATCGAACCGGGTCGCGCGCTCGTGGCGCGCTCGGGCTGGCTCGTCGCCGGCGTCCTGCACGTCCGCGAGCGTGGCGGCCGCCAGGTCGTCATCGACGCCGGGATGACCGAGCTCATCCGGCCGGCCCTGTACGGCGCCCGCCATCCCATCGTGGCCCTGACATCGCTCGGACGGCGTCGATCGACGACGACGGACCGGCCGAGCGCGCCCGCCCCGATGTCGCGCCGACCCGCGTCGAGGGCCCGATCTGCGAGTCGACCGATGCGCTCGGGATCCACGACCTGCCGCCGTTGCGGCGCGGCGACCTCGTCGCGATCCGGGACGCCGGGGCATATGCCGCCTCGCTGGCGTCCACCTACAACGGACGGCCGCGTGCACCACAGGTCTTCCTCGAGCTCGACGGCACGCTCCGACTCGCCCGCGCAGCCCGCGCCTGAGCCTCGGATCGCGTCTATCCTGCCCTCGATGCGACGCCTCGGGATCCTGCTGCCGCTCCTGCCCCTGGTCCTGCTGTTCGCGGGCGTCGCGCTGGCGGCGTCACCGCCGCCCGGCCCGCCGTTCCCCGAACCCGAGCTCGACCGCGCGGTCTATGACTACGCCGGGATCCTGTCGCCGCAGTCCGTCGCTCGATGCCGAGCGCGTCATCGACCAGATCGAAGCCCGGACCGGCGCGGAGGTCGTCGTCTACACCCAGGACAGCGGCGGCTTCCCGACGACCGACGAGACCGAGGCCAAGGCCAGGGCCCTGATGGACCAGTGGGGCGTCGGGCGCAAGGGCTTCAACGACGGCCTGGTCATCTTCTTCGACATGCAGCCGAACCTCGAGCACGGCCAGGTCCAGCTGTACGCCGGTCCAGGCTTCGAAGCGGCCTTCCTGTCGAACGCCGAGCGCCAGACGATCTACGAGAACGACATGCTCCCCCACCTGCGCTCCGCCGACTTCGATGGCGCGCTGGCCGTGGCGCTGGCGAAGGTCGATGCCGCGGCGACGCCCGGAACACGCGGCCGACCTGCAACGTGCCCGCCAGGTCAACGCGGTCATCGGGCTCGTCGGGGCCCCGATCGTCTTCCTCGGACTGTCCGGCTGGGCGCTCTTCCACTGGCGACGCTTCGGCAAGGACCCGGTCTACCTCGATGACCCGTCGGTCCTGATGCCCGCCCCGCCGCCCGACCTGACCGCGGCATCCGGGGCGATGATCATGGACGGCTCGCACCTCACGACGGGCCCTGACGACGGCGATGCTCGACCTTGCGTCGCGTGGACTCATCGCCTTCCGGCGAGGACGATGGCGGGCTTCCTCGGCCTGGGCGGCAAGAAGGTCGGCATCGACGTCTCGCCGGGGGCCGGCGACCCGGAGGTCGAGGCGCAACGCCGGCTGAACGCGCGCCGCCCGATCGGACCCGCCGAGAAGGTCGCATTCACGAAACTCAAGGCGATCGCCCGCCCGGACGACGGTTTCATCAGCCCCGACGACCTGCCCAAGTTCGGCTCGGACGTCGCCGCCTTCGACACGGCGCTCGAGAGGCACGTCGTCGATCGCGGCTGGTTCGGCGAGAAGCCGAGCAAGGTCGTCAGCCGCTGGACCGGTCGCGGCGTCCTGGCGATCATCGGCGGCGTCATCGGCATCGTGGCGGGGCTCAATATCCCGCTCGCCGGCCTGACTGCCATCGGCGCGGCGGCCATCGCCGGCGGCATCGTGGTGGTCGTCGTCGCCCAGGCGATGCCGGCCGTGTCGATGTCCGGCGCGATGATCCGGGCGATGCTGGCCGCGTACCGGCGGACGCTCCAGAAGACCATGGAGCAGTCGCGCTCGATGCAGCAGGTCGTCGACGAGGCCGGCCTCGATTGGCTCGACACGCCGGACCAGGCCGTCGTCTGGGGCACCGCGCTCGGGCTCCAGGGGGAGATCGAGGGGGTCCTCGCGCGCAGCCTGGCCGACGTCAAGGCGGGCACGACACAGGGAGTCGGTTCCCTATTTCCCGGCCTGGTACCAGACCTCGAGCGGGACGCCGTTCTTGAGCGCGTCCGGGGCCGCGTCGGGGAGCGGCGGCAGCCTGTTCTCCGATTCGGGGATCCCGGATGTCGGCGGGATGATGGCCGCGCTGGGGACGATCGGGAACTCGCCGTCGTCATCGGGTGGCGGTGGTGGGGGGTTCGGCGGCGGTGGGTCGGGCGGCGGAGGCGGGGGCGCCGGCGGCGGGTTCTAGATCCCGAACATGTCCCGGCACGCATCGAGGCCCTCGATGGTGACCGGACTGCGCGGCCGCGACCGCCAGCCCTCGAGCGTCATCCGGAAACGCTGCGTCTCGCGTGCGACACCCTCGGGCGCGAGGCTGCCGAACCCGTTCGGCTCGTAGCCGAGCGCACGCGACACGCCATTGGACGGCGCGTTGTCGGTGAATGCCTGCGACTCCGCGACGCGTGCCCCCAGTCCATCGAACGCGAAGGAGAGGACAGCCGCGCGCATCTCCTTGCCGTACCCGTGGCCCTGGAACGGCCGGCCGAGCCACGAGCCGGTGCGGATCGTGCGATGGACCGCGAACGCCTCGGCGTCGATCGATTGGGCGCCGATCGGCTGCCCGTCGAGCTCGACCATGAGGTTCAGGAACCAGGCGTCGGGCGACCAGAGCCCGCGGATCCGCCAGTAGTGCTGCATGAAGCCGCGCTCGAAGGCGGGGCTGGGCAGGGTCGACCAGACGACCCCGAACGGCATCGTCCCCGGCTCGTGGATGCCCGCCCGGGCGACCGCCAGCAGCCGGGGCAGGTCTTCCTCGGTCGGCATGCGCAGGACCAGCCGCTCGCTGCGCAACCGCAGCGCGAAGAGCGGCCAGGCATCCTCGAGGCTGATCCGGGCATCCATGGGCGGCCGACGGTACACTCAGGCGATGGGTGCTGTCGAGACGATGGAAGACTTCTTCGAGAAGCTGAATGCCGGCGAACGCGAGGCCGCGGTCGCGCTGATGGACGACAAGACCGAGATGCGCGTGCACGTCGGCGACAGCGTCCAGACGCTGCGTGGCGTGGAGCGGGTCGGGGGCTGGTTCCTGCGCGGAGAGAAGGGTCTGCGGATGATCCCCGGCGAGATCCGCGACACCGGGAACACGTGGGAGGCGGACCTGCTCGTCGTCAGACCGGGGGCCCAGAGCCAGCACATCGATGCGACCTTCCGCGTCGAAGCCGGCAAGATCACCGCGATCAATATCGCGCCGCGCTAGTCGCGCGCAGGCGTCAGCCCGGGGCGGTCGAATCCTGCGGGTTGCTCTGACGGGACCGGCGTCGCTGAGGCAGGTGTCGGGATGATGATCTCCTGGCCGAGCGAGACCCTGTTCGGATCCTTGATCTTCGGGTTCGCCGCGAGCAGGTCAGCGAGCTCGACATGGAACTTGTTGGCGACCTTGGACAGCGTGTCGCCCTTCTTGAGGACGTAGACGAGGGGCGTCGGTGCCGCGATAGCGGTCGGGGCAGCGCTGGCAGTCGCAGCGGGCCGGCCGCCGCTGGGGCTCGCGCTCGCCGGACTCCCGCCCCCACCGATCCCGAGCAAGGCCGGGAGCATGAACAGCGCGAGTGCCGCGATCCCGAGCGCACCCGCGAAGACCGCGAGTTGGGGCAGTCCGCGCATCGATGATCCGCTCTTGATCGTCGGGTACGCCTCAGCGCGCTGCAACCGCTCCCACGACGGCCCTGGGATCGAATCTCGAGTCGAGCTCACGGCCGGGCGGCGTCCCGAGCGAGTCGATGGAGGGTACGCGTCGCCGCTGGAGCGGCTCGTGACGGGAGGTGGGGCGGAGGGCGGGGCGGATGAGGCCGCCGCGCTGTCGGGTGTGCCCCCCGTCGATCGGCCCTGGACGAGTCCCGCCAGTTCCTCGTCCGGGGGCGTATGGGCGGATCCGGCCGCGGACGCGGACCATGCGACGGCTGCCGGGACCTCGCCGGCGGCGACACGGTCGGCAGGGCTCCCGGCGAGGCCCTGGCCCTCGACGGGACGTGCTGCCACAGGATCCGCGGCGGGCACATCGGCGTTGACCGGCGCGGGTGGTCGTCCAGCGGTGCTCCCGGTCTGGGCCGGTCGCCCACGGCGGCGGCGCGGCCCAGTCGCGCGGCGGGTTGCGCTGGATCGACTCGTCGCCTGGACCGGGTCCCTCGTCGACGACGTCCTCGTGATCCGCGACATCTCCGGCGGGCTCGGCCGGCGGGATCGCCCAGCCGGCGTACAGGTCTGGCTCGCTCGGGCGTCGGCGTCGCGGTCGGGGCCGTCTGCGCCCGCTCGCCTGCCCCTCGTGCGTGGGCCGCCTCGCGGCGCGCCCAATCCTGGAAGGTGGGGCAGACCGGGAACGCGCTCGAGAGGCAATACGCCTCCTGGTGGGCGACGGCACGAGGCGCCGGAGGTGTTTCCGCGAAGCAGCGGTGGCGATGGTCGGGACTGGTCGATCGGGCCTCGCGGTCATCGCCGAAGGCGACGAACGGACAGGCCGGGGCACCGTCCATGCCGGGCAGCCCTCCCTCAGTCATCCGGCCGATGATACCCCGACCCACTGGCCGGTCGACCGCTCGTCACGCGGCGTGGACGATCCGGGTCCTGGTCTCTCGTCCGACCCGTTCAGCCGATCCCACTCGGGATCCCCGGCGTCCTGATGACCGACGGATCGAGCAGCCCGGCCTCCACCGCCTGCTCGATGGCACCGCGACGCGACGAGACGCCCAGCTTCCCGTAGATGGCCATGGCCTGCGACTTGACGGTGTGCGACGTGACGAAGAGCCGCTCGGCGATCTCCCGGAACGTGAGGTGCGTCGGCAGGTATGCCAGCAGGCGGAGTTCCGCAGTCGTCAGCGCCCACGGGCCGGCCGATGTCGCGGCACGCATGGACTCCACGGCCGCGCTCCAACTCGGCAGCTTCGGCCGACCAGCGCTCCGAGGTCCGGGCACTCGCGGAGGATGTCCCGGGTCTCCAGGAGCAGGGTCCTCGCCGCCGAGGCATCGCGCAGGCGGATGCTGGCCCGGATCGTCTCGAAACGCATCTGCAGCGCGACGACCGGGATACTCGCGGTGACGCGCGGCCGCATCCGATTCACGCGAGCGATCGCCATGCGCACGTCCGTCGAGGAGCCGTCCGCCAGGGAAGCCCTGACTGCCGCGGCATGCAGTGCCGCACTGGCAACGTGATCCTCCATCGCGGCATCCCTGATGACGGCAAGGCCACGCGCGAGGTGTCCATCGCCCGCCTGCGAGTCGCCCCGAGCGAAAGCGATGAGGGCGCGCTCACCGAGCGCCAGCGCCAGACCCGGGTAGGCGCGACGTGCCTCGGAGATCTCCTCCGCCTCGGACATGAACCGTTCGGCCGTGTCCAGGGACCCTGCGGCGATCTCTGCGAAACCGCCCAGGATGAGCGCGGTCTGACGGAACGGGCTCTCGTCCGGGATACCGGCCAGGCCGACACGGGCATCGGCCCGAAGCGTATGGACGCCCGCCGGGGCCATGAAGCCGCGGAGCAGCGCGATCCAGGCCTCCTTGCTCGCTCCGTCAGGCATCGGGCTGCGGTCTGGCGACCGCTCCGCACTGGCAAGCCACCGACGGGCATCGCGGACCCGTCCATCCATGGCGTGGACCCAGCCTGCTGTCACGGCGAGGCCGGCGCGCCGATTCCGTTCTCCATCATGGTCGAACCACTCGAGCCAGCGGCTGAGGGTCACGATCCGGCCCGACCAGTGCAGTGGAAAGAGCGAACCAAGGACGAGTCGTCCCACGAGATCCATGTCGCCCGATGCGTGCGCATACTCGACGGCCTGCTCGCGTTCCTTGTGCTCGGCGCACCATGTGGCAGCACGCACCCGAGCCTCGGAAGCAGCACCCGGCTCGTACTCGTCGAGCTCGTCCAGGAGCAGGTCCCGGAACATGCGGTGATACCGGTACGCAGCACGATGCGAATCGAGCGCGACGACGAACACGTTGTCCCGGTCGAGCTTTCGGAGGATCGCGAGCGACCCGGACGTCGCAAGAGCCGCGTCGCACAGGGGACCACTCATGGTCTCGAGCACGGACGAACGGCGAAGCCATCGTTGCGTCTCGGGATCGAGCGGATCGAGCAACTCGGAACGCATGTAGTCCGCGATCGAACTCTCCGTGCCGAGGAGCTCCTCCTCCGCTCCCTGGCCGAGCGCCTTGCGCTTCCCGACCGACCGGAATCCCAGGTAGGTCGCGACTGGCCATCCTTCGGTCCTGGCGAGGAGGACAGCGACCTCGTCGGACGAGAGCGAGACGCCGATCGCCGCCGCCATCGCATGCGCCTCTGCGTGATCCAGGGCCAGATCCTGTGCCCCGAGCTCGAGCAGGTGACCATCGGCCCGAAGCCGTGCGAATGGCAGAGGCGGCAGCCGACGCGCGGCGAGCGTGAGTCGAAGGGTCGGCGGAAGATGCAGCATCAGGAAAGCGATGACGTCGAAGGCGGCGAGCTCGCTGAGACGGTGCAGGTCATCGAGCATCAGGACGGTCGGGGTCTGCCGCGACCAGATCGCTTCCGCCAGCCAAGGCATGAGGGTCGACTCGACCGACCGGCCCGGCGAGGCGAACGACCTCAGGGCGGCAGGGTCCATCGGTTCCACTCGGTCCAGCGCGGTCGCGATGTATGAGATCAGGGCGGTCGGGTCGTCATCGCGGTCATCGAGCGCGACATAGGCGACGTGTGGCAGCAGGTCAGCCCATTGGCGCAGGAGCGTCGTCTTGCCGTAACCCGCCGGCGCGACGATCGACACGACCGCGGGGCCATCGACGCCGATCAGGCGTTCCGTCAATCGGGGGCGGGACATCACGGCGGCCGGCGCCACTGGCAATGCGAACTTCGAACTCAGGAGGGACGCAAGGGCGGGTGACGGTTCGGCCACCCGATCGTCCACTCTCCCGATCCTGGATGACATCTCATGAATGATACGGGCGAGTCACGATGGATACCGGCTGACCATCGCAACCCGCTCGATCAGGGATCCAGGCGCCCGGTGACCAGCGCGGCTGGGAACCGGGCGCCCAGACGGTCAGGACACGACTGCTGGGGTCGCCTCCGCGACAGCCTCGAGGGCCTCGTCGGTCACGTCGTGGGCTTCCACGTCGCCACCGAGCTCGGTGAGCTTGCCGGCGATGGCGCCGGCCTCTTCGGTCGGCACGAGGACACCGACGGCAGCCTTGCCACCGACCAGCTCCGCACCGATGCGTGCACTGTCTTCGTCCGTGAGGCCCAGGCCCTTGTGATGGAACGCGCCAAGGACGCCACCCCCGACGACGCCGGCCAGCAAGGTCGGCGGCGCCACGATGGCGAGGACGAGGCCGATGCCGGCGCCCTTCTTGGTGCTGCGCTGACCCATCTTGTGGGTCTTGAGCGCGCCATTCTCATCGACGACGAGCACGCCGATCGCGCCGAGCTTCACGTCGTCGCTCGCCTTGTCCCACGCCTTCAGGGCCTCGACCGCCGCGTCGGCGTCCGCCTCGCTGGCGAAGAGCCCCAGGACCACCTGATTGTCAGCCATGTCGTCTCTCCCTCGATCTGTCTGTCATGCCTCGGAGGACATCTCCGGGCTCGACTCGGTTGGTGCCCGGGCCCCTATGAGCCGCGGGCTGGATCCTCACCGGGCACGATGGCCGGTGGGTTCAGTCGCTTGCGATACCAGAGGACGTCCGTTCCCGACGGGAAGTCCTCGACGCGACCCACGAGCTCGTAGCCTGCCCGCTCGTAGAGCGGCCGGGCCTGGAACCCGAAGGTGAAATGGACCGTCTGGGTGCATCCGCGCGCCGCAGCCTCGGCCTCGGCTGCCGCGAGGAGCGCCGACCCGAGCCAGCGCCCGCCGAGGCCGGGTTCGACCCAGAGGCTCTGCAGCTCACAGCAGTCGCCCCAGGTCCAACCGCTGATGCCGGCAACGATCCTGCCCTCCTCCCGGACGAAGATGGCCAGTTCGACCTCGTCGCCGAGGCCCATCGCGGCGGATGCCTGGCGACGGATCTGCGTCTCGAGGAATCCGACGTCGAGGGGATCCGGGTCGTCCTCGATGTGGAAGTCCGCCACAGTCCGGCCGTCAGTCGCCGACGAGCTGCTCGATCAGCGAGACGTCGTCGAAATACGTTCGGTAGGACCGGATCTTGCCGTCGCGGAAATCGGCCACTGTGGCACCCGCCAGCGTGACCCGACGTCCGGTCGCATCGAGGATGGCCTCCTCGCCGAGGACGAGCGGCCCGGTATGGTCGGCTTCGACGACCCACTCCGCGAACGCCTTGTTGCCCACTTCGTCGAGGCCGCGAACACTGAGCTCCACGTTCGAGAAGGCCAGTTCACGGAACGCGCTCAATTCCGTGAGGGCCGCCAGCCCCGACACGCTCGCGTATGGCGACCAGCCCACGACGTCCTCGGTGAACAGGCTGTCGAGGTCGCCCAGCTCTCCGCCGATCTCGGCCTCGAGCGCCTGTAGCAACACGTCCTTGCGCGATCCACTCATGGGAACACAACCCCTTCGTTGTCGTGACGACCCGTCCGGGCCGTGACGGTGTGCGAGCTCAGATCCCGAGGATCTTGGCCTTGGCCGCGGCGAACTCGTCGTCTGTCAGCGCGCCGGAGGCGTGCAACGCGGCGAGATGTTCGATCTGGTCAGTCGGATCCGCCGGAGCCGGTGCCGCCTGTGCCGGAGCCATCGGAGGCGGCGCGGCCTGCACCGGCTCCTGGTACTCCTCGGGCGGCGGGGCCGCCTGCTCCGCCTGCTGCTCCATCTTCTGGTCGCGATGGTGAACGACCACTGCTCCCGCTACGAGCGCGCGCCGTCGTGTTCGTCGCCTGAATCCCATGGAAGACTCCTTTCGTTGGTGTCCATCCCGATCATCGGAAGGGGCGACCGTTCCGGCATCACCCAGAACGGCTGAGAATGGGGCGCGAGACGATCGCAGCGCCATCGCGCTCGACCGCCTACAGTCGCGCGATGAGAACGCCGATCATCAACTCGCCGGACCCGATGTATGCGGAGTTCGAGGTCCACCGTTCGATGATCCGCGACCGCGTTCGCACCGAGGCGTTCCAGCGTGCGATCGCATCGGTCGTGCGCCCCGGAGACGTCGTCCTCGACGTGGGTGCCGGGAGCGGCATCCTCAGCGTGTTCGCGGCACGGGCGGGTGCCGCGCGCGTGTACGCCGTGGAGCAGACGACGATCGCCGTGCTGGCGCAGGAGCTGGTCGACGCCAACGGGGTCGCCGGGATCGTCCAGGTCATCCACGGCGACGTCACGGACCTCGAACCACCAGAACAGGTCGACGTGATCGTCTCCGAGTGGCTCGGCGGGTTCGGCATCGACGAAGGGATGCTCGTCCCGGTCATCGCCGCCCGCGATCGCTGGCTCAAGCCGGGCGGGACGATGATCCCCCGCTCGGTCACGGCCTGGACGGCGCTCGTCCACGACCGCTATCTCGCGGAGACGGTCGATTTCCTCGAGGCCGACCCGTATGGCCTGCGACTGGATGCCCTGCTCGAGAAGACCGTCAACGAGATCTCCTATTCCGGCACATTCCGTCACCTGGCGGCCGACGATATGCGCTCCGATGCCGGCCGCCTGTGGACGACGGACTGTGCCCTCATCTCGCTCGAGGAAGCGGAGGCTCCGCACGTGGCGGAGGCGATCCTGCACGTCCGCGACCACGGGACGGCCAACGCGCTCGCGCTCTGGTTCAGCACCGAGCTCGCGCCGGACGTCTCGCTGTCGATCGGCCCGGGCGATCCGCCGACGCACTGGGGGATGACGACGGCGCCACTGCGCGCCCCGGTGAGGCTCAGTCCCGGCACGGCGGTCCGAGCCAAGGTGCGGACCGCGCCCGCCCGCCCTGTCGGGACATGGACCCGCTGGGCCATCGCCCTGCCTGGAGCCGACTGGGAGGAGCACGACGAGCAGGCCATCTGGGAAGAGATCGACGATTAGGCGATCTCACAGCGGACGGGCAGTGCCTCGACCCTGACAGTCGCCCGTTTCATCCACTGGGGCTGATGCGCCAGGCTCATCGGCGCCCTTCACTAGACGCGAGCGTCGCCCGACGCGCAGTCGTCCGTCAGGAGTGCCTGGATGTTGTCGTCGTCGCAGGCTGCACTCTACCGGCGGCTGACCCTCGGTGACCAGGCGCTGATCGCGTCGATCTTCTCGGGGTCGGGCGGTGGATCGGACTCGCTCGATCATCGAACGATGTCACTGGTCCGCCTGGCCGCCCTCATCGCCGTCGATGCCGACACGCCGGCGTATCAGTGCGAGGTCCGGAACGCGATCTCGGCGGGCGTCACGACGGAGCAGATCACCGCGGTGCTGACCGCGGTCGCCCGGATCGCCGGGTCAGCACTCCTCATGTCGGCCGCTCCCAAGCTGGCGCTGGCCCTGGGTTACGACGTCGACACCGGGCTGGAGGACGCCGACGCTCGCGAAAGCGACACTTGACCGTCGCGCCCGCACCCGACGTGGCGTACCCAACCCGGACCCCGCGCCGGTCGCCGCGCGCTAGACCACCCGAATCTCGTCGACGGAGACCGTCATGCAGCAAGTCATCGGCCAGATCCTCCCGCTCGCCGTGGGGATCGACATCAGTGCCCTGCCGATCGCGGCCGTCATCCTGATGCTTGGCACGCCGATGG
This sequence comes from uncultured Chloroflexia bacterium, assembly GCA_963776385.1. Lineage (GTDB taxonomy): Bacteria > Chloroflexota > Limnocylindria > Limnocylindrales > CSP1-4 > SPCO01. The sequence continues at coordinate 91,844 of CAVZME010000008.1, forward strand.
CACGCTCCAACGGCCTGGCTTTCCTCGTCGGCTGGATGGCGGGCCTCTTCGTCGTCGGCGGCATCGCTCTCGTCCTCGCGAGCGCGGTCGGGCTCTCGTCGTCGACGGACTCGACCTCTCGCATGGTCGGCGTCATCAACCTCGTGCTCGGCGTCCTGCTCCTCGTCCTCGCCGCCAGGGAGTGGCGGTCACGGCCGCCGTCGGGACAGGAGCCGACGCTCCCGAAGTGGATGGCGACGCTCGACGCGATCACGCCGATCCGGTCCGCCGGCCTCGCGGCCCTGCTCTCCGGGATCAACCCCAAGAACCTCGCCCTGGATCTTGCGGCGATGTCGGTCATCGCGTCGGCCGGACTCTCGGCGTCGTCGCAGCTCGTCGCGCTGGTCGTCTTCGTCCTGATCGGCAGCATCGCGATCATCGTCCCGGTCATCGTCTATTTCGCCGGCGGCGACCGAGCCGCCGCGGTGCTTTCCGGCTGGAAGGAGTTCCTGGTCGCCAACAACCCGGTCATCATGGCCGTCCTGTTGCTCGTGTTCGGCATGGTGCTGATCGGCAAGGGGATCGGGCAGCTCTAGACGCCCTGTTGCCGGTCGCTACTCCGGGTCGGGCAGCCCGAGCTCCTTGGCCAACGCCACATCCTTGAACCGGTCCGACGGCGTGCGCGCGAGCGCCGCGATCTCCTTGGCGCCCTTGCCGGCGAGGTAGCGTGCCTTTGGCTTGTCGGTCGTGAGCGCCTCGCCGATGACCTTGGCAAGAACCTGGGCGGGCGACGCATCGGCCGCCGACTTCTCGACACTCGCCTTGATGGCCGCGATCTGGCCGTCGTACTCGTCATGCCCGGCCGCCTCGAGCGAGGCCGTCAGGGCATCGAGCGCGGCGAAGGTCTTGCCAAAGATCGCGCTCTGCGTCGGGCCCGGATCGACGAGCGAGACAGGGATCCGCCACTGTCGCAACTCGAGCCGCAGCGCATCACTGAGCGCCTCCATCCCGAACTTCGATGCGCTGTAGGCGCCGTGGATGGGAAGCGCGAGGCGTCCGCCGATCGACCCGACATTGACGATCCGGCCCCGGCCCTGCCGGATCAGTGGCAGGAACGCCTGGATCATCGCCAGGTGGCCGACGAGATTGACCTCCAGCTGCTCCCGGAAGTCGTCGAGCGGCTGGAATTCGAGTGGCCCGGGCTTGACGATGCCGGCGTTGTTCACGAGGCCGGCCAGGCCCTCCTCGCCGACCGCGGCGCTGACGGTCGCGACCGCGTTCGAGATCAGCGCAGCGTCGGTGATATCGATCATCAGCGGGACGAGCGGACCGGACGTCCGGGCACCAAGGGCGGTGCCATCGGACGCACGACGAACGCCGGCGAAGACCCGGAACCCCAGCTCCGCGAGATGGACGGCCGTGGCGGCCCCGATGCCCGTCGAGGCGCCGGTCACGACCACCGGAGCCGCCGTCGACCCGGGCCGGCTTGCGGCCATCAGGCTGCGCCGAGTGCCGTGGCCGAACGCCTTGTCGGCGAGCGTGTCCGCGAACCGCTGCGCCTGCGACTTCGAAATCCGGCTGAAGATTCGTCGCCGGCAGGCGGAGGAGCGTCGTTGAAGATACGTGAAGCCGGACATGAAGCTGAGCCAGGACAGCATCGACTGGACCTGATTGCCCGCGGCCACGAAGTGCGTCTCGCCGATCCACGTCCCGCCATCGACCTCGCCGAACCGCCTGATGTCTCCGACGTTGTGCTTCCAATACCGGCGCGAGGTGGTGTACCCGGCGAACGGCTTGCCGGCGAGCACCTTCCTGGCCTCGGGCGACTTGAGATACGAGCGGATCGGCACGCTCACCCGGAACCACCACGTCGGCGAGCCGATGACGACGAGGTCATAGTCGCCTTCCTGCGCCTCGGGCGGGATGCGGATCTCGCCCGTCGCCTGGCGGACCTGCGCCGGGAGCATGCCGACGATCTTGAGCAGCGGGAATCGCATCGGGATCGTCTCGAAGCGCTTCGCCCAGCGCTTATCGGTGAATTCGATCGGCGCCTTGGTCACGTCGGCGCCGCGCGATCCTCGAGCGTCTGCGCGATGACGTCGGCGACCCGCTCGGTCTGCTTGCTGAACGTGTAGTACACGATGAGCACCCTGGGCTTCGGCTGCGCCTCCATCGGCGTCTTCCTTCCTGCCCGATCGGCGTGATCGGTGCGTTCGCGGCTCGGCGGTCGTCAGCCTGGGGCCGCGCTCATCTTCGCCTGGGCGTCGGCCATGGCCGCCTTGACGGCCTTGATGTGGCTGCCGGTCGCCTCGCCGATGACTCGCTTGATGGCTCGCGTGACCGCCGCCTCGATCGCCGCGGCGATGCTGGTGGTCGTAGACGACGATCAGCCCGGCGCCGCCGATCGGGATCGTCTCCTCGGCCTGCTCCTTGATGCCGGCTCTCGATCTTGCGGTGGGCGATCTTCCCGACCCCGGCCCCGATGACCGCGCCGACGGCCGTCGCGGCGAGGAGCGGCGGCGCGAAGAGGCCGACGATGAAGCCGGCGCCACCGAGCTTCTTGGCGCCCTTGCGGACGACGTGGTCGTCTGCTCGATGGACACGGTGCCTTCGAGGTCCTTGTCAGGATGACCAGACCGATGAGGCGGGGCGCCGCGACGCCTGGACGGCGTTGAAGTCATCCTAGTGCCGCGTCCTTCGAGAGGTAGCCGGCCATCAGGACGTCGATGGTCTCGTCTTGGCTCATCGGCTGTCATCTCCTGCTGGATTCGGGCCTAGGCGCTCAGCGCGTGGGCGACGTCGGCGTTCTTCGTCGCCTCGTGCAGGTCGGCTTCTTCGTGCTCGAGATGCGGCTTGATGTCGAAGACGACCTTGTGGATCGTCCCGGTGAAGGGGAACGGCGCCTTCGCCGCGTAGCTCCGATCGACCACGCCGCCGTTGTCGCGGCCGATGTCCATGCCGGCGTAGCCGGAGAACCTCATCGGCACCGTGTGCTCCATCCGGCCGCCGCCGACCGCCTGGTCGTTGACGTAGAGCGTGACCTGGCCGCCCGTCGCCGGCTTCGGCGCGTCCGCCGCGAACTCCATCCGCACGTTCACGTCGCCTTCGGGCAATGGCTCGCTCGCCTGCTGGCGGAAGATGAAGACGCCCATCATCGAGTAGGTGTGGGTCAGCTTCCCGTCTTCGACGAAGAGCGAGAAGCCACCGAGATGATCGGCTTCCGCGACGATGACGCCCTCGACGCCTCCAGCGGGCACGACGAGGTCCGCGCTGATCGTGTAGGAGTGGTTGTAGACGCGCGGGATCATGCCCGACAGGACGTTCTGGACGTCGCCCCGGAACTCGAGCTTCGTGGTCTGCGGGCATCGGCGGCAGCTGGCCGAAGAACGACGAGAGCGTGGCCAGGAGCGGCAGCACCTTGTACTGCTCGGCCTCCTGCCAGAAGAGCTCCCTAAGCTCCGCCACCTTGTCCGGGCTGCTCGGCCGCCAGGTCGTGCGCCTGGCTGAAGTCGTCGGGCAGGTAGTAGAGCTCGGTCGGATCGGCGTCGGGATCCCAGACACCCGGGGCGTACGGCGCGATCGCCTGCGGCGTGAGGACCCACGGGATGCGGGCCGTGCGCATCGACAGCCACCAGCCGTCCTTGTACATCGCGCGGTTGCCGACCGACTCGAAGTACTGCTGCGTGTGCCGCTCGGGCGCGTCCGGCGCCGTCAGGCAGTCCGTGAAGGCGACCCCGTGCAGCGGCTGCTGGTCGATGCCGTCGACCGTCGCGGGCGCGGGGATGCCGGCGATGTCGAGGATGGTCGGTGCGATGTCGATCACGTGCGCGAACTGCGACCGGAGCCCGCCGCCCGCCGCGACGTGGTCCGGCCAGTGGACGACCATCGGGTTGCGGGTGCCGCCGAGGTGCGAGCCCACCTGCTTGCCCCACTGGAACGGGGTGTTGCCGGCCCAGGCCCAGGCGGCGCCGTAGTGCGGCGCCATGATCTCGGCGCCCCAGGCGTCCGCTGCCGCCGTAGCGCTCGGACAGCTGGAGCTGCATCTCGTCGGTCAGGGGGATGCCGTTCTGCATCGTCAGCTCGTTGAACGAGCCGGTGACGGTGCCCTCCATGCTGGCCCCGTTGTCGCCCCAGATCCAGATGACGAGCGTGTTGTCGAGCTCGCCCAGCTCGTCGATGGCGTCGATGACCCGACCGACGTTGTGGTCGGCGTTCTCGGAGAAGCCCGCGTAGACCTCCATCTGGCGCGAATAGAACGCCTTCAGCTTGTCCGGCACGTCGTCCCAGGCCGGGAAGGCCTCGTTGCGCGGCGTCAGCTCCGCCTCGGGCGGCACGACGCCGAGCGCCTGCTGGCGGGCGAACGTCTCCTCGCGCAGTCGGTCCCAGCCCTGGTCGAACTTGCCCTTGTACTTGGCCGCCCACGACTCGGCGACGTGGTGCGGGGCGTGGCTGCAGCCGGTCGAGAAGAAGGCGAAGAACGGCTTCTTGGCGTCCTGTGCCCGGATGCCGTGCAGCCATTCGATGGTCTTGTCGGCCATGGCGTCCGGAAGGTAGTACGGCTGCTCCTCGTCGCCGTAGGCGGGGTCGACGCCGATGATCTTCTGGTTCTCGGCGATGACGGTGTCCCACTGCCCGGCGCCACCGCCCAGGAAGCCATAGAAGTACTCGAAGCCCCAGCCCGTGGGCCAGCGGTCGAACGGTCCGGCCGGACCCTGCTGACCGTCCGGCGTCAGGTGCCACTTGCCGAACGCCGCGGTGCTGTAGCCGTTGTCGCGCAGGATCCGCGGCAGCGGCGCGCAATCGCGCGGCAGGGTGGCCGAATAGCCCGGGTAGCCACCGGCGAATTCGCCGACGGACCCGAAGCCGACCGCGTGACTGTTGCGACCGGTGAGCAGCGCCGCGCGCGTCGGCGAGCAGATGGCTGTGACGTGGAAGCGGTTGTAGCGGACGCCGCCCTCGGCCATGCGCGTGTAGTTCGGGGTCTGGATCGGGCCGCCGAACGTGCTCGGGTTGCCGAAGCCCGCGTCGTCGATCAGGACGAGCAGGACGTTCGGCGCCCCGTCGGGAGGCGTCGGGTGCCCGATCAGGTTCCAGTCGGGCTGCGATCCGGCGAGGGTCCGGTTCACGACCCCGGCGAACGTCGGGCGCCGGATGGGCAGGTGACTTCGATCGACGACGGGCATCGCTGCGATCTCCTCTTGGGCGGGACTCGGCGGGTGAGGGGCAGGTCGAGCCGATGCATCACGTCGCCGCATGCCCGTCCAGCTGGGCATGGATCCGATACCACGAGTATCCGAACCCGCACGCGAGGGACATCACCCTATCGACCTGAAACGTCCGGGCCCGGCCTCCTCGACGCGCGTGTTATCAACCGAGGAGGATGATGACGCGCGCCCCGTTCCCTCGTACGGTGTGATGAAGGGGACGGCTCGCTCCCTTGCCCCAGCCAGTCGACTGTGGGCCGGACATTCGAGGAGAGGGACACGTGAAACGACCGATAGGGATCACCATCCTCGCGATCATCTTCGCGGCCGCCGGCCTCACCTACATGATGCTCGGCTTCCAGATGACGCTCGCCGTCACGTTCGGGCCACTCCCGACGGGACAGGGCACCTGGATCTGGGGCTGGCTCGTCGTGTTGACGGGCTTGGCGTTCTGGGCAGGCGGACTCGCTGCGTGGCGTCTGGAGCCCTGGGGCTGGCTGCTCGGCCACTTCCTGGCGATCCTCGGGATCATCGAGGCGATCTTCGCGCTCCTCGGGACCGGCAATCTGGGCTACGCCCTCGCGCAGACGGCGTTCCCGTTCCTCCTGCTCTGGTACCTGAACCGGCCGTCGGTCAAGCAGGCATTCGGCATCACCGAGGCGTAGCCGTCAGACTGCACTGACAAGGCCACAGGAAAGAAGGGATAGACCATGGAAGATCGATCACTCGACGAGCTCGGCCCCGTCGACTACCTGATCATCGAATTCCCGGCCGGTGCCCAGAACTTCACGGGCGAAGGCGCGGACGAACTCCTTCGTCTCCACGACGCCGGGATCATCCGGATCATGGACATCCTGATCCTGATCAAGGACGCGGATGGCTCGGTCGACGCGATGGAACTGTCCGATCTGCCCGAGCTCGGAGAGCTCCAGCGGATCGAGGCCGAGCTCGCGCAGACACTCGCCGAGGAGGACGTCGTCCATCTCGCCGCGGCCATGGATCCGGGGAGCGCCGCGGGCGTCCTGGTCTACGAGAACCTGTGGGCCGCTCCGTTCGCCTCGGCCATGCGCCGAGCCGGCGGTCAGCTCATCGCCAACGGCCGCATCCCCGTCCAGGCCCTCATCGCCGCGATCGAAGCCGACGAGGCCGACGCGGCCCCCGAACCAGCAGGAGTCTGACATGCCACTCGGACCAGGTCGCAGGGGAGTCGGCGTCATCGGCGCCCCCGTCGCCAAGACCGCGGCGGTCGTCGCGGTCGCCAAGCCCGGCCCGTCGCCGGTCGCCAAGACGGCGGTCGTTGCGGCGGCCGTCACGCCGGGTCGCCGCCGGATCTAGACCCAGCGAAGGTGCTCTGGTCGCATCCCGGGCCGGAGCACGACCACGCGATCGAAAGCCACCCGACTCGACTCGGGTGGCTTTCTCGTTCCTTGGCTGACGCTCCCGTTTGACAGGCTCGGCGGCGGCTCGGACACTTCGAGGCACCCCAGAGACGAGGGCCATGCCCACCTCGATCGACCCCGAAGGAGTCCCATGTCTCGACTGACCCGCTGGCTCGCCCCGACGACCACGGCGCGCGCCCACTGCGACATCCCCTGTGGCATCTACGACCCGCACGAAGCCGAGATCGCGGCACGGACCGTGGCCCGGATGGTGGAACTGATCGACGGCCTCGACGGCAACGACACCGAGACGCGCAACAAGTTCAGCCGCTGCGTCCGGGTCAAGGAAGACCACGCCGAGAAGGTCAAGCACGAGGTCCAGGTCATCTGGTCCGACTACTTCAAGCCGGAGCACCTGGCCGCCTATCCCGACCTGCACGACAAGGTCTGGAAGATCCTGAAGCTCGCCTCGAAGAACAAGCAGAGCGTGGACGCCGAGGCGGCCGCGCAGCTCGAGGCGGCGGTCAAGGAATTCGGCGAGATCTTCTGGGCGACCAAGAAGTAGCGTCGACCCCGCGTTCCGGGCCCGGGCGGCCCCGCCGGGTCGCGCCCCTCGCGGAACGAATCCGCGGGCCGTGGCGACTCGCCGTCCTCGAGGCGAGCATGGCACCGGCCATCGCCGCCGGTGACTGGCTGCTCGTCGACCCGACCGTCGCGCGCTGGCCGCGCCGCGGCTCGGTGGTCGTCTTCCGTGAGCCCGATGGCGGCGAGCTCGCCGTCAAGCGGGTCGCGGCAGGTCCGGGCGACCGGGTCGCCTTCGCCGACGGCTACCTCGAGCTCGCCGAGGACGAGGCCTGGCTGGTGAGCGACGCCTCCGCCGAGGTCGCCGACGCCGCCGGATTCGGCGCGCCCATCGATTCGCGGCAGTACGGCCCGGTCCCGCTCGACCTGCTCGTCGGCCGGGCGTGGTTCCGATACGGGCCGCTGCGGCGCATCGGCCGCATCGCGCGACCGCTCTGACCGCCGCCTGTCGCGCGGCGCGGGCCAGCGGACCGGCGTTCGTCCGCGGCACCTATCCTCGGGTCCCCACGTGGAGCCGACGATGAGCCACGAGTCCGACTTCGACCCGACCGCGCCCCTCCCCGGTCCGCCAGACCCCTGGCAGGAGGCCCCGACCCCGAGCCTGCGGCCGGGGCCGCCGTTCCACATGACCGACATGATCGCCGCCGAACCTGCCCTGGCCGGCCGCATCCTGGACCGCCTCGCGGCTCCCGACGGGGACGCCGCACGCCTCGCCGCGGACGATCGGCGCGACGCTCTCTGCCGGCGGACCGATCGTGGTCACCGGCTGCGGCACCTCCGAGCATGGAGCGCTGGCCACCGCCGAGATCCTGCGCGGGGCGGCCTTGTCCGCAGGCTTCGCGCACGCGGTCATCCACGCGGAGCAGGCGTTCGAGCTCTCGCTTGCGCCGCCGAGCCGTGGCCTGGTCATCGGCGTCTCGCACGAAGGCGGGACCGCCGCCACGAACGCGGCACTCCGGGCGGCGCAGGACGCCGGCCGGCCCACCGCGGTGATCACGGTCAGCCGGCGCTCCCCCGCCGGGACGCTCGTGTCGACCGTGGTCGAGACGGGCGAGCTCGACCAGGGCTGGTGCCACACGGTCGGCTACCTGAGTCCGATCGTCGCGGCAGCGGCTGTCGGCGCGCACCTGTCCGGACGGCCCCTCGATACGGCCGCGGTCACGCGCCTGCTCTCCGAGGGTGCCGCCGACACCGAGAGCGCCGAAGGGATCGCCGCACACCTCGCCGACGCCGCACATCTCCTCGTCGTCGCGTCAGGCGCGGACCGGCCGGCCGCCCGCGAACTCGTCCTGAAGGTCGAGGAGGCGTCCTGGCTGCCCTCCGCCTATCGCGACCTGGAGACGTTCCTCCACGGCCATCTGCCGGCCACCGGCTCGGCGACCGGGCTGGTGCTCGTCCTGACCGATCGCGAGCGACGCGATGAACGGGTCGACCGCGCACGCCAGGCGCTGGCTGCGGCGCGGCGTCATCGGGTTGCGCGCTGCCGCCATCCTCGCCGAGGGGATCGACGGGGCGATCGACCCGGCCCTGACGCCCGCGGGTCGCCTCCTGGTCGGCGAGTCCCCCACCCTGCCGTCACCGGTGGCAGCGCTCATCGGCAGCACGACCCCGCTGCAGCTGCTGACGGAGCGCCTCGCCCGAGCCCGCGGCACGAACCCCGACCTCATCCGCCGCGACGACCCGACGTACCTCGCTGCCGCGGACGCCGCCAGCGGCTGAGTCAGACCTGGCCGACGAGGACCTCGCCCATGACATCGATCATGTCGAGGTCCCAGGGCAGGAAGTCCTGGAGCATGATCCGTTCGACTCCGACGTCGGCGAAGCGGCGGACCATCGCACGCGCCTGATCCGGCGTCCCGGCGATCCATCGCTCGAGCCGCTCCTCGAGCCACGCCCGATCGTCATCGCCCGACCCGAACGCCTGGGCCGCGACCGCCAGCCGGCGGGCCATCTCGTCCTCGTCTCGCCCGATCAGGACGCCGACCATGGCCGACCGGGTGAGGGTCGCCGGCTCGCGCCCGACCGCGACACACGCCGCGTCCAGCGCGGCGAATGCCAGGCGAGCCTTGTCCGGGTCGGCCGAGCTGACGTTGAATTCGTCCGCGTAGCGTGCCGCCATGCCGGTACGACCGAGGCGACCCCTGGCCACCCACCAGCAGCCGCGGCCGCGCGCCACCGATCGGCGTGCGCGGCCGGCCCGGCACGTCCACCGGCTTCGGGTTGAAATCGGCGTCCCGGATCGAGACCTGGTGCCCGTCATACGACCAGCCGTCCGGTTCGCCCCACAGGCCATGGAGGATCGCCAGCTGGTCCTCCATGAGGTCGGCCCGCTCGCCGATCGCCGGAAAGGCGAGGCCGAGCTGGCGATGTTCGATCTCGCTCCAGCCGGCCCCGACGCCGACCTCGATGCGGCCGCCGCTCATCTCATCGACCGTCGTGACGACCTTGGCGAACGTCCCCGGGTGGCGGAACGTGACCGGCGACACGAGCACGCCCAGACCGATCCGGTCGGTGTCGCGGGCGAGCCCGGCCATGATCGTCCAGGCATCCGTGGTCGGTTGCCCGGTCGGCCCGGGAAAGCTCTGGAAGTGGTCGGAACGGAAGAGGGTCTCGAACCCGTTGGCCTCGGCCCGCTTGGCGATCGCGACATGGTCGCCATAGCTCAGGCCCTGCTGGGATTCGAGCATGAGGGCGAAGCGCATCGAGGTTCCTCCGTTCCGGGGCGATGATTTACCTTGACGATATCGTTCGCAGGAGTATGATAGTTCACGTGATACGAAGCATGACCATCGACGAGACGAAGGCGGCGATCCTGTCCGACCTTCGTGCATCGTTCGGGGAACTCAAGTGCATGGGCAGCGAGCGTCTCGTTCGCCTCGGCATCAGCATGAGCCAATTGCACGTCATGCACCTGCTCGAACGCCACGGCGAGGTGCCGATGAGTCGGCTCGCGGAGATGCTCGACGTGTCGTTCTCGGCAGCCACAGGGCTGATCGATCGGATCGAGGAGCGCGGATTCGTCGAACGCATCCGCGTCCCCGAGGATCGTCGGATCGTCCTGGTCCGGATCACGCCTGCCGGCAGGCAGATGCTCGAAGACGTCGAGACCACCCGGACCGAGATCATCGGGCGAGTCCTCGACCAGCTCGACCCGTCGCAACTCGACGGGGTCGCGACGGCCATGGCTGCCCTTCGCGTCGCGTTCGTCTCCACCGATGCGGATCCGACGTCCGGAGCCCATCACAGCCACGAACCCCAGGGGAGGGAGTAACAGATCCATGGAAGCGTTCCCGGCCGTGCAGGACGGCGAAGAGTACATCCCGACGCTCGAGGAGGATCCGGCCCTAGCGCTGAGCCACCGCGAGAAGATGGAGATCCTCTTCGCGGTCATGCTCGGTCTCTTCCTCGGCGCACTGGACCAGACGATCGTCGGTCCCGCGCTGCCGACCATCGTCACCCAGCTGAGTGGCAACGACTACTACGTCTGGGCCATCACGATCTACCTGCTGACCAGCACGATCAGCGTGCCGTTCTGGGGCAAGCTGTCCGACATCTACGGCCGCAAGCCCATCTTCATGATCGGCATCGTCATCTTCCTGGTCGGCTCCGCCCTGTCGGGCCTGAGTCAGAACATGGGGATGCTCATCCTCTTCCGAGGCATCCAGGGCATCGGCGCCGGTTCACTGTTCCCGGTCGCGCTGGCGGTCATCGGTGACCTGTTCAGCCCGCAGGAGCGCGGCAAGTACCAGGGCCTCTTCGGGGCCGTCTTCGGCATCGCCTTCGTGGCCGGCCCGCTCATCGGCGGCTGGCTCACCGAGAACCTGAGCTGGCACTGGATCTTCTACGTCAACATCCCGATCGGGATCGTCGCCCTCGTCGTCATCCAGCGGCTGCTGCCGACGGTGAAGACGAAATACGCGACCCGCAACTTCGACTTGATCGGGGGTGCGATCTTCACCGTCGCGATGGTCTTCCTCCTGGTCGGCCTGACGAACAAGCAGTTCGGCGAGTGGACTGACCCGACCGTCGGCGGGTTCATCATCGTCGGCATCGTCGGGACGCTGCTGTTCCTGCTGGCCGAGTCGCGAGCCAAGGAGCCGATCGTCCCGCTTGCACCTGTGGACCGGCCGCACCTACTCGGCCACCATGGTCTCGGTCTTCTTCGCCGCCTTCGCGTTCTTCGGCGCGATCGTCTTCCTGCCGCGCTGGTTCCAGGTCGTCGAGGGCTTCTCGCCGACCAACTCCGGCCTGGCGGCCCTGCCGCTCATGGTCGGCCTGATCTTCAGCTCGATCGTGTCCGGCCTCATCGTGGCGCGGACCGGCCGCTACAAGTGGCTCATCGCCGGCTCGGTGGCGGTCATGGGCTTCGCGGTCCTGCTGATGACCCAGCTCACCAAGGACACGCCCGTCCCGATCGTCTGGATGTGGATGTTCATCGCGGGTCTGGGCGTCGGTCCGACGTTCTCCGTGCCGACCATCGTCATCCAGAACGCTGTGCCGTTCCGCGAGCTCGGCGTTGCGACCTCGAACCTGACGTTCTTCCGCCAGATCGGCGGGACGATCTCGCTCGCATTCGTGGGCACCATCTTCGCCACCTCATTCAAGGACAACCTCATCCCGCAGATGAGCGCCGCCGGCGTCCCGCAGCAGGTGACCGACGGGTTCACCCAGGCAAGCGCCAATGGCTCGTTCGACACCAGCTCCCTCACCGGGGTCGGTGACCTGGGCGCCGCCATCCTGAAGGCCATCCCGGCCGAATTCCAGGCGGCGGTCCAGCCGTTCGTCGGCGCCATGGTCGAAGGCGTCCACGGGGCGTTCAGCCTCGCGACCGCCCAGACCTTCTGGCTCGGCGTGGTCGGCGCGATCGTCGCCTTCGTCGCCGCCGTGGCGATCAAGGAGATCCCGCTTCGGACCACCAACGAGGCACCCGTTCCGGCCCAGGCTGCCGGGGCCGCCGCACCGTCGGGCAAGCCCGAAACGGTGTCCGCCAGTTCGGCGACCGGCGACTGACCCTTCGCTCCTCCTCTCGCTCGACGGCCCCGGTGGACCCCACCGGGGCCGTCGTTCGTCCCCGCGGGTAGCATTGGGAGCCCATGGACACCCGAGCGGCCACCTACCCCACCCACCTCCGGGCCCTCGGGACGAGCACGGCGGACGATGCATTCGTGGCCGTCCTCGACCTCGCCGACCTGCCACCCGGTGCGATGCGTCGTGTCAGCCGGGGCGATCTCGACGTCCTGCTGGCCCACACGCCGGACGGGATCGTCGCGACCGATGACCGCTGTCCCCACATGAGTGCCCCGTTGTCCATCGGCGAACTCGACGGCTGCGTCGTGGCCTGTCCGCTCCACGAGGGCAGGTTCGACCTGTGCACCGGCGAGCCGGTCCAGATGCCGACGACCGGCGGCGTCGATCCGGACGGCGTCTACCACCCGACGTGGTCGCCGCAGGGTCGTGACCCGAAGATCGACCCACCGGGCAAGAAGGCCGAGGCCCGCCGGCTGACCCGCGTCCGACGCCTCCGCTATTACCCGGTCCGCATCGTCGGCGAGCGGATCGAGGTCGCCTGGCCGGCCTGACGCCTGGGTCGTGGTTCCTCGAGCCGGTCAGGAATCGAGAAGCGAGATCCCCGGAGCCGAACCTACGATGACGATCGATGTGACCCACCGCGAGAGGAGTGAACCATGTCCGGCTCGACCACCCAGGGGATCAAGACCGTGCTGCATCCCGTCTCCGACCTGGCAACGGCCAAGGTGATGTACGCGGCGCTGCTCGGCATCGAGCCACAGGCCGACGGCCCGTACTACGTCGGCTTCGAGGCGGAGGGCCAGCAGATCGGGCTGGTGCCCGGTGGCGGTCCGCAGGGCATGACCTCACCGGTCGCCTACTGGCACGTCGAGGATATCGAGGCGAAACTGGCCGAGGTGACCGCGGCGGGTGCCACGGTCAAGGAGTCACCGCGCGACGTGGGTGGCGGACGCCTGGTGGCGACCGTCACCGACCCCGATGGCAACGTCCTGGGGTTGATCCAGGATCGATGATGGAGACCCGATGAGTCCGGCCACCGCGACGGGCACGCCGTCGCCGGAGATGCACATCGCCGACAGCCACGGGCTGATCCGCGTGCAGGGCGCGCGCGTCAACAACCTCAAGGACATCAGCCTCGACATCCCGAAGCGCCGGCTGACCGTGTTCACCGGCGTCTCGGGCTCGGGCAAGAGCTCGCTGGTGTTCGGCACGATCGCCGCGGAGTCGCAGCGGATGATCAACGAGACCTACAGCGCCTTCGTGCAGGGCTTCATGCCGACCCTCGCCCGGCCTGACGTCGACGTGCTCGAGGGGCTGACCACGGCGATCATCGTCGACCAGGAACGGATGGGCGCCAATGTCCGCTCGACGGTCGGCACCGCGACCGATGCGAACGCGCTGCTGCGCCTGCTGTTCAGCCGCCTCGGCAAGCCTCACATCGGTCCGCCGACGGCCTATTCGTTCAACATCCCGATGCGCAAGGCCAGCGGGGCGATGACCGTCGACCGCGGCAAGGGCGAGCGGATCGTCGTGCGCGACGCCATCTACTACGGCGGCATGTGCCCGCGCTGCGAGGGCATGGGGTCGATCACCGCCATGGACCTGACCCAGCTCTACGACGCCAGCAAGTCGCTCAACCAGGGCGCGATCACGATCCCTGGCTACAGCATGGAGGGCTGGTACGGACGCATCTTCATCGGCAGCGGCTACTTCGACCCTGACAAGCCGATCGGCGAGTACTCGAAGACCGAACTCGACGACCTGCTCCACAAGGAACCGACCAAGATCAAGGTCGAGGGCATCAACCTGACCTACGAAGGGCTGATCCCGAGGATCCAGAAGTCGATGCTGTCGAAGGACGTCGACACGCTGCAGCCGCACATCCGGGCGTTCGTGGAGCGGGCAGTCACGTTCAGCGCGTGTCCGGACTGCGGGGGCACCCGGCTCAACGAGCCGGCCCGCTCGTCGAAGATCGAGGGCATCAATATCGCCGAGGCCTGCGCGATGCAGATCGACGACCTCGCCGAGTGGCTGCGCCGACTGGATGAGCCGTCGGTCGCGCCGCTGCTCGCCGGGCTCCAGCACACCTTCGATTCGTTCGTCGAGATCGGGCTCGGGTATCTCTCGCTCGATCGACCGTCGGGCACGCTGTCTGGTGGCGAGTCCCAGCGCACCAGGATGATCCGCCATCTCGGCTCGTCGCTGACCGACGTCACGTACGTCTTCGACGAGCCGACCATCGGGCTGCATCCGCACGACATCGAACGGATGAACGGCTTGCTGAGACGGCTGCGCGACAAGGGCAATACGGTCCTCGTCGTCGAGCACAAGCCGGAGGTCATCGACACCGCCGACCACGTCGTCGACCTGGGCCCCGGTGCCGGAAGCGGGGGCGGCGAGATCGTCTTCGAGGGGACGGTCGAGGCGCTGCGGACCAGCGGGACGCTGACCGGTCGCCACCTGGACGACCGGGCCTCGCTGAAGCCATCCGTGCGCACCCCGACGGGACGGCTGGAGGTCCGCGGCGCCAGGACGAACAACCTGCGGGACGTCGATGTCGACATCCCGCTCGGCCTGCTGGTGGTCCTGACCGGCGTGGCCGGGTCGGGCAAGAGCTCGCTCATCGACGGTTCGGTCGCCGGGCTGGACGGCGTGGTCTCGATCGACCAGAGCGGGATCAAGGGCTCGCGGCGCAGCAACCCGGCGACCTACACCGGCCTGCTCGACCCGATCCGGACGGCCTTCGCGAAGGCCAACGGGGTGAAGCCGGCCCTGTTCAGCGCCAACTCCGAGGGTGCCTGCCCGACCTGCAACGGCGCCGGCGTCATCTACACCGAGCTCGGGTTCATGGATACGGTCGCCACGACCTGCGAGGACTGTGAGGGGAAGCGCTACGAGGCGTCCGTGCTCGAGTACCACCTCGGTGGCCGCGACATCAGCGAGGTGCTCGCGATGTCGGTGTCCGAGGCCGAGACGTTCTTCGGCAGTGGTGAGGCGCGCACGCCGGCCGCGCACACCATCCTCCAGCGCTTCATCGACGTGGGGCTCGGCTACCTGCGGCTCGGCCAACCGCTCCCGACCCTGTCTGGCGGCGAGCGCCAGCGACTCAAGCTGGCGACCCACATGGGCGAGAAGGGCGGCATCTATGTCCTCGACGAGCCCACCAGCGGCCTCCATCTCGCGGATGTCCGACAGCTGCTGGGCCTGCTCGACCGGCTCGTCGACGCCGGCAAGTCGGTCATCGTCATCGAGCATCACCAGGCCGTGATGGCGCACGCGGACTGGATCATCGACCTCGGCCCCGGCGCAGGCCACGATGGCGGCCGGATCGTCTTCGAGGGCACCCCGGCGGACCTCGTCGCGGCCCGTTCCACGCTCACCGGCGAGCACCTCGCGGCCTACGTCGGCACCTGACGCCGTCATGTGTGTACGCTCTGGCCGATGACCAGCACGACCACCACGGCTCAGCGTGTGACCGATCTCGTCTGGCTCCGCCGTGTCCGCGACCGGATCGACCGGGAGTACGCGGAGCCGCTCGACGTCGAGGCGCTCGCCCGCGGCGCCCACATGTCGGCCGGGCACCTCAGCCGCGCGTTCAAGGCCGCCTACGGCGAGTCGCCCTACGGCTACCTCATGACGCGGCGTATCGAGCGCGCGATGGCCCTCCTGCGACGGGGCGACCTGAGCGTCACCGAGGTCTGCTTCGCGGTCGGCTGCTCGTCGCTGGGTACGTTCAGCACCCGATTCACCGAGCTGGTCGGCGTGCCGCCCAGCACGTACCGTCGCGAGACCGCAGGATCGACCGCGGGGATGCCCTCGTGCGTCGAGAAGCAGGTCACCCGACCGGTCAGGAATCGAGAAGCGCCGGTAACCGGCCGCACCTAGAGTGACTGTCATGGACATCACCATCCACGCCAGCTTCCTGCCACACGACGACCCGGACGCCGCCCTGGCCTTCTACCGCGACACCCTCGGCTTCGAGGTCCGCAACGACGTCGGGTACAAGGGCATGCGCTGGATCACGGTCGGACCGGCCGGTCAGCCCGGGACGTCCATCGTCCTGTACCCGCCGTTCGCCACCCCCGGCATCACCGAGGACGAGCGCCGCACCATCGCCGAGATGATGGCCAAGGGCACGTTCGCAAGTCTTCTCCTGGCCTCGGCCGACCTCGACGCCACGTTCGAGCGGCTGCAGGCGAGCGACGCCGAGGTCATCCAGGAGCCGACAGACCAGCCGTACGGCGTTCGCGACTGCGCCTTCCGCGATCCGGCAGGCAACCTGATCCGCATCCAGCAGCTGGGCTGAGCCGGCTTCGTCCTAGTGCTGGCCGCCCGCGACCTGGTGGGACCGGATGAGCTCGATGACCTCCTCGGGGTCGTCCGTGACGTGGAACAGCGAGAGGTCGCCGTCGGCGATCGCCCCCCGGGCGAGGAGCGTGTCGCGCATCCAGTCGAGCAGCCCGGCCCAGTACGACGCGTCCGACCAGGACGACCGGGAAGTGGCGGACCTTGCCGGTCTGGATCAGGGTCAGCGCCTCGAACAGCTCGTCGAGCGTGCCGAACCCGCCGGGCAGGATGACGAACCCGTCGGCGTACTTCACGAACATGACCTTGCGCGCGAAGAAGTAGCGGAACTCGACGCCCAGGTCGACGTACGGGTTCATCCCCTGCTCGTGGGGCAGCTCGATGTTGCAGCCGACCGACAGGCCGCCACCCTCGCGACAGCCGCGGTTGGCGGCCTCCATCGTGCCCGGCCCGCCGCCGGTGATGACCGCGTAGCCGGCCTCGGCCAGCAGGCGACCGATCGCGCGGGCGGCCTCGTACGTCGGATCGTCGGGCCGCGTCCGCGCCGAGCCGAAGACGGTGACCGCCGGCCCGACCCTCGCCATCGCATCGAAGCCTTCGACGAACTCGCCGAGGATCCGCAGGGCGCGCCACGGGTCGGTGCCCAGGAAGTCCGGCTCGGGCCGCTCGAGGAGCTTCTCGTCCTCGGTCGTGCTGGCGCGGCGCCCTCGAGCATCCGGGCGGCCTTCGGGCGTCACCCACATCCGGCCGGCCCGTCGCGGGTTCGGGGTCATCTCGTCGGGCGGCGATTCGTCCACGGGGCTAGGATGCCACCCGGGAGGTACCGGTGCGCACTCGATGGATCATCGCCGCTGTCTGCGTCCTGGCCGGGCTCGTCTGGATCGGCCAGGGGACCGGGATCATCCAGGGATCCGGGTTCATGGTCGGCGATCTGACGCTGGGCGATCGTCGGCGCCGTGCTCGTGGTCCTGGGCATCGTCATCGGCTGGACCGCGTTCAGGGCCCGCCCCCGGGCTTGAGCCAGCCGGCCCACGTCGCCTCGTCGACGCCGACCGTGACCGCGTTCCCGTGGCGGGCCAGCGGCAGCCGCAGCAGACGCGGCGTCGGCGAGGAGCCGACGGACGATGCCGGCCTCATCCATGCGTCAGGTGAGCCAGGCCCTCGTCACGGTACGGACGCGAGGCTCGGGTCGAGGAGCGCGCGCCGCTCCGAGCCGCTGGGTGAACCGCTGCAGCTCACCGGCCGCGATCGGGCGCTTCTTGAGGTCGACGTAGTGGACGACGATCCGCCGCTCGCGGAAGAAGCGGAGCGCGGCGCGCGTCGCCGAGGAGTCGTCGCGCCCGAAGACCTGGATGTCGGGCATCTTGCGGGTCGGCGTCTTGCCGAGCGGCGCGGGCATGCCCGGAGCGTACTGCGCCGCCGGGCGACCGGGTACCATCGGAACGCGCAGGGAGGTGCCGCGTGACGGTCTGGTTCACGGTCAAGCTCGACGATCGGCCGGGGTCGCTCGCCCGTGTCGCGACGGCGCTCGGTGAGCGCGGCGTCAACATCACCGGGATCGTCGGGGTCGCCGAGGATACCGATGGCGCGCTGATGCTGACGACCTCCGATGCCGCCGCGACGCGCGAGGCATTCGCGGGCCTCGGCCTGCCGTTCGAGGAGCACGATCCGACCGGCGGGATGGAGCCCGACTCGCTGTCGGTCAACGACCTTCGACCCGGTGCGGCCGGCCGCGGCTCGCTCGGCTGATGCCCGAGGCGTCGCGCCGTCCGAGACCGCGGCGATCCGGTTCGACATCGTCGATTCGGCCGCGTCGCTGTCGCGGCGTCACGGATGCGCGTGGCTCGGCTCGGGGGCCGGATCCGCGCCCTCGCGACGGTCCGTCGCATCGACGGGCGACCCGCCGCTCGCCGAGATCGAGCTCGAGGTCGAGGGCGTCGACCGAGGATGCGCTCGTCGCGGCACTCGAGGCGCTCGCGGACATCCGGGCGGTCCATCTCACCCGCGCGCTCGATCGCGTCTTCGGCAAGCGGATCATCGTCGTCGGTGGCGGCGCGCAGGTCGCCCAGGTCGCGCTCGGCGCGGTCAGCGAGGCGGACCGGCACAACCTTCGCGGGGAGCGGATCAGCGTGGACACGATCCCACTCGTCGGCGAGGAGAACATCGCGGCCGCCGTCCGCGCCGTCGCCGACCTGCCGCGTGCCCGGCTGCTCGTGCTGGCCGGCTCGATCATGGGCGGCGACATCAGCGTCGCCGCCGAGGAGCTGCGAGCGGTCGGCATCCCGATCATCGCCCTCAACATGGTCGGCTCGATCACCGATCACGTGGACCTGGTCGTGTCGGACCCGGTCCAGGCCGGCACGATGGCCGTGATGGCCGTGGCGGACACGGCGACCTTCGACCTCGAGCGCCAGCGCGGCCGGCGCTACTGAGGCACGGCTCTACGGCGACGAGCGTCCGAGGACCTCGTCGGGGAGCCAGAACCAGCGCAGCGACTCGAAGTCGGTGCCGACGTCGAGCGGCTCCGGCGTCGGGCGGCGGCCCGAGCGCCGCGGTCGGGTCCGCCAGGATCCGCTCGGCCTCGTCGAGATAGGCCTGCAGCCGCGACTCCGGTTCGCGGTGACGGTGCGACGGGTAGCGCAGCCCGCCCTCCGTCGTACTCGATGTCGTGGAGCGAGAGCGGCGCCTCCGGCGACCCGGCGCTGTGCCGCCACATCCCCGTCGCCGGTTCGAACCGGTACCACGGCAGGAGCCGCCAGCCTTCGCGGGCGACGAGAGCGACGGCTCGGACGATGAAGTCGAAGACGGCCTCGCTGATGAAGTAGTTGAAGTTGACCCGGACCCAGCCGGGCTTGATGCCCTCGCAGCCACGCGAGATCTCGCGCTCGAACGCGTGCGAGGTCTCGATGTCGATGCCGAGCAGTCGATGGCCGTACGGCCCTGCGCACGAGCAGCCGCCGCGCGACTGGATGCCGAACAGGTCGTTGAGCAGCGCCACCACGTAGTTGTGGTGCAGGTACCGTCCGTCGTGGCGGATCGTGAACGACACGATCGACAGTCGCGGCGAGGTCCGGGTTCCCGAGGATGCCGATCTCGGACACCTGATCCCAGGCCGCCATCGCCCGATCGATGAAGCCCTCCTCGAGCGCGCGGATCGTCTCGCTGCCGACGCGCTCCTTGAGCTGGAACGCGAGCCCGGCCCGGATCGATTCGATGATCGCCGGGGTCCCGCCCTCCTCGCGATGCTCCGGATCCGCGAGGTAGACGTGCTCGAGCGGGTTGACGTACACGACGGTCCCGCCGCCCGGCGCCGTCGGCACGCGGTTCCGGAAGAGCTCGCGTCGCGCCACGAGGACGCCGGGCGTGCCGGGTCCGCCGATGAACTTGTGCGGGCTCAGGACGATGGCGTCCTTGTAGTCGAGCGCGGCATCGTCGGGCTCCGGGCCGGGGCGGTGCGGCTCCATCTCGATCTCGACGTACGGGCCCGGCCGCTGCGAAATCCCAGAACGAGAGGGCGCCGTGGCGGTGGAGCAGGACGGAGATGGCGCGCGTGTCGGACAGGATGCCGGTCACGTTCGACGCGGCCGAGAACGAGCCGATCCGCGGCGAGCGCCCGGCGGTCTCGACGAGCGCCCGCTCGAGCATCGCGAGATCGATGCGACCGTCCGCGTCCTCGCTGATGGTGACGACGTCGCCGACCGATTCGCGCCACGGCAGCTCGTTGCTGTGGTGCTCGTACGGCCCGATGAAGATGAGCGGCCGCTCGGCGGCCGGGATGTGCGAGCGCAGCTGCGTATCGGTCGTCGAGATCGGCCGGGATCCGCAGGTTGAGCACGTCCACGAGCTTGTTGATGGCGGCGGTCATGCCCGAGCCGCAGAAGATGACCGCGTGTTCGTCCGTGGCACCGACCGAGTCGCGGATGATCCGGCGCGCCTCCTCGCGGAACCGACTGGTCTGGAGCCCGGTCCCGGACGACTCCGTGTGGGTATTCGCGTACAGCGGCAGGACCGCGTCGCGGAGGTAATCCTCGATGAAGGACAGCGCCCGGCCGGACGCCGTGTAATCCGCGTACGTGACGCGCCGGATGCCGAACGGACCCGCGACCGCCTCATCATCGCCGATGACCGAGGCGCGGATGAGCTCGATGAGGGTGTCGTTCACCGCCCCATCCTAGCGGTCCCGCCGGTCCGGAACGGGTACCCTCGGCGCATGCGCATCGCGACCTGGAACGTCAATTCGCTGAAGGCTCGGCAGGAGGCCGTCGAGAACTGGCTGGCGCGCGCGGCGCCGGACATCCTGCTGATCCAGGAGACGAAGCTGACGGACGCCGATGCCCCGGTCATGACCTTCGCGATGGCCGGCTATCAACTCGTCCACCACGGCGAGGGCCGCTGGAACGGGGTGGCCATCGCGGCCCGGGACGGCCTGGCGGTCTCGGACGTGGTGACGAACTTCGGCGATGGGCCGGTGCGCGACTCCGGCCCCGGAGGTGCCGGCGCCGAGGTGACCGGCGAGGACGATTTCGACCCATTCGACGAGGCCCGGATGGTCGGCGCGACCGTCGACGGACTGCGCATCGTGAGCCTCTACGCGCCGAACGGGCGGGTCGTCGGGTCGCCCTTCTACGACGGCAAGCTCGCCTGGTTCGAGCGGCTGGCGCGCTGGATCGACGGAATCGTCGGCAGCCGGCGACGGTGAGCTCGTCCTGGGAGGCGACCTCAACGTGGCCCCGACCGACGACGACGTCTGGGACGCTGCGGCGGTCCACGGCGGGACCCACGTGTCCGAACCGGAGCGGACCGCGTTCCGGGCGCTGCTCGGGCTCGGCCTGGTGGATGGCTACCGGGCCGTCCATCGCGAGACCGGCCGATTCTCGTGGTGGGACTACCGCGCCGGCATGTTCCACAAGAACCTCGGCATGCGTATCGACCACCTCTTGCTGTCGGCGTCATTGGCGCCGCGGATCGTCGGCGCCGAGATCGACCGGGACGCCCGTAAGGGGCCGCCGGTGCCGTCCGATCACGCCCCGCTCCTGGTCGATCTCGACGAACCCGGCCGGCCGATCGACCCGGATTGGGAAGGCGCCCTGGCCAGGATCAAGGCGAGAACGCGGCCCGGCCGGTAGGCCGGCTGGCGAGACCTACTTCGGCGCTCCGACGATGGTGTGCCGCAGGATCCAGCCGACGATGTCGTCGGGCGTCCGGACCTGCAGGAACCCCTCGTACGAATCCACGATCTCGACCTCGTCGCCGCGATCGAGCCGACCCAGTTCCACGGACCGAAGAGCGTCCGGCTTGGAGCTGATCCGGACCTTGTGATAGGCGATCATGGCCCGCTCGACCCCCTTGCCAGGCGGCGCATCGAAGGTCAGCGGACCGGTCGCCACCGCAGCCGCGGGACCGTTCTGGGCGGCATCGGCGCTGATCGTGCCCTTCGGCCCGCGGCCCTTCGTGCCGGTAATGCCGGGCGCCAGTGTCGCGGTCGCAAGGGCAAGTTCGCCGCCCCGGCCGTCATCGTCACGTGCCCGCCGAACCAGTCCGAGATACAGCGCCGTCCCGCCGGCGGCGGTGAGCAGCCAGACGACGAGCGGATTCATGAAGACCCCGCCGATGGCGCCGGGCAGGCCGGCGAGGTCGAGCGAGCGACCGTCCTGGGGAGGGCCTCCGGTCGAGCCTCGGACGATCGCACCGAGACCGCCCGGTGAGGGTGACGATGTCGGGCTCGGGGCCGGCGTCGCGAGACCGCTGTCGGATGGCCCGTCGCTCGGCGAGGGTCGGCCCGCGGTCGCGGTCGGGGAAGCGGCGGTCCTTGCGGTCGGTTTGGGCTTGCCGGACGGCTTTGCTCTCGGTTTCGGGGTGGTGAGCGGCTTCGGTGTCGGCTTCGGGGTGGCCTTCGGCGAGGGCTTCGGGGTCGGCTTCGGGGTGGCCTTCGGCGAGGGCGTCGGGGTCGGGGTCGGCTTGGGCGTCGGCGTGGGCGTCGGTTTCGCGGTCGGCGGCGGGGTGGCGGGCGCGACGACGAACGTGCCGCTCGGCGTCTCACACCAGACGCCGTTCGTCCGGAACCGGAAGGTGTAGGTCCAGGTCCCGTTGGCCTTGGTGGTGCTGCCCGTGTAGACGACGCCGGCCGTGGTGTTGCCGGAACCGGTCAATGTGACTTGGCTGAGGTCCTGGAAGCGGACACGAGCACGTGACGGCGAGCCGCCGTTGCTGTTGGTGTAGGTCACGCTGAACGTGAACGTCGTCGCCTGGGTCCCACTGGCCGGTGAGACGCCGCCGTTGGTCAGGGTCACCGCGCCACAGGTCGCGGACAGGGCCAGGACGGGTGCGACGGTCAGGAACAGGGACGCGACGACCCAGCTCGTGAGCGCGATCGCACCCACGAGGCGGGGCCGGATCCGATGTTTCGCCTGGGATCGCACGCTGGTCTCCGCTTCGTGGATCGACCATACGAGTCGCTCGAGCAGGGGTCAGTGGGCCCAAAGGCGGGGTCCACCGGTACTTTTGGTCGCGGTGCGGGGCGGTCCTCCGTGCCGTACATCTTGGTTCTGTTGGTTACACGGAGCGCCCCAGTGGCCCATCAACCGACGGGGGACATCCAGATACGCGCCGATCCGACGCCGGAAACGATCCGGCGGCGGATGACGCTGGTCTTCGCGGCCGCCTTCGTCGTCCTGATGGGTGTCGCGACGATCGAGGGCTTCTGGCCGGGCAGCGGGCCGGGGTCGGTGACGGCAACGCTTCTGCTCATCGGCTGCATGGTCGTCGCGCCGGTCGTCATGGCCGCCCTGTCCCGACCGCTCCTGCGCGACGTCGGCGTCCTCAGTCGCGAGAACGCGCGGCTTCGCGAGCTCTACGGGCGTGCCCGCCAGGACTCGCTGCTCGATGGCCTGACCGGGCTCGGCAATCACCGCGGCTTCCAGGAGGAGCTCGCCCGGCAACTCGAGCACGCCGGACGAACGGGCTCCGCCCTCGCTCTGCTGCTGGTCGACGTCGACGACCTCAAGCGGGTCAACGACGAGCACGGTCATGCCGGCGGTGATCGATTGCTCGTGGCGGTCGGCCAGATCGTCATGACCGCACTGCGCCGGAACGACCGCGCCTTCCGGGTCGGTGGCGACGAATTCGCGATCCTGCTGCCGGGTGCCGACATCGATCAGGGCCTGACGACCGCCCGGCGCCTCCTCGCCGGGGCACTCAGCGGCGGCGACCCGTCACACCCGGTCGAGGCGTTCTCGCTGTCGATCGGCGTGTCGGCATTCCCGTCGCCGAGCACCCAGGGCAGCCTGCTGTATCGCCACGCCGACGCCGCCCTGTACTGGTGCAAGCGCCACGGCCGGACCAACGCTGCTGCGTTCGACCCGGGTCGACACGGCATCTCGCCCGACGATCGCTCGATCGAGGACCTGACCGAGGTGATCGGCACGATCATGACCAACCAGATGCTCCGGCCGGTCTACCAGCCGATCTTCTCCCTGAAGACCGGCAAGCCGATCGGGTACGAGGGCCTGATCCGTCCGACCGACGGAGCCCTGATCGCCGACGCGAGCGCGTTGTTCGCCGCGGCCGAACGGACCGATCGGACGGTCGAACTCGACTTCGCCTGTCTCAAGGTCGTCGCCGAGGGCGTCGGCGAGCTCGAGCCGGACGTCTACCTGAGCGTCAACCTGTCCCCGCGCACGCTCGAATCGGAGCTGTTCCACCCGAGCGAGCTGACCTCGATCTTCGAGCGCCGCGGCATCCTTCCCTCGCAGCTCGTCGTCGAGCTGACCGAGCGCGAGGAGGTCAACGACCTCGACGGCCTGCGGCGCAACGCCGCTGCCTGCCGCCGGGCCGGGATCCGCCTGGCCGCCGACGACGTCGGCGCCGGCAACGCCGGGCTCCGGCTCCTCAGCGAGGTCCATTTCGACATCGTCAAGATCGACCTGTCGCTCGTCCAGGGCGGCATCCTCCACGACCCGTCGAACGCGGTCCTGCGCGCGCTCCAGGAGCTGGCGGCGAGCTGGCAGGCGACGATCGTCGCGGAGGGCGTCGAGACGGCCGAACAGCTCGCTGCCATCCGGAACCTCGGCATCAACGCCGGCCAGGGGTACCTCCTGGGGCGGCCGAACCGGATCCGGCGGGTCGACCCCATCGACATCGACGCCCTCCTGACGCCTGCCCGCGACAGCCTCGTGGCGGTGCCCGCCGCCTGACGATCGGACGTCCCGAGCGAGCGATTCCGTCGCGTCGCCCGGGACGCTTGCCAGCGCGAAACTGCGGGGTCGGCTAGCCTCCGCAACGCGATGACGTCCCAGCCGGCCACGGCGTCCCCCGAGATCGCGCTGCTCGACCTCCAGAAGCGATTCCGCGAGGTCCGCGCAGTCGACGGCGTCTCGCTCGAGATCGGTGCCGGGGAGTTCTTCTCGCTGCTCGGCCCATCGGGCTGCGGCAAGACGACGACGCTGCGGATGATCGGCGGCTTCGAGCTCCCGACCGGCGGCACCATCCTCCTGCGCGGCCGCGACGTGACGAACGACCCGCCCGACAAGCGTCCGGTCAACATGGTCTTCCAGAACTACGCCCTCTTCCCGCACCTCAACGTCGGTGACAACATCGCGTTCGGCCTCAAGCGCACGGGTGTCGCTCGCGATGAGGCCACACGTCGCGTCGGCGAGGCACTCGAGCTCGTCCACCTGGCCGGCTACGAGAAGCGACGCCCGAATCAGCTGTCCGGCGGCCAGCAGCAGCGCGTCGCTCTGGCCCGGGCCCTCGTCAATCGACCCAACGTGCTGCTCCTCGACGAGCCGCTGGGAGCGCTCGACCTCAAGCTCCGGCGCCAGCTCCAGATCGAACTCAAGCGCATCCAGACAGAGGTCGGGATCACCTTCGTCTATGTGACCCACGACCAGGAAGAGGCGCTGACGATGAGCGACCGCATCGCCGTCATGCATGCGGGCAAGGTCGAGCAGCTCGGGACGCCGGAGGAGCTCTACGAACGTCCGGCGACCCGGTTCGTGGCTGATTTCATCGGGTCGACCAATCTGCTGCGCGGCCGGGTCGAAGCCGATGGCCGCGTCCGCCTCGAGTCGGGCGAGATCGCCCACGTCGCCCACGACGGTATCGCGGTGGGGACCGAGGTCGAGATCAGCGTCCGGCCGGAGGCGATCAGCCTGGTCCCTGCCAGCGCCGAGGGGGCCATCCTGGCGACCGTCGAGCAGGTCGCCTTCCTCGGCTCCACCATCTCGTATCGGCTGCGCACGTCAGGCGGACTCGACCTGACCGTCCAATCACCCAAATCCGGGATCCGCCTCCCGGTCGGCAGCGACGTCGCCGCAACCTGGTCGCCGTCCGAAGCTCTCGTCCTCGGCGGAGGCCCCGCGAACGTACGTGAGGAGGAAACAGCATGACCGACCCTCGACGCACCGAGGTGGATCTCGAGCGCGAACTCGTCCGCTACATGGCAGAGCGACGGATCAGCCGCCGGATGCTGCTCGAGCAGGTCGCCAAGGTCGGTGCCTTCGCGGCCTTCGCGCCGATCATCGCCGCGTGCGCCTCGGCCGCCGCCAGCGCTGCGCCGTCGGCCGCTCCGAGCAGCGCGGTCGTGCCGACGGCGGCCCCGACGGCGACGCCCGCCCCGACCGCGACCCCCCAACCGACGCCGGTCCCGCCACCCGAGGCGGAGCTCCACATCTGGAACTACGCCGAATACATGGGCGAGGACGTCATCCCGTCCTTCGAGGAGAAGATCCTCAAGGACTACAACGTCAAGATCAAGGTGAGCTCGGACTTCTTCGACACCTACGAGGGGATGTACGCGAAAGTGACCGCCGGCCAGACCGGCTTCGACATCACGTTCCCGGCGTCGACCGATGTCCCGGGCCTCGTCGCGATCAACAAGATCCTGCCGCTCGACCTCTCGCTCATCCCGAACAAGGTGAATCTCGCGCCCGAGTGGTCGAACCCGGGCTACGACCCGGGCAACGCGCATTCGATGCCGTACATGTGGTGGACGACGGGCGTCGCCTACGACAGCGACAAGGTCAAGGAGACACCGACCAGCTGGAAGGCCCTCTGGGACGAGCGCTGGAAGGGCCACATCGCGATGCTCGACGACCAGCGCGAGACCTTCGCCGCAGCCCTGATCCAGCTCGGCATTCGACGCCAACACCGTCGATGACGGCCAGCTCGACCAGGCCCTCGCACTGCTCAAGCAGCAGCACCCGCTCGTGCGGCTGTACAGCGTCGAGGACCAGCAGTACATGGCCTCGGGCGACATCTGGATCGGTCACGCCTGGGGTTCGGACATCTACGTCGTCCAGGGCAAGAAGCCGTCGGTCCAGTTCTACATCCCCGAAGAAGGCTCGGTCCGCGGCTCGGATACGGCGGTCATCCTCGACGGCGCCAAGAGCCCGATCGCGGCGAACCTGTTCATCAACCACCTGCTCGACGCCAAGGTCAGCGCGTCGAATTCGAACTACATCGGCTACATGGGCCCGAACGAGGCGGCCAAGCAGTACATCAGCAAGGACTTGCTGGACACGCCCTGGATCAACCCCGACAAGGCGGTCGTCGACAAGCTCCAGGAACTGCTCGACCTCGGTCTCGACACGGAGAAGTACGCCTCGCGCTGGACCGAGCTGAAGTCGGGCATCTAGGTGCTGACGCGTCGGCTGGGCATCGGGCCGCTCGTCCTGCCCGGCGCCATCTGGCTGGCGCTCTTCTTCCTGATCCCGCTGGCGTTCATCGCTGCGGTCAGCGTCGGGACGCACGACCGGTTCGGGCGGGTCCTGTTCGACGTGCTCACGCTCGACAACTATCGGAAGGCGTTCTCGCCGTCATTCCTGCCGACCATCTCGCGGTCGGTCTACTACGCCGGCATGACGACGATCCTGTCCATCGCCATCGGCTATCCCATCGCGTTCTGGATCAGTCGCTACGGCGGACGGAACAAGGCACTGCTGCTCATCCTCGTGATGCTGCCGTTCTGGACGAGCTATCTGATCCGGACCTACGCCTGGATGATCATCCTGCGCGACAACGGCGTGGTGAACTCGATCCTGCAGGGGCTCGGGATCACGAGCGAGCCGATCATCCTGCTCAACACGGATCTGGCGGTCATCCTGGGCATGACCTACGGATTCCTGCCATTCGCGATCCTGCCGCTGTTCGTGTCGATCGACCGGCTCGATGACGCGCTCATCTCGGCCGCTCGCGACCTGTACGCGAACGGGCGCGGGGCGTTCCTGCACGTGATCCTGCCGCTCACGATGCCGGGCATCATCGCGGCGGCCCTGCTGACGTTCATCCCGGCGATCGGCGACTACGTGACGCCTGACCTGCTGGGGGGAGCCCAGACGACGACCGTGGCGAAGGTCGTCCAGACGCTCTTCCTGTCCGGCCGCGACTGGCCACAGGGGGCTGCCCTGGGGTTCATCTTGATGGCGGTCACGATCGTCGGGACCTTCGCGGCGATCCGCAGCCTCCGGACCGAGGTCCTGTCCTGATGCGGACCGGTCGGAACCGCCTCCTGACGGCCTACGCGATGGTCGTCTACGTCTTCCTGTTCCTGCCCATCGTCATCCTCATCATCTTCAGCTTCAACGCGGACAAGCGGAACTTCAACTGGGCCGGGTTCACCCTCGACTGGTATCCGACGCTCTTTCGGAACGAGCTGATCCTGGGGGCACTGGGGGTCACCCTCCAGGTGGCGGCCATCGCCGTCATCGCCTCGGTCGCGCTCGGGACGCTGCTCGGTCTCGGCCTGGCGAGGTTGAAGCAACGATGGCGCGGGCCGATGGAGATCCTCCTGCTGCTGCCGATGGTGACGCCCGAGATCGTGATGGGCATCAGCCTGCTGCTGTTCTTCGGGACGCTGTTCGGCGGACAGGGATCGTTCACCCAGATCTCGATCGCACATATCACGTTCTGCGTGTCGTACGTGGCGGTCATCGTCCGCGCCCGGGCGATCGGGCTCGACCCACATCTCGAGGAGGCCGGGCGGGACCTCGGGGCATCGGCGTGGGGGACGTTCCGGCACATCACGCTGCCGTTGCTCGCCCCGGCCGTGGCGGCCGGCGGGATGATCGCCTTCGCGCTGTCGTTCGACGACCTCGTCATCACGAGCTTCAACGCCGGCGTCGGCAGCAGCACGCTGCCGCTCTACATCTATTCGAAGATCCGGTTCGGCGTGACGCCGGAGATCAACGCCGTGTCGACGATCATCGTGGCGGTGACCGCGGTCGCGATCCTCATCGCCTGGCGTCTCGGGACCTTCCGAGGCGAGGACCGGGCGATCACCGAGGACGCCGCGGAGGCCTGAGCCCCGAGGCGGCGGGTACCATCCACGGATGGACGCCCAGACGACGCCCATCCTCGAGATCGGCCTCATCCTCCTTGCCGCGGTCGCCGCAGGCTGGCTCGCCCGCCGCGTGCATCTGCCCGCGATCGTCGGCTACCTTGCCGTCGGGCTCGGCTTCTCCCCGTTCACGCCCGGCTACGTGGCCGACCATGAGCAGCTCGAGCTGCTCGCCGACGTCGGCGTCGTGCTCCTGCTGTTCGAGGTCGGCATCGAGGTCGACCTGACCCGCCTGCGTCGCGACCACGGAGCCGTCCTGCTCGCGGCGCCCGCCCAGGCGATCCTGTCCACGGTCATCGCCGGGGTCGCGTTCCTCGTCGCCGGGCTGGAGCCCATCGCGGCGGCACTCGTCGGCCTGTGCGTCGCGCTGTCGTCATCGGTGGTCATCGTCAATATCACCCTCAGCCGCCGTCGGACGACCGACCGGGCGACCGAGGAGTCGTTGCTCGGCTGGAGCGTCATGCAGGACCTCGTCGGCGTCGCGCTGGCGGCGATCCTCATCGCGGCGATGGACGTCGGCGGGCGGACCCTGCCCGAGGCGGCGCTCGGCCTGGGCGGGTTCGCGGTCGTAGCCATCGTGGCGGCGCGCGTGCTGCTGCCGGGGGTCCTGAGCCGGCTTCACGACGAGCACGACCTGTTCCTCATCACCTCCGTCGGATCCGGGCTCGCGATCGCCGGGCTGGGGGCGGCCGTATTCGGGGTGCCCCTGGCCCTGGCCGCGTTCGTCGGCGGGCTGGCCGTGACCGAGAGCCACGAGGCATCGGAGGCACGCCGCCGGCTGCGGCCGTTCCGTGACGTGTTCGCGGTGCTGTTCTTCGTCGCGATCGGGACGCTCATCGACCCGAGCCAGCTCGGCAAGGCCCTGCCCTGGATCGCCCTGCTGCTCGGGCTCGTGGTCGTCGCGAAGGTCGGCGTCGCCTGGGCGCTGGCGAGGATCGCACGGCTCGATGTCCGGCCGCTCCAGCTCGCCGTCGGCCTCGGTCAGATCGGGGAGTTCAGCTTCGTTCTCGCGTCCATCGGGCTGGCGGCCGGCACGATCGACACCGTGCTGTTCACGGCGCTCATCGCGGCCGTAGCGGTGAGCATCGCGGTCAGCTCGATCGCCGTGCGGTTGGTGCCGGTGCCGGCGGTGGCGGAGATGGTGCCGGGCTCGACGGCCTGAGGCGAACGCGCCGCCCGGCCGCCCGGCGTCCGCCCCGCCCGGCCACCCAGTGCCCGGCCGTTGTCCGTCGGTCGCCCGGCGCCGAACCTCTCCCCTACCCGCGAGCCTTCGCCCTCGCCGAGGTCCGCGCCGCCGAGCGCGGCAGCAGGATCGCCGGGACATCGCCCTGGCCATCGCCGATCCCCGCCGGATCGTCCTTCGGTGGCGGGATGTCGTAGCGCGACCGGACCGTCCGCCGCGAACCGACACCGTCGTCCGCATACCGATCGACGCACATCAGGTCGAACGCATGGACGCTCGGCTCCTGGTTGGAATAGCGGCCGGCGACCCAGCTGCGCGAGCGGGTCCCGCGCTGCTGGAGTTCGCAGACGTGCCAATCCTGCCGGTTGGTCAGGTCCCAGAAGCCGATCGCATCGGACGGGTCGAACCCCGGCGACGCGATGGTCGCCGGCTCGAACAGCCAATCGCAGACGATCCGGGTGTGCCCCTCGGCGGCCGGCACCAGCCGGTGGACCAGGACGTAGTCGGGATGGATCGAGATGAAGGTCGACGGCCAGACGAGGTAGTAGTAGACGCGTCGATCGTCGAGTTCGGTGACGCCCGCCATGGCCGGCCGGCCGGCCCGGTGGCCGCCGTCGAGCGCCATCGTCTCGGCGTCATCGACGAGCTCCATCCAGCCACCCTGCCACGGACCGTCCGGGGCGAAGTCGCCGCCGAGGTCGTACGGGGTCAGCTTGTTGAGCTGCGGATGGAGGCCCGGGCAGTGATAGCACTCGCTGTAGTTCTCGGCGATGAACTTCCAGTTGGCCTCGACCTCGTAGGTCTCCGTGTGGGCGACGCGCAGCGCCCCGAAGTCGAATCGTTCGAGATGCGGCACGAGATCGCCCAGCCACTCGCGCAGCGGCGGCGCCGCAGGATCGAGGCTTGCGAACACGAAGCCCTGCCACGTCTCGACCCGGATGGCGGCCAGCCCGAACGTCTCGAGGCTGAAGTCGTCGAGGTCGTCGGTGTGCTTCGCCCGGATCAGCGTCCCGTCGAGGTCGTAGATCCAGGCGTGGTACGGGCACTGGAACCGGACCGCCTTGCCGCACGGCTCCTCGACCACGGCGGTGCCGCGATGGCGACAGACGTTGTAGAACCCGCGCAGGACCTCGTCGCGGCCCCGGACGACGATGAGCGGCTCCTCGTCGACCTCGGCGAGGAAGTACGTACCGGGCGTCCTGGCATCCTCCTCCCGCCCCACGATCAGCCAGTCGTGCCGGAACCACTCGTTCCGCTCGAAGTCGAAGATGGCCGGGTCGTGGTACGCGCGCCGGGGCAGCAGCGAGGCGGCCCGGTACGGCTTGCGGACGGCAGCGATCTCGTCGACGGTGAGAGGCGAGGTGCGGGTCACGGGTTCTCTCCTCCGATCGGCTCAGCCGAGCGGCACGGTCTTCTTCGGGTCGATGAACGGGATGGCGGCGGTCCTCGCCGGCCAGATGCCACCGTCGGGCGCGACGATCTCCAGCTCGTTGCCCGGTCCTGCCAGCCCGATCGGCACCCAGACGTAGCCGATGTTCTTCTCGAGCCGCGGCGACCAGATGAGGTCGGTGACGGTCCCGACGGCGGCGCCGTTCGACAGCGCGTCGCACTTGCGCGACAGCTCGAACGGGAGCGCGTCTCCTTCGACCTCGATGCCGACGAGCTTGCGGTCGACGCCGCCCAGGCGGATCTCCTCGAGCGCGGCCTTGCCGATGTAGTCGGCGTCCTGCGTCTCGACCAGCCGCTCGAGGCCCATGACGTGGAACGGTGTGTCGGCGATCGTCATGTCCGAGCCGTAGTTGAAGATGCCGGCCTCGATGCGGCGCGCCTCGCACGGCGCGATCGGGCGGATCTTGTGGGGCTTGCCCGCCTCCATCAGCCGGTCCCACAGGTCGCCGCCACGTGACGGGTCGCGCAGGTAGACCTCGTAGCCGACCTCGCCGGTCCAGCCGGTCCGGCTGATGACGACCGGGATGCCGTCGACCTCGGTCGTCAGCGTCCAGTAGTACTTGATGTCGTCGATGGCCGGCCCGAAGATCGTCCGCATGACGTCCCTGGACTTCGGTCCCTGGACCTGGACCGGGTAGACCTCGGGCTCGCGGACCTTCACGTCCATCCCGGCATGGGTCGCCACGCCGCGCGCCCAGAGGCCCGCGTCCGAGTCCGCCAGGGCCATCCACCAGCGGTTCTCCTCGAGCCGCAGGAGGACGGGGTCGTTGACGATGCCGCCGTCCTCGGCCGTCACGAGCATGTACTTGCCCTGCCCGACCGCACACTTCGTCAGGTCGCGACAGGTGAGCATGTTGGTGAACGCGGTCGCGTCCGACCCGGTGATCTCCACGATCCGCTCGACCGACACGTCCCACACGGTCACGTCGTTGAGCAGCGCCCAGTACTCCTCGATCGGGTCCGCGTAGTAGCCCGGCAGGTACATGTGGTTGTAGATGTCGTAGGCGCTGCAGCCGGCCTCGAGTGTCTTCTCGAAGAACGGCGAGCGTCGATACCACGGCCCGAAGTAGAGGGTCGACGATGCCTCCGTGGCGGGCGCGGCAAGCGGCGTGGTCATGTCGCGGGATCCTCCTGGCTGGCGGGACGGGCTCCGATTTCTCGGCGGCGGTTGTGGCGTCGTTCACCGGCTCCGGCCGCGACGATCGCCGGCTCGGGGGCGACGGGGATCTCGGGCAGGGCGCGCTCGGGATCGGTCAGCCCGGCCCGGATGATCGCGCGCAGCTCCGCGTCGATCGCGGGGTCGGTCTCCAGCTGGCGGTATGCCGCGAGTCGCCGGTCGACCTCGTCGCAGGCGCGCTGGTAGGTGTCCTTCGAGCCCGCCTTCATCCACGCTTCCCGATTGTCGCGATCGACGATCGAGCTCGGCAGGTACAGCTCGGTCGGCCAGTGGGCGGTGGTGTGGGCGGCCATGATCAGGTGCTGATCGGCCATCAGCTGGTCGACCAGCTCGCTGACCGGCAGGTCGTCGTGCGGGACGACCTCGCGGACGAAGCGGAGCGCCTGACCGCACATCTCGTCGTCGAAGACGAGCTTCGGCAGGCTGAAGACCAGCAGGAAGTCGAGCATGCCCGGGCCGGACACGGAGTTGACCCCGGCGAGCGCCGCGATCAGCGCGCTCCCGAACGTCTCGGCACCCGCCTGCGCGTCGAGGATCGGCCCGTCCGACAGGGCCATGTAGGACTGCGTCGGCAGCCCCAGCGACTTGGCGACGGCGACATAGGCGGCGTCGAGCTGGAGCGCCTCGATCGCCGACATCGGCGAGCTCGCGATCTTCATGTGGAACGTCGCCGGTGCTCCCCCGAAGAGGACCGGCGCCCCGGGTCGGACGATCTGGGCCATCGTGATGCCGGCCAGGACGTCCGCCGTGTGGAAGACCGTCGCACCCACGATCGTGACCGGCGCGATCAGGCCCATGAGCGTGACCGGGACGATCTCGACGGCGATACCGGCCTCGACACAGTCGATGAGGTTCTGGCAGGAGTCCTCGCTGTACCGGAAGTTCCCGGTCGCGGTGATCGTGAAGATCGACATCGGGCGGGCGATGAGGTCGGCCCTGTCGGCGCGGAAGAGCTGCATCATCTCGACCATGCGCGGCACGCCGTGCTCGGTGAAGGCGCCCGAGACGACCGGTTTCTTCGAGTTGGTCAGGGTCATGTACAGCCGCCAGGCGTCGGACACGCCGGCCTCGATGTCGTCGTTGGTCGAGAAGGCCGTGGCCAGGTACGGGATGTTGGCGAGACCGTCCGCCAGCCGGACGTACTCCACGAAGTCGGTCGAGTCGGCGAGACGGGTCTCGCCGGTCCGGTGGTCGAGGACCTTGAGTCCCGACGAGCCCGGCACGAAATGGACCCGGTCGCCGCCGATGTCCGCGTGGGGCATCCCATCGCGGTCGTACAGCCAGAACGACGACGGCGCCGACGCGATGGCCGCCTCCACGATGTGGCGCGGGAACAGGACCCGCTCGCCGCTCGCGTCGGTCGGCAGCCCATGGTCGAGCAGGCGGCGGCGCATCTCCTTGCCGCGGATCTCCATCCCGACCTCGGCCAGGACGCGCATCGCCTCGTCCACGATCCGGCCGATGAGCTCGTCGTCGAGGATGTTGAGCGATGGCCGCATGCGGGCTCCTCGGGTCGATGCCGTGATGGTCGCCATCAGCGTACCCGTACGGGGCGCGAGGCGACGAGGCGCTCGACGAGGAGGGACGACATGCCCGGGATGGTCCGGGATGGGGATCCTATTGCCTCTCGCGTCCCGCCTGATGCACCCCCGGGTTCCATCAGGCGCGACGGCCGGAGCGTGGCCGAGGAGCCTACAGGAGCCGGGCCACGAAACGGTCGCGCTCGGCTCGGTCACCGAAGACGAGCACGATGTCGGACGCGGCGGGGTGCAGCTCGAGACCGGGTCGCGCGCCCCTGACCGTGCACAGCCGGACCTCGCGGACGGCAGCGTGGTGTCGCAGTCGGGTCGTCCGCGACGTCGACGACCCGCCATCGGTGATCGTCAGATCGTCCATCCCGGTCGCCTCGGCGGCCGGCGCGATGGACACGGTCGCAGGCCTCGCGTCCTCGCGCTCGACCGTCTCGGTCCCGATCCGCCCGCTCCAATGCACCGGCACGGGTTCGCCGTCGGCGGTCTGGGCAACGAAGAAGTCGGACCGCCGGTCGCCCCGGACGACCGGGTAGCCGACCCGGATCCCGATGGCGATGATCAGGGCGATGACGGCCGGCGTCAGGTACAGCCAGATCGGCTCGTCGACCCGTGGCACGGCCGGGACGTCGGCCTCGATCGAGCCGACGTTGCCGGTCGCTGCGAAGCGCGGCGAGACGCGACCGGTGACCATCGCGTGGCCGTCGGGCAGGTCGGCGTCGCTGATGACGATGACGTAGAGGTCAGGACGCGCCGGATCGTGCAGCTCGTACTGGCCGCCGGATGCACTCGTCGTTCGACGGAGCTCCCCCTCCAGCCGGCCCCACGACGTCATCGCCGGGATGCGCTCCAGCCGCATGTCCTCGAACGACAGGTCGGTCGGCCGCTTGGAGGTCGCGACGAGGCCGATCGGGATCGCCGTCAGCAGGAGAAGGCCGAGCGCGACATAGGTCGGCGCGCGGGGTGAGCCGCCGGCGGCGCGGCGGACCGAGGCGGCAAGTCGGCCGGCCACGGCAAGCCCGCGATCGATGAGCCAGGCCATCGGTCAGTCGAGCGTGACGCGCTCGTGCCAGTGCGGGACGTGGGTCGCGAAGCCCAGCTCGCGCACCTTGGGTTCGAGCGCGATCTGCGCCTCGGGGTCGCCGTGGACGAGGAAGACACGCCGCGGATAGCCCGGCTCGCCGGGTCGCTTGCCGGCCGCGAAGCCGCCCAGCCAGGCGAGGAGCTCGTGCTCATCCGCGTGCGCGGAGAAACCGCTGATCGAGCGGGTCTTGCAGCGGACCGCGCGCTCCTGGCCGTCGAGCTTGACGGTCTGGGCACCGGCCTGGAGGTGCGCGCCGAGCGTCCCCTCGCCCTGGTAGCCGACGAACAGGATCGTCGCGTTCGGGTCGTCGATGAGGTGGCGCAGGTGGCCGACGACGCGCCCGCCGGTCAGCATCCCGTTGCTGGCGACGATCATGTACGGCCGCGGCGCGAGCTCGATCGCCTGCGACGCCTTGACGTCGTTCGTGACGATCTGGTTCGGGTAGTCGAGCGGCGTGCCGCCGTTGCGCAGCAGCGTGTCCGTCGCCTCGTCGTAGTAGTCGGGGTGATGGCGATAGATGTCGGACGCCTTCGAGGCCATCGGCGAATCGAGGTAGAGCGGCAGGAGCGGGATCTCGCCCCGGTCGATGAGCCGGTCGAGCTCCCAGACGACCTCCTGCGTCCGGCCGATCGCGAACGACGGGACGAGCAGCACGCCACCCGCGTCGGCGACCATCCGGACGGTCTCGGCGAGGATCCGGATCGCCTCGGCTTCCGGCTCGTGCTCGCGGCCGCCGTAGGTCGATTCGACGAGGACGTAGTCGGCGTCGGTCATCGTCGTCGGGTCGCGCAGGATCGGCGTGCCGGGTCGGCCGAGGTCGCCGGAGCAGACGATGATCCGCTCCTCGCCGCCCTCGTGATCCTGGACGCGGAGCCGGATGATCGCCGAGCCCAGGATGTGCCCGGCGTCGAAGAACGTGGCGTGGACGCCCGGCGCGACCTCGATCTCCGTCCCGTAGTGGACCGGCTCGAACTGGGCCAGCGACCGCTCGGCGTCCTTGGCCGTGTACAGCGGCGCGTCGAGGTCGACGTCGAGGTGGGGCGGCTGGGCGCGAAGCTGTGCCTCGGGGTCGACCGGCCAGGCGGGCGGCGGCGGGCTCGATCGTCGTCTCGACGTGTTCGGTCTGGGCGTCCGCGTCCGTCTCGGCGATGTCCGCGGCGATGGCCACCTCGCCGGCTGCCGCCAGGTCGACGGCCGCCTGGTACTCGTCGGCCTCCTTGCGGTCGTCCGCGGCGACCTTGTCCGGGTTGCGCTTCTCCCAGCGCGCCTCGCGCTTGGCGAACTCCTCGTGGAGCTTGCCCGAGTCGAGCAGGACGAGCGTGGCGAGCTCGACCGTGCCGGCCGTCGCATGGATCCGCCCGCCGTAGCCGGATCTTGACGAGCAGCGGCAGCAGGCCGCAGTGGTCGAGGTGCGCATGGGTCAGCAGGACCGCGTCGAGCGTCGTGCGGCTCGAACGCGAACGGGATGCGGTTCCGGATCGACTCGTTCGGGCTGCCCTGGAACATCCCGCAATCGATGAGGACCTGGGCGCGGTCGGTCGTCAGCAGGAACTGCGACCCGGTGACGGTCGTGGCGCCACCGAGGAATTGGATCTGCATGCCCGCATGGTGACAGGGGCCGCGGTGCGGCGCGTATCCTCCGTCGCTGATGGACATCGCAGATGTAGAACGGTCGTTCGGGGAGTTGCTGGCAGCCCTCGGTGACGTCGTCGTCGCGCGCAGCCGCGGGGCGCCCGCGGACGAGACGGGTGGGACGACACGCACGCTGGTCCGCCGCTACCGGGCCGTCGGAGGGCGTTCGGCGTCGCCATCGACGAGCTGGATCGACCGGGTCTCCGTGGCGACGACGCGCGGGCGCTTGCGAACATGCGCGACACACTCGAATGGTTCGACGAGACGGAGCCGACGCCCGGCGCACGCCCATCAGCGGAGGCAGTCGGTGTCGAGGCACCGGACCTCCGTCGTCTGCGGGCGACGGTGGCGCGCCGATATGGCGCGGCTGCCACGGCGGTGCCGGTCGGAGCGGCGACCCTCCATCGACTGACGGTCCTCGCCCGGCTCGCCACGGAACCCGATGCGAACGCGCGCCGGACCCTGTTCGAATCACTCGGCCCGATGTGGCGAACCGTCGACGGCGACGGTGGGGACGCGAGCCCGTACCGCGCGCTCCTGGCGGCGAGCGCTGGCCGCTGGCGGAGGCACGGGTCGCCGATCGAGGCGAATGCCCGGTCGCTCGGTCTGCCCAGCGGGTCGATCGAGGGAACGCTGCACGATGATCCTGGCCGCGTGGCGATCCGTGATCGGACCCGGACGCATCGAACCATGGGACTACTGGTACGCGGTCGGCGCCGCCCAGCGTCGGCTCGATCCCGCGATCACCGTCGAGCGGATGGTCGAGGTGAACCGACGCTACCTCGTCTCGCTCGGGCGCGGATCCCGAGGCGCTCGGCATCACCTACGACATCGTGCCGCGAGCCGGCCGCCCGCCGATCCCCGTGGCATTCACGATCGGCATGGGCGTCCGGGACGGTCTCCAGCGACCGCCGTGGGTCTTCGCCACCTACGAGGCGGGCGGCCTGGGCAACCTCGTCGAGCTGCTGCATGAGAGCGGGCACGCCATCCACGGCGCGGGGATCCGGACACGACCGGCGTTCCTCGAGTGGACCGCCGCCGACACCGCGTTCCTCGAGGGCACCGCCGACATCCTCGGCTGGGACGCCACCGAGCCCGACTGGCAGCGACACTGGCTCGGCGAGGCCGCCACGGCGCGCGAGGCCCTGCTCGATCGGTACGGCGCTGTGATGCTCGATGTCGCCTGGGCGCTGTTCGAGCTCGAACTCCACCGGGACCCGCGCCGCCGGCCCAACGACGTCTGGACGGCGATCACGAGCGACGGGCTCGGCATCGAGCCGCACCCCGAGTGGTCGTGGTGGGCGATGCGCGGCCAGCTCATCGAGTCGCCCGGGCTACATGGCGAATTACGCGTTGTCGGCCATCGTCGCCGCAGCCGTCCGGCAGCGGACGCGAGAGGTGCGCGGGTCGTGGCTGACCGGCGACCCGGGCTGGTACACCTTCATGTGCGAACGACTGTTCCGCCCGGGCGCATCAGCGGCGCCCGTCGGATCTGCTCGAGGCATTCCTGGGCGGGCCACTCACCGTCGAGCCACTCCTCGCCGACATCGGACGGAGCGGGTAGAGGCCGCATCCGTCCCCGTGGCGTCGCCCCGCGGCGGGTCGGCTACCGTGTGTGCAGGAGGTCGACGATGAGCGAAGCAGGCTGGCGGGCGTTCCTCGCCGCGGATGGCGTCGACGACTGGGTCGTCCTGCACGGTGGAGCGACGGCGGTGTTCCGTGTCGGATCGCTCGATGAGGCGGCGCGGCTGGCCGAGGCCATGAGCCAGGTCGCCGGCCTCGAGGGTTCCGGGGCCGTGCTGACGATCGCGGCCGCCCATCTCACGGTCCGGTTGACCCGTGACCTCTGGATGCTCGAGCCGCAGCATGCCGACCTCGCGCGGGCGGTCTCGGCGGTCGCGCGGGCGCACGGCGCGATCGCCGACCGCGCGGCTGTGCAGGAGGTGCAGCTCGCGATCGCGGCGAAGCCCGACGTGCTGGACGTCGGGTTCTGGCGTGCGGTGCTCGGCTACGCCCCGATGTCCGACGACAACGGCGTCGACCCGCTCGGTCACGGATCGACGGTCTGGATGCAGGAGCTCGAGCCGGCCAAGCTGCTGCGGCATGCGATGCACATCGACGTGTCCGTCGCGCGCGAGCACGCCGAGGCAAGGCTCGCGGCTGCCCTCGCCGCGGGCGGCAGGATCGTCGAGGGATCGAATGCGCCGGCCAGCTGGATCCTCGCCGATCGTGCCGGCAACCGCGTCTGCATCGCCGCCTGGCCCGACGGAGCCACCGAGTCGACTCCGGACGAGCCTGCCTAGCGCGAGGATGCCCGGGCGCGCGCGGGGTCGAATCAGACGGGGATGAGCACCAGTGCGTCGACGGCGACCGCGAGGAAGAGCAGGCTCAGGTAGCTGATCGAATACTTGTAGAGGCGGATGGCGCCGGCCGTCGACGCCTCCTCGGACGAGCCGCGACGCCACAGCCCATAGGCCTGCCAGAGGAAGATGGCGCCGAGGACGACCGCGGCCACGAGGTAGATGAGGCCCATCCGGCCGACGGCGAACAGGACCAGCGAGATCGCCACCATGAGGACCGTGTACAAGCCGATCTGGCGGGTGGTCTCCGGGATGCCTTTCACGACGGGGAGCATCGGGACGCCGGCAGCCGCGTAGTCCTTCCGGATCCGGAGCGACAGGGCCCAGAAATGGGGCGGTGTCCAGTAGAAGACGAGGAGGAAGAGGAGGATCGCCGGCAGACCGACGTTGCCGGTCACGGCCGCCCAGCCGATGACCGGCGGCAATGCTCCGGCGGCCCCGCCGATGACGATGTTCTGCGGCGTCGAACGCTTCAGGATCATCGTGTAGACGACCACGTAGAAGCCGATCGCGAGCAGGGTCAGGAAGGCCGCGGTCAGGTTCACGAACCAGGCCATCACGACGAACGACAGGACGCCCAGCGCCAGCCCGAACACGACCGCCCGCTCGGGGTCGACCTGGTGTGCCGGCAACGGCCGGCGACGGGTCCGGGTCATGAGCAGGTCGATGTCGCGATCGAGATAGCAGTTGATGGCATTGGCACTGCCCGCCGCCAGCGTCCCGCCGATCATCGTCCAGAAGACGAGGACGACCCAGCTCGGCCAATCGACACCGGCGCTCGCGCCGGGCAGGTCGCGCGTGGCGAGGACCATCGCCGGGACCGTCGTGACCAGCAGCAACTCGATGATGCGTGGCTTGGTCAGCGCGATGTAGGCGCGGATCGTGTCGCGAGTCGTGCGCTGGCCGTCGGGCCCGGCGCCGGCGTCGGCGACCTCGCCCGTGCCGGCGCCCACGCTCACCCGAGCCGTGTAGTAGCTCGTGACCGTCAGCCCGGCGAGCATCGCCCAGATGACGGCACCGAGGGCGAGGTGGAGCGTCTGCGTCCACTCGGCCAGCCGGGTCAGGACCTGGGCGCCGCCGATGAGGACCTGGAGCGCGAACAGTCCCGCCGCACCCAACGACGAGGCGGACAAGCGTCGGGTGGTCGCGCTGCGTCCGCCAGGCGACGACGGCGAGCGCGATGACGATGAGCCCCACGACGGCGGCGACCCAGCGATGGAGGACGTGCGCGGCGGTGACGTCGGTGACGGCGGGGAGCAGCGTGCCGTTCATCAGCGGCCAGTCCGGGAAGACCAGGGCGGACGCCGTCGCGGTCACGTGCGACCCGAACAGCAGCAGCGCGAAGGTGACGCCCGCGGTGAATGCCGCGAGGATCGTGAAGCGCTGGCTGCCGCCGCGGCCGCCGATGCGCGCCGGGTAGCCGGCCCGCACGGTCAGGAAGACCAGCAGCGCGACCAGGGTCAGCGCCGCGGCCAGATGCGCCGTGACCGACTCCCCGCTGTTGCCGAGGCGGACCGTCTCGCGCCCGAGCCACGCCTGGAAGCCGACCAGTCCGACGGCGCCGAGCGACGGCCACAGGATCGACGGACGGTCACGGTAATCGCGCAGGGCGAGGATCGCGAGGCCCAGGATCTCGAAGCCGATGATCACCGCGACCGTGCGATGGATCCACTCGATCCATGCCTTCGTGTCACCGAGCGACGGGATGAGCTGCCCGTGGCAGAGCGGCCAATCCGGGCAGCCGAGTCCCGAATCCGTGGCGCGGACGATGACCCCGATCGTGACCAGCCCGAGAGCGGTCGCGAGGGTGAGCGCGGCGAGCCTCTGGAAGCGGTTCACGAGGCGCACATTCTACCCCGGCGGCGCCTTCTGACCGACCGCGATACCCTTTCCGGCGATGACCCCCAGACGCTGGCT
Organism: uncultured Chloroflexia bacterium; assembly: GCA_963776385.1. GTDB lineage: Bacteria > Chloroflexota > Limnocylindria > Limnocylindrales > CSP1-4 > SPCO01. The sequence goes on from CAVZME010000008.1 coordinate 132,986, forward strand.
CCCGCTCCTGGTCCTGCTTGTCCTGATCGCCGCTGCCTGCGGCTCGGCTGGAGCCTCGCCCACGCCGTCCGGCCTGGCTGCGTGGGGACCGCCGGCGACCCCGCCGAAGCTCACCCCGGTGCTCGTGACGAACGCGATCGCCAAGGGCAAGGCGCGGATCCTGTTCCTGTATCTCGACGCCAAGAACACCGTTGCCAGTGCGCCGGACCGCAGCGCCAAGGTCTCGTTCTACGACCTCGACACGGACCCGGCCAAACCCGTCTCGACGGCCGACGGCGCGTTCGTCTGGACCATCGCGAACGAGCGCGGCATGTACGTCGTCGACGCCGACCTGCCGACCGCCGGGAACTGGGGTGCCGAATTCACGACCGAGGCTCCCGGCTCGCCCGCCGAGACCGTCCGCCTCACGTTCCCCGTCCGCGATTCGACCGGCACCGTCCAGGTCGGCGCGAAGGCACCGGCATCGAAGACTCCGACGGCCGCCGATGTCGGCGGTGACCTCACCAAGATCTCGACCGACAAGGCGCCGGACCCGGCCTTCTACACGACGTCGGTCGCCGACGCGCTCGCCGCCCACAAGCCGTTCATGCTCGTGTTCGCCACCCCGAAGTTCTGCACCAGCCAGCAGTGCGGCCCGACCCTCGACCAGTTCAAGCCGATCGCGGCGGCCCATCCCGAGGTCACGTTCATCAACGTCGAGCCATACCAGCTCAAGGTCGTCGATGGCGCGCTCCAACCGATCCTCGACGCCAACAACCAGCTCCAGGCGACGGCCGTGACCGACGAATGGGGACTGCTCTCGGAGCCGTGGATCTTCGCGGTCGACCGGAACGGGGTCGTCCAGGGCTCGTACGAGGTGACGATCACGCCAGCCGAGCTCGAGGCCATCCTGCCGGTCATCACCGCCGGCGGCTGACGCGGGGACGGCGCTAGGTCGCGTCCTCGAGCCGGACTGCGACCCGCACGCCGTCCTCGGTCCTGTACCAGACGCGCACCGGCTGCGCGGTCGACTGGTGCTCGACGAGATGCCCGGGCGGGAACTCCGCACCGTTGTCGAGGTCGCCGATGCACGAAGGTGAGCGTTCCCTGGTCGGTCGTCCGCAGGTCGAAGCCGGCCACCCGATCCAGGCCTTCCGACTCGACGCCGACGATGACACCGACCGCCGAGACCGCACCGGGCGGCGCATCCGGATCACGGACGGCCGAGCCACCGAGCAGCAACGCGGCCGCCGCGGTCAGCCCGACGACGACCACCAGGGCGACGAGGAACAGGTTCCGGGTGCGCCGATCCACCGCCCGGTGTCAGGAGGCGGCCGCGCCGGCCCCGATGGTGCCCGTCCCCGTGCTGCCGGGCGCGTAGAGCGGCGTGCCCGTCGGCGCAGCGCGGGCAGGTGTCGGGGCCGGGCTCGTAGGTCGGCAGGTCCAGCTGCCAGAGCGAGCGGAGCGGGTAGACGTGACCGGTGGTCGGCGAGGTGAGCGTCGTGCGGCCGCCGCTGCGGTCGACGAGGACCACGCATTCGACGATCTCGCCGCCCATCGCCTCGACCGCGGGCAGCATCGCCAGGAGCGAGCCGCCCGTCGTCAGGATGTCGTCGACGAGGAGGACCTGCTCGCCCGGCTCGATGCGGAAGCCGCGCCGGAATTCGCGGTGGCCGACCCCGTCGTCGTCGCGGACCTCCTCGGCGAAGATGCTCCGGACCCCGATCTGCCGCGCCGTCTCGAAGGCCAGGATGACGCCGCCGGTCGTCGGGCCGGCGACGAGGTCGACCATCGCGCTCGCCGTCGAGGCCGCGTCCGTGGGTCGCGAAGTAGCCGCACAGCTCGCTCGTCGCGACCGGATCCTGGAGGACCTGGAACTTCTCGACGTAGGCGTCGCCGTGGCGGCCGCTCTTGAGCAGGAAGTGGCCCTCGCGGAACGCCCCGGAACTCCGGAACAGCGCCTCGGTCCGGAGCGCGATGGTGTGGCGCAGGGCCGCGTCGAGTGCCGGTCGGACGGTGGTCACAGCTCGAAGTCTACGGCCTACGGCCGGTATTCGACGCCCTTCGACGACGGCCGCTCCGGCCTTGCTTGGGAGGGCCGTGCCGATGAGCTCTCGATAGGTCGTCATGCCGCGACGACCGCATTCCGCCGCCAGCTCGTCGACCAGGCGCACGGGGAGCGTCGGATCGGCGAAGATCGCGGTGCCGACCTGGACGGCGACCGCCCCGACCGCGAGGAAGTCGAGGACGTCGTCGAGAGCCGTCACGCCACCGATGGCGACGACCGGGATGCTGACCGCCTGGGCCGCCTCGTAGACGACGCGCAGGGCGACCGGCTTGACCGCCGGCCCGACTGAGCCCGCCGTAGATGTTGCCGAGCAGCGGGCCGGCCACGACCGGGCGCGACGGCGATCCCGGACAGCGTGTTGATGGCGGTCAGCGCATCCGCGCCCGCATCGGCGATGGCCCGGGCGATGGGCCGGATATCGGCGACGTTCGGGGACAGCTTGACCAGCAACGGCAGGTCGGTCGCGCGACGGACCGCGGCGGTCACCTCCGCCGCTGCGCCGGCGTCGATCGCGAACTGGAGCCCGCCGGCGCCGACGTTCGGGCACGAGATGTTGAGCTCGATGCCGGCGACGCCCGGGACGCCGTCGAGACGCCGGGCGACCTCGACGTAATCGTGGACCGACTCGCCCGCGACGTTGACGATGACCGGCGTCTTCCACGTCGTCCATGTCTCGGCGTACTTCTCGATGACCGCGTCGACGCCCGGGTTCTGGAGCCCGATCGAGTTGAGCATGCCGGCCGGCGTCTCCGTCACGCGCGGCGTCGGGTTGCCGATCCGTGGCTTGAGCGTCGTGCCCTTGCAGCAGATCCCGCCCAGGCGGTCGACATCGACGACATCGCCGTATTCGACCCCGTAGCCGAACGTCCCCGAGGCGACGAGGATCGGGTTCGGCAGCACGAACCCGCGCCCGAGGTCGACCGAGAGGTCGACCGAGTCGCCCGCCACCGCCGCGGGCCGAGCCGCGCGAGGGCTCGAGATCGGTGCGACCGGGCGACCGGCCGTGGCGGACTGGGGTCGCCTCGTCGAGGTCGGATACTTCTGCTCGGACACCCGAGGCGACCCCGTCACGGCCCGGCGCTTGGCCTTCACTCGCGCTCGGTCATGCAGCGGTATCCGCGACCCACAGGCGTGGATCGCCGGCGCCGAGGTCGGTGATCCCGGCATCGATGAGCGCACCCGCCACGAGCGTCCGGCGGTGGGCCGCGAACGTCAGCACGTGGGCGATCATGCCGCCGTACGTGAAGACCTCCGCCGGCTCGCACAGCGCGTCGATGAACGTGTCGTCGAACCGACCGTTGTCGGAGACATCTCGGACGTGTCCGAGATAGGTCGGCCCTTCGATCGCGAGCCGCCGCCGCATCGAGTCGACGGTTTCGTGCTTCTCCACCGACCAATCGTAGTCACGGCTCGCCATCGCGGCGTTCCACATCGCCATCTGTCCGACGAGCCGGGACAGCAGCGATCGCAGGGTCGGGTCGTCATCGACCCCTTCAACGGAGATCTCGATGGGCTTGTCGAGCGTCGCGTCGTCGAGGCGTGCGGCGCGGTCGACCATCTGGCCGGTCAGCCAGACGTGGTGTTCGACCATCCTGGTCACGAGGTCCATGGCTGTCCCCTTCGTTCGAGCCGGCAGGCGCAGGCCACCGGGCGGGTGGAAATGGACGTCGCTCGGCGCTTCGATCTGGGTTCGGGTCGGGCGGCGGCGCCAGGTACTCGGGCCGACCCCGTACGCTCGGGTGAACGCCCGTGAGAACGCCTCGTGCGATCCGTAGCCCGCCTCGATCGCGATGTCCAGGATCCCGCGACTGGTCGTCACCAGGCGGTAGGCTGACCTCTCCAGGAGGACGCGTCGCCGGAATGCGCGCGGCGGCTCGCCTGCGACCGACGAGATGATCCGATCGAAGTGGTACCGCGACAGGTACAGACGCGCAGCAAGGTCCTCGCCCGTCGTCTCGTGATCGTCCAGCGCGTCGGCGAGGACGTCCACGAAGGCGACGAAGGTGTCGGTCGCTGCGGTCATGCGCCGATGATGATCGCCGCCCGCCGACCGGCGCTTGATCGCGCTTGCTGAATCGCGCTGGCTGTCATGTCCACGGCCCGTCCCAGGCGATCTCCTCGGCGGCGAAGACCGGTCCCTCGCGACAGACGCGCTGGGGCGTGCCCGACGTGCTCATGACCACGCAACCCAGGCACGCTCCGACGGCGCAGCCCATGTTCTGCTCCATCGAGACCTGCAGGAAGGACTTGCGGCGGGCGGCCGGCGAGCCGACCGGGTCGACCTTGCCCGCGCCGCGCTTGCGACCCAGTTTCGCGACACCGAGCCGGTCTCGCCGACCGGCCGCGATCCGTGCGAGCGCGGCGAGCATCGGCTGCGGGCCACAGGCGAAGGCCTGGTCGGCCCAGGCTTCGTACTCGGGGACGAGGTCGGTCACGTAGCCGTGGTGGCCGAGGCTGCCGTCATCCGTCGCGACGATGTACTCGACCTCGTCGGGGAGCAGCGTGGATGGATAGACCTCGCGGGCGGAGGCCGCCCCGAACAGCAGCGTGACCCGGCGCCCGTCACGGATCGCCTCATCGGCCAGCATCCGGACGCCGGCCATGCCCAGCCCGCCCGCGATGAGCAGCAGGTGCCGGCTCCGCGGATCCACCTCGAACGGGCGCCCGAGCGGTCCGAGCAGGTCGATCTCGTCGCCCGGCCGGAGTCGCGTGAACCAGTCCGTGCCGCGGCCGATCACCCGGAAATGGATGGTCACGATGCCGGTCGCGGCGTCGGCCGTGTTGAGCGAGAACGGCCGCCGCAGGATCATCCCGGAGAAGTCGCCGGGGCGAACGTGGACGAACTGGCCGGCACGCGAGCCGCTGGCGAGGGCCGGGGCGTGATACGCCTGCAGCCACTGGCCCGGCAGGATCTCCCGACTCTCGACCAGCTCCGCGGCGGCGAGCCGCATCGTCACGCGGTCGGTTCGTCCTCGCCGTCTGCGTCGGCGCCCTCGGCGGCCTCGGCGCCCTCGGCCGAGTCGCCCTCTTCTCCGCCTTCGCCCGTGCCGTTGGTCTCGCCACCGGCCAGTTCCGGCGCGACCGACGGGAAGGCCTCGGCGAGCGCGTCGGCGAGATCGCCGAAGACATCGGTCGGGTCGTAGAACTCGACGAGCTCGTCGGCGCCGCCCAGCGTCCGCCACTCGTCCTCGGAATCCTCGGGGATGACCTCGGCCTTGAAGCCGGTCGTCGTCAGCGACAGCCGCTCGTCGTCGTCGTCGACGATGATCATGTCGCCGATGACCGCCACCAGACCGGCCGAGACGCCTGCGAACTCGTCGAGCAGCTGCGCCTCGGAGCGCTGGCTCCGCTCCTGGTATTCGAGCGCGAGGTCGTACAGCCGGCGCGCGGCCGATTCGTCGTCATCCTCAGTCAGCGAGACCGGCTGGCCGGCCGCCCAGGAGTCGGCGGCAGCGGCGTACGGGTCCTCGGAGATCGAGATGCCCTGTTCGGCTGCGATGCCGGAGACCTCGAGCAGGTCGCCCTCGGCGGTCGGCTCGGCCGGCATCCCGGCCGCCTCGCGGGCGGCTTCGGCGAAAGCTGCGTAGATGTCGGCCGGGTTGTACAGCTCGATCAGCTCGGAGGCGGATTCGATGACCTCGGTCTCGCTCACCCACTCGCCGGTCAGGTCGTCGAGGTAGCGGCTGCGGCTGCGGAACGTCAGGTCCGGCGCGATCGACAGGTAGTCGGGCTCCTCGTCGATGAGCGTGAGCCCGCCGAGGACCGCGATCCGATCCTTGTGGTGGTCGAGGAATCGGCGGAGCTGCTCGGTCGACTGCACGATGAAGTCGGACCGCTCGAGAGCGGCATCCGACGCGAGCTCACCGAGCAAGTCGTTGTGGCCCGTATCCATCGGTTGCCTCCCCTTCGGTTCGTCGCCTGGTGGTCGAGCGTCGCGTCGAAAGCTCATCGGGTCACGGATGGTATTCGAGGTCGGGTCCCATGCGCTCGCGCAGGAACATCGAGTGATGGCGTTCGAAGATCCACTCTCCGGCCCGATGGCCGAGAGCGCGGGTGGCCTCGTCGGCTTCGAGCTTGTCGAGAGTCGCGTAGTCGGGCAGGTCGAGCAGGATCACGTTGTCGAAGTCCCAGCCGTGGGCGACGTTGAACCAGCCGATGAAGCGGATGCCGAACTTCTCCTCGTAGTCCTTCACCTGCTTCGGGAAGATCGTGCGCATGAAGAACTTGAAGAACGGGTCTCGGCCGCGGCGGACGCTGAAGTAGGTCGCGAGCACGGGCACCGGTGGAGTCCTCCTGAGCGAACGATCCGGGCCACGCGGTGACCCGGCTGCCTATTGTCGCACGCGGCCCTCGCGCGGTGGCCGAGCGCGGACAGCGGACGAGGGTGGGCTGTCACACTGGCGATCGATCCGCGTCCATCACGACGAGGAGGTCAAGATGACCGATCCCAGCGACGGGCCTGCGCCTGACGGGCCCGTGCCTGACGGGTCCGAACCGCTCACCCCCGAACCAGCGCCAGGCGAAGCGATATCACCTGCCCCCGCGCCCGCGCCAGCCACCGGGTCGGAGGTGCCGGGGTCCGAGCCGGTCCCGCCGGTCACTGGATGGATCGCTCCCGAAGGAGGATCGGGTGGCGGTCGTCGGCGGGGCTGCATCATCGCGGTCGTCATCATCGGCGCCTTCCTCGTGTTCGGGTACATCGGTCTCGTCTTCCTCGGGAACCAGGTGCAATCCATCCTCGGCGGCACCATCCAATTCGGGACGAGCGGCAGCGGCTGTTCCGTCAATGGCACGGCGACCTCGTTCCCGGCCAGCACGGCGATCCACTCGGTCGCGTATCTCGAGCGCAAGACGACGACCGGCGAGACCATCACCATCGCCGTGAGCTACCCGGACGGGACGACGGATTCGACGGACCAGGCGATGGCCGCCGCCGCCGACTGCCTGACGCAGGACATCGCACCCGGCCTCGACCCCGGGCACTACGGCCTGGAGTACCGCGCCGGCACCGAGGTCCTCGCGAAGGGCGGGTTCGACATCACGCCGTGAGGCATGACGGTCAGGTCGCCATTAGCACGGTTCCCGCCGTGACATCAGCGATGTGGCGGCCCGGCGGGATGCGGTCCGGATCGCCCTAGGCTGGTCGCTCGGGGTCCGACGACTCGGCATCCGACGGCTCGGCAGCCGGGTTGGCCGCGTCGGCCGCCGCTGCGCCTGTGTCCTCGAGCTCGCCGACGGTCTTCGTCCCGCTCGCGAGCGGCCGCCGGCGGCCGCGCCGGTCCGCGCTGACGAGACGGAGCAGGAAGATGATCGTCTGGCCGGTGACGAGCAGCAGCAGGATCACCGAGAACAGCAGGATCGTGCTGACGATCGGCGGCCAGTTCCAGGCGACGCTGAGCGGCGTCAGGAAGATGAAGAAGACCAGGATCGACCACCTGGAACCGGAAACAGCCGAGACCTGGGCCGCGTTCCGCCTCGAGGTCGTCGCCCTTGTACTGGACGGGGCCCGTGGTCGGGCGCGGGCGACGCGGCGGGGTCGGGTCGGCGTTCGGGTCGAAAGGCGGCTCGACGGGCGTCTCGGCGGGCTGGTCGGTCACGAGGCGCAACGATACGGGAGGTGGCCGTCCGGTGCTGGCAGACCCTCAGTCGAGCCGATAGATCGCCTCGTGGACCCCGTCGTCCGCGACGACCTCGCCGACCCGCACGAAGCCGCAATGCTCGACCACCCGCTGCGACCCGATGTTGCCGAGCGCGACGTGGGCCACGATCGGCCGATCCGCGATCTCCTCGAGCAGCAACCGAAGGGCGGCCGTGGCGTAGCCCCGGCCCCACGACTCCCGCCCGATCCAGTAACCGACCTCGCGGTGTTCGTTCGAGATCCAGCTCATGATGTCGCCGACCACCGCGCCCTCTGCGACGATCGTCCGGGTCACGTTGGTCGGGTCGGCGCGGATCGTCGCCCAATGCGCGTAGAACGCATCCGGTGGCCGTGTCGGGAAGCTGGCCATCGCCGCGGCGATCGGATCCTCCTGGTGCGCCAGGAAGATCGGCAGGTCGTCGTCCTCGACCGGCCGGAGACTGACGTGCGGGGTGGTCACTCGACGGGACGCGGCTCGGTCGCGAGGTCGTCCACGACATCCACTCCTGGGAGGGCCCGCAGGATGCCGGGTGCCGCGACGACCTTCCAGGACCGCGATCCGCCGCCGAGGACGATCCGGTCGCGTGCCATCACCCGCGAATCCACCCAGATCGGCATCCCGGCCGGCAACCCGAACACGGTCACCCCGCCGATCTGCATCCCGGTCAGGGCCGCCGTTTCCTCGGCCGGTGCGAACGACGCCTTCCGTGTCCCGAGCCGATCGCGTACGACCCGGTTCACGTCCAGCCGGTACGGCGCCAGCGTCACGCACGCCGCGTAGCGCGGCGGCTCGGACTTGCCGATGACGACGATCGTGTTCGCGGAATCCTCGGGGTCGAAGCCATAGGCGGCGCAGAACGCCGCCGTGTCGGCGAGCGCAGGGTCACAGGCGAACAGCTCGTACGGGACACCGAGCGGGTCGAGATGCTCGATGAGCCAGGCGCGCCCGGCGGGATCGTGGTCGTCGTCCATCGCTCGTAGCGTACGACGCGGACCGCTACCATCGCGGTCCATGACCGACGACCGCGACGAACCCCTCGCCCGCCCTTCCTGGCATCCCGAGCCGGAGCTCATCTTCTACGGTGACGAGGCCACGTCACGCGCCTCGATGGAGCGCCTCGGCGCCGACACCTGGGCAGTCGCTCTCGACTTCCTCTACGACCAGGCGGCCCACAGGGCGATGGGCGATCCGGCGCCGTACGCGTCGTTGCGTGCCGCATTCTTCGGGGCCAGCGGCGGCCCGGCACCTGCCCCCGACGCGCCCACCCCCATCGCCGCCGTCCTGGCCGAATTCCGCGACCGACTCGCGGGCGGGCAGATGAACTCGCAGCATCCGCGCCAGTTCGGCTACTTCACGCCGCCGCCGCTGCCGGTCTCGATGATGGGCGAGCTGCTGGCGCAGATGACGAACCAGGGAGTCGACGTGTGGCACGCGGGCCCGCTCGCGACCTTCGTCGAGGAAGAGGTCGTGCACTGGCTGTGCGACCTCGTCGGCTACGGCCCGGCGTCCTTCGGGTTGCTCACATCGGGCGGCGTCATGGCCAACTTCATGGGCATGACCCTGGCCCGCGACATCCACCTCGGGCGGCTCCTGGAGGCGGGCCGGGCACCGCGCGGCGCGATGCTCGACGGGGTCCGCGTCTACACCTCGGACCAGACCCATTTCTCGGTCGCTCGCGCGCTCGACCTGCTCGGATTCCCGCCGGAGACGCTCGTGATCGTCCCGTCCGATGAGCGGTTCCGCCTCCACGGAGCGCCGGTCGCGGAGGCGGTCGCGCGGGATCGGACAGCGGGCCTCGTGCCATTCGCGATCGCCGCCGTCGCGGGCTCGACCAACACCGGCTCCGTCGACCTCATCGGCGAGCTGGCGGACGTTGCCGCCGCGGAAGACCTCTGGCTCCATGTCGACGCGGCATACGGCGGCGGAGCGCGGCTGTCGGCCCGCGACCGCGACCGGGTGATGGACCTCGACCGCGCGGATTCGGTCACGGTCGATCCGCACAAGTGGTTCTTCCAGGCCTACGACATCGGCGGGCTGCTGGTGCGCGACGGGGCGCACCTCGGCCAGGTCTTCGGCGGCCGGGCGCCCGAGTACTACCGTGGTGGCGAGACGCCCGTCGCCGCTGCCGACGAGCACGACGATCACGGCGACCAGCTCAACTTCTACAAGCTCAGCTTCGAGGGCACCCGCCGCTGGCGTGCGCTCAAGCTCTGGATGTCGTGGAAGCACCTCGGAACGCAGGGTTTCGGCCGCCTGATCGAAGTCAACGACGATCTGGCGGCCCTCCTGGCCCGACGCTGCGCCGAATCCGACGACTTCGAGGCGACCCCCGAGATCCCCGAACTCTCCGTCGTCTGCTTCCGCCACCTACCCGGCGGTCGGACGGCGGCTCTGGGGCTGTCCCCTGCAGACCTCGACGCCCACCAGGACCGGCTCCAGACCGCCCTCGAGGTCTCCGGCGACGGCTGGCTGACGACGACCCGCCTCCGCGGCGCGACCTGGCTCCGTGCCGGGATCGTCAACTACCTCGCGACCGAGGGTGACATCGATCGCCTGCTGGCGACGCTCCGCGGTCTCAGCGCCGAGCTCCGCGCATGAAGAACGGCCCGGAGGCGATGCCCCGGGCCGTTGCCGTGTGAGAACCTACCGGCTCAGTCGAGTCGTCGCGCCGTGCCGTCTACCGGCGCACTGAGCTTGATCCCCATCGCCTGAAGGATCGTCGGCATGACGTCGGCAGTCTGGAACGGACCGGCGCCACCCTTCTTCTTGGACCCGGCCAGGCTCGGCGACCAGAAGACCATCGGGACGCGCTGGACCGATTCCTGGGCACCGCCGTGGTCGCCATAGACGCCGTAGCTCGTCTTGTCCTGGAGGAGCCCGACGACGTCCGGTCCGTTCGGAGCGGCCATCGTGTCGACGATCTCCTGGCCGTGTTTCTTCCACCAGTCCTTCTCGGACTTGGTCATCGCATTCGTGCCGTACAGCTTGAACTCGTCTCCACTTCGCGTGTATGCGGCGATGACTCCGGGCGTGACGAGCATGGCGGCCGCCGCTTCCTGCATCTCCCCGGTGGACTGATCGATGAGCCAATTCTCGATGGCGGTCGACTGGTAGCTGAACGCGAGGTTGGCGTTCGCGGTGATCGGCGCCAGGTCGGGCGATGGGTTGTGGTACGTCGTGGTGTTGAACGCGCCGGCGTCCCACACGCCGTTCGGGGCGTAGTACCAGTTGCTGTCGCCGGCGCCGGCGCCGGTCTTGCCACGGAAGCCCGGGCCGTCGCCATACGTGGCGCCGTGATCGGCGGTTAGGACCACGAGCGTCTCGCCACCGCGGGCCGCGTCCACTGCGGTGATCTGGGTGAGGATCCTCCCGAGCTGGACGTCGGCGTTCTCGGCAGCGCACCGGACGTGCGTCTGGTTGGCGCCACGGACCACCGGGTCGGGATCGTTGCAGTCGCCCGCGAAGCCGGCCGCGTCGGCCTGGGCGCCCCACATGTGGGCGGCCTTGTCGATGGCGCCGAGGGTGATGAACACGCCTGACCAGTCTTCCTCGGCCAGCATGGCGACCGCGGCATCCGCGACCCATGTGTCACCGCCGAGATGGCCGAGCTCAAGGGCGGAAGCATCCGTGCCCGGGAAGAAGCGGTTGCCGTCCTCCGGGTACATCCAGGACGGGAACGCCGCCGTCGTACCGTAGTCGTTGCCGCCGTCGGAGTTGATCCAGTAGCGGTTGCAGAATGGCAGACCGATGTAATCCGGCACGTTCTTGCCGACCGGGCCCCGGTAGCGCCCGCCGAGCAGCGTCCGACAGTCGTCGAAGAGACCACTCGCGGACCGCCCGGACAGCCTGACGGCGATATCACCGGAGGCGGCCGTCGCCGACTCGACAGCGTACGACTTCTCGCCGACCGTGATGAACTTCGACCCCGGGTACGTCGTGTGGAGATAATCGGCCAGCTTCGGGTAGCCCTCGTTGGTCACGAGCGTTCCGAAATCAGCAAGGCTGAGATCGCCGGTGATGTGCATCGCTCCAGCGCCCTTGCCGAGCAGGTTGTCGACGTCGCGGTACGCCTCGTCCACCCAGCCCATGTGGTTGGGGTGCTGTCCTGAGGTGATGACGTTATGGGCGATGACCGTCTCTGACGCCATGTAGCCCAGGTAGGCGTCCTTGAAGTCCGATCCCTGGCCGCGCAGGGCGCGGAAGTTCGGCATGTCGAACTGGTCGGCGTACTGCGGGATCATCTGGTCGAACACGACGATGACGACCCGCTTGGGCGGCGGCGCCTTCTTTGCGTCCGGAGCGCTCGCGGCAGTGGCGCTGCCAGCGAGCAGCGGAGCCGTCAGGACGAGAAGCGCAATGGTCGCAAGGAACCGGTGTCTGAACCGCTGCATTGCGAGCCCTCCCTCTCATGGCCCCGACTGCACGATCCCCGAAGCCCGGACTGTACGGCGGCACGGCTGCCCCCGCAAGGTGGCCGGCTGAAATCGACCGCGCTGCGGATCCTTTAGCCGAATGTCGCCTTGAGCGGTTCGGCGATCTCCGCCGCGAGCCGGCGGATCCCTGGCGCGCCGTCGCGAGCCAGGGTCGTCAGGATGATCTCCGAGGCGCCCGCCCGCCCGTAGGCCACGGCCTGGTCGAACGCGACCCGTCGGGGCTCGCCCTCGGGCGGGATGATGATCTGGACCGACAGGGTCAGGGTGGCCGGATCGCGCTCGACAGCCTCGCAGGCGGCAAGCAGCAAATCACGGCGTTCGATGAACCCCTCGAGCGTCCCGGACAGATTGGAGGCGTAGTTCCAGCCATCGGCGTAGCGGGCGGCGAGGCGCAGGCCGCGCGGTCCCTGCCCGCCGAGCCAGATCGGTGGCCCGCCCGCGCGAACCGGCCCGGGTTCCATCACCGCGCTTTCCAGCCGGTACGGAGGCGCATCGAGCGTCACCCCCGGCGCGACCCGCGCCTGGTCGCTGAACAACGCTCGCAGGACCCGGATCGTCGCCTCGTACCGATCGAACCGTTCGCCGAGCGGCGGCAGGTCGATGCCGAAGGACTCGTGTTCGCCGACGTGCCAGCCGGCCCCCAGACCCAGGATGTACCGGCCGCCCGTCAGGTGATCGAGCGTGATCGCCTCCTTGGCGAGGATCGACGGATGGCGGAACGTGGCGGCGAGCACGGTCTGCCCGACCGCCTTGCCCGGCACGTGATGGGCGAGCGCGGCGAGCGTCGTCATCGCCTCGAACGCCGGCCCACCCAGGTCCCGCACCGGGTCCATCAGGTGGTCGTTGAGCCAGCCCGAATCGAACACCTCCTGCCGGCCGGCCTCCGCCCATGCCGCGTCGAGGCTCGCCCAGTCCGTGTTCTGCGGCGAGGTCCGGAAACCGACCCTCATCGTGCCTTCGACCGGGCGTCGATCCGGTCACGGAGTCGGTACCACTCGCCGACGAACGGCAGGAACCACGGCCGGCCTTCGAACGGCGCCGGAACGAGTGGGAACTTGAGGGCGGCCAGCACGGGCTCGTCGCCGCCCGCCAACCACTCCCCGACCTTCGTGCCGAGGTGCGTCATGAGGGCCACGCCCGACCCGCAACAGCCCATCGCGTAGGTCACGCCCTCCGAAGTCCGCCCGACATGCGGCATCCGGTCGAACGTGAATCCGACGTTGCCGCCCCACGCGTAGTCGATGCGCCTGCCCGCCAACTGCGGGTGGACGGTAGTCATCCCCTGGTAGAGGATCCGCGCCGTCTTCTCGATGGTCGTCGGCAACATGCTGGCGCGACCGCCGAAGACCATCCGCTTGTCGGCGGAAACGTGCCAGTAGAACAGGAAGTTCTTGGTGTCGAAGAAAGCCCGACCGCGGGGCGAGAGCTCGGCGATCAGGTCGTCCGGCAGCGGCTCGGTGGCGATGATGTAGCTCCCGATCGGGATGATCCTGCGCCGAAGGCTGGGCGCGACGCCGTCGGTGTAGCCATTCGTGGCGATGAAGACCTCTCGAGCGAGGACGGCGCCGCGTTCCGTCTCGACCGTGAACTGACCGTCCGCGTGTCGCTTGACGGTCCTGGCGCGCACACCCTCGTGGAGGTCCGCGCCGGCGCGATCGGCAGCCGCCGCGAGACCGGCGAACAACCGGCCCGGGTGAACGAGGCCGCCGCCGGGGATGACGAGCGCGCCGTGATAGATGTCGGAGCCGATCTCGTCGTGGATCTTCTCGCGCGGGATGAAGGTCGAGGCGACACCGCGACCAGCGAGGCTCTCGCGCAGCTGGACGAGGTCGCGGACATGCGACGCGGCGTGGGCGACCTCGACGTAACCGCTTTCCCGGAAGTCGCAGTCGATCGACTCGTCGATGATCAGCCGCTTGACGGTCTGGAAGGCGGCCAGCGTGTCATCGAACAGCGCCTTGCCCGTGTCCTCGCCGAATCGCCGGACGAGCTGGCGCGGGCCCCACTTGTAGCCCGGATGGACGATCCCGCCATTGCGCGTCGACGCACCCCAGCCGAGCGTCTCGGCCTCGAGGAGCGTGACGGCGACCCCGCGGCGGGCCAGCTCGGCGGCTGCGGTGATACCCGCGTAGCCGCCGCCGATGACGACCACCTCGGCCGAATCCGGCAACGCCCGTCCCGACCGATCCGGCGGCGCGAGCATGGTCGCACTCCACAGCGAGCGGCGCTCGAAGTCAGCGTTCGGCGGGGCTGTCGACATGGCTGAAGCGTAACCCGGGTGGTGAGCAGCGCGGTAGCGGTTGACAGGCGTCGCACATGTGCTACGGTCGTTGCATGGCAGACGTGGCGTCGCGTGACCTCCGCAACAACACGCGGGCCCTCCTCGAGCGTGTCGAGGCGGGCGAATCCATCACGATCACGGTCGATGGGCGTCCGGTCGCCACACTGGAGCCTACCGGACGGCGGCCCAGGTTCATGGCCCGCGACCGTTTCGTGCGCGATCTGCTGGCGCATCGCGCGGACCCCGCCCTGCTGGCTGACCTTCGGGCACTCGCTCCCGACACGACCGACGATCTCCCGCTGCGGTGACCAGCGGCTTGGCCGACACCTCGGTCTTCGTCGCGCTCGAGTCAGGTCGCGCCGCCCGTCTGGATCGACTGCCCGACCGCCTGGCAGTCTCGGTCGTGACGATGGGTGAACTGCGGGCGGGCGTTCTTGCAGCAACCGATACGGCGACACGCGACCGGCGGCTGGCGACGTTGACAGCCGCTCTTGCGCTCGATCCGCTCCCGGTCGACCAGGCCGTCGCCGAGACATGGGCTCGGCTTCGCGTCTCGCTTCGCGAATTCGGCCTGCGCATGCCAGTGAATGATTCGTGGATCGCGGCGACGGCGATGACGCTCGGGATCCCGGTCGTGACGCAGGACGACGACTATCTGCACGCGCCGGGACTCGAGGTCATCCACATCTAGGATGACCTCGGCGGACGAACTGCATCCCCAGGTCCAGTCCGGTAGACCGTCAGGCGTCGGGGGCCTCGTAGGCGATCCGGCCGGCAGCGAGAGTGACCAGGACGCGGCCCGCCAGCTCCCGACCGATCAGCGGCGTGTTCTTGCCGCGGGAGACGAGCGCGCCGGCAGTCACGGTCCAACGCTCCGAGCGATCGAAGACGACGAGGTCGGCCGGGGCGCCCTCGATCAAGCCGACCGATCCGCTTCGACGCGACCGACTGCCGAGGACGGCCGCCGGACCGGTCGTCAGGGCCTCGATCGCGCGGGCGAGCGGCAGGTGACCGGCGTCCACCGCCGCGAGCAGGACGCCGAACGCCGTCTCGATGCCGCTGATGCCGTTCGCCGCCGTCCCGAACTCGACCGCCTTGTCGACCTCGGCGTGCGGCGCGTGGTCGGTGGCGACCGCGTCGGCGGTGCCGTCGATCAGGGCTGCGAGACAGGCGGCCGCATCGCTCGGCGCACGGAGCGGCGGATTCACGCGCAGTGCCGTGTCGTACGGCCCCGCCACGATCGCGTCATCGGACCATGGGTCGCCACTCGCCTCCCAGGCCCAGCGGCGGGCGCCCGCGAGCCATTCGTCGGTCAGTGCCAGGTGATGAGGCGTGACGTCGCAGGTGACCGGCAGGCCGGCCGCCTTCGCGCGGCGAACGAGGTCCAAGGCGCCGACCGTGGAGAGATGCGTGAGATGCAGCCGGACGCCGGGCACGTCCCGGCAGACGTCGGCAAGCACCGCGAGATCGCGCGCGACGGCCATCTCCTCGGCTGCGGCCGGCCAGCCGCGCAGACCAAGGACCGTCGCGATGAACCCGTCGTTCGCCTCGGCACCCTCGGTCAGCCCGGGATCCTCGGCGTGATCGACGATCGGCAGGCCGAGCGCACCCGCGTAGGCCAACGCGGCCCGCAGGATCGACGCCGACCGGACCGGCGCACCGTCGTCCGAGAACCCGACGACGCCCGCGTCGGCCAGCTCGCCGAGCGCGGCCAGCTGATCCCCACCCCGTCCGACCGTCACGGCCCCGTACGCGAGCAGCTCGACCGGCGATCCGGACGCGGCGGCGGCCGCCCGGACCTGCGCCAGGACCCCGGGCTCGTCGAGTGCCGGTGTCGTGTTGGGCATCGCGCAGACCGTCGTGAAGCCACCGTGCGCCGCCGCCGCCAGACCCGTCGCGACCGTCTCGGCGTCCTCGTTGCCGGGCTCACGCAGGTGCACATGCAGATCGATGAAGCCGGGCGCGATGACGACCCCGTCCGGGCCGATGCCGTCGGCGTCGGCGCCGTCGAGCCAGGTCACCGCTTCGAGGATCCCGTCGCGGACGACGATCTCGCCCGGCCCTTCGCGGCCAGCCGCCGGATCGACCAGCCAGGCGCGGCTGACCTCGAGATCCGGCCCGGGATCGCTCACGCGGCCTCGATCCCGGCGGGATGCGTCCCGGCCAGCAGGTACAGGATCGCCATCCGGACCGCGACACCGTTCGTGACCTGGTCGGTGATGACCGACTGGGCGCCGGCGGCCACATCGGCCGCGATCTCGACGCCTTCGTTCATCGGGCCGGGGTGCATGACGATCGCACCGGGCTGAGCCAGGGCGAGACGCTCGGCGGTCAGACCGTAGCGGGCCGCGTACTCGCGCAGCGACGGCAGCAGCCCCGACGCCATCCGCTCGCGCTGGATCCGCAGGGCCATCACGACATCCGCATCGCGGAGCGCCTCGTCGACCGAGGTCGTCACGTGGAACCGCCGCCCGGCCGCGGCGCCACGACCGGCCCACGCCTCGAACCCGCGGACAAGGGTCGCCGGCCCGCACAGCCAGAGGTCGGCGCCGGCCGCGGTCAGTGTCCAGATGTTGGACCGCGCCACCCGCGAGTGGAGCAGGTCGCCCAGGATCACGACCTTCCGGCCCACGAGCGAGCCGCCCGGCAGCCGCTCGCGCATCGTGTACAGGTCGAGCAGCGCCTGGGTCGGGTGGGCGTGCCAGCCATCGCCGCCGTTGAGCACGGATCCGCCGAATGTCTCGGCCGCGAGATACGGCGCGCCCGACACCGAATGGCGCATGACCAGCATGTGTGCGCCCAGGGCCTCGACGGTCCGGACCGTGTCGACGAGCGATTCGCCCTTCGAGACCGACGAGCTCGCGGCGGCGATGTTGACGACGTCCGCCGACAGGTTCTTGGCGGCGACCTCGAACGAGACGCGGGTGCGGGTCGAGGCCTCGTAGAACAGGATCGTGACCTGGCGGCCGCGGAGCGCCGGGACCTTGGCGATCGGTCGGGCGAGGACCTCGCGCATCGCGTCGGTCGTGCGCATGACGAGGTCGAGATCGTCGGCCGACAGGCCGTCGACGTCGAGCAGATGCCGATGGCGCCACGGGACGGGCTGGCTGCCCGGGACGGCATCGACGGACGGGACGGCCGGCGCGCTGCCGGCGATCGCTGCCGGGTCCACGACGAGGCTCACCCCACCGGCTCGGCGACGAGCCGTTCGATCTCGACGCCGTCCTCGCCGTCGATCTCCTCGAGGTGGACCTTGACCAGCTCCTCGCGCGAGGTCGGGACGTTCTTGCCGACGTGGTCGGCCCGGATCGGCAGCTCGCGGTGGCCGCGGTCGACGAGGACCGCCAGGCGGATCGCCTGCGGGCGCCCGAAGTCGACCAGGGCGTCCATCGCGGCGCGGATCGTGCGACCCGGTGTACAGGACGTCGTCGACGAGGACGACCGTCCGGCCGTCGATCCCCGACGGCAGGGCCGTGCCCTTGACGACCGGCTGCTGGGCGACCATCGACAGGTCGTCGCGGTAGAACGTGATGTCGAGCGCACCGACCGGCACATCGGTGCCTTCGTTCTCTGCGATCGCCGCCGCGATCCGCTGGGCGAGCGGGACGCCGCGACGCTGGATGCCGATGAGCAGCAGGCCGTCCGTCCCGGCCTGCTTCTCGACGATCTCGTGGGACAGCCGGATCGTCGCCCGGCGGATCTCGTCCGCGGTCATGATCTGACGGCCGCTCATCGCTCCTTCCTGGGCCTCACCGGGCCTCCCTGGCGGCCTCACGGGGCCGTGGCTGAAGGGACAGCGGAAGGATACAGCGCCAGGGTCAGTAGACGTACACCGTGACCTGGGTCGTGCCGGACCACGACGGGCAGCCGCAGATCGCGAAGAAGTCCGGCCGGTAGAGGTCGACCACACGGCTCTTCTTCTGCGGGCCGTAGTCGTTCACGACACGGACGATGCAGCCACCGTCGCCGCAGATCTTGACGACGGTGCCGCGCGGCAGACGCATCGCGGTCGTGCCGTTGTCGTAGAAGGTCGCGCCCCCCGAGAGCGTGTACTTGGGCGTGCCGTGGATGGCAGCGGACAGCGCGCCCTTGCGGACCGACTTGGCGGGCGTGCTCGGCTGGGTGATCTTGGGTCGGCTGGCGACCGCGGACGATGGCAGCGCGCCGGGCTCGATGATCGTGGACTCGGCGGCGATGGCGCCGGCCGACAGGAAGGCGTCGTCGAGCGGCCCGATCGAGGCTGTCGATCGCGAATCGTTCGCTGGGATCGTGAGTTGCTGGAACGCGGCTGCCGGGACCTGTTCGATCGGGCTGGGTGCCCGTGAACCGGCGAGACCCGGTAGCGCGACCAGGGCGAGGGCCGCGGTGAGCACCGACCCTACGACCAACCTGGGAGGTCGCACGAGAGGCAGACCATACCCGGGATCGCGCCCGCGTGCACGTTTCCGTGCCCGAACGAGCCAATCTCCACGCACGACCAACCGAGAATCGCGGCGCCCGGAGGCGCCGGCGAAGGCGCGCCCGAGCACCACAGCGAGCGCACCTGAGGGTGCGTGAGCGAGGAGCGCAAGGCGCAACGCACGCCCGCGCCGTCCCGGCGCCGCGCCCCTAGTGGATGACCACCACGTCCGTGATCGGGCCCGCTCTCCACAGCTCCCACCGCTTCGTCGGTCCAGGCGACGATCTGGACCCGACTCCCATCGCCGCCCTGGCCGGGAGGCGTCGCCCAGGCAAGGCGGCCGTCGGCGATCGAGAAGCCGGGCAGCGCCGTCACGTCCTGGGGCGCGCCGTGCGGCCGCTCGCAGTTCGCCCGAGACGGGGTCGAGGTGGACGAGGCTGAGTCGCCCGATCGATGAGTCGGTCGCGTCCGCGAGCCAGACCGCCAGCCACGTGCCTGTCTCGTCCCAGCGCACGTCGAACTCCGAGACGGGCCCATCCGCGACCGCGCCCGTCGCGCCGCTCGGTGCGATGCCGTCCGCGCGGCTGTATCCGCGCAGGACGAGGGAGCCCTTGTCGGGCACCGCGATATGCGTGTCCGGATCGACGCGCACGGTCCCGTCCCAGACGACGGCCCATCGGTCATCGGGGCCGACGACCGGTCGCCAGACCGGCGCGTCGAGAGCGGTCTCCTTGCCCGTCGCCGGATCGATGATGAACGAGCTGGCGGCCAGGTCGCCGGTGCCCTCGGACGGCGTCGGCCGACTGCCGATGACCCGACTGCCGACCCACGACCCGAAGACGCTGTGGTGATCGTCCGTGACCGGATGCGCGAGCTCGTCGCCGACACGCCACACGTAGATATCGGGGCCGGTCTCGCCGTCGGACGGTCGCGCCGTGAAGGCGAACCATCCGCCATCGGGCGAGTAGGCGGCGGACTGCCCGACGACCTTGACCCCGGTCACGATCGCCAGGTCGGCGACGAGGGTGGGGGCAGGCGTCACGGTCGGCTCGGGCGTCACGGTCGGCTCGGGCGTCACGGTCGGCTCGGGCGTCACGGTCGGCTCGGGCGTCACGGTCGGCTCGGGCGTCACGGTCGGCTCGGGCGTCACGGTCGGCTCGGGCGTCACGGTCGTGCTGGCTGACGGCTCGACGGTCGGGGTCGCCGGCGGTGCGGACGTGTCGGTGCTCCGGGCGGGGGTCGCCGTCGGCTCGCCGCTCGGCGGGATCGGTGTCGCCGTTGCCTGCTCGGTCGGCGTCGCGGGCGGCGCAGCGGTTGGGTCGGCGGTCGGCAGGGCGATGACCAGGACGGAGTCGCTGCCCGATCCGTCCGTGCCGACGACGACCGCCTGATTGCGGACGGGCGACTGAGAGATGGACTTCGGCCGGATCTTGAGGTCGACGTGGCGGGCGTGGCGATCGGAGATCTCGGCGCAGTCCGGTTGCCGCTCGACCGGGCAGACCTCATCGACCGCGCTCACGTTGTAGGCCAGCCGACCATCGGCCGAGGTGCCGACCCAGCCCACCGCACCGGCCCCGACCGCGATCGGCGTGGGTCCGGGCACCGGCGGTAGGACTGGCGAATGCGACCTGGGCGGTGGATCCGGGGGCGAGGCCGGTCGTCGGTGCATTCAGCCAGCCACCCGACATGACGCTCGCGCCGATGACCACGGCGATGACCGCGATGCCGGACAGGATCGCCGAGTGCCGGACGGGGCCGGGAGGTCGCTCTCCTCGGTCGCCCGCGGCCGAGCGCGGACTCGTGCTCGATCGCGGCGGACGTCCGCGCCCACAGGTCGCGGGGCGGCTCCGGCGTTCGGTCGCGCATCGCGCGCAGTGCCATCCGGTCCGCCTCGTACGAGGTGGCGATCGACCGACATGTCAGGCATCCGCGGAGATGGTCCTCGAGCCACGCCGCATGCGTCGGCTGGAGCGGCCCGTCCAGACGCTCGGCGGCCAGACCCCGGGCGCGATCGTGGGTCGCGAGCGAATCTGCGGCACGACGGCGCCGGATGCGATGCAGGCGGCTCATCGGCGGCGCTCCACGGGCTGCGAGCCGGCGCGCGCGGCATCGGCCTCGGCCTCGGCTGCGCGTTCCGCGGCGAGTGCCTGCCGAAGGCTTTCGCGCGCCCGCGTCAGGAGCGCCCGGGCTGCCACATGACTGACGCCGAGCGCCTCTGCCAGTTCGACCCCCGTCAGGTCGTGCAGTTCGGCCAGGAGCAGGGCGGCCCGCTGTCGTTCCGGGATGCGCGCCAGGGCGCGCTGCATGTCACCGGACAGATGAGCGTCCATGACGAGGTGCTCGGCCGACGGCGCGGATCCACGCGATTCGCCGGTCCACGGGAAGAACCGGATGATCTTCCGCCGGCGGATCTCGTCGAGGGCGACCCGGTGGGCGATCTGGTAGAGCCAGGCGCGCGCGTTCTCGGGCTTCTCGAGCGTCTCGTAGTTCTTGTAGGCCTTGACGAAGGCGTCCTGGGTCAGATCGGCCGCCAATTCCGGTTCCCGCAGCATCCGGAGCAGGTATGCGTAGATCTCGCCGTGGTGCTTCGCGAAGAGCGTCTCGACGAACGCGCCCGCCTCCTCGTGATCCCACATCGCGCTCAACGCACGACCTCGTGGTCCGCGGAGCGTGAGGTGGCCGAGGGTGTCGCGACGGTCAGCGAGAGCGGGATCGGCGACCACGGGTACTCCGAGCGGGATGAGTCACGAAACGCGGTCGATGGGCAACATGCGTTCGTCGGGCTGATGACGGCGGGCAGCGTCCCCGTGTGACGCCGCAGCACCGTGCCGACGGCCTTCAAACCGAGCCGTCCACGCTCGCCTCCGCGCGCTCGTCGGCGCGACCGAGCAGTTCCTCCACTGCGTCCTCCGGCGAGACCGGATTGACGGGCAATCCGGTCCCGAGCTCGAGGCCCGGCGATCTCGCGCAGGCGCGGGTGGATCTCCCAGTGCCAGTGGTAGGTCGCGTCGACCTGCTCGCGCAGCGGCGCCGTGTGCAGGACGAGGTTGTAGGGCGGCCCATCGAGGCTCATCGCAAGCCGACCGAGCACCTGCCGGAGTGCCTCCGAGGTCGCCTCGACGTCCGGCCCCGTGGCTCGGCCGAAATCCGCTTCGTGACGGCGCGGGACGATCCAGACTTCGAACGATGAGCGTGAGGCATACGGGGCGAAGGCGACGCTCGCGTGATCCTCCCAGACGAGGCGGTCGGGCCGACGGGACTCGTCGCGGACGAGCCGGCAGAACGGACACTCGCCTTCGCGGATCACGAAGCGCGCGGCTCCGCCCATCTCCTCGGCGATCCGGTGCGGGATCTGCGGCAGGTCGTACAGGTCGAGACACAGGTGATTGGTCCGGGCGCCGGCCTGCGCGCCCCAGTTCTGGACGACCTGGAGGTAGTCGGTCTGGCCGGCCTCACGTGCTTCGGCGAGCGCGTCCCGGGCGCCCCCGATGAGCGCCTCGATCATCTCGTTGCCGACGGCGTGGAGCGCCCGGTGCTCGCCGGGCGGTGCGACGATCGTCCGCCAACTGCCGGTCGCGCGCGCCTGCGCGAGAGCGACCTGGCCGAGCCCACGCTCGAGCTCACGTGCGTCCTCGCCGGTCCCGACGACATGGAACGCGAAATCCTTGAGCATCCGCACTCGGATCCCGTCGCCCTCCGGCGTCGAGCAGTTGGCACAGCCGAAGACGCGGTCATCGACGGCCTCGGCCGCGCGCGCGAACCGGTCCCGATGGAACGCCCGATCGACGACGGTCGCGACCCACCAGCCGGTGATCGGGTCCTTGCGCAGCTCGAACAGTCCGGCGGCCACGGCTCAGGTCCAGTCGAGCGGCGCGTGGAGCTCGCTCGCGAAGGCGGCGGCGAAGTGGCGGGCGGCCCCCTCGACAGATGACGGTGGTCGGGGTCGCTCGCGCGTCGCCGCGTTCGCGCGCGATCGAGGTCGAGGTCACGCCCGGCATCCCGCACGGGTCGATGAGGTCGAAATCGGCAAGGTCGACCGTCACGTTGAGGGCGATCCCGTGGTAGCTGACGCCACGTTCGACGCGGAGCCCGAGAGCGCCGATCTTGCGCGGATCCGGCCCATCCGGGTCGCACCAGCAACCGGGATGGCCGTCGCGTCGCGCGGCCGCCACGCCGAGGTCCGCGCAGGTCGTCACGAGCGCGGCCTCGAGGGCTCGCACCAGCGGCCGGATCATCAGCCCGCGGGCGGCCAGTCCGATGATCGGATAGGCGACGAGCTGGCCCGGGCCGTGGTACGTGACCTCGCCGCCGCGCTCGACGCGGACCACCTCGATGCCGCGCGCCGCAAGCGTCGCCTCGTCCGCCAGGATGTGCGCCGGGTCGGACGTCCGTCCCAGGGTGAGCACGGCGGGATGCTCGAGGAGGAGGAGTCGGTCGCCGATCGTGCCGTCCGCGCGCTTGGCCGCGAGGCCCTTCTGGAGGGCGAGGGCTTCGTCGTACGGGACCCGTCCGAGCCACGTCGCGGCGATCGGCCCCGGCTCCGGGGTCGACCCGGGCCGTGCGGAGGCCAGCGTCTCGATCGCCACGTTGGCAGGGTAGCAGGACACGCTCGTCGAGCCCGGCCTGGGACTCGCCGGGGCGCACGATCAGGCGGCGATGCCCGCCCCGAGCCCGAGCGTCACGATGACGAAGAGCGTGCCCAGTCCGACGGCCAGCGCGACGCTGAACCCGACCGCCAGCGGCCGCCAGCTCGTCTCGCGCAGCTCTCCGACATGGATGGACATCCCGACCGCGGCGAGGGCGACGAGGATGAATGTCCGCGCGATCGTGTCCAGGGCAGCCGCCTGCTCCGCGTCGATGACGCCGATCGTCCGCAGCGCCGCGAGGGCCAGGAAGCCGAACACGAACAGCGGGACCGCCCGTCGGACCCCGCGCCCGGCCGCCTCGGCCGCCTCGCCGCCGCGAGCCGCCCAGCCGGTCGCGATGAGGAACAGGAGCGGTGCCATCAACGCGTTGCGGATGAGCTTGACGACGGTCGCGACATCGAGCGCGTCCGGACCGTATGCCGCACTCGTCGCGATGACCTGGCTCGTGTCATGGACGGCGACGCCGGCCCACAGGCCGAACGATGGCTGGGGCAGCGCGATCGCCCGACCGATCGCCGGGTAGAGGAAGACCGCGAGGGTGCCGAACAGGGTGATCGTCGCGACCGCGTAGGCGACCTCCCGAGCCTTGGCGCCGATGACCGGTGCGGTCGCGACGATCGCGGTGTTGCCGCAGACCGCCGACCCGACCGCGATGAGGATGGCCAGCCGGCCCTCGACCCGGACGAGGCGCGAGACCGCCAGCACGATCCCGAAGGAGGCCGCCATCGTCAGGACGATGACCACCGTGGACGGGACGCCGATCCGGGCGATCTCGCCGAGGCTGAGTCGCGCCCCGAGAAGGACGATCCCGAGCCGCAGGACCCGCTGCGACGAGAACTGGAGGCCCGGCGTCAGTGGTCGAAGGCGAGGCCCGGCGATGGTCGACACGATGATCCCGAACAGGATCGCGACCGTGACCTCGGCGACGATGGACGGCAGGAACCCCGTGACGAGCCGAGCAGCAGCGGCCACCGCGATCGCCGCGGCGAGGCCAGGAGCGATCGTCGCGACGCGACGCGCGAGCGGTGGCGCGGGTTCCGGCGTCAGGACGGTGCGAGACGGGGCGTGCGGGCGGGCGTCACCCGGCGGGCGCCGGCAGGTCTGCCGGGGGCCGCGTCGTACGGCTCGAAGGTGAAGGTCCCGTCGTCGAGGCGCCGGACCCGGTGGAATTCCAGCCGGTATTCGGCGTATGCCTCGTGGGTGAGCGCCGCGGCCTGGGTGTGGGCCGGACGACCGGACGCCTCGCGTGCCTCGGCACGGCTGTTCCACAGGCAGAACGACATGCACAGGCCGTCCGCCTGGGTCGGTCCCTTGAAGTAGTGGACGAAGCCGGGAGCCTTCATGGCCTCATGGTGCGCCCAGTCGTCATAGGCCGTCAGGCGGTCCTCGTCGACGCCCTTCTTGCGCCGAGAGCGGAACGCGACCATGTACCACTCGCCGGGCTTGGCCTGCTCGACCGCAGGCGGCCCAGGTGAACGCGTCAGCCACGGGAAGGCTCGCGTACCGGTCGGAGACCGGGAGCAGGCGATCGAAGCGGGAGCGCGATCGGTGGCTCATGTCGGTGGAGCATAGCGAACTCGACGTCGAATTGCCATACCATGAGACAACGGTCTGCCACGATGCGAGACACAAGTACCATCTAGCCAGGTCCGTCGTCCGCGAGGGCCGCGTTGACGGTCCGCGCCGCCTCGACGACGAGCCGTCCGGCCCGCGCCCGCCACGTCTGATCCGCCCGGAAGGCGGGTGCCAGCAGCCCGATCGCACCGACGATCCCGTCTTCGCGGAAGACCGGAGCGGCGATCGCGACCGAGCCGTCGATGAGCTCGCCCTCGCTCGTGGCCAGCCCGGTCATGACCACGGCGCCAAGGCCGGCACGCAGCTCATCCTCGGTCGGGGTCGCGTCGGTGATGCGGACCAGGTCCTCGGCGAGCACTTCTTCGAGCACGTCGGCCGGAGCGAACGCCAGCAGGACGCGACCGAGCGCACCGGCATAGAGCGGCGACATCTCGCCCGGCTCCAGGGTGACCCGCAGGGCCGCGTCACTTTCGGCCTGATGGAGGCAGACGCACGACAAGCCGATCCGTCGGACGACGACCGCTGTCTCGCCGGTCTCGTGGACGAGCATCCGCAGCGGCGCATCCGCGTGCCGGATGAGTCGCTCGCTGCTGACGTTCGCGCCGGTCCCGATGTGGAGCTTCGGACCCATCCGGAACTGTCCGCCATGCCGGTCCACGAACCCGAAGTCGCCGAGCGTCCGCAGATAGCGATAGACCGTCGACACCGGCATGTCGAGCGTGGCGCTCAGCTCATCCGCCCGGACCTCGCCGCGATCGGCGACCGTCAGGAGCAGCCGGAGCCCGCGCGCGAACGACGTGTCCTCAGCGGCTTCTTCGGGTGGCCGGTCTCGCGCGGTGGTCATGACGCTGTCCCCCGACATTCTCAGCCGGTGGGAATCACGCGCCGAGCGGCGATGGTAGCAGCACCGCACCGAGCCGGTCGGCCCTACCGCACCCATGACGGGGACGCTAGTCTCAGGGCCAAGAGGAGGTCGCCCCGTGTCGAACGCCCGGACCGGACCGCTCATCGGCGCCACATGGCTGATCGGGCTTGGCATCGTCTTCCTGGTGCAGCGCGCCGCGGGCCTCCCATGGAGCCAGGCGTGGCCGATGTTCGTGATCCTCGTCGGTGTCGCCGGCTTCGTGTCGGTGATCATCCGCCGACGGTGGGACTACGCCGGCCTGTGGGCGTTCACCTGGCCAGTCGCCTGGATCGTCGTCGGTTCCATCCTCCTTGCAAGCACGACCGGGACGATCGGCACCGGCCCGGGCGACCTCATCAGCGAGTACTGGCCGTGGGCCCTGGTCATCCTCGGGATCTGGTTCGTCATCGGCGCCTTCCTGCCGAGCGGCCGACGCATGACCGAGGACTTGTCCGTCCCGCTCGCCGGCGCATCCGAGGCCTGGATCAGGATCGGCTACGGCGCGGGCAATCTGACGGTCGGGCGGGCCGCCGCGGGCCACCTCGCCGACGGCACCTGCCTCGGCGGCGTCATCACCCGCAGCGCCGGCCCGGGCCGCCTCGAATTGACCCAGGACACGCGCTACGGACTGCCGTGGCTCGACCACCCGTCCCGCTGGACGATCGGTGTCACGGCGGAGGTCCCGCTCGATCTCAAGGTCGACGCCGGGGCGAGTCGCACGATCCTCGACCTCGGTGATCTCCGCCTCCGCAGCCTCGATCTGCAGACCGGCGCGAGCGAGACCCGCGTCCTCCTGCCGAAGGCCGCCGGGATGACCACGGTCAAGGCGAACAGCGGCGCGGCTTCGCTCACGATGGAGGTCCCGGCCGGGGTCGCGGCGCGGATCCGGACCCGGGTGGCGCTTGGCAGCACGCAGATCGACCAGGCGCGTTTCCCGGCCAGTGGGAGCGGCTACGAATCGCCCGATTTCGCGACCGCGACGAACCGGGTCGAGATCGATGTCCAGGGCGGGGTCGGCTCGCTTCGCGTGACCGGGAGTGCCACATGACGCTCGCACGCGATGCGGACGACAATGAGACAAAGGAGAGGTTCATGACGATGACGGACCCGGACATCTTCCATCGGATCAACGCGCTGTCAGCGGAGGAGGAGCGACTGTTCGAGCAAGCCGGCGACGGGAGCGGCCTGTCCGCCGACGATGTCGACCGCCTGGCGGCGATCAAGGTCGAACTCGACCGGGCATACGACCTGCTCCATCAGCGCGAGGCCCGGCGCGCGGCAGGCCTCGACCCGTCCGACGCCGAGCCGCGCGCCGCCGAGGTCGTGGAGCACTACCAGCAGTGACCCCCGTCGATCCGCTTGTCCCGCCCTCCGGACCCGGCTGCGTCGAGTGCGAGTCGACCGATGGCTGGTGGTTCCACCTGCGGCGGTGTGCCCACTGCGGCCACGTCGGCTGCTGCGACAGTTCGCCGTCGCAGCACGCGATGCATCACGCGCAGGACGAGGGCCATCCGATCGTCCGCTCGTACGAACCCGACGAGGATTGGTTCTGGAGCTACGAGGTGAACGGCTACGGCGAGGGGCCGCCCCTTGCCCCACCCGAGCATCATCCGCTCGATCAGCCGGTGCCGGGTCCGGCGGGTCGCGTCCCGCCCGATTGGCAGCGCCACCTGCACTGAGGCACGAAGCGCGAAAGAGGCCGCCGGCGGATGCCGGCGGCCTCGTGATGTGACGCGGATCGTCTGGCTGGTTACGTGGTCGCGGGTCGCGTCCCGAGGACGACCGTGAGCTGCGTCGTCTGTCCGTCGCGAAGGACGTCGAGCTTGACGCTGTCGCCCGGTGCGAACTGGCTGGTCACCATGTCGAGCGGATGGAGCGCGTCGAGTTTCGTCCCGTTCACGGCCGTGATGATGTCGCCGGCCTGGAGGCCACCCTGGGCGGCAGGTCCACCCGCGACCACCGACTCGCCGGAGCCGTCGGTCGAGGCAGTCGGGATCAAGGCGCCGTCGGCGACCGACAGGCCGTTGTCCTTCTGGACGGTCGGATCGATGGTCTCGAACCGGATGCCGAGGTACGGGCGCGCCAGCGGCTGGCCCGCGGAGGCCTGGGTCATGAGCGGTCGGGCGATGTCGATCGGGATGGCGAAGCCGATCCCCTGGGCACCGGTCGACCCGGCCGTATTGATGCCGATGACCTTGCCGCTCGGGTCGAACAGCGGGCCACCGCTGTTGCCGGGGTTGATCGCCGTGTCGGTCTGGATGAGGTTCTTCAGGATGTCGCCACCCTCGACCGGGATCGTCCGACCGAGCGCCGAGATGATCCCGCTGGTGACGGAGTCGGTGAACGTGCCGAGCGGGCTGCCGATGGCGATGGCCTGCTGGCCGACCTGGATGGAGGAGGAGTCACCGATCGGAGCGGTCGGAAGGCCGGTCGCGTCGATCTTGACGATGGCGAGGTCGGTGAGCGTGTCGATGCCGTAGATCGTCGCCGGGAATGAGCGGCCGTCCTTGAGATTGACGGTCAGCGTCTGGGGGTCGTCGGCCACCACGTGATGGTTGGTGAGGATCAGGCCGTTCGCGTCGAAGATGACGCCTGAGCCGGTGGCCGTTCCGGTCTGGGTCTGGCCCGTCTGCGGGTCGGTCGCGGTGATGCCGTCAGCGACGATCGTGACGACGGCCGGGCTGACCGCCTTGACGATGTCCACGACCGAGGTCGCGCCGTTCGCCGAGCCGGTGCTGGCGACGGTGCCGGCCGGGAGGTTGCTGGGGCGGTCGGGGTGTGCGTCGTGGCGCTGACCGCGACGTACGTGCCACCGGACGCCAGCAGCGCCGAGGCGAGGACCGCCCCGAAGATGAAGCCCGGGCCGACCGAGCGGCGCACGGAGGTCGAGGTCGCGGCCGGGGCTGCCGGAGTCGCGAGACCCTCAGGGGTCGTGAAGGTCATCGTCGGAGCGGCCGGGCCGGCGCTGGGGGTCGGTGTCGGCGCGGAGTCCGGAGGCGTGACCCCCGGAGGCGTGAGCGGAGTGAACAATTCGTACATCGGATTCCTTCTGCCGAGACCGCGTCGTCATGTGCGAACGCCGGGTCCGAGGGCCTGATGTACCGATCGTCTGCGCGGTTTCTGAGAGTTCTGTGATAACCGGGCCCGCCTTGCGAAACCTTCACCGAACCTAGATGGGGGTCGCTGTCTCGCGGCCCGCGGTCGGCCGCCGTGAAAGGCGATCCGACTCCGCGACTCTCGCCGTCTCGGGCGTTCCGGGTATCGTCAGCTCATGTCAGACACGATCTCCGCGTTCCGCTCCCTTCACGAGAGCGGCTGCTTCGTCATCCCGAACCCCTGGGATATCGGGAGTGCCCGCTACCTCGAGATGCTCGGCTTCAGGGCACTGGCCACGACGAGTTCGGGGTTCGCTTGGAGTCTCGGCAAGTCAGACACGACGGTGACGCTCGAGGAGGCGCTGGCCCATCTCGCGGCGATCTCGGGAGCCGTCGGGATCCCGGTCAACGCCGATTTCGAAGGCGGCTTCGCGGTCGAGCCTGAGGGCGTGGCGGCGAATGTCGCCCGGGCGGTGGCGACCGGGATCGCCGGGATCTCGATCGAGGATTCGACCGGCGACGCTGCCGCGCCGTTGTTCGATCTCGAGCTGGCGGTCGAGCGCGTCCGCGCGGCGCGGGCGGCGATCGACCAGAGCGCGACGGGTGTGTTGTTGACCGGTCGATCGGAGGGATTCATCTCGGGCCGGCCCGACCTGGCCGAGACGATCCGGCGCCTGACGGCATACGCGGATGCCGGCGCCGACTGCCTGTACGCGCCGGGACTTCGGTCGATGGCGGACATCTCGGCGGTGGTGGCGGCCGTGGCACCGAAACCCGTCAACGTCCTGGTCGGGAGCGACTTCACGACGGTCGCCGAGCTGGCGGCCGCCGGCGTCCGGCGTATCAGTGTCGGTGGCGCGCTGGCCCGGGCCGCCTGGACCGGGTTCATCGCCGCAGCGACGGAGATCGCCGAAGAGGGCACCTTCGCGGGACTCGCCCGGGCGGTCCCCTTCCCGGACATCGACGGTCGATTCCGACCGAGCTGATCCCATGGACGACGAGCTCGGGACGACGCTGACCATCGACGAGCTCGTCCTCAGGCCGTGGCGCCGGAGCGACGCACCAGCCCTTCTGGAGGCCTGCCAGGATCCGGAGATCGCCCGTTGGGTGACGATCCCGCAGCCGTTCCTGGCTGCCGATGCGGACGCCTTCATCGAGACTGCCAGGGCGATGTGGCAGAACGGCACCGGCGCACCGTTCGCGATCGTGGAGGCCGCCACGGGCCACCTGCTCGGAGCGGTGACTCGCTTCGGACCGGACGGGCATCAGGCGACGTTCGGACTGTGGCTCGCTCCCGACGGGCGCGGTCGCGGGGCCGGGACTCGAGCGCTTCGACTGGTCGCCGACTGGACGTTCGAGACCACCGCGGCCATCCGCCTCGACGCCTACATCATGGTCGGCAACGACGCGTCGATGCGGATGACCGAGCGCGCCGGATTCCGGCGCGAGGGCGTGGCCCGCGCGTGGGACCTGCACCACGACGGGGTGCCCGTCGACTGCGTCGTCTATTCGCGGCTCCGGACCGACGAGTAGCGCTCGCCGAAGACCTCCGCTGCGAGGTCGTCTCATCCTGCGTATCGCCTTGACCGCGTCCGCTCGCTTGACCGCGGCGGATCGAGTCGCCACGATCGGGAAGAGCGACCCGCGACTGCCGCGTCGGGCCGTTGACTGCGAGGCGACGATGGATCCGAACGACTTCCCCGCCCCGGCCGAGGGTTTCGTCATCACTCACTTCCTCGTCGTGGCCGACCAGGACCGTTCACGCGAGTTCTATCGATCGATCCTGGGCGGGACGGTCGTCATGGAGCGCGATCCCGTGATCATGAAGGTCGCCAACTCCTGGCTCATCCTCAACGTCGGCGGAGGCCCGACGGCCGATAAGCCGATGGTCACGCTCACCACACCGGCCGACCCGAACCGGACGAGCGCCTTCATGAACATCCGCGTCGCCGACATCGCGACCGTCTACCGCGAATGGTCATCCCTGGGGGCGGAGTTCCTGACTGCGCCGGTGGACTTCGGACGCGAGATCCGTGCCTACATCCGCGACCCGGATGGCCACCTCATCGAGGTCGGCCAGTCTCGGATGTAGCGCGTCAATGATCGGATGCCGCTCGATGCGGGATGTCCGAGGTCCGTGATCGCGTAGCACAGATGTGCGCGCACGATTGACGCATCGCACGTCGTTGGATACGCTCGACCGTGATGGACAGCGTCGATACCGCGGCCGCGGTCACCGCCGTACCGGCCGCGGCGCCACCGCTCCTCGCGGCACGCGAGATCGTCAAGTCCTATGGTGGCGTTCACGCCGTCTCCGGCGTGACCCTGGAGTTCCCCGCCGGGTCGGTGACGGCGATGGTCGGCGACAACGGGGCCGGCAAGACGACGCTGATCAAGATCCTGGCGGGCGCTCTCCAGCCGGACGAAGGACGAATCGAGATCGATGGGGTGGCCGTCCGTTTCATGACACCGGGTCAGGCACGCGCGGCGGGTATCGAAACCGTCTACCAGGACCTGGCCCTGGCCGACCATCGCGACGTGACCGAGAACCTGTTCATGGGTCGGGAGTTGACGAAGGGGGTCGGACCGTTCCGCGTCACGGATATCGGGGCGATGCGGCGGCAGACGAGCAAGGCGCTCGAGGATCTCAACGTCAAGATCCCGTCCGTGCGCCAACAGGTCCGCCGACTGTCGGGTGGCCAGCGACAGGGTGTCGCCATCGGTCGCGCGGTCCACTGGGGCTCGCGGGTCCTCATCATGGATGAACCGATGGCCGCTCTCGGACTCCAGGAGGCCGGCCGCGTCCAGGACCTCGTCCTCCGTCTCGCGGAGCGTGGCCTGACCTTGATCATCGTCAGCCACAACCTCGACCACGTGTTCACGCTGTCGACGCGCATCGCGGTGATGCGGCTCGGACGTCTCGTCGGCGTCCGTTCGACAGCTGAGACCGACCACGAGGAGATCGTGCGGATGGTCGCCGGACTCACCGACCGCGTTCCGGCACCGGCCCAGCAAACCGCCGCCGGCATTGACTGACGGCCGCGTGCCGTCGTTCCTGTTCGACCTCGACGGCGTCCTCGTCGAGACGCGCGATCTCGTCATCGCCGGCTGGCGGCGCATCGCGACGGACCGCGGCCGCTCTTTCACGGACGAGGAGATCGTCGAGCTCATGTTCGGTCGACGCACCTACGACGTGCTGGTCGACGTCTTCGATGTGTCGCACGAGGAAGCGAGGATGCTGCTGGCGGCGGGCGTCGCCGACAAGAGCGCTGAGGTGGCGGCGGGTCCGCCGTTACGCGAGATCCCGGGCGCCGCGTCCTTCGCGCGCGCCGCGTTGAAAGCTGGGATCCCCTGTGCGGTCGCCAGTTCCGCGTCGGCCGTGAACGTCGGTCTCGCACTCGACGCGATCGGTCTGGCCGGCGCGTTCGACGTTGTCGTCGATGAGTCCCTCGTGCACCGCGGGAAGCCGGCGCCGGATCCCTATCTCGCGGCTGCCGGTTCGCTCGGCGTTGACCCGCGTGACTGCGTCGTGTTCGAGGACACTGCGCCCGGGATCGCGGCCGGCCTGGCGGCCGGCGCCCGATGCGTCGGCGTCGCCACACTCGGCCGACCGGATCTGATCAAGAACGCCGACCTCGTCATCGCCGACTTCCGCGGACTGACGCCGCTCGACATCATCCGCGACCTCGAGGGTCGCTCGGCGTGACGGCCCGCCGGGCGGTCTCCGCCCGCAAGGCATCCAGCCGCCAGATGTCGCGATAGGTCCATGGCCGCCGATGGGGACGGACCCCGACGCTGGGCACGGGAGCGCCCGGGCGCCGACGTTCAAGGACCTCGGTCAGCAGCGCGCAGGTCGGCGTCGCTGATCGTCCTCAGGTCGTCATGCGAATCCATCGGTCCATCCTCTTAGCGGTGACGCCGACTGACGCGGACGCCGCCGATGATGTCATCGAGTCTCGTGGGATCGAGACGTCCGGCGCCGAGCGTCTCGGCATTCGCGGTGCCGGCCGCAGCGGCGTAGGCGAGCGCATCGTCGATCAAGCGACCCTCGCCGATGGCGACGATGAGCCCAGCCGTGAATGCGTCACCCGAGCCGATGGGGTCCAGTGCCCGGATACGCGGGACCGAGACATCCCAGGTGGCATCTCGGTTCGCGGCCGCAGCGCCTAGCGGCCCATCGGTGACGACCGCCAGACCTGCCCCCATGGCCACCAGGGCCTTCGCCGCCGAGAGGGTGTCGCCCGAACGCCCTCCCGTCACTGATTCCGCTTCCTCGCGACTCACCTTGACGACGTCCGGGTTGGCCCCGAGGGCGGCCGCCAGCGCCTCGCCGGCGACATCGACGAGGCACGGCCGATCCAACGCGTGGCACGCGTCGACGATCAAGGCGTAGTCGCGCGGACCCATGCCCGGCGGCGGACTGCCACAGATCGCCACGAATGTCGCCGCCGGCAACGACTCGGTGGCGAGGGAGCGAGCCAAGCGTTCGACGTCATCCTCGCCGAGGGGAGCGCCCGGCTCGTACACGAGGACCGAACGGCCCGCGTCGTCGACGACGACATACGTGGTCCGTGTTTCGCCGGCGACGGTCACGAAGCGCGGGTTGAGGCCTTCTGCCTCGAGCTGCTCGACCAGCCACCGGCCAGCATGCCCACCCGCGAACCCCGTCGTCGTGACGAGTGCGCCCAGGGCATGCGCCACGCGCGCGACGTTGTTGCCCTTGCCGCCGGGGAGAACGACGACCTCCGTTGGGCGCAGGGCGTGGCCGGATGCGAGCCGCCCGACCCGAGCGGTCCGATCGATCGCAGGGCTCGGGGTGACGCACAGGAGCATCGTCAGGCGCTTAGCACGATCGTCGACGGAGGCACGAGTCCTGTGCGTGCCTCGACGGCGGTGCGATCCGGGATCCCCTTCGCGCCACCGCGCCCGGACAGGCTCAATGAGGCGGCGGCGGTCCCGAACCGCGCGGCCGCGGCCACGTCCCCGCCCCGGATGAGGGTGTCAAGGAACCCGCCGTCGAATGCGTCTCCCGCCCCGACGGCCTCGCGCACGAGAGCCGGATCCACGGGGATCGCCGGCTGCTCGATCACCGTCCGCCCATCGCTCACGATGGCGCCCGCGGCACCGCGCTTGATCGCCACGATGCGCGGGCCGGCGGCATGTGCCGGTGCGAGTGCGTCGTCGGCCGAGTCGACGTCGAAGAGCATCCGCGCCTCGAGCTCGTCGCACAGGAGGACATCGCTGTGGCGCACGACATCCGCGACATGCGGCAGCCAGGGTGCCGGCGTCTCCACGAGCGGGAACTGGGGATCGATGGACGTCAACACGCCCTGAGCCTGAGCCCGTTCGAACTCGGGCGCCTGCCCGCGATGCCACATGCCCGGGAAATGGAGCAGTCCCCCCGAGTGCAGGAGCGCCGGCGGTGGCCCGTCGTCCAGCATGGTCGGCGGATCCGGCCAGGGTTCGAACTCTGGCAGCCGGACCGCGAGCGGTCGCTTGAGGCCCCCGAACAGCATCATGTAGATGCCGATCGCGGTGTCTCCCGGTCGCCGCGTGATCCGGTGACAGTCCACGCCGGCGGCCTGCAGCTCCTGCTCGATATGCGCCCCGAATGCGTCGCTGCCGATGGTGGTGCAGGCCTCGACGGCGTCGCCAAGCCGCGCGAACACCTGAAGCGTGTAGCCGATGGACCCTGCCACCAGGAGCTCGACATCCGGTCGGCCGACCCAGAGGTTCAACGCATCGCGGTCGAGGGGAGCCTCGCCCCGGATGAGCAGGTCGATGTTGACCGGGCCGACCACCACGACACGTGGACGGTCCGAACCCGCCGTCGCCACGGGTGTCAGTGGGTCCCCGGCGGGAAGAGCATGTTCCAGACACGCGCGTGCTTCGGCACATTGGACCGCTGCGTATCCGGGTTCAGGCCGAGGCCCACTCCGCACCAGTAGGGCAGCAGCTGTCCGGGAAGGACGGCGAGGACAGAGAACAGCACCTCGTCCTCGACGGGGATCCGGACGACGTAGTCGACGATGTCCGCGATCTCCTGATCGTCGTCAGACACGATCGCCACCGCGGGACTCTTGAGCAGTTGCGTCACCTTGGCGATGTCGTGGAGGTCCTTGTATGACGAACCAGGCGGCGCCACGAGGACCGTCAGGATGCTCTCCTCGGTCAGACCCAGGGCGCCGTGGATATGGCGGCCCGGGTTCATCGACTTGGCCGGGATGTGGGCCATCTCGTCGAACTTGAGGGCGATCTCCTCGGCGGTGCCGAAGTTCGCCCCCGCCCCGACGACGAGGACGCTGCGCACGCCGAGGAACATGTCGGCGATCGTCCGACATCGCTTGTCGACGGTATCGAACATGTCGTCCATGAGACGCGGGGTGTCGAGCAGGGTGCGCTTGAGCCCGTCGTAGTCGTGTGCGCCCGGGTTCCGGAGTCGGCCGAGCTCCAGCGCGAGGTAGATGGCGGCCGCGACGCGCGTCGTGTAATGGAACGTGTCCGACCCACCGGTGTCGAAGCCGCCGGCGGTCAGGATCCGGGCGTCGGTCGCCTGGACGACCGGACTGCCCTCGACGCTCGTGAACGACAAGGTCGTCGAGCCACGCGTCCGGCAGTCGCGGGCCGCGGCGACCGTGTCCACGGTACTCCCGCTGCCCGAATACGCGACGGCCAACATCCGCGAGTAATCGAACGGGGGCGGGTAGCGCAGGAACGCCTGCGAGTCATAGTCCCAGCCCGGGATGCCGGCGAAGCGGGCGAAGGCCGCATTGGCGACCTGAGCGACGAACTGCGACGTGCCCGAGCCGAGGCCGATGATCCCCGTGAAGTCCCGATCGGCCAGCGTCCGCGCGACCTGGTCGATCTCCTCCCTGTGCTCGAATGTGCCGCGCAGCGCTTCGGGCTGGCTGCGGATATCGCCATACAGGTTGAACGGGTGCCTGGTCTGCGGCGGCGTGCCCAGCGCCTTATACATGATCGGCTCTTCACCGGTCGACTCGATCTGCTCTCGGACGTTGCCGCCGATGCCCCAGGTCTTGATGCGCTGTCCGCGGCGACGGACGTCGTCGAGGCTCATGGTGCCCTCCTGCGTGGTCGGATCAGGGATCGTCTGTCTTGGCTGCCACCGCCAGGCGGCCCGGTCAGGCCGGCTCCAGCCCGGATGGGGTGGCATGGTCGCCGAGCGGCGCCCGGGACGGGGCTCGCCGGTGGGATCCGTGGTCGGCTCGATGGTCGTGCCACCCGGTGCGTCTCCGGTTACCGGTCGCTTCGGCGCCATGAGCGGGAGGCTCGGACGGACCGGCGCTGACGGTTCCGGTCCCATCGGTCCACCGGCGAGGGCGGTCACCGCCATCTCGCGCAGGAGGTGCTTCTGGACCTTGCCGGAGCCGGTCATCGGATAGGTGTCGGTGAACCGGATGTAGGTTGGAACCTGGAACCGGGCAAGGTGCTGGCCGAATCCGGTGCGCACGTCGTCTTCGGTCGGCGAGGCTCCGGGAGCGCGCTGTACCCAGGCGAACACTTCCTCGCCGTAGTACTCCGACGGGACGCCGACGACCTGGATGTCCGCGACACCAGGCAAGCGGCGTCCCACGGCCTCGACCTCCGCTGGGTAGATGTTCTCGCCGCCCCGGATGATCATGTCCTTGAGGCGTCCCACGATCGACCAGATGCCGTGCCCGTCCCGCACGGCCAGGTCCCCCGTGTGCAACCAGCCATCGCGGTCGATGACCTCGTTCGTCTCATCGGGCATCTCGAAGTAGCCGCGCATGACCATCGGGCCACGGGTCACAAGTTCGCCAGGCGTGCCCACAGCCGCGAGGCGCCCGGTCGACGGGTCGATGGCGCGCACCTCTGCACCGGCGATCGGGCGGCCGACGGTCCGAAGTCGGATCTCGGCGGGGTCGTCGAGGCTCGTCTGGGTGACCACCGGGCTGGCCTCGGTGAGCCCGTATGCGACGACGAGGCCCGGGACGTGGAGGTCGTCGACGATGCGCTGGGCGAGCGCCGGCGGGACCGGAGACCCGGCGATGATGCCGGCCCGCAGGCTGTCGAGCTTCGCCGCGGCGCGAGATGGGTGGTCGAGCATGGCCGTGAACATCGTCGGCACGCCGTAGACGATCGAGCATCGCTCCGCGCCGACGGCAAACAACGCTGCCCCGGCATCGAACCCATCCGAGGGCAGGACCAAGGCGGCCCCATACGTGATCGCGGCGAGGGTGCCCATGACGGCGCCGAAGCAGTGGTGGAACGGGGCGGCGAGGCAGATCCGGTCCGCGGGCACGAGACGGAGGTTGCCACCCACGGCGGCGGCGTTCTGGAGCATCCCGCGGTGGGTCAGTTGGGCGCCCTTCGGGAACCCTGTCGTGCCCGAGGTGTAGAGGATCGTCGTGACGTCATCCGGCTGGGCGCGGCCCGCGACGCGGTCGAGCTCGGACTCGGAGATCCGCAGCGCACCGTCGAGGAATCGCCTCCAGCCGATCACACCCGGGACATCGACGTCGTTGCGCGGTAGCGTGACGACCACCTTCAGGTCCGCGCCGGCCGAGCCACCAGCGAGGCGCGCGAGGACCGCCGGACGCGGACCAGGGTGCGGTCCAGCGAACAGCGCGACCGCCCCGGACTGGGCGACGATGAACTCGAGTTCCTCGTCCGACAGCGACGGGTTCGCGGTCACGAGGATCGCGCCTGCATACGCAGCACCGAGCTGCACGAGTGGCCAGGCAGCGGTGTTCCGTCCCCAGACGACGACGCGGTCGCCTGACTGGACGCCCGTCGACATCAGGGCACGTCCGACGGAGCGTGCCTCCGAACGCAGGGCGGTGTACGTCAATCGGTCACCGGAGGCGACGTGGACGAGCGCATCCGAGCCCCCATGCGATCGGGCGGCCCGATCGAGGACAGCTCCGATGGTCGCCTGGCGGGCAACCGGTACCGTCCCAGCTCCGCCTGTCAACGCGGTGCGGACGGGTGCGGGCGGCGGCGCGAGGCTCGCCCCGAGGGTCGGCGACTCCATCACCGGTGCGAGCATGTCCGAGGGGATCACCAGGCCGTCGACACCTGTGGTGAGCGCCTCCTCCGCGGCGGCCACCGTGGCGACTCGGACGAGGACGACGATGCCGTCCTCGGTGATCGCGTCACGGACCGACCGCGCGACAAGGACGTCCGAAGCGACGATGGCTGTCGCTCCTGCCTCGACCGCGCGACGCCCATCGGCTTCCGTCGTGACCGCCATCGCCAGCGGACTGCGGCCCCGGCCGCGCATCTCGCCGAGGAACGCCTGACCCTCGGCCCCGGCCGGCACGAGGACCCCGGCGCGCAACGGCAGGCGGCTGGCGAGCGCCCCGACGCGGCCGTGGAGATCGGCGTCGCCGACGATGACGGCCATGCGATCGCCCGGGCCGACCATAGAGCGGGGCAGCCGGCTGCCACGAGGAATGTGTCGACTGCTTCCGACCTCACGTGCCGCGTCGAGCGCCGCGCGCGATCCGACCTCGACCCACAACCGCACCCGCGCGCTCACGGGCGCACCACGGGATCGCGTCCACCGATCGCCTCGAGGGCCCGGCGGGCACCGGCGGCCGCTTCGCGCACCGCGGACTCCTCGCCAGACACGTACAACCTGCCGAAGCGGCCGATCGGGCGAACGTCGATCAGGTCCACATCCGCCGTCCGCTCCGCCTCGTTGGCGGCGACCAGGATGTACGCCGCCGGCGTCACCTCGAGCACGAGCAACGTCGCGTGTGGCACCAGCAGGGAGCCCTTGCGGAATCGGTTGATCAGTTGGGCCTGGAAAGGAGTGATGTTCGTGACCAGGTTCTCCGAGACGATGAGAGGCCGTTGGCGGTCCTCGGCGACGAGTCCGAGCCGGCCGAGGATGACGCGCCCCGCTTCGGCGACCACTTCGGGGTCGTCGGCATGGAGCGACAGCATCCCGAACTCGCGCTCGACCACCTGCGAGCTGGGTCGGACAGCGGTCGCCTTGAGGGCCGCGTCGGCGAGCCGGTAGATCTCGTTGCCGGGCGCGAGTTCCACGAACAGCTGCGCCATGCCCATCAACGGGATGTCGCCGTCCGCCACGGTCGCCTCATAGGCGGCATAGCGCGGCTGCATCCGCGAGACGATGCCGAAGGCTCGGAGTTCGACCGAGGCGACTGGCACGTCAGCGCTTCTCGTATGTGCTCTGGCCGCCGGCACGGACGGTGTCCAGGATCGCGACGACCGCCGCGTCGATGGGTGAACCGGGGACGCCGACCGCGCGTGCGGCAGACGACCCTCGGACGACAAGGACCAGTTCGGGCTCACCCGCGCCGACAAGGTCGACCGCGACATACGCCGGACCACCCGCCGACGCCCCGTCCGACATGGCGTCCTCGACGAGGAGCAGGGTCGTACCGGTCAGACGTGGCTCCTTGACGGACGCCACGGCATTCCCGACCACGCGTGCGATCTGCATCTCAATGACCTCCCGCCGGCTCACCGGCCACGACCGCGTCCTGTCGCACCGAATCGATGACACCAAGCGCCGTCCGTTCGGCCATGTCGGCGGCCAATTCCGTCCCGGCGACGATCAGCCGGCCATAGAGTCCCGTGCCCGCGACACGGACCAGTTCGATGTCGACCCCCTTCTCGATCTCGTTGGCGATCAGGTACACCCAGGCGGCCGGGCTCACCTCGAGGACATACAGCGTGTCGCCGGGCAACGTCCAGGCACCACGCCGGACCTTGTTGAACAGCTGGCTGTGGTCGGGTGCGATGTTGGGGAGCAGCTGGGACGAAACGAGCGCCGGCGCCATCCGGTCCCCTCGCCGCATGTCGAGTGCCTCGAGGATCGCGTCGGCTGCCTCGAGGACGATATCCGGCGTGTCAGCGTGAAGCTCCATGAGCCCGTAGTCGCGCTCGACGAGCGTGCCCGCGGACCGCACGGCCGTGCGTTTCATGGCGACGTCCGTCAGGGGGAAGACCGCGTTGCTCGGCGAAACCTCGACGAGCAACTGCGAGTCCCCCACCCTGGGCAATGAGCCCTGCGCCATCAACCCCCAGTAGGCCGCGTACTGCGGCCCCATCCGGTCGACGTGCGCAAGGACCCGAAGCTGTGCCCCGACGCCGCTGACAACGGTCACCCTCCGACGACCATCACCTTCTCGACCGCGTCGTCCGGGCGCGCGATGACATGCTGTGAGACCAGTTCGCCGACCTTCTGCGCCGCAGCGCCGCCGGCCTCGACAGCGGTCTTCACCGCCCCGACCTCGCCCTTCACGATGACCGTGACGAGCCCGTCACCGACCAGCTGGCGCGAGACCAGCGTCACCTGTGCGGCCTTGACCATCGCATCGGCGGCCTCGACCGCAGCCACGAGGCCGCGCGTCTCGATCATGCCGATCGCCGTTCCTCCTGAACGTGCCTGCTCTGCCATGTCGTTCCATCTCCTTCCGGTGTCGGTGGTCGCCGCGGGATCGCGGCGCCGTCGTCGCTGGGTGGCTATGACCTGTCGTTCGGTGGCATCACCTCGTGCTGAAGCCGAAGATGGCATCGACGCCACCGAATGGGCGGCCGATGACATGGCGCGTCGCCACATGCCCGATACGGCCTGCGGCGGCCGTGCCGGCCTCGATCGCCTCGATGACTGCCGCGATGTCGCCCCGGACGACGACCGTCACCAGGCCCCGGCCGATCACGAATGGGCCCACGAGGTTGACCGGTGCCGCCTTGGCCATCGCATCGGCGGCGCCGATGGCGGCAGCGAGACCCAGGACTTCGAGCATGCCGATGGCGGTCTCCTCGTCGCTCACAGGGCGCGTTCGTAGATTCGGCTGACATCTGCCTCGGTCATCGGGCGTGGATTGGTGTCCATGCACATGTCGGTCATGGCCCGGGCGGACAAGCCCGGGATGCGGGCGCGGTCCACGCCGAGCGCCGCAAGGCCGCGGGGCAAACCGATCCGGTCGCCCAGCGAACGAAGCAACGCCGGCAGCCGGCGACCCGTCGCCCCGGTCCCGAACACGGCCGCGACCCGGTCGTATCGATCGCCGGCAGACGACAGATTGAACTCGACGACG
Organism: uncultured Chloroflexia bacterium; assembly: GCA_963776385.1. Classification (GTDB taxonomy): domain Bacteria; phylum Chloroflexota; class Limnocylindria; order Limnocylindrales; family CSP1-4; genus SPCO01. The sequence continues at coordinate 174,064 of CAVZME010000008.1, forward strand.
TGCGGCAGCAGGATCCCGTTACAGACCCCGTGGGGCAGGTCGTAGACGGCGCCGAGCTGGTGGGCCATCGCGTGGACAGCGCCGACGCTCGCAGAATCGATGGCCATCCCGGCAAGAAGAGAGCCCATCAACATGCCCTCGCGCGCCTCGATATCCTGTCCGTCACGTACGGCGCGCTCGAGATCGGCGGCGATCAGGCTTAGCGCGCGCATCGCGAGCAGGCTGCTGATCTCCGACGCCAGGGTCGAGACAGAAGCCTCGATGGCGTGGGTCAGGGCATCCAGACCGCTGGCCATCGTCACCGCAGCCGGCATCCCGACCGTGAGCAACGGGTCGTTGACCGCGACGCGTGGCATGAGATGACGGTCGATGATGATCATCTTGAGCGCTCGCCCCGGGTCGGTGATGACCGCGTATCGACTGACATCGGCGCCGCTGCCAGCCGTGGTGTTGACGCAGATGAGCGGCAATCCGCGGTGCGCGGACCGGTCCAGTCCCTCGAAGTCGCGGACCTCGCCGCCGTTCGCGGCGACGAGCGCGATCACCTTGGCGCAGTCGTGGGCGCTTCCGCCGCCGACCGACACGATCAACCGGATCTCGCGCCCCGCCCCGGCCTCGAGTCCGGCCTCGACCTGGGCGATGGTCGGGTTCGGTTCGACTCCATCGAAGACCAGCGGATCGACGCCGGCGGCGCGCAGGACCTGGGTCACCTGGTCGACGATGCCCGTCGCGGCCATCCCGCGATCGGTTACGAGCAGGGCACGCTCCCCGAAACCCCGCGCTTCGACGCCGAGTGCGGCCAAGGCGCCCTGCCCGAAATGGACGATCGGCGGCAGATGGAGCTCCGCGACGCGGCGGCCGACCGGGCTCTGGACACGTCCGTCGGCGAGCATCGCGGCGGTCATGCTTCGTCCCCGAACCAGTCGGTGGTGCGCTCCGCCAGGTTGACGTAGACGTGCTTCACCTCGGTGAAGGCGTCGATCGCGTGGGGACCGTTCTCGCGTCCCCAGCCGCTCTCCTTGAAGCCGCCGAACGGGGCCTCGCTGGTGACGACGTTGAACATGTTCACCCAGATCGTCCCAGCCCGGATGGCCCGCGCCATGCGATGGGCGAGCTTCACGTCACGTGTCCAGACCCCGGCGGTCAGCCCGAATCGCGTGTCATTTGCGAGCCGGACGGCATCTTCCGGCGTATCGAAGGGCATGATCGACACGACCGGACCGAAGATCTCCTCGCGCGCGATCGTCATCTCGGGTCGGACGTCGACGAACACGGTGGGGTCGACGTAGTGGCCGCGGGCGAGCGCCGGGTCCTGCGGCGCCCCGCCGCCGGTCATGAGCCGCGCACCAGCCTCGCGACCCTGCCGGATATGGGCCATGACCCGATCACGGTGGGCCGCCGAAACCAGCGGCCCGACCTGGGTGCGGGGATCGAGCGGATCGCCGACGCGCAGGCTGCGGGCCCGGGCGGTGAACCGTTCCACGAAGTCGTCGAAGATCGGCCGCTGGACGAACAGGCGTGAACCCGCGGTGCAGATCTCGCCCTGCGTCCAGAAGACACCGAACAAGGCCCCGGCCACGGCGTCGTCGAGTGGCGCGTCTGCGAAGACGATGTTCGGTGCCTTACCACCGAGCTCGAGCGAGACCCGCTTGAGGTTGCCGGCGGCCTTGGCGGCGATCTGCTTGCCGACCTCCGTCGACCCGGTGAACGTGATCTTGTCGACGTCCCGATGTTCCACGAGGTGGTTGCCGGTCGATGAATCGCCGACGACGACGTTCAGGACACCGGGCGGAAGTCCGGCCTCGAGCGCGATCTCGCCCAGGCGCAGCGTCGTCAGCGGTGTGTCCGAGGCGGGCTTGATGACGATGGTGTTGCCAGCGGCAAGGGCCGGGGCGATCTTCCATGTCGCGAGCAAGAGCGGGAAGTTGAACGGGGTGATGGCACCGACGACGCCGAGCGGCTCGCGCACCGTGTACGACAGCACATCGCCCGGCACGGGCAACGTCTCGCCGTGGATCTTCGTCGCGAACCCGGCGAAGTACTCGAAGCAGTCGACTGAGAGCGGGACGTCGATCTGCCAGGACTCCCGGATCGGCTTGCCGTTGTTCGCCGACTCGAGCCGCGCGACCTCGTCCCGCGCGCTCTCGAGGATGGCCGCGATCCGGAGCAGGTAGCGGCCGCGCTCGCTGGCAGCCATCCTGGGCCACGGACCGGTATCGAATGCACGACGCGCGGCGGCGACCGCCCGGTCCACGTCGGCGGCTCCGCCCGCCGCGACCTCGCCGATCGCCTCGCCGTCGCCAGGGCCGTAGATCGTCACCGTGCGACCCGATGCCGGCGGCACCCAACGGCCGTCGATGAGTTGCTCAGGCCGGCTGTAGCGCGGCGCCGGTCCGGGCATCACGTGCGGATCCGATCCAGGGATACGGCCGCGATAAGGATCGCGCCAAGCACGATCTGCTGGTACTGCGAATCGACGCCAAGCAGGATGATCCCGTTAAGAAGGCTTGCCAGGAAGATCGAGGCGATGAGCGTGTTCTCGATCCGACCTCGTCCACCCTGCAGCCCGGCGCCACCGAGGATCACCGCGGTCAGGACGGGGAATAGCGCATCAGCACCGAAGTTCGCTTGCGCCTGGGACACCCTGGCGACGAGCACGATCCCGCCCAGGCCGGCCAACGCCCCGGCGATGATGAACACGATGACGCGCAGGCGATCCACCCCGATCCCTGCGCGGAACGCGGCCTCGCGATTGTCGCCGGTCAGGTAGATGTGGATCCCGAACCGGGTCCGGTTGAGGACGAACCAGCCGATGCCATAGCCGACGAACAGGATCACGACCGGGACCGGGATCGGGCCGACGTAACCCGAGGCGAGCCAGCTGATCTGCTCGAGCTCGGGGCCATGGAGAGCCGTCCCGCCGGTGTAGACGATCGTGATCCCTAGCACGATGCTGAGCATCCCCAGGGTGGCCACGACCGAGGGGATACGGACGACGCTCACCAGGGCTCCGTTGACGATCCCGACGATCGCGCCGACGGCGACGGCGGCCGCGATCGCCTCGAACGAATTGCCGCCGGCCAGAAGGACCTCGGCGCCCGCCACCCCGGCGGCGCCGATGACCGAGCCGAACGAGATGTCCAGCTCCCCGAGCAGGATGACGAACGTCGCCCCGATCGCCGGGATCCCGTAGATGGATGCTTGTCGCAGCAGCAACAGCAGGTTCGTCTGGGTCAGGAACAGGTCGGTGGCGAACGTCAGGAAGATGACCCAGACGGCGAAGAAGACGACGAATCCGTATTCGGCGAGGAAGTCGATGAGTCTCGCCCGGTTCACCATCCGGTCGGGGGACGCGGCTTGGACCGTCACGCGACGTCTCCGGGCTGCCCGATACGGACGACCAGACATGCCGCCGGCGCCACCGTGAGCGTGAACCGGAGCATATCGACGGTCGAATCGTCGTCCGGCTCGACCGCTGGTCCCTCGACATTGATGGGTATGGCGACCAGGTCCCCAGCAGGCAGACCGAGCCGGCCCCGCGGGAGGCGCACGGTCGCGCGCCGTGGGAAGCGGGCGTCGCCCATCCAGCCCGACTCGAGATTGCCGAGCAGGATGTGGACTGCGCCGCCGCTCCGCCAGCACGAGACCGTCACGGGTTCGTGCGCGGAGACGTCCACGACCGATAGGCCACCTGCCTGGACCGCCCTTTCGTTGAGGAGACGCGCCGTCTCGATGTAGGGCGAGGTCGAGCCGATCTGCGAATGCGGGATGAGCGGGTTACCCGGGTCCGCCAGGTCGGGCGGCTGCCAGTGGTAGAACGGGTCCCGCCCGACGAGAAGCGGCGTGCCACGCGAGTCGTAGCCAACCCAGGCATCGGGCTCGGCGACCACGACCTCGCGCTCGGGGAGGTGGATGCGTTCTTCGCGCGGGAGGTCCGGGCTCGACGGCATGCCGAGTCGATAGCCGTCCGCGAGGCGTTCGCCGGTCGCTCGGATGCCTGCCGCGACCAGCCACGCGGGGTCGATCCGGTCCGCCCGGCCGGTCGCGACGAGCGCGCCTCCAAGGGCCCGCGCCCGCTCGATGTCGACGTGGGTCGGGAGCTGCCACAGGGCGCCCTCCGGCCAGTGGCCAGGGAGCCATTCGGCCCGGGTGGCAGCCAGGATGGGAGCACCCCATTTCATCGCCATCGCGGCGTAGTCCTCGGCCCATCCGCTCGTGTTCGAGGCCGGCGCCTCCGCGTATCCGGAATCCAATCCGTCGCGGTCATGGACGAGCAGCGGTCCATAGACCGCCTCGAGCTGGCCGGCGCTGGCCTGCGCGGCATCCAGATGGTGGGCCAGGAAGGCGATGTCCTCTGCGGAGATGAGCCGCCCGTTCCAGTCGTTCATCCACGAGATGTAGGTGCCCTCGGGGACGATCGGCCGACCGCTCCGATCGATGACGGCCGCATGGGAGAAGGCCCACGTCGCCCATTCCAGCTTCCCGGGCGTGTCGTGGAGGGTGTCCCACGGCTCCCAGCCGTCCCATGTCTCGATCAGGTTGTACTGACGGCATGGCGCCTCACGACGCTCGTTGCCGCCGCGGATCTGGGCGCCATGCCCCAACAGATAGGCGAGCTGGAACGTCCAACCTTTCCAAGTGTCATCCCACCAGTCCTGCCATGCCCCGCCCCAGGTCTGGTCGATGAAGATGTCGAGCGCGCCGTCCGCGACGATGGCCTCGAGGTCGACACAGCCGGTCAGCCATTCCGACGTCCCGCTGATGCCGCTCGAGTAGGCCATCACGAGTCCGGCCGGATGAGCCTCTTTACACGCCCGGAAGAGACGGCGCACGGCGTCGGTCCAGCTTCGGTTTTCGTCCGGGTCGTCCGATGCGACGGTGCCATACGGGCCGACGCGGGTGTACAGCATGGGACCGAAGAACCCGTCGCGGAGGTGGATGAGGTCGAGGCCGAGAAAGGTCGCGACCGACCCCCACTGCGCCCCGAAGAACTCCGGAAACGGGTCACCCTCGGCGATCCCGCCCGGGCGGGTGGCGTACGGATAGGTATCGACATGCATCGGCACGCGCGGGTCGAGGTCCGGCCCGGGGAGTGGCGAGATGTCGAGCGGATAGAGCTCGGGGTGTCGGTCGTGCCAGTCGGAGAACAGGTCGTACATGCTGCCCGTGACGGGCGGCGCGACGACCTCCCCGAGGCCGGCCACGAGCACTCCGAGCTTGAGGTCATCGATACCCGCGGCCGCCGCCGAGCGGCGCATCTCCACGAGGAATCGTCGAAGGTCCTCGTAGGAGAGGCGCGCCCAGCGTGCGAAACGACGCGACCGGAGTGGCAGCCGCTGATCCGGGCGGCCGGTCCATTCCGTGACGAGGTCGGCGAGCCAGCCCACGTTGAAGCAGACCCCGCGGAGCCGCTGCTCCCCGGCGAACAGCGGCAGCGTGCGCGCGACGAACTCGTCGATGGTGCGGTCCCATGGCGGGTCGCCGAACCAGTCGATGTCGATCTCGACCCAGCGGTCCATGCGGATCAGGGACAGTCGATCACTTGCCGTTGAAGATCGAGACGGGCACCTCGATGGAGCCCGCGACGTTCGATCCGGCGGTGAGCTTGCCGATGGCGTTCGCGGCGAGCTCGCCGGTGCCCTTCGGGTTGGTGTCGACGCAGCCCTTGTACATCGATGCGGCGCGGATCGCGGTCACCGCGGCCGGGTCGCAGTCGATGCCGAAGAAGGCCAGGTTGTCGGGCGTCCGGCCAAGGGTCTTGGCCGATTCGAATGCCCCGAGATTGCCGCCGTCATTGATGCCGGTGACGATCTTGAGGTTGAGGCCGTACTTGGTGTTCGCCTGCTCCATCGACGTGGCGCCGTTCTCCGGCAGCCCGCCCAGCAGGCGGGCGAGAACCTTGATCTTCGGGTCCGCGGCGATCATGCCAGCCTCGATCGCATCCGCCCGGGCCACGAGGTCGGGGATGGTCGGGTAGTCGAGGATGATCGTGCCGGTCTCGGCGCCTGGATACGTGGCCGCGGCGAACTCGCCGGCGGCCTTGCCCTCGGCCGTGCCGATGGTGATGTTGTCGACGCTGATGGAGACGGCGCCGATCGCGCCGAGGTCGAGACCCGTGACCTGGATCACGATGGTGCCGTTCTTGATGGCATCAGTCGCCTGGGTCCCGACGGTCGCGGCTGAGCTGGCGGTGACGATCCCGTAGGCCTTCTTCTGGACGAACCCCTCGAAGCAGGTGACGGCCTTGGCGGCGTCACCGGTCTGCGTGTCGCAGATCTCGACGGTGAAGCCCAGCGCCTCGAGGTTCGTCTGGATCGTGGTGTTCAGTAGCTTGTGGTAGTCGGTCGCCATCGTCGCGGCGATGATCCCGACCAGCTTGCCGGTCGAGACCGACTTGACCGTGGCCGTCTCGTCGGCGGTGAGGGTCAACGAGGCAGCAGCACCCTTGGTGCCGACCTCGACCTTGCCGACCGGCGGTGGGGTGACGGCGACGCTGGGCGCGGCCGTCACCGCCGTCGACGGGGCCGCGGTGGCCGCAGTCGTCGGCGCAGCCGACGGCGACGAACCACCCGATGAGCAGGCGGACAGCACCAGGCCGAGGATGATCGCGAAGGCAAGCCGGGTATGTTTCATCGAGCCCTCCTCCTTGAGACCGAGCCGACGACGGGAGGCCTCCCGCCGCCGGCGTGACCGAGACCACGCCCTTCGATGAGCTCGAGCACGCCATGAGCGGTGTGCTCGTCAGTCACCAATGCATTGAGGTAGCGCCCCATGAGTGCGCCCACGATCGCGGGGGCCTTGTCCGTCCCCGCGACACATCCGATGGACAGCGCCGCCCTGCGAAGATCCGCCAGGCTGATGCCGACGATCCGTCCTGCGAACGGACCGGGGCGGGCCTGGCCGTCGATATCGAAGAAATTGCCGCACAGGTCGCCGACGGCGCCGTCGGCGACGACCACCCCGAGCTCCTCAAGAGAGATGAGCCCGGTCTGCACGTAGATCTCGTCGCTGGCCATCGACCCGATGCCCATGACGTAGACATCCGCCGAGCGGGCGATCGCCAGTGCGTCGCGGATCTGCGGGTTCGAGGCCTCGAGCTGCGACGCGTCGGCGCCCACCCCGAGGATGGCCGGGGCATTGATCTGGACGCTTCGGCCGGCGAACGCGGTGGCCGCGACTCCGGCGATCGCGTTGTAGTCGATCTCGAGTCCCTCGTGACCGGCATTGCCCATGGCCTGGGCGATCGTGACGCCGCCGATGCGACGCGGCTCCAGCAGTCCGACCATCTCGGCGAGCGTTCGTCCAGCACCGAAGCAGACCGTCCCACCTGGTTGGACGAGGCCTCCGAGCAGTCGGGCCGCCGCCCGGGCGACGGCCCGCCGTGCCACGAGATCGTGGTCGCTGAACACCGCCGCGACGATGACCTCGCGCAGGTGCGGGAACCAGGCCTTGAGACGCGCCTCGGCGTCGGCATCGCGCGTCTCGGGCGCGACGATCCGGATCTGCACGATGTCGCGATCCCGGGCGTCCTGAAGGTACCGGGAGATCTGCGATCGGGAGATCCCGAACTGCTCGGCAACTTGCTGCTGGGTCAGGTCACGCTCGTAGTAAGCACGTGCGATCTCGGCGACGAGGTCGTCGGAGCGGCTGTCTTGCACATTTGTGCGCGCACTTTTGACGACCACCGGGTAGGTATAGCAGAGTCGCCGAGGCGAGCGCAAGGTCGAACTTCGCCGTCGCCCGGTCGATCAGCGGAGTGAGCGATGGCGTCCTGCTCGACCCGGAGATCGGAGCCGCGCAGTGCATCGCGGACGGGTCGCTGGCGAGCGGTGTCCTCGCGGGTGTCATCTGGGCTGAGGCCGCGACGATGGCCGCTCGGAACGCGAGGCGTTCCTTGGCCGGGCGGGACGCGGGCGCCTCTGCGGCCTTGGCAGAGATCGTCGATGGGCAGCGCGGCCGCGGATGGACGCGGCGCCGCGGCATCGGACGGTCGGGCCGAACCCAAGCGCCTGGTACCGCTCCTGACGCCTAGCGGGACACGGCCTCCGCGCGGTCGCGTAACGCAGAACGAGGATGCGACCCCGCTCGTTCCGACGTCGTCACATCGGGACCGCCTGCTTCGACTGCGTCGGCCGCTGGGCCGCGATCGCGGCGAAGGCGCCGTCGGTGGCCTCGAGCGCCTCGTCGATGTCCGCGACGGAATGCGCGGTCGACAGGAACATCGTGTGCACGTGGTGGAGGTACACGCCACGATCGAGGGCTTCACGGCAGAAGGCGCGACCGATCGTCCGATCCGGGTCGTCCGCGAAGACGATCAGCGGCACCTGCGGCGGGCCGGTCTGGACGAGCCGGAACCCGTGCGCCGCGGACTGGGCCTCGAGTCCCACCCGCAGGCGCTCGCCCATAGCCCTCATGTGCGCGATGCCGTCCGTGTCGCGGAGCTTGGTGACCGTGGCGATGGCCGCGGACATGGCTGCGGCGGAGGTCCAGAAGGAGCCGGTGACGAAGACTTTCGATGCGGCGTCACGGAACGAGTCGCGACCGGTTACCGCGGCGAGCGCGTACCCATTCGCGATCGCCTTGCTGAATGCGCTTAGGTCCGGCCGCACGCCGACGGTCTCCCACGATCCACCGAGGTCCAGTCGGAACCCCGCGCGGACGTCGTCCACGATCAGCGCGGAACCGACGACATCGCATACCTCCCGCGCGACGCGGGCGAATTCGGTCGTGGGTAGTTCGTGGTCCTTGCCGAGGTCGTGCTTGAACCCCGACACGATGACGGCCGCCATGTCGTCGCCGGCGGCGACGGCCGCCTCACGAAGGCTTGATGGATCGTTGTAGTCGTATTGGATGAGGTGCGCGCGATCCTCCGTGGTCACGCCGACGAGCGACGGCGTGCACCAGGGGGCCGCTCCGTGATACGCACCGCGCGCGACCAGGACCTTGCGCCGGCCGGTCCCCGCCCGAGCGATCGTGACACAGGAGGTCATGGCGTCTGTCCCGTTCTTGGAGAACATCGCCCAGTCCGCGTGCGGGATGAGGTCGACCAGGAGTTCTGCCAGTTCCACGAGCCGCGGCGAAGGACCGTTCAGGGTGTCGCCCTTCGCTGACTGGGCCAGGACGGCCGCTTCGACATCCGGATCGCGGTGACCGAGGACGATCGGTCCCCAGCCACAGATGAAGTCGATGGATGCTCGACCGTCGACGTCCCAGATCCGGCAACCGTCGGCACGGTCGAAGAATTGTGGGTAACCCTGCGGCTGGCGCTCAGCAGCGGTATGTCCCCACATCCCGCCGGGGATCACCCGTTCCGCTCTGGCGCGAAGGTCGGCGTCGATCGTCATCCGGTGCCTCGTCGAGGGGCTGGCCATCGAAGGCCCTGGATATAGCACATCCCGTCGCTATCGGATCACGAAGACGTAGTCGAGGGTCACGCGAGAGCTGGGCCACAACACACCCATGAATGTCGAGCCGTGCATCAACAGTCGATTGGCGCCGAGGGCGCGAGCCGCTAGACTTTCGATCGACTCTCGAGCGGGAGTGACTCAGTTGGCAGAGTGGCTGCTCCCCAAGCAGTCATCACCCGAACCCCGCTCCTCGATTTCCTCCCGAATTCCGGCGTTGACATCGCCCACGGCACGCTCGTCGGCAGGCGACCGAGACGAGCGACTCTTCGGGCGGCCGACGTCCGACGCGACGTCGAAGGCGCAAGGGTCCGTAGACTCGATCGGACGAGCAGGCCGGCGACGACAAGGAGACAGCGATGCTGACCGACGAACGCAGCGGTGAGCACGGTCGGGCCGCGGCGAGCACGGTCGGGCCGCTCTCCACGTCCGACCTCGCCCGCATCGACGCGTACTGGCGGGCCGCCAACTACCTCTCCGTCGGCCAGATCTACCTGCTGGACAACCCGCTTCTCCGCGAGCCATTCCGCGCGGAGCACACGAAACCCCGCCTCCTCGGCCACTGGGGCACGACACCCGGGCTCAACTTCATCTACGCCCACATGAACCGGGTGATCCGGAACTGGGACCTCGACGCGATCTACGTCATCGGGCCCGGCCATGGCGGCCCGGCGATCGTCGCGAACGCCTACCTGGAGGGCACCTACAGCGAGGTCTACCCGAGCATCAGCCAGGACACCGACGGGATGCGGAAGCTCTTTCGCCAGTTCTCCTTCCCGGGTGGGATCCCGAGTCACGTGGCTCCGGAGACACCTGGATCGATCCACGAGGGCGGCGAGCTCGGCTACGCGCTATCCCATGCCTACGGCGCTGCGTTCGACAACCCGGACCTCATCGTCTGCTGCGTCGTCGGCGACGGCGAGGCGGAGACCGGGCCGCTCGCCACGAGCTGGCATTCGAACAAGTTCCTGAACCCTGTCACCGACGGCGCCGTCCTGCCGATCCTCCATCTGAACGGCTACAAGATCGCCAATCCGACGGTCCTGGCGCGGATCCCGGAGGCCGAGCTGCTCTCCCTGATGGAGGGCTATGGACATCATCCATACGTCGTCGAGGGCGACGACCCGGCCGTGATCCACCAGCAGATGGCGGCCGTGATGGACGCCGTCATCGAGGAGATCCACGAGATCCAGCGGGCCGCCCGGGACGGCTCCGTCACGGAGCGGCCGCGCTGGCCGATGATCATCCTCAAGACACCCAAGGGCTGGACCGGTCCGAAGGAGATCGAGGGCAAGCCGGTCGAAGGGACGTGGCGTTCGCACCAGGTCCCGATGGGCGAGGTTCGCACCAACGCCGCTCATCGCGACGTCCTCGAGGCATGGCTGCGCAGCTATCGGCCCGACGAGCTCTTCGACGAGAACGGGGCGCTGATCCCCGAGCTTGCCGAGCTACCGCCGCGGAGCTACCGGCGGATGAGCGCCAACCCGCACGCGAACGGCGGCCTTCTCCTGCACGACCTGGCGCTCCCCGATTTCCGCGACTACGCGGTGGACGTTCCGGCGCCGGGCGCGACCCTGGCCGAGGCCACGCGCGTGATGGGGACCTTCATCCGCGACGTCATCGACCGCAACCGCGAGACCTTCCGGGTCTTCGGGCCCGACGAGACGTCGTCCAACCGGCTGGGCGCCGTCTTCGAGGTCACCGACCGCCAGTTCGAGGGCGAGATCCTGCCGACCGACGAGGGTCAGGCAGTCCAGGGCCGGGTGATGGAGGTCCTCTCAGAGCACCAGTGCCAAGGCTGGCTGGAGGGCTACCTCCTGACCGGCAGGCACGGCCTGTTCGACTGCTACGAGGCCTTCATCCACATCGTCGATTCGATGTTCAACCAGCACGCCAAGTGGTTGAAGGTCAGCGACGAGATCCCCTGGCGCAGGCCGATCGCGTCACTCAACTACCTCCTGAGCTCGCTCGTCTGGCGCCAGGATCACAACGGCTTCAGCCACCAGGATCCAGGTTTCATCGATCATGTCGTGAACAAGAAGTCCGACGTCATCCGGGTCTACCTGCCGCCTGACGCGAACACCCTGCTGTCGGTCACCGACCACTGCCTGCGCTCGCGGCAGTACGTCAACGTCATCGTGGCCGGGAAGCAGCCCTCGCCGAGCTGGCTGTCGATGGACGAGGCGATCCTCCACTGCACGCGCGGGATCGGGATCTGGGACTTCGCCAGCAACGACGAGGGCAGCGACCCGGACGTGGTCATCGCGTCGGCCGGGGATGTCCCGACGCTCGAGGCGCTCGCGGCGGTGGACCTGCTCCGGACCTATCTTCCGGACTTGAGGATCAGGTTCGTCAACGTCGTCGACCTGATGCGCCTGCAACCGGCCTCCGAGCACCCGCACGGGGCGACGGACGCAGAATTCAACTCGCTCTTCACGACGGACAAGCCGGTCATCTTCGCGTACCACGGGTATCCGTGGCTGATCCACCGCCTGACCTATCGCCGGGCGAACCACGCCAATCTGCACGTCCGCGGCTACAAGGAGGAGGGGACGACCACGACGCCGTTCGACATGGTCATGCTCAACGACCTCGATCGGTTCCACCTCGTCATCGACGTCATCGATCGCGTGCCGGGTCTCGGGCCGCGGGCCGGTCATGTCCGCCAGCTGATGGTCGACAAGCGCCTCGAGGCACGTGCCTACACGCGCATCGCCGGCGAGGACGCGCCCGAGATCTCGGACTGGGCGTGGCCGTCCTAGGCCCCGACGAGGATCGCGTCGGCCGGATCCTGATCGTCAACGCCGGGTCGAGCAGCCTCAAGCTCCGGGTCCTCGGCCCCGACGATACGGTCGTCGGCACGGCGGACCTCCCGGCGCCCCGCGGCTCGATCGATGCGGCGAACGTCGCCGAGGCGGTCCGCGATCTGGGCGCGGTGGCGGCCGTCGGACACCGGATCGTGCACGGGGGGACGGCCTTCTCGAGTCCGGTCCGCATCGACCCGACGGTCATCGACCGCCTGGAACGGCTCACCGATCTCGCCCCGCTCCACCAGCCGAAGTCGCTTGCGGCGTTCGCGGCGGTGGACGCGGTCCTGCCGGACGTCCCGGCCGTCGCCTGCTTCGACACCGCCTTCCATGCGTCGCTCCCGGCGGCCGCCTCGACGTATGCGCTGCCGATCGAGTGGCGCAAGCGCTGGGACCTGCGGCGGTTCGGCTTCCACGGCCTGTCCCACGCCTATGCCGCGCGCCGGGCGACGGAGATCCTCGGGCGGCCGGCTGAAGGGCTCCGGCTCGTCACGTGCCACCTCGGTGCCGGCGCATCCTTGGCCGCCGTCCTCGGCGGGGTGTCGGTCGATACGACGATGGGCTTCACGCCGCTCGAGGGCCTGGTCATGGCGACCCGGTCCGGGAGCGTCGATCCGGGCCTCGTGCTCTGGCTGGCGGAGCACGTCGGGATGCCGCCGGCGGAGCTCGCGGCGACGCTGGAGCATCGCTCCGGCCTGCTCGGGCTGGCCGGCACGGCAGACATGCGGGCGATCATCGACGGAGCCGGCGCCGGCGAGCCACGGGCGCGTCTCGCGCTCGACGTCTACATCCACAGGCTCCGGGCCGCGATCGCGGCCATGACGGCCTCGCTGGGCGGCCTCGACGCGCTCCTGTTCACGGGCGGGGTCGGCGAGCACGCCCCCGTGGTCCGGGCCATGGCCTCCGACGGGCTCGGCTACCTCGGTGTGGCGCTCGACGCGGAGCGCAACGAGGTAGGGCTCCCCGACCGCGAGATCGGTGCGGACGGGGCGCGTGTCCGCGCGCTCGTGATCGCCGCGGGAGAGGACCGCGAGATCGCCCGTGAGGTCCGGACGGTCCTGTCGCTCTAGGGGCGATCCCAGGAACGCCGTCCGCGTCAGCCTCCGGGCAGTGCCGCCGAAGCCTTGCGCATCCGCTGGATCACGACTGCGCCGTCCGTCGCCGGGTCGAGCAGGTTGGGCTGGACGAGGTCGATCATCACGGTCGGATGGAGTCGAACCTGGACTGGGCGGGCGCCGACGAAGGTCACTTCGACGATGACACCCTCGACGGTCTCTTCCGAGCGGGTAAGGTCGAAGACGAGGTTGCCCATCGAGTAGAGCACTGGGTTGCCGCCGACCTGCTCCATGGCGCCGGTCCAGTGACTGTGGCTGCCGAGGATGAGGGTCGCGCCCGCCTTGACGAGGCGCCGGGCATGGGCTCGCTGGCCGGACGAGGCGGCACCCGTGTATTCGGCGCCCCAGTGGGGAAGGACGACGACGACGTCCGCGCCGTCGCGGCGTGCCGCTCTTGATATCGGCGCGGTAGGTCGCGGCGTCCAGACCCGCGCTGCCCGCCCGATTCGAGGTCGCCCGATAGCCCGGCCGGATCGCGTCGTACCCGAGCAGCGCGACCCGCTGACCGGCGATGTCGAACCACCCCGGCCTGCGAGCGGCCGCGGAGTCGCCGCCGGCCCCGACATGGGCGATACCCCGCCGGTCGAGGTTTCGGATCGTCTGGATGACGCCACTCGGGCCGGCGTTCCCGATGTGGTTATTGGCGATCGTGACGACGTCGATCCCTGCGTCGGACAGCCCGTCGAGGAGCGCCGGGTCGAAGGTGAAGGTGAGACCGTGTGGGTGCCAGCGGAAGGCATCCGGTGCCGGGCCTTCGAGATTGACCACCGCGAGATCTGCATCCCGAAACAGGGCACGCACCGAACCGGCACCGCCGGCCCTCCGGACCACGGGCAGACGATGGCCCGCGGCCGAACAACAGCGCCGCCCCGTGATCGTCGCGAACCCGCCGTCCCATGGATAGTCGGCGCCCTTGCCCTGCCGAACGGTCCGCTGGTAGATCGTCCGGTCGAGCATCACGTCGCCACCGGCGACGAGGGTCCACGTCGCCGCCGGATCGAAGGCTGCCGGCGCGCCCGCCTCTGCCGGCACCAGCAGCGGCCAGCTCGCGAGGTCGTGAAGTCGGCCGTTGCCGAACAGGTCCACGCCATCGATCGCGAGCGCGTGGACATCGGGCGCCACCTCCGCCGCCGGCAGGAGGCCGAGCGTCCTCGGGTGGGCATTGACCGCGGCCCGGACCGCGGCCGGGGTGGCGGTGGTCGCGCCGGGCATCGATCCGGCGATCAGGACGCTCCGGTAGAGGCGGCTCCGGCCCGCCAGCGCGGCATCGAGTTCGCGACGCGAGATGCCCGCCGTCGTCGACCAGAAGCCGACGACCGGCACCATCGCGATCGGCGCTGGTGTCACTGTCTGAGTCGGGGTCGGGGTGGAGAGTGCCGGCGTCCGCGAAGCCTGGCTCTCGGCCGGCTTCGTGCTCGCGATCGCGGTGGGGGGCCTGTCAGTCGCGGGCTGGCTCGTCGCGGCCGGCGCGGGCAGGGTCGGCGTTGGCGTCGGCCCGCCACACGACACCACGATGGCGGCGACGAGCCCGAGACCGAGACATCGCCTGGCCATCCGCCACTGGTACACAGGCGCAGCCTAGACCCCATCCGTCGGACGTCGCTCCGGGACGGTGGATCCTCGCCTTGTCTCGGCTCGAGTCTGCGTTCAGGCGCCGGCCCCGACCAACTCCCGCTGCTCCTCGACCATCCTGGGTTCGACCGGCGGAGCCACCGCCGCGGGCTCGCGGACGAGACCATCGCGCATCCGGACGATGCGGTCGCACGCCTCGCCGACGTCGCTGTCATGGGTGACGAGGATGAACGTCCGCCCGTGCTCCCGGTTGAACCGCCGGAGCAGCGCGAGGACCTCCTCGGACCGCTCCGAATCCAGGTTCCCGGTCGGCTCGTCGGCCAGCACCAATCGCGGCTTGTTGACGAGTGCCCGGGCGATGGCCACCCGCTGCTGCTCGCCGCCGGAGAGCTCCGACGGTCTGTGACCATGCCGGTCGGCGAGCCCGACGATGTCGAGCGCCTCGCTCGTCGCGGTCTTCGCCTCGGCGCCGGTCGTCCCGGCGTAGTCGCAGGCGAGCATCACGTTCTCGAAGGCGGTGAGGGTTGGCACCAGGTTGAAATCCTGGAAGACGAAGCCCATCTCGCGCGCGCGGATCCGGGTCCGCTCGCGGTCGCCGAGGTCGACCATGTCGCGACCCTCGAACGTCAGCTCCGGCCGCGGGCCG
Organism: uncultured Chloroflexia bacterium; assembly: GCA_963776385.1. GTDB lineage: Bacteria > Chloroflexota > Limnocylindria > Limnocylindrales > CSP1-4 > SPCO01. The sequence goes on from CAVZME010000008.1 coordinate 189,608, forward strand.
TCGTTGAGATCCGGGGCGTGGAGCAGGCCCAGGATATGCATGAGGGTGCTCTTGCCGGACCCGGACGGTCCCATGATCGCGACCATCTCGCCGGCGGCGATGCCGAATTCGACGCCGCGGAGCGCCTTGACTTCGTTGTGCTTGCCGAGCTTGTACGTCTTGCGGAGCGCCCGGCCTTCGAGCAGGTTCATCGATCGATCTCCCAGTTGCGCAGTCATCGGATCACTCGTAGCGCAGCGCCGTGACCGGGTCGAGCCGGGCGGCGTGCAGCGCTGGGACGAAGCCGGCGAGCGCGCCGAGGATCGTCGAGAAGAGGACGGCGGTCAGCGCCGTCCCGGCCGTGAGCTCGAACAGGATCGTGCCCGACGAGCGGCCGGCCTCGTTGACGAGCGTGACGACGACCGCGCCGAGGATCAGCCCGATCGCCCCGCCGATGAAGCCGATGAGCGCCGCTTCGACGACGAGCTCGCGGACGATCCGTGTCCGGCTGCCTCCGATCGCGCGCTTGATCCCGATCTCGCGGGTTCGCTCGGCGATCGACATCGCCATCGTGTTCACCACCGACAGGCCACCGACGAGGAGGCTGATCAGGGCGATCCCGACAAGGATCGAGTTGAGGATCGACGTGGCGCCCCCGATCTGCTTGTCGAAGTCCTTGCCGGTCATCGTCGAGATGCCGGGGACCTCGGCCTTGATCTTCGCGGCGAGCGCCTCGACATCCTGGCCCTCATCCGGGTAGACCACCATGGATGTGGCGATGTCGGACGCGACGATCTTGCCCTGGATCATCGGCGGAAGCGTCTTGACGAGGAGCTGTTGGGCCGCTGCGAGCGGCACGCTGGCGGCCTGGTCGGGCGCCGTCAGCGTCGGCTCGAGGACGCCGATCACCCTGAACGGAACGCCTCTGAGCTCGATCGAGTCGCCGACGTGCTTGTCGAACTTGCGCGCGATGTCCGAGCCGAGGACGGCCACGTTCGAGCCTTCGTCCGCGGGCGTGCGGGCGCGCCCCTCCGCGTAATTGACCTTGAACGTCTCAAGGCCCTGGTCGCCGCCGGGGATGCTGCCGTCGATCATCGGCGGGACGCCCATCGTCATGTTCGGCGCCTGCTCGTCCATCAGCAGCATGACGGCGGAATCGACCGCCTTCACGCCGTCGACGGCCCGGATCTTGTCGGCCGTGGAGAGCGACATCGGCGCGCTCGCGAAGCCACCGAGCTGGCCGCTGCCGTCGGCGACCGTGATCTTGTCGGCGTAATAGGTCGAGCCGCCCGCCACGAGCGCGTTGATCTTGTTGGCCATCGAGCCGAAGACGACGAGCGCCCAGATCCCGATGGTGATTCCGAGGACGGTCAGTAGCGTCCGGACTGGGCGCCGGGCCAGGTTTCGGAGGTACCTCATGGAGCACGCCCTCACTGCGAAGCGGTAGGCGACCCTATCGCCGTCCAGTCCGCTTCTGGGACGCATCCGTTCAGGATTTGCGCGATTCTGCGAGCCTGGGCCGGCTGGTCGCGCGTTCCATTGGTCCCGGTACGGCGGGCCTGTCGGCCCAAATTGCGGAAGTCGGCCACGCCCGGCTACACTCGAAGATCTCCCGAGCGGGAGTAACTCAGCTGGCAGAGTGTCTGCTTCCCAAGCCTCTGGCGCCCAGCGCTGTGCTTCCTGCGTGAACCAATGATCGAAATCGGCTCAGTTATCTGCTTTCGGGAGCGCCAGCCTGGGGTCCCTGCTTACGATCGCGCTACCGACCGCGCACGCCCGGCAATTCAGTCTGAAACGCGCCCATCAGGATCGAGCGCCAAGAGAAACGAAGAGTCCGAGCCATCGTATCCGCCTTGAACGAACAGACGGCCATCGGGAGAAACGGTCAGCGATTCGACCATGCCAGCCGTTGGATCGATCGGCAGGCGATAGGGCCATCCCGGCTTGAGCTGACCCTGTCGATCGACGGCGATGACCTCGAGCCAGCGGCTAGTGGGATCGAGGCGATAGACCACAAGGTAGACCGTGCTGTCTGGGCCGAAGGCTGGCGCTACATGGTAACCAGGGCAGTCTATGTCCAGGCAAGGCAGACTCAACCGGCCGGTTGGACGGTAAGGCCAGCCCGGTCGCGGGCGGCCATCCGGGGATCGGGCCGTAACCTCGCTGCCCAGAGCGTCGTCGTCCGCCAGAACGTAGATGGTCTTGTCGCGAGCCAGGTACGGACTCGCCGGACCACACTCGTTGATCGCCCCAGGCATCGCCACCGGCCAACCTGTCTTGATCTCGCCCGCCCGGTCGTGAGCGTAGACGTTCCCCAGGGCCGAGACGTAGTAGACGGTGCCATCAGCGTCCACGACGGGGATCGATGCGAATCCCTTCGACCCGCGCGGCCAGCCGGGCAGTGTCCGTCCATCGGGGCCCAGGACCGCAAAGACCGTGCGTCGGTAATCGGGGCAGAGCTCCCCAACGTTGTCGATCCATGACCAGAGGACCACGGTCCCCTGAGGCCCGAGGAGGAACCCACCGCGGTCGGGCACCGACACCGGCCAACCTGGGCGTGAGTTGCCGTCACGGCCGAAGGCCGCCAGACTGGCCGGGCTGTCGCTCCCTTCGGGCTCGCCGAGGATAAACAGCGTTCCATCCGAGCCGACCTGCGCGTCCGACCACGAGACTCCCTTTGCATCCGCTACGACTGGCCATCCGGGCACGATCCTGCCCGAACCGTCAATGGAGAAGATCCGCAGAGCCCCAACCTGCCGAAAGAGCGATACGTAGACCGTGCCGTCGGGTCCGAACTGCACGCGGTTGAAGCAGTAGCCATCCGCGTCGCAGGTGATATCCGGGGGCAGCCGGGACGGCCAGCCAGGCAACTCCCGACCATCAGTCCCGAGCCGGTGCAGCACGCACCCGACTTGCGGACTCCCGCACTCCCCGAAGTAGACGGAGCCGTCAGGACCAACCGCGAGAGACGCGAAGTCAGAACCCAGAGGTTCCTCTATCGGCCAGCCCGGCTTCATCTGCCCGGCCGCGTCGAGCGCGACGAGGCTCTGCTGGTACTTGTCCTGCGTATCGCGTCCGCCGAATAGGAGGTAGGCCGTTCCGTCCGGTCCGAACCTCGGCGGACTCATTCCGTCGGCCGTGCGCGGCCACCCGCCCGCTCCCCGCAAGGTCGCCGAGGTAGGGGCGGGGCTGGGGCTCGGGGTCGGGGTCACCGACGTTGGCCTCGGCGTGCCCGAAGGTGCGGGAGCGATTGCCGTCGGTGTTTTCGGCGAGCCCCCAGATTGCGTCGGCGTGGTCGCGCACGCCGCGACCACCAGGACTGACAGAGCCAACGAGGCCGCGGATCGGCGCATCAGGGAGCCTCCGGCGACTAGGACGCGCGAGTCGAGTGCCTGTTACGAAAGAGCCGAGCGTTGCGAAGGCATCTTGCGTGTGGATCGGTCACATACTCAGGCGACTCATCTCGCTCTCTTCGAGCGCTGTGCCTCTCTGGCGGAGCCGGTAGAATGCCTGTGCCAGTCAGGCAGACGCTCTACCTGAGCGTGAAGCTGAGCGGGAGTAACTCAGCTGGCAGAGTGTCTGCTTCCCAAGCAGAATGTCGCGGGTTCGAATCCCGTCTCCCGCTCCACCTTCCTCTTCGGGCTCAACGCGCACCCCGGCTGCGCGTTCGCTCCTGCTGTTCCCGGCCAAGGTGGACGACGACCTGATCGCTCTCGAGCAGGACTGGATCGCTTGATCGACGGCCGTTGCGAGCCGTGCATCGCGGACTCACGCTTCGCGGATGGAGCGTGGGGTGGCCGATCGAATGTGCGAGCCGATGAAACATTAACCAGCCTCACACGTTCACACGGGCGTAGATGCCGGATCCGATGAGGCCCAGACTCGTCGAGGTCGAGGCGGCTGCCACGGCGGCACCGCTCGGCCACTTCGGCGCGGTCAGCACGGCCTTCGAGTCGTACCACGCTGAGCTCTACAACTTCCTTCGTCGCTCGACGCGCGACGAGGGTGCCGCGGAGGACCTGTTGCAGGAGGCGTTTCTTCGGCTGACCAAGGAAGTTGACGCCGGACGGACGCCGGAGCACGTCCGGGGCTGGCTCTACCGCGTTGCGTCGAATCTCGCGATCAGCCGAGGCCGTCGCCGGACGACCGCCTTCGCGTGGATGGGTCGCTACGGCCCGCAGTCCGTGGGTGACGACGTCGAGTCGCCCGAGGCTGGGGTGCTCGCGCGAGAGCGCACGGTCGCGATCGACACCATCCTCGCGACACTCTCCACGGAGGCACGAACGGCTCTGCTGCTGTCCGCGGACGGCTTCAGCGGGGAGGAGATCGCTGCGGCCATCGGGCGCAGCCACGGCGCCACTCGGACTCTGCTGTCGCGGACGAGGGTGCGGGTCCGTCTCGAGCTCGAACAGCGCGGGGACGTGCGATGACGACCGTCCACGACGAATTCCTCGAGCTTGCGGCCGCGTCGATCGATTTCGCGCTGAGCGAGGCCGAGCGCGCTGCTCTAGCCGCTCACTTGGCCGACTGCATCCCGTGCCGACGCAGGGTCATGGGGCTTGAGGCTGACCAGCGTGCGCTGGCGCAATCGCCTTCGTTCGCCCTCGCGCCCCGGTCGGTGGATCAGATGCGGGATCGTATCCATCGGTCCGACAGCCCGGCGCGACCGCTGCTTCCGTCTCCTGGCCGTCGCCGCCATGATCGCACTGCTGGCTGTCACCGCTTTCACGGTGGGAGCGGAGCTCCTTCGGCGCGACCGTGATCGCGACCTGACGGTCGTGCCGCCGACGGCGCCTTTCGAGACCCCGTTGCCATCAGCCGGGGCCGAATGCGAGCCCCGCTCCGGGCGTCCTGGCGGTGGGTTCCGTCGTCGATGTCGTCGTCACTGGCCTCCGCGTGCGGACCCTGCCGACGGTCGACAACTCGAAGTCGGTGAAGCTCGATCCGCTGCTCGGGATCGGCACACAGTTGCAGATCATCGAGGGCCCGGTCACGGCCGATGACTACGACTGGTACCTCGTGCAGGCGATCGGCCTGCCGCACCGCGGCTGGGTGGCGGCGGCCGACCACGATGGCTCGCCCTGGGTCGAGGACCGCGCGCTCGCTTCGTCCTCCGCGTCGCCGTTCACCGCCGTCGAGGCGGACCTCATCGCCGGCCTTCGTTCCGACGCGGCCGTGCACTGCGCCCCCAGGCGGAAGGACCTGCCGGTTCGAGCCACGGCCGGCGTGGAATGCCGCCTCAACAGCGACCCGGTCGCGCGGTTCGGCGCGTACCGCTTTCGTGACGCGCGCGACGCCGCCCTCACGTATTTCGAGCGGCTCGCCTCGAACCACATCGACCCGGCCAGCGGCGACTGTTCCGCCGGAACAAGCGGCGACTCGCCGTGGATGCCCGGTGACGGGACGACCGGCAGCGCGGCGGATCGAGTCGCCTTCGCCGGCAGCGACCGTTGGGTCGTCGGGCGGAGCGGCTGCTTTCTCGACGAGGACGGCACGGCCAATGTCAGGCTGACCTGCGGACCGACGTACATCGGCATCGTCGGACGGAGCGGGGACCTCGCGGCGCTCCATGAGTGGGCGTGGAGGTCTCCGGCCGGCCAGGTGCCCTCCGGCGAACCTCCCGGCATCTGCAGGTCGGGCGCCTGACTCGCCGGCTCACCCTTGCGCCAGGCGGACCAGCTCGGTGTGGATCGCCGTCGCGGCCTCGTCGACGGTGCCGAGCGGGAGCTCGAGATGCGCGTCGGCGGCACCGATCAGCATGGCGTTGTACGGGATGTCGTCCGCATCGCCCGAATCCGCGGATGTCGCTCCGGAAGAGGACGACTGGTTTCTTCGTGGCGTACGCATAGCCGCACTCCCAGCACGTCCCGGAGTCGGGGTCCGCGCCGTCCATGATCGCGACGACGCCATCGGCCCAGTCGAGGCCCTTGAGGTCCTTGAGGAAGATCGCCTTGCCGGTGCGCTCCGAGGCCGGGTTCTCCTGCGGCAGGAACACCTCGTGGCCCAGGCCACGCAATCGGGTGGCGAGCTGGACGTTGAACTCGCGCTCCGGCGTCGTGAACGGGGTCCCGCCAGGTAGATCTTCACGTCAGGTTACCAGTCCTCTCGTGATCGGCCCGACGACACCCTGCCGCGTCGTGTGCCAGGCACCATTGTCGGCGAACGCGACCGTCGGTGCGGGTCGCCAGGTCCCCTCGATCACATTGTCCGACCTGGCTTGCGAGCTGCCACGGCCGTCCTAGCTCCGACGGGCGTCCTCTTCGGTGCATCGATCCTCGGGCCCGCCGGGCGCCATACCTGGTTGGCGCGGAACCGTCTCAAGGCCAACAACCGGCGGGCACCTTCGACAACCTCGGCGACACCCAGGGGGGCCTCGGCGAGATCCTCGAGGCATCGTTTGAGCGGGTGGAGCTGGAGGCCGTCGGCTCGATGGCCATCTTCGCGGCGACGAATCCGCGCACGAAGCCGTCGAATGGCACGACACCCTAGCTATCTCGCTTCGAGCACGGCGCCCATTCGGTCGGTCGCGAGCCAGCCTGAAGGAGGAACCGGTGCCATGAAATGGGTCACGCGGTCGCGTGATACCGGTAACCGAGACCTCGGACCGTCTCGATCGACGACGCACGGTCACCGAGCTTCCGGCGCAGAGAGCGCACGTTCGCGTCGACCCCTGCACGGGGTTGCCCCTGAGCCAACCCTCCGTGACTGCTCCTGTGATCACGGCCCCGGAGCCATCGGCGAAGCCCGTCTGGACGACGTGGACGAGCGCAGTGAACGAATGCCTCGAGCCACTGAAGTGGTATGCGGCATCGATCACGAGGCCGGTACCCGTGACATCGAGGCTGAGGATCTCGCCAGCGTATGAACCGCTGCCGACGTCGCCGCCCACGAAGCCTGTCATGGCCGGGTAGGCGGAGATCCACTTGGTGAAAGTGTTCTCGGCGTTCCGGTGTTCCGGGCCGACTGCGGCGAGCGCCGACCCCGCCCCCAGCGACATCATCAGCAGCATCGTGCCGGCCGCCAACGCGATCGCGCGCCGCGCGCGGCCCCGGTTCAGTGAGGTGGTTCCTTTCCGAGCCGTGTCCATGCCGTGCCTCCGAGCTGACGTGTCCCAACGGGCCGGATCGTCTGCGTCCGGGCTCCCGTGGATGTCGGCTTGACCGTACGGCTGGGCAGGCCGCGCGGCGCGCGCACTTGATGAAAAGCATGTGAAGAAGCCACTCGACCCGGCGATCGCCGTCCGGCTCGGTACAGCGTTCGGGAAGGCCGCATCTCCCGTCGGAGCGTGACGAAGCGGCGTCCTGGCGACCGGTACAAATCGGCTCGATCGGCCAGCCGAATGGGTCTCGACAGCACGACCGATGGAGTGCATCATCGCGCTCCAGTCGCGCAAGTGAGGCACTCGATGTCCACTCTGACCGTGGCACGCATACCCCGCGTCGCCTTTGTGCTGGTCGCCATCCTGCTGGCAGGCACCCTTGGAGTGGGCCCGGCTTCCGGAGCAAGCCCGACGGCCCAGGGGTCGGTCCTGACGCCGCTCGGACACGTCACTCCGACCGCCCTAGGGCCGGGGGCCCCCACCACCAACCGTCCCGCCTTCGCGCAACCCTTCCGCACTCTCGATTCGGGTGCCCTGCGAGCGGCCAAGCTGCACGCGGCCGCCATCGCATCCCGCGGCCACCGAGGCCCATCCCTCCCCGCACGGACACCCCTTGCCGGGCTGTTCAACAACATCAACGGCACGGGCCTGAGTCAACTCACCGTCGCGCCGCCGGACAGCACCGGCGCGATCGGTCCGAGCAACTACATCGAGATGGTGAACCAGGAGATCGGCGTCTACGACCGCGGCCTCAACCTGATCAGCAGCACCGACAACGGCACCTTCACCGGCGCCGGCGCGAGCTTGTCGGTCAGCGATCCGCAGATCCAGTGGGACGGGCAAAGCGGCCACTGGCTCTACGCGGCGTTGGGGGTGGCCACCGGCGCAAACATGCTGCTCTTCGGCTGGTCGAAGACGTCCAGCCCGAGCGATCTGACGAACGGCTGGTGTCGATTCGGCATCCCGCAGGGCAACCTGCTCGAGGACTATCCGAAGCTCGGCCACGACGATAACTTCATCAGCATCGGGACGAACGAGTACGACGACACCTCGGGCTACACCTTCCTCACCGCGAATATCTGGGCTATTCGGAAACCTGCGGCTGGCGACGCGAGTTGCGCGGTCGGCATCGCCACGTATGTCGCGGACGCTGCGCACCCCCTGCTCAACGGCGACGGCTCCACGGCATTCACGCCCGTCCCGGCCAATACCGCCGATCCGTCGGCCGTCGGCTACATCGTCGCCGCTCATTCACCAGTCGACGGGACGGGCAGCTCCGCTCCGAAGATCATGGTCTGGCACTGGGCCCTCGCCGGTGGCGTGCCTTTGCTGGTGGGCGATGGTGACGTGGCGATCTCGACGTTCGATATCCCTGCGGCGGTCCCACAGCCGGGCACGTCATATCGGCTCGATTCGCTGGACGCCCGGCTGACCCAGGCGGTCGCGGTCAACGATCCGGGAGCCGGCGGCGCCAAGGGGATCTGGACGCAACACACCGTGGCAGGTCCCGGGGGACGCTCGGTCGTGCGCTGGTACGAGATCCTGGGCGGCTCACCCCCGTCCCTTCGCCAGCACGGCGAGATCGGAAGCCCGACGGACTTCGTATTCAATGGCGCGGTCTCGCCGTCCATCGGCGGAGGCAGCGCCGCCGTCTTCTACAACAGGGGCGGAGCGTCGACGTTGCCCGTGATCGGCGCGCAAACGCGAGGCCCGTCCACCGCCTTGGGAAGCCTCGATCCCGGCGAGCTCGTCCTGGGCCAGTCGAGCGCCGCCGATCTGGACTTCACCTGTGGCTATTCCCAGCCGACGGACCCCTGTCGCTGGGGCGACTATGCAGGCGCCTCGCCGGATCCACTGAACGACGGCGTCGTCTGGGGGAGCAACCAGACGACTGGCGCGTGTTTCATCTTCTGCGGCCTCTTCGCACAATGGCAGACGCGAAACTTCGCCGTGGTCGCCTCCGCACCCTCGACCCCCGTCCTGACCACGATCAGCGTCAGCCCGGCCAGCGCCTCGGTCCAGACCGGCGGGACACAGCAGTTCAGCGCGACCGGCCGTGACCAGTTCGGCAACCTGCTCAGCCCGCAGCCGACCTTCAGCTGGTCGGTCGGCGGCGGCGGCACCATCAGCCCGGCCGGCCTGTTCTCGGCCACGACCGCCGGCGGACCGTTCACGGTCACCGCGTCGAGTGGCGGCGTGAGCGGCACGGCCAGCGTGACGGTGACCACGACCCCCGTCCTGACCACGATCAGCGTCAGCCCGGCCAGCGCCTCGGTCCAGACCGGCGGGACACAGCAGTTCAGCGCGACCGGCCGTGACCAGTTCGGCAACGTGCTCAGCCCGCCAGCCGACCTTCAGCTGGTCGGTCGGCGGCGGCGGCGCCATCAGCCCGGCCGGCCTGTTCTCGGCCACGACCGCCGGCGGACCGTTCACGGTCACCGCCACCAGTGGCGGCGTGAGCGGCACGGCCAGCGTGACGGTGACCACCACCCCCGTCCTGACCACGATCAGCGTCAGCCCGGCCAGCGCCTCGGTCCAGATCGGCGGGACACAGCAGTTCAGCGCGACCGGCCGTGACCAGTTCGGCAACGTGCTCAGCCCGCAGCCGACCTTCAGCTGGTCGGTCGGCGGCGGCGGCGCCATCAGCCCGGCCGGCCTGTTCTCGGCCACGACCGCCGGCGGACCGTTCACGGTCACCGCCGTCGAGTGGCGGCGTGAGCGGCACGGCCAGCGTGACGGTGACGGACTTCTCGCTCTCCGCGAACCCGACCTCCCGGTCGATCAAACGCGGTCAGTCCACGACCTATGCGATCACCATCACTCGGCTATTCGGTTCCAGCAGCCCCGTTGCGTTCACGGTCAGCGGGCTTCCAGGGAGTGCCACGGCCTCGTTCAATCCCGCCTCGACGACCGGGACGAGCTCGACCTTGACCGTGTCGACTTCGGGACGGTCGCCCAAAGGCACGTTCAGCCTCACGATCACCGGGACGAGCGGGGGCCTCACCCACTCGGCCGTTGTGTCGCTTGCACTGAGGTAGAGCTCCGAACAGGCTTCGGCGAGTTTCTCTGCGCGAGACCCTGCTTGCGCGTCCGGGTCGTCGAACCGCGATGCGGTCGATCATGTTCCACCGAAGATGAGCCGCCGGGCGTTGTCCGCGTAAACCGCGCGCAGCACTTCGTCAGGCAGGCCCAGGCCGTGGATCTGCCACCGACCCTGGCTGCCTGGTCCACCGTCCGGGTCGTAAGCGAAGGACTCGTCGCGCGTCTCCAGGAAGCGCGCGTACACCGCCCAGGCGGCCGCATCGGGCGGGTTGTCTGTCCCGAACAGCACGCGATCGGGCCAGCGGAGGATGAGATCTCGCGTCGAATATGGCTGCCGCCCGAGCTCGGCGATGCGCGCCGCGATGTCCACGTTCCAGCCCGGGTAGGCGGCGAGCATCCGGTCCACCCGAGCCAGGTCCTCGGGTGCGCATCCCACATGTGCCCCGATGAACGTCGTGCCGGGGTGCCGGGCGATGACTGCCTCGAGGCCGTCGATGAGTTCGTCGAAGGGCGGGAACCCGTCCATCTCCGGGCGCCCACGCGGCCGCGTCGGCCAGAAGTGCCAGTCCGGGTGCTCTTGCAGTTCCTCGTAGCGCTCGTTCGTCGCGTCGAGGGGCTCGAAGAACGCGATCGGGTCGGCGACGTGGATCGTGACCGGCAGTCGGAGCGCTCCGGCTTCGGCCCACAACGGGTCGAGCCGTCCATCGTCCACGGGCACCAGACGCCCTGCTGGATCGCGGGCGCGCAATCCGAGCACCTTCCACACCTTCAGGCCGCGCGCACCGGCCGCTGCCGCTTCGCGGAGCCGACCCGCTTCCACCTCCCCGAAGTCGGACCGTTCGGCCCACATCGCGTAGTCGAGGCCCGCGAACACCGCCACCCGGTCGCCGAGCGGGGACCAATGGTCGAGCTCTCGACGGAGCGCGTCGCCACTGCCGCCGTCCAGGTCCACGATCGCCGCGATGTTCGAGGCGTCGAGCGACGCCGCGAGCTCGGCGGCCGTGCGCCGGTCCCAGCCGTCGGAGAACGGGCTCGGGCCGAGGTGGTTGTGGGCGTCGATCGCCGCATGCGACGGACGGGCAACGAGGCCCGATTCCGCGGATCGCAGCCGGGTAACGGGCCGGTAGTCGGCCAGGCGGAGGTCGTTCGACGGCCGACGAGGCGCGTCCACCGCGTCCATCGGGTTCCCTACCCCTTGAGCCCGGACAGGGTGATGCCGCGGACGAAGTATTTCTGGGCGATCACGAACAGGACGACCATCGGGAGCAGGCTGACGAGCGCTCCGGCCATCATCTCCGGCCACTTACCGACGAATTGACCCTGGAAGAACGCCAGCCCCACGGTGGTCGTGTAGCTGGGCAGGTCGCGCAGGTAGATCAGAGGGTCCAGCAGGTCGTTCCAGCTCCACATGAACTGGAAGATCGCGAGGGTCGCCAGAGCCGGCCGCGCTAGCGGGAGGTAGATGCGGACGAAGATCTGCCATGGGTCTGCCCCGTCGACACGCGCCGCGTCGGCCAGCTCGGTCGGGATCGCGAGGAAGAACTGGCGCAGGAGGAACGTCCCGAAGGCTCCGCCGAAGAATGCCCACACCCACAGCGGAAGGTTGGTCCCGATCCAGTTGCCGCTCTCGCTGAAAGGCAGCGGAAGGTAGCGATAGAGGATGAAGTTCGGGACCAGGACGACCTGCAGCGGGATGATGAGGGTCGCCAGGATGAGCGCGAAGAGGATGCGCTTGAAGCGGAAGTCGAGCACTGCGAACGCGAACCCGGCCATGGAGCAGGTGATGAGCTGGCCGATCGTCGCCAGCGACGCGATCACGACCGAGTTCATGAAGAACGTCCCGAACGTGACGTCCGGCAGGGCGAACCACATCCTCGTGTAGTTCTCCCAGTGGAGCCCCGTCGGGAAGGAGAATGGCGCGCTCGAGAAGACCTCCGAGCGGGTCTTGAGTGACGTGGTCAGCATCCACAGGAAGGGAACCATCATCGCGAGGCCGCCGAGGATCAAGGCGACATACAGGGCTACCCGGCGGGCCACCTTCCGGGTGGATCGACGCGTGCGCGGCCGCGCGGCCGCGGGTGCCGCGATCGGGGTCGTCACTGGTAGTGCACCCAGCGATCCTGCGTCCTGAAGTAGAGGATCGTGGCGACGGCGACGATGATGAACATGATCCACGACGCCGCACTCGCATAGCCCATCTTGAAGTTGCGGAAGCCGGCCTCGTAGATGAAGTAGACGAGGGTGATGGTGGCCTCACCCGGCTTGCCCGGGTTCGCCATCACGTAGACCTGGTCGAACACCTGGAATGCCCCGATCAGGGCGAGCACCCCGGTGAAGAAGATCGATGGGGTGAGCAACGGCAGGGTGATGCTCCGGAAACGGTTTCGAAGACCCGCACCGTCGACGCTTGCCGCGTCGTAGTACTCGGTCGGGATCGCCTGCAGCCCAGCGAGGAAGATGATCACGTTGGCCGGCAGCGTCTGCCAGATGCTCATCGCGATGATCGACGGCATCGCCAGGGTCGGGTCGGCGACCCATCGCTGAGGCGGGATCCCGAAGGTCCCCAGGACGCTGTTGAGGAGCCCGGTCGGACTGTAGATCCAGAGCCAGACCAGGGCGATCGCGGTCGCAGAGGTCACCAGCGGCAGGAAGTACGCCGTCCTGATCCAGGCGATGCCGCGGATCGCCTGGTTCAGGGCCGAGGCGAGACCAAGGGCCAGGGCAAGGCCGATCGGGACGGACACGACGGTGAAGAACGTGGTGTTCCGAAGCGCCTTCTGGAACCGCTCGTCTCCGAGGAGCGTGACGTAGTTGTCGATCCCCACGAACTGCGGCGGGGTCAGCATGTCCCACTTGGTCGTACTGAGCCCCAGGGCGGCCAGGATCGGCCCGGCGGACAGGACCGCCAGGCCGATGAGGGTCGGGGCGAGGAAGAGCCACGCCCATCGCGACTCGGCGGCCCGGGGGCCGCGCGCGCGCGCCCGGCCCGCCGGCCGGGTGCCGCCCGCGCGACCGCGGACACGAGCGAACGACGTCACCGCGTCGAGCCGCGACGGATGTCGGGCAGGACAGCCCTCACTGCCCGAGGATCTGCTGGAGCTTCGGCGTGACCTCGTCGAGGGCGGCCTTCGCCGTCAGCTTGTCGTTGTTGAAGACCTTGGTGTCCAGCTCGTCCTGGAGGGTGCTGTTGAACTCGTCATAGCCCTTGAAGGACGGCTTGAGGTGCGCGTAGGCGAGGGCGTCCGCGAACGTCTTGCCGCCATCGAACGAGGTCGCGTACTGGTCGTTGAGGACCTGCATGTTGACCGGCATCGACGCCTTCAGGCCGGCGATCTTGGACTGCATCGCGGGACCCGTGTAGCACTTCACGAATTCCCACGCCGCATCCGGGGCCTTGGTCCCCTTGTAGGCCACGATGCCGCTCGGGTTGACCGAGGTGGCCTGACCGGCCGGTCCCTTCGGCAGCGGAGCCACGCCGAAGTCGAGCCCTGCCGCCTCGTGGGTCGGAACGAGCCATGAGCCGTTCGCCTCCATGGCGGCCTGTCCGTTCTCGAAGGCGTCGCTTCCGCCACCGGGGACCGGCTGGGGCATCACCTTGTCCTTGTAGATGAGGTCCTGCAGGAACTGGATCCCCTGCGCCGCCTGGTCCGTATCGATGACGACGGTCTTCTTGTCGGGACTCAGGATGTCGCCACCGGCTTGCCAGACGAGCGACGCCCAGTAGTTCTCCATGTCCGAGGTCTCGGTGTAGAAGCCCCACTGGTTCGTGGTGGTGCCCGTCCGCTTGGTCAGCTGCTTCGCGACCTCGCTGAGCTTGGCCCAGTCCCAGGTGGCGTCCGGGTACGGGATCCCCGCCGCGTCGAACATGGTCTTGTTGTAGAAGAGCGCGATCGTGTTGAGGTCGCGGGGCAGGCCGTATTGGTGGCCGTCCTCGCCCGTGAAGTCCTTCACCGCCTGGGCGGCAAGCTGGGTCGTGTCGAAGCCGTCACGAGCGATGAGCGGCGTCAGGTCCAGCAGCTGGTCGCGCGTCTGGTAGTCGGCGAAGAGCGGACCATCCATGAGGAAGACGTCGGGGGCGTTGCCACCGGCCAGGTCCGTCTGCAGCTTGGGCCAGTAGGAGTCCCAGTCGGCGACCGTGACCTTGACCTTGATGTTCGGATTGAGGGCCTGGAATTCGTCGACGATCTTCTGCTGGTTCGCGAGTTCGGTGTTGTCGCCCCACATCGCATAGGTGAGCGTGGTCGCCGGCCCGCTGTAGGAGCCGCAGGCGGCCGCGGCAGACGATGCTGCCGCGGATGCGCTGACGGCCGCGGACGCGCTCGGGGCGGTCGACGGTTGTGTGGCGCTCGTGGCCGTCGGGCCCGCGCTCTGGGACGCGCTGGATCCGCTGCACGCTGCCACGAGTAGGGCCACGACGACCGCGGCCTCGAGCCGTGGGCGGCGGGCCGTCCGGATGATGCGCATGACCGTACCTCCTTGCCTCAACCTAGCCAGTCCGGGCCGCTGCCGCCGAGCCATGCCGGCAGCCACGGCGCCTCTGCGTCGATCAGTTCGTCCGTCATCTGCCAGGCCTCGTCGAGCGTCAGCCGGGCCTGGACCTGCGGATCGGTGAGCACCGCGTGGTAGATGAGGTCACGATCGCGGTCAAGCGCCGCACGGACCGTGAGCTCTTGCGTGTCGACGGCCGGGCGCGTGTAGACCGCACACCGGGGCGGCAAAGCGGCGACCGCCGTCGGGTGCACCCCCAGCCCGTCGACGAGGGCCGGCACCTCGACGCAGGCGTCGCCGGCCAGATTCGGGATGAGCCGGCCGCCGTCGTTCGGGACGTTGGCCACGATCCGCGCCGGCTCGCCGGTGACCATCGAGTGGATGATCACCGCGGCGTATTCGCCGCTGCGCTCGATCTCGAACGGTTCCCCGGCGTCGAGCCGCCGCTTCGTCTCGGCGTACTCGTCGAGGTTGTGGGCGACGCGGTCGAGGTACTCCCCGATCGGGACGTGCAGTCGCTCGACGAGGTCGCCTTTCGGGATGTACCACGGGTTGTACTCGGCGTGGTGCTCCGACGACTCCGTCGGGTAGAGGCCGAATCGACGAAACAGGTCCGCCCGGACGAGGTCGTCGGCCGGTGCCAGTCCGCCGGCGATGAACGCGTGAAGTGCCGGATAGAGGTCGACGCCCCGATGCTCGAGGCGGGTGATCCAGGCGAGGTGGTTGACGCCCGCCGATTCGGCGGTGATGTCGGCGACCGGCAGGCCGAGGTACCCGGCGAGCGTGTCGATCGTCCAGTACACCGAATGGCACAGACCGACCGTCGGGGTGCCGACGGCCTCGTCCACGGAGCGAACCAGCATGCCCATCGGGTTGGTGTAGTTGAGGAACAGCGCGTCCGGGCAGACCTCGGTCATGTCGGCCGCGATCCCGAGGACGACCGGGATCGTGCGCAGCCCGCGGAGAACGCCGCCCACGTTGATCGTGTCGTTGATCGTGTAGCGAAGCCCGTAGCGGCCGGGGATGTCGAAGTCCAGCCGCGTGGCACCCGCCCCGCCGACCTGGATGGTGTTGATGACGAAGTCGGCGCCCTGGAGAGCCTCGCGACGGTCGAGATGGCCGGTCACCACGGGCGCGGCGTCGAGCGCGCCGGCGGTCCAGCGCGCCATCCGCTCGGCCGTGACGAGCCGGTCCGGATCGATGTCGTGGAGCACGATCTCGGCGTCGCGCAGCTCGGGGTACGACAGGATGTCTCCGAGCAGGTTGCGGGTGAACTCGACGCTGCCGGCTCCGACGAGCACGATCCGTGGCATCAGGCGCCTTCCTCGACTCCGACGATGTGCCGAAGTCCCTGGCTGTGATACCGCTCGACCCAGTCCAGGGTGGTCCGGGTCGTGACCCCGGCGACGGGCGAGCAGGTAGGCAAGGAGCGCCACGGGCGGGACGGCTGTCAGCGGCGCGTGATCCTCCTCCGCGGCCGCGGGGATCGGGAGCAGGGCGGCGCCTTCGATGGTCGATCGCGGGGCGACCACGATGACGCGCGCACCCCAGGCCGCAGCATGGGAGGCGATATCGATGGTGGCCGCGCGACCGGGTCCGTCCGGCACGAGGGCGACGACGACGGAATCTGCGTTGACGATCGTCGCGGCGCCCGAGGACATCTCCCAGGACTCCGTGCCCTCGGCGTGGACGATCGCCATCTCCTTGAGCTTGAGAGCCGCCTCGAGCGCCGCCGGGTGGGCCCCGCCGCTCCCGACGACGAAGAGATGGCCGGCCCCGACGAGCCCATCGGCAAGGGCCGCGACCCGTGGTTCTGCGGCCTCGATCGCCGCCTCCGCATGGTCGGCGGCGAGGAGGATCGCACGCCGTATGTCGTCCGAACGCTGGTGGCCGAGCAGCTCGGCCAGCACCATCTCTGTCGCGACGAGGGTGGCGGCGAACGTCTTCGTCATGACGGGGACGTGGCTCGGTCCACCGGCGGAGCGGACGACGTGGTCGGCGGTCCCATCAAGCGTGCTGCCCGGCACATGGATGACTGCCACGGTGGGGACCCGGCCGCGGAGCGCCTCGACGACCGCGACCACGTCGCGGAACTCGCCCGAGGCCGAGATACCCAGCACGGCATCGTGGGGTCCGAGAGCCGGCAGGTATGTCCGGAACTCACCGGCGGTGAGCGGGACGACGACGGGGTCGTCAGGCCCGGCGTGCCGGCGGTAGAGGGTCGCGGCCGCGAGCGACGAGTGGTACGAGGTCCCGTTGCCGATCAGGTAGACCCGTCGAACGCCTCCTTCGCGCAGGGCCGAGGCCGCCTCGCGCGCCGCCTCCTGGCTCTCGTCGAGGGTGCTGCGGATCGCGGCCGGCTCGGCGGCGATCTCGGCGGGGATGATTCCCTGGATCATGCCGTGACGAGGCTCCTTTCCGGGGACCCGGCAAGGATCACGCGAACGCCCTGCACCTCGAGTGCGGCGACCTCCCGCGGGTCGGCGTCCGCGTCGGTCACGAGGGTGTCGACCTGATCGATCCCGAAGACATAGGCGGGGGCGACAGCGCCGAGCTTCGAGCTGTCGGCCAGGACGATGCAGGCGCGGGCCGCACGACGAAGCGCACGATCGGTGAGGATCTCCGGGATCGAGTCGTTCATGAGGCCGTGCCCGGCAGTCAGCGCCCCGATGCCCATGAACAGCGCGTCGGCGCGCAGTTCGCCCAAGGCGAGCTCCGCGATGTGACCGAGCATCGAGTGCATGCCGGGCCGGACCACGCCGCCCAGGACGACGAGTTCGATGCCCGGCCGGTCGATCAAGACACCCACCACGTCCAGTGCGTTCGTGATGACCGTGAGCCGCCGGTCGGTCAGGCGCCGGGCAAGCTCGAGAGCCGTCGTCCCGCTGGAGATCGCGATCGTCTGGCCATCCTCGACAAGGGTCGCGGCAGCCGCGCCGATCGCGCGCTTCGCAGCGAGTCGAGGGTCGATCGGGTCATGCTCGGATGGCGTCACTCCGGCGACCGCACCGCCGTACGTCCGCACGAGTGCCCCGTCGGCTGCAAGTCGGGCGAGATCGCGACGGATCGTCGACGGCGTGACGCCCAGGTCGCGGGCCAGGCCAGAGACGCTTCCGCGCCCTTCCTCGTTGAGGCGGGCAAGCAGCAGCGCACGACGTTTGCTGCTCAACATGCGCAGATGCTGCGCACGGATTGCTCAGATTGTCAAGAACCAATGCGTGTTTCGCGTGGATTTCAGGTTGCGGTCGCGCAGTTCGCGCGCTAGCATCGCGTCGTCAGTCATCCCGAGGTACTCGATGGTCTTCCTGCCCGGCACGCGTCGTGGGCTCGACGCCTGCGCTTCCGCGCGCGGAACATTCGCGGTCCTCGCACTCGACCATCGCCAGAATCTGCGTCGCGAGCTGCACCCCGAGGCACCGGACGCGACCACGTACGACGAGATGGTCGTCTTCAAGCGTGCAGTCGTTCGAGCCCTCGCGCCGTCGGCGACCGGCACGCTGCTCGATCCTGAGATCGGTGCGGCGCAGGCGATCGCTGATGGCTCGCTCCCCGGTCGCTCTGGCCTGATCGTTGCCGTCGAGGCGACCGGGTTCGAGGGAACCCCGAGCGCACGAGTGTCGCGGGTCCTTCCGGGCTGGTCGGTCGAGCAGGTGAAGCGAATGGGGGCGTCGGCGGCCAAACTGCTCGTCTACTACCACCCGGCGGCGGCGAACGCGGATCAGCAGGACCGGCTTGTCGCCGATGTCGCGGCGGACTGCGTACGGCTGGACCTCCCGCTGTTCGTGGAACCGCTTGGCTATGACCCGGTCTCGGGCGGAAAGCTCACTGGCGAGAGGCGCCGGGCATGCGTCGTCGACACCGCACGGCGCCTCACGAGCATCGGGGGCACCGTCCTGAAGGCCGAGTTCCCGTACGACGCGACGGTCACGGATCGGGCGGCATGGGCGGATGCGTGCGCTGAGGTCGATGAGGCGTCTGCCGTGCCATGGGTGCTGCTGTCGGGTGGCGTCGATGACGCGACGTTCGAGCGTCAGGTCGAGGTCGCCTGCCGGGCCGGCGCGTCCGGCATCCTCGTCGGGCGGTCTGTGTGGGCCCCGGCTGCGGCGAGGCTCCCACACGATCGCGACACGTGGCTGGCCGGCGAGGGACGGGCGCGCCTGGACGCGCTCGTCCGCCTCGTTGACGAACTCGCGGTGCCGTGGCACGCCCGGCCCAACCCGCTCCGTGCGGCGACGTCGCCCGCCGAGGGCTGGTACCGGGAATACTGATCGACGATGACCGATCGGACACGTGACGAGCGGCACGCCGGGCGCGACTTCGATGTCCTGGTCCTGGGCGAGATCAATCCCGATGTGATCGTTCGGTCGACGGATCCGACGCCGAGGTTCGGTCAGGTGGAACGACTGGTCGACTCGATCGACCTCGTCATCGGCAGTTCCTCGGCGATCTTCGCCTGCGGCGCGGCCAGACTCGGCCTGCGAACGGCGTTCGTCGGGGTCGTGGGCGACGACGCGATGGGCCGTTTCATGCTTGACGCGATGCGCGCCCGCGACGTGGACGTCGCGGGCTGTCGAGTGGAGCCGGCCGTGCCCACCGGCGCCTCCGTCATCCTCACCTCGGGTGCGGACCGAGCGATCCTCACCGCGCCCGGGACCGTGCCTCTCCTCCGCGATGACGACGTTCCCGAGGCGCTCGTGGGCCGTGCCCGCCACCTTCACATCGGCAGCGTCTTCCTGCTCGAAGCCCTCCGGCCACGGCTCGCCGCTCGGTTGGCAGCCGCTCGCCGGGCGGGACTGACGACGTCCGCGGACTGTAACTGGGACCCGGGCGAGACCTGGGACGGCGGGCTGTGGGAGGTCCTCGCCGAGACGGATGTGTTCCTGCCGAACGCCGCCGAGGCGTCCCGGATCACCGGCCTCGACGACGTCGAGGCCGCGGCGCGAGCCCTGGTCGCGGCCGGGCCACGCGTGGTGGCGGTGAAGTGCGGGGCGGATGGCGCGATCGCGGTCGAGCGAAACGGCTCGCTGACGCGTGTCCCGTCGCTCGTTGTCGACCCGGTGGACACGACCGGTGCCGGCGATTCGTTCGACGCTGGTTTCATCGCCGGCTTCCTCGCGGCACGCCCGGTCCAGGACTGTCTCGCACTCGGCGTCGCCGCGGGCTCGCTCTCGACGCTCGGGATCGGCGGCACGGCATCGCAGCCGACACTCCAGGACGCGGAAGCCGCGGCGCGCGACGCCGGATTGCTTGCATGAGCCGCCTCCGATGACGCCCGGGGTTGCACTCGGCGCCGCACCGGGTCCTGATGCCTGGCCCCGCCGGATCGTGTGCGTCTCGGTCAACGCCTCGATCGACAAGATCGCGGCCGTGGACGGCCTTGTTCCGGGCGACGTCCACCGCCCCGACCTGCTGTCGGTCGTTCCGGGCGGCAAGGCGCTCAACGTCGCGCGAGCGGCGGCAGGCCTCGGCATGCCCGTGAGAGCGATCGCCGTGCTGGGCGGTCACGCGGGCGATTGGATGGATGCGGCGCTGCACGAGCGCGGGATCGCCACATCCGTGGTGCGCGTCACCGGGGAGACACGGACCTGCCTGTCCGTGCTGGACCGCGCCACGGGGACGCTCACTGAGTTCTACGAACCGGGCCTGACACTCGACCCGGCCGGGTGGGCTGCGGTGGAGACGGCGCTCCGCTCAGAGCTCGCCGACGATCCGTCCGGGAGCCTGGTCGTGCTCGCCGGGAGTCTGCCGCCCGGCGCGCCAGAGCGCGGCTACGCACGCCTGGCGACGATCGCGAGCGATGCCGGCGGGCGCGCCGTGGTCGATGCCGACGGCACTCCTCTCATCGAGGCGCTCGACGCAGGCCCATGGCTCGTGAAGGTCAACGCTCGCGAGGCGGCGGCCGCTTCGGACATGGCCCCGACGGCGGCCTCCGGAGCAGCGGGAGCCGGTCGAGCTCGGCGCGGTCGTCGAAGCGGCCCGCAGGATCCGGGTACGAACGGGCGGATCGGTCCTTGTCACCCGCGGTGCGAGCGGCGCGGTGCTCCTCGACGACGACGGTTCGGTCTGGCAGATCGGAGCCCCCCCGGAACGTGGCCGGTACCCGGTCGGCAGTGGCGATTCGCTTCTCGCCGGGCTGGTCGTCGCCTTCGCCGCGGGATTCTCGCTCGTCGAGGCGGCGCGGCGAGGCGGCGCGGTCGGAGCGGCGAACGCCCTGGTTGCCGGTCAGGGCGAGCTGCGACCCGGTCGATGCCGACCGGATGCTGCCGGCGATCACCGTCGACCGGATCGCGTGACGGCGCCGTAGCCTGCGAGCCGCCCCGCTCCGGCGGCCGGAAGGCGCACAGTTGCAGATCCCGTCCCCCCGCGGTCGAGAGGCGCGACGCTGGCAATTCCGACGCCCGTGTGGTACACGTGTCCCGGGGCACGGCCAGGAGGTCCGTGGGCACATGAACCCTGGGACGATGCGAATTCGTCGGTCACGGCGCTCATTCCGACCCGGGGTCGCGACCCTCGCGATCGCCGCGCTCGTCAACTGTCTCCTCGGTGTCGGCTTGGCGCGGGCGGCAGACAACTCTGGCCCGCGCACCGTCCCAAGCCAAGCGCAGTTGGTCCCCCTCGCCGGGGCGGGCGCCACGCTGCGACGGGCGCCGTACCTGACGGACGTGTCCGCCACCACGGCGACGGTGAACCTGGCCACTGACACGTCCACGCCCGCACCGATCGTGGGATGGGACCTCGCGAGTGTCGGATGCGGGGCGCCATCGCACGTCACCACTGCTGCGCTGGTGACATCGTTCGCAGGCACGCTGAGCGGGACCACCGACTATCAGTTCGCGGCGCCTCTGGCCGGCCTGGCGGCGAACACGTCCTACTGCTACCGGGTGAGCCAGGCGGGTCAGGACGTCCTGTCGGCGCCGGTGACGTTCACGACCGCGCCGACGCCGGGCAGCGGCGCCGCCTACCAGTTCGCGGTCGTCGGCGATTGGGGCGTCGGCACGACGGACGAGGCCAATGTCTTCACCCAGATCGCCGCCGGGCACCCGGCGTTCCTCATGACCGTCGGTGACAACGTCTACAACTCGGGCACGCAGGCCGAGTACGGCGATCTCAACGGCGGCAACGCCTTCGCGCCGGCGTACCTGCCGAAGGTCGGCGGCGGGGTGCCGATCTTCGCGGCCCAGGGCAACCACGGCTTCACCGGGTACAGCCCGTTCCTCGCGAACTTCCCACAGAAGGCAGTGACCACTGCCTCAGGGGGCACGTACGCCGCCCAGTCCTATTGCTGCGCGGCAGGGACCTCGGGGACTCACAACTACGCGAGTGCCTGGTACGCCTTCACCTGGGGCAACGCCCGGTTCTACGTCCTGGAGGCCGCTTGGGCGGATGGCAACGGTGGATATCAGGGCGATTTCACGGACCATTGGAACGGGCCGGTCGCGGGCTGTACGCCGTGCGGGCGCGAGCTGACATGGCTCCAGGGTGACCTCGCAGCGAACGCATCGGTGCCCTTGAAGTTCGCCTTCTTCCACTACCCGCTCCATTCCGACAGCGGCAGCCAGGCGAGCGACTCCTATCTCACCGGGCCGACTGCGCTCGAGGGCGTGCTCGCCTCGAATGGCGTCGGCATCGTCTTCAACGGCCACGCCCACATCTACGAGCGCAACCTGCCGCAGATCGTCAGTCAGCCGCTCGTCAGCTATGTCACGGGCGGTGGCGGCGACCCCCTGGGCGGCCTGTCGGGATGTAGCGCATTCGACGCATACGCGATCGGCAGCAACAGCTCGTGCCATGCGCCGAAGCCGACCTCCGCCAGTCAGGTCTTCCACTACCTCCGAGTTTCAGTGAATGGCACGCAGGTGACCGTCACACCGACCGATGAGCTCGGCAGGACGTTCGATGTCCAGACGTACACGTTCGGGTCGGGGCCGTCGCCCGACGCCGACGCCGACACCCACGCCGACTCCGACGCCGACACCCACGCCGACTCCGACGCCGACACCCACGCCGACTCCGACGCCGACACCCACGCCGACTCCGACGCCGACACCCACGCCGACTCCGACGCCGACTCCGACGTCCGCACGCCCACACCCACGCCGACCCCGACGCCGACACCCACGCCGACACCCACGCCGACACCCACGCCGACTCCGACGCCGAGCACGGGCCCGCTGATGTTCGCCCCGGCCGCGGACGCGTACGTCTCCGGGGGCGCCACCTCGACGAACTACGGCAATGCGTCTGTTCTCGAGGTCGGGGCGAGCCCATCGCTGCACTCATATCTGATGTTCACTGTCCAGGGGCTTGCCCGGCCTCCCACGAACGCCACGTTGAGGTTGTGGACGGACACCGCTGGCTCCGGAAGCAGCGTCCACGGGACGGGCACAGGCTGGACGGAGTCCGGGATCACCTACGCGAACGCACCCAGTTACGGCGCCACCGTCGCCACCGTCTCCAACTTCGCCGCCGGTGTGTGGATCAGCTACAACGTGACGAGCCTTGTGAGTGGCAACGGCGTCGTCGCGTTCGCCTACACCTCGGCGAGCACCACACCGATCTCGTTCGCCAGCCGCGAGGATAGTGCCCACGCCCCGCAGCTGATCGTGACCCCGTGATGCCGCTCGCGCCCCAGCGCTGTAGCTGAATCGGGTCCGTTCGCCGCTCGGGCCCTGACCGTGCGGGCTGACGATCGGAGGGTCGGCGATGGATCCGTAAACAGTCCGGGCGATGCGTCGCGACGTCGGATGGGGAATGGACGGCCGGCAGCGCGCACTGTCCCGCCGCCACGTGAGATCACCGGTTGCACTTCATCGCCCCCGGCGCACAGGGGTCCTTGTAGGATGCCGCCCATGCTTGACGAGGCACTCCTCCTGGCGATCGCCTCGATCGCGGCCGTGATCGCCGGGTTCACCGCCGTGACGGCCGCGCTCACGCCGCCCGGCGGTTCATGGACCGCGGTCCACCGGATCCGGCAGCGTGCGATCGTTTCGACCAGCTTCAACGTCGTCTTCGAAGCCCTTCTGCCGGTGATCGTTTTTGCCTGGCTCGACGATGTCCGCGAGGCAGTCGTCGTGTCGAGCGCGCTGGTCGCGCTCTACGCTGCGTGGATCGTGGTCACCCGTGGCCGCCAGCTCTACCGCGCCGGCGGCCTCCAGACGTGGGGCGGCCGACTGCTGTTCGTGCCGGGCACCGCCGCCCTCCTTCTGTTCGTGCTGAATGCGCTCCTGTTCGGCTCGGTCGCGGTCTACGCGCTCGCGCTGTGTATCCAGCTCTCCGTTGCGGTCATCAGCTTCTACCAATTGGTCGCGGCCGCCTCCGACTGAGCGCGCCGGCCGGTGCCGGTGATCCCTGTCCCGTGTGCAAGAGAGTCCGGGCCGTCACATGGAAAGGAACCGTCGATGAGGCCGACTTCACCTGTGGTAGGTCAACGTGCCACCTGGACCCGCACCTTCGGGCATGACGAGGTCGAAGCATTCGCCCAGCTGACCGGCGACCGAAACCCGCTGCACTTCGACCCGGCATTTGCCGCCGCCACGAAGATGGGCCGCCTCGTGGTCCAGGGTGGGTTGACGGCCGGCCTGTTCAATGCCCTGGTCGCGATGGAGCTGCCCGGTCCAGGCAGCGTCTTCCTCCATCAGGAATGGGACTACCCCGCCCCGGTCTTCGTCGGCGACACCGTGACGGCAGAGGCCGAGGTGATCGACGTTCGAGCGGACAAGCCGATCACCCGCGTGAAGTGCACGGCACGCCGTCAAGACGGGACCGAGGTGCTGCGTGGCGAGTGCCTCGTCTACACGATGCGACCGATCGGATCGCAGTCTGACGGCCGGGGCGCCTGACCTGGAACCGGAAGCGCCGCTCGTGCTGGAACGGCGGAGCGACGCCCGACAGGTGGCCGGTCCGGGGCCGTGCGTCGTGCGGGTCCAACGTAGTCAGCGCGAGACCCACCTGTCCGATCGAGTCCGCGGGGCGCCGAGCCGCAGCGAAAGGCGGTGGTGCACAAATGCACCGCGCTTGCGATTTGGTGGTCTTCGGGCCACCAGACCGCACTAGACTGCCCGTCAACGTCGCCCGGCGCGGTGTCGAGCTGCCTGCCCGTTCGGGCAAGTGCCTTGTCGCGCCATGCTCGAATTGGAGGAGAACATGGCTCGACCCCGATCCCACGGCGCGGTCCGGTCCGCTCTCGCACTAAGCGCGGCAATGGTCTTGCTGCTCGCCACCGCGCCGGTCGTACCGGCCGCGCCGTCGGCGTCGAGTGCCGGCGTGGACAAGACGACAGCGATCGTGCAACTGACCGGCGACCCGCTTTCGACCTCGCCCAAGACAAAGCCGCCGCAGGGCAAGAAGATCGACTTCAACAGCACGGCCACTAAGTCCCAGCGCGCCCGCCTGCGCGCCATTCGTCAGGACTTCAAGGTATGGCTCCGGACATATGCTCCCGCCGTCCGAATCAACAGTGAGTATGACGTCGCCATCCACGCGATGGCGGTCTCGCTCAATGGCACGTCACTGGCGACGCTCCGCAGCGCACCCTTGGTCGTGGCGGCGGAATACGAGAGCTTCTACACGCCTCTGGCCCACGACGACCCGGACCTTTCTCAGATCTTCGTGAACGAGGCCTGGACCGACGTCGGGGGCGCCTCTTCTGCGGGCGCCGGCGTCCGGGTGGGCGTGATCGACTCGGGCATCGACAGGAGCCATCCGTGCTTCTCCGACGCCGGCTACCCGTCGCAGACCCAGCTTGGTGATACGTCGCTGACCAACAACAAGGTCATCGTCGCTCGAGTCTTCAACAACACGACCAAGAAGAACGGCCTCACCGCCGGGGCGATCGGCTACCACGGCAACCACGTCGCGGGCACCATCGCGTGCGCTGCGCACACGCCGGCCACCATCGACGGCGTCGCCATCCCGTACGATCCGTCCGGCGTCGCGCCGCGCGCGCTCCTGGGCAACTACAACGTCTTCCCGGCCGACGTGGTCTCTGCCCGATCGGAGGACATCCTCAACGCGCTCCAAGCCGCCTATGAGGACGGCATGGACATCGTCAACATGAGCCTCGGCGGCCAGCAGAACGACGGTGGCGGCGGGTGGCTGCTCGCCAACGCGGTCGACAACCTCGACCAGGCCAACATGCTGTCTGCGGTCGCCGCGGGTAATGAGGGCCCAGGCAACTTCACCGTCGGTTTCCCGGGCGCCGCGCGCCGTGCTCTGACCGTCGGCGCCAGCACCGTCGGCCAAAGCATCGTCAACCAGGTCACCATCGCGGGCAGCACCTATCAGGCTGTCGTGGGCGACTTCGGCGCCCTGACCAGCGATATCACCGCCCCGCTTGGCGTCGTTCTGGACCCCACCAACGCGTTCCCCCACGGCCTGAGCACGGCGTGCCCCGGCGATCCTCCCCTTCCCAACCTCACCGGCAAGATCGCGCTCCTGGGTCGCGGGACATGCGACTTCAGCGACAAAGTGCGCGGCGGCCCAGCAGGCGGGTGCGATCGGCGTGATCATGGTCGACCGCATCGAAGAGGCGCCGTTCGGGATGTCCCAGAACGGAACACCGAACCAGCCGACGATCCCCGCGGTCATGATCCGGCTCTCGGACGGCCTGGTCGCCAAGGCCCAAGATGGCGCTAGCGCGACGCTCATCGCGCTACCGGCGTACGTGCGCGACACCGCACTCGACTACCAGATGGCCGACTTCAGCAGCCAGGGCCCGACGATGGGCCAGAACATCTACCCGAAGCCCGACGTGGTGGCCCCCGGCCACAACGTCATCAGCTCTCTCCCCGCCGCGTACTGCGACGGCAACGTCTCCTGCTGGGGCGTCCTGAGCGGCACCTCGATGGCCACTCCGCACATGGCCGGCCTCGCCGCACTGGTGAAGAACGCGCATCCCGCCTGGTCCGCGGCTGAGATCCGTTCCGCGATCGTGAACACCGCGCAGGAGGGAGTCCTTCGGACCTCGGACACGAACACGCCCACCGACGACGCGGTGATCGTCGGCGCCGGCCTCGCTGACGCCCACGGCTCCGTGAATGCGAAGATCTCGCTCGATCCCGTGAGCGTCTACCTTCGGGTCCATCCCGGGGACCTCGGGCCAGTCGAGATCGGCAACGCTCAACGTGACCAACGTCTCGGCATCGTCGGGAACGTACTCAGTGACGATCAGCGACGACTGGACCGACGGTGTCCTCTTCTCCGGCGGGGGCACTGTCACCTTGTCGGCCGGTCAAAGCGCGGACGTCACGATCTCCATCGCGACGGCTAAAGGGTGCAAGCGACGGTAACCGGCAGACCACGATCACGTGTGAATGCCGCAGGCGCCGAGATCGCACACGCGGTGGCATTCGCGCTCATCGGCTCGGGCACCGGCGCTCCCGGCCAGCACCTGCTACCGCCATCGCAGCTCAGGTAGCCGAGCCCCAGCCAGGACGCTGGATCGATGCGAGGGTGGCCGCAGGGCCGCCCTCGCATCGTGTCGAGCACATCCAAATCGGGTGCCGGGTGTGTCAGGCGCCTCCGCGCCCCTTCTCGGTCCTGATCCGCCGAGCCCAAGCCGGTCATCTCTCGACGTCGAGCACGGCGGATCAGCACCGGACAGGTGGCCTGTCCGAGACCGTACATCGACCCGGTCCGATGCGGTCTTGGACCCGCCCGGTGTCGGACCTACTCTCGATCTATCGAACCGGAGGAAGACCCCAGAAGGTCGGCACCGGATCGCACAAGCCCCGGAGGACATCCCGATGTTCGACCTCTATCAGGCTCCCGCCCAGGCAGCTCATCGTCAGTCCGAACTCTATGACGCGATCGCGGCCGACCGGCTTGCTCGGGCGGCAGGCGCCGACGATCAGTCGTCGGCCGACGACCGCACGTCCCCGGCGCATCGAGTGGTCGCCATGGTGGCCGACGCTCTGTCCGCCCTCCGCGGGACCCGTACTGAAGCCGGGCGGCGCCCGCGCTGGACCTGATCGCAGCCCGTCGATACGGCTCACGCGCAGACCTCAGGGGCGATCCTCTCCCGGCCGATCAGTTCGCCGACGAGCGATCGCGCGCTCGTTGGCCCGGGCCTTGATCCATGGAGTCGACGGTGGCGCACCACGTGCGCCGGCCGACGACCATCGCCACCACATCCGAGCTGCCTTGCAGGCCTGCTCATAATCGGAAAGGTCGATCGCGACTCCCGATCCGTGAGCGCCCGCAGATGATCGAGCCACTCGAAGCCGGCAGGAACGCCATCAGCCGCCACGCCTGGACCGAAGCGGTCGAGGCATTGACCGCGGTCGATCGCGATGGAGGGCTCGCCCCGGCTGACCTGGAGATGCTTGGCACGGCATCGTGGTGGACGGGACACCCCGACGAGTCGACCGTCGCGCTCGAGCGCGCGTTCGCGGGCTACGCCGACGACGGGCGCAACATCGACGCGGCGCGGGTCGCCTTGACGCTCGCCTACGAGGCGTTCCGAGGCCTCGCCATCCCTGTCGCCGGTGGCTGGCTGGCGCGTGCCGAGCGGCTCCTCGCGGGAGAACCGGAATCGCCCAGCCACGCCTGGCTCGGCGTCTTCCATGCCCTCGGCGCACTCATGGAGGGCCGGATCGAGGAGGGCATCGAGCTTGCCGATCGAGCCATGGACGTCGCGCGCCGTCAGGGCAACGAGGACGCCTTGTTCCAGGCGATGAGCTTCAATGGCATGGCCGAGGTCTTCCGGGGCAATCTTGCGGCCGGCCGAGCCCTCATCGACGAGGCCGCGGCAGCCGCCTCGTCAGGCCAGCTCGGCCTGCGCACGGCAAGCGATATCTACTGCAATACCATCTCGGCCTGTCGGAGCGTCGGCGACCTCGGTCGAGCCTCGCAGTGGGCAGAAGAAGGCGAGCGGTTCATGCATCGCGAAGGTGCGGGCGGCTATCCGGGAATCTGTCGGGTGCATCGCGCTGAGATCAAGATGCTCCACGGCCAGTGGTCCGAGGCGGAGCTGGAGACGCGCCAGGCCTGCGAGGAACTCGAACGGTATCGGCTCCTCGATGGCGTGGGGTATGCCCATTATCAGGTCGGTGAGATCAGGCTCCGGATGGGCGACCTGGACGCGGCCGCGGCGGCTTTCGACCGTGCCTACGAGTACGGACACAGCGCTCAACCGGGTCTCGCCCTCCTTCAGCTCGAGCGCGGCGAGGTGGCGGAGGCGCGCCGGTCCATCGATCGCGCGCTCGCGACTGCGGCCGGCGTGAACGGCGTCGCCGATCGAGCCACGCGCGGCCGGCTGCTGCCTGCGCAGGTCGATATCGCCCTCGCGGCCGGTGACCTCGAGGCGGCCAGGCAGGCAACCGAGGAACTCGAGGCCATCGCTGCCGACTACACCGGTTCGCTGTTCCAGGCGGGAGCCCTCACCGCCCGCGGCGAATTGCTTCTCGGGCAGGACAAGGCATCCGAGGCCTCACCCATCCTGGGGCAGTCGTGGCGTCTGTGGCAGACGTCGAACCTGCCGTACGAGAGCGCCCGGGCCCGTCTCAGCTATGCCGAGGCGCTGGCCGCCCAGGGCGACGAGGCACTGGCGCACCGTGACCTCCTGGCCGTCCGCACGGTCTTCGAACGTCTCGGCGCGACACTCGATCTGGAGCGGGTGGACGCACTGCTGGGTGGGGCCGCCACGACGCCCGCCGCGGGCTCCGCAGGCAAGGCCGATCGCGTGACGAGGGCGTTCATGTTCACGGACATCGTGACGTCCACCGATCTCATCGGTGTGATCGGCGACGACGCATGGAGCGAGGTCCTGGGCTGGCACGATCGCGAACTCCGCTCGAGTTTCGCCCAACACCTCGGCGAGGAGGTCGCCCACACGGGCGATGGCTTCTTCGTGGCCTTCGACACGACCGACCGACGGCTATCGATTGCGCCGTCGATATCCAGCGCCGACTGGCGCGCCATCGCCGAGAGCATGGCTTCGCGCCGTCGGTCCGGATCGGCCTCCATTCCGCCGAAGCCACCCGGCAGGGCCGCAACTTCGCCGGCCAGGGCGTCCATGTCGCAGCCCGCGTCGGCGCGGCGGCCGCCAAGGACGAGATCCTGGTGTCGAGCGCCACGCTGAGTGGTGTCGGCCCGATCAGGTTCGGCCTGTCCGAACCGCGGCCACTCACGCTCAAGGGCGTCCGCGAGCCGGTCGAGGTGCGCGCCGTCGCATGGCGCCAGGATGGGTCTTGAACGACGGCACCGAACAAGCCCTGACCCACCGTCCGGGCTATCCGGTCAGGTCGATGTCCAGCGCCTCGTAGTGCTCGATCCGAAGGTCGGTGATCAGGGCCTCGGTGCCCGGAAGGAGGCGGGGACGGCTGATGTCGGGCCCCGTCCACCGGTACATCGCCGCCGTGTCGCGCCACTCCTCGAACAGGATGACCTCTTCCTGGGTTCCCATGAGACGTCGGGCGAGCTTCACGTAGACCAGCCCGTCGTGCTCACGGAGGAGTGGCAGCTGCTCGCGCATCAGGGCGTGGAGTTGTCCGGAGGACCTCTCCGGTACCGTGGCGGTCAGGACGCGAACGATCACCGGGCCAGCGTAACCGCAACGTGGAGCCGGGAAGGTGTGGTCTCGGCGCGGCGCCCCGGTCAGTCGTTCGAGATGGGGCGACGCGGTGCGCCGCCCCCTCTGTGTTGCTCGACTCGTTCCTGCCGTCGCTACGGCAGCGAGAGGAAGCCCGAATTCGGCGTCCCCAGGCCGGTGACGTTGTCCCAGCCGGGGCCCGTGTGCTGCGTCGGCGAGCCAGAGTAGTCGTCGAACGTCCTGAGTCGATCGGCGGTCCCGGCGCTGGCATCCACCCCGTTGTTGAAGTTCCGTCGCGCGACGGCGGTCTTGACCGACAGGACGTCATAGAAGGCACCTGGATTCGCGTAGAAGAGCGGGTTCGCGAACCCGTGCGGGTGGCCGGCCTTCTGGTCGAAGAGCGCCATGAGGCCAGCGAAGATCGGGCTCGAGAGGCTCGTTCCGCCGATCCGGTACTCGTCGTAGTAGACGCCGTCAGGGAACGTTTGGGTCTGCCCGACGAGGAGACCCGTCTGCGGATCACCGAGCGCAGCGACATCGGGCACGCCTCGACCGGTCAGGCCCAGACCTGATCTGATTGATACGCTGGCTCAGCGAAGAGCTGGCTCACGCCGCCTCCCGCACCATAGAGCCAGCCGGTGCGCGTGCACACGAGGGTCGTCGGATCGCAGTTGTAGTTGCTCGTGCCCCAACCAGTCTCGACGACACGCGCGTTTCCGGCATCGATGCCGAGGCTCGTCCCGCCGACTGCCGTGACCCACGGGCTCGACGCCGGCCAGTCGGTGGTTGCGAATCCGAACCTGGACGTCTCGTCGCCGTTGTCACCCGAGGAGAAGTAGATCCCGATCCCCTCGGCCACTCCCTGGAGGATGGTGTCCTCCATCGGCTTCACCCAGCCGGGTGGGAGCAACTCGGTGTGGAACCCGTACGAGTTCGTCACGATCTGGGCGAGCTGCCTGTCGACGACATGGTTGAGCGCGGCATCGAGGTCCTGGTAGTTGTTCGGCGCCCCGACGTAGACGATCTTCGCCGCGGGCGCCATGCCGTGCACCGCTTCGATGTCGAGGGTCTCCTCGCCGTACCAGCCCTGCGGGTCCTGGCGACGGTTCTGCGGGCGCCCGTAGGTGCCCGGGGCCACGACCTGGGTGAATTGGCTCCCGGCTGAACGTGGGGAGCCCCCGGTTCGTCGACCACTGGTTGACGTCCTGGACGATCGTCGGCGAGGCATACGCATCGATGACAGCGACGGTCTGGCCCGCGCCGTCGTATGTCGACGGGATCCCATAAGCACCCTTGATCTGGGCCGGGGTGTAGCCCTTGACGGTCCATGGAGCCGTGGCAGGGGAAACAACGGCCGTGAAGCCGGTCGGGTACGCGTACGGCGATATGAATTCGGCCCAATACGATGAGAGAGGCGGCGCATTGCGGAAGCCGGCCGTCGGCGGAGCGTTCTTGTCCACGACGTGATCGGTGGTCACGAATAGGGCACTCTCATCGAGGCCCAAGACACCGCTGACGACCCCGGCCAGCGAACCCGGGACGGAGATGTCCGATGCGGGCGAACGGACGACAAGACCTGACGCCTGGTACAGCCCGAAGGTCGTGCCGAAGGCGGCTCCCGCCTGGGCGACGGTCCCTTCGGCCGCCACGTAGTGGTTGTTCGAGGGCGTGTAATCGACCGTGAATCCCTGGCTCTTGAGCCACGACTGGACAGACCCGACCTGGGCCTGCGTCGGCGCGAAGCGCTGGCGGAACTGGGCGGCGCTCAGGTACTTCCCGTAGGACGCGCTGTGCGGGTCGGAGACGGACTGGGCGAGTGCCTCGACGCCGGCCGGATTCGTCCAGCCGAGGTAGACACGGAACCCGACGTTGTCTGAAGAGTTCGCGGGGCCCGCGTAGTTGCTCGCGTTCGCCCACGTCGGGATGCTTCCGGGGAGGGTGACGCGGCTTGCGGCTGCGGCTGACCCGGCACCCGCCGCGAGTGTCCCCGCCACGAGACACAGGGTCGCGATCGTCGAGACGATGCGCCTCGTGCGGCGCACGCCAGTACTCCGAGCCATGGGAGCCTCCTCGATGTGCGTGAGGCGAGTCCCGCCTCAGGGCGACCCCCGTTCGGACCGGTCGCGGTGACCGGAAGCGCCATCGTGCGCCGCATGCCGAAACAAGGAAAGTGAGTTATCCACAGGATTCGCGCCGGGAGGCAAGGCCCGGATCCCGGCGCTGCGTCAGCCACCCAGGGTTCCTCGGACGCAGGCTCCGCAGCCCTACAGTCGGGCCCGTGGAGACCTACGACCTGGCGGAGGCGGCGCGGCGGGTCGGCGTCAGCGCGGACCGACTCGCAGGCGTTGGTCGAGCTCGGGATCCTCACGCCGGACGCGCGAAGGCCGGTTCACGTCGAGGTCATCTGCGCCGTGCCGGGCTCGTGGTGAGCCTCACCGCGGCCGGCATCCCGCTGGACGGTCTCGGCGAGGCCATCCGCAGCGGCCAGGTCTCGCTCGACTTCCTCGATGCGCCCGCCTTCGAGCGGTTCTCGGCGCTGAGCGGCGACACGTTCGCCGAGGTCGCCGAGCGGACGGGCGTGCCGGTCGAGATGCTGCTGTTCATCCGTGAGGCGGCCGGCTCGGTCGCTGCCGGACCCGGGCGATCGGATGCGTGACGAGGAACTGCGCGTATGCCGACCTGATCGAGGCCGTCGCTCAAGGCCGGGATTCCGCCCGCCGCCATCCAGCAGCTGATCCGCGTCCAGGGCGATAGCCTGCGCCGCCTCGCCGAGACGGAGTCGGCCATGTGGCAGGCCGAGGTGATCCTGCCGGCGATGGAGGCGCGGCAAGCGGCCCGACGAGATCCTCGGCATCGATTTCGGCGATCGGATGAGCGGTGCTGAACGAGCAGCGCCGTCATGGCGATGTACCACCTGCAGCAGACGCAGGCGTGGACCGCCGGCATCATCGAAGGACTCGAGATGATGCTCGCCGCGGCCGGCCTGCACAGTCGCCTCGACCACCCGCCGGCGATGTGCTTCCTGGACATCAGCGGCTACACGCGCCTGACCCAGGAGCACGGCGACGCGGCGGCGGCCGAGCTGGCCGAGCGACTCGGCCGGATCGTCCAGCGGACATCGGTCAAGCACGGCGGCCGAGCGGTCAAGTGGCTCGGCGACGGCGTGATGCTGCATTTCCCGAACCCGGGCGCACGGTGTCTCGGCAGCGCTCGAGATGGTCGACGGCGTGGTCGACGGCCGGCCTGCCGCCGGCACACGTCGGCCTGCACGCCGGTCCGGTCATCTTCCAGGAGGGCGACTACTACGGCTAGACGGTCAACGTCGCGGCGCGGATCGCCGCCTACGCGCAGCCGGGCGAGGTGATCGTCAGCCAGGAGGTCGTCGACGCGTCCCGGAGACGGCCGTCACGTTCCGCGATGTCGGCCTGGTCGAACTGAAGGGCGTCTCGGGCAGCATGCGGCTCCACGCCGCATCGAGACCGATGGCGGCGCCCTAGACTCAGCGAATGGCCGCCTGCCCGACCTGCTCGACCGAGAACCCCGACGTCGCCCGCTTCTGCATGTCCTGCGGCGCGACGCTGGCCGCGCCCGAGCCGGCACGCGAGGCGCGCAAGGTCGTCACCGTCGTGTTCGCCGACATCACCGGCTCGACCGGACTGGGTGAGCACCTCGATCCGGAGGCGCTGCGCTCGATCATGGGCCGCTGGTTCGACGCCATGAGCGCGGTCCTCGAGCGCCACGGCGGTTCCGTCGAGAAGTTCATCGGCGATGCCGTCGTCGCCGTCTTCGGCGTCCCGGTCGTCCACGAGGACGATGCGTTCCGGGCCGTTCGTGCCGCCGCCGAGATGAAGATCGCGCTGGCGACCCTGAACGCCGCCCTCCGAACCGAGCGCGATCTCGAGATCGAGATGCGCGTGGGCATCAACACCGGCGCCGTCGTGGTCGGCGACGCGCGCGCCGGCGGCAGCCGGGCGACCGGAGATGCCGTCAACGTCGCCGCGCGTCTCCAGCAGGCTGCCGACCCGGGCGAGACGCTCGTCGGAGACTCGACCTGGCGCCTCGTCCGCGACGCGGTCGTCACCGGAGAGCCGCGCGAGGTCCAGGTCAAGGGTCGCGATGAGCCGGTCACGGTCCGGAGCCTCGCTGGCGTCGACCAGGCCGCCGAGGCGATCCACCGCCGCGTCGGGGGGCCGATGGTCGGCCGGGATCGCGAACTCGGGGTCCTGCGCGCCGCCTTCGAGCGGTCCGTCGTCGAGGAGCGCTGCGTCCTCGTCACGGTGCTCGGGTCGGCCGGTGTCGGCAAGAGCCGGCTCGTCCATGAGTTCCTCGCTGGACGCGCGCGCGGACGCGACCGTCCTGCGTGGCCGATGCCTGCCATATGGCCAGGGGATCACCTGGTACCCGGTCGCGGAACTCCTCCGCTCGGCGACCGGACTCGACGAGGATGCCGACCCCGTCGACGGTGATGGACCGACTGCGCGATCGGCTCGCCGGGATCGAGGACGCCGAGGCGATCCTCTCCCAGCTGGCCGAGCCGCTCGGGATCGCCATCGGAGCCAGCGCCCGTCGAGGAGCTCTTCTGGGCGATCCGCCGCCTCCTCGAGCATCTGGCGACCAGCCGGCCCGACGATCGTCGTGCTCGACGACCTGCAATGGGCTGAGCCGGCGATCCTCGACCTCGTCGAGCACCTGTCGGACTGGGTCCATGGCGTCCCGCTGTTCCTGCTGGCGATGGCGCGACCCGAGCTCCTCGACCTTCGGGTCGGCTGGGGCGGTGGGAAGCCGGACGCCACGACCTTCCTGCTCGAGCCGCTCGCATCGGCGGACACCGAGCACCTCGTCGAGGCGCTCCTGGAGGGGGCGTCCCTCCCGCCGATCGCGCGGGAACGGATCGCCGCGGCCGCCGACGGCAATCCGCTGTACGTCGAGCAGGTCATCGAGATGCTCCTGGACGACGGTCTCGTCGAGCGCGGCCCGAACGGCGCGATGGTGATCGGCGACCTCGAGACGCATCTCCGTCCCGCCCACGATCCAGGCACTCCTGGCGGCACGGCTGGACCGGCTGAGCGACGGCGAGCGCCGGACGATCGAACGAGCCGCCGTCGTCGGCAAGGAGTTCGGGCGACGCGACGTCTCCGAGCTGACGCCGAGCGAGGGTCGGGCGGACGTGTCGAGCCAGCTGATGGGCCTCGTGCGCAAGGAGTTGATCCGACCCGACCGACAACGAGACGTCAGCGGCGACGCGTATCGCTTCCGTCACCTCCTGATCCGCGATGCTGCCTACGACAGCCTGCCGAAACTCGAGCGGGCGGAGCTCCACGAGCAGTTCGCGGACTGGCTGGAACGAGGCGCCGGCGACCGACTCGCCGAACTGGACGAGATCACCGGATACCACCTCGACCAGGCGCGGACCTACCGGTTGGATCTCGGGCCGGACGACGATCGGACGCGCGCGCTGGCCCTGCGGGCGGGTCGGCGCCTCGCCGCCGCCGGGCGCCGCACTGCCGAACGGGATGAGATCCCGACCGCGGTGCGTCTTCTGTCGCGGGCCGAGGTGCTGCTCGTCGAGGACCCGGGCGAGCGGTTCGACACGCTGATCAAGCTCGTCAAGGTCGTGGCGGAGCAAGATTTCTCGATCGCCATGGCGGCCGCCAAGGGCGCAGAAGACGTTGCGCAGGGACTCGGAGAGCTCGCCCAGCGATGGGCGCGGCTGTGGATCTCGGGCATCCGCCAGTTCACGGATCCCACGTTCCTGATCTCCGACGTCCGAGCCGAGACCGAGGAGGCCGTCCGGACCTTCGATGCCGCTGGTGACATCGATGCGCTCCTCGACGCTTACGAGATCCTGATCTTCATCGACCTCAACTTGGCCCATTGGCAAGGGACCATCGAATCGTGCCGACTCGCCCTCGATATCGCGACGGCGGCGGGGCGACAAGGCCGTCGCGAGGACTTCGCCAACTGGCTGGCGAACGGCCTGGCGTGGGGCTCGACGGACGCGGCCGAGAGTCTGATCGTCGTCGATGGACTCCTCGCATCGACCAGCCGGCGCATCGCGCGAGCGTCGCTGCTCGCCGGCATGGCGCTCCTCCGAGCGTTCCTCGGCGACCGGTCAGGCGCCGAGGCGGCCCACCTGGAGGCGGTATCGATCTGGGACGAGCTCGGGCACGGTCACTCCGAGTTTCGCCACGCGTTCATGCACTACGCGCTCGACGATCTGCCCGAAGCGCTGCGGCTGACCCGGCTGACGGCAGTCGAGCTCGAACGTCGGGGCGATACCGGCCAGCGGTCGACCATGGTCGGGCTCGCCGGCGTGGATCCTTGCACTCACAGGCGACGACGACGAGGAAGCCGCCCGCGCCGCCGACGAATCCCGACGACTCGGCGCGACGGATGACGCTGTCACGCAGATCTTGTGGCGTGCGGCGGAAAGTGTCGTGTTGGCCCGGCGCGGCGACTCCGAGGAAGCCGACCGCATCTCGGCCGATGGCGTCGCCATCGCCGAGGGGACGGATTCGTTCGATGCCGGGACCGCCTGGCTCGCGCGCGGTCAGGTCCTGTTGCTCCAGGGTCGCAAGGCTGAGGCGCGCGACGCCGCGCGCAGATCGCGCGAGATCTACGCCGCCAAGGGGTTCGTGAACGGGATTCGGCGAGCCGAGGCGCTGCTCGGTGGATGAGCTTCGTCGTTGTCAGCCGATGATCGCCAAGGGCCGGATCCCCGCGAGAGGGCCATCCGCCCTCGGTCGGGCGAGTTCCGGCTCGGGCAGGCGTCCGTCGTCGCGCGCGACGACTGCGGCATCGAGCTGCGCGATGAGGCTGGGCACGCCCGACTGAAGGGCCGCTCCGTAGGCCGGCCCGATCGTCTCCATCAGCTCCTTCTCGCGCTTGGACTTCGGCGCGCCATACCGGAAGTGGATCGTCGTGCCGGCAGTCGTCGGCTCGAATTCGACCGTATGGAGCAGCTTGATCGGGCCGGTCGGCGTCTCGAGGACGGTCCGGTCCGTCACGTAGTCGTACGGGCGCCAGTCGAGGATCTCCTCGACGACGGCGTCCTTGCCGTGCATGCAGTGATTGGCCGACCCGGGGCCGCGCCGGCCGCCCGTGGCGCCCCGGACATCGACCTCGGTGACCCACGGCTGCCACGACATCCGCTGTCCGGGCTTGGTGATGAACTCCCAGGCGACTTGCGGCGGCACATCGGTCGGGACGGACACGATGAGGATCGAGTCCTCCGGTGCGACGAAGACGCGCTCGCGCGCCTCCTCCTCCGCCCAGCGACGATCGAGGTCGAGGACCCAGGTCGAGACGTCGCCGATCCGGTCGTACGTCTCCGTGTGCGGACGCAAGCCGAGCGCGACCGGGTCGAGCCCAGCGGCATCGATGCAGGCCTGGCTCAGCAGCGCGTACGCGTCGATGCCGAGACCCTCGACGACGTCGTTCTTGAGCAGCCGGTGGACGACGATGACATCCGACCCCAGCAACTCCTGTCGCCCGGCGACCCTCTGGGTGATCGCCAGGCCGTGGTGCACGACGAACTTGAGGTCGAGATCGGGGATCCGGCTGCACGCGTTGCACTCGCACGAGGTCGCCTGGCGGACGTCACGGCGGCGACGCCGGAAACCGAAGTAGCAGCGCTCGATGGTGTCCAAGCAGCATCGACCCGTCGATCGACTCGCCGGGCATCGACGTGAACGCCGCGTCGCCTTCGAGCTTGGCCAGGCGGAAGTTCGGCCGGAGCGCGCTGACGACGGCGCCGACGAGATCGGCCAGGATGTCCTGGGCGTGGTCGAGCTCGACGTCGGCGAGGTACCCGGTGTAGCCGGAGATGTCGGCGATCAGGAAGCAGGCCGGTTGCGCCGTCGCGAGCATGCGGTGACGATACTCGCCCCATGAGTCTTGTCGTGACCGATGCCACCGACCGCGAGCGCTACGAAGCGCTGCTCGATGACGTCCTGGTCGGGGTGCTCACGTACGCCGTCAGGAACGGCCGGATCGCCCTGATCCACACCGAGGTCATGGAGGCGTACGAGGGACGTGGGATCGCCGCCGCGCTGGCTCGGTTCGCGCTCGACGACGCGCGCCGGCGAGGGCTTCTGGTCATCGCCAGCTGTCCGTACGTCAAGCGCTACCTGGAGACGCATCCCGACGATCTCGACATCGTCGTCGGTTCGGCGTCGACCGCTGCCGAGGGCGACGGCACATGACGCACGAATACGTCATCGCCGTCGGTGGGCGGATTCATGCAACGGGCGACGAACCCGAGGCGGCGACGGCGATCGCCTGGGCAGCAGATCGCGTGCTGGCGGTCGGGCCCGACGCGCTGGTCAGGGCGATCTCGCGCGGTGAATTCGACCTTCCTGGATCTCGGCGGCTGTGTCGTGACCGCCGCGCCCGGCGCCGTCGGCGGCGACCTCGAGCCAGGTTCTCCGGCCGATCTCGACTTCT
The DNA here is from genome assembly GCA_963776385.1 of uncultured Chloroflexia bacterium. Classification (GTDB taxonomy): domain Bacteria; phylum Chloroflexota; class Limnocylindria; order Limnocylindrales; family CSP1-4; genus SPCO01. The sequence continues at coordinate 228,190 of CAVZME010000008.1, forward strand.
GGGACGGGCCACGGATCGTCGCCCGGGTGCGTGCGGGACGGTTCACCGAGGGCGATGAGCATCGCGGCCCATTCCAGAGTGCGGGCGACATGTGGCGACGCTATCGACGACCGCGACACCCCCTTGGAGAGAGTAACTGATAAGAAGAGAGTGGAGAAGGTGGAGAAGAAAGGAGAAGTGATGTAAGGTTTGGAGGCAATGTAGATGGTGAGAAGATAGATAGAAGTGAAGTAGGATATATGACTGTAGGTAGGACTAGGGATAGGGGGAGAGGCGGTAAGAGAGTGAGACTGATAGACTGCAAAGAGGAAGGCGGAAGCTGAAGAGTCTTCTGCGCCGAGGAACGGGATCGACAAGACAGGGATCGTGACTTCGTACGGCGGCACTCGGGAAGGCTGTTGACAGGATCACTGCCAGGGCACCTGCGGTCTGGCCGTACGTCTCGCGGAGAACGCGGTCGCTGGTCCGCGCAGGGCCACCACGATCTGCCGGCCGCTCTTGTATTCGGCCTCGTCGCACCACAGCGCCAGGGCGAGCCGGACAACAGGACGTCCAGGAACGGGGTGAGGGGGGAGGGGCTGCCGGACCCGTCGACGGCCCGCTCCTGCCCGAACACGGGCGGGCGCCTGAAGGGACGACTGACGCGGTACGCTCCAACCGTCAGGTCGCATCGGAGACACGATTGGTCTGCTCGAACTGCGGCACCGAGAATCGGGCCGGACGGAAGTTCTGCTCGGAATGCGCCGCTCCGCTGGCCCTCCCCTGCCCGTCGTGCGGCGCGCTCAACCAGCCCGGTGAGAAGTTCTGTGGCGACTGCGCCCAGCCTCTGCCGGCGGCCGGGCCGACGACGACACCCGCCGCGGTGCACGCGTCGAGCCCGGTCGCCGAGCGCCGTGTCGTGTCCGTCCTGTTCGCCGACCTCGTCGGCTTCACGACACTGGCCGAGGGCCGCGACGCCGAGGACACGCGCGAGCTGCTGTCCAGCTACTTCGATCTGTCGCGCGACGTGATCGGCCGCTACGGCGGGACCGTCGAGAAATTCATCGGCGATGCGGTCATGGCGGTCTGGGGCGCGCCGACGGCACACGAGGACGATGCGGAGCGCGCGGTCCGGGCGGCTCTCGAGCTGGTGGATGCGGTCCGATCGCTCGGGTCCCACCATCCAGGCTCGGGCTGGCGTCCTGACCGGAGAGGCGGCGGTCACGCTCGGCGCCACGAACCAGGGGATGGTCGCCGGCGACCTCGTCAACACCGCCAGCCGCCTCCAATCCGCCGCCGCGCCGGGCATGGTCCTCGTCGGTGCCGCGACGCAGCGGGCCGCCGACAGGGCGATCGTCTTCGAGGAGGCCGGCGAGCAGACGCTCAAGGGCAAGACGAGCCCCGTCCCGGCCTGGCGCGCCGTGCGTGTCGTCGCCGAGCTGGGCGGACGCAACCGATCCGAGACGGTCGAAGCGCCGTTCGTCGGTCGCGACGATGAGCTTCGCCTGCTCAAGGACCTGTTCCACGCGACGGGGCGCGAGCGCCGGGCCCGGCTGGTGTCGGTGATCGGTCCTGCCGGTATCGGCAAGAGCCGCCTCGGCTGGGAGTTCTCGAAGTACACCGACGGCGTCATCGACACGACGTACTGGCATGTCGGCCGAAGTCCGGCCTACGGCGAGGGGATCAGCTTCTGGGCCCTCGGCGAGATGGTCCGTCGGCGGGCCGGGCTGTTCGAGACGGACGACGAGACGACGACCCGGGCGAAGATCGCCGAGACCCTCGTCGAATACGTCCCCGACGAGGCCGACCGACGCTGGATCGGAGCCGGCGCTGCTCACCCTCCTCGGCGTCGAGGCCGACTCGGGCGGCTCGGAGCAACTCTTCGCGGCTTGGCGCACGTTCTTCGAACGGATCGCCGACCGGGGCACCGTCACGATGGTGTTCGAGGATTTCCACCACGCCGATTCCGGTCTGATCGACTTCGTGGATCACCTCCTCGAATGGAGCCGCGGCATCCGCGATCTACGTCATCACGCTGTCCCGACCGGAGTTGCTGGAGCGCCGGCCGGATTGGGGTGCGGGCAAGCGCAACTTCACGTCGCTGTACCTCGAGCCGCTCGACGCGGTCGCGATGCGCGAGCTCCTCGCCGGACTCGTCCCGGGCCTGCCCGCCACCGCGTTGCAGGCGATCGTCGCCCGGGCCGACGGCATCCCGCTCTACGCGGTCGAGACGGTCCGCATGCTCGTCGCCGAAGGGCGCATCGCCATCGTCGATGGCACGTACCGCCCCGTCGGCGACCTGACCAGCCTGGCGGTCCCCGAAACCTTGACTGCACTCATCGCGAGCCGTCTGGACAGCCTCACCGTCGACGATCGGACGCTGGTCTCGGACGCCGCGGTCCTCGGACAGAGCTTCTCGCCGGCGGGGCTGGCGGCCGTGTCCGGGATCGACGAAGCGGAACTGGAGCCTCGCCTCCGCGCCCTCGTCCGCCGCGAGCTGCTCACGCTCGAGACCGACACGAGGAGTCCGGAGCACGGCCAGTACGCCTTCGTCCAGGCCCTGATCCGCGAGGTCGCGTACAACACCCTGGCCAGGCCCGATCGCAAGCGGCGCCACCTTGCTGCCGCGCGCTTCTTCGAGAGCCTCGACACGGACGAGATCGCGGGAGCACTCGCGGGCCACTACCTGGCGGCGCATGCCAACGCGACCGATGGCCCCGAAGCGACGCACTCGCCGGCCAGGCGAGGATCGCCCTCATGGCGGCAGCGGCACGGGCCGTGGCGCTCGGGGCGAACGATCACGCACTGCTGTTCTTCGAGCAGGCGCTGTCGGTGACGACCGATCAAGCCGAGATCGCAGGACTCCTCGAGCAGGCAGGCGAGGCGGCTTCGACGGCAGGACGGCACGACACGGCCGAGGCGCTCCTCCGTCGCGCAGTCGATGTCGAGCGTGCCCTCGGCGATCGCTCGGCGATCGTGCGTGCCACGGCGCTCCTCGGGCGAGCGCTCGTCACCGCGTTCAAGACGGCCGAGGCGATCGCCATCCTGGAGCCCGGCGCCAACGAGTTCGCCGATCTCGACACCGATCCCGGGTTCGTCGCGCTCCTCGGCCAACTCGCGCGTGCGCTAGTTCCTCCACGAGGATCAGGCGCGGGCGATCGCCGTCGCCGACCGGGCCCTCGCCGCGGCAGAGCGGGCCGACCTCCGGGGCATCGTCGCGGACACGCTCGTGACGAAGGGCACGGCGCTGGCCGAGCTCGGACGCGCAATCGAAGGGCTCGGCCTGATCGCCACCGGCCAGACCCTGGCCGAGTCGAACGGGTTCGACGCCACGACGCTCCGCGCGGCGGGCAACCGGTTGAGCGTCGACGTGATGCGCGACCCGCGCACCGCCGTGGTGAACGCGCGAGCGGCAATCGCACTCGCCCGCCGACTCGGCACTCGGAGTCCATTGGGCGTGGTACTCGGGAACGGCGTGCAAGCGGCGGTTCGAGCGGGCGAGTGGCGATGGGCCTCCGAGGAACTCGAGGCGACGCTGACGGAGGACTTCGAGGGCAACGACCGTTTCAATCTCCTCGCGGCGACGACAATCCTTCGAGCCTTGCGCGGGGATCCGGTCGCCGACCTGATGGCTGAGATCGTGTCGCTCGTCGGGTCGAGTGTGGAACCGGCAGTTCTTTCCGAGCTGATGTTCGCGACAGCGAACGAGGCGTTCGCCGCTGGTCGTCTTGGGGACGCGCGCGGCGCGTGGCATCGCTGTGGCGAGCTGCGTGCTGGATCGGAGCCCACCACATCAGCCTGTGCTGCTCGGGCCGCCCTGTGGCTTGGCGATGTGCCGGCCGCGACGAATGACCTTGCTGTTCTCGACGCGTCCGGCGTCCACGGGCCGGCCATCGAGGCGGATCGGAGGACCATCCGGGCGGGGATCATGGCGCTCGAGGGTCGCGCTTCCGATGCGCTTCCGCTCTATCGCGAGGCCCTTCGGGCGTGGCGCGATCTCGGCCTGGCCTGGGACGAAGCCCTGTGCGGGATCGACATGGCGACGCTTCTCGACCCCTCGAACGCCGACGTGCGGGACGCGGCGGAGTCGTCTCGCGAGATCCTCGTCCGCCTCGAAGCAAGGCCGTTCATCGCCCGACTCAACGCCGTGCTCGCGCGCCCGACGGCCGCTCACCCGTCCGTGGGACGGCGCGAAGCGACGGCCGAAACCACGATCAACGGCTGACACCGATGACGTGCTCGGACTGCGGCGCGAGCAACCCCGCTGACGGACGCTTCTGCCTCGACTGCGGAGCGGCCCTCGGCGGCTGCCCGAACTGCGGCGCCCATAATCCCGCGGGAGCCCGCTTCTGCGGCAGCTGCGGCACGAACCTCGGAGCGTCCGGGGGTCAAGCCCCGAGATCCGATCACGCCTCGGACGCTCGCGCCGGCGCCACGGAACGACGCGTGGTGTCGGTCCTCTTCGCCGACCTCGTCGGCTTCACGAGCCTCTCGGCCGACCGTGATCCGGAGACGATGCGCGAGCTGCAGGACCAGTACTTCGAACGGACGCGGGTGATCGTCGATCGCTACGGCGGCGTCATCGAGAAGTTCATCGGCGACGCGGTCATGGCGATGTGGGGCGCCCCGGTCGCACACGAGGACGACGCCGAGCGCGCGGTCCGGGCGGCGCTCGATCTCGTCGACATGGTCCCGGCACTCGGTCGGGAGTCCGAGCGTGGATCTCCAGGTCCGGGTCGGCGTCCTGACCGGCGAGGCGGCGGTCACCGTGGGTGCCGAGGGTCAGGGCATGGTCACCGGCGACATGGTCAACACGGCCGCCCGGCTCCAGTCGGTGGCGCCACCGGGTCGCGTGCTCGTCGGCGAGGCGACGAAGCTCGCGTCGGAGGCCGCGATCGAATTCGTCGAGGCGGGCGACCAGGAACTCAAGGGCAAGGCCGCCCCGGTCGCCTCGTGGCTGGCGGTGCGAGTCGTCGGCGAGCGCGGCGGCGCGCGGCGGCCGGACGCCCTGGAGCCACCGTTCGTGGGCCGCGCTGACGAACTGCGCTTCCTGAAGGAACAGTTCCACGCGGTCGGGCGCGAGCGACGGGCGCGACTCGTGTCGCTCGTCGGTCAGGCCGGCATCGGCAAGAGCCGCCTCGCATGGGAGCTCGAGAAGTATCTCGACGGCGTCGTCGAGCAGGTCTGGTGGCATCGCGGCCGGTCGCCCTCGTACGGCGAGGGCGTCACATTCTGGGCGCTCGGCGAGATGATCCGACGACGGGCCGGCCTCGCCGAGGGCGACGACGAGGAGGCGACCCGCCGGCGCCGTCGCCGCGATGATGCAGCGACACATCGCCGACGAGACCGAACGGACCTGGATCGAGCCGCGCATCCTCGTCCTGCTCGGCATCGGCGAAACGCCGGCCGGCGGTCGGACCGAGCTGTTCGCCGCGTGGCGGACCTTCTTCGAGCGACTCGCCGAGACCGGGACGGTCGCCTTCGTCGTCGAGGACCTGCAGTGGTCCGATGACGGGCTGCTCGACTTCCTCGAACACCTGCTCGATTGGGGCCGGTCGAGCCCGATCTTCGTCCTGACCCTGGCCCGGCCGGAGCTCCTCGAGCGGCGGGCGGGCTGGGGCACGGACCGCCGGGGCGCCATCTCGATGCGACTCGACCCGCTGACGGATGCGGCGATGCGCGAGCTCCTCGACGGGATGGTTCCGGGATTACCGGAGACGGTGGTCGTCCAAGATCGTCGAGCGCGCAGACGGACTGCCGCTGTACGCCGTCGAGACGATCCGGATGCTCATCGCGAGCGGTCGCCTGGCCCAGGATGGCGGACGCCTCGTCTCAGTCGGCAAGCCCCTTGGCGCGGTCGACATGAGCGCCCTGGAGGTCCCACCGACGCTCCACGCCCTCGTCGCGGCCCGGCTCGATCGCCTCGCGCCGGCCGATCGCTCGATCCTCCAGGATGCCGCGGTCCTCGGCCAGACATTCAGCGTCGAAGGACTGGCCGCGATCTCTGGCGAGACATCGGCGGCACTCGAGCCTCGTCTCGACCTGCTCGTCCGACGCGAGATCCTGACGGTCGAGACCGACCCGCGGGCACCGACGCGCGGACAGCACGCCTTCGTCCAGGCGCTCGTTCGTGAGGTCGCCTATGGCACGCTCTCGAAACGTGAACGACGCGAGCACCACCTGGCTGCGGCGCGCTACCTCGAATCCCTCGGCGACGAGGAGCTTGCGGGAGTCGTCGCGAGCCATTTCGTCGCCGCCTACCGGGCCGCCCCGGACGGTCCGGCAGGCGAGGCGGTGGCCGCCCAGGCCCGAGTCTCGCTGTTGGCCACCGCGGACCGCGCTCAGGCACTCGGTGCGGTCGGCACAGGCAGTGGACGCGCTCGCCTCAGCCCTGGAGGTGACGCACGATCCCCAGGACCACGCGGGCCTCCTCGAGCGCCTGGGTTACCTCCAGGTGTTCACCTCACGTCGCGACGAGGCGCAGCTCAATCTGACGGCGGCGGCCCACGAATACGAGGCGCTGTCCGATCAGGTCGGCGTCATCCGCGCTGTCGCACGTCGGATCCAGAGCTACCTGTCGAGCGCGCAGATCGCCTCCGCGATCGACGTCGCGAAGCCCGTCCGCGATCTCGTGGATGGCCTGACCGAGACGCTCGACCCAGCGCAGGCGCCAGAGATGAGCGAAGCGGTGGCGCTCTTCGCCGAGGCCATCGGTCGAACGGCGTTCCGGAGCAATGACCCGACCGAGGCGATCCGGTGGTGCGATCGGGCATTGGCCCTCGCCGAGCCGTTGCGCCTCGACGAGACCGTCGCGTCGGCTCTGGTGACCAAGGCCACGTCGATGACGTTCGCGAACCGTTACCGCGAAGGGATGGCACTCCTCGAAGGTGCGGTCGTCGACGCCCGGGCGCATGGCCAGCTCGTGCACGCCCTGCGAGGCGTCAACAACCTCGCATCGAACATGGCCGAGTCCGACCCAAGAGGTTCCCTCGAACGCACGCGCGAGGGGCTCGCCCTGGCAAGGCGCCTCGGCCTGCTCTCGTTCGACAGCTATTTCGCCGGAAACGCCGTGGGAGCGGCGGAGCGACTCGGCGAATGGACGTGGTCGACGACCGCCCTGGCCGAACTCGTGGACATCGCCCCGGACCGTCTCGAGGTCGAATGGCTCGCCTTCTGCCGCGATTACCACTCCGTCTGGACCGGCGAGCCGGACGTGACCCGGGCCGAACGGATCCTCGCAGCCGCGATCGGCGAGAACGATTTCCAGACCGAACTCAATGCCTCGTCCTGGCTGGCTCGAGCCGAATTCGCTGCCGGCCGACCGGACGGAGCGCTCCGTCGCTGCGAGCCGTTCTTCCGCTATGCCGAATCCGACGCAGGTGTCGCGGACTTCGCGATGGTCGGTCGCTTCGCTCTCCACGCGGGCCGTCTCGACACGGCCCAACGCGTCCTCGGGTTGTCCAAGTCCAGGTACGAGGGCGTGATCGATCACGACCACGCGAACCTCCGAGCGGGGGTCGCGGCGCTCGAGGGACGGACGGACGATGCTTTCGCCCTGTATCGTTCCGCGCTCGCCGGCTACCGCGAAGCCGGCTGTCGGTTCGATGTCGCGCTGACGATCCTGGACATGGCCACCCTCATCGGCATCGACGAACCGGCCGTCAGGACGTCGGTTCCGGAGGCTCGCGAGATCCTGGAGTCGCTCGGCGCCCAGCTACTCATCGAGCGCCTCGACGCGCGAGCCCAACGAGACGTCGGTCCGACTCCATCACCGCCCCGCCGATCCAACGCTCCGTCAGGGGCGGCGCTGGACCGCTGACGGCCTTCTGTCGGGTCAGGGCTTGATGTTCTGGTTCACTTTGAAGAGATTGTCCGGGTCCCACCGGCGCTTGACCTCGACGAGCCGGTCGTAATTGCCCCGGTAGTTCGCCCTGATCCGGTCCTGGTCGTCGCCGGCCATGAAGTTGATGTACCCGCCTGCCTCGGACAGTGGCGCCGTGGCAGCGTAGTAGTCCTTCACCCAGCGGATGTTCGCCTCGTTCTGTTCGGGATCGGGCCACATCCCGGCGATGACCGGTGCGAAGTTCGCGTCGCGATAGGCGAACGCGGTGGCATCCATGGCGACCCGCTGGCACGCCCCGTTGATCGGGTAGATATGGACCGTGGAGTTGACGGTCGGCACCTTGGGACCGTGCACCAGGTGCGCCGCGATCACGTCGTCCGTCAGCTCGCGGACGAAATTCGCCTTCCAGTAGTGCTGGAGACCAGCCGGCACGAGCGCGTCGAAGGCGCCGTTGAGCGCCGAATACGGCATCGGGCCGACATGCTCCGCGACCACCTCCGCGACGTCGTGGAGTGGCTTGAGGGCGCGTTCACCGTCCTCGACCGGCCCAGCCCAGCAGGCCACGAACGCGAGGAAGGTCTCGCCATGCCGCTCTTCCGGGATGAACGGGAGGGGCGGCGCGATCTGGAACGCGGGGAACCCGCCGAACTGCTCAGGCGCGTCCTTGATGAAATCACGGTAGAAGCGAAGCACCGTCCCGGCATCCTTCATGTCGAAGAACATCGGCCCGCCGTAGATCGTCGACACGGGATGGAGCTGGAATTCGAGCTCGGTCGCGACACCGAAGTTTCCGCCTCCCCCACGGATCGCCCAGAAAAGATCGGCGTTCTCGTCCTCACTGGCGGTGACCGTCCGGCCGTCGGCCGTCACGATCTCGGCCGAGACGAGGTTGTCGCACGAGAGCCCGAAACCCCGGGCGAGGTACCCGATACCGCCGCCGAGCGTGAGGCCGGCCACGCCGGTCGTCGAGATGATCCCGCCGGTGGTCGCCAGACCGTGTGCGGCGGTGGCCTCGTTGAAGACACCCCAGGTCGTCCCGCCCTCGGCCCGTGCGGTTCGCTTCTCCGGATCAACGCGGACCGCGCGCATCGCGGAGAGGTCGGCCACGACGCCGTCGTCGACCGTGCCGAAGCCGGGAACGCTATGGCCTCCCCCACGGATCGCGAGCGCGAGTCCGTTCTCGCGCGCGAAATCGACGGCGGCGGCGACGTCCGCGGAACCCGCGCACCGGACGATGACCGCCGGCCGCTTGTCGATCATCGCGTTATAGACCCGGCGAGCGTCGTCGTATCCGTCGTCAGCGGGCGTGATGACCGCCCCACTGACGCGCTCACGCAATCGCTCGACGTCATGCGGGCGTTCGATTGCCGGGTGACCCATGACCAAGACCCTCCGATGGACGCGGGCGGGTCCTCGGCACGGAAGAGCGTGTTTCGGCGCTGGTTTCGCAGGCGCCGGTCTCGGCGTCGATGCGCACGTGGGAAACGCGTTCCCGTGCCTCTTGCCCGGTCGAGCGACTATAGACCCGAGGCTCGCACGGCGACAATCTGGGTTTTCCACAACGGCCGACCCGAGGCTTCGTCGCGCGCGACCTGACCTAGGCCTGCGTCGCCCCGTGGCAGTGCTTGACCTTCCGGCCGCTGCCACACGGACAGGGATCGTTCCGCCCCGCCTTCGCGACGGCCGCCCGCAGGGTCGCGTCACGCGCCGCATACGCGGCCATCAGCTCGGACGGGGCCCGCTTCTGGCGGAGCAACTCCGACATCGCCCGCATCGGTCCGTCGACGTGGTGGAAGAACGCCTTGTAGCCGCTGCACAAGTAGTTGAGCCCCGGCTCGCCGTCGGGGGTCCGGATGAACCGATCCTTGGGGCACGCACCGTGGCAGGCGAAGCGGACGTCGCAGTCACGGCAGAACTGCGGCAGGGTGTCGAGCTTGTCCTGGCCGAACTTGCGCTGGGCGGGCGATGCGACCAGGTCGGCCAGGTGGGTCTCGGTGATGTTGCCGAGCTTGTAGTCCTCCTCGACGAAGTGGTCGCACGAGTAGACGTCGCCGTTGTGCTCCATCGCGAGCGCCCCGCCGCAGGTCGGCTGGAAGACGCACAGCCCGCCCGGCTCGCCGTACCAATTGGCCAGCGCGACGTCGAACATCTGGACGTAGACCGTGCCGATGTCGCGCCGGACCCACTCCTCGAAGACGTCGATGAGGAAGCGCCCGTACTGGTCGGCCGTCACGGAGCGATCGGTCACGAGGTTGCCTTCCTGGCGGTAGAGCGGCCGGTCGCGCCACGATCGCCAGGGCGCCTCGCGCGCGAGTCCGGGTGACAGCTCGATCTGGTCGAGCGTGACGTCGATCCGGGGCGTCGGCAGCCGTTCGATGATCGGGATGAACTGCAGGAAACGCGAGCCGAGCTCGTCGCGCAGGTAGCGATAGACCTCGAGCGGGTGGTCGGCGTTCGCCCGGTGGAGCGTCGTCAGCGTGTTGAACTCGACGCCGTGGCGCTTGAGGGTCTCGAGCCCGCGGAGGACTCGCGCAGACGTCGGCGCGCCACCGCGGTCGACTCGGTAGGCGTCGTGCATCGCGGGCGGTCCGTCGATGCTGATCCCGACGAGGTACTCGTGCTCCTTGAACAAGGCCGCCATCTCGTCATCGATGAGCGTGCCGTTCGTCTGGATCGTGTACTCGACCTGCATCCCCGGCCGGCGGTACTTCTCGACGTAAGCGTGAGCACGCCGGAAGAAGTCGGCGCCCATGAGGGTCGGCTCGCCGCCCTGCCAGGCGATGGCCACATGTGGCACCCGGTGCGATTCGATGAGCTGGCGGATGTACGTCTCGAGCAGCTCGTCGGCCATCCGGAAGCGGCTGCCCGGGTAGAGCATCTCCTTCGACAGGAAGAAGCAGTACTCGCAATCGAGATTGCATGTCGCGCCGGTCGGCTTGGCCAGCATGTGGAAGGCGGGCGGGCCGCCGGTCAGGCCGGGCACGGGCGCGACGGTCTCGGACGGGTTCACCGCTCCACGGTACCCCAGCAACTCGCCATGGGTGGTCGCACGCGGGCCCGACGACCGACCCGCGCATATGAAACCATGACGACGACCTTCGACGACTCTTGGGGTGACTCCATGCCTGCTCCGTTCAAGGGCACGATCAACACCGACATCCGCGACTCGGTCGAGGACTGGACGCCATTCGTCGCGCCGGCCGCACCGGACGGTGCCCCGAACGTGATCTACGTCGTGCTCGACGACGTCGGGTTCAGCGCGATGTCGTGCTACGGCGGGCCGATCGCGACCCCGAACATCGACAAGATCGCGGCCGACGGCGTGCGCTACACGCAGTGGCACACGACCGCCCTGTGTTCGCCGACGCGCTCGTGCCTGCTGACCGGGCGCAATCACACCCGCAACAGCATGGCCTGCATCACCGAGGGCGCCAGCGGGTTCCCGAATGCCAGCGGCACGATCCCGCCCGAGAACGGGATGCTCCCGGAGATCCTGGGCGAGCGCGGCTGGAACACGTACATGGTCGGCAAGTGGCACCTGTGCCCGACCGTTGAGATGAACCTCGCCTCGACGCGCCGCAACTGGCCGACCGGCCGCGGCTTCGAGCGGTTCTACGGCTTCCTCGGCGCCGAGACGAGCCAGTGGTTCCCGGAGCTCATCTACGACAACCACCCGGTGGACCAGCCGAAGACGCCCGACGAGGGCTACCACTTCGGCGAGGACATCACCGACAAGGCCATCGAATTCATCATGGATGCGAAGGCCGTCGCGCCCGACAAGCCGTTCTTCCTGTACTACGCGCCCGGCGCCGCCCACGCGCCGCACCACGCGCCCAAGGACTGGATCGACAAGTACAAGGGCCAGTTCGACATGGGCTACGAGGCGATGCGCGAAGCGACCCTCGCCCGCCAGAAGGCGATGGGCCTGGTCCCGGCGGACACGGAGCTGCCGCCGATCAACCCACTCGCAGGCGATCACCGGGCCGGACGGACAAGGCTTCCCGGCCGTCGACCTGACCCGGCCGTGGGACTCACTGTCCGAGGCGGAGCAGCGTCTGTTCGCACGGATGGCCGAGGTGTACGCCGGGTTCCTGTCGCACGCCGACCACCAGGTCGGCCGCCTGCTCGACTATCTCGAGACATCGGGCCAGCGCGAGAACACGATCGTCATCGTCGTCTCCGACAACGGCGCCAGCGGCGAAGGCGGACCGAACGGATCCGTCAACGAGATGCTGTTCATGAACGGCATCGCCGACGACATCGATGCCAACCTCGCGATGATCGACGAGCTTGGTGGGCCCAAGACCTACAACCACTACCCGAACGGCTGGGCGATGGCGTTCAATACGCCGTTCAAGATGTGGAAGCGCTACGAGTTCAACGGCGGGACCAGCGACCCGTGCATCATCTCGTGGCCGTCCGGGATCGGCATCGAAGGGCGAGATCCGAACGCAGTATCACCACGCGATCGACCTGGTCCCGACCGTCCTGGACGTCCTCGGCATCGACCCGCCGGAGAAGATCAAGGGGCACACCCAGAGCCACTTCGACGGCGTGAGCATGCGCTACAGCTTCGACGACGCCGATGCGCCTGGGACCAGGCACACGCAGTTCTACTCGATGCTCGGCTCGCGGGGGATCTGGCACGACGGGTGGAAGGCGATCACGAAGCATCCGACGATCAGCGGCTGGGGCCACTTCCACGAGGACGACTGGGAGCTGTACCACACGGACGTGGATCGCTCCGAGTCGCATGACCTGGCGGCCGAGCGACCCGACAAGCTGCGCGAGATGGTCGACCTCTGGTACGCGGAGGCGGGTGCCAACGAGGGCTTCCCGCTCGACGATCGGTCGGCGCTGGAGATCCTCATCGCGCCGCGGCCGCAGCTGTCTGCAGCACGCGCGCGATATGTCTACTTCCCGGAGCACGCCGAGGTCCCCGAGGCCCAGGCCGTGGTCGTCCGCGGCCGCTCGTTCGTCATCGGGGCCCTCGTCGACATCCCGGGACCCGGGCGCCCAGGGCGTGCTCTTCTCGCAGGGATCACGCTTCGGCGGTCACTCGCTCTACGTGAAGGATGACCGCCTCCACTACGTGAACAGCTTCGTCGGCATGTTCGAACAGAAAGTCGTCTCCACCGTCGACCTGCCGATCGGCGAGAACCTGATCCTCTCGGCGTCGTTCGAGAAGGAAGGGAGCGGGCCGTCGCCCGTCGCGGAAGGCGTCCTGTCGCTGTACCACGGTGAGACCAAGGTCGGCGAGGGTCGCATCAAGACCCAGCCGGGCGGCTACATGATCGCCGGCGAGGGCCTCGCCATCGGCCGCGACGTCGGCGATCCGGTCACCGAGGATTATCCCGGGCGAGCGGCCGTACCGGTTCACCGGCGGGACGATCAAGCGGGTCGCGGTCGACGTCAGCGGCGAGCCGTACATCGACCTCGAGCGCGAAGCGGCCGGCATGCTGATGCGCGAATGACGCCCGCCTAGAGCGACGACCCGGGGCGGATCCCGCCTGACCAGTGGACGCGAGACGGATGGGGCTCGGCCTCGTCATCGAGCTCCGGTGACGTGGCCGCGAGATCGGCGACGAGCCGTGCGTAGCGCCTCGCCAATGGCCCTGCCGACAGGCCGTGGACGATGACCGAGAGGACCACGGTCCAGGCCACGACCGCGCCGAACGGACCCGGGTCGATGCCCGCGTCCACCAGGCCCTCCAGCCCGACGATCAGGAAGACGATGGAGGCGAGGCCGCGCGGCCCGAACCAGCCGATGAACGCGACCGTGGAGGGCCTGAAGCCGAGGCGCGCCAGCGCGATGGCGACCGGGACCATCCGGATGACCGTCAGGCTGAGGACGGCGTAGACGATCGCGGCGGGGTCCCAGAGGTCGCTCGCCATCCGCCCAGCCACGGTCAATCCGAATGCGATCCACACCCCGATGGCGAGCACCGAGCCCTGGATCTCGGTGAAGCGAACAGCGTCGCCTTCCACGCCCCGGGCCCCGCGTCCGAAGGCCAGCCCGCCGATGAAGGCGGCGATGAATCCGTTCCCGCCCGCCCCGACCGACACGAGATAGCACGACCCCGCAAGGGCGAGGACGAACAGCTGGCGGGAGACCGCCGACGTCCATCCCTTGCCATCCGCCAGGCGCAGGAGCGATCCGCCGACATAGCCGACCGCGACCCCGACGACCAGCCCGATGACAAGCTCCGAGACGGCATCCATGATCAGTCCCGACCCGCTCGACTCGGCGACCGTCAGGGCGAGTCCGAGGATCACGAAGGGCGTCGCGATGCCGTCGTTGAGACCGCTCTCGACATTGAGCAACCGCCTGATCCGTGCCGGCACCGCCTGGTTCGTGACGACGGCCTGACCGAGCGCGGCATCGGTCGGGGCGAGAGTGGCCGAGATCAGCAGAGCCAGCCCCACCGGCAGGCCCGGGAACAGCACGACGGCCGCCAGGATGCCCAGGAGGATCGTGAGGGGCAGCCCGATGAGCAGGAGTCGTGCCACCGGTGCGGCGTCTCGCTCGAGTGCTCGCGTCCGGATGGTCGAGGCATCTGCGAACAGCAGGAGGGTCAGGGTCGCCTCGGCGAGGACCTTCACCGGGCCCGCTTCGGGGGCGATCGAGATCGGGCCCAGCACGTCGTCGGCGAGGAGGATGCCGATGGCCAGGAACGCCAGCGCAGGGCCGATCGACAGGCGGTCGAGGCGGGCGGCGATGAGCGCGTATCCGGCGACCAGCAGGGCGAGGACGGCGAGCTCGCACCTCCATCGGTCAGACCCCGAAGCCGAGGGCGACGGGGTCCTCCGTCGGGGCCGCCCGGCCGATGTCGAGGCCGCGGAGCGTCGGCACGAAGATCGCCACCGTGCCGACCACCCCGAGCGTGATGAAGCCACCGGCCACGACCGTCGGCACGGTCCCGAACAGGCTGGCCGCGAAGCCGCTCTCGAACGCGCCGAGTTCGTTCGATGCACCGATGAACACCCAGTTGACCGACGCGACCCGTCCCCGGATCCGCTCCGGCGAGAGGACGCGCAGGATCGTGTTCCGGATGACCATGCTGAGGCCGTCGGTCACGCCGCTGAAGAACAGGGCGACCAGCGACAGGACGAACGTCGTCGACAGCCCGAAGACGATCATCGACACGCCGAACCCGGCGACCGAGATGAGCAGCGTGCGCCCGGCGTGGCGGCTCGGCGGTCGTCGCGTCGCGATGAGCATGACCACGAGGGCGCCCAGCGACGGTGCCGTCCGAAGCAGCCCCAGCCCGGCCGGCCCGACATGGAGGATGTCGGTGGCGTAGACGGGCAGCAGGGCGATCGCGCCACCGAAGAAGACCGCGAACAGGTCGAGCGCCATCGAGCCCAGCAGGGCGGGCGTCCGCCGCACGTAGTGGATGCCGCCCATCAGGCTCTTGCGCATCGACTCGCCGGGGACCGGGGTCGGCATCGGTTTGCGCGGGATGACCCAGAGACAGATCGTCGAGATCGCAAAGAGTCCGCCGATGATGCCGTACGTCCCGGCGAGGCCGAAGACCGCGACGGCGATCCCGCCGAGCGCCGGCCCGAGGATCGATCCGGTCAGGCTGACGCTGCTCTGGTACGACACGCCCTGGACGGCCTGCTCGAGGGGGATCACCTGCGCCTCGAAGGCGGTCAGGGCGGGGCGTTCGAAGCCGCTCGCGAGCCCCGTGACGAAGATCACGACCAGGATCGGGAGCAAGGTCAGGGCCGCGTCGAGGGACAATGCCGCCAGCGCCCAGGCCGAAGCCGTGACGATCGCGCTCGTGATGAGGATGATCGAGCGGCGGTCGCGCCGGTCGGCGACGTGCCCGCCGAAGATCACGAGCGACAGGGCGGGGATCGCCTCGACGAGACCGAGCCAGCCGAGGGCCAGGGGGTCGCCCGTGATCGCGTAGACCTGGAACCCGACGACCGTGGCAAGGGCACTGCCGGCAAGGCTGTTGGTGATCCGCGCCCCGAGAAGGGCGCGGAAGTCACGCTGGCGCAGAAGAGGAACGCGTGCGGTCACCCGCGCATGATGGCCCGTCCGCGGGCGGTTCGGGACGGACTAGGCGCGAGCCTCGACGACCGGCAACCGGCGCGACATCGCGGAGACGGGCATCACGGCCGGACCGAACCCGCCCGCCAAGTCGCGGAAGCGCCCGACCGCCTCCGGCCGGAGCCGGTAGAACACCCACGTCCCGCGCCGCTCGCCGGAGATCCAGCCTGCATCCCGGAGGACCTTCAGGTGGTGCGAGACGGTCGGCTGGCTGACATCGCAGCACTCCGTGAAATCGCAGGCGCAGACCTCGGGGGCGTCGCTCAACTGGCGCAGGATCGCGAGTCGAGTGGGGTCGGCGGCGGCCTGGAGGAGGAGGACGTCGGGGTCGGTGTGGCGTTTCATCGCGCAACTGTATTGACAGATGTCTATATCGTCAAGTATCAATACAGCAGACACGAAACACGGCACCTGAGGAGCCCGAGCCATGACCACCGAGACCATCCACGAGACGGTTCGCGAGCACTACGCCGCCGCCGCCGTCCGAGCATCACAGGGATCGTCCTGTTGCAGTGATCCCGAGACGATCGGCGGAGCCCTGTACTCCGCCCTCGAGCGCGACGAGTTGCCCGACGCGGCCGTCCTCGCGTCGCTCGGCTGCGGGAATCCGACCGCCGTCGCCGATCTCCATCCCGGCGAGCGTGTGCTCGACCTGGGGTCAGGTGGCGGTATCGACGTCCTGCTCTCGGCCAAGCGCGTCGGACCGACGGGCCGGGCGTTCGGCCTGGACATGACCGATGAGATGCTCGCCCTCGCCCAGCACAACGCTGCGGAAGCGGGCGCCACCAACGTCGAGTTCCTCAAGGGCCACATCGAGGCGATCCCGATGCCGGCCGAGTCGATCGACGTCGTCATCAGCAACTGCGTCGTCAACCTGGCCGTCGACAAGCGAGCCGTCTTCGCCGAGATCTCCCGCGTCCTGCGACCGGGTGGCCGGATCGGCATCAGCGACATCCTCGCCGAGGACGGGTTGACGCCCGATCAACGCGCCGAGCGCGGGTCGTACGCCGGCTGCATCGCGGGCGCCCTCTCGTTCTCCGAGTTCCGCGATGGGCTCCAGGAGGTCGGTCTGACCGACATCAGCATCACCCCGTCGCACACCGTGGTCGAAGGGATGATCAGCGCCATCATCAAGGCGACGAAGCCCGTCGACGCACGTCCACTCATCGACCTGGCGGCACCACGCGACCTGCCGATGGCCGAGACCGGTTGTTGCGGCGGTGACGGCTGTTGCTGAGCCACGCCCTGACATGACGCGCGGGGGGATCGCCCGGGCCGACCTGATCCTGCTGATCCTCGCCGCGACATGCTGGGGTCTCGGGACCGTCATCAGCAAACGTGCGCTCGACGAGATCCCGCCGCTGACGCTGCTTCCCATCCAGCTCGCGGTCAGCCTGGCCGTGCTCCTGGTGCTCATGCGCCGCCGCGGCATGCCCCTGCGTGGCGGTGGCCCGCCACTCATCGGCCGGCTCGGGATCCTGAACCCGGGTCTTGCCTACGCTTTGACCCTGATCGGCCTGGTGACGATCTCGGCGAGCGTGTCGGTGCTCATCGGGGTCCTCGAGCCGATCATGATCCTCGTCCTCGCCGGGGTCTTCCTGCGCGAGCGGATCACGCCTGCGCTCGTGGTCCTGTCGGCGGCCGCGCTGGCCGGGATGATCCTGGTGGTCTATGACCCATCGAGCGAGGGCCAGGCGATCGGCGTGGCGTTCGCGCTGGCCGGCGTCGGCTGCTGCGCGGTCTACACGGTCGCGACCCGGCGCCTGCTGCCGGATGCAGCCGAGACCGGCCAGGTCGTCTTCGCGCAGCAGGCCCATGCGCTCGGTTTCGCCGCGATCCTCGTCACGGTCGTCGGCATGCTCGGCGGCACCGTCGTCCCGACCTCGCTCACGCCGGTCGGCATCTCGAGCGCCATCGCCTCGGGCGCGCTCTATTACGCCGGCGCCTACTGGTTCTACCTTGGCGCGCTGCGCCACGTCCCGGCGTCGCTGGCCTCGGTCTCGTACTACCTCATCCCGATCGTCGGGCTCGCAGCCAGTGCGTTGTTCCTGGGCGAGCGCCTCGATGCCGTGCAGTGGGTCGGCGTGGCGATCGTCCTTGCGGCCGTCGCGGCCATCTTCCGGCTACGCACGAGCGAGACGGAGCCACCCACCATCAGCGTCCCGGTCATCCCCGCGACCGACGGTTGACCGGGCCCGACCCATCGCCTGCCGTCATGCCGGCTGCGACACGGCCTGCCCCGATGGCGGCACCTCGCGTCGGAGGCGCGTCCGACGCAGCAACTGCGCATTCGTCGCCACGATGATCGTCGACAGGCTCATGACGATCGCCCCGACGGCCATCGGCAACTCGATGCCCCATGGACTGAGCAGGCCGGCAGCGACCGGGATGGCGATCGCGTTATAGCCCGTCGCCCAGCCGAGGTTCTCGACCATCTTCCGGTAACTGGCGCGCGACAGGGTGATCGCGCTCAGGACGTCGCGTGGGTCGTCGCGGACCAGGACGATCCCGGCTGATCGGACCGCGACATCCGTCCCGGCCCCGATCGCGATGCCGACATCGGCCTGCGCGAGCGCCGGCGCGTCGTTGACCCCGTCACCGACCATCGCGACGATCCTGCCACCCGCCTGGAACCGCGCCACCGCGGCCGCCTTCTCGGCCGGCAGGACCTGCGCCGCGACCTCGTCGATGCCGAGCTGCCGCGCGACGGATGCCGCCACGGCATGGCTGTCGCCCGTGATCATCGCGACACGGATGCCGAGATCGTGCAGGGCCGCCACGGCCTCGACCGACTCCGAGCGGATGACGTCCTCGACCGCGAGGGCACCGACCACGCGGCCATCGACGACGACGTGCAGAACCGTGCGACCCGCGGTCGCCCACGCATCTGCGGCGCCGACGGGCGCGAGTCCGAGATCTGCGAGCATCCGCGGCCCACCGACCTCGACGGTCCGCCCCTCGACGACCGCCCTCGCCCCCCGCCCGGGCACGGCCTCGAATGCGTCGGCGCCCGGGATCGCGATACCCCGTGCCGTGGCACCGTCGACGACGGCTCGGGCGATGGCGTGCTCCGAATCGGTCTCGACCGCGGCGGCGAGCCGCAGTACCTCCGGAGTGTCGGGCCAGACATCGGTCAAGGCCGGCCTGCCCCTGGTCAGTGTCCCCGTCTTGTCGAAGATGACGGTATCGAGCGTTCGCGCCTTCTCGAGTGCGAGCCGGTCCGTCACCAGCAGCCCGTTGCGCGCTCCGAGCGCGGTCGAGATCGAGACGACCAGCGGGATGGCCAGGCCGAGCGCGTGGGGGCAGGCGATAACGAGCACGGTCGCCGTCCGGAGGAGCGCCTCCTCGGGATCGCCGACGACGGCCCACCAGACGACCAGCGTCACGAGCCCGGCCGCAAGCGCGACGAAGAACAGGGCAGCTGCGGCCCGGTCGGCCAGGACCTGTGCACGCGACTTCGATGCCTGCGCCGCAGCGACCATGCGCATGATCCCGGACAGTGCGGTCGCATCGCCGATCGCATCCACCCGGATGCGAAGACTGCCACCGGCCGCGACGGAGCCGGCGATGACTCGATCGCCGGGCCCCTTGGCAGTGGCGATCGATTCGCCCGTGATGATCGATTCGTCGACATCCGCCGAGCCTTCGCTGACCGTGCCATCCGCCGGGATGCGCGCGCCCGGCCGGACCAGCACGATGTCGCCGACTCGAAGATCCACGACGGCCACCGACTCCACGCCACCGTCGATGACCCGTTCTGCCGTGTCGGGCAGCAGCGCGGCAAGCGCCGACATCGCCCCCTGAGCCTGCTGGATGGATCGCATCTCGAGCCAATGACCGAGCAGCATGATCGTGATGAGCGTCGCGAGCTCCCACCAGATCTCGACGTCGAACCAGCCGAGCGTCCCTGCCCAGCTCGTGACGAAGGCGACGAGGATGGCGAGCGAGATGAGCGTCATCATCCCGGGCTGGCGGGCCCGCACCTCGGCGAGCCCACCGCGCAGGAAGACGGTGCCCCCGTACAGGAAGATGACCGTGCCCAGGATCGGCGGGATGAGATCGCTGCCGGGGAAGTCCGGGGCCGTGTAGCCGAGCCATTCCTGCAGATCCGGGCTCCAGATGAGCACCGGGATGGTCAGGGCCAGGCTCAGCCAGAAGCGTTCGCGGAACATCGCGACGGAATGACCCGCGTGTCGGTCGTGACTGTCGGCGTGCGTCGTGGGGTGGCTGCTGTGGTCCATGTCGGTCCTGGCTTCCGTGATACTCCCCCCCAGTATCGGACATCCGTCAAGGGGTCGCCTCGTTGTGACATCCGGCCCGCCGCGATCGGCACGGCCGGCACTCCCCGACCACCTGGCGAGGCGCGACCATCGCGGACGATGGCGAGCCCTGCACACGGACGGGAGCCGACGATCCAGCCATGTTGACGACGAACCTGCGCGACCTGCGTACCGCCACGATCGATGTCGCCAAGGCGGCACCGCTGTTCTGGGCAGCGCCCTTCATCCGACCGTGGCATCTCCGATGGGGAGCGACCGACGAGGAGGTCGCCGGACCGATGCCCGGCGACGACCTGCTCCGGCACGCCCAATTCGAGGCGACGCGCGCCATCGACATCGCGGCCCCGCCTGACGTCGTGTGGCCCTGGATCGTCCAGATCGGTTTCGGCCGGGCAGGGTTCTACAGCTATGACCTGTTCGACAATCTCGGCCGCCCGAGCGCCGAGCGGATCGTGCCGGGGTTGCAGGTTCTGGCGGTCGGCGACCGAATCGCG
This sequence comes from uncultured Chloroflexia bacterium, assembly GCA_963776385.1. GTDB lineage: Bacteria > Chloroflexota > Limnocylindria > Limnocylindrales > CSP1-4 > SPCO01. Next base: position 248,848 of record CAVZME010000008.1, read on the forward strand.
ATGGCCGAGCCGGCGAACGATGCCACGTCGTTCCAGGTCGTCGACGTCGACCCGCCCCGGACGATGACCTGGCGCAAGCCGGACAGCACCTGGGCGTGGCGACTCGAGTCGACGCCGGAGGACGGAACGCGCCTCGTGACGCGCCTCAAGGCGAGCTATGACTTCGATCATCCGACGGCCGCGCTGGCATCGATCGCGTTGCTCGAATTCGCGGACTTCCCGATGATGCGCCACCTCCTGCTGGGGGTGAAGGCTCGATCCGAGGCGAGTGTCGGGTCGTCCGTGGACGTTCCCGCGGCAGCGGCTTCGACCTCGCACTGGGTCCGGCCGGGGGCGCGGACTGCCTACGAGTCGGCCTACGAGGCAGCCCTGGAGCTGTGGCCGGTCCCGTCCACGTCGGCGACCGTCGAGACACCCTACGGGCAGACCCACGTGGTGGTGTCAGGGCCTCGCGGCGGCGAACCGGTCGTGCTCATCCACGCGGCCTCGCTCTCGGCGACGCAATGGCACCTCCAGGCGGCCGATCTCGGGCGCGATCATCGGCTCTACGCGATCGACATCATGGGCGATGTCGGTCTGTCCACCCAGACCCGGGCCATCCGGACGCGAGCTGAGGCGGCCGAGTGGCTGGCAGCCGTCCTTGACGGTCTCGGGCTCGAGCGTCCGATCGTCATCGGCTCATCGTTCGGCGGCTTCCAGGCGACGAATCTCGCGGTCCACGATCCTGAGCGTGTGAAAGCGCTCGTGCTCCTCGCGCCGGCGGCGACAGTCCGACCGTTCCGTCTGCTGGCAGACCTCGCCATCCGGGCCGGAAACCTCGTCCCGTTGCCGATCACGGTCCGGCCCGGCCTGCGCGGGATGATGGGTGGCGGCCTCCCGGACGAGCGGATCGTCCACCAGATGGAGGTCGGAATCGGCGGGTTCCGATACGACCACAAGGGGGTCTATCCGTCCGAGATCAGTGATGCGGATCTGGCCTCGATCGCCTGTCCCACGCTGCTCCTCGTCGGCGACCAGGAGATGATCTACGACGCGCGCGCGGCCGTGGAGCGTGCCTCCCGGCTCATCCCCACGATCGACGCGGAGATCGTGCCCGGCGTCGGGCACCTGCTCGGGATGCAGCGGCCCGACGTCGTGAACCCGCGAATCCGGACCTTCCTCGAAGCACGGGTGAGGGTCGCCCACCCCGCCTGAGAGGGCCGCGTCGGGGCCTATCATCGGCGCCATGCCACGACCGTCGCCCGCATGACGTCCCGCGGATCGGACGTCGTCATCATCGGCGGCGGGATCGTCGGCACGGCCGCAGCCGCCTTCCTCGCCGAGGCGGGCGCCGCGGTGACGCTGATCGAGCGCGACGGGCTGGCATCGGGGGCGTCGGGGGCCAACTCCGGCGTCGTCCAGCATCCGTTCGACCCGATCCTGGCGGCCCTCTACCGCGAGACCCTCGACCTCTATCGCGACCTCTCGGAAGCCGACGTCGGGTTCCGGCTGGGCGCGGCTCCGGCCGGGTTGCTGTACGTCTCCGCCGACGAGGCCGCCGTCCGGCACGTGGACGCTTCGCTGGATGACGCGTTTCCCGGCCTGGACCGCGTGATCGCGCACGGATCCGGGCTGCGGGCCATGGAGCCGTCGCTTGCGCCGGAGTTGTGGGGGTGTCGTGTGGCGATCGGCTATCCGGTGGTCCCCGCCGCATCGACCTACGCGTACGCGACCATCGCCGAGCGACGCGGTGTCCGGGTGCGGATGGGCCGGACGGCCGCGCTCGACCGGCGTGGCGATGACGTGGTCGGCGTCATCGTGGACGGCCAGCCCATTCCCGCTGACGCGGTCCTCGTCGCGGCCGGGCCATGGTCGCCGGCGCTCATCGACCCGACCGGCACCTGGCGACCGATCCGGGATCGCTGGGGGGTGGTCATCGAGACCGAGCTCGCCAACGGTCCGTCGCACGTGCTCGAGGAGGCCGAGATCGGTGCCGCGATCGGGACGCGATCGAACCTGACCGAGGACGAGACGGATCTCGTCGATTTCAGCCTCGTTCCGCTCGATGGCGTGGCGGCGGTCGGATCGACGTTCCTGGCCCGCGAACCGGACCCCGGGGCATGGCTGGAGCGGATCCTCACGCGGGCAAGCGCATTCGTGCCCGCGGTCGCCGATGCGCCGGTCCGTGGCACGCGCGCATGTGCCCGTCCGCAGAGCGTCGACGGCCGGCCGCTCATCGGTCGTCTCCCGGACATGCCGGGGTCGTTCATCTGCGCCGGCCACGGAGCCTGGGGGATCTCGACGGGCCCGGCCTCCGCGCGCCTCATCGCGGACGAGATCCTCGGCCGATCGCCCGGGATCCCAGTCGAACTTGATCCGGTCAGGTTCGGCCCGATCGCACAGAGTCAGCCGCTCGTCTGACGCTCCGTGGCGCGGGCGACGGCATCCTGATACTTGAGATGAGCCTCGGCTTCGCCCACGTCGGCCATCGCGAGCTCGGTCTCCGCATCGGCCATGTCCGCGCTGGTCGCCCCGACGATCACCCGGGCCAGCCCTGCCGTCTTCGTGGCGGACTTTTCGGCGAGGGTCGCTGCCTCGAGGGCGGCCTTGGCGGCATTCGCCGTGGCGATCGCTGCTTCCGCAGCCTCCTGCGCCGCAGCCACTGCCGATTCGGCCGCGAGCCGGCCACGCCGTGCGACGGCGACGACCTGCTCGGCCTTGCGCCACTCGCTCAATGCGTCGGCAGTCGCCTGTCGAGCGTTCTTCGATTCGGTCATCGCCCGGGCCTCCGTGGCTTCGAGGTCTCAGCCCCAGTATGCGTGAGCGGCTCCGTCGACGCGAGCGTGACCGACCATCAGGATGAGGTGGCCCCGCTGACCACGACGACGTCCAGGCGCCTCGGTCCATGGACGCCCTCGACGCGCTGGAGTTCGATGTCGCTCGTCGCGGACGGGCCGCTGATCCACGTCTGGGGCCGTGTCGGATCGAGTCGGGCGAGGGCCTCCGGCACGGTCCCGACGACCTGATCCGAGCGGACGACACAGAGGTGCAGGTCCGGCAGCAGGCTGAGCGCCCGGCGTCCCTGCCCGGACCCGCCGTCCAGGACGATCGTGCCGGTCTCGGCGATGGCGACCGCGCAGCCGGTGATGACGCCATCGATGCCATCGAGGTCGGTCCACGAGAGCGGCGGGTCGTCGCTGACGCGGACGACGTCGGAGCGATCGAGCCAGGCGCCGGGGATGCCGGCGGGCACGGCCAGCCGGGTCGCACGGCGGGCCACGAGGACGTCGTCGATGACCGCGCCAAGCGTCGCGTCCGTCGCACGCCGGACCGTCGCGCGATAGTCGCTGACGCGTTCGACGAACAGCTCCACGACGTCGACGCCCGGCGCGAGGGCCATCTCATAGTCGCGCGGGATGACGACCGCCGCAGGCGCGTCCACGAGTGCATCGCGGATGCGCCCGAGCACGACGTCGCGGGCCGTCGGCGGGCGGGTCACCGCTCCCCTCCCCGGCCACCGTCGGTCCGATGCCACCAGGCGCGGAACGATTCGCGCGCCGGCGTCTTGAGGTCGCGTGCCCTGAACCAGCCGCCGACCGGCCCAGGCCCGGGCATGCGTCCGATTCGGCCACGCCGACCGACGAGCCGTCCAGCGACGCCCGCCGCACGCTCCGCCAGACCGAGCCGCCTCGGGCTCCGGAACGCCCAGGCGGCAGCGGCGAATCCGGCGGCCTCGGCAGTCGGCAGCCGGTGCGTCGCCTCGGAGTGACGGACCGCCTGGCCGCGCAGGTGGACGAGCACCTCGGGGATGTCGATGCGGACCGGACAGACCTCGAAGCAGGCGCCGCACAGGGACGAGGCGAAGGGGAGCGAGGCCGTCTGCTTGTCGACCGGGTGCTTCGCGATCCCACGCAACTGCGGCGTCAGGATGGCGCCGATCGGACCCGGGTAGACCGAGCCGTACGCCTGGCCGCCGGTCCGCTCGTACACCGGGCAGACATTCAGACAGGCGGAGCACCGGATGCAGCGCAGCGCCTGCCGCCCGGTGGCGTCGGACAGGACGTCGGTCCGGCCGTTATCCAGCAGGATCAGGTGGAAGGTCTGCGGTCCGTCGCCGGGCGTGACCCCGGTCCACATCGACGTGTACGGGTTCATCCGCTCCGCCGTCGAGGAGCGCGGCAACAGCTGCATGAAGACCTCGAGGTCGCGCCACGTCGGCACCAGCTTCTCGATGCCCATGACCGTGATCAGGACCTCCGGCAGGGTCAGGCACATCCGGCCGTTGCCCTCGGACTCGAGCACCACGACGGTGCCGGTCTCGGCAACGGCGAAGTTCGCGCCCGACACGGCGACCCGCGCCCGCAGGAACTTCTCGCGCAGGTGGAGCCGGGCGGCCTCGGCCAGTTCGGGCGGCGCATCGGACAGGTCGGCCGGTGCAGGCCGCCCCACTCGCCCCATCTCGTCGATGAAGATGTCGCGGATCTCCGTCCGGTTCTTGTGGATCGCCGGGACCAGGATGTGCGACGGCAGGTCGTGGCCGAGCTGGACGATCATCTCGGCGAGGTCGGTCTCCCAGACGGCGATGCCTTCCTGGCGGAGCGCCTCGTTGAGCTCGATCTCCTGGGTCGCCATCGACTTGACCTTGACGACCTCGGTCGCCCGGTGCTGCTTGACGATCGATGCCACGATCGCATTCGCCTCGGCGGCGTCGCGTGCCCAGTGGACGATGCCTCCGGCCGCCGTCACCGCCGTCTCGAGACGCTCGAGGAGGTCCGGCAGGTCGCGCATCACCTCGTCCTTGATCGCCGCACCCGCGAGGCGGAGGTCCTCCCAGTCGGCCCGCTCGGCGACGGCCGCGGCACGTTTCGTGCGGATCGTGGCGGTCGCCCGGCCGAGATTCGTCCGCAGCTGCTCGTTCGCGAGCGCGGCCCGGGCGGCCTGCGGGAACGGCGGGATGCCCCTGAAGCTCGGCTCGGGCTCCGGGCTCGACGTCGACGGTGTCGGGGCGGGGAGCGTCATGGCCGGCCCTCGGTCGTGGCCAGGATCTCGGCGAGATGCATGATCCGGACGGGCGAGCGGCGGCGGGACAGCAGCCCGCCGATGTGCATCAGGCACGACGTGTCGCCGGCGGTCAGGACCTCCGCGCCCGAGTCCAGGACGTCGTCGACCTTGTCGAGCCCCATCGCCACCGACGTGTCGGCGTTCTTGACCGCGAACGTGCCACCGAACCCGCAACACGCCTCGGACCGCGGCAGGTCGACCAGGGTCAGCCCGTCGACGGCCCGGAGGAGCCGGGTCGGGCGGTCCCCCACCCCGAGCAGGCGCGTCGAATGGCAGGTCGGGTGGAACGCCACGGTGTGCGGGAAACGGGCTCCCACGTCGGTCAGCCCGAGGACATCGACGAGGAACTCGCTCAATTCGATGACGCGCGGTGCCACGGTCGCGACCCGATCCGGAAGGTCGCCCGACGTCAGTCCGGCGACGACGCCGAAATGGTGGCGAACCATGGCAGCGCATGATCCGGAGGGCGTGACCACCGTGTCGTAGCCGCCGAAGACGTCCACGAACCGTTCCACCAGGGGGATGCAAGCGTCCTGGTAGCCGGAGTTGAAATGCATCTGGCCGCAGCACGTCTGCTCGGCCGGGAACTCGACATCGTGGCCGAGCCGGCGAAGCAGACGGACCGTCGCTTGCCCGACCTCCGGGAAGAGCAGGTCGTTGTAGCAGGTGATGAACAGGCCGATCCGCATCCGGTCAGCCCTCAGGCCCGGCCGGACCGGCGAATTGGTCGGCGATCCAGCGCATCTTCACGACGTCATGGAATCCACCACCACCCTCGTGGTCGTTGAAGGGGTACTCGGTGATCTCCTTCGGCCCGGCGTACTCGTTGAATGCGCCGTAGACGGTCGACGGCGGGCAGATCTCATCCATGAGCCCGACCGAGAAGAGCGCCGGGGCCATCGCCCGGCGACCGAGGATGGCGACATCGAAGTACGCGAGCGTCCGCAGCACGCGCTCGGTGTGGTCGCGGTGCGCCTTCAGGTAACGGGCGATCTCGGTGTACGGATCGCTGTCGGTGATCGTGATCGCGCGGCCGAGATCCGCGAGGAACGGGACGTCGGTCATGACGCCGGCGATGTCCGGGACGAGGGCGGCGACGGCGATCGAGATGCCGCCACCCTGGCTGCCGCCGGTCACGGCGACGCGGGTCGAGTCCACGGCGGGATGCGAGTGGGCGACCTCGACCGCCCGGACGGCGTCGGCGAAGACACGCCGGTAGTAATAGGTCGCCGGATCGAGGATGCCTCGGGTCATGAACCCGGGATGGGCCGGGGCGCCATCGGATTCGCGATCGGCGGTGTCCCCGATCGACCATGTCGAGCCCTGGCCCCGCGTGTCCATCACGAGATGCGCATAGCCGGCGGCCGCCCACAGGATGCGCTCGTGCGGCAGGCCCCGACCCCCGCCATAGCCGATGTACTCGACGACGGCCGGCAGCGGCGCGTCGCGTCCCGCAGGCAGGTGGAGCCAGCCGCGGACCGACGACCCGCCGAAGCCGCGGAACGTCACGTCCCAGGTCTCGACCACCGTCAGCCCCGTGCGGACGCGATCGAACGTCGCGTCAAGCGGGAACGCCCGTGTCTCGGCCAGCGTCGTCGCCCAGAACGCGGCGAGGTCGCCCGGCTCGGTCAGCCGCGGTCGGTAGGCGCGAAGCTGATCGAGCGGAAGGTCCGTGTACGGCATGTCAGCGCTCCCGTCGGGCCGTCGTGGCGCGCGGCTCGAACCGGCGGACGTCCTGCGTCGCGCGAACGAGCGCCCGCAGGGTCTCGAGGTCGCCCGCCAGCAGGCCGCGCGCCCGTGCCTGGACGAGGACGTTCCCGAGTGCGGTCGCCTCGACGGGGCCGGCCAGGACCGGGAGCTCGCAGGCATCCGCGGTCAATTGGCAGAGCAACGTGTTCCGCGCACCGCCGCCGACGAGGTGGACGACGTCGATCGTCCGGCCCGACAGGCGCGTCGCATCGCGGACGGTCCGGGCATATGCCGCAGCGAGGCTGTCGAGGATCGAGCGGACGAGCGCGGGGCGCGACGACGGCGCCGGCCCTCCCGACCGGTGGCAGGCGTCGGCGATGCGGGCGGGCATGTCGCCCGGCGGCAGGAAGGCCGGATCGTCCGCATCGTACGTCGGTCCGCCAGCCGGCAGCTCGGCCGCGGCGATGAGGAGTGCCTGCAGGGTCTCGGGGGTGCCGGCCGCCTCCCAGGTCCGAAGCGATTCCTGGAGCAGCCACAGTCCCATGACGTTCCGCAGGTAGCGGATCCGCTCGTCCACGCCACCTTCGTTGGTGAAGTTGGCCAGCCGGCTCGCCTCGGTCAGGACGGGCGCGTCGAGTTCGACGCCGACGAGCGACCACGTTCCGCAGGCGATGTAGGCGAAACTCGGCTCGGTAGCGGGCACGCCGACGACCGCCGAGGCCGTGTCGTGTGAGCCGACCAGCGTCAGCAGCGTCTCCGAGACGATCCCGGTCTCATCGCGTACGTCGTCCCGCAGCGGACCGAGGACCTCGCCCGGCGCGGCGAGTGGCGCGAACAACGTCACCGGCAGCTCCAGCGAGGCCGCCAGGTCCGTGTCCCACGTGCGGCGGTGGACATCGAGCAGTCCCGTCGAGGATGCGTTCGTCATCTCGGTCACCTCGGCGCCCGACAGCCACGACCCGAGGAGGTCGGGGATCAGCAGCATCCGTCTGGCGGCGCCGAACGCGGGCGTGACCCGCGCCGCCGCCAGCTGGTAGAGCGTGTTGAACGGCATCACCTGCAGTCCGTTCCTCGCGTAGAGGCGGTCCGGTGCGATCGCGTCGTGGACGGCGGCGACGCCGGCCGCTGTCCGCGCATCACGGTAGTGGAACGGGTCACCGACCAGGCTCCCCGACGCGTCGAGCAGGCCGTAGTCCACCGCCCACGAGTCGATGCCGATGCTGACCAGGCCGTCAGCCGCGCCGGCCGTCCGTCCCGCCTCGCGCAGGCCCGCCAGCACCTCGTGATAGAGGCGCAGGATGTCCCAGTGCAGCCCGTCGGGCAGCCTGACCGGATCGTTCGCGAAACGATGGACCTCGGTCAGCTCCAGCTCGTTCGGGGCGACCCGTCCGACCATCACCCGGCCGCTCGACGCGCCGAGATCGACGGCCGCGACGAGCCGGCCGGTCACCGGAGGAAGGCCGCCGCGACGCCCGCGTCGACGGGGATGTGGAGCCCGGTCGTCTGGCTCAGGTCGCCGCCGGTCAGGGCGAAGACCGCGGCCGCGACGTGCTCGGGCAGGACCTCGCGCTTGAGCAGGGTGCGCTGCGCGTAGAACTCGCCGAGCTTGTCCTCCGGGATCCCGTACGTCCGGGCGCGATCCGCGCCCCAGCCCTTGGCGAAGATGCCCGAGCCGCGGACGACGCCGTCCGGATTGACGCCGTTGACACGGATCCCGTACTCACCGAGTTCAGCGGCGAGGAGGCGGACCTGGTGGGCCTGGTCGGCCTTGGACGCACCGTAGGCGACGTTGTTCGGGCCGGCGAAGAAGGCGTTCTTGCTGACGATGTAGACGATGTCGCCGCCCATCGCCTGGTCGATGAGGATACGGGCCGCCTCCCGCGAGACCAGGAACGAACCGCGGGCCATCACGTCGTGCTGGAGATCCCAGTCCCGGACGGTCGTCTCGAGCAGCGGCTTGGAGATCGACAGGCCGGCGTTGTTGACGATGAGGTCGACCCCACCGAAAGCGAGCACGGCGCGCCGGAAGGCCTCGGCCACCTGCTCCTCGTCGGTCACGTCGGCCCGGACGCTGATGGCGACATCCGTGCCGCCGAGCTCGCGCGCGACGGTTTCCGCGTTGTCGGCGTCGATGTCGGCGACGACGACACAGGCACCCTCGGCCGCCAGCCGATGGGCGATCGCCTTGCCGATCCCTGACCCTGCGCCGGTGACGAACGCGACGCGGCCCGCAAGCGGCTTGGGCCGGGGCATGCGCTGGAGCTTGGCTTCCTCGAGCGCCCAGTACTCGATCCGGAACTTCTCCGACTCGTCGATCGGGCGGTAGGTGGACAGCGCCTCGGCGCCGCGCATGACGTTGATGGCGTTGACGTAGAACTCGCCGGCGACCCGGGCCGTCTGCTTGTTCGCCCCGAACGAGAACATCCCGATGCCCGGGACGAGCACGATGGCCGGATCGGCGCCGCGCATCGGCGGGCTGTCCGGGGTCGCATGGCGCTGGTAGTAGGCCGCGTACTCGGTCCGGTATGACTCGTGCAGCTCGCGCAGACGTGTCACCACGGTCTCGAGGTCCGCAGCGTGGCGGCAGGTCGAGGACCATCGGCCGGACCTTGGTCCGCAGGAAATGGTCCGGGCAGGAGGTGCCCAGGGCGGCCAGCCGCGGGTGCTCCGCACGTCCGACGAAATCGAGGACGACGTCGCTGTCGGTGTAGTGGCCGACCTGCGGCCGGTCGGTCGATGCGAGCCCGCGGATGAGCGGCAGCAGGGCGGCCGCGCGGGCGTGGCGGTCGGCCTCGGGCAGCGGCTCGTAGCCCGCGATCGGCGCCCCGAATGGCTCGGACCGGCCGTTGTCGGCGATGAACCGCTCGGCCGTCCGGATGATCTCCAGCGACCGCGCTTCGCATGCCTCGGACGTGTCGCCCCAGGCGGTGATGCCATGGCCGCCGAGGATCGCCCCGATCGCCTCGGGGTGGGCGCGCCGGACCTCGGCCATGTCGAGGCCCAGCTGGAATCCCGGCCGGCGCCAAGCGACCCACGCGACACGGTCGCCGAAGCAACGGCGGGTGAGTTCCTCGCCGTCGGCGGCGGTCGCGAGAGCGATGCCGGAATCCGGGTGGAGGTGATCGACGTGGTCGGCCCCGACCAGCCCGTGCATCGCGGTGTCGATCGACGGTGCCGCGCCACCCCGGCCATGGAGGCAGAAGTCGAACGCGGCGACCATCTCGTCCTCGCGTTCGACGCCCGGGTAGACGTCGACGAGCGAGCGCAGGCGGTCGAGTCGAAGGACCGCGAGGCCGGCTTCGGTGAGCGTGCCGAGGTCGCCGCCGGATCCCTTGACCCAGAGCAGCTCGACCGGCAGCCCGGTCACCGGATCGATGCCGAACCCCTTGGCCGAGGTGTTCCCGCCGGCGTAGTTGGTGTTGCGCGGATCCGCTCCGAGCCGGTTCGAGCGTTCGAGGAGCGCGGACACGGGCGGGCTCGTGTCGGGCGCGCGGCCTGGGGCTCATGCGCCCCAACCCGCCTGGTTGCCGCCGACCCGCTCGGCGATGATGGTCGCGCCGTAGCCCGACCGGGCGTAGGCGCCGAGCGGATCCGGGTCGAGGCCCAGCCCGTCCGGACCTCGGCCAGGAGCGGCCGCACGTCGGTGTCGAAGGCGTCCATCAGGACCGCGTTGGCGCCGAGCACGTCACCGGCCGCCTGGGCCGCCGCGAGCGCATCGGCGTCGACGAGGAGGGCCTTGGCCGTGGCCTCCTGGACGTTCATCACGGACCGGATCTGGCCCGGGATCTTGGGTTCGATGTTGTGGCACTGGTCGAGCATGAAGGCGACCCCCGAGTCGGGGCTGAGCGCCCCTGCCTGCACGACCTCGTGCATGATCCGGAACAGCTGGAACGGATCGGCCGAGCCGACCATCAGGTCGTCGTCGGCGTAGAAGCGCGAGTTGAAGTCGAACCCGCCGAGCCGGCCCGCGCGGAGCAGCGACGCGACGATGAATTCGATGTTGGTGCCCGGCGCGTGGTGCCCGGTGTCGACGACGACCATCGCCTTCGGTCCGGCGGCCACGCACTGCATGTAGGAGGTGCCCCAGTCGGGGACGTCCATCGTATAGAACGAGGGCTCGAAGAACTTGTACTCGAGGACCATCCGCTGGTCCGGCCCGAGCCGGGCGTGGACCGCGGCGAGCGCCTCGGCAAGCCGATCCTGGCGGGCGCGGATGCTGTCCTGGCCGGGGTAGTTCGTCCCGTCGGCGAACCACAGCTTGAGGTCGCGCGAACCGGTGGCGTCCATGACGTCCACGCAGGCGAGCAGGTGGTCGAGCGCCTTGCGACGGACGCGGGCGTCAGGGTGGCAGACGCTGCCGAGCATGTAGTCGTCGTCCTGGAAGGTGTTCGAGTTGATGGTGCCCAGGGCGACCCCGCGCTCCGCGGCGTGGCGGGCGAGGTCCGCGTAGTCGTCGACCGACCCACGGGATGTGCAGGGCGACGGTGGGGGCGACGCCTGTGAACCGGTGGACCTGTGCCGCGTCCGCGATCTTCTCGTACGGGTCGCGCGGGACACCCTTCTGGGCGAAGACCTTGAACCGGGTCCCGGAGTTGCCGAACGCCCATGACGGCAGTTCGATCCGCTGGGACCGCAGCGCCGCGACGACGGCCTGGTTGGTGGTCACGTCTGCCTCCGTCGCCCGTTTGGGGCGGTTCTGGTCGGATGCCTCGCCGCCTCGATCGTACGCGCCGGACGGGGCTGTCATCCGACCCGGTGGCGGCGCCAGGAGAGGGCGCCGGAGGAGCTGGGTCCGAACGCCGCCACCGGATCGGTCGTCGGGAGGCCTCGCGACACCTTTCGGCGACATCCGGTGACCGCGGTCCCGACCTTGCCGGCAGACTGCCACAGATTTCGATTGGTTTCAATTACCTTCTTGACAATTGCGTTCCGGTACGGCCTACTGTGCGTCGGAAAGCAAACGAAACCCCAGTCCCCCCGTTTCGTTGCCGCATGTCCCACCCCGAGGAGAGGCGTGACCGCCCCAGCCGACGTCTCCGCGAGTGATGTCTTCGCCCGTGAGCGACAGGAACGGATCGCCCGGATCGTCGATGAGCACGGCCGCGCCCGGGTGACCGACCTGGCGGCGCAGTTCGGCGTCTCGGCGGTCACGATCCGCAAGGACCTCGTCGGCGCTCGAGGCGGATGGTCGCCTCGTCCGGACCCATGGCGGCGCCATCGCGCTCGACCGCAGCCGACCGGAACTCGCCTTCGAGGTCCGCGAGCGCCTCCAGCCCGACGAGAAGTGGCGCATCGGGGCGGCCGGCCGCAACCCTGGTGCGCGACGGCGAGAGCATCGTGTTCGACGCCAGCACCACCGCGCTGTCGGTCGCCCGGCATCTCAAGGCACGCGGCGGCTGGAGTCAGCTGACGGTCGTGACCAACGGACTGCGCATCGCGTCGGAACTCGCCGGCCATCCGGGGATCAGCGTCCTGATGCTCGGCGGGCGCGTCCGCTGGGAGGCCCTGTCGGTCGTCGGTCAGCTCGGCGAGGGCTGTTCGAGCGGATCAAGTCCAGAAGGCGTTCCTCGGCGCGGCCGGGTTCACCCTCGAGCCGGCCTCGCCGACGCGACCGAGGAGGAGGCGCAGATCAAGGGTCGATGGTCGCCGCCGCGCGCGAGGTCATCGCCATCGTCGACCACACGAAATGGGAGCGGGCCGCATTCGCGACGTTCTGCCCGACCAAGCGGATCGACGTCGTGTCTCCGACGACAGGGCCCCGCCGCGATGGTCGAGGAGCTCATCGGCCGTGGCATCGAGGTCCGATATCGATCGGCGCCGATCAAGGGCGACGTCGGCGGCGACCGCGTGACGATGACCGAGCAGCCGGCGGTCGTCGGGCGCCCCGCCGCGCGCCGAGCTGCGCGGGATCTCGAAGCAGTTCGCCGCGACCCAGGCGCTCGACGACGTCTCGCTCGACCTGCGTCGCGGGCGAGGTCCACGCCCTCGTCGGCGAGAACGGCGCGGGCAAGAGCACGCTGGTCAAGATCCTGGCCGGCGTCCACCAGCCCGACGGCGGCACGATCTTGCTCGACGGCGAGCCGATCCAGATCCACGGGCCCGGCCCAGGCCCGCGCGCTCGGCATCGCGGTCGTGCACCAGGAGCCGCGCTGTTCCCGACCTGACGGTCGCGGAGAACGTGTTCATCGGCCACGCGCCGGCGGCGCCGGCTCGGGACTCGACTGGGGCGCGACGCGCCGGCGGCGCCGAGGCCCTGTTCGAGGAGCTCGGCGTCCAGGTCGACGTCGACGCGCCGGTCCGCGGCCTGTCGATGGCCGAGCGGCAGCTCATCGAGATCGCCAAGGCGCTGTCGGTCGAGGCGCGCGTCCTGATCCTCGACGAGCCGACGGCGTCGCTCTCCGCGCACGAGGTCGAGCGCCTGTTCATGATCGTCCGCCGGCCTCCGCGACTCGCGGCGTCGCCATCCTGTTCGTCAGCCACCGGCTCGACGAGATCTTCGAGCTGTGCGACCACGCGACGGTCCTCCGCGACGGCCGGCACGTCATCACGACGCCGATCGCCGACCTGACGACCGCCGAGCTCGTCCGGCTCATGGTCGGCCGGACGGTCTCGCTGTTCCCAAGCTCGAGCCGCCGATCGGCGACGTCCTCCTCAGGTCGAGGGCCTGACTCGGACCGGGGTCTTCAGCGACATCAGCTTCGAGGTGCGGCCGGCGAGATCCTCGGGCTCGCCGGGCTCGTCGGTGCCGGGCGGACCGAGCTCGCTCGCGTCCTGTTCGGCATCGACCAGCGCGACGCCGGCGACGATCCGGCTCGACGGCAGCCCGTCAGCTTCGCGAGCCCATCCGCCGCGATGGACGCCGGCATCGCGTACCTGCCCGAGGACCGCCACCAGGAAGGCCTCGTCCTGGACATCTCGATCGCGCAGAACGTGACCCTGCCGATCCTGCCGCGGCTGTTCCCGCGGTTCCTCGTCAACGCCGCCGCGGAGCGACGCCGTCGCGCGCGAGTACACCGACCAGTTCAACGTCCAGATGACCGGCGTCGACCAGCTGGTCGGCGCGCTGTCCGGCGGCAACCAGCAGAAGGTCGTCCTCGCCAAGTGGCTCGCTCGAAGCCGCGCGTGCTCATCCTCGACGAGCCGACCCGCGGCATCGACATCGGCGCCAAGGTCGAGGTCCACCGGATCATCTCCGAGCTGGCCGCGTCAGGGCTCGGCGATCGTCCTCATCTCGAGCGACCTGCCCGAGGTCCTCGCGATGTCCGACCGGATCCTCGTCCTCCACGAGGGCCGCATCACGGCCGAGATCGCGCGCGCGGACGCGACCGAGGAAGCGGGTGATGTTCGCCGCGACCGGCAGCCTCGGATGCCACCAGGTCGAGGGCGAGTGACGATCGTGGCTGACAGCGGCGCGGTCGTGACCCGCGTGCCCGGACCGCGGAGCGTGGATCGGCGCGTCGCCCGTCAGCGGGAGCTCAGCCTCGTCGGGATCATGGTCGTGCTCGGCGCGCTCGTCTCGTCGCGGCGCCGCAGTTCCTGACCGTCGACAACATCTCGCAGGTCGCGGTGCTCGCCTCGATCGTGGCCGTGGCGGCCGTCGGCGAGGCGCTGGTCGTCATCACCCGGAACGTCGACCTCTCGGTCGAGGCGATGATGGGCCTGGTCGCCTACTGCGTCGCGGCTCGCTCGAGAACCACATGTTCGACGCGCCGGGCGCGATCCTGTTCGGGATCGGCATCGGGCTCGTCCTCGGGATGATCAACGGGTTCATCGTCGCGGTCCTTCGGGTCCCGGCGATCGTCGCCACACTGGGCACGCTGAGCATCTTCCGCGGCGTCGACTACCTGATCGCGGGAGCCACAGGTCCCCATCGCAGGGCTGCCGCCGGGTTTCACCGACGCGGCGCACGAGGACGTCCTGGGCGTCCCGATCTTCGTCATTGTCGCGGTCGTGGTCGTGGTGATCGGGACGGTCCTCCTGCGCTGGACCCGGTTCGGCCGCCAGTTCTACGCGGTCGGCAGCAATCCCGAGGCCGCGGCTATCCTCGGCATCCCCTCGCGACGCGTGGTCTTCTCGGCCTTCGCCCTCTGCGGCCTGCTGGCCGGCATCGCGGGCGTCATGTACGTCATCGAGTTCGGCACGATCAACGGGACCTCGGCGGGCGGCTACACGCTCCAGGTCGTCGCCGCGGTCGTCGTCGGCGGAGTCGGCATCTTCGGTGGCACAGGGACCCTCGCCGGTGCGGCGCTCGGCGCGCTGTTCCTCGGATTCATCGCCAACGCCCTCATCCTCATCGGCCTGTCGCAGTTCTGGCTCCAGGCCATCTACGGCCTGGTCATCCTCATCGCGGTCAGCGCCGACGCGGTCATCCTGCGACGCCTCCAGCGCGCCGCCTCGTTGAACCGCAGCCGATGAGCGCCGCCGCGGCGCCCGCGCCGCCACCGAGCGCCGATCGTGGACCCGGCTGCTCGCGCGCTGGGAGACGCTCCTCTTGGTCGCCCTGCTCGCGCTGATCGTGCTCGGCAACGCCCTGTCGCCGTTCTTCCTGACGACCGGCAACTTCGGCAACCTGATCGCGGCGCTGATGGAAGTCGCGATCATGGCCCTGCCGATGACTCTGATCATCATCGCCGGCGAGATCGACCTGTCGGTCGAATCGATGGCCGGCCTGTCGAGCGCGATCCTCGGCTTCCTGTGGGCGGCCGGCTACCCGATGGAGATCGCGATCGTCGTCGTGCTCGTCGTCGGCGTCGCTGGGCGGCCTCTTGAACGGCCTGCTCGTCGCCCGTGGCGGACTGCCGTCGCTCGTCGTCACCCTCGGCACGCTGGCGCTCTTCCGTGGCCTCGCCCTCATCATCCTCGGGCCCCGGGCGTCAGCGACTTCCCGCCCGGCTTCACCGAGATCGGCTTCGGGAAGGTCCCGGGCACGGACATCCCGTGGCCGTTCGTCATCTTCCTGCGCTCGCACTGATCCTCGGCGTCGTCCTCCACCGCTCGTGGATCGGCCGACAGGTCTACGCCATCGGCAAGAACACCGGCGCCGCCCGGTATTCCGGCGTTCGCGTCGCGCGCGTCAAGATCGCCCTGTTCGTGCTGACCGGCTGATCGCCGCGGTCGCCGGGCATCATCCTGACCTCGCGGCTGTCGACGCCCGCGCCGACGCCGGCCAGGGCATGACCCTCACGGTCGTGACCATCGTGCTGCTCGGCGGCGTCAACATCTTCGGCGGGTCGGTACTATCCCGGGCGTCGTGCTGGCCGTCCTCGTCGTGGCGGTCATGCAGAACGCGCTTCGCCTGGCCGGCGTGTCGGTCGACGTGCAGAGCATCGCCCTCGGGCTGCTCTTGATCGTGTCGGTCGTCATCCCCACCTTTGCTCACCAGGCCAAGTCGGCCGTCGATCGGGTCTTCGGGGGCCGTCCCCCACCAGCCGACTCGGTCCCCCGTGGTGAGCGAGCGTTGTCATAGATAGAGGAGGAACAGCCTTGAAGATCAAGAACCTGGCGCGAGGGATCGCCCTCGCAAGCATGGCCGCGGTGGTCTTCGCCGCGTGCTCGAGCTGTCGGGCGGATCGGCCGCCCCGTCGGCCGCGGCCGGTGGGTCGGCGGCCGCGGGCAAGGCGATCAAGATCGGCTTCCTGCCGAAGGACATCGTCAACCACGTACTTCGCCGCGGCGAAGATCGGCATCGACAAGGGTGCCGCCAAGATCGGCGGCAGTACCGTCATCCAGGTCGGGCCCAACGAGCCGAAGGCGGACCTGCAGGTCCCGTTCATCACAGGACCTGACGACCCAAAAGGTCGACGCGATCATCATCTCCGCCGACGGCAAGGATGAGGTCGCCCCGACCTGAAGGCGGCCATGGACGAGGGGATCAAGGTCGTCGGCTTCGACTCGAGTCCTGCGGTCGGCGCCTACAACGTGTTCGTCAACCAGACGGACTTCAGCCTCATCGGCGGGGCCATGGCCCAGTGGGCGTGCGACCTCGCACCGAACTGCGAGGGCGAGATCGCAATCCTCTCGGCAACGGCGACTGCCACGAACCAGAACAGCTGGATCGCGGACATGAACACCGCCCTCAAGGACCCCAAGTTCGCAAAGCTCAAGCTCGTCGACACGGTCTACGGCGATGACAATGCGACCACGAGCACGACCCAGGCGAACGCCCTTCTTACCAAGCACCCGAACCTCAAGGTCATCGTCGCCCCGACGACCGTCGGCATCCTTGCCGCGGCGCAGGTCGTCTCGGGGGCGAAGAAGCCGGACAGTGTCAAGGTGACCGGGCTCGGCTCTGCCGAACGACATGAAGACATTCGTCAATGACGGCACCTCGCCGGAATTCGGCCTCTGGAACGTCCCGGAGCTCGGCTAGCTGGCCTACGCCGTCGCGGCAAAGCTGATCAGCGGTGAGATCAAGGGCACCGAGGGCGAGACCTTCACGGTGAAGGGCTTCAATGACGACAAGCCGTACACGATCGGCAAGGACAGCGTCGTCATCCTCGGCCCGCCATTCAAGTTCGACAAGACCAACATCGATACCTTCAACTTCTAGGTCATCAGCCGCGTCCGACGGGCGCGGATCGGAGCCCCGGGAGCGTCGGTTTCCGGGGCTTCGCCCTATCCGGAGGAGTCCGATGGAACGCGTGGGATTCACGATGCGCCTCCTGCCCGGGCAGGAGGCCGAATACCGCCGGCGGCACGCGGCGGTCTGGCCCGAGATGCTCGACGCACTCCGCGACGCGGGTGCGCGCGACTACTCGATCTTCATCCTCGGCGCGCAGTTGTTCGCCTATCTCGAGGTCGATGACTTCGCCGCATTCCGTGCCTCGATGGCCGCTGCTCCGGTCAACGACCGCTGGCAGGCCGAGATGGCGTCACTCATCGACCCGCTGACCGACCCCGCCACCGGCTTCCACCAGCGGCTCGAGGAGATCTTCCACCTCGACTGATCGAACGCCTACGGCTGAAGGGCCCGCCAGTCGATCGCGGCTGCCGTCGGGGCGACCGATCCCGAGATGGTGGCATCGGCGAGGGCAGCGATGGACCGCTCGTCCGCCGCGATCAGCCCGACGAGGGTCTCGACCGGGAACGAGCCGCTGCGCATCAGGTCGAGGACCGCGAGCAGGCGGTCGCGCCGCCAGCCGGAGACGAAGTGCGCGGTGTACTCGCGCTTCTGGATGAATTCCATGTCGGCCCTACTGCGACGTCGCGCACTGCATCGCCGACCGTCGATCACGACGCCCGAGCGCTGGTAGCCGGACACGAGTGGGAAGTCGAGGGGGATCCACTCGAACAGGCCGGTCAGCACCCACTTGTCGGTGCCGGTGCTGACCCCGGAGTAGATGGTGCGGATGAGCACATCCTCGGGGCCGAGGGGAGCGCGCCCCACCGTCGCCAGGCGAGCGACGTTCGGCGCCGTGCTGACCAGCGCCGGCGTCGAGTTCGATGTCGCCACCATGGCTGCTCCTTCGCTCACGTCCATCGTCCGTCGTCCACCTCGACCGGAGGTCAGCGCGCCGTCCCGCGGATGCCGGCGACGACCGTCGCGAGAAGTTCGACACCAGGCTCGATCCGATGCTCCGGCACGAGACCGTAGCCGAGGATGAGCCCACCCGGTGCGCTCGGATCGCCGGCCCGCGGCCCGACCCCCTGGACGCGGAGGCCAGCCAACTTGGCCGCTTCGACGACCGTCGCTTCATCGAGATCCGGCGGCAGCCAGGCCAGGACGTGGATGCCCGCGGACGCGCCGACCGGCCGGAAGTCGGGCAGGTGCCGGGCGAGTGCCTCGAGCAGGCGGTCACGGCGGGCTCGATAGGTCACCCGAAGCCGGCGCAGGTTCCGATCAAGCTCGCCGTGCCGGATGAAGTCGGCGAAGGCCAGCTGGTCGATGGCCGGTGAGCCGAGGTCGGCGACCTGCTTGGCCAGTGCGACGTCCTCGATCAGCCCGCCCGGCACCAGCAGCCACCCGAGGCGAAGGCCGGGCGCGAGCGTCTTGCTGGCCGAACCGGCGTAGACGACCCGGTCCGGAGACAGTCCCTGGATCGCCCCGATCGGCTCGCGGTCGTAACGGAATTCCGCGTCATAGTCGTCTTCGACGACGTAGCCGTCGCGACGTTCCGCCCAGGCGACGAGGGCAGCCCGGCGGTCCGCAGAAAGGACAGCGCCGGTCGGGTATTGATGGGCCGCGGTGACGATCACGAGATCGATGTCGGCGGCATCGAGCATGTCCACCCGGATCCCGGCCTCGTCGACCGGCAGCTCGACCACCGAGTAGCCCAGGGCGAGCATGTCCGCCCGGTTCTCGGGCTGGGTCGGGTCCTCGGTCGCGACGCGGCGGGCGCCCCGTCTGCGCAGGACGCCGGCGACCAGCTTGAGCCCCTGCGAGAAGCCTGAGCAGATGACCATCGATCCCGGATCCGCCGCGGTGCCCCTGGCACGGTCCAGGTAGTCGGCGAGCGCGGCCCGGAGCTCTGGCACCCCACGGCCGTCGAGGTAGCCGAGCCGCTCGCTGGGAGCCTCGGTGAGCGCCCGCCGGACCGACCTGACCCAGGCATCGCGCGGGAAGCCGTCGAGGTCGGGGCGGCCGGGTCGGAAGTCGAATCCATACGTGAGAGGCACCGTCACGGGCCGCCGCGTGCGGGCCGCCCGCGCATTCGGCGCGACCCGGGTGATGCCGCCCGGCCTGCTGGTGAGGTAGCCCTCTGCGGCGAGCTGCTCGAATGCCTCGACCACGATCCCGCGCGAGACGCCCAGCTCGGCCGCCAGCGCGCGTGTCGATGGCAGCGGCGAGCCGGGGCCGAGGCGACCACTCCGAACCGCCTCGCGGAGGCCCTGCTCGAGCTGCCGATGCAGCGGATCCCCGCTGGCCCGGTCCAGCGGGACGAGCACCTCCGGTGCAGAACTGGTCCTGATTCTCGTCATCGAACCGGACCTTACCAGAGGACCGGTTGGCTGTCACCGTAGTCCCAGCACCACATCACAGGAAGGAGTCCCGACAATGGAAGCCCTCGCCCTCGTCATCATCGTCCTGCTCGCCGTCGCCAGCCTGGTGGCCCTCGACCTGCTCGCGCTCCGCTACGGTGTCGACTCGCGGACATCGATCGGCGACGACCATGCCCGACCCGTCGGGTTCTGACCGACATCGACAACCGAAAGGAGACGCCGATGGCCAGCTGGGCCGAGTTCGCCGCCGCCGCCCCCGACATCGCCGCCGAGGGACGGCGGCTCATCCTCGCCCGGGGCGACGGCGAGGCGCTCCTCGCGACGGTTCGCGGCAACGACCTGCCACGGATCCACCCGATCAACGTCGCGATCGTGGATGGCCGCCTCTACGCGTTCATCATCGCCCGCTCGCCCAAGAAGCTCGACCTCGAGATCGATGGGCGATACGCGCTGCATACCCACCAGGACCCCTCGGCACCGAGCGAGGTCGCGTTGCGCGGCCGCGCCCGCCTAGTCACGGACCCGACCGAACGAGCCGCCGTCGGGGCGGGCTGGGCATTCGAGGTCGACGACGACTACGCGCTGTTCGCATTCGACGTCGAGATCGCCCTGCTCGGCGCCCGACCCACCGCTGACGACTGGCCGCCGCGCTACTCGTCGTGGAAGGACGAGACCGCCGTCTGAGCGTCAGGCGTCGCGCATCGCGACGAGTTCGTCGACCCACTCGGCGAGCCGGTCACGATGTCCGGCGTAGTGATCGACTGCGGACTTGCGGATCCACCAGGCGGCCTCGTCGTCGATCTCGGGCAGGCGCGCCCAGGCCTGGCGCATCCGCGTCCGGCCGGCGTTGGCCTGCGACCACACCACGTCCCAGGGCTGACCCTGCATCGCCGCCAGGAAGACCGCGTTGAGCCCATCGATGTCGACGTCATGGCCCTCGTAGGTCCCGGCCCGCATCCGTTCGAACTGGGTCGCCGCCTCCGCCAGCCACGTCCCGAGATGACCGACCAGGTCGCGCAGCGACCAATCCGGGTCGCGGTAGTAGCCAGGCTGCAGTCGCTCCTCGGGCCGACAGGTCCGGACGAGCTGGGCGATGTCGTACCAGCCGCGTTCCTCGGCGTCGAGGTCGGCCGCGTGTGGCGTGTCGGTCGTGTCCATGGTCCAAGCCTACCGACGCGATGACTGCGCCACAAGGCGTGGGCCGGTCGGCTCGTCCGTCAGGCGACGCCGCGGCGCTTCTCGAAGACGATCTGCAGGTCCTGGCTGATGCCGGTCGCGAAGCCCGCCTCGCTCAGCGCGAGGTAGTACTCCCACATCCGGATGAACCGCTCGTCGAAGCCCATGCGCGCGGACCGCCGGCAGGTTGGCCAGGAACCGCGTCCGCCACGCCCGCAGCGTCAGCACGTAGCTCGGCGGCGATGTCGCGTGACCCGCGCGATGAGCAGCCGGTGTGCCGCGGGTCGACCGCTCGATGACCGCCAGCGACGGGCACAGGCCGCCCGGGAAGATGTAGGTCTGGATCCAGTTCGCGCCGCGGCGCTGGGCCTCGTAGGCGGCGTCGGGGAAGGTGATCGACCTGGAGGCTGAACCGGCCGCCCGGCCGCAGCGCCGCGGTCGCACGGCCTCGAAGATACGTCGCGAAGTACTCGGCGCCGACGGCCTCGAGCATCTCGATCGAGACGATCGCGTCGTAGGTGCCCTCGATGTCGCGGTAGTCGCGCAGCTGGATGTCGACGCAGGTCGCTCGAGGCCGGCCGCGCGGACACGCTCCGGGCCAGGGCGTGCTGCTCCTGCGAGATCGTGATCGACGTCACCCGGCAGCCGAGCTCGCCGGCCGCGTACAGGGCGAAGCCGCCCCAGCCCGGAGCCGATCTCGAGGACGTGCATGCCCGCGCGCCAGGCCGGCGCCCTCGGCGATGCGCCGGTACTTGTTGCGCTGGGCGTCGGCGAGCGACTGGTCCGGCGACTCGAAGACGGCGCTCGAGTAGGTCATCGTCTCGTCGAGGAACAGCCGGTAGAAGTCGTTGCCCAGGTCGTAGTGGGCGGCGATGTTGCGCCGCGCCTGGCTCTTCGTGTTGCGCCGGGCGCGGTGCGCGAGCGTCCGCCGGAGCTGCGCGGGCACGCGCCACCAGCCCGTCGGACAGCGCCAGCGCCGAGCGGTTGAGCGGCCGCCAGCTCGAGGAGCGCCGGCAGGTCGGGGCTCGACCACAGGCCGTCCATGTACGCCTCGCCGCCGCCGGTCTCGCCGTGGAGGAGCATGCGGACGAGCGGCCGCTCGGTCGTGGATGTGGATCTCGGCGCGCAGCTCGGACGTCGCGGTCGCCGAAGTCGCGTCGGCGAGCCGTCCGGCAGCACGACCGTCAGGCAGCCGACCGTGATCCGCGACGCGCGCGGCCAGCGCCGATCCGCCAGGCGAGCCGCGTCGAGGATCGCCGCCACCGAGCGGCCGGTGCTCGGCGCACCGACCGCGTCGACGTTCGCTGCGCTCATCGCGCCGCCTCGCCGTGTCGATGGAACCGCGCGCCCCGCCGCCACAGGCGCCAGGGCGTGCAGGTGGATGATGGCCGATCGTCTTGCTGGGTGACGAACGGGTGGCGGAGCAGCATCCGCGCGAGCGATCCGGTCGGTCAGGCGCCGGCGCGTCAGCCAGGCTGGCGTGGAGCAGGGGCGTCGTCCTCGTGCTCGTTGATCGCGATCCGCAGGCGCGCCGGCTCGTCCTGGACGCGGACCGTGTAGCGCGCCGGCCATCTCGATGAACGGCGAGACGTAGAAGTCCTTGTCCATCGACGCGACGAAGTCCCGGCCGCGTCGCCTCGCGGGCGGAGCGTGTACAGGTGCCGCTCGCCGTGCGTGTTGTGGACCTCGACGACGACGACGCGCAGCTCGCCGTCGCGGTCGCGGCAGAGGAAGAAGCTGGCCGGGTTGAACACGTAGCCGAGGACCCGCAGGTTCGTGACCAGCGTGATCCGCCAGCCCGTCGGGTCGACGCCCTCGCGCGCGCAGGTGGGCTCGAGGACGGTCGCGCGGAGGTCGGTCGCCGGCGGGTCCAGGTGGTCGCGCGTCGCGGAACGCGAGCACGTTCCGGCCGGTTGCGGCCGAGAGCCGGATCGCCCGGGCCACCTCGTCCAGCTCCGAGGTCGAGCGCGACGTAGAAGACGTCGTGCTCGAGCGCGTAGACGAACGGCCGGGCCCGGCGATGCCGGACCTTGCCCTCGAGGAGGTGCGACCTCATGCCGCTCGCTCCTCGGCCCGTTCCGCGGCAACGGACTGAGGCGTTCGGCGGCCTCGAACCCGGAGCGGCAGCCGTCCTCGTGGAAGCCCGTAGCCGAGGTGGGCGCCCGCGTAGCAGGTGCGCCGGTGGCCCTGGAGCCGCCCGATGGCGGCCTGCGACCTCGAGCGACCGGAACGTGTACAGCGGGTGGCTGAACTCGCGGGCGAGGATGACGCGGTCGTCGCGGACGCGGTCGCCCGGGTTGACCGACACGAAGTACTGCGTCGGGCCCGGGCAGCGACTGGAGCCGGTTCATGTGGTAGGTCATCGTGACGGCCGCGCCGGGCGGGTCGCAGGCCGCCTGGTCCACGTTCCAGGACGACCAGGCGTCGCGCGCGGCGCGGCATGACGCGCTCGTCGGTGTGGAGGACCACCTGGTTGCGGTTGTACTCGAAGCCGCCCAGGGCGGCCCGCTCGGCGTCGTCGGCATCGCCCAGGAGCGCGCCAGCGCGTCGTCCGCGTGGGTGGCCATGACCACGGCGTCGAACCGCTCGGCGTGCCCGCTCGTGGTCCGGACCGTCACGCCCGTCCTCGTCGCGTGACACGCCGACGACCGGGTCGCCGGCCCGGACCGTGCCCGCGCGGCAGCGTCGCGATGAGCCGGTCCACGTAGGTCCGCGACCCGCCGGTCACGGTCCGCCACGGGAGCGCCCTGCCGAGCCCGATGAGGCCGTGGTTGTCGAGGAAGCGGAGCAGGTAGTCGACCGGGTACTCGAGCGTCCGGCCCGGGCGCCGTGGACCAGACGGCCGCCGTGATCGGCACCAGGAAGTGGTCGCGGAAGGCCGGCCCGAAGCCGCCGGTCGTCGAGGTACTCGCCCAGGGTCATGCCGGTCGGTGTCGGGCGCGTCGAGGATCGCCCGGGCGTCGCGGTAGAACCGGAGGATGTCCGGGAACATGCGCAGGTACGAGGGCCGCGCGGCCAGGCCGCGCTGGGCGAAGAAGCCGCGCGCGCCGCGCGACCCGAACTCGACGTCGCAGGCCCGGCAGACCGAGGCGAACGACATGTCGCTCGGCTGGGTCTCGACACCCAGCTCCGCGAACAGGCCGACGAGGCGCGGGTAGGTCGGCTCGTTGTAGACGATGAAGCCCGGTGTCCACGTTGACCGGGCCCGCCGGCGTCGTCGACGGTGACGGTCGCGACGTGGCCGCCGGGCGTCGGATCCCCTCGAACAGCGCGACGTCGTGGCCGTCGCCGGTTCAGCGCATAGGCAGCGGTCAGCCCGCTGACGCCGGACCCGACGACGGCGACCCTCATCGGGCCGTCATCGCGCCGCGCGGCGCTGGCGCGCCGCTCGCTCATCGAGCGCCTTCTGCATCCCGCCGAGGGCGTCCTTGGCGATCTTCTCGAACGCGCCGCCCGACGAACGGCTGGACGAGGCGCATCCAGCCACCGAGGCGGATGTCGGCGGTGTAGTCGATCCGGTGCCCGTTCGCAGTCGGCGTCGAAGCGGATCTCGTCGACCGCGGAGACGCCGGACCCCTCGCCGGTGAGGACGACGCGGCGTGGGCGGCTCGAAGGTCGTGATCCGGTACTCCATCGGCGCGACGCGTGCCGCGCATCCGGACGCCGAGGCGGTAGCGGGCGCCGAGGCCGACCGGGCCCGGGTCGATCCGCTCGGAGGTGGCGACGCCCGGGTCCCACAGGCTGCGGAGTTGGCGAAGTCGGCGACGAACGCGAACGCCTCGTCGAGCGGCAGGGTCGTTTCGATGCGTCTCGTGCAGCGTGGTCATCTCGGTGCTCCGCGGTCCAGCTCGGGGACCGCTGCATCCATCCGTGCCCGGCGCGATCCGAAAGGACGTGGCGTGGATGTCAGATCACTGATCGATCGACGGCCTCGCGAGGTGACTCGTCGTCGGGAGCTTCACCCGCGTCGGCTTCCAGGTCCGTCGGCGTCTGTTCGGACTGGACCGCGCCGACGGATGGGTCGCTCGCCGGGAAGACCGTGCTCATCACCGGGCCGACGTCCGGCCTCGGGCGGGCGCGGCCGACGCGCTCGGCCGCGCGCTGGGCGCGCGGGTCGTCCTGGTCGGCCGGAGCGCGGAGCGGCTGGCACGGGTCCGCGACGAGCTCGTCGCGGCGCACCGGCCAGGACCGCTTTCCCATGGTCGTCGCGGACATGGCGTCGCTCGCGTCCGTGCGCGGCGGCCGTCGCGACGATCCTCGCCACCGAGCCGCGCCTGGACGTCCTCGTCGACAACGCCGGCGCGATCTTCCCCGACCGCCGCGAGAGCCCCGATGGCATCGAGCGCACCTTCGCGACGATGGTCGTCGGGCCGTTCGTGCTGGTCTCGACGGGCTGCTGCCGCTGCTCGAGCGGACCGGCCGGGCGCGGGTCATCGCGGTCACGTCCGGCGGCCATGTACACGCAGGCGCTGCCGCTCGACGACCTCGGCTTCGAGCGTGGCGCGTTCTCCGGTCCGCGCGCCTACGCACGGGCGAAGCGCGCCCAGGTCGCGCTCGTCCGCGAGTGGGCGAGACGGCTCGCGGCGGCCGGCTCGGACGTGGCGATCAACGCGATGCACCCGGGCTGGGCGGACACGCCCGGCCTCGCCGACACGCTGCCCGGCTTCTACCGGGTCATGGGCCCGTTGCTCCGGACGCCCGCCGAGGGCATGGACACCATCGTCTGGCTCGCCGCCGCGCCTGAGGCGGCGGCGGCCGGCGGACGGCTGTTCCTCGACCGTCGACCGCGGCCGTTCGATCGGATCCCGTCGACGCGGCTGTCGCCCGCCGATCGACGGGGCCTCTGGGATTCGGTCGCGGCTATCGCCGAGCGGGGCGCCACATCGTCGTGATCACCGAGCCTTGGACGAAGCCCTCGAATGAGCCGACGACCTCGAACCCGACCCTGCCGTACCGGTCGTTGTTGGAACGGTTCGTGGACTCGAGATAGGCGGCGAGACCGTCCTGATCGATGCGGTCGAGGTTCTCGGCGAGGAGGCGCATGCCGTGCCCGGCGCCGCGGTGGTCTGGATGCGTCCCGAGCAGGCTCAGGTAGTAGTGCGGTTCGGCGTGGGGGTGCGCCGCATCGAAACGCTCGAACAATGCGATGACGCGGTCGGCTGCGCTGGGGCCGAGATGCCTGCGCAAGACCCTGACGAACCCATCCCACTCGTCGGCCGTCATCTCCTCCGCGCCCGGCGGGTACCAGACGGATGCGGCCTCGTCGCCAGCGCTGAGCCACGTCCACGGAAAGCGCATCGCCGCCGTCAGGTAGGCGCGCCACAGGTCCATCCGGGCGTCGGACCCCGACGCGCGGGCGAACGCGGGACCCCAGACCGGGTCCTCGGCGAACGAACGGGTGATGATCGTGGTGACGGTCTCGAGGTCACCCGGACCGGCGATACGAGCGGACGTCATGACCCGACCTCCTCTCGCATCGCGTCCCGGGCCGACGCACCAAGGGCCGCGAGTCCGCTGCCCAGGTCGCCCGGTGTCGGCCAGCCGAAGCCGAGCCGGAAGTGGCGTCGCGGCTGGTCGAACCAATGGCCCGGCCCGACGACCGTCCCGTGCTCATCGAGCAGGATCCGGTAGAACGCGTCGACGTCGACGTCGACGTCGGGACGGAAACGCGGGAACCCGACGACGCCGCCGCGAGGCTCGACCCATTCGAACACGTCCTGGCTCGGCGAACCAGGCTCGGACCGTCCCGAGGGCGGTGTCGATGCCGTTGCGGATCGCCTGCAGCCGTTCCGGGCGCCGGGCCATGGCCACCTCCGCGATCGCCTCGTCCACCACCGAATTGGTGATGAGGATCTGCTCCTTGGCCGCCAGGAACGTCGCAGCAAGGTCGCGGTCTCTGGTGATGAGCCAGCCGATGCGGATGCCCGGCAGGCCGTCTGCCTTCGACAGGGAGGAGACACTGATGACGCGCTCCGACAAGGTCGCGGCGAGCGGCGCCGGCCCTCCGAACGTCATCTCGCGGTACGTCTCGTCGATGAGCAGCCGGGCGGTCGGGTGCGCCTCGACCAGGTCGACGATGGCGCGGACCGTCGCCTCGGGCATCACGGCCCCGGTCGGGTTGTGCGGGTTCGTCAGCGAGACGAGCTTCGTCCGCGGCGTCATCAGCGCCGCGACGCGATCCGGATCGACCGCCCAGCCATCCTCGAACGTCAGGTCCAGGTGGCTCACCTCGGCCCCGAGTGCGCGCGGCGTCTCGAGGTTCGTTGCGTAGTTCGGGCGGGCGACGACGAGGTGGTCGCCGTGCCCGAGCAGGGTGGTCGCCACGATGAACAACGCAGCCGCCGCGCCGGGCGTGACGAGAACGTCGTCCGCGGTCAGCCCGGCGCCGTCGGCCGCGATGGCGGCGCGCAGACCGGGGCGACCGAGATGGTCGCCGTACATGAGCACCAGGTCGTCGAGCTCGACGCCGAGGTCGCGCAACGGCGTGTCCGCGACGGAGCTCTCGGCGAGGTTGTAGCGGATCCGGTCGTACCCGAACTGTTCGGGCGATTCGGCCTCGATCGGCATGCGGCGGTAGTCCATCGTTCGAGCATAGACGGCGCGCCCGTAGACTCGACCGGTCATGACACCACCTCAGCCGGCACGGATCGGGCCGAACTGGGCGCTCTGGGCGCCGATCGGCCTCGCCGTGATCGCTCTCGTCGTCCTCGTCTGGCTCGGTCGCGACATGACCTTCTATCACGACGAGTTCGCCTTCATCCTCCTGCGCGACCTGTCGTGGGACGGTCTCCTGAAGCCGCACAACGAGCACCTCAGCGCGACGCTCGTCCTGCTCTATCGCGTGCTGGTCCAGACCGTCGGGACCGTGTCGTACTGGCCGTATCTGGCGGTGACGTTCGCCCTGCACCTCGTCGTCGCCGGGATCGCCTATGTCGTCGTCCGGCGTGAGGCTGGGCTCGCCTGGGCGCTCGGTGCGATGGCCGTCGTGCTCGTTCTCGGGTCGGGCGGCGACGACATCCTGTGGGCGTTCCAGTCGGGCACGATCGGCGCGGTGGCGGCCGGGATGGCGGCGGTCGTGGTCGCGCCACGCCACCCGGCCGCGGCGGCGGTCCTGCTCACGGTCGCCCTGGCGACGTCGGGCGCGGCTCTCGCGTTCGCGGCCGGGACTGCGCTGCATCTCCTTCTCACCCGCCCGCGGGCGCTGGTGTGGTTGCTTCTGCCGGCGGTCGTGTATGGAGCCTGGCTGGCCGTGTTCGGGGTCTCCGCGATCGCTCCGCCGAAGGTCATCGAGCTGCCCCAGTACGTGATGACCGGGTTGAACGCGAGCGCCGCGGGGGCGATCGGCCTGACGTCGCTGGCCGCCGGTCAGGTGGTGTTGCTGGCGCTGGCATTCGGTTTCGGGTGGCTTCGGTCCATCCCGCCGGTCGTCCTGTCGCTGCTGGCCGCGGGCGTGGCGTTCTTCGCCATCGCCGGGCTCGCGCGGTCCGGGCTCGGACCGGACCAGGCGACCGCGCCGCGCTACGTCTACATCGTCGCGCCGTCGATCGTCATCGCCGGGGCGGTGCTGCTGTCTCGAGTGCGGCGACCGGCGGGCTATGGGCTGGGAGCGCTCGTCCTGACGGTCGCCCTGGTGGGCAACATGATCCTGCTCGTCGGCGCCCACGATCGGTTCATGGTCAAGCTCGTCTGCGAGCAGGCGCTGACGCCGATCGAACGGGGCAGCGCCGGCAATCCCTGTTGATCCGCCGCGGCTGCCCCGCCCTCGGCCGATTTGACGATACTTCACGTCAACGCGTACTATCCGCGGGTGCCTGAACTACTGGCCCCCGATCCGCGTCTGACCGCGGCCGCCGTCGACCTCCTCAAGGTCTTCCAGGGCGTGCCGCGGATGGTTCCGCCGCCGCCCGTCCGCGACTTGACCCTCGGCCAGCTCCGCCTCCTGCTCCTGCTTCGCGGTGGCCCTCTGTCGATGGGCGCCATCGCGGAGACGTTCGATCTCAGTTCGACAGCTGCCACGGGCTTCGTCGGGCGCGTCGAACGGCACGGCCTGGTCGCTCGCCAGCACCGCTCGCACGACCGGCGCATCGTCGAGTGCGTCCTCACCCCGGAAGGCCAGCAATTCCTCGGGGAGGTGGTCGGCGTTCGCCTCGAATCCGTCCGAAGCGCGCTCGCCGTGCTGAGTCCACGCCAGCTCGAGCGCTTCCACAAGCTCGTCCGCCGGATCAACGAAGGCCAGGTGCAGCCGACATGATCGCGCTGCTCAAGACCTACCTCGCCCCATACAAGGCCACTCTGGCCATGGTCGTCGGCCTCCTGGTCATCCAGGCCCTCGCGACGTTGTACCTGCCTGAGCTCAACGGCGAGATCATCAACAACGGCGTGGCCAAGGGCGACACCGCCTACATCGTGTCGACCGGGGCGTTCATGCTCGGGATCTCGGCGGTCGTCCTCGTCGCCTCGATCATCGCCGTCTATTTCGGGTCGAGGACCGGCATGGCATTCGGGCGGGACGTGCGCGGCGCCATCTTCCGCAAGGTCGAGAGCTTCTCGCGCGCCGAGCTCGACACGTTCGGCACGCCGTCGCTCATCACGCGCAACACGAATGACGTCCAGCAGGTCCAGATGGTCGTCCTGATGGGCCTGAACATGATGATCATCGCCCCGATCCTGGCGATCGGCGGGATCGTCATGGCGCTCCGGCAGGATGTCCCGCTGTCCGGGATCCTCATCGTCGTGCTGCCGATCATGGCGGTCATCGTCGGCACCCTGATGGCCAAGGCGCTGCCGTTGTTCCAGGCGATGCAGGTCAAGGTGGACCGGGTCAACCAGGTCACCCGCGAGGCTCTCAGCGGCATCCGCGTCATCCGCGCATTCGTGCGGACCGAGCACGAGGAGGAGCGCTTCGATGTCGCCAACCGCGACCTGACCGCGACCTCGCTCAGGGTCAACCGGATGTTCGCGGTGATGCTCCCGCTGCTGATGGCGGTGTTCAACCTGTCGAGCGTCGCGATCCTGTGGTTCGGCGCCATCCGGGTGAACAGCGGCGAGATGCCGATCGGCAACCTCATCGCGTTCCTGCAGTACACGATGCAGATCCTGTTCGCGGTGATGATGGCCGTGTTCATGTTCATCATGGTCCCGCGGGCCGTCGTCTCGTCCGGGCGGATCCAGGAGGTCCTGCGGACGACGCCGTCGATCGGCGACCCGGAGACGCCCGCGGCACCGCCGCCCGGCGCGGGGACCTTGGCCTTCCGCGCCGTGGAGTTCCGCTATCCGGGGGCGCAGGATCCGGTCCTGCGGGACATCTCGCTCGTCGTCGAGCCGGGCATGACGACGGCCATCGTCGGCAGCACGGGGAGTGGCAAGACCACCCTGATCAACCTCATCCCGCGCTTCTACGACGTGACCGGCGGCCAGCTCGACATCGACGGCGTGGACGTCCGCACCCTCGATCGCGACGACCTGTGGTCGCGCATCGGGCTCATCCCGCAGAAGGCGTTCCTGTTCAGCGGGACGATCGCCAGCAACCTGCGTTTCGGCAAGGCCGATGCGACCGACGACGAGCTGTGGGCCGCCCTCCGCATCGCCCAGGCGGAAGAGTTCGTGCGCGAGCTCGACGGCGGACTCGATGCGCCGATCACCCAGGCCGGGTCGAACCTGTCGGGCGGCCAGCGCCAGCGTCTGGCGATCGCCCGCGCGCTCGTCAAGCGCCCCGAGATCTACGTCTTCGACGACAGCTTCTCTGCGCTCGACTTCAAGACGGATTCGATGCTGCGTGCCGCGCTCGCCGACGAGATCGCCGACGCGACCGTCGTCATCGTCGCCCAGCGGGTCGGCACGATCATGGGCGCCGACCGGATCGTCGTCCTCGAGGGCGGCACGATCGTCGGGATCGGCACGCACACGGAACTGATGACGACCTGCGAGACCTACCGCGAGATCGTCTACTCGCAGATCAGCGCGGAGGAGGCGGCATGAGCGGCCCGGGCGGCGCGGCCGCAGCCCGGCGACCGCCGCCCCGCGGCATGGGCGGGCCGTTCGGCGGTGTCGGCCTGCCGGCTGAGAAGCCCAAGAACCTGAAGGCATCGTTCGGACGCCTCGCCGGAACGCTGCGTCCCGAGGCGCCGCGGATCCTCCTCGTCATCGCGCTCGCCATCCTGAGCGTCACCTGCGCGGTCGTCGGCCCGAAGATCCTTGGCAACGCGACCGACATCATCTTCGATGGCGTCGTCAGCCAGCAGATCCCCGCCGGGATGACCCAGCAGCAGGCGGTCGACGCGCTGAATGCCGCCGGCCAGACCCAGCAGGCCGACATGCTCGCGAGCATGACCGTGACCCCGGGCCAGGGCATCGACTTCACGGCCCTCCGCGACACGCTCCTGTTCGTGGCCGCGATCTACATCGTGAGCTCGGTCTTCGCGTGGGGCCAGTCGTACATCATGGCCGGCGTCACCCAGCGGACGGTCTACCGGATGCGTCGCGACGTCGACGCGAAGCTGTCGCGACTGCCGCTGAGCTACTTCGACAGTCACCCGCGGGGCGACACGCTGAGCCGCGTCACCAACGACATCGACAACATCGGGAACTCGCTCCAGCAGACGCTGACCCAGCTGATCACCGCGCTGTGCACGATCATCGGCGTGCTCGCTGATGATGTTCTGGATCAGCCCGTTGCTGGCGGTCATCTCGCTGCTGACGGTCCCGCTGTCGATCGCGGTCACGGTGTTCATCGCCAAGCGCTCGTCGGTCCAGTTCGCGGCTCAATGGGCGCAGACCGGCAAGCTCAACGGGCACGTCGAGGAGATGCACACCGGGCATTCGATCGTGAAGGCGTTCGGACGCCAGCAGGAGGCGATCGACATCTTCGAGCAGGAGAACGAGGAGCTCTTCCAGGCGAGCTTCAAGGCCCAGTTCCTGTCCGGGACCATCCAGCCGATCATGGCCTTCATCGCCAACGTCAACTACGTCGCGATCTGCGTCATCGGCGGCATCCAGGTCGCCAACGGCCAGATGAGCCTCGGCGACGTCCAGGCGTTCGTCCAGTACTCGCGCCAGTTCACGATGCCGATCACCCAGACCGCGAGCATCGCCAACGTCATCCAGTCCGCCGTCGCCTCGGCCGAGCGCGTCTTCGAGCTCCTCGACGAGGGCGAGGAGAGGCCGGACGTCGAGCTCGTCGGCGCGCGGCCTGCGGTCGCGGGTCGGGTCGCGCTCGAGAACGTGTCGTTCCGCTACCTGCCGGACGTCCCGCTCATCGAGGACCTGAACCTCACCGTCGAGCCGGGCCAGACCGTGGCCATCGTCGGCCCCACCGGGGCCGGCAAGACGACGCTCGTCAACCTGCTGATGCGCTTCTACGAGATCGACGCCGGGCGGATCAGCGTCGACGGCATCGACAGCCGCGAGATGTCGCGGGATGCGCTGCGCTCGACGTTCGGGATGGTCCTCCAGGACACGTGGCTGTTCCACGGGACCATCCGCGAGAACATCGTGTACGGGCGGATCGGCGCCACCGAGGACGAGATCGTCGAGGCGGCGAAGGCCGCCCACGTCGACCATTTCGTGCGGACGCTGCCGGACGGCTACGACACGATCCTCGACGACGACGCGACGAACGTGTCGCAGGGCGAGAAGCAGTTGCTGACCATCGCCCGGGCGTTCCTGGCCGACCGCCGGATCCTCATCCTCGACGAGGCGACGAGCTCCGTCGACACGCGGACCGAGATCCTCATCCAGCGCGCCATGAACAAGCTGATGCTCGGGCGCACGAGCTTCGTCATCGCCCATCGACTGTCGACGATCCGCGACGCCGACACGATCCTGGTCATGGACCACGGCCGGATCGTCGAGCAGGGCACCCACGAAGCCCTGCTCGCCAAGCGCGGCTTCTACCACGAGCTCTACGACAGCCAGTTCTCGGAGCCGCTGCTCGAGGCCGGCTGATGGCTGGGGCGGGGCCGATGGCAGGCCGCGGAGCGTTCGGGGTCTGACAGTCCCCACTGACCGCGCGAAGGGCGGCGGTCCGGGGCATTCGAACGCCCCTGCAGGCGCGCGAAGTCGGTCGGCCTGACGTCGGTCCCCGGTAGCTTCGCGAAGGACCGCGGCCCGGGAGGTCGGGGCCCGTTCGATGCTCCAGTGGGGCCCAGCAGACCCCGAGCAGCGCACCTGGTGCTAGCGCCCGGGGTCGAGCTCCCGCCGGAGCGCGGTCCGGCCGCGTGAGATCCAGCTGGCGACGGTGCCTTCGGGCACGGACAGCATCCGCGCGATCTCGGCCTGGGTGTAGCCATCGAGCACATTGAGCAGGAGCGCCGACCGGGTCCGCGCGTCAAGCGTGGCGAGGGCGGCCCAGAGGTCCGGGTCGGACGGATCCGACCAGGCGCGCGGCTCCGCCTCCCGTCCGATCGCAGCGAGCCACCGGCGGCGTCCCCGCCGGTGGTTGAACGCCAACCGCAGGCCGATCGTGTAGAGCCACGCCCTCACGTCCGATCCGTCGAAGCGGTCCCACGACCGGAACGCGGCGAGATACGCGTCCTGGGCGATGTCCTCGGCGTCGTGCGGATCGCCGAGGACCAGCACGAGGCGCCGGATGAGCGGCGCGTAATGCGGCCCGACGGCGGCCTCGAACGCACCGGGATCCCCGTCGGTGGCGGCGCTGCGATCGACTCGCACCGCCGCCGTCCCGTCGACGGACGTCATGGCATCGGGGACCCGAAGCAGTCCCCCACGCCGGTCGCACCGGCGCGCTGGTCGGCGACCATGATCACCACGCCGTCGTCCAGCAGCGACCCGGGGATCACGTAGCCGTGCTCCGGCGGCGTGGTCTGGTGCGCGGTCGTCGAGGAACCCTTGCCCCCGTCCGGGGCCACGGCGGTCCCGGTCTCGACCTGCCAGTCGACCCTGCCGAACCCGTGGGCGGCGAGGAACGCGTGGGCTTCGGGCGGGCTCATGCACTCCATGTGGGCGCCGGCGAGTGGCTGGCCCGGGTTCTGGATGCCCTCGTGTTCCTGGGCCAGGTTGGCGACGACGAACGCGCTGGCCGCGGTGGTCGCCACGATCGCCAGGACCAGGACGGGCGCCATCGCCATCGACATCGCGAACCGGCCGCGTCGCCGCCGGGCGGGCAGGGCGGGTGGCGTCGCGGTCGCGGGCGCGCGGGCCTCGAGCGCGGCGAGCCGGCTCGAGAGGTCGAGATCGTCGTCGTGGTCCATCAGGGTCACCTTCGGTCGTCGGCAGAGTCCGATGTCCGCCGTTCGACCTGTACAACACCGCCGCCGCCCGGATCCTTGCATGGGTGGCGCGTGCGATCGCGAATCCTACCCTCGCGGGCCTGTACGATCGTCCGCGAGAGGAGATCCGATGGCGATCAGCGAACGCGCCGGACAGCCGGCCGACCCGTCCATCCTGGTCGATGTCGATCGGCTCATCGCGGCCTACTTCGAGACGCCGGACCCGTCCGACCCGGCGCAGCGGGTCGCCTTCGGCACGTCCGGACATCGCGGCTCGTCCCTCAACGGCGCATTCAACGAGGCGCACATCGCGGCCACCACCGAGGCGATCTGTCGCTACCGGTCCCGCCAGGGGACGGACGGCCCGCTGTTCATCGGGCGCGATACGCACGCCCTGTCCGGACCTGCCTTCGACACCGCGCTCCGGGGCCTCGTCGCGCATGGCGTGGACGTCCGGATCGATGCCGACGATGGCTACACGCCGACGCCCGTCATCTCGCACGCGATCCTCGTCCACAACCGCGGCCGGCGTGATCGCCTGGCCGACGGCATCGTCGTGACGCCATCGCACAACCCACCCGAGGACGGCGGCTTCAAGTACAACCCGCCCAACGGCGGTCCGGCGGATACCGACGTCACGAGCTGGATCCAGGACGAGGCGAACCGGCTGCTCGAGGCGGGTCTGGCGGGCGTCCAGCGTGTCGCCGATCGCCGATGCGCGCGCGGCCGTGACGCCGCACGACTACTCTGGGCGCGTACGTCGGGGACCTCGGCGTCGGTCATCGACATGGACGCGATCCGCGCGTCCGGCCTGCGTCTCGGCGCGGATCCGCTCGGCGGCGCCAGCGTCGCCTACTGGCCGGCCATCGGCGAGCGCTACGGCCTGGACCTGACCGTGACGAACACCGCGGTCGACCCGCAGTTCGCGTTCATGACCTGCGACTGGGACGGCCGGATCCGGATGGACCCGTCCTCGCCGTACGCGATGGCCCGGCTGGTCGAGCTGCGCGACCGATTCGACGTCGCCTTCGGCAACGACACCGACGCCGACCGGCATGGGATCGTCACGCCCGGGCGCCGGCCTGCTCAACCCGAACCACTTCCTGTCGGTGTCGGTCGGGCACCTGTTCGGCGGGGGGCGCGACTGGGGCGCGGAGGTGGCCGTCGGCAAGACCCTGGTCTCGTCGGCGATGCTCGACCGTGTCGCGGCCGACCTCGGGCGCCGGCTCCTGGAGGTGCCCGGTCGGGTTCAAGTGGTTCGTGCCGGGGCTGCGTCGACGGCAGCCTCGGGTTCGGTGGCGAGGAGAGTGCCGGCGCCTCGTTCCTCCGCCGCGATGGGACGGTCTGGACGACCGACAAGGACGGCATCATCGCCTGCCTCCTCGCCGCCGAGATGACCGCGACGGACCGGCCGCGACCCCGGCGCCGCGTACGAAGCGCTGACCGAGCGGTTCGGAGCGCCCGCCTACCGCCGTATCGACGCCGCCGGCGACGCCCGCCCAGAAGGCGGTCCTCGCCCGCCTGTCGCCCGACCAGGTGTCCGCCACGGACCTCGCCGGCGACCCGGTGACGGCGATCCTGACCACGGCGCCGGGCAACGGCGCGGCGATCGGCGGGCTCAAGGTCATGACCGATTTCGGCTGGTTCGCGGCCCGGCCGTCCGGCACCGAGAACGTCTACAAGGTCTACGCGGAGAGCTTCCGCGGCGACGACGCACCTGGAACGGATCATCGACGAGGCGCAGGCCGTCGTCGGGAGGGCACTGGCATGACGCACGAGCACGAGCACCACGACCACGATCATCACGAGCACGAGCACATCGACCACGACGAGGAGGAGCTCGACTACGCCGCCCAGGTCGAGGCCTTCCGCGCCGACAAGGACGAGGCGTTCCGCCACTCCCCGAGCAGCCCGATCCCGCACGACGTCCGCCACGACTTCCCGGGTCTCCCCTACTTCCCGGTCGACGAGACGCTCCGGTTCGAGGACCTGACGCTCGAGCCGTACGCCGGCGACCAGCCGACCTCCTTCCAGATCCCGACCTCGGACAACCAGCTGAAGCCAGCCCACCGTGCCGGGACGTTCCACTTCGAGCTCGGCGGTGAGCCGCGCCACCTGACCGGCTACGTCATCGACGGCGGCCACGGCGATTCGGTGTTCGTGCCGTTCCTCGACGCGACGAGCGGCCACGAGACCTACGGCGCGGGCCGCTACCTCGACCTCGAGCCCGAGGAGGACGGCACGTACGCGCTCGACTTCAACCTCGCCTACCACCCGTCCTGCGTCTATTCGCCGTACTTCTCCTGCCCGATCACGCCGGCGGAGAACCGGTTGCCCGACCGGATCGAGGCGGGCGAACGACTCGCCGAGGACGACGCCGGCCACTGACCGGTCTGCTAGCGTCCGCCCATGCTGCGGCGGTTCGGCGCGCGTCTCCTCGATCTCGTCGCACGGGTCGGGGCGGACCCATCGGACTCGGCCGAGCTGCGCCTCCGCAAGGCGCTGCTCGTCCTGTTCTCGATGCTGGTCGTCATGCCGGCGGGCGTCATCTGGGGCGTGCCTGTACTGGGTCAACGGAGAGGAGCCGCAGCGCTCCTGCCTCTCGCTCTACACCGTCTACTCGATCGTCGCCATCGCCGTCTTCCATCGGACCCGCGATTTCGTCGCTCTTCCGTCGCGCGGAACTGGTCGGGATCCTCATCACCCCATTCATCCTGGGCGTCGTCCTTGGCGGCCTCGTCTCCTCGAGTGGGATCGTCCTCTGGTCGTTCCTGGCGCCGCTCGGGGCGATCGCCTTCGTGAGTCCACGCCTCGCGTGGCGGTGGTTCGCGATCTTTCTTCTGCTGGTCGTCCTGACGACACCGGTCGCTGCGGTCGTGCGCCCGGCACCGGCGGAACTGCCGGCCACGATGGTCCTCGCGTTCCTGGCCCTGAACATCGGGGCTGTCGCGTTCGCCGCGTTCTTCCTTCTAGCGACGTTCGCTCGTCAGCGCGAGGAGGCCCAGGAACGGGCCGACGACCTGCTCCTCAATATCCTGCCGGCCAGCGTGGCGGAGCGGCTCAAGACCGATCGCAGCCAGATCGCCGAGCACCACGACGACGTCAGCGTCCTGTTCGCCGACGTCGTCGACTTCACCCCCATGGCCGCCGAGATGTCGGCCGTTGAGGTCGTCGGACTCCTCGACCACCTCTTCACCGACTTCGACGAGCTGGCCGATCGCCATGGTGTCGAGAAGATCAAGACCGTCGGCGACGCCTACATGGTCGCGGCCGGCGCGCCGACCCCGCGCACCGACCACGCCTGTGTCCTCGCGACGCTGGCCCTCGAGATGTGCCGGCTCGCGGCCAACCAGGCTCGCCCGGACGGCACGGCGATCCGGCTGCGGATCGGCATCTCGTCCGGGCCGGTCGTGGCCGGGGTCATCGGCCGACGCAAGTTCATCTACGACCTGTGGGGCGACACCGTGAACATCGCGAGCCGGATGGAGTCGCACGGGACGCCAGGCCGCATCCAGGTCGCGGAACCCACCTACGAGCTCATCAAGCACCAGTTCGACCTCGAGCCGCGCGGGCTGATCGAGATCAAGGGTCGCGGCACGGTGAAGACGTGGTACCTGATCGGGCCGCTGCCCGCGGGCTGACCGGGTGGCCCGTGCTATGGTGCCCGCCCCATGACCCAGCGCGACGACGTCTTCAGGCCGCCCGACACCGACGTCCACGGTGAGCTCGCCGCCGCGCGGGCCGAGGCCGAACGCCTCACGGCGCGGATCCAGGACCTCGACGAGCGCCTCGAACTCGTGCTCGCGGCCTCGCGCACCGGTCTCTGGGAGTGGCAGGTCGCGACCGGCACGCTCCACTGGTCCGACCAGATCAGCCTGATGCATGGTCTCCAGCCGGGAGAGGCACCGCGCGATTTCGATGCCTATGTCGAGATGATCCACCCGGATGATCGCGAGGGCTTCCTGGCCGAGGTCAATGGGGCGGTACAGGCGAGGCAGGCGTACAGCCACGAGTTCCGGATCGTCTGGTCGGACGGCTCCGTGCACTGGACGCATGGCGCCGGCCGTGCCTTCTACGACGACGAGGGGCGCCCGACCAGGATGATCGGTACGGGCCAGGACATCGACGAGCGCCGCCGCATCGAATCGGAGCGTGACGCGCTGATCGCCGCGGAACGGCGTGCCAATCAGTGGCGCGAATCGTTCATCTCGGTCCTCTCGCACGAGCTGCGGACGCCGATCACGTCGATCCTGGGCGCCGCGTCCATCCTGGCCAGGCCGCCCGATCCCGACCACGACGAGCGCCGCCAGGACCTCCTGCTCGACATCGCGTCGGAGGCGAGCCGGCTCGAGCGCATCGTCGGCGACCTCGTCGTGCTGGGCCGGAGCGAGCGCGGGATGCTCGCGTCGGCAACGGAGCCGCTCGGTCTGCGGCACACCCTCGGGCGGATCGTCGAGGAGGAGGCGCGCCGCTGGCCCGCGGTCGAGTTCCGCGTCGAAGCCGATGGTCCGATCCCGATCGTCCTCGCCGAGGAGACGTATCTCGAGCAGGTGTTGCGCAACATGCTGGGCAACGCCGCCAAGTACGGCCGGCCGAACGGGCTCGTCCGGGTCGTCTGCGAGGCCGACGAGTCGGAGGCGGTCGTCCGGATCGTCGATGACGGGCCGGGGTTCCGGCCGGCTGATCTCGACAAGCTCTTCGAGCCCTTCTTCCGCTCGCCGACCTCGTCGGGCCAGGTCAGCGGGTCGGGCATCGGCCTGTTCGTCTGCGCTCGCATGATCGACGCGATGGGTGGACGGATCTGGGCGCGTCTTCCATCCGACGGTGGCGCCGAATTCGGGTTCGCCCTGCGACGGGTCCCGGATCCGCCGGGCGACTGAGTCAGAGGCTCATGGCGGGGCGTTCCGGGCGGTCGTGATCCAGTCGATCACCCCGCCGCGGCAGATCAGGTGCGCCACGATCCCGGTCCAGCCGGTCTGGTGCGAGGCGCCGATCCCGGCGCCCGTGTCGCCATTGAAATACTCGTGGAAGAGGAGCAGGTCGCGCCACTCGGGATCCGTCTGGAACTTCTCGATGCGCCCGTAAACGGGACGACGCCCATCCGCGTCCCGGAGCCAGATGGACACCAGCCGTCGAGAGATGTCCTCTGACACGTCCCGCAGCCGGACCGTGTTGCCCGAGCCGGTCGGGTACTCCACCGTGAAGGCGTCACCCATGAATGCGTCCCAGTTCCGCAACGACATGATGACCAGGTAGTTCGTCGGCATCCAGACCGGGCCGCGCCAATTCGAGTTGCCGCCGAAGAGGCCGGACCTCGACTCGCCCGGCTCGTAATCCACCTCCGCCGTCAGCCCGCCCAGCTCGAGGCGGAATGGTGCCTCGCGATGGCGTCGCGACAGCGCCCGCAGGCCGTGTGGCGACAGGAAGCCGTCCTCGGACAGCATCTCGCCCAGCATCCTCGCCAGGCGGACCGGCGGAACGACGCTGATCTGGCGTGCCTCATGCCCCGGACGCCCGGTGACATAGCCGCCCTCGCGGAACAGCTCCGGCGACAAGCCAAGCGCATCCATGAAGTGGGCGAACCGCTTCCCGAGGTACTGGCCGCGAGCGACGATGTGCGGCGGGACGATGGCCGTCGGGAGCAACGGGATGACACCCACCATCGAGTGCACCTTGATCGGGACGCTGGAGCCGTCGGACAGCTTGAGCGCGTCGTAGAAGAAGCCGTCCTCCGCATCCCACAGACCGCTCCGGTTCATCGCGGCACCGATGCGGACCGCGTGCTCGAGGAACGTCGTCTCGAAGTCCTCGTAGGCTGGGTCTGCCTCGGCCAGCACCGTCGCGATGCGGAGCATCGAGATGCAGTACATGAACATCCAGGCGGTGGCGTCGGATTGCTCCAGCTCAGCGCCCATCGGCAGGTGCGACCGGTCGAAGGCCCCGATGTTGTCGAGCCCCAGGAAGCCGCCCGAGAAGAGGTCGTTGCCCTCCTTGTCCTCACGGTTGAGCCACCACGTGAAATTGAGCAGGAGCTTGTTGAAGATCCGCTTGAGGAAGTCAGTGTCGCGCCTTCCGTCGATCAGCCAGACGATGTATGCGGCAGCGGCGTGGACCGGCGGATTGACATCGTCGAACGACCACTCGTAGGCGGGGAGGGCGCCATTCGGGTGCTGGAACCACTCGCGGCACAGGAGCAGGAGCTGGTATTTCGCGAAGGTCGGGTCGATGTGCGCCAGGGTGACCGTGTGGAAGGCGAGATCCCATGCCGCGAACCACGGGTACTCCCATGGATCGGGCATCGACATGATGTCGGCCGCGTCGAAATGCCGCCAGGCGGCGTTCCGGCCGGTCTTTCTCTCCGGCGGCGGTGGTGGCAGGCCCGGGTCGCCATCGAGCCAGCGAGCCACGTTGTAGCCGTAGTACTGCTTGCTCCACAGCATTCCGGCGAACGCCTGCCGCATGACACGGTGCTCGTCGTCCGTGGCGTCATCGCGTCGGAGGGCCTGATAGAACGCATCGGCCTCGCTCTCGCGGTGTTGCATGATCGCGGCGAAGGACGCGCCCAGCAGGTCGGTCGGCGTGGCATCGGCGGAGGGCGCCACCGTCGCCGACCTCGCCCCGCCTCGCGCGGCCGCTGTCTTGTGGAGCCTGAGCCGGATCTCGGCAGTCTCGCCACCAGACACCGTGACCTGGTACCACGCCGCGGCCTTGGTCCCGGAGCCAGCCGGGTTGACGGTCGGGGCGCCGGCGATGACGTGGTCGTTGATCCCGTCCTTGGGATACGGCGTCCCCCCCGATACTCCGTCGATCCGGGCCAGGTTCGTCTCGTTCTCGCAGAACAGGAGCTGCGGCTGCGAGCCGTCCGGCGCGGGCCCGACCTCGAGCGTGTAGCCGCCGAGCTCGGTGTGCGTCGCGCGCATGGAGGCGTTGCCGGGACCCGCGGCCAGGTTGGGCTTCGCGGCCTTGGGGTTCCAGGCCCATTCATTGCGGAACCAGAGCGTCGGCAGGACGTGAAGGGTGGCCGCCTCCGAACCGCGATTGCGAACGACGACCCGCATCAGGATGTCGTCCGGAGTCGACTTGGCGTAGTGGACCTCGACGATCCAGTAGCGATCGTCGTCGAAGATGCCGGTGTCGAGGAGCTCGTACTCGGGCTCCTCCCTGGATCGCCGGGCATTCGTCGCGACGAGGTCGGCGTAGGGAAAGGCCACCTGGGGGTAGTGGTAGCGCCAGCGGAGCCAGGCACTGCTCGGGACAGCGTCGAGGTACCACCAGTATTCCTTGACGTCCTCGCCGTGGTTGCCTTCCTGGTTGGTGAGCCCGAACATCCGCTCCTTGAGGATCGGGTCCTGCCCGTTCCACAGCGTGAGGGCAAGTGACAGCCGGTTGAAGACGTCGGTCATGCCGGCCATGCCGTCCTCGTTCCAGCGGTAGGCGCGCGAGCGGGCGTGATCGTGCGGGAACGAATTCCACGCGTCGCCATTCGCGGTGTAGTCCTCGCGAACCGAGCCCCACGCGCGTTCGGACAGGTACGGGCCCCACTGATACCAGGGACTGGCCTCGCGCCAGCCGTTCTCGGGATGCCCAGCGTCCGCCATCCGCCGGCGCTCGGCGTCAGTCATGTGACCCCGTCATCGAGCTTCCGTCGCTCGCCCTGGCATCGACGGCCAGCGTCGGATCATCGCCGCCGGATGCGAGTCGTGGCTGACGCCGTGCTCGCGCCGAACCCGTCGTCCACGATGAGGATGTAGGTCGACGCGGCCTCGATCATGGCTTCTCGAAGGAGCGTGGCGACACCGCGAGACGCCTCGCCAGTCGCGGTGGCACGGTCTCGAGAAGGATCGTGAGGTGTTCGGCGACGAGGTCTTCCGTGGCGGTCGTGATGTCGGCCACCGACTGGCCGAACTCCGCTTCGAAGAGCGGGTCGTCGTCCCACGGCCGGACGTCCATCGGTGCCGGACTGAGAGCGTCTTCGAGGATGCCCCGGACGAGCTCCTCGATCCTCTCGTGTGCATATGCGACGTGCATGCAGCGTCGGATCGCCTGGGCCTCAGTCATGGGCACCAGGGCGCCCGAGCCCGTCGAATGGACCATCAGCGTCGGCATCGAACCAACCCTCGCTTCCCCCGAGTGATCCACCCCCGAAGGGCCGCTCACGTGGCGCGGCGCGACGCTAAGCGAGGCTTGCCGGCGGAAACCACCGTGCGGCTCTGGTCGGATCGTCGGTCGATGATACGCCCGGACGCGGACGGCGACCATTCGATCCGCGTTAACGGACGGTATCCGGCGACGCCTGGATCTCGCCCTTTCGGCGGATCACGAAGGCGTCCAGCGCCTCGATGATGGCGGGGTCGAGCGTGGACGGCGGCGCCTCGGCCAGGAGCCTCTTCCAGATCGTGTTGGCCCGCTGCGTGGCGGTCTGCGCACCGTCCGATTCCCATGTCTCGAAGTTGCGCCAGTCCGACACGAGCGGCCGGTAGAACGCGGTCTCGTAGCGTTCGAGCGTATGGGCGGTGCCGAAGAAATGGCCGCCCGGTCCGACGTCGACCATCGCGTCGAAGCCGAGGCTCGCCTCATCGACGGTGAGCGGCTGGAGCACCTCGGACATCATCTGGAGGATCTCGGCGTCGATGACCAGCTTCTCGAACGAGGCGGTCAGCCCGCCCTCCAACCAGCCCGCCCCCTGGTAGAGCAGGTTGACGCCACCCATGATCGCGCCCCACACGGCCATCTCGGATTCGTAGGCGGCCTGCGCGTCGACGACGTTGGAGGCGGTCGCGTTGGACGAGCGCCACGGCAGCCCGTAGCGGCGCGCGAGCTGGCCGCTGGCAAGCTGGCTCTTGACCGATTCGGGCGTGCCGAACGCCGGTGCGCCGGTCCGCATATCCACATTCGAGGTGAACGCGCCGTAGACCATCGGCGCACCGGGCCGGACGATCTGCGAGAGGGCGACGAGGAAGAGCGCCTCGGCGTTCTGCTGGGTCAGGGCGCCGGCCAGCGACACCGGACTCATCGCGCCGGCCAGGGTGAAGGGTGTGGCCACGACCGGCTGGCCGTGGAGGGCCATCTCCATCAGGCCGTCGCCCATCGGGCCGTCGAGACGGAGCGGCGAATTCGTGTTGATGACCGTCATCAGCGACGGCTCGCGGAGGAGGTCGTCGCGGCTGACGCCCCGGATGAGGCAGGTGACGTCGAGTGCGTCCTGGACCGGACGAGCACCGAAACCCAGGCATTGCCAGGTCTTGTCGAGTTCCACCGCGAAGGTCCGGTACATGTCGAGGTGGCGGGTCTCGACCGGCAGGTCGTTGGGCTCGAGCGGGCCGCCGCCCTCCTGGTGGATGACGTCGAGCGCGCCGATGATCCGGACGTAGTCGACGAAGTCGACGAAGTTCCCGGCGCGCCGGCCACGGTCGAGGTCGCTGACGAACGCCGGACCGCCGACGGCTCCGAAGACGAGGTTCGGGCCACCGAATCGGATCGTGCGGTCGGCGTTGCGAGCGTGCAGGTCGAACGACTGGGGAGCGCTGGCGATCAGTGCCTCGACGTGGCCGGGGTCGAGGCGAACGCGGCGGTTCGTCCGGTCGACCGTGGCGCCCGCCCGCGCGAAGGCGTCGAGAGCCCGGTCGCCGAGGACCTCCACCCCGATCTCGGCCAGGATCCGGAGCGAGCCGCGATGGATGGTCTCGACGTGGTCGGCCGAGAGGACCTCGAGCGGTCGGAACGGGTTGGTCAGCCGGCGCCACGGGAGCTGGGCAAGGCCGGGCGCGGCACGACGAGGGCGGCGGCGCGGGCCGTCGTGAGCACGAGACTGGTCGTCAAGCGGCTCGGGCGGGAGGTCCACGCCATCGATGCTAGCGGGCCGGTCGTCAGGTGCGGCGCCCGTCCCGGCGAGCGCCCCCGGGATCACCGATTTCTCATGCCTGTCTCAGACGCGAGGCGCCAAATGAACGTGCGGAGCGCCCATGCATCAGGCGCGGACTGTCATCAGCCGGCCCCGGGAGACGTCATGAAACTCAAGATCCTCGCCATCGTCGGTCTCGCCCTCG
This sequence comes from uncultured Chloroflexia bacterium, assembly GCA_963776385.1. Taxonomy (GTDB): domain Bacteria; phylum Chloroflexota; class Limnocylindria; order Limnocylindrales; family CSP1-4; genus SPCO01. The sequence continues at coordinate 292,964 of CAVZME010000008.1, forward strand.
TCGGCATCGGCGCTGTGGTCGTGGCGGCGGGCGGCCTCCCGACGAGCGCCGCCGCGACGACCCAGTACCTCACCGGCACGGTGGCGACCGGCGACGTCACTGACGATGTCGCTGCGACCGGCAGTGTCGCGGCAAGCGCGTCGTACGGCACCGCCTTCGGCTCGCCGGCCCACCTCGCGGGCGCGACCGCAGCGGCGAGCGGTTCCACGACCTGGACCGTCACGGACGTGAAGACCACCGTAGGGGCCACGGTCAAGAAGGGCGACATCCTCGCCACTGCGGACACGACCGACCTCAAACGCCAGCTGGCCGACGCGGCGACCGCCATCGAGACCGCCCAGATCCAGCTCCGGCAGGCCAAGTCCGACCTGTCCGACCGCCGTGGACGCCGACGTCGCCGCCCAGATCCGGCAGGCGAAGATCTCGGTCAACAACGCGACCTCGCAACTGTCCGCCGCACGCAAGACGCATGACGACACCGCCGAGCAGATCAGGCTCGCGACGCTCACCGCGCCGATCGACGGCATCGTCACTGCGGTCAACATCGTCAAGGGCCTCGACGCCCCGTCCGGTGACGCGATCGTCATCGACGCCGAGACGTTCGAGGTGACCGCCGACGTCGTCGAGAGCGACCTCGCGTCGATGGCCGTCGGCCAGGCGGCGACCGTCGCGATCTCCGCGGTGGACGCAGACGTGACGGGTAAGGTCACGGCCATCGCCCCGACCGCGGCCGGTGACACGACCGGTGGCGTGGTCTCGTACGCGGTCACGGTCTCGTTGGCCGATGTGCCCGCCACGGTGCGGGCCGGGATGACCGCCGACGTCACCATCACCATCGACAGCGCCACGAACGTGCTGACCGTCCCGGCCGCCTCATTGCGAGGGACGGCCGGTGACTACACGGTCCTCGTCATGGGTGCGGACGGGACGCCGACCGCGAAGCCCGTCGAGATCGGCCTGGTCACGAACACCACGGCCGAGGTCAAGAGCGGCCTGACCGAGGGCGAGGCGGTCGTGACCGGGGTCGCCAATGCGCAGACCGGCACGTCGAACACGACGACCGGCGGATTCGGTGGCGGCGGCCTGGGCATCCCGGGTGGCGGCTTCGGTGGCGGCGGGCGCCGCGTGAACGGGAACTAGGCCGTGACCGACGCGATCATCTCGCTCGACCACGTCAGCCGGACCTACGACATGGGCGCGATGGAGGTCCCGGCCCTGGCCGACGTCAGTCTCCAGGTGATGCCGGGTGAATTCGTCGCGATCGTCGGTCCCTCCGGGTCCGGCAAGACCACGATGATGAACATCCTCGGCTGTCTCGATCGCCCGACGAGCGGCGACTATCGGCTCGCCGGGTCGCCCGTCGCCGACCTCGACGACGATGGCCTCGCCAAGCTCCGCAGCCGCAGCATCGGCTTCGTCTTCCAGTCGTACAACCTGCTGCCGCGGACCACGGCGCTCGACAACGTCGCGACTCCCCTCCTCTACCAGGGCGTCTCGCGGAGCGAGCGCGCCGAGCGCGCGAAGGCTGCCCTGGAGCGCCTGGGCATGGGCGATCGCCTCGACCACGAGCCGACCGAATTGTCGGGCGGCCAACAGCAACGTGTCGCAGTTGCGCGGGCCCTCGTCACGGAACCGGCGCTCATCCTCGCCGACGAGCCGACGGGCAACCTCGACAGCCACGCCGGCGCCGAGGTCATGGCCCTGCTCCACGAGCTGAACGCCGCCGGCCGGACGATCGTCCTCATCACGCACGACGCCGAGATCGCCAGGACCGCCCGGCGGCAGGTCCACCTGCGCGACGGACGGATCGTGTCGTGAGCCTTCGCGAGCTCCTGCGGCTGTCGTTCTCGCGCCTGCGCACGAGCCGGCTCCGAGCAGCCCTGACGATGCTCGGAGTCATCATCGGCGTGGCGTCGGTCGTTGCCCTCGTCGGGGTCGGCCAGGGGACGACATCGAACATCACGAACCGGCTCGCGGGCCTCGGCACCAACCTGCTCACGATCAGTCCGACGGGCGGCGGAGCTTCCACGTCGACCCTCACCCTCGATGACGCCGACGCGATCGCGAAGCTGACATCGATCGGCGGCGTCGCACCGGAGATCTCGACCAACCTGACCGTCGGCGCGGGCACGAAGAGCGCGACGACGACGGTCGTCGGGACGACCCCGGCCTACCCGATGGTCCGTGCCTACGACATCTGGCAGGGCTCGTTCCTGACCGACGTCAGCCTCGCCAACGACCTCCGCGTCGCCGTGCTCGGGGCGACGACGGCCACGACACTGGGCCTCGGCGCCGGCGACCTCGGCACGGAGATCTCGGTCGGCGGCCTGCCCTTCCGCGTCATCGGCATCCTCCAGGCGAAGGGTGGGACCGGCTTCCAGGACCCCGACGACCAGGTCATCGTTCCCATCGGGACCGTCCAGAAGTATTTCGTGGGCGGTGACACCGTCCGGACGATCGGCGTGTCGGTCACCAGCGCGGCGAACATGACCGCAGCCAGCGCCGAGATCACAGCGCTGCTCCGCGAGCGCCACGACCTGGCGGCGACTGACACAGCCGATTTCAACGTCTTCAACCAGACCCAGCTGCTCGAGGCGGCCTCATCGATCACCGCGACGCTGACGCTGCTGCTCGGCGGGATCGCCTCGATCTCGCTCATCGTCGGTGGCATCGGGATCATGAACATCATGCTGGTCTCGGTCCGCGAGCGGACCCGCGAGATCGGCATCCGCAAGGCCGTCGGCGCCCGCGGCCGCGACATCCTCGCCCAGTTCCTGGTCGAGGCGCTCACCCTCTCGCTCCTCGGCGGGCTCATCGGCATCGTGCTCGGTCTCGCCGTGTCGGCGGGGATCGGCCAGCTCGCCGGCTGGGGCTTCGCCTTCAACCCGATGACGATCGTCGCGGCCGTCCTGTTCAGCCTCGCCGTCGGGGTGATCTTCGGCGTCTGGCCCGCGCGCCAGGCCGCTCGCCTCGACCCCATCACCGCACTTCGCTACGAATGACAAGGAGAACCCCGTGACCTACGACCCGAACCAGCCCGCGACCCCGGAAACGGGCCCCGACGCCGTCGGCACCGGTCGGCGCCCGCCGCGTGGCCCGCCAGCGCGCCGACCAGCCCGGTCGCCTCGAGCCCGATGACCGCCGCCGCGCCAGTCCCGGTCCGACGGCGAAGACGAAGACGTCTGGCGGCCGTCTCATCAACGTCATCCTCGGGGTCGCGATCGTCGTCGCCATCGGTGGCGTGGCCTTCGCGATCGGCCGGACCACCGCCCCGGCCTCGGCAGCCACCGGCGCGCGCGGCGCCTTCGGCGCCAACGGTCTTCCTCGCGCCAGCTTCCTCCCCGGCGCGAGTGGTGCCCCCGGCTTCGGTGGCGGTCGTGGCGCATTCGGTGGCGGCGGGCTGACGATCCGCGGCACCGTCGAATCGGTCACCGGCGACACCGTCACCATCAAGACCGCCAACGGCCAGACCATCCAGGTCACGACCGGCGCCGACACGACCTACAACACCCAGGCGCCCGGCTCCGCCAGCGACGTGACGGACGGCAAGACCGTCCAGGTCCAGCTGCAGTTCAACGGCGGCGGTGGCAACGGCGCGTTCCGCCCGGGTGCCAGCGGCGCCCCGACCGGGCCCGTCGGCACGGCCGGCAGCATCACCGTCATCCCGTGATCGAAGGGGTACGCTGACTCTCATGCATCTGCTCGTCATCGAGGACGATCCGCGCCTCGTTCGCCTCCTGCGGCGCCTCCTCGAGGAAGACCGCCACATCGTCGAGACGGCAACGACCGGACTCGACGGCCTCGACATCGCCGAGGCGACCACCGGCATCGAGGTCGTCATCCTCGATCTCGGCCTGCCCGACATCTCCGGGCTCGAGGTCTCGCGCCGCATCCGGTCGACCGGGTCGGAGGTCGCGATCCTCATGCTCACCGCGCGCGACACGGTCGGCGACCGGGTCACCGGTCTCGACGCGGGGGCGGACGACTACCTGGTCAAGCCGTTCGCGTACGAGGAGCTGGCCGCCCGGTTGCGGGCGCTCGGCCGGCGTGGCGTGACCGCGCGACGTCCCGAGCCCAAGCTCGTCGTCGGGCCGATCGTGCTCGACGAGATGTCGCGGCGGGTCACCCTCAACGGCAAGACCATCGACCTCAGCCCGCGCGAGTTCTCGCTGCTCGAGTGCCTGCTGCGCCACCCGGGTCAGACCCTGTCGCGCGATCAGCTGCTCGACCAGGCATGGCCGTTCAGCGTCGCCGTGACGCCGAATGCGGTCGATGCCTACGTCCACTACCTGCGCGACAAGCTCGGTTCGGCCGGCAAGCTGATCGAGACCGTCCGCGGCGTGGGCTATCGTCTGGCCGATGCCTGACGGGATCCTCACCCCGACCGAGACCACCGCGCCCGAGTTGGCCGCCGATACCGCCGACAGCCGGCTCCTTCGCCATGTCCGCCGCAACCTCGTCCTGTGGAGCGGCGGCACGACCCTGCTCATCCTGGTCGCGCTGGCCGCGGCCCTCTACTTCGCAGCGGCGAGCTCGCTTGCGAGCTCGGGCGTCGACCTGCTCGAGCGGCGGATGAGCCAGGCCAAGGGCGAGCGCCCCGACCCGGACGACCGCTCGCCGTACGGCTTCGTGTTCGGTGGCGGGGCGACCTACGCGATGATCCTCGACCCGCTCGGCAACGTCGTCCTCGGGCCGCGAGAGCAGCGACCACCGCCCGGGTTTCCCTATGAGCCGGGCGTCGAGGCCGCGGCGGCGAAGGGCAAGGACATCACGACGGCGAGCGTCGGCACCTCCAACCCGGTCCCCGTCCGGATCCTGACCGAGACCGTCGATGTCCCGCAGCGCGGCACGTACACGATCCAGATCGTCCAGGACCGGACGACCGAGCAGCAGACCCTCCAGGTCATCCTGTTCGTGCTCGTCGTCGGCGGGCTGCTGGTCCTCGTCGTGTCGTTCGGGTTCGGGACGATCTACGCGCGGCGGGCGCTCGTGCCGATCCGCGAGTCGCTGACCAACCAGCGGGTCGCGCTGCGCCGTCAGCGCGAGTTCGCCGCCGATGCCAGCCACGAATTGCGGACGCCGCTGACCGTCATCCGGAGCAGCGTCGAGTACCTCGAACGGCACCGCGACGAACCGGTCGCGGTCGTCGGCTCCGCGCTCGAGGACATCGACGACGAGGTCCGGCACATGACCGCGATCGTCGAGGACCTGTTGCTCCTCGCCCGGTCCGATTCCGGTGCGGTGGCCCTGGAGCGCATCCCGGTCGATCTCGGTGACGTCGCCGCCGACGGTGCCTCGGCGATGGGCAAGCCCGCCACCGACCGGGGCGTGCGGGTCGAGGTCGATCCCCAGCCGGCGGTGGTCGCCGGCGACCCGGCCCGGCTCCGCCAGCTCGTGATGATCCTGGTCGACAACGCCATCCGTCACAGCCCGACCGACGGGCGCGTGGGCGTGGCCGTCCGCGCGATCGGGACCGGCGCGTCGCTCACGGTCGAGGACGATGGCCCGGGGATCCGCCCGGAGGACATGCCGCACGTCTTCGAGCGGTTCTACCGAGCGCCGGGGGCGCCGGGCGGCGGGACCGGCCTTGGGCTCGCCATCGCCAAATGGATCGTGGACCGCCACGGCGGCCGGATCGAGGTCGCCAACCGGGTCGAGGGTGGCGCCCGATTCGTCGTGAGCCTGCCGGCGACGGGCGGCGTGGCCGGCTGACGCGCCCGCGCCTGAGGACCCGCGCACATTTCCTGCGCTGGATGCCAGCATCTTACGCCGCGTTGCGTCGAACGCATGCGCTGTCGCCGGCCCGTCGCCGACGTGTACCGGCCGCACGTTGCCGACGCGAAGGGCCCGTTTTCGACGCGCACCGGCCGGATCATTGCGGGCAAATGCATGAAACGATCGGATCCCGCACGGATCAGCGCGGCCGCCGACCGTGGATGCATCTGGCCCAAGGAGCCCGGCGCTTGACGGTTCTCGCCAGAATGGTGCCGTGGACCAGGGATCCCTCATCGCGCTCGTCGTGGTCGTCGTCGTCGCGGGGATCGTCTTCATCCTGGCGTCCCTGAGACGCCAGCCCGGGCCGGCGGACGACGTCGACCTCGACGCGATCCCATTCGGGTCCGCGCTCCTGACTGGGATCCTCCTGTCGTGGGCGGGGTTCACCGTCCTCGGGAAGAGCGCGCCGCTGGGCGTATTCATGCTCGCGGTGGGCGGAGTGGCCCTGGTCCTCGCCGCGCGGATGGGCCTGGCCCGCCGCTCGTCCGTCGACAGACCGGTCCCGAACGGAGAGCTGAGCAGACCCGCGCAGGACTATCTCGTATGGATCGCGCTCGGCCTGCCGATGCTGATGGGCGCCGCCTTCGTCGTCCTCGCGATCGCCGGCGCACTCGGCCGGCGCTGATCCCGACCGTCAGGCGTCACGCACCAGGTATCGCTCCATGCCCTCGGTCCAGATGACGCGACCGTCATCGGTGATGGCGTACGCGGCGTAGTCGGCGGTCTCGGGCTCCGAGGCGAGCCAGCGCAGGCCGTCCCGACCCATCGCGAAGACCGCCGTCGCGTACGCGTCGGTGAACGCCAGGCCTGGCCCGACGAGCGTCACGGAGCGCAGTCCGACGGCCGCCCGGCCGCCCGCCCGCGGGTCCCTCACGTGTTCGCCACGTTCATACGACCCGGACGTGGCGATCGCCCGGTCCGAGACCGCCAGCACCGCCGCCACCCGGTCCGCACGATCCGGATGCCGGATGCCGACGCGCCACTGGCGACCGGGCTCGGCCTCGCCCCGGGCGACGATGTCGCCGCCGGCGTTGATCCAGTAGTTGCGGCCGCCGGCGCTGTCGATCAGCCAGGCGGCCTCCTCGACGGCCCAGCCCTTGACGAATCCGGACGGGTCCAGCCGCCCATCGGGTCGATGGCGCCGAGCGTCGAATGCACCGCCCGTCACGACCGCGAGGTGCTCGCATGCCGCCATCACGTGCCGCACGTCCAGGGAGCAGTGCTCGAGGTCGATCTCGCCACGTGCCAGCCGGCTGACTTCGCTGTCGGCTCGATACGTGCTGAACCGGGCGTCAACGTCGCGGAGCTGCTCGACCACATCGTCGAGGATGCCGGGGGCGACGAGCGGTGGCCGGACATCGATGCTGACGGTCGTGCCCATGATGGATTCGACCCGGCGCAGCGAGGACGGCTCCGCGGCGATCATCCCACGCCGGCCTGATCGAGCGCCGCCTGGAGCGACTGGGCGTACGCATCGCTGGTGTATGTCGCCCCGGACACGAGGTCGATGTTCGCGCTCTGTGCCTGGAGAGCCTCATCGTGCAGGATCGGCTCGGCGTAGTTGGAGATCTGACCGGAGCGCCGGCCCGTCGGGAGCTGCAGGGCGACGACGTCCGTGACCTTGCCCTTGGCCACGACGACCTCCACCTGGACTGGACCGAACCGGGTCGAGACGACCGGCCCGTCCACCGTGGCCGACGCGGCCGAACCGCTTTTCGCCGCGGGCGCGGGCGTCGCAGCGGCACGCGGGGCCGCCGTGGCGCCAGGCACCACCGCGGTGCCGGCACTCGGTGCGACGATGGCCAGGTTGCCACTCGTCCGGTCGAGGACGGGCTCATCGGGCGTCTTGAAGTTGATCAGCAGGACGAGGGCGATCGCGGTGATCGCCAGGGCAGCTACGCCGCGTTTCGGCATCGATCCGTCTCCACTCAGCTCTGCGGCGCGCCCGACGCCTGCGCGATGAGCGCGGCGGCGTCGGCGATCGGGATGGCGAAACCGAGGCCCTCGGCGTCGCTCGAGACCGCAGTGTTGATGCCGATCACCCGGCCATAGGCGTCCAGAAGCGGACCGCCGCTGTTCCCCGGGTTGATCGCGGCGTCGGTCTGGAGGAGCCCGGTCAGGGTGTCCGGGCGGCCGGTCTGCTCGTCCTGGACCGTGATCGTCCGACCGGTCGCGGACAGGATGCCCTTGGTCACGGTCTCGGTGAAGGTGCCCAGTGGACTGCCGATGGCGATGACGGTCTGGCCGACCTGGAGCGCACCCGAGTCACCGATGACGGCGGGAGTCAGGCCCGTCGCGTCGATCTTGATGAGGGCGAGGTCCTTGTCGTCCGATTCGCGGACGATGGTCGCCGGGTACTGGTGGCCATCGGCCAGCTCGACCGTGAGCGACTGACTGCCGGACACGACATGCTTGTTGGTCAGGATGTAGCCGTCGGCCGTCAGGACGACGCCCGAGCCGACGCCCGTGGACGGGATCTGGGCGAAGCCTCGCGACGAGAAGCCTTCGGACGTGATGGTCACCACCGAATCGCGGACCGAGGCGACGACGCCCGTCAGGTCCGGAGCCGGGGCCGCGGTGCTCGAGGTGGCGACCGCGACAGCCGCCAAGCCACCAGCGCCGGCCGATGCGCCGGGCCGGAGCGGTCCAGCGACGAGCGCGGCGGTGCCGCCGGCGGCGAGCGATGCCGAGAGCAGGGCGATGGCCGCGATGCCGAGCATCCCGCGGCGACGGCCCGGCGGCTCCCGCTCCGGGGTCGGCGCGACCGTCGGAGCGGGCAGGGCCGCCGGGGCCATCGGCGTCACCGGGGACGGGGCGGGCGTCGGCCAGGGCTCCACCACGCTGGTGGCGGGAGCGCTCCTGACGGATGGCTCGGCCATCGACTGGTAGGGCGCGTACGGGTTCATCGTCTGGTCGGGCGGCGTCAGGGGTTCGGGCGTGGCGCCCGTGTAGTCGGTCATCGGAAGCTCCGATCGTGCTGAGGTCGCGAGTGTCGTTCGTTCATCCCCGATGGAACGACACGTCCATGAGATGAACGTGAAAGGGCAGGGCGCGGGAACCCTCGCCCGCGCCGCCCCGTCATCGTTCGCTCGTGCACTCGCGCCGGATCAGCTCGCGCCGCTCGACGGAGCCGGAGAGGCGGCCGGGCCGTGGTCGCCGTCGCCGTCCGGGAAGCCGGGGCCGTGCATGCCGCCCTTGTCGAACCCGGCACCGACAGTGGCCGCGTCGAGCGAGCCGTCCGCGCGCTGGGTCCCTTCGGCCACGATGACCGCGCCGACCTTGAGGTCGGACAGCGAGCCGGCGGCACCGGCGATCCGATAGGTCGTGGCGCCGGTGACGTGGACCGTGGCCGTCGTGCCGCCGCGCTGGGTGATCGTGATGGTGTTCCCATCGATCGCACTGATCTGGCCGGCGACCGTCGGCAGGACCACGGCGATCGCGGTGACCGTGTAGGTCCCGTCGGTTGCGCGGTCCTGTCGGAACCGGATCTGGTCACCCACGGCGAGGTCGCCGACCGCGATCGTCGCGCCACCCTTGGTGATGGTCGTCGTGTCGGTCACGGTGATCGTGCGCGTCCAGCCATCGTCGGTCTTGAGCGGAGAGGGACGACCCGTCGATGGCGGTGATTGTGATGTCCCGGAACCCGACGCCCATCCCTGGGCCGCCGCGCATCCCGAACCCGCCCATGCCCCCCATGTGGCCCGGCTGCGTGCCGTTCTGGGTCTTGGTGCCGGGATCGGTGCTCGCCGCCGGGGCCGGAGCCGATGCCCCGGCCGACGGATCCGCGCCGACAGCCGATGTCGGATCGGTCGACGGGGACGGCGAGGCGCCCATCGCCGCGGCGACACCGACGAGGACGAGCAGGGCGGATCCAGTGATGACGCCGACCCGCGTGGCGGTCGATCGCCCGGCGCCGGTCGTGACCCGCTCAAGGAAGGCGGCCCCCTCCGGCTCCGTGACGGGGCCGGCGACGGGCACGACCGGCGTCGGAGTCAGCGGGGCGACCGGCTCGGTCGGGTTGATGTCATTCGATCCGGTCATCTGGACCTCCGAAAGGATTGCGAGGATGGGTCTGGAGTCTGGTCGGGGTTTCTTCGAGTCGTCTGAGAAGTCGCGTCAGTACGCGAACCGTTCCGCATGGACCTGGCGCTTGGGGAGGCCGAGGTGTCGAAGCGAGCCCTCGACCCGCTGCATCATCGAGACCGGCCCGCACAGGAAGACGTCTCGATCGGCGATGTCCGGCACGAGCCGGGCGAGTGACGAGGCGTCCAGCGGGTCGCCGACTCCCTCGCCCCGCGGACCGAGGAGGTAGTGCACGCGCGCGCCGCGTCGCTGAGCCAGCGCATCGAGCTCGGTGCGGAAGATGATCTCCGGCGCGCTGCGCACGCGGTACAGGAGCGTGAGATCGCCGGGGTTGGCGGGCAGGGCCTCGAGCAGCGCGCGCAAGGGCGTGATGCCGATGCCGCCCGCGACCAGCAGGACCTTGGGCCGCGTGCGTCGCGCACCGGTCAGGACTCCGTAGGGCCCCTCGATGAACACCCGCGTCCCGACGGACACGCCCTGCAGTGCCTTCGACCAGTCGCCGAGCTCCTTGATGGTGATCCGCAGCCATGCGCCGTTGGGCGCCGACGAGATGGAGAACGGGTGCGCCCGCCACCAGCCGTCGCGGGTCAGGAAGCGCCACATGAAGTACTGGCCCGAGCGGACCGCGAGCTGGTCGAGGTCGCGACCCGTGACGTAGATGGAGATGACGCCGGGCGCCTCGGTGACGACGTTGGCGACCCGAAGCCGGTGGCGCGTCGAGAGCCAGACCGGCTGGCCGATCCGGAAGACGAGGATGAACGCGGCGGCGATCGCGTACAGGGCGACCCAGTAGCCGACGGCGATCGGATCGTGGATGAAGTCTGCGCCAACGAACACCTGGTGGAGGAAGCCGAGCGCGATGGCGAGATACGCATACAGGTGGAGGCCATACCAGGTCTCGTACGACAAGCGGCGTCTGGCCGCCCGGACGGAACTGACCGCGACCAGCCCGAACAGTGCGCCGCTCACGACGGCCATCAGGACGTAGGGGTACGTCGTCACGAGGGTCACGGCTTCCTGGACGACGTTGCTTCTGTCGCCGAGGGCGTAGCCCGTCACGATGAACACGCCGTGTCCGAGCAGCAGCCAGACCGTCGCGAAGCCGAGCCAGCGGTGGGCGCGGGCCAGCCCGTCCATCCCGAAGACCTGGTCGAGCCACGGACTGCGCGACATCATGACGAGCTGGATGAGCGCGAGATAGGCGGCAAAGAGTCCGGTCAACTGGCCGATCGCGGTGAATTGGCCGCTCAGCGTCGAGAGTTGGTCGAGGCCGTCGTGACGGACCCACATCGCGAGGATGATGACCGCGTTCGCCAGGAGGACCGCGATGATGTCGATGGCGGCGACCGGCCATGCCTTCGGGAGCGGCACCGTGGTCTGCGTCCGCGTCGCTCTCGGGGCCTTGGTCGCGCGATGTCCGCGGGTCGCGTGGCTGGTCACTCGAGGATAGTGGGCCGCTGCCCCTGAGAAGATGCTGAGAGGCGGCCGTAGACTTGTCGGATGGAGCGTGCCAAGCCGACCCGGGAGCCGACCAAAAAACCGGGTCGACGCCGATGCCGCTCCAGCGTCGCCACCCCCGGAGCGTCGTATCTCGCTGCCATTCGAGATCTTCGCCGCGAGCCAGCGTCTTGGCACCTACCTCGATCGGGCGCTCGACGGGACAGAGCCCGACATCCCCATCCAGCTCAGATGGGCTGACTACGCGGCAGGACGCGACCCGGTCTTCGACGCAGCGCGCGCGCCCTAGTCGCCTGCGACCCGCCCGGATGGCCATACTTGGCCGGCGAGGAGGTCGGCATGCGGGTCGTCGTCACAGGTGGCAGCGGTAAGGGCGGGACGTGGGTCGTGCGCGACCTCCGCGAGCACGGCCATGACGTCCTGAATGTGGATACGCGGCATGACGGCAGCGCCTTCGGACTCTGCCTGGTCGCGGACCTGACCGACCTCGGGCAGGCGCTGGATGCCCTGGCCGGGGCCGATGCGATCGTCCATTTCGCGGCGATCCCGGCGCCCCAGCTGCGTCCCGAGGGCGAGACATTCCGGATCAACGCCCTGTCGACCTACAACGTCTTCGCGGCGGCAGTCGCGCACGGGATCCGGCGGGTGGTGTGGGCGTCGTCGGAGACCGTCCTCGGGCTGCCGTTCGACATCCCACCGGTCTTCGCGCCGATCGACGAGGCGATCGAACCGCGTCCGGAGTCCTCCTATTCGTTGTCGAAGCTCGTCGGCGAGACGATGGCCGCCCAGTTCGCCAGGCGGAACCTCGACCCGGTTCGTCGGCCTGCGGATCTCGAACATCATGGTCCCCGACGATTACGCAGCGTTCCGGTCGTGGCAGGACGACCCGACCATCCGGAAATGGAACCTGTGGGGCTACGTCGACGCGCGCGACGTCGCGCAGGCTGCCCGACTCGCCCTCGAGGCACCGATCGATGGCGCCGAGATCTGCATCGTGGCAGCCGCCGACACGGTGATGGAGCGCCCGAGCGCGGACCTCATGGCCGACGTCTTCCCGGATGTGCCGCTGCGACGGCCGGTCGAAGGGCGCGAGACGCTCCTCGCCATCGACCACGCCCGCCGGCTGCTCGGATACGAGCCCGCGTATCGATGGCAGGAACAGCTCGACTGATGTCACTGCGGTCAGCGGATCCTGGTCTGCGAATGCGTCCAGGAGGTCTCGACGTTCAATCCCGTGCCGAGCACCGCGGATGACTTCGACATCCGGGTCGGCGAGGCGTTCTTCACCGCGCATCGTGGCCACGAGACGGAGGTCGGCGGCGCACTCGCGGTCTTCGACGCGGCCGGAGTCACGGCGGTGCCCGGGTTCGCGGCCTGGTCGTACGCGTCGACCGGCACGCTCAGCGCGGAGGGCTTCGGCACGCTCGTGGACGGGTTCCTGGCGGCGGTCCGCGCGAACCGGGATGTCGACGCCATCTACGCCTGCCTGCACGGCTCGATGGTCGCCGCGGACGAGCCGGACCCGGAAGGGTTCCTGCTCGAGGAGACCCGGCGCATCGTCGGCGATGAGATGCCCATCGTCGTCTCGCTCGACCTCCACGGCGTCCTGACCCGTCGGATGCTGCGGGAGGCGGACGCGACGGTGTGCTACCTGACCTATCCGCACGTGGACCTGCGATCGACCGGCGAACGTGCCGCTCGGCTGCTCCTCGGGATCCTCGACGAGGGCGTGCGCCCGGTGACCGCCCGGGTGACCGTCCCGGCGCTGGTTCGCGGCGAGGAACTGATCACCGAGACCGGCTCCTTCGGCCGGCTGACGCGGCGGGCGGCGGACCTCGAGGCGAACGGTCGCGCGGTTTCGGCCGGGATCCTCATCAGCAACCCGTTCACCGACGTCCCCGAGCTGCGGACCAGCGCGTTCGTCACGACCGACGGTGACCCGGCGCGCGCCGCGTCCGAGGCGCTCGCCCTGGCGACCGACTTCTGGGCCGTCCACGCGACGATGGTCCAGCCGCTGATCTCGCTCGACGAGGCGGTCGAGGCCGCGAAGGCGACGACGACCGGGACGATCATCCTGACCGACGCAGCCGACGCGACGAGTTCGGGCGCCTCGGGCGACAGTGTCGCCATCGTGGCCGCGCTGGTCGCCGGGGGATACCGCGGCCAGGTTCTCGCGCCGATCGTCGATGCGCCGGCCGTCGAGGCGGCAATGGCAACGGGGATCGGCGGCAGGATCCAGACGACCATCGGCGGCCGATCGGATCCGGCACGCTTCAGGCCGATGCAGTTCGACGGGTTCGTCGCCGCACTCGGAGACGGGCTGTACGTCAGTGAATTGGACGGCCTCGACTGCAACGCGGGCCCGACCGCGGTCCTGCGGAACGAGTCCGTCACGTTCGTCGCAACGAGCCGGCCGGTGATGCTCCACGACCGATCGCTGTTCGTGTCGTGCGGGCAGGAACCGGAGGCGTTCGATGCTGTCGTCGTCAAGTCGCCGCGCTGCGAACCGCATCTGTTCGACGCGTGGGCGACCCGGACCGTCCACGTCGACGCGCCGGGCTCGACCAGCGCGAACCTGCGCAGTCTCGGCCACAGCCGCTGCCCACGCCCGATCTTCCCGCTCGATGACGTCGTTCCGTTCGAACCGGTGGTCGAGCTCTCGTCCCGGCCGCGCTACGGCGTGATCCCGGCCAGCACGGCGGTCGGGAGATGAGGATCCGCGAGATCCGCGCGGTCGGCCTGTATGGCGCGACGCCGGAGGGCGGCTGGAGCCAGGAGCTCCGACCCGAGGATTCGGTCCACACGCTGGTCGCGGTCGTCACGGAGGAGGGCCCGGTCGGCTACGGAAGCGCGTTCACGAACGTCGACCTCGTCCGGGCCGCGCTCGCCCAGCTCGAGCCGCTCTATCGCGGCGCATCCGCCATCGAACCGGAGCGGACGAGCGAGATCCTGCACCAGAACTCGTTCTGGCTCGGGCGCGGCGGGAGCGTGACCCACGCCATCAGTGCCATCGACATCGCCCTGTGGGACCTGTTCGGGCAGGCAACCGGCCAGCCCGTCAGCCGGCTCCTGGGCGGGCGCTACCTGGAGCGCGTCCAGCCCTACGCCTCGATCCTCATGCGCGAGCCGGACGCGCTGGCTGCCGAGCTCGAGCGGCTCCTGGCCGAGGGTTTCCGGGCGTTCAAGCTCGGCTGGGGCCCGTTCGGTCGGGTCAGTGCGGCGACGGACGATGCGATCGTGCGCCGCGCACGCGAGACGGTCGGACCGGACGTGGCGCTGATGGTCGATGCCGGCGGGAGCGACGCCTTCTGGCCGAACGGCTACGCCTGGGCGCTGCGCACGTCGGAGATGCTCGCCGACCATGGCGTCGGCTGGTTCGAGGAACCGCTGTCGCCCGACGCGTTCGACGACTTCCGGACGCTGCGCGAACACAGCCGGGTCCCCATCGCGGGCGGCGAGGTCCTGACCCGGCGACAGTCGTTCGTGCCGTGGCTCCAGGGCCATGCCCTCGACATCGTCCAGCCGGACGCGACGAAGGTCGGCGGGATCAGCGAATCCCGCCGGATCGCCTGGATGGCCCTCGACAACGGGGTCCGATTCGTCCCGCATGGCTGGAACACGGCCCTGGGCCTGGCCGCTGACCTCCATCTCGCATCGGCCGTCCCCGGGACCGCCTTCGTCGAGTATCTGACGGGCTCGCCCTACATCGACGCCATCGTCGCGGAGCCGTGGCGCCTCGACGGAGACGGGATGCTGGCGGTGCCGAACGGGCCGGGGCTCGGGGTCGCGCTGGATCACGACCGCATCGCTCACTACGCGCGAGGCGAGCGGCTGCCGGTCGCCCGCTGAGTGCAGCCATGACCAGCGCGAGACCGCCCGACCCGGAACGCGTCGTCGGCCCACGGTCGGACCGACGGTGGGTCGTCGTCCCGCTCGTGCTGGTCGGATTCCTGCTCGTGGCCCTGGTCAAACCCTGGGGCGGCGACCATTCGAGCGACCGTCCCTCGGCGCCGGTGGCGATCGACGAACCGTCGGCGCATCCGTCGCCGACGCGCCCCGTCCGGTCCGGACTGTTGCCCGCCGCGGCCGACGTCGTCGAGTCGATACGCCTCCAGGCCGCGCCATGGGCGAACGAGCTGGCGGCCGATAGCAACGGCGCCTGGGCGTGGGCGGACTTCGGCCTCGTCGTGCACGCCGATCCCACGACGCACGACACGACGATGATCGATCTCGGGCCGCCAGCGAGCGAGCCGACTCCGCTCGGGGCACGCGGGATCGCCGTTGCCGGCTCACAAGTCTGGGCATCGGATCCGGGGCACCGTGGCCTCGCCCGGATCGACCGAGAGACAGGAGCGGTCGCGGAACGCATCGCCCTGTGGTCAGAGGATCAGGCCGCGGCCGTCCGACAGACCGGGGCGACCTTCGATCGGTGGGCAACCGCCTGGGGCTTCGCCATCGATGGCGACTCGATCTTCGTACCGAGCATCGCGATGCGGCCCGGAGACGTGGTCGTTCCACCGTCCGCACATGGCGAGTTGTTTCGCGTCGACACATCGGGCGAACAGCCGCCAGGCTGGATCTCGATCGCACGCCCGACCGGCGTCGCGGTCGGTTTCGGGTCGGTCTGGGTCGTCTCGTGCTGCGCGTCGCCCGGTGGTGCGCGGACGGACACGATCGTGCGACTGGAGGAGGAGACCGGCGGCATCCAGGCGACCATCACGCTTCCCGACCTCGAAACCGAGGCCGACGCGCGACCCGTCGTTCGGATCGGACCCGACAGCGTCTGGGTCGGACTCGCCGAGCTTCCGGCCGTCGTGCGAATCGATCCGGCGACGAGCACCATCCGGTCGTTGTTCTCGATGGAGCTGCCGGTCTCCGACCTCGCCGTCGGCGACGACGGCTCGATCTGGGCCACCGAATCGGAAGCGTGGTTCCGCTCTGGCGCGGTGCTCTCTGATCGATGCGACGGGCGGCTCGTCCGGATCGACCCGGTCATCGAACGCGTCGTGGCCTCGTCGACCGTGACGTGTCCGATGTCGGTAGCCGTCGCCGGAGAGGACATCTGGATCGGCTCGGCGGGCACAGAACCGAGCGCGACCGGCGGCATGCCTCCTCGGCTGCTGCGCATGCGAGCGATCGAGCTGCCGGGTTAGTCCCCCGCGGCCGGGTCGGTCGCGATACGCCGCTCGAGGCGCTCCAGGTTCCCGTCGACCAGGCGCTTGCCAACCAGCCGGATGAGCGGGGTCAGCAGGCCGAGCGGGCCGCGCAGCGTGACGTCCGACGTATAGGTCACGACGCAGGCGGCGGGCCCGGAGGATTCGACGGCGTAGGAGACTGTCGCGGTCCGAACGGGGCCACCCTCGATGACCATCGTCACGGAGCGGCCCTCGTCCCACTCGACGATCCGGCAGTCGACGAGCGACTCGCGACCGGCGTAGACACGTCGGGCGACCAACATCGTGCCGACCCTGGCCGCGCCGGGCGTGGTCTGGCGCACCTCGAGCACGCCGTCCTCCCAGGTCGGGACATTCGGGAAGTCGATCAGGTAGCGCCAGACCGTCTCGCTCGGGAAGGGAAGGGTCCGCTGCCGGGCGACGTGGAACATGGCCGCAACGATATCCTGTGCCGATGCAGGTGACCGCCTCGCCGGATCGCGTCATCGTCACGTGGGACGACCTGGACCGGCTCGTCGCCGGGCTCGCCGAGCGGCTCGTCGGCGAGCAGTTCGATCTTCTCCTCGCGATCACCCGGGGTGGCCTCGTGCCCGCCGGCATGCTCGCCTACCGGCTGCGGATCCGGAACATCCTCGTCGCCGCGGTCGAGTTCTACGACGACGCCGGGCGGCCCGGTCCCCACCCGACGTTCCTCCAGTTCCCGGCCGATCCACTGCTCCGTGGACAGCGGATCCTGGTCGTCGATGAGGTCTGGGACAGTGGCACGACGATCCATGCCGTGACCGAGCGTATCCGCCTGGCGGGTGGCATCCCGACGACGGCCGTGCTTCACTACAAACCTTCGCGCTCGGTCGTGCCGGGCGCCCCTGACGTCCATGCCGTCACCACCGACGCGTGGGTCGTCTATCCGTTCAAGGCCGGTGGGTGAGGAGGCGGTTCCCATGTCCAAGAAGGTCCGACTGCTCGTCGGGACGAAGAAAGGCGCCTTCATCCTCGACAGCGACGAGACGCGTCGCGAGTGGTCCGTGTCCGGACCACTGTGCGAGGGCTGGCCCGTCCACGACCTCATCGTCGAGCCGGGGAGCGGCGCCATCCTGGCCGCGGCCGGCAACCCGTGGTACGGGCCGGCCATCTGGCGGTCCGAGGACGGCGGCTCGACCTGGACGCATTCGTCGGCCGGCCTGACGTACGGCGACGGCGCCGACCCGATCGCGACCGTCTGGTCGCTGGCGACGACCCCGGATGGCGGCATCCTCGCCGGCGTCGAACCTGCCGGCCTCTTCCGGAGCGACGATGGCGGCGCGACGTGGCGCCACATCGAGGGCCTGACCAACCACCCGACCCGGCCGACCTGGGGTCCCGGCGCCGGTGGCCTCATCCTTCACACGATCGTCCCCCACCCGACCGACACCGACCGGACATGGGTCGGCATCTCGGCAGTCGGCGTCTTCGAGACGCGCGACGGCGGTGACTCGTGGGTGCCCCGGAACGTCGGTGTGCGCGCCGAGTTCAATCCCGAGGACCGGTTCCCCGAGACCGGCCAGTGTGTCCACAAGTTCGCGGCCGCCGCCGGCGAGCCCGAGACGCTCTACCAGCGCAATCACTGCGGCGTCTACATCTCCGAGGACGGCTCCGAGACCTGGCAGGAGATCACCGGCGACCTGCCGACCGACTTCGGGTTCTCGATGGTGACCCACCCACGTGATGCGGACACGGCATGGCTCATCCCGTTGAGTGCAGCCGACCAGGGCCGGTACATGCCCGAGGCTCACGCGGCCGTCTGGCGGACGCACGATCGTGGGGCGAGCTGGATCTGCTCGGATGCTGGTCTGCCGACCCGCGATGCGTATCTGTCGGTCCTGCGCGAGGCGATGGCCCGCGACACGCTCGACCCAGTCGGGATCACCTTCGGGACGGCGTCTGGCCAGCTCTGGCACAGCTCGGATGAAGGCCGGTCGTGGCAGATGATCACCGACACCTTGCCCGAGATCTGGGGCGTCGAGGCCGTCGTCGTCGAGGCCTAGGCGTGGCGACCGTCCTCCTGCCGCGCTCCCTCCTTGCGCTCTTCCCGGGCGTCGAGAAGCGCAACGACGTGGCCGGTGGGACCGTGGGCGAGCTGATCTCCGGATTGGACGCGTCTGTGCCGGGGATGCGCGACAGGCTGGTCGAGGCCGGGCCACGGCTTCGGCCGCACATCAACGTCTTCGTCGACGGCGAGCCCGCCGATCTCGCCACGACCGTGGCACCCGGGTCGGTCGTCCACGTCCTGCCGGCGGTGAGCGGCGGATAAGTCCGGGATACGTCCCGGATAAGGGCGGGACGCGATGATCGCGTCATGTCGAAGCGCCGAAACCACGCGATCGCCCGCGGCATCAATGCTCAGCGAGTCGTCGACGAGTCGGCCCTGCTCGGATCTGGTCGGCCGGCTCGACGGGCGCGGGTTCGAGTGGGACGGACGTCGAGGACGACATCCTGCCGATCTTCGAACGCGCCCGGCCCTTCGCCTATCGAGGTCGATCCACCCGTCCAGGCGATGGTGCCGCCGGGCGTCACCATCGGGTTCGGGGTCGATCTCGGGCTCGCCTTCGCGCGAGTTTCGATCGCCCACCTCGGCGAGTGGCCGATC
Organism: uncultured Chloroflexia bacterium; assembly: GCA_963776385.1. Taxonomy (GTDB): domain Bacteria; phylum Chloroflexota; class Limnocylindria; order Limnocylindrales; family CSP1-4; genus SPCO01. Next base: position 312,080 of record CAVZME010000008.1, read on the forward strand.
GACCTCGCCGGACTGACGGAACGAGCCCTGCGCAACCTCCGGAAGCGCGCCCGCCATGCCACCGACTACGACCTGGTCGAGGAGCCGGTCGGCGGTGTCCGGACGACCGCGTTCCAGTCGCGTGACGGCTGGGCGTCGACCGCGGTCCTCGTGCCCGAGGCGATCGAGCGGCTGTTCGGTCGCGAACCGGCGCTGTTCATCGCCCCATCGCGCGACCTCCTGGTCCGCCTGCCGGCGGACGTCGACCTCGACTTCGCGACGTGGCTGACCGAGGAATTCGAGGCGACCGACCCGAACGCCCTCCGCCTCGAGGCGTTCGACTGGCGCGATGGGCTCGATGCGCTGCCGACCGCTGGCCCGTGACTCGGTCGCGGTCTAGCGCTCAGCCGCCGCCGGGCGAGGATCGCTGGCGAGTGGGTCGAACGGATCCGTGCGCTCGGCGACGACCTCGCGTCCACCGCGGACGCGTTGCCCCACCGGCGGGTCCCCGGCGACCGTGCGCCAGCCGCCGTCGGTGAGTCTGTCGAGGGTCGAGCACGGCCGCGGCGACCATCCCGCGGGCATGGTCCAGGGCGACCCCGTGCAATGGCCCAGGCAGCGTGGCGCCGGCCGCATCCGCCGAGACGCAGCGCGGCGGCCCGGGCCGTCCTGGCCCATCCCACGGCGTCGCCATGGGGGACGTCGACGCTCCGGAGGACGAGCCCGATGTCGCCGGCATGGGTCGCGGCGGCAGCCTGGACGAGCGCCCACGGGGCGGATCGGTCGGCTCGGGTCGTTGGTTCGACGAAGCCGAGGGGATGCTCCGGGAAGAGCGCGCGTCGGACGGTGACCTCGGCGATCGCCCGGGCGCCCGCGGCGGGTTCCTCGATGACCCAGGACGGAAGGGCATCGACGATGATCTGGTCGGGCGACGAGACCGTCGCCACGGGCCAGGAGGACGCCCAGCATCTGCAGCGCGAGCGCGCGCCCGGCGCGGGTCGACGGGTCCGAGGGGAAGCCGGACGACAGGTCCGGCGCGACGACGAGCGGTCCGGCCCCGAGGAGGATCGCCGTGCCCGCCCGCTCGGCGAGTCGATGCGCGAAGGCGTGGTCGGACAGCGCCCGATCCGGCTCGATCGCGCCACTGACGATCTCGGCCATCGCGTCCGAGCCGATGACGTCGATCCGCTCGAAGGCGGCAACGACCGCGCCCTCCGGCGCGCCGAGTGACGGAGACACCGTGGCCAGCCGGACATAGGCGCGCCGACGGGCGGCGGCCTGGTCGATCGCGTCGCGGAGGCGCCCGAGGGCCCGCTGGCTGCCCGTCGGCGCCGGATCGTGGGTCTCACGATCGACCGACCCGTCATCACGATCGCGCGGCTTCCATTCGGGGACCTCGAGCCCGGCGTCCTCCATCCGGGCGGCGAGCTCGCGGCCGATCGGCACCTCGACCCGGACGAGGTCAACCCCGGCACCGACGAGGGCGGTCGCTTCGCCGAGCGCCGTCGTGACGTCGGGCTCGCGCAGCGTCACGCCAAGCCACGGCCGACCCGCCTCGCCGAGGATCCCGATCGTCTCGCGGCGGACGGTCCGCTGGGCATCGACCCGCTCGATGGCAGCCGCCACCAATCGCGTCGCTTCCGCCTCGGCGACGATCCGCCGATCGTGCTCGCGGAGCAGTTCGCTCTCGAGCGACAGGTCGATGGCGCCCGACGCGATGTCGACGGCGAGCTGTTGCGGGTCGAGGTCGTACTCGAGCAGGGCCATCGCGAAGGGCAGGGCGATACCCGCGCCGAGGACGCGCGAATCCGACACGAGCCATCGGTCGACGGTCGCGCTGGCCAGCGGACGTCCGGTCGCATCGAGCGCCGGTGACCCCGAACAGCCGCAGCATCGCACGCTCCTGGCCGAGTGTCGTCGAGGCTCGCGCACGCGCGCCCCATGCTCCTGCCAGTGCGTCCGCCCGCGCGACCAGCCGGTCGAGCGGCCCCCAGTCTGCGGTCATCGAAGCAGTATGGCCCGACGGCAGGGCGTTCGCGGTCCCGGGCCGAGCCCGCGTCCGACCCTCATCGATCGACCGCACTCGCGAGCCGGTTCGCGGCCAGGAACGTGCGATAGGCCAGGACCGGGTCGTCGGTGGCGATGCGGATACCGCGGTCGCCGACCCGGTCGACCCCCGGGGCGATCGCCGCATGATCGGCTTCGACGCCTCGGCGGTAGTCGACCTCGATGACGATCGGCGGTGCGATCCGGAGCATCTCCAGGGTGCCCGAGGCGGCGGCACGGACCGCGCGCTCGGCACCGGCCCGGATGAGGTCCGCGGCGACGGTCGGATGGACGGACGCCGCCGCGTGGCCCCCGAATGCGGTCTTGACCACGACCCGCTCGGCCCACGGCAGCCAGTGCGTCGACCTCCTCGGCCAACGTGTCGTCGCCGGCCACGAGGCCCACCGGCGTGCCCCATGCCCCGAGCACGAGGGCGTTCAGGCCGTATTCGCCGGTCGGTCGCCCGGCGAGACGGGTCTCGACCGGCGCGCCGGAATAGGTATGGGCGATCGTTCCGCGCGGATGGCCGGCCCGGGCGTGATAGCCGACGAAGAGCGCGACATCGAAGCTCGCACTCGGCGGCCCCGCGCCCTCGACCATCGACCATGCCTTCTGGCCCTGCAGGACCCGGGCGGCAGGGTGGATCCGGTCGGGCAGCAGGTTGTACATCCCGCCATGGCTGTCGTTGACGAGGATGTCGTCGGCGCCGGCCGGCAGCGCACCCTCGATCGCGGCGTTCGTCTCGCCGATCATCAGCTCGACAGCGGCCGGGTAGCGCTCGTGGCCGGCCGTCGTCGGGTGCGGGTGGTTGACGCCACCGATGCCTTCCATGTCGACGCTGAGGTAGACCCTCATCCCGCCTCCTCCGGACCGGTCCGCGCCTGATGGCCGATCCAGACATGGCCATCCTCGAAGCGTTCTGCCTTCCAGATCGGCGCCCGGGCCTTCGTCTCGTCGATCGCGTACCGGGCGGCCTCGAAGGCGGCGTCGCGATGCGGCGAGACCGCCACGACGGCGATCGACGCATCGCCGAGCGGGACCTCGCCGGTCCGATGGACGATGGCGATCCGTTCGACCCCGAACCGCTCTGCGATCTCGTCGGCGATCGTCCCGAGCGTGGCAAGCGCCATCGGCTCGAGAGCCTCGTACTCGAGCGCCTCGACGGTCCGTCCGGCGTGCCGCGCGGCCTCCGCCTCCTGGCCCGGAGCCGGCGTTCCGGGCGTGGACCGGGTCCGTCCGAGGAAGCCGACCACCGCGCCGTCCTCGGGGAGTGCCAGAGCGTCGGCGAGCTCGGCCAGGATGGCCGTCGCCGAACGGCGCGGCCCGCAACTCGATGATCCGGGACGGACGCTCGGCGCCACCGGAGACGGGCGGGATCATCGCCACCTCGTCACCGTCCGCGACGACGGTCGTGGGATCCGCGTACTCCCCGTTCCGGGCGAAGCGCATCGACGACCGGCCCGGAGCGAGGACGGGGAACCGCGCGGCGAGGGCCGCCCAGACAGCCTCCACGTCCGCTCCCTCGGCCAGATCGAGCTCCACCTCGCGCGTACCCGCCAGCTCGCGCTGGACGGCGAACAGTCGCACCCGGACCCGGATCGCCACGGCTGCCACGATGCGTCCGGCTCAGCCGCGCCACGAGGCGATGAGCAGTCCGTCCCCGAGCGGCAGGATCGTCGAGGTGAAGCGCGGATCGGCGAGGACTGCCGCATCGAACGCACGCAGTGCCGCCGTGTTCGCGTCGCCGGGCTCGACCGGCCGGGAGCCGGACACGCGGCCGCTCCACAGCACGTTGTCCGCGACGATGAGAGCACCCGGCGCGAGCCGCCCGACGAGCGCCTCGAGATACGCCTCGTATTCGGGCTTCAACGCATCGATGAAGACGAGGTCGAACGGGCCAGCGAGGGCCGGGTACGACCCTGGCGAGGCGAGAGCTGCCCAGGGCGGGTGCGTTGACGACCGTGATCCGCTCGTCGGCGATGCCCGCCTCGCGCCACCAGCCGCGCGCGAGATCGGTCCGCTCGCGGTCGGGGTCGATCGTCACGATGGTGCCATCGGCCGGCTGGCCCAGCGCCAACCAGAGCGGTCGAATAGCCATAGGCCGTGCCCGACTTCGACGATCCGCCGGCGGCCGCCGGCGAGGACCGACAGGACACGGCCGGTGTCGCGGTCCACGATCGGGATCCGTGGGCCCTCGGCCGCTGCCTCGATCGCGGCAAGAGCGGCCGGCAGTGGCTGCGCCAGCGATTCGATCCAGTCGAGATCCGACGGAATCCGGGATCCAGCTTCGGTCGTTCTTGCCCATCCGTCCCCCTACACGAGAAGTCCTGCGCCGAAATAGAGACCGGCGGCCAGGATCGTCCCGGCCGCGATCGACCCGACATTGATATACAACAACCCGGTCGCCGACTCCATCGATCGCGTCCGCGCGGTCTGGACCGACGCCCAGCAGACGATGAGCGGGAAGATCAGCCCGACGATGAGGCGCAGCCAGACGAAGAGTGCCCACGGCCCGACGAGCGACGAGAACGGCGGAACATCTGCGGGCCCGGCCCCGGTCGCCGTCCATGCCACGAAGAGCACGACCTGGACGGCGACGACGGCAAGGAGCACGCGTGCCAGCAGGATGAGCGGCGCCTCGGGCAACTTGGGCGTGACGAGATACCAGTGGCCGAGGATCATCGCGGCGAAGACCCCGCCGATCGCCGCGCTGACGACGACCAGTTGGACCAGCAGCCCGGCTGCCCCGAGCGGCCCGTCGCCCCATGCCAACGCCCCGAACACGAGCGTCGCCACCGCGGCCACGACCGCGCCCACCTCGACCGCGAGGCGGATGCCCGGGCGTGCCCGCCCGAGGACGATCCCCAGCGCGACGAGCCCGGTGAAGAGGCCAAGCGCCATCCGACGTGGCTCGTCCCACGCCGGATGGACGGTGACCGGCGAGTCGGCCAGGGTCGCGGGCAGCGCCCCGTCGGAGATCCAGGCGAGTACCCCGAACCCGAGCGCACACAGGGCCGCGAAGCGCAGGTAGCCGGGCGTGGCCGTGGTCCTGCGACGGAGGAGCACGATCGCCGCGAACGTCCCGAGCGCCAGACCGGTCAGCACCATCCAGTTGACGAAGGCGAGGTTCTGGCCGATCTGCGTGGCGGACACGAGGCCGAGTGTAGCCGCGTTGTAGCATCGGGCCCGGAGGTGTCAGCCGATGGCTCTCGACCGCGACACGACGATCACCTGGTACGGCCACGCTACCATCGAGATCCGGACGCCGGGCGACAAGATCATCCTCATCGATCCGTGGTTCGGGAATCCCGTCGAGCCCGCGATCGGCCGATTCGATCCAGCGCTGCGACCTGCTGCTGGTGACCCACGGCCATGGTCGATCACATGGGCGACGCCGTGGCGCTGGCGAGCCGGCTGCGGCCGGCCTGGCCGTGCATCCACGAGATGTCCCTGTGGCTCGGCCGGCGCCTGCCGGGCGGGAATGATGCCGTGACCGGGTTCAACAAGGGTGGGACGGTCGAGGTCGCCGGCATCAAGGTCACGATGACCCGTGCGGAGCACTCGGCAGGCGACTGGAACCCGGGTGGCGAGACCACGCTCTACCTCGGTGAACCAGCCGGCTTCGTGATCGAGCTGGAGAACGGTTTCCGGATCTACTACGCGGGCGATACGGCCGCCTTCGGCGACATGCGACTCATCAGCGAGCTGTACCGGCCGGACATCGCGATCCTGCCGATCGGTGGCCATTTCACGATGGGACCGCGCGAAGCGGCGCTGGCCGTCGAGTTGCTCGGCGTCAAGCACGTCGATGCCGATCCACTACGGGACGTTCCCTCTGCTCGCCGGGACGCCCGCCGGATTGCGCTCCGAGCTGGACGCACGCGGCCTTGATGATGTCGAGATCCACGCCCCGGAACCGGGTGGATCGGTGACCTAATCGGTGGTGCAGCAAGGCACCGTTCCCGCGGCTCGCTGGCGGCCCTGACATTGATTCGGCAAGGTCGTCGGCGGACACTCTGCGCATGACGGACCGCCGACGCCGCCTCGGGCTCATCGCTGTCGTCGTGATCGCGACGCTGGCCATCGCGATCCCGGTGTTCGGCGCAGATCCGTCGCCCTCGGCCGTGCCGCCCGGTCAGGCCAAGCCGGACAAGTCGCCGAACCCGAACAGGCCCGACAAGGGGGAGACGAAGGCCCAGAAGAAGGCGGCCCAGCAGGCCGCGAAAGTCCCCGAGATCGACGTCACCGTCGAGGGAACGGTCCAGCAGTCGACCGACGGCCAGGGTCGTCCGACCTTCACCCTCGTGGCCGGTGGGACGACATGGGAGCTGTCAGCGGGCCCAGCCTGGTACTGGGGCGCCAAGAACCCGCTGGCGGCCTACGTCGGGAAGTCGGTCACGGTCGCCGGCTCTCATGAGGAGGGCTCGACCGAGCTCGACGTCGCGACCGTCGACGGCACCGCTATCCGCGCCGCCGGCAAGCCGCCGTGGGCGGGCGGCCCGTGGGTCGTCGGCAAGACGCACCCGGGCTGGAAGGACTGGATGACAGCCGGCAAGCCGGGCAAGGGGCTCGGCCGGGACAACGCTCCGGGTCAGAACAAGGACGAGACACCAGGCAGCTAGCGGGTCCTCGGCTGGCTGACCTCGGCACGCGCGGGCGACGCAGTCACGGGGCATCCGATGGCATGGTGTGCGGTCTGCTGTTGACCACTCGGCCCGCACCGACGGGACCAATCGGTCATGGGGGACGACGCTCTCCCCGCATAGCGTGGTCAGCGCGGTCGTCGGCCTTCACTGCCGGCATCGCGCGCCACCCTTCATGCGAGCCGCGAAGCACGGCCACATCCCTGACTGGTGTCGGATGATCGCAGACTGAGTCGGGCGCGGAGAACCGTCGAGTCAGTTCGGATCGGCGTCGTCCACCGCCGCGCGCCCGCTCTCCGCCAGCCGCTCGTCATAGCGTGCGTCCCGCCACGCAAGCGCCGCCTTGAGCCCGTCCCGCCGGACGACCGCGTCGAACTCGCGTGAGGTCGCGCTCATGTTGACGAACGACTGGAGGTCGAGGCCGGCGGCGACCGCCTCGAGGAAGCCGGCGGCCTCCATCGCCCGGTTGAGCATCAGCTTGGTCGGGGCCATGACGTCGGGCGGGACGCGGGCGAGGCGATCGGCCAGCGCATCGACCGCCGCGACCAGCTCGGTCGCGGGCACGACCCGGTTGACCAGCCCGATCCGGTGCGCCTCGCGGCCGTCGATCAGGTCGCCGGTCATCAGCAGCTCGCGCGTCAGCTTCTGGCCGATCAGATACGGCATGAGCAGCGTGACCGGCGCCGACCCGAAGCGGATCTCGGGCTCCCCCAGCTGGGCGTCCTCGGCGGCGACGATCAGGTCGCAGGCCATCGCCAGCTCGAGGCCGCCGGCCAGGGCGTAGCCGTGGACCTGCGCGATGACGGGCTTCGGGCAGCGCCAGATCGCGAGGGTCGCCTCGACGTCCTCGGCAAGGACGCTCGCGCCAGCCCCACGCGTCCGGCGGCTGGGCCTCGGCCAGGTCGTAGCCGGAGCAGAACGCCCGTCCGGCTCCCGCGATGACGATGACCCGGACCGCCTCGTCGGCGACCGCGGCTTCGATCGCCGCCCCGAGCGCCGTCGCGCAGCTCGCCGCTGATGGCGTTGAGCTTGGCCGGCCGATTGAGGATCAGGCGCACGCCCCACGGCGTCGGCTCGACGAGGACGACGGGCTCGGACGGCTCGCGTTCGGTCACGGTCAGGGGCCCTCCAGGACGACCAGCGCGTCGACGGCGATCGCGCCGCCGGCCGACGCGATGACGGGGTTGAGGTCGACCTCGAGGACGTCGGGGCGGTCCACACCGAGCCGACCGAGCGCCACCAGCATCGACGACGACCGCCGCGCGATCGACGGCCGGCCGGCCGCGGACGCCGCCGCAGGAGCCGGGCGCCGCGCAGATCGTCGAGCATCGCATCGGCTGCCGCGGCATCGATCGGCGCGAGCCGGATCGCGACGTCGTCGAGGACCTCGGTCAGCACGCCGCCGAGGCCGACCAGCACGGCCGGACCGAACTGCGGGTCGCGGCGCAGGCCGAGGATCAGCTCCACGCCCGGCTGCGGCCATCGCCTCGACCAGCAGTCCGCGGACCGTCGAGGCCGGTGGCGCCGGCCGGTCTCGAGCAGCGTCAGGGCCGCCGCCGTACACCGCGTCGTCGCCGCGGAGTCCGAGCGCGACACCCGCCGACGTCGGTCTTGTGGATGAGCCCCGCGGCATCGAGCTTGAGCGCGACCGGCCGGCCGATCCGGCGCGCGACGGAGACCGCGGTCGCGGCGTCCGGGACCGGCAGGACCTCGGCTACCGGCGATGCCGGCCGCGGCGACGAACGCCAGGCTCTCGCGCTCCGACAGGGCGACCGGCGCACGGGTCGGCGCGACGGGTCGGTGCCGGGTCGGCCCCGTACGAGGTGCGGTCGGCTGCGAGGGCGCCGCCAGGTCCGGCGCCACGGGCCGGCTCGTGCCACGCGCTTCATGCCGGCTCTCCCAGCGCGCGACCTCGGCGATCGCCCGGAACGCCGGAACCGCCCCGCGCAGGAGCGGCGCACCGCGTCCGGCCGTCGTCGAGCAACGCCTTCGTCTCGGGCGGCGGCTCACCGGAGGTCAGCGACACGTAGGCGGGCAGGATGCCCGGGCGGTCCGCCGTCGCGGCGAGGAGCGCGCCGTGTCACCTCGTTGGCGGTGTTCACCTCCGACGGCAGCGAGCGGTACGGGAAGTCGTGGACGAGGACGAGGACGTCGTAGGCGCCGGACGCGGCCATCGACTCGAAGACGGCGCCGTACGCCTGCCCGGGATCCGCCGCGCCCCACGGGTCGAGCGGGTTGCCGATGTAGCCCATCGTCGGCAGCGCCTCGAGGATGCCGGCCCGGGCGGACGGCGGGATCGGCGGCAGGTCGAGCCCGGTCCGGGGCACCAGGTCGGCGATGAGCGACGCCTCGCCGGTCGAGACCGTCACGACGCCGGTCCGTCCCCTGCCCACGCGGCGCCCGGTGCGGCGCACGCCCTCGACGAGCTCGGCGGTCTCGAGCAGCTCGTCGAGATCGCGGCAGCGGATGACCCCGGCGGCGTCGAGCGCGGCATCGGTCACGCGAGTCTCGCCCGCGAGCGACCCGGAATGGGCCATCGCGGCGGCCTGCGCCTGGTCGCTCCGCCCGACCTTGACGGCCATGATCGGCTTGCCGAGCTCGAGCGCGCGGTCGGCCAGCGCGAGGAACCGCTCGGGTCGCTTGAAGCCCTCGACGAACAGGATGACCGAGTTCGTCTCCGGGTCGTCGAGGCAGTAGGCGAGGTAGTCGCAGACGTCGAGGACGACCTCCGAGCCGCAGCTGATGATCCGCGAGAAGCCGATCCGGTTCCCGGAGTGGACGAACGCGTCGGTGACCGAGCCCGACTGGGCGATGCCCGCGACGCCGCCACGCGGCAGGTAGGGCGAGACGTCGCCGATGTAGGTCGCGCTGTTGGCCACCAGGTCGATGACGCCCATGCAGTTGGGTCCGAGCGAGCGCAAGGCCGTGTTCCCGCGCGATCCGCGCGACCTCGGCCTGCATCGCCGCGGCCGCCTCGCCGCCCTCGACGACGCCGCCGCCCGGGATGACGACGGCGGGCACGCCGGCCGCGGCGGCGGCTTCGGTCACGGACGCGGCACGCAACGGGTTGAGCGCCACGACCGCGATGTCGGGGCGCTCCGGGAGCGCGTCGAGCGACGGGTAGCAGGGCTGGCCGTACAGCTCGTCGTATTTCGGGTTGACGAAGTGGCAGCGCGTCTCGCTGCCCATGACCCGCAGGTTGTCGCGGACCGTCTCCGCGATCCACGAGCGGGGCGAGGCACCGACGACGGCGATGCTCCGCGGCGCGAAGAGCGGCCGCAGGTCGATCACGCCGGGCGGCTTCGTCGCGGACCGTCATCCCACGACCCGGTCCACGCCCCGCTTCTCGAGCGCCCGCGCGATGATCATCCGCTGGATCTCCGAGGTGCCTTCCCAGATCCGGTCCACGCGCAGCTCGCGCAGGAACCGCTCCGGGGCGAACTCGCGCATGTAGCCACGACCACCGAAGACCTGGACGACCCGATCGGCGCAGCGCCAGGCCGCCTCCGAGGCGAACAGCTTGGCCAGCGAGGCCTTGGCGTGGACGACCTTGGGGTCGGCGCCGGTATCGGCGAGCCAGGCGCATTCCCGGGTGAGGAGCCGTGCGGCGGACGCGTCGGCGGCCGAATCCGCGAGCGGGAAGCTGACCCCCTGGAAGTCGTAGATCCGCTGGCCGAACTGGACCCGTTCGGTCGCCCACTCGAGGGCGAGCGTCAGGAGCCGCTCCATCGCCCCTGAACAGCGGGCACCGATGTGGATCCGCTCCTCGACGAACCACTCGTTGGTCAGCTCGTCGGCCATCCCGACCCCGCCGAGGACCGCCGAGGCAGGGACCCGGACGTCGGTCAGCACGAACTGCGGGTGACGGTCGGCAAACGTGTGCGTGTAGTCCGGGTCGTGCTGGACGACGACGCCGGGCGTGTCGTAGTCGACCAGGAAGAGCGTCGGCAGCCGCTCATCGCCGTCGACGAGCAGGCAGTGGAAGATCATGAAGTCGGTGTCGTCCGGTCCGGTGACGAACCATTTCTCCCCGTTGAGGATGTACTCCCCGGTCGCCTGGTCGCGGACGGCGGTGGCACGCAGGGTCCGGGCGTCGGAACCGGCACCGTCCTCGGTGATGGCGTAACTCCCCGAGCGCTCGCCGCGCAGCGATGGCTCGAGATAGCGTCGTCGCTGGTCGGCATCGGCGTGGACCAGGACGTTGTAGGCGCCCGGGATGTACGACCACAGGCCGCCGGTCGACTGGCCGAGCTGCTCGTGGACGAGGACCTGCTCGAACACCGACCAGCCCTGCCCGCCGGCTTCGACCGGCAACGAGCCGCCGTGGAGCCGGGCTGCCTTCGCCGCTGCGCGGATCGGGTTCCCCCAGTCGCGCGGGACGCGCCCGCCGGCGCGCTCGAACTCGACTTCGCGGGGCTGGAGCACGTCGCGGACGAAGGCGCGGGCTCGTGCCTGGAGCTCGAGCTGGCCGGGGGTCAGGGTCAGGTCCATCGCCGACCAAGGATGCGCCACGCCGCCACCGCCTCGTCGGACCCGTCGCGGGGCGCGGGACGCGGCGAGGCTGCCTGCGCGCCACGTGGGAACCAAGGTACTCCGGCGGCTGGTCCTACCGTCCACTCGTCTCGAGACGTTCGATTGGGTTTGATGGCGACTGTCGTAGTACCGCCGCCGACCCCGCGAGACCCCTGCCGCCGGCGACCCGACCGTCACATCCGGATCGACCCTCGATCCAGTCGACCAACCATGGGCAGCGGAAAGGAATCACATCCAGATGGATCACCTTGAGCCAGTGTCAGTCGACCAGCGTCGACGACGCCGCCGACGAGGCCTGGCCGTTCTCATCCTTGGTCTCGCCATCGCGAGCCTCGGGGCCGGCGCGTTCTCCTTGGCACTCTTCACCGACACCGCAAGCTCGGATGGCTCGTTCACGACCGGCACGATCGACATCAACACGTCGCCGACGACGCTGTTCACCGTGACCGGCATGATGCCCGGCGACAGCGGCAGCGCGACGCTGACGGTCCAGAACAGTGGATCGGCCCAGCTGCGGTACGCGATGACGTCCACCTCGACCAACACCGACCTCCTGGGGCTGCGGAGCCAGCTCGGCTTCACGATCACCGCAGGCACATGCCCGGGCTCCGGGACGCCGCTCTGGAACAGCGTCCTGGCGGGTGCGGCATTCGGTAGCCCCGCGGTCGGATCGCAGTCCGGCGATCGCGTTCTCGACGGCCTGACGAGCGAGGCGCTGTGCTTCGCCTGGAACCTGCCGAGCAGCACGCTTCCTGCCTTCCAGGGAGCCACGACGTCCGCGACCTTCACCTTCAGCGCCGAGCAGACGGCGAACAACTAACCGGAACCCGGCTGCACCCTAGGCTGCGGTCCATCCTTCGGGGAGGACCGCAGCCGAAGGCTTTCTCGACCGACTCCTCCCCCAGAGGCGAGCGACATCGATGGCGTCCATCCGATCTCACACCGCGTCCCTTCGACGCATCAGCGACGGCCTGCTTGTCGTCGTCATCCTGCTCGTCGTGTTCGGCGTCTTCCTGGGACGCGTCGTGCCCATGACCGGACGGCAGACGTTCATCATCGGCGGCGGGTCGATGGAACCCACCGTCTCATTGGGCTCGGCGGTCATCGTCGAGCCGGTTCCTGACAGTTCACTTGCGGTCGGCGACGTCGTCAGCCTTCGTACGGGCCCGGCTCTGGACCGGATCTTCACCCACCGGATCACGCGGGTCGTCACGCAGGCCGACGGCGTGTGGGTCGAGACGAAGGGCGACGCGAACGCCTCTCCCGATGCATCGCTCACGCCCGCCAGCCAGATCATCGGCCGTGCCGCATACGCGGTGCCGTGGGCCGGCTTCCTGCTGGCCCTGCTGTCCATCCCGAGCGGGGTCCTCCTGGTCGTGCTCATCGCCTGCCTGTTGATCGCCACGAGCTGGCTGCTCGAGTCGTTCGAGGCGGATCCGTCTGGAGCGCCTGTAGGGCTCGTCCCGACAGGTCCGTCGGTCGCAAGCTTCTCCGAGCAAGAGGCCGTCCGACGACGGCGGGCCCGTTGGCATGTGCTCGCACGCGGCCACTCTCCGGGCGACTGAGGCCCATCGATGTTCGTTGCCCGCCGAAACCGGATCGCGCTGCCGCTCCCTTGGATCGGCCGTCCCGAGACGGGCCCGGGCCCGCGGGGACGCGCGCGCTCGCGGGTCATGCCGCTTGCCGTCCTGCTGAGCGTGGTGGTCTTCACCGGGACCGTCATCCCGGTCACGCTCGCCCTCTTCACCGACTCGGCCTCGAGCACGGGGGCGTTCACGGCCGCCATCCTCAAGCCGCCGACCGGAGTCTCGGCGACCGGTGGATCGAACGCGACCCTGACATGGACCGCCAGTACGAGCAGCGGGGCGACCGGCTACAGCGTCGAGCGGGCCACCACCCAGACGGGGACCTACGCGCAGATCGGGACAGCGACGCCGGTCAGCGCCACGTCATACGTCGATTCCCCGGCGACGGGCACGTTCTGGTACCGGCTGTCGACATATCGGGGCAGCTGGACGAGCGTGACGACCGCGCCGGTGTCGGCCCTCGTGTCCGGATCGACGAGCACCGGCGCGAAAGCGTGCGCTCCAGGCTCCAACGCGCCGGACACCGGGGGCAACGGCGACGGCTACGAGACCAACGCCGACAACGCCTGCTCCTCGAATGGCGCCGTGGCGGTCGACGCGAACACGGGGATCTCCGGACGCTCGACGTCGTGCACCAACACGGCCAACGACCGGGAGCGCTACTGGGGCTACGCCTTCGGGCTGCCCGGCAGCGTCGCCTCGATCGACGGCGTGACGGTGCGCGCGGACGCCGGCATGAACAACAACGGCGGAACCTCGAATCTGTGTGTCCAGCTGTCGTGGGACGGCGGCACGTCATGGACCACCGCAAAGTCCGTGACCCTCAGTGGCTCCGCGATCGCGACCTACACGTTGGGCTCGAGCAGCGACACCTGGGGTCACACCTGGACGAGCGGGCAGCTGTCGACCTCCTCCTTCCGGGTGAGGCTCATCGACGCCACGGGCAATCCGAACAAGGACTACCGGCTCGATTACCTGGCAGTCACGGTCCAATACACGCCGTAGCGGCCAGGACGCGCGCCCGCCATGCGCGCCTACGACGGCTGCGCCAGGACCATGATCCGGATCTCGGTCATGTCCTCCATGGCGTAGCGCAGGCCCTCGCGCCCGAGCCCGGAGTCCTTGACCCCGCCGTACGGCATGTGGTCGATCCGATAGGTCGGGATGTCGTTGATGATCACGCCGCCGACCTCGAGCTCGCCGAACGCCCGCCAGGCGCCGGCGAGGTCGTTCGTGAAGACGCCCGTCTGCAGCCCGAACATCGAATCGTTGACGCCGGCGATGGCCTCGTCGAGGTCGCTGAACGGGAAGGCGACGACGAGCGGCGCGAACGCCTCGTTGGAGCAGACCTGGGCCGTCGGCGGGACGTTCGGTCAGGATCGTCGGCGGGAAGAACGTGCCGTCGGCCCGGCCACCCGCGCAGGAGCGTGCCGCCCATGCGCGACCGCCTCGTCGACCCAGCGCTGGGTCCGGCCGGCGGCGGTCGCATCGACCATCGGGCCGACGTCGGTGCGTCGGATCGAGCGGGTCGCCGACCTTGAGTGCCCGCGGCGCCGGCCGACGAATCGCTCCATGAACGCGTCCCAGACGTCCTCGTGGATGAACACGCGCTGGACGCTGATGCAGACCTGGCCGGCGTACGCGAAGCCACCGACGAGGCAGCGCTTGACCGCCCAGTCGAGGTCGGCCGTCTTGTCGACGATGACGCCGGCGTTGCCGCCGAGCTCGAGGACGACCTTCTTCTTGCCCGCCCGCTCCTTCATCCGCCAGCCGACCGACGGGCGACCCGGTGAAGGTCAGCAGCTTGAAGCGTGGGTCGGCGACCATCCGGTCGCCCAGCTCGCGGGTCATCGGCAGGATGCGACACGGAGCCCGCGGGCACGCCGGCGGCCTCGATGATCTCGGCCACGGTCAGCATCGTCAGCGGATCCTTGGACGGCGGCTTGAGGACGATCGGGTTGCCCGTCGCGATCGCCGGCGCCAGCTTGTGGGCGGCCAGGTTGAGCGGGAAGTTGAACGGGCTGATCGCCGGCGATCGGGCCGATCGGGAAGCGCCGGGTGATGCCGATGCGGTCCTTCGACGACGGCATGAGGTCGAGCGGGATGAGCTCGCCGGTCATCCGCTCCGCCTCCTCGGCGCCGAGCCGGAAGGTGAGGACCGCCCGGTCGACCTCGACCAGCGCGTCGCGGATCGGCTTGCCGGCCTCGAGGGCGATGAGCCGGCCGAGCTCCTCGCGCCGCGCCCGGATGCCCGGCGCTGATCTCGCGCAGGATGCGCGCCGCGCTCGTAGGCGGGCAGCTTGCGGGTGACCTCGAAGGCGGCGACGGCGGCCTCGACCGCCTCCTCGTACTGCGCCTCGGTCGCGTTGTAGGTCGTGCCGGCGGGGGTCGTGACGGTCGGCCGGGTTGTCGATGACGAGCACGTCGGGCGACTCGACCCAGCGGCCGGCGAGGAAGATCGGATGCGGCTGGGTCGGGGCGACGATGGCCATCGGGTGAGATCTCCTTTCGGGTACGGTTGGCATCGTACAACCGGTCCCTGCGCGCCCGAAACCACGAGGTCCGCCATGAGTCGATCGACCGCCCTGCGAGACGCGCTCCTGGTCAAGCCCGGCTCGCGGTTCCGCCTCGCGAAGCTCGATCCGGACGCGACGTTCGGCTACGACAAGGCGTCGGCGGCCGCCGGCGATCGCAGGAGCAGACTCGGCGCGCATGGCCGAGCTCCAGGACCGCTTCTGGGCGGAGGCGAAGCGATCCGGTGCTCGTCGTCCTCCAGGGCATCGATGCGGCCGGCAAGGACGGCACGATCCACAAGGTCATGGAGGCATTCAACCCGCAGGGCTGCGTGGTCTCGTCGTTCAAGGTGCCGACCGCCGAGGAGCTCGCGCACGACTTCCTGTGGCGGATCCACAAGCGGACCCCGGGCAAGGGCGAGATCGGCATCTTCAATCGCTCGCACTACGAGGACGTGCTCGTCGTCCGGGTCCACGGTCTCGTCCCGAAGAGCGTCTGGTCGAAGCGCTACGAGCAGATCAACGACTTCGAGCGGACGCTCGCCGCGAGCGGCACGACCATCGTCAAGTTCTTCCTGTCGATCGACCGCGACGAGCAGCGCAAGCGCTTCCAGGACGCGCTACGACGACCCGACCAAGCGCTGGAAGTTCTCGCTGGGCGACCTCGAGGAACGCAAGCACTGGGACGACTACCAGGCCGCCTTCGACGACATGCTCTCGAAGACATCGACCGATGGGCGCCGTGGTACGTCATCCCGGCCAACCGCAACTGGCTCCGGAACCTGGCGGTCTCGACGATCCTCGCCGAGACCCTGGCCGGGTTGAGGCCCGCCTACCCGGCCCCGCCGGACCTGCCCGCGGATCTCGTCATCGAATAGCTCACGGAGCCATCCGGTCGAGACGATCGGCGAATTCCATCAGCCAGCCCGCGACGGCGTCGCCGTGGCCGTCCATCTCGTCGGGTGCGAGGCCTGTGAGCGCCCGTTCCCAGGCGAGCGACTTGCCGATGCAGCCGAGGGCCCGGGCGAGGGCGGCTGTCTCGACCAGCTCGGTCCGTGGCGCGACGTCGGTCCAGGCCTCCGTGTAGACGTCGCGCAGCCGGCCGAAGACGGGATCGTCCGAGATCGCCGTTCGGTGTGGTGGGCGATCGAGTTGAAGGTCGTCGTCAACGTCGCGAACGGGTGCGCGACGACCGCGTCGCCCCAGTCGAAGATCCGATCGCCGATCGGGGCCGACGAGGATGTTCCCGCCGTGCAGATCGTCGTGCTGGATCGTCGCGGGGATGCCGGACGTCGCCAACCGGCCGGCCGCGAGCCGAACGTCGGACACGGCACGCACGAGCCGCTCGCGCGCGACGACCGCCGCCTCTCGCTCCTCGGGCAGGATCCGGCCCCAGATCTCGTCGTCGCGAGGAGCCGCTCGAGCTCGTCCGCGAGCCGCTCCGGTCGCCCGTCCGGGGTCCCTGCGGCAAGCATGTCCGCCACGGTGCCCTCTGCTTCGACCGACCGCTGGAGTGCGGCGTACTCGGCGAGGATGCGTTCCCAGGCCGACATGTCGTGGTCGCCCGTGCCGTCCGGCCGCGTCGCCCGGAGCGTCGGCCCGCCGTCCTCGAACAGCAGCCACGGCTGGTCCGGATGCACGGCCATCGGCAGGAGCACGGTCGTGACGCCCACCCGTCCGAACACCTCGAGGAGCCCGCCCTCATGGGCGGGTCCCGGCCCGCTCGCCTTGAACCAGACGGGCCCGCGCGTCGGTCGCGAGGCGGATCGCCGTCGACCACGGCCGGACGTGCGGCTGATCCGGTGGCCCGGTCACGGCTCGCCCGCGCGCCGCCAGCTCCGCCTCTGCCCACGCCAGCGCCTCGGCCGTCCAGGCCGGGTCCAGCCACGTCCGTGCGCCGGTCGGGACCCGTGCGTGGCCGCCGCTCACTTGCTCTTGCCACCCCCGAACAGCGTCCCGAAGAGCCCGCGCACGATGTCCTGGCCCAGCCGCGAGGTGACCACCTTGCCGCCCGTGCGGATGGCCGTGTCGATCGTCTTCTGCTGGGCGCGGGCGGCGTCCCGCGGCGGCCTTCTCCTGGGCCTTGCGCTCGCGCTCGGCGGCTTTCTGGGCGGCGGCCATCTCGCGCGCCTGCCGCGGCGATCTCGCGCTGTTGCTGGGCCGGCGTCATCGTGTTGAGTCCGGTCGAGGTCGTCGGGTCGACCCCGGCCCGCATCGCGGCATTCGGCTGCTGCCGCCGCGGAGGCCGCCTTCGCGGCGGCGATCCGTGCCGTGATCCGCTCGTAGGCACTGTCGCGGTCGATCGTCGCGCCGTACTTCGCCGCGAACGGGCTCGTCGCGATCGGCCCTGGAACTGGACGGCATCGATCGGCGCCATCGAGCGAATCGGGCGCCAGCAGTCGCGTCGGAGCGAGCGGCGGTCGGCACGCCCCGCGGCGACAGGACGGTGACGAGCGCCTCGCCGGTCCCGAGCGACGTGATGGTCTTCTCGATGTCGAAGAACTCGGTCATCGGGAACGTCCGGGCGGTCTTGCGCAGCGCGTCGGCGTCATCGGGCGTGAAGACGCGGAGCGCGTGCTGGACCCGGTTGCCGAGCTGCGCGAGGACCGACGACGGCACATCGGTCGGGACCTGGGTCACGAAGTAGACGCCGACGCCCTTGGAGCGGATGAGCCGCGCCGTCCGCTCGATCTGGTCGAGCAGCGCGTCCGACGCGTCGTCGAACAGCAGGTGCGCCTCGTCGAAGAAGAAGCACAGCTTGGGCTTGGGCAGGTCGCCCGCCTCGGGCAGCGATTCGTACAGCTGGGCGAGCATCCAGAGCATGAACGTCGAGAACAGCCGGGGCTTGTCCATGACGTCCGACAGCTCGAGGACGCTGACGATGCCCTCGCCCGTCGGGCGTCGTCCGAAGAAGATCGTCGACATCGAACTCGGGCTCGCCGAAGAACGTGTCGGCGCCCTCCTGCTCGAGGACGACGATCGAGCGCAGGAGCACGCCGACCGACGCGCTCGACATCCCGCCGTAGTCGGCCAGGATCGGCTTGCCCTCGTCGGACGACGAGGAACTTGAGCGTCGCCGTCAGGTCCTTGAGGTCGAGCAGCGGCAGGTCGTTGTCGTCGCAGTACTTGAAGACGAGGGCGAGGATCGACGTCTGCGTGTCGTTGAGGTCGAGGACCTTGCCGAGCAGCAGCGGCCCGAACGAATGGACGGTCGCCCGGACCTGGGCGCCGAGCTTCCCCGACAGCGACAGGAACTCGACCGGATGACCCGACGGCACGAACGTCCAGTCGAGCGACGTCACCCGCTCGACGACCTTGGCGTTCGTCGCATCGCCCGGCCCGGCAAGTCCCGTCAGGTCGCCCTTGATGTCGGCCACGAAGACCGGCACGCCTGCCTTCGACAGCTGGCCGGCCAGGAGCTGGAGAGTCTTGGTCTTGCCGGTCCCGGTCGCGCCGGCGATGAGGCCGTGGCGGTTGAGCATGGACAGGGCGACCTGCACGCGCGCGTCGTTGGCCATCTCGCCATCGAGCATCGGGCTGCCGATGACGAGGCCCGGCTCGGTCAGCGCGTAGGCCGCCGCCATCGCGTCGTGGAACGCCTTGTCCATGGGTCCTCCGAGGGCATCGCGCGGTGTCGCTGGGGCGGTTGGCAAGCGTATCATCGGCCCCCCGAGCCGACGCGCTCACCACCACACGGGAGGACCGGGGATGAAGATCGACGAGATCGAGGGTATCGGCGCAACCCAGGCCGGCAAGCTCGCCGAGGCCGGCGTCACGACGACGGACGACCTTCTGCAGTGGGGCGCCAACGCCGGCCGGCCGGAAGTCGCTGGAGGACACCACGGGCATCAGCTCCAAGCTGATCCTCGAATGGGTCAACCACGTCGACCTGATGCGCATCAAGCGGCGTCGGCTCGGAATACTCCGACCTGCTCGAGGCGGCGGGCGTGGACTCGCCCGCGGAGCTGGCCCAGCGCAACGCGGCGAACCTGGCCATCACGTTCCAGGAGGTCGTCGCGGCCCGGCCCGGCATCGTGCGACGCATCCCGAGCGAGACGGAGATCACCGGCTGGATCGACGACGCCAAGGGACTCGACAAGGTCGTCGAGCACTGACCGACTGGGCCTGAACCGATGTTGTCGGAATTCAAGGGCTTCCTGCTCAAGACCAACGCGCTGGCGCTTGCCGTCGGCGTCATCATCGGCATCGCCCTCGGGGCCGTCGTCAATTCGCTCGTCAACGACATCATCATGCCGCCGATCGGCGTCCTGCTCGGGGGCGTCGATTTCGCGAACCTGAAGATCGTCTTGAAGGAGGCGACTGGCGGCGACCCCGCGACGGAAGTCGCCATCCGGTGGGGGGCGTTCATCGCCACCCTCATCAACTTCGTCGTGATCGCCTTCGTGGTCTTCTGGATCGGCAAGATGTTCATGAAGGAAGGGCCGCCGGCCGACGTCAAGACTTGCCCGTTCTGCAAGGAGTCGAACGCGGTGGACGCGTCCAGGTGCAAGGCCTGCACCAGCGCCATCTGAAGATCGGCGCGACGGACACGCAGCACACGAGGACCCGCTCGACGAGCGGGTCATTCGGATTCAGCCCGCTTCTGGCGCCCCGATCTCGATGAGTCCCGACTCGTAGGCCACGATGACCGCGCCGACCCGGTCGCGGACGTCGAGTTTGGCGAGGATATTCGACACGTGCGTCTTGACGGTCGCCTCACCGACGACGAGGCGCTCCGCGATCTCGTGATTGGACAGACCGCGGCCGACCAGGGCGAGGACCTCGCGCTCGCGCTCGGTGAGGCTGTCGAGACGGCGCGCATCCTCGTCGCCGGCCCGCCGATGGGCGAAGGTCTGGATCACCCGGGCGGTGACCCCGGGCGACAACAGGGCGCCGCCGGCCACGACGACCCGGATGGCGGCGAGCAGGTCCTCGGGCGGGGCGTTCTTGATCAGGAAACCGCTCGCGCCGGCACGCAGTGCCTCGAAGACGTATTCGTCGAGGTCGAAGGTGGTCAGCATGATGACCCGGGGCGGCTCCGGCGACGTCAGCACCCGGCGAGTCGCCTCGAGCCCGTCCATGACCGGCATCTGGATGTCCATGAGGACGACATCCGGATTGCGCCAGCGGACGACCTCGAGCGCCTCGACACCATTCGACGCCTCACCGACCACCTCGATATCGGCTTCCGTCTCGAGGATCCGGCGGAACCCTGCCCGGATGAGCTGCTGGTCGTCGACCAGGACGACTCGGATCGCGGCCGTCATGGCGGGCCGCTCCCGGCCTCGAACGGGACCCGTGCGGTCACGCAGAACCCGCCGGCTGGTGTCGGTCCCGCCTCGAGCGTCCCACCGACGGCGCGCGCGCGCTCGCTCATGCCCGGGATGCCCATCCCGCCCGTGCCGGTCGGCCGGGCGAGGGGGCGCACGCCGGGGTCTTGCCCGACGACGAGGACGACCTCACCGCCGGCCGACTCCAGCGACACGGTCACGGCGCCGGTCCCGTGGCGCAGGGCGTTCGTCAATGCCTCCTGGGCGATCCGGTAGAGGGCCAGCTGCGCTGGACCGGACAGCCCACCCCCGACCGACGCCGGATCCGCCAGCCCGGACGTGACGATCGAGAGGCCCGCGTCGCGCATCCGCTGGCACAGGGCGGGAAGGTCCGCGAGCGTCGGTGCCGGAGGGGCGGGCGGAGCGGATATGACCGATCCGTTGCCCGTCCCGTGCCGGCCGCCATCCGTTGGGTCCGGCTGGCGCAGGGTCGTGACGAGTCGCTGCATCTCGACGACGGCCGCACGACTCGACGCCTCGATGGCGCTGAGAGCGGCGGCGGTCTCGGTCGGCGACCGATCGAGGGTCCGGCGGGCGGCGGCAGCTTCGATCCCGATCAGGCTCACGTGATGGGCGACGACGTCGTGCAACTCCCGCGCGATCGACAGTCGCTGCTGAAGGAGGGCAGCGGCCGCACGCGTGGATCGGTCGCGCCGCCGGCGCAACGACCACAGAACGACGGCACCGACCCCGATGCCGAGACTGACCGCGGCGACGAGGGCATCAGGATCCGTCCCGCGTTGGATCGTCGTGCCGACGCACACCACGATCCCGGACGCCGCCGACACGAGGAGGTCGACGGCGTCCGGATGGCGGCCTGCCAGGGACCGGCCGTGCGGCTGGGTCATGGTTCGCAAGCGTAGCCCGCGACCGCGGCCCGGGGAACCTCTCGAGCGACAGTGGCCCACGCGGGCTGCCTCCCGGATCGCCACCAGCCGGCGAGGCGTAGCGTGCCTGTGGCGAGACGCGCGATCGCGAGGACGAGGATGACGAGCCCGACATCCGTCCGGACCAGGATCGGCCAGGGTGCGGCGAAGGCGACGGGTACCCGAACGAGGAGAAGGATCGGGACGATCAGGTCGAGGTACCCGTGGAACGCGACCCCGGCGAGGCGCCGGACGCGGCCATGCGAGGCGGGCTGCCCGCCCTGCCGGACCCGACGGGCGAGCTCGAACATGCCGCGGATCATCATCGCAAGGCCGACCACGAGGACGAGGTCCACGATCGGGTAGAACTTCTCCAGGGTGCCGTCGGGCTGTCGGCCGAGCATCTGGTCGAGGGCGCCGAAACCGATCATGTCGACCTTGCCGAGCACCTCGTAGGGGATCGACTGTGCGTCCGCGAGGAGAACGACGCCGTCGCCCGAGGTCGGATCGACCACTTGGACGGCGGCCATGTCGGTCGTGCTGCCATCGTGGCTGATGGTCCGCGATCCGGAGCGTGTCGTGTCGACCCAGCCCATGGCGTAGCGGGCATCGCCGACCCCGGTCGGAGCGACGCCGGTCGTCAGCGCGGCGACACTCGCCGGATCGAGGAACCGTGCGCCGTCGAACGTGCCGCCAGCGAGGAGCATCTCGATGGGCCGGGCGAGGTCGCCGGCGGTCGAGGCGATGAACCCAGCCGGGGCGAGGTCGGCCCGAAGAAGCGGCGGCGATGCCATCGGGATGCCGAACCACAGACGATGGGCGTCCCCGAGCCCGAGCCGCCGGGCCGCCTCGGGGTCGGCGGTCGTGTGGGTCATCCCGAGCGGGCCGAAGACGAGCGCCTGCATCGCCTCGGGATATGTCTGGCTGGTGACGGACTCGATGATCGCGCCCAGCACGACGTAGTTCGCGTTCGCGTATGCATATCGCGCCCCTGGCGCACCGAGTGGGGTGATCCTGGCCAGGGTCGCGACCTGGCCGCGGATGCTGGACGGAGCGGACGACAGGCCGATGGCGGAACCGGGCAGGCCGCTGGTGTGGGTGAGGGCCTGCCGGACCGTGATCGGTGTCGGGTCCGTGGACGCCGTCCGGAATCCGGGCAGATACCGAGCGACCGGCGCATCGAGCTCGATCGCGCCGGATCCGGCAAGACGCAGGATCGCGAGCGCCGTGAGCGACTTCGACAATGAGCCGATGACGAACGGCGTGTCGGGAGTCACCGGCCGTCCGGCCGAATCGGCCGTGCCGATGGCGTCGATCCGCGACAGGTGCCCGTTGCGGATGATCGCGACCGAGGCACCCGGGTAGCCGGCATCGGCGACCTGGGCTTCGAGGTAGGCGACGATCGCGTGATCGTCGGCCGGGGCGCGGATGCCGCCGGGCGCCGGCATGCCGTTGACGACGACGAGTGCGACCACGCCGGCCGCAACGATGATCCGGACGCGCGCGGATCGAAGCAGGGATGGCATCGGAGAGGACCTCAGGTGGTTGGGTTGGTTCACAACCCGAAGGCTCGCCGACCGCCCGACCCGTGCCATCCACCCCGGGACGGATTCGCGTCTCCCCCGCCGGGTGGAGTCAGCGCTCGGGCGCCGCCGGATAGGAGCCGAGCACGCGGCACATCGTCGTCACGGCGTCGAGTTCGCGGAGTGCGGCCGCCATCGATCCGTCGGCGGCATCGCCGTCGAGGTCGACCCAGAAGACGTACTCCCAGGCGCGTTCGCGACTGGGGCGCGACTCGAGCTTGTGCATGTTCAGTCCGTGGTCGGCGAAGACCCGCAGGACGGCGACGAGTGTGCCCGGCTCGTTGCGGACGGCGACGACCAGCGTCGTCCGACGACGGGTCCCGGACGTGATGAGCGGCAGGGTCGCCCCATCCGGCCGGGCGAGAACCAGGAATCGCGTGCGGTTGCCGGCCAGGTCGCCGATCTCGTCGGCGAGGATCTCCAGCCCGAACAATGCGGCCGCCCTCGGCGAGAGGACCGCAGCTGCACCGCGCTCGGCGCGGTCGGCGATGGCTTTGCCGGCACCGGCCGTGTTGTAGGTCGTCAGGAGCTGCCACGGCCGGCGGCGCAGGAACGCTTCGGCCTGGCCGAGAGCCTGGATATGCGAGTAGACACGCTCGATGTCCTCGAGTCGCTGGCCGGGCAGAGCGGCCAGGCACAGGCTGACCGGGACGACGACCTCGCCGCGGATGACGAGATCGAACTCGAGGAGCAGGTCGTAGTTCTCTCGGACGGTGCCATTGATGACGTTCTCGATGGGCACGACGCCCGCCGCGGCGCCACCTGAGGCGACCGCCTCGAACACCTCGCGGAAGCTGCCGAGGGAGATGCGCTCGACATCGCCGAGCGCGCTGAGGACCGCGTCTTCGGCGAAGGCCCCCGGCTCACCGGCATAGGCGATGGGCACGGCGCTTGTCAGCTGGCGCTCGATGGCGTCGGGTGAGCGTTGCAGATCGCGTTGTAGGTCAGGACGGCCTCTTCCGTGACCGCCTTGAGTTCATCGGACAGCCCGGATTCGGCATCGTCGGGCGTCGCGCCGGACGGGAGGGCGGAGGCGGCCGCCTCGAGCTGGACCTGCGCTGTCTGCAGCGTATCGAGCTGCGCTCCGGCGAACGGGCCGGCGACGGCCCTGACGGCCGCAAGGGCCGCCTTGGCGTCGGTGACGGCCGAGGTGTAATCGGCCAGGCTCGAGGCCGGCGTCAGGGCCTCCAGTTTGGCGAGCGACTTCGCGTACGTGTCGAGCGCGGGACAGAACGCGAGCGTGGGATCGGGCGTCGCGGAGCCCGACGATGACGCGCCGCACGCGGCGAGGGACAGGGCAACGACCGCGATGGCGGCAACGAGACGACTCATGTGGCCAGGGACCTCCGTTCCGGGATGTGCACCATACGCTACCGTCTCGTCATGCCGCCCGAGGGTTCAGCACCGTCCTGGTCGAGGGTCGTGTCGCGCCGCGAGGCTCGACTCGTGTTCTGGCTCATCGTCCTATCACTCCTCGGGGTCATCCTGACGCTCTACTCCGATGTGTGGAGCGTCCTGGCGACCCCGATCATCATCCTGTTCATCGCGTGGCTGATGTCGTACGTGCTCGAGCCACCGGTGTCGTTCCTCCAGCAGCACCTGCCATTCCGGGGTCGCGGGGTGGCGGTCGCGATCACCTACGTGGTCACGGCGGTCGTGGCCTTCGTGGTCATCGGGGCGGCAGCCGTGGCGGTCATCAACGCGGCCGTCGCGTTCACCGACAACCTGCCCGCCATCCTGACCAAGATCGGCGAGGTCATCCAGCCGATCGTCGACCTGCTCGGTCTGTCGCTGCCGAGTGGCGGGAGCGTCGTCGCGTCCATCCAGCAGTTCCTGGCGGCCAACGCGGCTCAGATCGCCGACGCGGTCACCAATATCGCGCGCAACCTCGTGGTCGTCATCGCAAGCCTCATCACCGCCGTCATCATCTCGGTCGGGCTGGCGATGGGCCAGGTCTCGCTGCTCGGCTGGCTACGGCGCTTCCTGCCGTCGAGCACGTACCGCGACCTGACCGAGCTCGAACAGGCGATCGCGGTCTCGTTCGGCGGTTTCGTTCGTGGCCGGCTGCTCATCGGTGCCATCTATGGGTCGGTGATCGGCATCGCCGCTGTCGTCCTCGGGATCCCGTACGGGGCTCTCATCGCGGTCATCGCGGGGCTCATCGTGTTCATCCCGTGGATCGGGCCGCTCATCGGCTGGGCGGTGCTGCCCGCGTTCGCGCTCGTGCTGGCGCCCGACGAGGTCGGCCCGGCCGCCGTGATCAGCATCACCACCGCGGTCGTCATCCAGGTCGTCGTCACCCAGTTCGTCATGGCCGGGGCCGTGAAGATGCCCCCAGTCGCCGTCTTCGTCGTGGTCATCTTCGGGTCGGCGATCGCCGGGATCCTGGGGGCAGTCTTCGCCATCCCGACCGCGGCGGCGTTCCTCGCCGTGACCGACTACCTCCGCCAGCGCGACGTGCTGCTGCGTTCAGAGGACGGCGAAGCTGCAGCGGCGATCCCGACAGGCGCGGGCGAGAACGCGACCCGCGACGTCGCGACCGACGCCTGACGGGGGCGCGGACAAGGCGAGACCCCCGTGCCGAAGTGGCAACGGGGGCCTCGCGGCTATCGAACGGCTATGGCGTGAGCTGGCTGACGCGGGTCGACCAGTTGCCGAGGGCGGTGCGTGGACCCGGCCCGTGGCTGCACCGGCACAGGTCCCGAGCAGGTTATCGCCGGTCCCGCCGACGAAGAACGGTCCGCCCCAGGTCGTGTAGTCGCAGGCCTGGGCGATGTACTCGCTGGCGATCCAGATCGAGTTGCCGTCCACGGCGGCCGCGCTGTAGTCACCCCAGCGGGTGCGTGGCGGGGTGCCACCGACCTGGGCGGTGTAGCTGGTGAAGCCGTCGTCCTGGGCAGCTCCCTGGCCGCCGGTCGACGACAGTTCCAGGCGCCGACGCCGGCGACCGCGTCGATCGGGGCGTAGCCCGAGCTCGGGTTGAGCGTGTCACCCGTCGCGGTGAACGCCATCACGCCGCGGCCGCTCGAGGTGACGCCGATCGCCGGATAGGTGAAGTCGTAGCCGGTCGCGCCGAGGTAGCCCTGCAATGCGACCTTGTTCGAGTTCGGATTGACGACGTACCAGGCGATGCCGGCACGCTGCGCGCCACCGTCCGGGTTGAGCGCGGTGTCGAGGGCACCCCACAGCTGGCCGTTGGCGTACATGACCTGCTGCATCCGGGTGTCGTTCGAGTCCGGCCGCGAGATCACCTCGATGTGGCGCCGGCTGGCCGATCGAAGAGCAGCCGCCAGCAGCCGACCCCGGCGATGGTCGCGGTCGTCGTGTCGTTGATGCAGTACCCCTGCGGCGTGGCGGTCGTCGGCGGCGTCCCGGAGCCGGGCTGCTTCTGCTTCGGCGGGATCGCATACTGGTTCACGCCCAGCACCTTGTTGCTGAGGCTGAGGGCGGGCGACGCACTGTTCAGCGACGAGGTGTTCCTCAGGGTCCACACGACGAGCTGGCTCGACGTGTGGTTCCCGCCGGTGCCGGCGACCGGATTCGTCGCCTCATCAGCGGCGTTCGAGCTCAGGAAGTACTCGGTGCCGCCGTTGTTCGTGGCGAACTGGCTGGCGGGCGACTGGGCCGGCCAGACCGTGAAGCCGGGCTGGGTCGACCCGGCGTCGCTCGGCGCGGCGACCATGCCCG
Organism: uncultured Chloroflexia bacterium; assembly: GCA_963776385.1. GTDB lineage: Bacteria > Chloroflexota > Limnocylindria > Limnocylindrales > CSP1-4 > SPCO01. The sequence continues at coordinate 338,846 of CAVZME010000008.1, forward strand.
GACGTGTCGAAGTGGACCATCGTGACGTTGGCGGCGCCGGCCGCCATCTGCGCCTTCGAGAAGGCGTAGACCTGCGCCCCGGCGAAGCCGTTGCAGCACCACGGATAGGCGTTGGTCGTGATGTAGAAGCCGTTCGCGTCCGCGCCGATGTGCGGATAGTCGCCGAGGTATGGCCCGGGATTGGCGCCGCCGGTATTCGTCCCGTCGTTCGTGACGTCGAGGCCGGTAGATCGTCCAGGCGCCCGTCGGGTTGGACGTCTGGCTGACCGCGGTGTCGAGGTGGTTGACCGTCGTGAACGCCCCGCTCGGGAACGGTCTCGAGGGTCAGGACGGTCGACGAAGAAGCGCTGCGTCGCCGCGTCATACAGGCAGCTCGGGTCGGTGACGAACTGGCCGCGGACGCCGGTCGCGCGATTGATCGCCGGGGCGTACCCGAAGAACGAGTTCAGGTCGACGGCGTGGTTCACATCCCGCGGAAAGCCGGCGACGATGTTCGTGGCGGTGTTGTCGGGGAGCACCGATTGCCCGGCGGTGTTGTAGACGTTGAGGACGTCATTCACGGCTTCGACGCACGTAGCCGTTGCCGACGCACAGCGCCTGGTCGGGCGGCTCGACGGTGAACTGGTTCCCGCCGCGCGCATAGCGCTGCTGGAAGAGGTTCAGACCTTCGAAGCCCGACTTGAACAGCGGGTTCGACTTGGCCTTCTTGCCGCTGTTCACCGAGACCCCGTTGCCGGTGCCATGCGACAGGCTGCGGTTGACGATCGTCCCCGGATACGGGACCGGGTCCGCCGTCCGCCTCGTCTTCCTGGCCGGCGAACTCCACCTGGGTCACGTCGCCATCGCCGGACGGCGTGAAACCGCCGGTGCTCGGCGACGTCGTGCCCGACGCGATGAGACGCTCGTCGCGATGCCCGGCGACGCCGCCAAGGCGGTGCCGATGGGGACGACGAGGGCCGCTCCAGCGAGGAGCGCCAGCCCCGTCAAGGCGGCGAGGTACTTCCTGATCCGCATCGCGGACAACCTCCTACGATGCTCGTCGGAGGGTCGGACTCGCCGAGGTCACCTGCGCGTCGAACGTGCCCGACTCCCCGCTGCAGGAGACCGTCCGTCCTGTCGCCTTCCTCCGTCGGCCGAGTATGCGACGCGCATCCCGTCGCCGGAAAGGCCAGTTCGCCTCAACAGGTGGTGCGGCGATGCACCGTCGGCGATCATCGCTCGCTCTCAGCGTCTGGGAGCCGCGGCTGACCGCCGAACTGACTAGCGCTCGAACCAGGCCGTCGTGTCGTGGTCGGCACCTTGGCCTCGTCGATGTCTGCCCGCTGCTCGCGGGCCGTTCCGGCCGACACCGCCACGCCGCGCGAATTCCCGGCCGCCTCGGTCGCCCCCGACCAGTGCGCCTCGGCGAGCATCAGGTTGATCGCCGCGATGTAGGCCTCGATCGAGGCGGCGATGATGTTCGGGCCGCGGGCCTCGCCGACGTACTCGCCGCTCCCGCGCTGGCCGCCGACGTCCGGCGGCGCGATCCGGACGGCCACCGCACCGATCGTGTCGGTCCCCTCGCCCAGCGCATGGATGTCGTAGGCGAGCAACCGCGGATGACCGGCCAGCACGCCCGCGAGGGCTTCATCGACTGCCCGGTACAGCGCGTCGATGGCGCCGATGCCCTCGGCCGACGCCCGCCAGACATGGTCGCCCGAGGCGATCACGACCGCGCCGCGGCTCCGGGCGTTGCTGCCGGACGACGCGGTCCAGCGCGAGAGCTCGAGCGCGTCGGCGATATCGGTCATCGGGTCACCTCCGTGGGGTCGCGGTCGCACCGCGGGACGCCGGGGTCGCGGGTGTCGTGGTCGGGAACTGGCGCTCGTCCCGGCGGCGGAGTTCGGAGCCGGACTTCCAGATGGCGTACTCGAGCGAATCGGCCAGCGCCGAGGCCGAGGCGGCGATGATGTTCGTGTCGCTGCCCATGGTCGACCACGTCCGGGCGCCATCCATCGAATCGATGATGACCCGGGTCCGCGCCGCGGTCGCCGCGCCGCCATCGAGGATCCGGACCTTGTAGTCGACGAGGTGGACCTCGTCGAGCCCCGGGTAGAAGGCGGACAGCGCCTTGCGCAGGGCGGCGTCCAGGGCGTTGACCGGGCCGTTGCCGTCGGCGGCGGTGTGGAGGATCTCGCCCTCCACCTCGACCTTGACCGTGGCCTCGGCCAGCAGCTCACGCCCGTCGCGCTGCTCGATGAGACAGGTGTAGTCGACGATCCGGAACGGTGCCGCGTAGTCCGCCGCGTGCCGGCGGATGAGCAGTTCGAAGCTCGCTTCGGCACCCTCGAAGGCGAGCCCGTCGGCCTCGAGCTCCTTGATCAGGTTCGACAGTTCGCGCGCGTCGACGACGCCGTCGAGCTCGAGACCGAGCTGGCGGGCACGGATCGAGGTGTTGGCACGGCCACCGAGCTCGGAGACGACCAGTCGCCCGGCATTGCCGACCGCGGCCGGGTCGATGTGCTGGTAGCTCCGCTCGACCTTGGCCACAGCAGCCCCGTGGACGCCGCCCTTGTGCGCGAACGCGGACCGGCCGACGTACGGCTGGTAGTCGTTCGGGGTGACGTTGGCGATCTCCGCGACCGAGCGCGAGAGCTCGGTCAGGCCGGTCAGGTCGCCGCCGCCGGCCGGGACCAGGACGTGCGGCGTCTTGAGCGCCAGGTTGGCCAGGATGCTGACCATGTTCGCGTTGCCGGCCCGCTCGCCGTAGCCGTTGATGGTGGCCTGGACGTGCCGGATCCCGGCCGCCACGGCCGCCATCGAGTTCGCGACTGCGAGGTCGGCGTCGTTGTGGGTGTGGATCCCCCAGGTGACGGCCGGCGCATCGGCGTCGCCCTCGAGCGAGGACCGCACGTCACCGATGATCGCGACCAGCTCGTCGGTCAGCGTCCCGCCGTTCGTGTCGCACAGGACGAGCGTCCGGGCGCCGGCCTGGCGCGCCGCGCGCAACGTGGACAGCGCATAGGCGCGGTCGGCGCGATAGCCGTCGAAGAAGTGCTCGGCGTCGTAGACGGCCTCGCGGCCGCGATCGACCACGAAGCCGATCGAGTCGGCGATCATGTCGAGGTTCTCGGCCGGCGTGGCGCCCAACACCTCGGTCACGTGGAGCAGCCAGCTCTTGCCGAAGATCGTCACGACCGGGGTCTCGGCCGCGACCAGCTCGCGCAGGTTCGGGTCCTCGGCCGGCGTGTTCGATCGGTGGCGGGTCATCCCGAAGGCGGCGAGCCTGGCACCCTCCCAGCGGATCGTCCGGGCGGCGGCGAAGAACTCGATGTCCTTGGGGTTGGAGCCCGGCCAGCCGCCCTCGACGTAGGGCATGCCGAACTCGTCGAGCATGCGCGCGACGCGCAGCTTGTCGGCGAGCGACAGCGTGATGTTCTCGCCCTGGGTGCCGTCACGCAGGGTCGTGTCGTACAGGATCACCGGCGCGTCGATCATGCCGCCACTCCGGCCGAGGCCTCGAGCGCCTCGACGACGGCGGTCGCGAAACCGGTCGTGCCGACCACCACGAGCCCGTCGTCGGGGTTCGCCGGATCGGCCAGGTCGGCCGTCCGCCAGCCGGCGTCGAGCGCCGCCGAGACCGCCGCCTCGATCGCGTCGGCCGCATCGGTTCGCCCGAGCGAGGTCCGCAGGAGCATCGCCGCCGACAGGATCGTCCCGGTCGGGTTGGCCACATCGCGGCCCGCGATGTCCGGTGCCGAACCGTGGATGGGCTCGTACAGGCCGAACGTCCCGAACTCCGTCCGTCGCTCGCCGAGCGAGGCCGAGGGCAGCACGCCCAGGCTCCCGGCGAGGACCGCGGCCTCGTCCGACAGGATGTCGCCGAACAGGTTCTCGGTGACGATGACGTCGAAGTCGGCCGGGCGCCGGACGAGCAGCATCGCGCACGAGTCGACCAGCTGGTGGCTGAGCCGCACATCCGGGAACTCGACCGCGATCTCATCGGTGACGCGGCGCCACAGCCGGGATGTCGCGAGGACGTTGGCCTTGTCGACCTGGGTGACCGAGCTGCGACGGGTCCGAGCCAGCTCGAAGGCGAGCCGGACGATGCGCGCGATCTCGTGCTCTGCATAGGGCAGCGTGTCGAGCGCGGTCCGGGCGCCCGGTTCGCCGGAGGCTTCCGTCCGGTCGCCGAAGTAGATGCCACCGGTCAACTCGCGGACGATGAGCATGTCCACGCCAGCCAGCAGCTCGGGACGGAGCGGCGAGGCACCGGCCAGCGCCGGGTGGACGCTGACCGGACGCAGGTTGGCGTACAGCCCGAGCCCACCGCGCAACGCGAAGAGGGCCTGTTCCGGGCGGACCGTCGCGCTCGGGTCCGACCACTTCGGTCCGCCGACCGCGCCCAGCAGGATGGCGTCCGCGGCCCCACATGCCTCGACGTCGTCGGGCCGGATGGCGACCCCGTGCGCGTCGATGGCGGCGCCGCCGACGAGGAATTCCGACCACTCGACGCTGAAATCGAACCGCGCCCCCGCCGCATCCACGACACGGCGGGCGGCGGCCACGACCTCCGGGCCGACCCCATCGCCGGGGATCGTCGCCACTCGATAGCTCGCGAGGCCACCCTCCGTCATGGCAGCGACTCGCCCTGGCGCGGCGCGACGAACGCGACGGAGACGCCGTTGATCTCGGCGCCGTGGAGCTTGTTGACCGCCACCAGGTACGCCTCGAGCGAGGCTTCGATGATGTTGGTCGATAGCCCATGGCCGGTCACGACGAGCGCACCCGGGCCCTCGTCCGACGAGCGCCGGCAGCGGACGAGGACCTGGCCCTGGGCGTCCTCGCCCGCGGTCACGGCCTTGATCTCGTACTCGGTCAGCGTCGGGTGCCAGCCGAGGACCGGCTGGAGCGCCTCGTCGACCGCGCCGAAGAGGGCATTGACCGGGCCGTTGCCGGTCGCCTCGGCACCGCGTTCCTCGCCGGCGATGCTGATCGTGACCTGGCCGGTCGCGTTCCCGCCGTGTGACGAGGTCACGCTCCAGCCGACGATCGCGACCGACGCGGGGACCTCGGACGACCGCTGCTCGACGAGGGCGTGGAGGTCCGCGTCGGTGACCTCCTTCTTGGCATCGGCGAGGGCCACGGCCTGGCGATAGATATCGTCCAGCGCGTCACCTTCGAACTCGTAGCCCAGCTCGCGCAGCTTGCCCTGGAGACCGCGCCGGCCGGAGAGCTTGCCGATCGTCAGCTGGCTGCCGGATAGACCGACGGACTGCGGGGTCATGATCTCGTAGGTCAGCGGGTTCTTGATGACGCCGTCCTGGTGGATGCCCGATTCATGGGCGAAGGCGTTGCCGCCGACGATCGCCTTGTTCGGCTGGACGGCGAAGCCGGTCAGGTAGCTGACGAGCCGGCTGGCCGCGGTGAGATGTTCCGTGGCGACACCGGATCCCAGGTCCGGGAACTGGGTCGGGCGCGTCCGGAGGGCCATCACGACTTCCTCGAGCGACGCGTTGCCGGCGCGCTCGCCGAGGCCGTTGATGGTCACCTCGACCTGGCGCGCGCCGGCCTGGACGGCGGCCAGCGTGTTGGCCGTGGCCAGACCCAGGTCGTTGTGGCAGTGGACGCTGACGGTCGCCTGGTCGCCGACCAGCTTGACGACCTTCTCGACCAGCAGCCCGAATTCGGACGGGATCGCGTAGCCGACGGTGTCGGGGATGTTGACCGTGGAGGCGCCCGCCTCGACGACCGCCTGGTAGACCTGGAGCAGGTAGTCCAGGTCGGTCCGCGACGCATCCTCGGCGGAGAACTCGATCTCGGCGTCTCGCCCGAGCTGCTCGCGACCATGGCGGACCCAGCGGACGGCCTCCGCAAGGGCCGTCTCGCGGTCGATCCGGAGCTTGTGCTTGAGGTGGATGTCGCTGGTCGCGATGAACACGTGGAGGTGCGGCCGCTCGGCGACCTTGATGGCCTCGATGGCGCGCTGCGGGTCGCCGTCCTTGCAGCGGGCGAGCGCCGCGACGGCGATCCCGCCACGGGTCTCCTGGGCGATCCGGCGGACCGCCTCGAAATCGCCCGGCGAGGCGGCCGGGAAGCCTGCCTCGATCACATCGACCTTGAGCCGCGCCAGCTGCCGCGCGACGTCGAGCTTCTCGGCGGCGGTCAGCCCGGCGCCGGGAGCCTGCTCCCCGTCACGCAGGGTGGTATCGAAGATGCGGACGCTGCCCGCCGGCACGAACGGCCCGGCGGGCCGCGGTACGGCGCTCACCGGGCCGCGCCTGGCGTCGTCGCCGACGCCTGGGACTGACCGGCCACGACCTCGACCGGGTCGAGGAACGGCATCTGGGCGCGCAACCGCGAGCCGACGCGCTCGACGAGATGATCACGGTCCGCCGCGCGCAGTCGCTCGAACTCCTTGCGTCCGGATTCGCTCTCGGCGATCCAGTTGCGGGCGAACGTCCCGTCCTGGATCTCGGTCAGGACCTGCTTCATGGTCGCCCGGACGTGGTCATCGATGATCCGCGGCCCGCTGACATAGTCGCCGTACTCGGCGGTGTCGCTGACCGAGAAGCGCATGAAGTTGAGACCACCCCGGTACATCAGGTCGACGATGAGCTTGAGCTCGTGCATCGTCTCGAAATAGGCGAGTTCGGGCTGGTAGCCGGCCTCGACCAGTGTCTCGAAGCCCATCTTGACGAGGGCGGCGGTGCCGCCGCACAGGACGGCCTGTTCGCCGAACAGGTCGGTCTCGGTCTCCTCTGCGAAGGTGGTCTCGAGCACGCCCGCCCGGGTGGACCCGATCGCCCGCCCGTAGGCGAGCACGCGGTCGCGGGCGGTGCCCGACAGGTCGCGATGGACAGCGAACAGGGCCGGGACGCCGCCACCCGCCCGATAGACCGAGCGGAGGAGGTGGCCCGGTCCCTTCGGCGCGATCATCCCGACATCGACGATCCCGGGCGGGTCGATCCGCCCGAAGTGGATGTTGAAGCCATGGGCGAACATCAGCAGGTGGCCGGCGTGGAGGTGTGGCGCGATCTCCTCGTCGTAGACCGCCTTCTGGGCGGTGTCCGGGACGAGGATCATGATCACGTCGGCGGCCTTGACCGCGTCGGCGACGTCCGAGACGCGCAGGCCGGCCTCGGCGGCGAGCGCGCGGCTCTTCGACCCGGGCGCCAGCCCGACGACGACGTCGACCCCGGATTCGTGGAGGTTCAGGGCGTGGGCGTGGCCCTGGCTGCCGTAGCCGATGATCGCGACGGTCTGCCCGGCGAGCGCCGCCGGATCCGCGTCGTTGTCGTAGTACATCGTGGCCGTCATCGCTTGATCGCCTCCTCGATGGAACCTGAGCCCCGGGCCATCACGACGGCGCCGGTGCGGACCAATTCCTTGATGCCATAGGTCCGGACCAGCGCGACGAACGCGTCGACCTCGGATTCGGTGCCGGTCACCTCCACGATGACCGAGCCGTCGGCCAGGTCGACGACCCGGCCGCGTGACAGCTCCACGAGCTTGAGGATCTCGGCGCGGCTGGAGTCCGTCGCCCGGATCTTGACCAGCGCCAACTCCTGCTGGACGGTCGGTTCGGTGGTCACGTCCTGGACCTTGAGCACGTCGATCAGCCGGTAGAGCTGCTTGGCCGCCTGCTCGACCGCGACGTCGTCGCCGTGCAGGGTGATGGTCATCCGGCTGACGTCTTCGCTGTCGGTATGGCTGACCGCCAGCGAGTCGATGTTGAAGTTGCGGGCGCGCATGAGGCTCGACACGCGATTGAGGACGCCCGGCTTGTTGAGGACGACCGCGACGAGGACGTGACGGCGGGTCTCGCCGCCACCCGGCAGGGCTCGCGGCGGCGGGGCGCTGTGGGCCGGGGTGGCAGGCGCGGCCGGTGTCGTGGCGGGCGAACCCGCCGGCAGGCGACCGTTGGACGACGGATCGCCGCTCATTCGTCCGCCCCGCCCCACTTCTCGATCAGGTCGGACAGGCCCTTGCCGGCCGGCATCATCGGGAAGACGTTCTGCTCTTCGGCGATCTCGAACCAGATGAGCGCCGGGCCGTCGACGGCCTGCGCTGCCGTGATCGCACCGTCGACGTCGGCCGGGGTCTTCGCCCGGAAGGCCGGGATCCCGAACGCATCGGCCAGCTTGGCGAAATCCGGTCCGGGCAGGTTGGACGAGTGGTAGTTGCCCGCGTAGATGATCTCCTGCCACTGCCGGATCATCCCGAGCTTCTTGTTGTCGAGCAGCGCGATCTTGACCGGGATGTGGTCGGCGACGAGCGTCATCAGTTCCTGGAACGTCATCTGGAAGCCACCGTCACCGGTGATCGCCCAGGTCTCGCGATCGGGGCGGCCGAGGGCCGCACCCATCGCCGCCGGCACGGAGAAGCCCATGGTCCCGAGGCCGCCGGAGCTGACGTGGCTGTTCGGATGGCGGAAGCCCGTGTAGCGGGCGAGCCACATCTGGTTCTGGCCGACATCGGCCACGTAGGTCGCCTCATGACCGGACAGCTCGCCGATCCGCTCGATGACGTAGTCGGCCGACAGGAGCCCGTCGCGCCAGGCGCCGGAGCCGTGCCAGCTCGAGGCGACCGAATCCGTCTTCCATTCGGCGAGCTGGGCGAAGTAGTCGGTCCGGACGGCCGGATCGACCGCCTCGACCAGTCCGGTCAGGGCCGTCAGGACGCGCTTCGCGTCGCCGACGATCGGCACCTCGACCGCGACGTTCTTGCCGATCTCCGCAGGATCGATGTCGGCATGGACGATCCGGGCGTACGGGGCGTAGGTCCGGACGTTGCCGGTGACCCGGTCGTCGAAGCGCATCCCGATGGCGATGAGCAGGTCGGCGCTCTGGATCGCCCGGTTGACGTGCTTCCAGCCGTGCATCCCCATGTAGCCGTAGGCGAGCGGATGCGCCTCGTCGATCGCGCCGATCCCGAGCAGCGTCCAGGCCACCGGGATCTGGGTCTTCTCGGCGAAGGCCCTCAGCTCGTCCCAGGCTTCCGCGTGCAGGACCCCGTGCCCGGCCAGGATGACCGGTCGCCTGGCCGCGGCGACCTCAGCGGCGGCGAGCTTGAGCTGGCGCGGGTGGCCGTCCATGTTCGGGCGGAAGCCGGGCAGTCCGGCGATGACCTCGGCTTCGGTCGGGTGGGTCGCCCGGGTCTCCTGCTGGAGCGCGTCCTTGGTGATGTCGATGTGGACGGGGCCCGGCCGGCCGGTCCGCGCGATGTGGAACGCCTCGGCCACGACGCGCGGCAGGTCGTCCGCATCGCGGACCAGGTAGTTGTGCTTGGTCATCGGCAGAGTGATGCCGTTGATATCGATCTCCTGGAAGGCGTCCTTGCCGATGAGGGCTCCGGGCACGTTGCCGGTGATCGCGACCATCGGCACCGAGTCGAGGAGGGCTGTCCCGATCCCGGTGACGAGATTCGTGGCGCCCGGGCCGGACGTGCCCATGCACACACCCACGCGCCCGGTGACGCGGGCGTAGCCGTCGGCCGCGTGCGCGCCGCCCTGCTCGTGACGGACGAGGACGTGACGCAGCTCCGGGTAGTCGCCGAGGATGTCGTAGAGCGGCAGGATCACCCCGCCCGGGTAGGAGAAGAAGACTTCGACACCCTGGCGCAGGAGTGCCTCGCACAGGACGTCCGCACCGATGCGCGTCCGCTTGAGGTCGCGACCCTCGTGGAGCATGCCCTTGCGAGCGCGCTCGACCGCCGCCGCGTCCGCCGTGCCGTCATGGGGCACGTGGCTGCGCCGGGACGCCGGGCGCGCCGCCCGCGGCGGTTGCGCCGGATCTCCCTTGGCGATCGTCATCTCGATGGGTCCTCCGTGTGGGGCGCCTGGACGGCTCCTGGAAAACGAAAGACCCTCGCCGCCCCGGCGAGGGTCCTGAAGGTGATCGGTGGTGGTGGCGCTAGCGGCGCTCGTCCCTCCGTGTCCCTCGGTCCCGCCGGGAGCCGGTAATAAGCCCAAGAAGGCCACCAAGCCCCGGAAGCGAAAGGAGAAGGTCGAGCAGGGATACATCGGCAGGATCGATCGGGATGTGCACGCGGCGGCCATCCGACGTCACGACGACGGCGACCTTGCGGCGATCCCCGGAACCGAACCAGGTCAATGCGTTCTCCTGTGCGAAGCCGTCTGCAGCGATCCTGCGACGTGGCGGCAGTCTATCAGGGATCGGCCGGGCGTCAACCGCACCCTACCGGACACCGGCACGGCGGACTGCTCGGTCACGCCGGCATCGTCCGCAGGCGCTCCATCATCCAGTCCGTACTCCGGCTGAGCGCCTCGAGGTCGAGCGTCTCAGTCGACGGCCGGTCGGTCGGTCGGCCGAGCAGGTAGCCCTGGCCGGCACCGATCCCGAGCGAGCGGACGACATCGAGCTGGTTCGGCGTTTCGATGCCTTCGGCGATGACCAGCGCGCCCCACCGGTCGGCGAGGTCGTGCAGCGTCCGGACGACCTCGAGCGACGCGTCGCGGACAGCGCCACCCTGCACCAGCGACAGATCGATCTTGACGATGTCGAAGCGGAGCTGGCTCAGCAGGCGGAGGCCGGCGTTGCCGGCACCGACGTCGTCGGCAGCCAGCCGGATCCCCGCCACGCGGCAGGCTTCGACGGCCCGGCGCAGCCGCCCGATGTCCTCGACGGCCTCACGCTCGGTGAGTTCGAGGACGAGGTGACGCGGGTCGAGACCGTGGCGGTTCACCATCCGCAGCAGGGCATGGACGCTGAAGTCGTCCATCTCCATCGTCCGCGGCGACAGGTTGACCGCGAGCGTGCCCGGCAGCCGGAGTCGGGCGGCGGTCTCCATGACGGTGTTGAGGCAGGCGATGTCGAGTTCGGCCGTCCGGCCGCTCGCTTCGGCGGCCTCGAACATCGATCCGGGATCGGCGAAGCCACTGTCGGGCAGCGGCCGGACGAGGCCCTCGAACCCGCGCGGGACCCCGGTCGTCAGGTCGTAGATGGGCTGGAAGACGGCCCGGACCGCGCCGGTCGCGGCGACCCGCGCGACCATCGACGACAGCTCGGCCTTGGGCCGCTGGCTGATCGGCGAGACGTGCCGGCCCGGGTCGTAGGTCGTCACGCAGGTCCGTCCGTGCCGTTTGCCCCAGAAGAGCGCGGCATCGGCCTGGCCATAGAGCGCGTCGCGATCACGCGCATCGCCGGGGATCGCGCTGATGCCGGCCGAGAACGAGACAGGGATGCCATCCCGTCCGTCAAGGTCCCCGTCGAGACACGCGGCGAGCAGACGGCGGACGACCGCGTGACCCCGTTCGGTGTCGGTCCCGGGCAGGATGATCGCGAATTCGTCGCCCCCGATCCGGAACGCCCGATCGGACCGGCGCAGGTACGTCGAGATGGTCGCCGCTGCCCCACGCAGGAGCTGGTCGCCGACAGCGTGACCACGCGTGTCGTTGATCTGCTTGAAGTCGTCGAGATCGATGATCGCCAGCGCGAGCGGCATCGAATGACGGATGGCGTCCGCCCACTGTCGCTCGAATTCCTCCTGGAACCCGCGGTGGTTGCCGAGCCCGGTCAAGCCATCGCGGAGCGACTCGGATCGGGCGCGGTCGTAGGCGTCCTCGAGGATCCGTCGGGCATCCTCGATGCGCTCGGCCGGCTCGAGGACGCGCCGCGCCAGCCAGATGGTGACCGTGCCCAGGGCGGCCGCGAGCGCGAGAAGGATCGCGGTGGGTACGACCAGTGAGGCCCCGAACCCCCACGCCAGGCCGTAGATGACCGGGGCGGCGATGGCGATCGGGATCGCGAACATCGTGACGAGCGCGAGGAACAGGCGGAGTCGCACCAGCCGCAGGTTGGTGGACTCGCCAAGGACGCTCTCGGGTGCGCGCGCGTCGTGGATCGCAGTGCCTCCTCGGGGCCGGGCGGCGTGGGTCGCACCGTTATACCCGGCAGACCGGCTCGGCGGACGAGCACCGTGGTACCCCGGTGCGTAGGACCAACGGGTCCGTCCGATGACGCGCGCGAGTGACGACGATTGCGCCGTGTTCATCCTGTACGCGGTCATCGCCGGTCTCGTCATCGGTCTGGTCACCGGCGGCTCGACCGCGCGGCTCGGCGAGCTGCGCTTCGCATGGGCGCCCCTCATCGCGGTCGGCATGATCGTGCAGCTCGCCCTGTTCTCGACGCCGCTCGGCGACGCCCTCGGTCCCGCCGCTCCGGCCGTCTACCTCGCCTCGAACGTGGCTGTCCTGGTCGCCGTCTGGCGGAACCTGGCGATCCCTGGGCTCGCCCTCGTCCTCGTCGGCGGTGCCTCGAACCTCCTGGCCATCATCGTCAACGGCGGTTACATGCCCGTCAGCCCGGGCGCCCTGGCGGCGATGGGTCGGCTGCCGCGCGAGGGCTATTCGAACAGCCGGCTTGTCGACGGCGTCGTGCTGGGGCCCCTGACCGACCTGTTCGCGATGCCGACCTGGGTCCCCGCAGCCAATGTCTTCAGCGTCGGCGACGTGCTCATCGGCGTCGGTGCAGCGATCGCCATCGTCGCCGCGATGCACGGCCGCGGGCCGCGGGCCGAGCCGATGCCAGGCGCGGCCGTCGGCGCCTTGCCGGATTGACCGGGCGCCCGGGTGGTGCGCGCGAGCACTGACCCGACGGAGCAGCCCGACCGGTACTTCCGGCACATGGTCCGCCCGGACGTCGGTCCCCACCGTTCGTGTCGGAGCGATGTCCGCTCCGCGTGGACCATCGTCCAGGGCAAACCCGTCGCGAGACGGGGACGCAAAGCCAGGGATCTTCCCCCGGGAAGACCGCCCGGTTGCCGACGGCCGACGCAGGTCTTCGAGACCAAGAGGTGGAAACGTGAAGGCGAACCTGGCGCGCTTCACTGTGGCCCTGTCGCTTCTGGCGACCATGGCCCTGTCCCTCGGCGCGGGAGTCAAGTGGTCTTAGCCATGAACATCACGTTCGTGGCCGCCCCCTTCGACCTCCGTAGCGACGCGACGCGACCCGGCCCCTCGGCCGGTCATCGCTGGAGCTGAGTCCGTGCCGGGTCGGCGACGACCCCCGACGAACTCGACGGGAGCGGCCTCACGGCCGCTCCTTCGTCTGTGTCGGCCGATCGCTCGAGGGTGACCTCGGAGGCTGCATAGGACTTTCGGGCTAGCGCGATAGCCCACCGGTCTGCCGGACACTGCGCAGGCCCCCTTGGGCGCAGTCGTACCAGGAACCGATGACTACAGCCCCGAACGACAGTCCGACCATGGTCGCGACCGGCGACGGACGTCCGTCCGCCGCGCGTCAGCTACCCGCGTGGCTCACGGCAGCAGTCCGCGTCCGGTTGTTCACGCTCGCAATCTCCCTCGTGGCGATCGGGCTGTACCTCGCGGTCGTCCGCTACATCACGCCACTGCCGACGCCCTTCCTCATCCCCTGGCCGCTGGCAGCGCTCGGGTTCTACCTCGGCGAGATCAACGTCGTCGAGGTCCACTTCCTCCGCGAACGACACTCGTTCTCGCTGAGCGAGCTGCCCGGCATCGTGGGGCTGTTCTTCCTGGCGCCGACCGACTACCTGCTCGCCTGCATCGTCGGGACCGGGCTCGCCCTGCTCTGGGACCGCGAGCAGTCCAGCCTCAAGCGCGCATTCAATCTGGCCCAGTTCGGGCTGGCCGGCGTCGTCGCCCTCCTCGTCTTCCATGCCATCGCCACGCCGGCCTCCCCACCAGGCCCGCGGGAATGGCTCGCGGCATTCGCTGCCGCCGGTGCGACCAGCGCACTCGAGGCGACGCTGGTCGCGACCGCGATCGTCCTGTCGGGCGGAGCGCCGCAGTTCCGGCTCCTGCCCCGGATGTTGAGCTTCAGCGAGATGGTCGCGATGGCCAACACCAGTCTTGCCCTGCTGGCCGTCATGGCGCTGTGGATCGACCCGCGATCGATCGTCCTGCTCGCCGTCCCGACGGCCATCGTCTTCGTGGCCTATCGCGCCTACATGGGCGAGCGCGAGAAGCACGAACGACTCGAACTGCTCTATGAGTCGAGCCGCCTGCTGCACTACGCGCCGGAGCTCGATTCGGCGATCGGTGCGCTGCTCGAGCACGCCCGACGGATGTTCCGCGCCGAACGTGCCGACCTGCTGCTGTTCCCCGACCCGACCCTCGACACGGCCTTGCGCAGTTCATCCGGCGCGGTGGCCGGGCCGGAGACGATGGTCCCGGTCACCGTCGCCGTCGACGATCCGCTGCGTGCCCGGACCTCACGCGAGGGGCGTGCCTTCAGCGCGATCCCCGGCGCCGCCTGGACGACGGACGCGGCGACCATCCGGGAGGCGATGGTCGGGCCGCTCGTCGGTGAGAGCGGCGTCATCGGCGCCCTGACGATCATCAACCGTCTCGGTGAGGGGACGAGCTTCGAGCCGGACGACCTGCGCCTCCTCGAGACGGTCGCCAACCAGGCCGCCGTCGCGCTCGAGAACGGCCAGCTGGAGCAGTCGCTCCACGAGTTGTCGCGACTGAAGGAGGAACTCCGTCACCAGGCCTTCCACGACTCACTCACCGGTCTGCCGAACCGACCCGCCTACGTCGAGGAGGTCGAGCGACGGCTGGTCGAGATGGACGATGGCGGCGCGCCGCCGGTCGTCGTCTTCCTCGACCTCGACGACTTCAAGATCGTCAACGACACGCAGGGCCACGCCGCCGGCGACGAGCTGCTCGTGGCGGTCGCCGAGCGGATCGGCGAGCAGCTCCGGCCGGGCGACCTCGTCGCTCGGTTCGGTGGCGACGAGTTCGCGCTGCTGCCGGCGCCCGGCTCGTCGGTCGACGACGCGCTGGCGATGACCCAGCGGATCATCGCGGGCTGGAGCTGCCATTCCGGGTCGCCGGCACGGACGTCATCGTCGGCTGCAGCGCCGGGATCAGCGCGGTCCGCGGCGATGCGCCGGTGGACGAGGTGCTGCGCAACGCGGACGTCGCGATGTACCGCGCCAAGGCGGACGGCAAGCGGCGCGCCCAGGTCTTCGACCCGACCATGCACAGCTCGATCGTCGAGCGCCACGCCCTGACCTCGGATCTCGGGCGAAGCGTCAGCCGGGGCGACCTGTCGGTCGCCTACCAGCCCATCGTCGCGCTCGCCACCGGCCGCGTCGTCGCCGTCGAGGCGCTCGTCCGCTGGGACCACCCGACGCGTGGACCGATCGACCCGACCGAGTTCATCCGCCTCGCCGAGGAGAACGGCACGATCCTGGCCCTCGGCCGGTCCGTCCTCCAGACGGCCGCTCGCCAGGTGGTCGACTGGCACCGCCTGCCGGGCCTGTCCGTGCTCGGGCTGTCGGTCAACCTGTCGCCGCTCCAGCTCCAGCACCCGGGCTTCATCGACGAGGTCGCGGCCGAGATCGAGGCGACCGGCATCGACCCGCGCGACCTGACGTTCGAGATGACCGAGACCGCGATGTTCCGCGACATCACCGCGACCATCGCGACGCTCGACGCGCTGCGCGACCTCGGGATCCGGATCGCGATGGACGATTTCGGCACGGGCTACTCGTCCCTGGCCTACCTGCGCCGGTTCCCGATCGACAGCCTGAAGATCGCCCGCGAGCTCATCGCCGGCCCGTCCGAATCGGATGACCCGGAGGCGTGGGCGTTCGCCCGCGCGATCATCGCGCTCGGGAATTCGCTCGGTCTGCCGATCGTCGCGGAGGGCATCGAGACCCCGGAACAGCTGCGCGTCCTGCGCCGGCTGGGCTGCGAGCTGGGCCAGGGCTACCTCTTCGGCCGGCCCATGTCGGGCGAGAACCTGGAGCCGTTCCTCCTTCGCTGGGCGCTCACCAAGGCCACCGCCTGAGGTCTGGTACGCTCGGACGATGACAGCGAGCGCCCCGCGAACCATCGTCGAGAAGATCTGGACCGACCATGTCGTCAGCCAGGATCCGGGGTCCCCGGCGGTCCTGGCGGTGGACCTCCACCTCGTCCACGAGGTCACCAGCCCGCAGGCGTTCTCCGGCCTGCGCGCCCGCGGGATCGGCGTCCGGCGACCGGGCCAGACCGTCGCCACACCCGACCATTCGATCCCCACGACCGACCGCAGCCTGCCGTTCATCGATGCGATGGCCCTCGCCCAGGTCAACCAGCTCGAGGCCAACTGCGCCGAGTTCGGGATCCCGCTCCACGGCATCGGCGACCCGGGCCAGGGCATCGTCCACGTCATCGGCCCGCAGCTCGGGCTGACCCAGCCGGGGATGACCATCGTGTGCGGCGACTCGCACACGAGCACGCACGGCGCGTTCGGGGCGCTCGCCTTCGGCATCGGCACGAGCGAGGTCGAGATGGTCCTCGCCACCCAGACGCTGCTCCAGCGCGATCCCGAAGACCTACGAGGTGCGCGTCGACGGCCGGCTGACGCCCGGGGTCAGCGCCAAGGACATCATCCTCGCGCTCATCGCCCGGATCGGCATCGGTGGCGGGACCGGCCACGTCTTCGAGTACACGGGCGACGCGATCCGGGCGCTGACCATGGAACAGCGGATGACCGTCTGCAACATGAGCATCGAGGGCGGCGCGCGGGCCGGCCTGATCGCCCCCGACGACACGACCTTCGAGTACCTCCACGGCCGGGCGCACGCTCCGGCCGGCCCCGCCTGGGACGCGGCGGTGGCGACGTGGCGGGCACTCCCGACCGACGACGGCGCCACCTACGACAAGACCATCACCATCGACGCGGATGCACTGGAGCCGATGGTCACCTACGGTACGAATCCCGGGATGGGCATCCCGATCACGAGCGCGGTCCCCTCCCCCGCCGATCAGGCCGACCCGAGCCAGCGCCGCGCGCTCGAGCGCGCGCTCGAGTACATGGACCTCCAGCCGGGCCAGGCGATCCTGGGCCAGAAGGTCGATGTCGTCTTCGTCGGCAGCTGCACGAACGGTCGGATCAGCGACCTCCGTCTCGCGGCGGGCGTGCTCGACGGCAGGCGTGTCGCCGACGGCGTCCGGCTGATGGTCGTGCCGGGTTCGGACGAGGTGAAGCGCGAGGCCGAAGCCGAGGGTCTGAGCGAGATCTTCAAGGCAGCCGGCGCCGAATGGCGGGAAGCGGGCTGCTCGATGTGCATCGCCATGAACGGCGACCAGCTCCAGCCGGGCCAGTACGCCGTGAGCACGAGCAACCGCAACTTCGAGGGCCGCCAGGGCAAGGGCGGTCGGACGTTCCTCGCCTCGCCGTTGACGGCCGCTGCCAGCGCGATCGCCGGCGTCGTCGCCGACCCGCGCCGGCTGCCCGGCATCGAGGCGCTCGCCGCGGTCGGGGGCCGCTGACCGTGGCCGAGCCGTTCGCGGTCTTCACCAGCGCGGTCGTGCCCATCCCGGCGGAGAACGTCGACACCGACCAGATCGTCCCGGCCCGCTATCTCAAGGTGACCGACAAGGTCGGCCTGGCCGAGGCGCTCTTCCGCGACTGGCGGTTCGAGGAGGACGGCTCGCTCAAGGAGCCGCGCTTCATCCTCGATCGGCCGGCGATGGCCGGCCGGAAGATCCTGCTCGTCGGCGACAACTTCGGGGCCGGGTCGTCGCGCGAGCACGCGCCGTGGGCGCTGGCCGCGTGGGGGATCCGGGCGATCCTGTCGACCTCCTACGCGGACATCTTCCGCAGCAACAGCCTCAAGAACGGGGTCCTGCCGATCGTCGTGGACCGAGCGACGCACGAGCGCCTGTTCGATCTTCTGGCGAACGACCCGGACGCCCAGCTGACGATCGACCTCGCCGAGCAGGGCGTCCTGCTCCCGGACGGGACGACGATCGACTTCGAGATCGACCCGTTCGCCAAGCGGATGATCCTGGCCGGGACCGACGAACTCGGCTACCTCCTCGCGAAGGGTGCCGAGATGGATGCGTGGGAAGCAGCCCACCCGCCTCGGATCGACACGCTCGCGGGAGCGCGCTGACCGACCCGTGGCGGGCGGACGGTGGCGGTCAGCCCTGGCGGGGCGACATCCAGCGGATCTCGATCGGCTTGAGCGCGCTCCGGCGGGCGCAGATCGGGCAGCCGAGGAACGGCGTCGGCAGATGAGCCTCATGCGCCTCGACGGCGCCGCGGGTCAGCTTGAAGGGACGGACGGCCGTGTGGTTGAACGGGCGAGTCATCGGGATGGGCTCCAGGTCGGTGCGGGTTGGGTGTCGTGGCACCCCGAGGGGCGTCGACCACGAGTCTCGCCGACCGGCCCTCGCGCTCGACAGCGACACATGCCATCGACCGACACGGACAGATGTCGATGACCATGCCGGGACGGGGGAACCTCCGGCGGGCCAGCCTCGTCCTCTGACCATGACGACCTACGGACGACGCCTCGCGCTCATCGTGCTCGCGGCCCTCGCGGTGGGGGCGTGCAGTTCGAGCTCGACGCCGTCCGTGGTCTCCTCGGCGGGTCCGTCAGCCGGCACCACGGCCGATGGCGGCGCCGGCACGTCCCCCGGGAGCCCGGGCGCCAGCCTCGATCCGAATGCGCCGGCGATCTCCACGGACCCGGGCGACCGCCGCGTCATCGACCCGACCGGCGGTCGGATCACCATCCCGAAGCCGGGCCAGCTCGACGTTCGCCCGATCCCGGCCCAGACCCTCACCGCGGCCGTGACCGGGCGCAGTGTCGTGGTGTCGATCGCCTACACCAGCGGCGTCGAACCCTGCCACGTCCTCGATTCGATCATCGTCAAGACCGGTCCGCAGTCATTCGAGATCACCCTGCGCGAGGGCCACGGCCCCGGCGATGTCGCCTGCATCGAGATCGCCCAGTCCAAGCGGGCGGTCGTCAACCTCGGCGAACTCGAACCAGGCACGTACCTGATCACCGACGGCGCGGGCGGCGCGGCCCCGATCAGCGTGACGGTGGCCTGACCCACGGCCTGAGGGCCCGTCCGGGGCGCATCCAGACAGCCTGTGCGACGATCGTCGAGTGAACGCGCTCGATGCCATCACGCTGCTCCTGATCGTGGTCGCGCTCATCCTCGGCTGGCGGTCCGGGGCCATCCCGCAGGTCACCGGTCTGCTCGGGGCCATCGGCGGTGGGGTGCTGGCCATCCTGGTCCTGCCCTATCTGGCCGACGTCCTGCGCGAGCTCGACGCGTCGATCCGGCCCTTCGTCGTGCTCATCGGGCTGATCGGCGCGGTCGCCATCGGCGAGTCGGTCGGGGCGGCGATCGGCCGCTCACTGGCCGGGAAGCTCGGAACCGGTCTGCTCGGCACGGCCGACCGGACGGCCGGTGCGGGACTGGGCGTCGTCCAGGTCCTGCTCATCGTCTGGCTGGCCGGCAGCCTGCTCGCCGAAGGCCCGGTGCCTCGGCTGGCCGAGACCGCCGGTGGTTCGACCGCGGTCCGGACCATGGCCGGGATCCTCCCGCCGCCGACCGAGGTCGCGGTCGGGCTCGGTGGCTGGCTCGACACGACCGGCCTGCCGGATGTGTTCGTGGGCTTCGAGCCGATGCCCGCGCCACCGGTCGACCGGCCCACCGACCCGACGGCGCGAGCCATCGCCACCCCCGCGGAGGCGAGCACGTTCAAGGTGAGCGCCGCGAGCTGTGGACTCTCGTCGGTCGGGACCGGGTTCGTCGTCGCCAGCCACTACGTCGTGACCAACGCCCATGTCGTCGCCGGCGCCGGCGCACGCGGGATCCGGGTCACGAGTGCTCGCGGCGAGGTCCTCGACGCCATTCCGGTCCTGGTCGACCCGGGCTTCGACATCGCGCTCCTGTACGTCCCCGACCTACAGGCGAGGGCGCTCGTCTTCGCGGCCGCCGATCCGGACCGCGGCGCGATCGGAGCGACGCTCGGCTACCCGGGCGGTGGTCCATTGACGATCCTGCCCGCGGCCGTCTCGAGCCGGTACGCGGCGACCGGTCACGACATCTACGGCGGCGAGCGCATCCGGCGCGAGATCCTCGAGCTCCGGGCGGAGGTCGATCGCGGCGACAGCGGTGGCCCGCTCATCCTCAAGAACGGGACGATCGGTGGCGTCGTCTTCGCCGAGGCCCGGACCGATCCGGATGTCGGCTACGCGCTTGGCGCGACCGAGGTGGCGACCCACATCCAACCGGCGCTGGGCACGACCAGGGCCGTCGACACGGGCGCCTGCGTCACGGACCGATGACCAGGGTCGGCTTCGTCGGGCTCGGCGTCATGGGCCGCCCGATGAGCCGTCGCATCCTCGCCGCCGGCTTCCCGCTCACCGTCACGTCGCGGAACGCCGACGCGCTCGCGGAGATCGTGGCGGCCGGAGCCGTCGCGGTGGCCAGCCCGGCCGACGTCGCCGCAGCAGCCGACGTCGTGTGCGTGATGGTCCCCGACACGCCCGACCTCGAGGCCGTCCTCGATGGGCCCGATGGGCTCCTCGCCGGTGCCCACCCGGGGCTGGTGATCGCGGCGATGGGCACCCATCATCCGGCCGCCATGCCGCCGCTCGCCGCTCGCTGCGCCGCGCACGACGCGGACCTCCTTGACGCCCCCGTCTCCGGCGGCGAGATCGGGGCGCGCGAGGGCACGCTGGCGATCATGGTCGGTGGCGACACGACGGCGTTCGACCGGGCCCGTCCTGTGTTCGCGGCCATGGGCGAGACGATCGTGCATGTCGGAGCGTCGGGGGCCGGCCAGATCGCCAAGGCGTGCAATCAGCTGGTGGTCGGCGCGACCATCGCCGCCGTCGCGGAGGCACTGTCCCTTGCACGTGCTGCCGGTGTCGATCCGGCCACCGTTCGCGACGCGCTGGCCGGCGGGTTCGCCGCGAGTCGCGTCCTCGACGTCCATGGCCGCCGGATGCTCGAGCGCGACTTCACGCCCGGCGGCCGCGCCGCGCTCCACGCCAAGGACGCCCACATCATCCTCGACACGGCGGCCGGGGTCGGGCTCGACCTGCCGTTCTTCAGCGCTGTGGCGGACGGCTTCGACCGGCTCGTCGCCGGTGGTGGCGGTGACCTCGACCACTCGGCGCTGATCACGCTGCTCGATCCGACCGAGCCCGTGTAGGGTTAGGCACACCGCCACCCGCCGGCCCAGGAGACCCCCACGATGTCCGACGCGCCCATCATCTCCGACCCCGCCAAGCGCCACTCGGCGGCGATCACGGATGGCCCGGACCGGGCCGGTGCCCGGGCGATGCTCAAGGCCATCGGCTTCACCGATGAGGACCTCGCCAAGCCGATCGTCGGCGTCGCGACGACCTGGATCGAAACGATGCCCTGCAACATCAACCAGCGCGAGCTCGCAACCTACGTCAAGGACGGCATCCGGGCCGCCGGCGGCACGCCGATGGAGTTCAACACGATCGCCATCAGCGACGGCGTGACGATGGGCACGGAGGGGATGAAGACCTCGCTCATCAGTCGCGAGGTGGTCGCCGACTCGATCGAGCTCGTCATCCGCGGCCAGATGATGGACGGGGTCGTGTGCATCGTCGCCTGCGACAAGACCGTGCCGGGCGCGGCGATGGCCCTCGGCCGGCTGGACGTGCCGGGCATCGTGCTCTACGGCGGGACGATCAACCCCGGGGTCTACAAGGGCGAGCGGAACGCGACGGTCGTGACCGTGTACGAGGCGATCGGGGCGTACCGGGCGGGCAAGATCACGCTCGACGAGCTGACCGAGATCGAGAACGCGGCCTGCCCCGGTCCGGGCGCCTGCGGCGGCCAGTACACGGCCAACACGATGAGCACCGTCATGGAGTTCATCGGCCTCTCACCGGCCGGTCTGAACGGCATCCCGGCCGAGGACCCGGCCAAGGCCGCCGCGGCCCATCGGACAGGCGAGCTGATCATGGATCTCGTGCGCCGCGACGTCCGGCCGTCCCACATCGTCACGCGCGCGTCCCTCGAGAACGGGATCGCCTCGGTGGCTGCGACCGGCGGCTCGACCAACGGCGTCCTGCACCTGCTCGCGATCGCCCACGAATTCGGGATCCCGCTCGACATCGATGACTTCGGGGCGATCGCCGACCGGACGCCGCTCATCGGCGACATGCGGCCGGGCGGCCGCTATACCGCGCTCGACATGTACGAGGCGGGCGGCGTCGCCCTGGTGATGCGCGAACTCCTGAAGCGACCCGGCCTGCTCCATGGCGACGCACCGACGGTGGATGGCCGGACGATCGCCCAGATCGCGGCCGACGTGACCGAGACAGCCGGCCAACAGGTCGTCCAGGCGATCGAGACGCCGCTCAAGCCGAACGGTGGGCTGGCGATCCTCCACGGCACGCTCGCGCCCGAGGGCTGCGTCGTCAAGCTGGCCGGTCACGAGCGCCGCCAGCATCGCGGCCCTGCTCGCGTCTTCGACTCGGAGACGGCCTGCTACGAGGCCGTTCGTGCCCAGCAGATCAAACCAGGCGACGTCGTCGTCATCCGCTACGAGGGCCCGGTCGGTGGCCCCGGCATGCAGGAGATGCTGTCGGTGACCGCGGCCCTCGTCGGCGAGGGTCTGGGCGACTCGGTCGCCCTGCTGACCGACGGCCGGTTCTCGGGCGGGACGCACGGGCTGATGATCGGCCACGTGGCCCCGGAAGCCGCGCTCGGTGGGCCGATCGCGGTGGTCCACGAGGGCGACACCATCGTCATCGACGTCGACCGGTCGGCGCTCGACCTGGACGTGCCGGCCGACGAGGTCGCCCGGCGCTTCGAGGGCTGGACGCCGCCGCCCGTCCGCTATCGGACGGGCGTGATGGCCAAGTACGCCGCTCTCGTCGGCTCCGCGTCACAGGGCGCGGTCACCACGGGCGAGCGGATGACCGCGAACCTGCCGAGCCGGTGACGTTCCGGATCCGCGAAGCGGGCGAGGGCGGGGACGACCTCGAGACGATCGTCGGCATCATCAACGCGACCACCCCGGACGACCCCGATTCGGTCGACAACATCCGCTGGGCGATCGAGACCTACCCGGGCACAGCGCGGTTCATCGCCGAGTCGGACGGCCGGCCCATCGGTGTCGCGAGCGTCGGCCGCATCTACATGCATCCGCCCGAGTTCGAGGCGTTCTGGGCCACCATCACGGTCCTCCCGGACGCGCGTCGCCAGGGCGTCGGGACGGCATTCCTCACGACCATCTCGGAGCGTGCCCGGGCGCGCGGCAAGCACCTCCTGCACATCCCGGCGAGCGAGGCCCGGCCCGAGGGGATCGGCTTCCTGAAGCGCCGCGGCTTCGCGGAGTACGAGCGGTCCAAGTCGGTCAGCCTCGAGTTGGCCGGTGTCGTCCCGCCACCTGCGGACGTGCCGGATGGCATCGTGCTGACGACGCTCGCCGAGCACCCGGACCTCGTCGATGGCGTGTACGCGGTCGCCGTCGAGGCCTTCGCCGACATCCCCGGCGGCGAGACGCCGATCTCGACCGGGGACCTCGCCGAATTCCGGGCACGCGAGATCGATCGACCGGCGATCCCGCACGATGGATTCATCGTCGCCCAGGAGGCAGCGACCGGTCGGGTCGTGGGCTACGGGAGCCTCATCCGCATCCCGGGCGCCGCTCGTCGGTCCGCCTGGCACGACATGACGGCGGTCGCGCGGGACGCCCGTGGACGCGGCATCGCGGGCGCGCTCAAGCGCGCGACGATCCGCTGGGCGATCGCCGACGGCCTGGAGGTCCTCGAAGCCGGGAACGACACGGACAACGCCCCGATGCGCGCGGTCAATGCCCGGAACGGCTACCAGCCGCTGCCCGACGTGGTCATCCTGCGCGGTCCGCTGTTCGACGGCATCATGACGCCATGAGCGGATTGCCCCCCAACCCGGCCGAATACGATTCGCCACGCGCCCAGATCGCACGGGCCAAGGGCCTCGAGCAGCCGTACATCGCCGGCGGCCTCGACCCGGACCCGGAGGCAGGGCTCGAGGAGGACCGTCACTACGGCAAGCTGCTCGTGGCCATGGTCGCGGCGCTCATGTTCGGTGGCTTCATCATCGGAGTCGCGCTGACCATCGCCACCGGCAGCGCCCCGCGGTGAGTCCGGTCGCCTCCCCGTCGAGCGCGATCGCCGGTCCGGCCTGGACGCTCGCGACCGAGAGTCTCGTGGAGTCGCTCCGCGAGCTCATCCGGATCCCATCGGTCAATCCGGCGCCACCCGACGCCCCGGACGGGGAGCTGCGCGTCGCACGCCTCATCGCGACCTGGCTGGCCGAGGCCGGCCTCGAGCCCGAGATCGTCGAACCGGACCCGGGTCGCGGCTCGGTGCACGTCCGCCTGCGCGGCGATGGCACCGGCGGCGATCCACTGCTCCTCTTGTCGCACCTCGACGTCGTGCCGGCTCCCCCCGAACGCTGGACGCACGATCCGTTCGCCGCCGACATCAGCGACGGCTACATCTACGGGCGCGGCGCGGTCGACATGAAGGCGATGGTCGCGATGGAGCTCGGCGTCGTGCGCCAGCTGGCCGCCGAGGCGCGGGCGGCCGGCCTCGATCCGGCCCGCGACCCGATCCCCGGGCTCCGCCGCGATGTCCTCTTCACGTGCACGGCCGACGAGGAGGCGGGTGGCCTGGCCGGCGCGAAATGGGTCGCCGAGAACCGGCCCGAATGGCTCCGGGCGGCCGGCGCCCTCAACGAATGCGGCGGCGTCTCTGCGACCATCGCCGGGCGCCGGCTCTACCCGATCCAGGTCGCCGAGAAGGGCTTCGCCGCCTATCGCATCGCGATCCGCGGGACGTGGGGCCACGGCTCCATGCCGCGCGACGACAACGCCGCGGTCCTCGCGGCGGCCGTCATCGAGCGCCTGGCCGTGCCCGGCCCGACCCGCATCACGCCGGTCATGGCGCGCTTCCTCGACCCAGGCCGCGGCGGCACTCCCCGAGGACGCCGGCACGATCCTCGATGCCCTCGCGGGCGACGACACGGCCCGCGCCGAGGCCGCGCTCGCGGTCGCCTGCGACCCGATGTACGCCCGGGCCCTTCGCGCGTTGCTGCGCGACACGCTGAGTCCGGACGTGGTCCACGCCGGGATCAAGTACAACGTCATCCCGGGCGACGCCGTCGTCGAGGTCGATTGCCGGGTCCTGCCCGGCACGACCGAACCCGACATGCGCGCGCAGGTGATCGCCCGGCTCGGGCCGGATCTGGCGGCGGCCTGCGAGATCGAGCTCATCGTGTTCGGAGCACCCGTCGAAGCGCCGGCCGAGGGCACCCTGTTCGAGCTGCTGGTGTCGACCATCCGCGATCACGATCCGGACGGGATCCCGCTGCCGGTCATGGCGCCGTTCGCGACCGATGCCAAGCACACCGACACGGTGGGGACGCCGACCTATGGCTTCTCGCCGTTGCGGCTCGACCCGGACGAGCGGTTCCTCGAGCGATTCCACGGAGTCGACGAGCGTGTGTCGATCGAGGCGCTCCGCTGGGGCCTGCCAGTCCTCTACGACGTGGTCCGGCGCTTCTGCTCCTGACGCCGCGGATAGCGTCAGCCGCGCGGGTTCCCTGGGTCGTCCAGCGTCTCGACATGGACCTCCTCGTCGCACGTCTTGCAGACGAAGATGGTCCCTTCCGCCCACTCCTTCTCGGGATCGTGGTCGGCGACATCGTGGTGGGAACGCGGCTCGAGCTGACCCCACGTGCCGTCCGAATGGCGATGCTGGATCCGCAGCGCCAGCTCAGCGGTACGACCGAAATCCATCGGAGACCTCCTTGGCCCGATCCTACTCGGGCGCCGAACGGATGAGCCGCCCGCGGCGGCTGATGGCATGGGTCGCGAGTGCGGCCACGCCCATCGCGACGATGGCCCGCTCGGCGGTCGGCAGCGGCCTGACCGCGGACAGGAATTGGTCGGCTCGACCGCGGTCTACGACCCGCAGGACCGCGTGCCCGCGCTGGGTCAGTCGGAGCGTGCGCTGGCGCCGGTCTTCGGGCTCCTGGTGACGCTCGACCAGCCGCCGTCGGACGAGGCCGTCGACCAGCCGGCTCGTCGCGGACGGCGACCGACCGATCGACTCGGCCAGCTCCCCGACCGTCAGCGTGTTGCCGTCGGCGAGGACGTAGAGGGCGGCGAGCTGGGTGAACCCGAGCCGCAACTCGCCGAGCTGGCCGGCGAACCCGATGACGAGCTCGCGCCAGAGCGCCCGGCCCATCGCGACACGTTCGCTGATCTGGCGGACGTTCGGCAGTCGATTGCCCGCCGCGAGGACCGGCGCGGACAGGTCCGCCTCGAAGCGGCGGGCGATGGCGCGGGTCGGGGCAGGCCGCGTGGACGGCCGCGCCGGGGATCGCTCTTCGG
Source organism: uncultured Chloroflexia bacterium (assembly GCA_963776385.1). Lineage (GTDB taxonomy): Bacteria > Chloroflexota > Limnocylindria > Limnocylindrales > CSP1-4 > SPCO01. The sequence goes on from CAVZME010000008.1 coordinate 364,999, forward strand.
ACACGCCCGACAGCGTACGGCAGGCCCCTGATGTGTGCAACCCTGCATGGTCGTTGCGCTCGTGAGCATATGTGGGCGGGTAGGCTTCGTTCATGCGTCATCTGGCCTTCGTGTGCCCCGGACAGGGTTCGCAGTCAGTCGGCATGGGCCGCGCCCTCGCCGAGCAGTCCCCCGCCGCCGCGCCGGTCTTCGCCGCAGCCGACGCGGCCCTCGGCGAGTCGATCAGCAGCGTGGCCTGGGATGGCCCGGCCGAGCGACTCGACCTGACCGAGAACGCGCAACCGGCGATCCTCGCGACCTCGATCGCCATCCTCGAAGGGCTTCGCGAGCGATGGGCCGCACAGGGCCTGCCCGCCCCGGTCCCGGCATTCATCGCCGGTCACTCGATGGGCCAGTATTCAGCCCTCGTCGCGGCGGGTGCCCTCTCCCTCGAGGACGGCGTCCGGCTCGTTCGTGAACGCGGTCGCCTGATGCAGGCGTCGGGGCAGGGTCGTGACGGCGCGATGGCCGCGATCATCGGACTCGACGACGCGCGCCTCCCCGAGCTGGTCGCGGGCGCGGCCACGCATGGAGTCTTCGTCGTCGCGAACCGCAACGCGCCGGGCCAGGTCGTGGTCTCCGGCGAACGGCCGGCCATCGAGGCCGGCGCCGACATCGCCAAGTCACTCGGGAGCCAAGCGGGCGATCGTCCTGCCAGTCTCGGTGGCGGCCCACTCCCCGCTCATGGCCGAGGCGGCCAGCGGGATGCGCACCGCCCTTGCCGACGTCTCCTTCGCCGACCCGATCGCCCCCCTGCTCGCGAACGCCGACGCCCGCCCGATCGAGACCGCGGAGGCGTGCCGGACCGAGCTGGTCGAGCACCTGACGGCCGGCGTCGACTGGATCCGTGCCGTCGAACACATGACTGCGGCGGGCGTGACCGCCTTTGTCGAGATCGGTCCGGGACGCGTCCTGACCGGCCTCATCAAACGCATCGCGCCGGAGGCCGAGATCGTCTCGGCCGACGATCCGGCATCCCTGGAGCGGCTCCTCGTCCTAGCTGCCGTTCCCGCCTGATCCGTACTCGCCCCACACAGGAGGACGCCACAGTGCGCAAGCCCGACTACGACCGCCGCGTCGTCGTCACCGGACTCGGAGTCATCAGTTCCGTCGGCAACGACGTCGACACCGCCTGGACCAACCTGGTCAACGGCGTCTCCGGTCTCGGGCCGATCACCCGTTTCGACACGAGCCCCTACGAGGCCAAGCTCGGTGGTGAGGTCCACGACTTCAACGCCGCCGATTGGATGGACCCGAAGGCCGCCCGACGCAGCGAGTCGAGCATGCACTTCGGCGTCGCCGCTGCCAAGCAGGCGCTCGCGGACTCGGGCCTCGAGATCACCGATGAGAACCGGACCGAGGTCGGCGTCATCTTCGGGTCGGGCGCCGGCGGCCAGACCCTGATGCTCGACAACTACGTCTCGCTGCGAGAGCGCGGGCCGCGCACCGTCGCCCCGACCTTCATCGCCAACGCCCTGACCGACAGCTGCTCCGGGATGATCGCCATCGAGACAGGCGCGATCGGTCACAACATGTGCGTCGTGTCCGCCTGCGCGACCGGCACGCACAACGTCGGCGAGGCCGCCGAGGCGATCCGGCGTGGCGACTGCATCGCGGTCATCTCCGGCTCGACCGAAGCGCCCCTTTTAGAAGTCGGACACGCCGGCTTCTCGAACATGCGCGGGATGGGCATGCCGCGGCCGGGCGAGGCGCCGCAGACCGTCTCGCGACCGTTCGACCTGACCCGCGACGGATTCGTCCTCGGCGAGGGTGCCGGGGCGCTCCTGCTCGAGGATCTCGAACTGGCAAAGGCGCGCGGGGCGCGGATCTATGCCGAGGTCGTCGGGTACGGCTCGGCCGCCGATGGCTGGGACATGATCCAGCCGATCGACGCCGGCATCGGCTCGGCGCGAGCGATGCAGATGGCGCTCGAACGCCGGGGCGTCCCGGCGGATCAGGTCGACCTGATCAACCCGCATGGCACGTCGACGCCGCTCGGCGACAAGCGCGAGGCCGAGGCGATCTGGACCGTGTTCGGCAGCCGGGCATCGGGGGCCGCCCGCGAGATCGCGATCAGCGCCACCAAGTCGATGACCGGGCACATGATGGGCGCGGCCGGTGCATTCGAAGCGTTCGCCACGGTCAAGTCGGTCTACGAGCAATGCGCCCCGGCGACCATCAACTACCGCGACGCCGACCCCGAGTGCGACCTGTGGGTCGTCCGCGAGACGACGGCCCACCCGATCCGCTATGCCCTCTCGAACAACATCGGCCTCGGCGGCCACAACGGCGCGGTCATCTTCGGCCGTTACGACGGCGACTGACATCGGGGCACGACTACAATCAGCGGCCGTGACACATCGGAGCACTCTTGACTGAACAGGATCCGGCTCGCCGCGCGGTCGTGACCGGCCTCGGCGCGATCATGCCGATCGGCAACGACTTCCCGACCTACTGGTCCAACCTCGTGGCGGGCGTGACGGGCACCAGGACGGTCAGACGATTCGATCCCGAGGCGTTCGAGGTGCGCATCGCAGCAGAGGTGCTCGACTTCGACCCGACGACCGTCATGGACGCCAAGATGGCTCGCCGGATGAGCCGGTTCATCCAGCTCGCGATGGGTGCCGGCCAGGAGGCCGTCCGAGATTCGGGGCTCGACTTCGGGGCCATGGACCAGGACCAGCGGGACAGGGTCGGCGTCGTCGTCAACACCGGTGGCGGCGGCATCGAGCAGATCATCGACGGCACCCATATCCACGACCAGAAGGGTCCGCGGTTCGTGTCGCCGTTCGCGGTGCCGGCGCTGTCGGGCTCGATGGCCGCCTGCATGCTGTCGATGGAGTACGGGCTGACCGGGCCGGTCATCACCCAGGTCGCAGCATGCGCGACCTCCGTCATCGCCTTCCACGACGCACTGCGGCTCATCCGCTCGGGCGAGTGCGACATCGTCCTGACCGGCGGCTCGGAGGCGCCGATCTGGCCGATGGGCCTGGCCGCCCTGTCGAACATGACCGCCTTGTCGAAGCGCAACGACGACCCGGAGACCGCGTCACGGCCGTTCGATGCGACCCGCGACGGGTTCGTGCTCGGCGAGGGCGCCGGCGTGGTCATCGTCGAGTCCCTGGCCCACGCCCAGGCACGCGGCGCGACACCGCTCGCCGAGGTCATCGGCGGGGCGCTGACCGCGGACGCGTTCCACATCAGCGCGCCGGACCCGAGCGGCCGCGGCCAGACGCGCGCGATGACCTCGGCCCTGCGCAACGCCGGCATCGCCCCGGACGAGGTCGATTACATCGTCGCCCATGGCACCGCGACCCAGCTCAACGACGTGACCGAGACGCGGGCGATCAAGGCGGCCTACGGCGATCACGCCTACAAGGTCGCGATCAGCTCACCGAAGTCGATGATCGGGCACCTCGTCGGTGCCGCCGGGATCGCCTCGGCCCTGGCGGCGATCGGCGCCATCCGCGACCAGGTCATCCCGCCGACGGCGAACCTGCACACGCCCGACCCCGAGTGCGACCTCGATTACACGCCCCTGACCGCGCGCCCGGCCAAGATCGACACGGTCGCGGTCAACGGCTTCGGGTTCGGTGGCCAGAACGCGGTGACGATCTTCCGCTCGATCGAGGCTTGACGATCAGGCCGATGACGGTCCTGGCTCGGTGACCGACGGACCCGGCTTCGCGGCCCGGACCGATGTCGGGCTCCAGCGGACCGACAACGAGGATCGCTTCCTGGCGCGGTCGCCCCTGTTCGCGGTCGCGGACGGGATGGGCGGTCATCTGGCAGGCGAGGTCGCGTCGCAGCTGGTGATCACGACACTCGCCGAGACGACGGAAACGACGCCGGTCCCGACGTCGGATGAGGTCGTCGAGGCGATCGAGCGGTCGAACCTTCAGATCCGGAGCGAGGCCCGCCAGAACGCGGAGATGGCCGGGATGGGCACGACCTGCACCACCCTCGTCATCGGGGATCGGGTCCGCATCGCCCACGTCGGGGATAGCCGGGCCTATCGCTTCCGGCAGGGTCTCCTCGAGCAATTGACCGACGATCACAGCCTCGTGGCGACGATGGTCCGCGAGGGTCTTCTCGCCCCCGACGCGGCGAAGACCGATGGCCGTCGCAACATCGTGACCCGCGCCCTCGGCGCGGAGGACGTGATCCGGGTCGACCGGATCGACATCGATGTGGCGCCCGGCGACCGGCTCATCCTCTCGACCGACGGCCTCCATGGACAGGTGGACGACGCCACGATCGCGGCAGTGCTGGCCGAGGCGACGACCGTCGGTGACGCCGCCGACCGGCTGGTCCGGCTCGCCAACGGGGCCGGCGGCGACGACAACGTCACGGTCATCGTCATCGACGTCGATCTCCTTCCGGGCGGCGCCGTAATAGAAGACGCCCAGGATGTGTCGGCCGAGCCGACTGGACCGCGCCGAGACAGGCGCCTGCTGCGATGGGTCGTCGCCATCCTCGTTGCCGCTCTCGTGCTCGCCGTCGTTGCGGGGATCCTGATGGTCGCCGCGACCCGTTTCGGTCGATGATCCCGGTCGGTCAGCCGGCCTCGGTCGCCTCGCGAAGGGACCGCCCTTCGAAGCGCTCGATCGCGGCGATGAGATCAGGCGTCAGGGCGACCGGCCGCTCCGACGCGTAATCGAACCGCACGAGGACCGACTCGCTCACCGCAACGAGGCGCCTCGCCCCGCCGGCCGGTCCCGCCAGGAGCCGATGCTGGAGGGTGAACGACGACGTCCCGATGCGGGTCGCCCGCGACTGGACGATGACGGTCTCGCCGTAGTGGGTCTGGTCGCGGTAGGTGATCCGCGCCTCGGCCAGGATGAGGCTCTCGGCGCCCGCGTTGCCGTCCGAGAAGCCTTCGCCGGTCACATCGGTCCAGTAGCGCAGCCGGGCGATCTCGCAGTAGGTCAGGTATGTCGCGTTGTTGACGTGGCGCATCCCGTCCGTATCGGCGAAGCGGACCTCGATGGCGACCTCGTGCGAGAACGGCCCGAGAAGGTCGCGCGGATCAGCGATCCCCGGCGACGGGTGCGGTCGAGACTGCATGACCGGAGTGTACGGAGCCACGCGGGTCGAAACCACGGAGCCGCAGCGAGTTGGCGACGACCGAGACCGACGACAGCGCCATCGCCCCGGCCGCCATCGCCGGGTTCAGGGTGATCCCGAAGGCTGGGTACAGGACGCCCATCGCGACCGGGATGAGCACGATGTTGTAGGCGAACGCCCAGAAGAGGTTCTGGCGGATGACGGTCATCGTCGCCCGCGACAGCTCGATCGCGGCCGCGACCGAGCGCGGGTCGCCGCCGACCAGCGTGACGTCTGATGCCTCGATGGCGACGTCGGCCCCGGTCCCGATGGCGATGCCGAGATCAGCACGGGCGATGGCGGGCGCGTCGTTGATGCCATCCCCGACCATGGCGACGACGAGTCCGCGCGCCTGGAGCCGTTCGATGGTCGCCGCCTTGTCGGCCGGCCGAGCCTCGGCTTCGACGTGGTCGAGCGCGACGCCGACCCGCCGAGCGACAGCCTCGGTGGTCACACGGCCGTCTCCGCTGACCAGCCAGACCTCGATGCCGGCGTCGGTCAGGTCGCGGACCGCTGCTGCCGCCGTCGGTTTGACCGGATCGCCGAGGGCGATGAAGCCGGCGAGCGCGCGATCCACCGCGACATACGCCAGGGTCTCGCCCGATGCCTCGGCGGCGGCGGCCGCGTCGTCGAGCGGCGACACGTCGACCCCCCGCTCCACCAGGAGCCGCCGGTTCCCGATCAGGACGGGTCGGCCCGCGCGGCCCCGCGTCATGACCGTACCTTCGACGCCGCCGCCCGGGATCGCGGCGAAGTCGGTGACGCCCGCGAACCCGAGCTCGTCCTCGCGAGCCCTGGCGACGATGGCGGCCCCGAGCGGATGCTCGCTGCCTCGCTCGAGCGAGCCGGCCATGTCGAGGAGGTCCCTGCTCGACCAGTCCTGCGCAGGACGTGACGCTGACCACGGTGGGCCGGCCCGCCGTGAGCGTGCCGGTCTTGTCGAGCACGATAGCCGTCACGCGATGGGCCATCTCGAGCGCTTCGCCACCACGGATGATGATCCCGGCCTCCGCGCCCCGGCCGGTCCCGACCATGATCGCGGTCGGTGTCGCGAGGCCCATCGCGCAGGGGCAGGCGATGACGAGGACCGCGATGAACGACGTGAGGGCGTAGGTCAGGCTCGGTGCCGGGCCGGCCGCGAACCAGACGACGAAGGTCACGGCCGCGAGGACGAGGACGAGCGGCACGAAGACCTCGGCGATGCGATCGGCGAGGCGGGCGATCGGGGCCTTGGAGCCTTGCGCTCGCTGGACGAGATCCACGATCCGGGCCAGGGCGGTGTCGCGCCCGACGCGCGTCGCGCGCATGACGAAGCTGCCCGTCTGATTGAGCGACGCCCCGATGACCTCGTCGCCCGGCCCCACCTCGACCGGGATCGGCTCACCGGTCAGCATCGAGAGGTCGACGCTCGAGCCGCCCTCGACGACCGCGCCGTCGACCGGCACGATCTCGCCTGGCCTGACGCGAAGGAGATCCCCGACGGCGACGCTCTCGAGCGCGACCTCGCGGTCCTCGCCTCCGACGACGAGTCGGGCGGTCTTTGGGCTCAAGCCCACCAGTCGGCGGATGGCGCCGGCGGTCCGCACCTTGGCGCGAGCTTCCAGCCAGCGGCCGAGCAGGACGAGGCCGATGATGATGGTCGACGAGTCGAAGTACGTGACCGGCTCGATGCCGGCCGACATCACGACCTCCGGCCAGAGCGTCACGACGACGCTGTAGCCCCAGGCCGCGGTCGTCCCGACGGCGACGAGCGTGTCCATGTTGGTCGTGCCGTGTCGAGCCGCCCGCCAGGCCGGCCGGTAGAACCGGCGACCAGCCCAGACCTGGATGAATGTGGCGGGGATGAGGGCCAGCCGGTTGAGTTCGGTCATGCCCAGGGAGGACGTCGGACCGAACATCAGGATCATGATCCCGATGGCGACCGCGATCGAGACCGACGCGGCGATGAGCAGGCTTCGGGCCTCGCGCTCGCGGTCGAGATCGTCCTGCGAGACCTCGTCGGCCAACGACGCGGGTCGCACATCCGCGACGGTCGCTCGTTCGCGGACGTCGTAACCGGCCGATTCGATCGCCCCGACCAGCGTCGCTCGGTCGGCGACGTCGGGCAGGTACCGGATCGTCGCCATCTCTGTGGCCAGGTTCACCGTCGCGGCCTCGACGCCGGGCGTCTTGCGCAGGAACCGCTCGATGCGGTTCACGCAGGATGCGCAGGTCATGCCCTCGATCGGGAGGGTCAGTTCGGCGGTCGGGCCACTGTCAGTCATACTCCCTAGGAGTATACCACCGGCCGGTGTGTGCGAGACTCGCGATGTGATCGAAGCGCTGGCCATCCACACCTCTGCGCCGGGTCCGTGGGGGCCGCTGTTCGTCGCGGCGACGGAGCGCGGCGTGGTCGCTCTGGACTGGCTGACGACCGCGGAGGAGTTCGAGGCCCGCCTGGTCCTCCGGCTCGGTGGCGCCATCGCGCCGGCGGCCGATGCCGAGGAAGACGACCCGCGGCATGCCCACCTGGAAGCGGCCATGGTCGCGCTCGATCGCCTTCTCGCCGGGCATCCGACGACGGAGATCGTGACCTTCGACCTGTGGGATCGCCCGGCCTGGGACCGAGACGTCCTGGGCCAGGTGGCCGCGATCCCATTCGGAGTGACGGCCAGCTACGGCGAGATCGCCCGGCGTGTCGGCGCACCCCGGGCCGCACGTGCCGTCGGCGGCGCCGTCGGTCGGAACCCGATCGGCCTGCTCATTCCCTGCCACCGGGTCATCGCGGCGGACGGCACGATCGGCGGCTACGGGGGCGATGCCTGGGGCGACCGCGAGGAGCGACTTGAGATCAAACGCGCCCTCCTGCGACGTGAGGGTGTCGTGATCGGCGGCGACCCGAACCTGCGTCGCTAGGACTGGGCGCCACTACTCCCGGCGGCGCATTCCGGACCCAGCGCGTCGCCATGAGTCTCGCTCAGCCTCGGAGGAAGGTCGTGATCGAGCGGAGGTGGGCCTCGTCGCCCTTCGCCGTCGCGAGACGCTCTGCCTCCTGCGCCGCCACCAACGCCCGAGGTTCGTCGCCCGCAGCCCGGTGGGCACGCGCAAGCGCCATGTTCGAAGCCGCTCGCAAGACCAGGAAATCGGTCCCGGCCGTGCGCGAGACGGACTCGGTCGCGAGATCGATCGCCTCGTCGTGGCGTCCCTGCAGTGAGCGCAATCCGGATAGGGCATTCATCGAGCGCACATGGGCATCGATATCCCAGGATTTTGCGATGTCGCGGCCCCAGAAGGCGTATCGCTCGACCTCCTCGAGCCGGCCGAGGACGAGAAGTGTTTGGGCGGTGACCGGCGCCATCGATGCGAGTCGACTGTGTTCGCCGAGCCGGTCGAGCGTGGAGCAACTCTCGATGAGCAGTTCGACGACTCGAGCCGGCTCTCCGGCGACCAGTTCGGTATCGGCAAGTTGGATCGGGTATTCGGCGACGCCCAGTGGGAGGACCAGGCCCAGGTCGTCGATGATGTCCTTGGCGGCGTCGAAGTGGCGATGCCAGCTGTCAGGGATGCCGCTCCGGGCCTCGAGTTCACCGAGATTCAACAGCACCATGGCGCGGGACTGGCGATCGTCGCCCGCCATGTCCAGATAGCGTCGGAGCCGTTCGAGCACTTCGGGAACCGGCATCGGGCTGTCCGGGAAGATCCACGCCGATCGCGCCGAGAACCGAGCGGCGCGATCCGGTCGCCCGATCTCGAGCGTCAGGGCCGTGGCTCGGTCGAGCACCTCCAGCGTCGGGGCGAAGCCGCGACCCACGGTCGCGTTGAATTCGACCTCCAGCGCACTGATCATGGACATCGGGTCGCCGACGCGTTCGAAATAGGCATAGGCACGCTCGGCTTCCTGGACCGTGCCCTCGATATGGAAGAGCGACTCGGCGAGCCAGCGACGATGCTCCAGCGCCTCGTCTGGGTGCCCGGCCAACCACTCGACGACCTCGCGGTCCGCGGCGTCCGAAGCCTCGCTCTGACCCCCCGTGCGAAGCGCCGACCGAAGGTCGATCAGCAGCTCGATCCGATCATGGCCCGGCTCAGATAGATCGACGGCGCGTCGCAGGAGGGAGGCGGCTGCACCGGGGTCGCCGCGCTCGAGGGCCGCCCGCCCCGCCGGACCGAGACGACCGAGCGCTCGGTCTGCGAGGGCGCGCACCGCTGGCCCATCCTCCCCGAGCTCAACCCGATAGCGATGCGCCTGCTCGAGGTGATAGCCGACGATGAGGGCATCGCCAGGATCCCCGGCGGAGCGATCCTCCAGCCAATCGGCGAAATGCTCGTGCAACCTGGCCCGCTCAGCCTTGGGGATGGCCTCATACGCGGCGTCGCGGATGAGGATGTGCCGGAACTTGTACGCCTCTCCGACGGCCGAATCAGATCGCTCGGGCCGGATCAGTTCCTTGCGCACGAGCGCGACGAGCGAGCGCCCGACCTCGCGGCGAAGGTCGTCTGTCGCGAGTTCGGTGACCGCGGCCTGCTCGAAGATGCGGCCGACGACGCTCGCCCGTTCCGCGACGGCGCGCTCGTCCGGCCCGAGACTGTCGAGGCGAGCCGCAAGGAGCGCGCCGATCGACGGGGGGATCCGGACCCCCTCGAGATCGTCACCGGCATCCCAGGAGCCGTCGGCGCTTTCGCGCAGGAACCCGTCGTCGACGAGGATCCCGAGCAATTCCTCGATGAACAGCGGATTGCCCTCGGCGGCGGCCGCGACCCGAGCGGCGACCGCCGGGGGAAGGGCACGACCGCCGGGCATCGCGGCGATCAGGCGATCCGTCGCCGCCGTGCCCAGCGGCTCGAGCAGGAGGGTCGTGGCATTGACCTTGCCACCACCCCAGCCAGGGCGCATATCGAGCAGGTCCGGGCGGGCCGGGCAGAGCAGGAGGACCGGGGTGTCGCGACTGAGGTCGGCGATGTGCTCGATGAGATCGAGCCCGGCCGGCGCGGCCCACTGGATGTCCTCGATGACGACGACGAGCGGACGCTTCCGCGCGACGTGCTCCATGAGCCTGCGGATCGCCCAGAACACCTCCTCCTGGGGCGGCGACTGGTCGGACAGACCGATGACGGCGGCGACACGGGGGGCCAACAGGTCCGCGTCGCGCTGCCCCTCGTACAGGATCCGGATCTTCGCCACCGCCTCGTCAGGTGGATCGGACTCGTCGATCCCCGCTGCGGTCCGCACGATCTCACGCAATGGCCAGTAGCTCAGGCCCTCACCGTACGAGAGGCATCGCCCGCGCAGGACCGTGGCCTGCTCTGCGATGGCGGCCGTGAACTCCGCGACGAGCCGGCTCTTGCCGACGCCAGCGCTGCCCAGGAGGGTGAACAGCTGGCAGGACCGCTCGGAAGCGACACGGTCGAACGCGTTGTTCAGGGCGGCCAGTTCTCGCTCGCGACCGACCAGCGGCGTGTCAAGCCGACGAAGGTGGCCGGCCAGATGGGGGTCGACGTCGACGAGCCGATATGCGAGGACCGGCTCGACCTTGCCTTTCGCCGTCAGCGGCTCGATCGGCTCGACGGTGACCGCGTCGTGGACGAGCCGCCATGTCGTGTGGCCGAGCAGGATCTCGCCCGGCTGGGCCGCCTGCTCGAGGCGAGCTGCGGTGTTGACAGCATCTCCGGTGACGAGCCTCCCTTCGGCATTCGGGCCGCCGGCGACGACCTCGCCCGTGTTGATCCCGGTCCGGAAACGGATGACGTGGCCGTGGCCGGCCCCGAGCTCTGTGTCGAGCGCCTGCAGCTGGGTCCGGATCGCCGCTGCGGCTCGCACGGCCCGCAGGGCGTCGTCCTCGTGGACGACCGGGACGCCGAAGACGGCCATGACCGCGTCGCCGATGAACTTCTCGACCATGCCGCCGTGGGCCTCGATGACTCGCTTCATGATCGCGAAGTAGCGGCCGAGCAGGGCGCGGAGGGTCTCCGGGTCGAGCTGTTCGCCGAGCGCCGTCGAGCCGGCCACATCGGAGAACAGGATCGTCACGAGCTTGCGCGTCTCCCGCGACGTCCGCGCCGAAGCCCCGACGAGCGGCGTCGCACATTCGGCGCAGAACTTGGCGCGCTCGGGGTTCTCTGTGCCGCATGTCGGGCACGGGATCATCCGCGGAGCGTATCGCGCCTCCCAGTCGCAGGGAAGGACGTTCCGCCGACGAATGTGGCGATGTGCCGAAGCGCGGTCAGGTTCTGCTTGCCGGCGGCAAGGACCCTGGCCGCTTCGGCTGCGTCAACGGCCCCGGCCTCATCATCTCGCCGCGCGCAATGCCCTGGCCAGGACCATCTGCCCGGTGAGTCGCGAGTCCATGAACTCGCTGGCGGCCATGATCGACACAGATTCATGGGCGAGGGTGATCGCCTCTCGATGGTGTCCCTGAGCCGAGCGAAGCCCGGACATGACGTTCCGCCAGCGGGCGTTGGCATCGAGGTCGTCCGAGGCCGCCAGCTCCCGGCCCCACATGGCGTATCGCTCGACCTCGTCGAGCTGGCCGAGGGCGAGGAGGGTCTGGCCGGTGAGCGGTGCAAGGCTGGACAGCAAGGACGCGAAACCAAGCCGCCCGAGGATGGAGCAGCTCGCGCGGAGCAGGTCGACCACTCGCGCTGGATCACCGGCGGCCAATTCGGCGTCAGCCAGGTTGACCGGATATGTCGCGGCACCGAGCGGGACGACCAGGCCGAGATCATCGATGATCGACTTTGCGGCCTCGAATGGCCGGCGCCAGGTGTCATGGACCCCCGTCATCGCTTCCAATCCGCCGATCGCCAGGAGGACCATGACCTGCGCCTGACGATCGTCGCCGACCAGGTCCAGGTAGACCCGGCACCTGTCGAGCGCCTCCGGCACCGGCAGCGGACTGTCGACGAAGCTCGGGGCCGCATTCGACACGAACCCGGCGGCGAGGTCGACACGCTCGAGAGCGACAGCCAGCTCATAGGCACTGTCGAGCACCTCCACGGCTGCCGTGAATCGGCCCTTGAGCGCGTGGTCCCAGAACAGCACCTGCAGCGCCCGCAGCATCCCGGCGGCATCACCGATCCGCTCGTAATAGGCGAACGCCTCGCGCGCCTCCTGCGACGAGCCCTCGAAGTCGAGCATCGCGTCGGTCAACCGGTAGTGGTGCTCGAGGCCCTCGTCCGGGTACTCCGCGAGCAGGGCGACCGCCTCGGCATCGGCGGCATCCGCGTCATCACGGTCGCCGCTCGCGCGCAGTGTCGACCGAAGGTTGATGAGCAACTCGATCCTGCCGTGGCCGGCGGGGGTCAACGGCAGCGCCCGCCGGAAGAGTCCGATGGCCGAGGACAGGTCGCCGCGCTCCGACGCCCTGACACCCGCTGTCGACAGGTAGGCACCGGCGCGACCTGCGAGGTGCGCCATCGACACGCCGGTCTCGCCCAGCTCGGCCCGGTAGCGATGTGCCTGTTCGAGGTGGTAGCCGAGGATCTCCGGATACTCGGCGACCCGCTCGCCGACGGTCCGCTCCAGCCAGTCGGCGAAGCGCTGGTGGAGGACCGCTCGCTCGGCCTTGGGGAGAGCCCCGTAGGCCGCGTCGCGGATGAGGATGTGGCGGAACTTGAAGGCGTCGCCGGCGGTCAGCTCGGTGTCCTCGTGGAGGATCAGCTCCTTCCGGACGAGTTCGAGCAGCGAGGTGGTGACCCCCGATCCCGACGGATCGTCGGTGAGCTCGGCGACGGCTGCCTGCTCGAACACGCGACCCACGACACTGGCCCGCTCGACGACCGACCGCTCGGCCGGGGCCAGGCGCTCCAGTCGTGCGGTCAGCAGCGCGCTGATCGATGCCGGGATGTGCACCTCGCCCAGATCAGCTGAAGCCGACCACGACCCGTCCGCTGTCTCGACCAACCGGCCATCATCGACGAGCATCCCGAGGAACTCCTCGATGAACAAAGGGTTGCCTTCGGCCGCGGTCATGATCCGGGTCACGATCGTGGACGGCAGTGCCGCCCCACCGGGAAGACCGGCGATCAAACGCGAGGTCGCATCGGCCCCGAGCGGCTCCAGCAGCGTCGTCACGGCGCGACCGATCGCCTGGCCAGCCCTCGCGGACGGCCGACAGCTCGGGCCGCGCCGGGCAGAGCAGGAGGATCGGTCGGTCGCGCGTGTAGTCGACGATGTGCTCGATGAGGTCGAGCAGGGTCGGCTCCGCCCAGTGGATATCCTCGATGATGACGATCAGGGGACGCTCTCCGGCGAGGTGTTCCCAGAGCTTCCGGATCGCCCAGAACACCTCCTCCTGGGGCGCCGGATCCGTGGACAGGCCGATCGCACTGGCCACCCGGGCGGCGATGGTGTCGGCCTCGGGCTCGCCATCGAGTCGTGCTCGGAGCTTCGTCCGAGCCGCGTCCGCGCTGTCGGACTCGCCGATCCCGGCGGCGGCTCGGACGATCTCGCCGATCGGCCAGTAGGTGATGCCTTCGCCATAGGACAGGCAGCGCCCGCGCAGGACCGTCGCATCCCGGTCGGCGGAGGCGGCGAACTCGGCGACCAACCGGCTCTTGCCCGCGCCGGCCGTGCCCAGCAGCGTGACCAGCTGGCAGATGCGCCCGGAGACGACCTGGTCGAACACATCGGTCAGAGCAGCCAGCTCGTGCTCGCGGCCGACCAAGGGTGCCTCGTGGCCGCGGTGGTGGTCGGCGACGCCCGGGTCAAGAGCCAGCAGGCGGTACGCCGGCAGTGGGTCGGCCTTGCCTTTCGCGCTGATCGGATCGACCGGCTCGACCGACACGGCGTCGCGGACCAGCTGCCAGGTCAGGCGGCCGAGCAGGATCTCTCCGGGCGAAGCCGCCTGTTCGAGCCTGGCGGCGGTGTTCACGGCATCGCCGGTCACGAACGCCTGGCCGCTGCCCGGGTCACCGGCGAAGACCTCACCGGTGTTGATCCCCGTCCGGAAACGGACGGTCTGGTCACCCGCGGCAAAGAGGTCGCCGGTCTCGAGGGCGGCCCTGATCTCGTCGGCCGCCCTGACCGCACGGAGGGCGTCGTCCTCGTGGACGACCGGGATGCCGAACACGGCCATGACGGCGTCACCGATGAACTTCTCGACCGTGCCCCCGTGGGCTTCGATGATCCGGCGCATCAGGGCGAAGTAGCGATCCATCAGTGCGCGGACGGCCTCGGGATCGAGGAGCTCGCCCAGCGCCGTCGAGCCGGCGACGTCCGCGAACAGGATCGTCACGACCTTCCGTGTGCTGCGCGCCCGTCCGGCCGGCTCGCCCTCGAGCGCGGCACCGCATTCGACGCAGAACTTCGCGCGCTGAGGGTTCTCGGTGCCGCAGGTCGGGCACGGGATCATGGCCGGAGGGTATCGGACGAACGAGCGAGAGTCACGACGTCGGGGTTGAATCGCGTCGCGTGCACGGTCATCATCGGTGTCCGACATCCGACACCTTGGCGGTCCAACGTGGACTGGTCGCCGTTTGACACGGCGCAGAGACTACGGCGGACGCCCTCTATCCATCGGGCGGACAGCGAGAACAGGAGCGAGTCATGAATACGAAGCACCGGCCCGGCGAATACGCCGACTCGAGCGAGGACGACACCGAGGGCCAGGCCTTCACCGCTCGGGCGATCCCCGGCGACGAGGACGACACCGAGGGCCAGAAGGTCACCGCTCGGGCGATCCCCGGCGACGAGGACGACACCGAGGGCCAGAAGGTCACCGCTCGGGCGATCCCCGGCGACGAGGACGACACCGAGGGCCAGAAGGTCACCGCTCGGGCGATCCCCGGCGACGAGGACGACACCGAGGGCCAGAAGGTCACCGCTCGGGCGATCCCCGGCGACGAGGACGACACCGAGGGCCAGAAGGTCACCGCTCGGGCGATCCCCGGCGACGAGGACGACACCGAGGGCCAGAAGGTCACCGCTCGGGCGATCCCCGGCGACGAGGACGACACCGAGGGCCAGAAGGTCACCGCTCGGGCGATCCCCGGCGACGAGGACGACACCGAGGGCCAGAAGGTCACCGCTCGCTGATCGACTCTCGCACGTGACGCCTCGGCTTCGGCCGAGAGTGTCGCGCAGTTCCTTCCTGACGCGACCCGGGTGATCGAGACTCGCCGACACCACCCGGGTCGCGTCATCATGTCCCGATGAGCCAATGCTGACGGCATATCGCCGGGTCTTCGGGAACTCTCGCCTCGCCCGACTCCTGGCCGGCGAATTCATCTCGTCGATCGGCGACTGGCTCTACCTGGTCGCGATCCTCATCGTGGTCTACGAGGAGTCCCACGACGCACTCGCCCTCGGGCTCGTGGGCGCCGCACGCATCGCCCCCTATCTGATCTTCTCGGTCCCGGCCGGGATCGTCGCGGACCGGTTCGACCGTCGAACCGTCCTCATGATCACCGACATCGTTCGAGGGGCTCTGCAGCTCGTGCTAGCGGCTCTTGTCCTGACGGGAGCGCCGGTCCTGTCGATCGTCGCCGTGGTGATCATCGCGTCGTGCGTTGCGACATTCTTCGGCCCGGCCATCGGCGCATATCTCCCGTCACTGGTCGATGACGAGGCCGATCTCGGGCCCGCCAACAGCGTCTGGGCGACGCTCGACAACCTCGCCTTCTTTGTGGGGCCGGCGATCGCCGGCATCCTCATCGCGACTGGTGGCCTCGTTACCGCATTCCTGCTGAACGCGGCCTCATTCGCGTTCGTCGCGGTCATGCTGGCGACACTGCCGAGCCGGCGGACGCTCATCGAGGCGGCCGAGGACAAGGCCAGGGCCGATCTCGAACAAGTCGTCGAGAGGTCCGCGCCGGCCGGCTGGCGGTCGATCATCGGGCGCATCCCCGGGATCGTGATCCTGGATACGGCGACGAGCTTCGCAGGTGGTGGTCTCGGCGTCCTGACGGTCGTCATCGCCGTCGATTCGCTCGGCGCCGGGGAAGGAGCCACGGGCCTGTTGAACGCAGCGACAGGAGTCGGCGGGATCGCGGCCGGGATCGCCGCGGGCTGGGTGGTCCTCCGTCGGCTCGATGTCGGGATCGTCGCCGGCTGCGCGATCGCGGCGGCCGGTCTGCTCGTCCTGGGCGCGACCCACGACCTGCTGCCCGCGCTGGTCGCCATGGGGATCGCGGTCGGAGCGCTGCTCCTCCTCGACGTCATCACGGCGACCATCGTCCAGCGGGTCGTGCCCGACGAGGAACGTGGTCGGGCGATGGGGATGCTGCAGATCCCCAGTGCCCTCGCGTCCATCGTCGGGGCGTTCGCTGCACCGCTCCTGGCAGACCGCTACGGAGTCGCCACAGCCCTGGCCGTCATCGCCATCGGTTCGGCGGTCCTCGGGCTGACGGCGGTCGTGGTGCTGCGCCCGAGCGGCGCGCTCGTCACCTCCGGTCTCGATCCACGCCGACTCGAGCTGCTCCGTGCGAGCGTGTTCGGGGGCGTGCTGCCGATCCGCCTCGAGGCGGCTGCCAGGCGTCTCAAAGCCGTCGACACCACGGACGGCCAGACCGTCATCCGACAGGGGGACGTCGCCGACCGTTTCTATCTCATCGACGCGGGCACCTTCCGGGTGTCGCAGCAGACCGGAGACGGTCCCACGGTCGACCTTCGGACGATCGGTCCGGGCGAGGTGTTCGGCGAGATCGGCTTGCTGTCGTCCGTGCCTCGGACAGCGACCGTGACGGCCTCATCGGCGGGCAGGGTCTTTGCGCTCGACCGGGACGGGTTCCTGGGTCTCGTCGACGCGGGGCCGGGCTTGACGACACAGCTCCTCGATCGGTACCGCGGCACGTGGGACCGTTCTTGACACCTCACCTGTCGGGCACAGGACACCGATCGTGTCGCACGTCTGATGGCCCGAACATGCCCCCCGCCGCACGATGGCCCAAAGGCGGCGAACGCTGACCTGACCCGACGAAGCATTCGAAGACGCGCATCACGCCCGGGCTGCCTCCCCGCCCGGGCGTCATGCTGCACGAAGGGATGACACGCGCAGACGATCGCGCCATACACTCCCAGCGAACACGAGAGCGTGACGGATCGCTCGAAGAGGGAACGGCAGGCGCGATGTCCGACCAGCGAGCTCCAGACGCGGCAAGGGCCGAGACCGACGCGGTCATCGAGGCGATCGGTCGGTCGCGGCTGTTCCGGGGTATCGCCGACGGGGATCTCGCAGCGATCGCCCCGATGCTCCGCCAGCGACGCTATCGTGCCGGCGAGACGATCTTCCACGAGGGCGACCCCGGTGATGCGATGCACGTCATCGCGTCGGGGCGGGCCAAGATCTCGATCGAGTCGCTCGAGGGCGATGAGGCGATCCTGGTGACGCTCGGTCCGGGCGAGGTCTTCGGAGAGCTGGTCCTCCTCGACGGGGCGCCGCGATCGGCGGCCGCGATCGCCGTGGAGCCGACCGTCACATACATCCTGACCCTGCCGGACTTCGGTCCGCTCATGGCCAGCAACGACGCCTTCCGACTGGCCGATCCTCCGCAACCTCGCCCAGGAGCTGCGCCGCCTGACGGTCCATGTCTCCGAGCTCCACTTCCTCGATCTCGCCGGCCGCCTTGCGAGCCGCCTTGCCCGGATGGCGGAGGAGATCGCCCCGGGCCAGCGCGACGAGGTGCGTCTCGGGCGTGCCTACACGCAGACGCGAACTGGCGGCGATGATCGGCGGGACGCGCCAGAGCGTGAACCGGGTCGTCGCCGAGCTCGTGTCGGAGGGCCTGCTGCGAGTCGAGCCGAACGACCTCGTCGTCATCGACGTCTCGCGGATGGCGCAACGCGCCCGATGGTGAAGCGCGCCGCCTCGAAGGGTCCCGACGACGGCTTTTCCTCCGACGCGCGCGCCCTCCTGCGCGAGGTCGCCCTCCGCGGCCAGACGGCGGTGCGCCTCGACGCCGATGTCGAGACCACGCTCCTGCGCTCGATCGTCGATGCGACGGTCGGCATCTTTCGGGCCGAGGCGGCGTCGATCGCGCTCCTCGACGAAGCCTCCGGGAACCTCAAGTTCGTGGTCGCGGCCGGGGAGCAGGGCGAGCCGGTCGTCGGGCTGACGATCGCGCCGACGCAGGGACTGGCCGGCTACGTCTTCTCGACCGGCGAGAGCATCGCCCTGTCCGACCCGGCCAAGGACCCGCGGTTCGGTCGCGGCGTCGCGGAGTCGACCGGGTTCATGCCGCGCTCCATCCTGGCCGTGCCGCTCGAGGACGGAGACCGGACGGTCGGGGTCCTCGAGGTCATCGACAAGCTCGGGGGCCCGTTCTCGATGGAGGACATCGGCATCGCCTCGCTGTTCGCGCGTCAGGCAGCGACCGCCATCCGCGTCGCCGCCCGTGCGCGCGAGATCCGCGATCGTGCTGGCGGACGTCCTCGCGTCGGACGAGGAGACGACGAATGACGCCGCCGTCCGCGAACTCGTGTCGGCGGCGACGCGACGGCACGCCGGCGACGACCGGTTCTGGGCGTTCGTGGACGCGATCGCCGCCATGCGTCACGCGTCGCGCGGCGGATCGCGACCTGGCGATCGAACTCCTGACCGTCATCGGCCGGCACGGCACGGCGGCCAGCCGCGAAGCGACAGGACGGCGGCTCCGCCCGCGACGATGACCAGCAAGATCGTGCCGGCCTGGAGCGAGCCGTTCCAGGCGGACCGCCGGGACAAGCTCGGGCGCGATGAGCACGTCCCCGACCTCGTCGAGGCACGGGACTGGCTGGACGGGCCGCGGCGAGGGCGTGACGGTCGCGATCATCGATTCGGGGGTCGATGGGGGTCACCCCGCGGTCGGCGGCAAGCTCATCCGCAGCCTCCGCGTCGACCTCACCCTCGAGGAGCCCGCCGTGGTCGACGACGAGGAGGCGCGCGATGTGGTCGGCCACGGCACGGCCTGCGCCGGGATCATCCACGGCCTCGCCCCCGAGGCTGACATCGTCTCGATCCGGGTGCTCAACCCGGACAACAAGGGCAAGGGGCTCGCCTTCGCCCACGCCATCGACTGGGTCGTCGAGAACGGGGTCGGGATCGCGAACATGAGCCTGTCGTCCAAGAGCGAGGCCCTCTTCGCGACATTCCACGACCTCGTCGACCAGGCGTATTTCGCCAACACCCTGCTGGTCTGCTCGGCGAGCAACTACCCGGGCGAGGAGAGCTACCCGTCGGTCTTCTCGTCGGTCTTCTCGGTCGCGGCGCACGACATCCCCGAGCCGCTGACCTGGTTCTACAACCCGAAGCCGCCGGTCGAATTCGGGGCGTGGGGCGTGGACGTGCCGATCGCGTGGATGGATCGCGGATCGATCGTGGCGACCGGCAACAGCTTTGCGGCGCCGCACATCACGGGACTCCTGGCGCGATTGCGGTCGGTCTACCCGGCGGCGACCCCGTTCGAGGCCAAGACGCTGCTCGCCCGATCAGCCGCGAATGCCCGGCTCAGCCCCTCGGGATCGGACGCATCGGGTAGACCCCGATGACGATCGGCGTTCGCGGGTCGAGCGAGAGCTCGTAGCCGATCTCGCCGGCCTTGAGCAGTTCGCCGAGCAGGCCTCCCTCGCGGCTCGGCAGCCCGACATACACCCAGCTGAGTTCGAGCCGGACGGGCGTCACGTCGTCGTCGCCACCATCGATCCCGAACCGACGCCGCAATTCGTGCATGGGCACGTACGGCCGACTCTTGATGAAACGGCGGAGCTGCGGAGCGGTGCATTGGGCGTTGGGAGCCCCGTTGCCGTTCATCGGCACCGCCTGGCCGTTCCCAGGGGTCGGCGCGGGCCGTTCACCGTCGGGTGTGGCGGCCGCACCGCCCTCGGCGATGCTTGGTGAAGGCCGGAGGGGCAGAGTTGACCGACTCCGCTCGAGGTGCGACCGGGGCGGGACCCGCGAGCGGTGCCTGATGGGCGGACGCAGGCGCTGCCGGTTGTGCGGGAAGCGGCGCAGGCGCCGGTCGCGGCGCCGGGACCGATCCGTCGACAGGCGTGACGCCGGCCACCCGACGCTGGCCATCCGGCGCGCCGTGGGCGTGATGGTGCGGTCGGCCGTGATGGCGGCGGCTCATCGGCCGCTCGCGCCGGGCCGCGGGGCCCGGTCCGGACTGGCGACGCCGGTCCGGCGTCGATGGGTGGTGATCATGGTTCTCGATGGGCTCATGGCGGGGACGCATCGGGCGCGACCCGTCGACCGATGATACCGCAGGCGAGCACGGGCGAGCCCGAAGCCTGCCGCTGGCCGCGATCGTCGGTGCGCATCGGCACCGCGACGGGCGACGAGATCTCAGCCGTCGACGACGTACAGCTCGCGCGGGGCCTCGTTGAGCGCGATCGGGCCATCGGGCCCGCACACGACGATGTCCTCGATCCGGGCCCCGTACTCCCCGACCAGGTAGATCCCGGGTTCGATCGAGAAGGCCATCCCGTCGCGGAGCGGCTCGCTGTTGCCGGCGATGACGTACGGGTCCTCGTGGCCCTCGAGCCCGATCCCGTGACCGGTCCGGTGGAAGAACGCGTCGCCATACCCTTCGGCTTCGATCGGCCGGCGCGCGGCCGCGTCGATCGACTCCGGGGTGACTCCCGGCCGGACCGCCCGCGTCGCGGCTGCCTGGGCGGCGTGGAGCACCCCGAACAGGTGCCTGAACCGCTCATCCGGCCCGTTCGCCGGGTCCCCGCCGGTCACCCACAGCGTGCGGGTGACGTCCGAGTGGTAGCCGCCGATCGTGCCCCCGATGTCGAGGACGATGGGCTCGCCGGCACGGATGACCCGCTCGGACGCCTCGTGGTGCGGGGAGGCGGAGTTCGGGCCTGAGCCGACGATCGCGAATTCGGCATGGTCGTGCCCCTCGGCGATGAGCCGCTCGTGGACCTCGCGAGCGACGTCCGCCTCGGTCCGGCCGATGAGCCGGCCGGCGGCGATCTGGGCGACGACACGGTCTGCCGCGTGGGCCGCCTCGGTCAGGAGGGCGATCTCGTCGGGGTCCTTGACGATCCGCAGGCGTCCGAGGATCGGCGAGGCCAGCTCGAACCGGGCACCCGCCAGCCGGTCCTGGAGTCGCAGCAGGTGCCGGGCCGGCAGATCGTCCGAGACCGCGATGCGAAGGTCCGCGGCTGCCGTTGACGCGGCGGCGGCTCGCACCATCTCCGCAACGAGCCGCGTGAGCATCGTCCGCCTCGTCCCACGGGATCACGGGCAACGCCCCGGCGGCGGCCGGCGGACAGGCACCGGCGGGCGTCGCCTCCAGGCGCGGCGCCACCAGGGCCCAGTCGCCGGCGGTCGGGATCACCAGCATCGTCAGGCGCTCGAGCGGCATCGCCGGGTAGCCGGCCAGATAGCGCATGTCCGCCCCGACCCCGACCAGGACCGCGGCGAAGCCTGCCTCGGCGGCCAGATCGCGGGCGGCCGTCATCCGCTCCCGGAATCGATCGGCGGGGATGGTCGGTCGGGACGAGATCATGCGGGCGACTCCTCCAACAGACCGCTCTCGGTCAGCCAGTGCTCGACGAGGTTGGCGCCCTCTCCCGTCAGGCGGCGATAGGGCGCAAAGACGGCGCCGGCAGCAAGTGCGCGCTTCCGGAGCGCGGCATCGTCGTGCTGACCGACGGCCAGGACGAGCTTGCGGGCCGATCGCGCGACCGTCACGGCCTCGATCCCGTCGTAGGCCCGAGCCGTGAGATCGATCACGACCCCCTGGACATCCTGCAGGGCGGCCTCGAGGGCCGCCAGCGAGCGGACCGCGACCGGTTCCGCACCCGCGCCGCGAACGAGCCCGTCCAGCCTGGTCGCCCAGATCAGGTCGTCGGCCAGGATGGCGACACGCACCGTCAGTCGATCGTCTCCGCGAGGTGATGGAACACGTCGCGCGCGGTGATGACACCGGTCGGGCGGCCACCGTCGAGGATCGGGATGTGGCGGAACCCGCCGACGGCCATCTTGTGGATCGCGATCGCGATCGGGTCGTCGTGGCGCAGGACGACGGGATCCGGTGTCATGAAGTCGCGGACGCGGAACGCATCGAGGGGCTTGCCGGCCGCCTTCACGACCGCGTCTCGGTCGGTGAAGATGCCGACCAGTCGATCGTCCACGGTCACCAGCACGCAGTCCGCTTCGGCCGCCTGCATCTGGGCGATGACCGACATCGACCGGAGTGTCCGGGCTGACCGTGATGGGCGGCGGCGCGCCGAGCTCATCGAGGTGCTCGCCGAGCAGCCGGCCGTGGAACGACAGGGCGGGCTGCGGAACATCGGCGCCCGCGAGGTCCGCGCCGCAGTTGTCGCAGACCTCGGCCCCCGTCAGGTTGTCGAACCCGCAGACCGGACACAGCATGCTCACGTCTCCACGCTCTCGACTGTCGGATCCGTTACTCGACCGTCCAGGTCTCGCCACCGTTGAGGACACCGGCGAGGTCGCCCGCGCCGCTCTTCGCGATGGCGGCCGCGATCTGGTCCTCGATCAGGCGGTCATGGGTCGGGCGCTCGACCGATCGGAGCACCCCGACCGGGACCGGGAACGCCGGCCAGAACATGCGCGACAGCATCAGCGCCAGGTACGGCTCCTCGGCGTGTTCGTCATGGACGAGGAGATCGGCCTCGGTCACGCCGTTCTCGCCGATGGTGACGACCTCCGGGTGGAGACCCTGGAGGCGGATCCCCTTGTCGCGATCCTTGCCGAAGATC
The DNA here is from genome assembly GCA_963776385.1 of uncultured Chloroflexia bacterium. Classification (GTDB taxonomy): domain Bacteria; phylum Chloroflexota; class Limnocylindria; order Limnocylindrales; family CSP1-4; genus SPCO01. Next base: position 387,773 of record CAVZME010000008.1, read on the forward strand.
ATCGGCTTGCCATGCTCCAGGACGAGCATCCGGTCCTCGCGGACCTCGCGGTCGGTGAAGTCGCGCCACGCCCCGTCGTTGAAGATGTTGCAGTTCTGGAGGACCTCGACGAACGACGAGCCCTTGTGGCGACCGGCCCGCTCGAGCGTGCCCTGGAGGTGTTCGGTGTGGGTGTCCACCGAGCGAGCCACGAACGACGCCTCGGCGGCGAGGGCGATGGTCAGCGGGATGATCGGCGTATCGACCGACCCGAGCGGCGTCGACTTCGTCTTCTTCCCGAACTCCGACGTCGGCGACGCCTGGCCCTTGGTCAGCCCGTAGATCCGGTTGTTGAACATCACGAGGTTGATGTCGACGTTCCGGCGCATCGAGTGGATGACGTGGTTGCCGCCGATCGACAGCGCATCGCCGTCGCCGGTGATGACCCAGACCATCAGATCCGGGCGGGCCGCCTTGAGTCCGGTGGCAAGGGTCGGTGCCCGACCGTGGATCGTGTGGAAGCCGTACGTGTTCATGTAGTACGGCAGGCGCCCCGAGCAGCCGATCCCGGAGATGAACACGATGTTCTCGCGCGGATACCCGAAGTCCGGCATGACCTTCTGGGTCTGCGCCAGGATCGAGTAGTCGCCGCAGCCGGGACACCAGCGGACCTCCTGGTCGGACACGAAGTCCTTCCGGGTCAGCTGGATGACGGCAGCATTCGCGGCGCTCAACGGAGGCTGCTCGAGCATGCCCGGGTCGGCTGCCCCGTGGCCGTTGGTCTCGGTCATGATCGGTCCCTCGTCTGCGAGGAGACGCCGCGCTTCGTCAACGATCTCGGCGATCCGGAACGGCTTGCCACGGACCTTGTCGTAGCCGACGGCGTCGAGCAGGTACTTCGCCCGCACGAGCATCAGGAGCTGGCCGAGGTTCACTTCGGGGATCAGCACGCGGCGGTAGCTCCGCAGGACGGCCTCGGTGTTCGCGGGGAACGGGTTGAGATGGCGGAGGTGGGCGTGGGCGACGGATTCGCCGGCGGCCTGGAGCGTCTCCACGGCCGATCGGATCGCGCCATAGGTGGAGCCCCAGCCGAGGATCAGGAGGTCGCCGCGCTCCGGTCCGTAGACGTCGAGCGGCGGGATGTCGGTCGCGATGCCGGCCACCTTTGCAGCGCGCAGGGTCTGCATCCGATGGTGGTTGTCCGGGTCGTAGCTGACGTTGCCGGTGATGTCGGCCTTCTCGAGACCGCCGATGCGATGTTCGAGACCGGGCGTGCCGGGGACCGCCCAGGGACGCGCCAGCGTGGTCTCGTCGCGCAGGTATGGACGGAAGGTCGCGGGGTCAGTCGCGTTCGAGACGGAGATGTCGGGCAGGTCCGCGTACGACGGGACCTTCCACGGCTCGGATCCGGTGGCCAGGAACGCGTCCGAGAGGTACGTGACCGGGGTCATGTACTTGAGCGCGAGCCGGCTCGCCTCGATGGCCAGGTCGAAGCACTCGCCGGGCGTCGCCGGCGCGACGACGGGCATCGGCGAGTCGCCGTTCCGCCCGAACATCACCTGGAGCAGATCCGATTGCTCGTTCTTGGTCGGCATCCCGGTCGACGGCCCGGCGCGCTGGACGTCGACGATGACGACGGGCAGCTCGACCATCACGGCCAGGCCCATCGCCTCCGACTTGAGCGCGATGCCCGGACCGGACGAGGCGGTCAGGGCCAGGGCCCCGCCGTACGCGGCGCCGATCGCCGCCCCGATCGCCGCGATCTCGTCCTCCGCCTGGAACGTCTTGACACCGAACGTCTTGTAGCCCGACAGCTGATGGAGGATGTCCGAGGCCGGCGTGATCGGGTACGACCCGTAGAACAGCTGCCGGTCGGCCAATCGCGAGGCGACGAGGAAGCCGAGCGCCGTGGCCTCGTTCCCGGTGATGTTCCGATAGACGCCGGGGGCCAGCTTGGCCGGCCGGACGCGGTAGTGGGTGTGGAACGCTTCGGTCGTCTCGCCGAACGCGTAGCCGGCCTTGAGAGCGCGCTTGTTCGCCTCGGCCACGATCGGACGCGCCCCGAACTTGCTGTCGATCCAGGTCGTCGTGGGATCCATGCTCCGCTCGTAGAGCCAGAACATGAGACCCAGCGCGAAGAAGTTCTTGGTCAAGTCCTTCTGCTTGCTGGTCATATCGAGCCCGTCGAGAGAGCGCTCGTTGAGCGTCGAGATCGGGACCTCGAAGACCGTGTAGGCCTTGAGCGAGCCGTCGGTCAGCGGGTCGCTGGTGTACGCCGCCTTGCTGAGGTTCTGCTGGGTGAAGGCGTCCTTGTTGACGATCAGCGCGCCACCCGCGGGCAGGTCGCCGACGTTCGTCTTGAGCGCCGCCGGATTCATCGCCACCAGCACGTCCGGCTGGTCGCCCGGGGTGTGGATCTCCGACGACGAGAAGCTGATCTGGAAGCCCGACACGCCCGGCAGTGAGCCGGCCGGCGCGCGGATCTCGGCGGGGAAGTCCGGCAGGGTGCTGATGTCGTTGCCGAAGACGGCGGCCGTCCTCGTGAACTGGGTCCCCGTCAACTGCATCCCGTCGCCGGAGTCGCCGGCGAATCGGATGGTGACGCGCTCGAGTTCCTGGACGTCCGGCTCGAGCTCCGAGGTGACTGTCACGCGCCTTCCGGCTCCTTCATGCGCTGATGCGGTCGCGGCGGGAGGTTGAGGAGCTCCTCCGGGAACGACTCGGCCAGGTACTTGATGATGTCCGCCTGGCGGACGACCCCGACGAGCTGTCCGGCCTCATCGACGATGGGGACGTTGCGGTAGCGACCGGTCTGCATCAGGACGATCGCGTCCCTGATGGTCTGGTCGAGATCGAGCGTCTTCGGCTCGCGAGTCATGAGACTTTCGACTGGTTGCGTGAGGTCCACGCGCCCCGCGACGATGTGCCCGAAGATGTCGCGCTCTGTGAGGACCCCGACCAGCCGCCCATCCGTCTCGCAGACGAACACGGAATCGCCCGTCCCCGTGCGCTGGATCGCCCGAAGACACTCGGCCAGGGAGGTCGCCGGCGGGACCGTGACGGGTCGACGTCGGCTGAGGACCCGCAGGCGTTCCTCGGTCAGGGACGGCACCCTGCGGGCGACAGCGGTCTCGGTCATCTCACTCACGTGACGAGTGTAGCCCGCTTGTCGTGTGACGGCCCGCCAGCGTGGGCGTCATCATGGGCCACGGTCCTGTGCCTGGCAGAAGAAGCGGCTGTGGGAGGACTGGGATGACTCCGATGAACGCTCCGGCGCGATCCCTCGCGATCGTCTGTCTCGCGCTCGTCGGCCATCCTCGTGGCCGCCTGCGGTGGTGCGTCGGCGAGTGCGGCGCCATCGGTCGCGCAGGCGGCGATCGCCACGCCGACGGCAGTCCCCACGGCAAGCCCGGAACCGGTGGACGTCGCCGCGGTCTTCCTCAAGACGATGGCCGACCCCACGTTCAGCTCGGCTGCCGTCATCACCGGGACGATGTCGGTCGGCACGATCGACGGCGAGATCAGCGGTGACGCGGCCTTGAGCGGCCGCGACTCGAGCATGGACATGGCCATCGATCTCGGCGTGCTCAAGCAGGAGACGTCGCAGATCCAGGTCGCCGACCAGAAGTGGTCGCGCAAGTCGCCCGGTCCGTGGCTCGAGGACCCGAAGCCGGCCGCCGGCTCAACGGGCTCGTCGATCGGCAAGATCCTGCAGTCCCTGGTCAAGGTCACCGACCTCGGTGTCGTGACAAAGGGCGGCAGGTCGCTCCATCGCCTGCAATTCCCCGGGACGGAGACCCTTCTGGCCGGGTCACTCCTCGGCCTCGACCCGAAGTCGACGAAGGACCCGACGTTCAGTCTCGACTTCTACGCGACCGACGCGGGCGTCCCGGCGATCATGTCGATGTCGGGATCGTGGACCCAGCTCAGTGGCGGGAAAGAGCTCCCGGCGACGATGACCTTCGATATCGCGTTCACCGATGTCGGCAAGCCGCAGACCATCACCGCGCCGACCGATGTGTGGGTCGTCTATACGTCCAAGCGGCTGGGCTATTCGATGGCGCATCCCGCCGACTGGACGGTGACATCGGCGAAGGGCCAGGACACCTATGCGATCGATGGCCAGGGCTATGTCTACGTCGCGCCGACCGCGTACAAGGGCTCGACGGCCAAGTTCGCAGCCGACCTGAAGGCCTCGTACAAGAAGCCGTTCAAGGGTGATCCGACGTCCCAGAAGCCGACCACCCTGGGTGGGGTCGGGGCGGTCCGGCTCATCTACGGGTTCACCAATGACGGCGGCCAGGACGTCACCGTCGTGGATGACGTGGTCAGCCGCGATGGGACGGGCTGGGAGGTCTACCTCGCCACCGCCGGCGGCCAGGAGGATATCGACATCTTCGACACGTTCGTCGCGACCTTCACCTTCACCGAATAGCCGGCGGGCGGCGGCGCACCCAGTGGATCGCCGCCGCGCGACCGGGGTCGCGCTCGTCCTCGTCTCGGCCGCCGCATTCGGCTCCGGGTCGCTGTTCGCCCAGCCGGTCTACGCCGCCGGCGTCGATTGGATGACGCTGTCGGCCTGGCGGTTCCTGTTCGGCGCAGGGCTGACCTGGGGGTTCCTGCTCCTCTCGCCGGGTCGCCGGCGGGCGCTCCGCGCACAGGATCGTCGGGCGGTCATCGCCGGTATCGCGCTGGGCGTCCTGTACGTCGGCAACTCCGGGACGTACTACGCCTCGCTCGAGACCGTGTCGCCATCCCTCGCCGCGCTCGTCGTCTACCTCTACCCCGCCGTGGTGGCCGTCCTGTCGATCCGGTTCGGCCACCGGTTGCAGGGGCGGCGGGCGTGGATCGCGCTCGGCATCGCGCTCATCGGCGTCGTCCTGGCGGTCGGTGGCATCGACCCGAACGACGCGCCGCCGATCAGCGGCCTCGCCCTCGCCTTCGCCTCGTGCTTCATCTACGCCGTCTGGGTCATCCTCGCGGCGAGGATCTCCGGCGAGCGACGTGAAGCCGTCGCCGATGCCTCCGGCCAGGCCGGCTCGGCGACGGCCGCCGTGGCCATCATCATGTCGTCGACCGCGGTCGTCTATTGGATCGCGGCCCTCGCGACCGGTCGTCCGGTGCTCCCCGCCCAGATCCCGTCGGGGGCGTGGGTCGGCCTCATCGGGGTCGGTGTCGGCGCGACGTTCATCGCGATCCAGACCTTCTACGCGGGCGCGCAGCGCGTCGGCGCGGCACACGCGTCGCTCATCAGCACGGCCGAGCCGATCTGGACGATCGCCCTGGCGGCGATCCTGTTCGGCGTCGCCTTGACGCCCGTCCAGCTGGTCGGTGGCGCGTTCATCCTGGCCGGCGTGATCGTGGCCCAGACCGGGCCCGTCGCGGAACGGGCGCCCGCGCTGGACCTGCGCGTCGCGGACGAGTAGCCCGTCCCGGCTCCGCGCTCAGCGCGTCGGGTCGGTCGCCCTCAGGATCGCCCGGGCGCCGTCGGCCACGAAAGCCACGTCCGCCCCGAGCCCGATGAACCGGAAGCCGAGCTCGCGATGGGCGGGGACGACCGCCGCGTCGTAGAGCAGGATGCCGGCAGCCTTGCCGGCGGCCTCGGCGACCGTCGCCACGTGGGCGATGGCCTCGAGATAGCCCGGGTCGTCGAAGCGACCGGGCACCCCGAGACTGTGCGAGAGGTCGGCCGGACCGACGAACAACACGTCGACGCCGTCGATCCCGGCGATCTCGGCCGCGTGCTCGACCGCGCTCGGTGATTCGATCTGGATGATCCCGAAGACGTGGGGATTGATCGACCGGACCTCGGCGTGGGTCCGCTCACCGAGGCCGGCGCCACGGGTCGAGAGCGCGAGCCCGCGGGTGCCGTCGGGCGGATAGCGCATGAACGAGATCGCCTCGCGGACCTGGGTCGGCGTGTCCATGCGCGGGATCATCAGGCCGTGCGCCCCGAGGTCGAGGGCACGCCCGATGCGCAGTCGCTCGGCCGACTGCGGCCGGACGAGCGCCGCGGTGCGGGTACTGCCGACCGCGTGCAGGTTGGCCATGAGCTCGGATTCGGTCGCGAGGCCGTGCTCGAGGTCGATGATCAACCAGTCGAAGCCGACGCGGGCGAGGATCTCCGTGACGACCGGCGTGCCGAGGGCGGCGAACGTCCCGTAGAGGGTCTCGCCCGCTTCGCAGGCGGCTGCGCAGGTCGACGAACCCCGGGACCGGGGAGAGGTCGTGGCGATCGGTGGGGTCGGTCATGCCGGACATGATGCGCTGGACGGGGCGGCACCCGCTGGGCGGATCGCGGGGCACGACGTGCGTGCGTGGGCGCTGCGTGCGTTCCCGCGCCTGCGCGTCTATGGGCCGTTGACGAGTCCGGTCGTGTCCACGGCCTCGAGGTCGCGGCCGGTGATGACGTCGAGTTCGTGCATGGCGTCGTCGTCGAAACGCGGGATCGCTGGCGCCCGAGATATACCAGGGCGAACCGTTGTCGGCCAGGATCATCCCGTAGCGCTTGAGGGCGTCCGCGATGACGCGGGCGGTCGGCGAGAAGCGACTCGTGTCGTAGTCGGCCCGGAGTCGGACGCGGAGACCCATCGGCGGGAGCGACGCCGAGCTCGACTCGCCCGCCTGGTGGCGGGCCGGGTAGATGTAGCTCGTCCGGGTGTGATTGGTCGTGAAGCGCAGCGCGTGGAGGATCGCGCCGCGCGGCGACCTCGTCGTAGCGGACGAGGCCCGGCAGGATCGGCAGGCCGGCGGCGTCGGCGCTCGTCCACGTCTCGGGGCGGAGGGCGTTCGAGGTGAGGTCCCAGGTCGCGCCGCTCCCCGCCTGCCACGCCCCACCGACATTGCGGGCCGCGTACAGCTCATAGAGCCGGCAGGCGTCGCTGTCGACCAGCAGGATGTGCGCGTCGGAGCCGCCTTCGATGAGCGGGCTGGCCGGGATCGGATACGGGACGTGGTCGGACTCGTCGTCATAGTCGAAGGTGACCGTGACGCCCGGGGTGGCACTGGTCACCACCTGGTACGGGATGCCGTAGCCGGCGTATGACCCGAAGTCCATGTGCAGGCCGCGATCGAGACCGATGGCCGAGATCATCGTGGCCGAGTCGGCCGCGACGGCGCGACCGTCGATCGGCACGTTCCAGACGTTCGTCGCTGGGAAGATCGGGCAGGACGGCGCGCCGGGGACCGTCGGAGGGGTCGTGGCTCCGCCATCACCGGGGTCGGGCGGCGGCGGGGGTGGCGGCGGCGGTGACGATCGGCACGACCGGGTGGCTCGACGCCTTCAGCGGGTTCGTCCCGGCCCGGTATTCCGCTCCATCGCTCCAGCCGTCACGATCGGTGTCGGCCACTCTCGGCTTGGTCCCGAGCTTCTGCTCCATCGTGTTCGAGAGGCCGTCATGGTCGGGGTTCTCGGCGCCATCGCGTTTCCCGTCGCCGTCCGAGTCGACCCGCCGTGGCGAGGTGCCGGCCAGGAACTCGAAGGCCGTCCGCAGGCCGTCGCGATCGGTGTCCTCGCGGCCGTCGCGGATCCCGTCTCGGTCGGTGTCCGCGCGGCGCGGGTTCATGCCGGCGAGATATTCCTGCCGGTTGGTGAGCCCGTCGCGGTCCGGGTCTTCCTTGCCATCCGGCAGGCCGTCGCGGTCGCTGTCGACCCGATAGGCGCTCGTCAGCGAGCGCGACCACTCCCAGGTGTTCGGAAGGCCGTCATGGTCGCTGTCGGTCGCGGCGGCGACGCCGGCCGGTGACGACCAGCGCGGCCAGGACGACAAGCGTCAGCAGCGAGACCGGTTCGGCGGACGAGCGTGAGCGTTCCATGCCGGGCCATCCTGCGGCCGAGTGTGCCGGGTTGGAATGCCTCGGTCGTCCCGCTGCGACGGGCACCGTGGTCCGGTTCCGGAAGGCACCGCGTGCTTCCCGTTGAACCTTTCGGCGGCGTGCCACCATCTGTTGTGGGTGAAGCGCCCGAGCGGGCGCCGCTGGAGACCCGCACATGCGGACGAGGCTGGTCGAACGGGCACGGGAGGGCGACGACGTCGCCTTCGCCGAACTCGTCGACCTCGACGGTGACCTGTCCTACGCGATCGCGTATCCGGATCCTCCGGGATGCGCGAACGGGCGCAGGACGCCGTCCAGCAGGCATTCCTCCTCGCCTGGCGTGAACTCCCCCGGCTGCGCGATCCCGGAGCGCTTCGGCCCGTGGCTCCATCGGCTCCTCGTCAATGCCTGTTACGAGGAGTTGCGGCGGCATCGCCGCTGGAGCGCCCGAATCAGGGTCCTGCCGGTCGACGGACCGAGCGGGCCCGACCCGATGGTCTCGGTCGACGACCGGGACGCCCTCGACCGTGCGTTCGCGCGCCTGACGCCCGAACACCGCGCGGTCTTCGTCCTGCACCACCACGCCGGTCATCCGCTGGCGGAGATCGCCGACATCGTCGGCATCCCCGTCGGCACGGTGAAGTCCCGGCTGCACTACGCCACCAGAACCCTGCGCGCGGCGATCGTCGCCGACAGCCAGGTCGAATCCACGGAGGCACGACCGGCATGAACGCCCAGCGCGATCCCGACGCGATCCTCGCCGCGTGGCTCGAGGAGGGGCCGACTGCCCTCCCCGAGCCCACGCGGCGCGCCATCGCGGTGACCACCCGAACCACCACTCAACGGCGACACCCGCTCTGGGTGCCGCGAGGGAGACCCTTGATGAACACCTATGCCCGATGGGCGGTCGCGGCGATCGCGGTCGTCCTCGCGATCGGCGGGGCTGCCTACTTCCTGGCGCCTGCCGGCGGCCAGGTCGGCGGACCCCCGAAGGCCACACCAACCCCGCCAGCCCCGACCGCGCTGCCGTCGGCGAGCGCTGCCATCCTCCCAAGCTCCGAGTTCGTTTACCCGGGAACGTACATTCCGGCCTTCGATCCGGGGCTGACCTTCAAGATCGATCGCGAGGTCCAGCACAACTGCGCACCCGGCTTCAAGTGCCGCGGCAGCATCGATGTGAACCTGCCTGGGTGGCTCGGCCTCGAGTTCGGCAAGCCAAGGATCGAGGTGAATGTCGTGCGCGTCGACAAGGTCAACGACCCGGCGAAGCCAGGGGCGCTGATCGATCCGCCTGGCGACCTCGCGGGGTGGCTCGCAAGCCGGCCAGGCGTCACTGTGGACGCGCAGAGGGCCGTGCAGGTGGGTGGCCTCGCCGCGACCCAACTCGACATCCGCACCGGCGATAAGGACTTGTCATTCGGCCCGATCACCGGGGTCACAGATGTAGGGCTAGGACTTGGCGCCAACTGGACGGCCCGGCTGTTCGTTGTGCCGGTCGATGGGCGTCAGGTTCTCATCGTGCTGCACGCCGAAGACGGTTCGCTCTACGAGATGCAACCTCTGGTCGATTCGATCGTCTGGAACTGACCCGCCCGTCCGAGTGGTTCGCCGATTTTGAACGGTCTGGCCGGACGGTCCGTCATGTAGTGTCGAGCGGGCCAGACTGACCCGAAACCGACGGAGCGGACCGTGCAACGCGATCTCGTCGAGGCGGCACGTCAGGGCGACCATGAGGCCTTCGAGGTCCTCGCGTCTTCCGCCGGCGACCGCCTCTACGCGATCGCGCGCCTGACCCTGCGGGACGCGCATCTTGCCGAGGATGCCGTCCAGGAGGCACTCGTGCATGCCTGGCGCCATCTCCCCTCGCTGCGTGACCCGGACCGATGGGATGCGTGGCTGTATCGACTCATCATCAACGCATGTGCGGACCAGGGTCGGGGCAGGCAGCGTCAGACCGCGGAGGTCCGGATGATCCGGACCGAGCCGTCCGTCGATGAAGACACCCGCTCGTACGACGACCACGACCAGCTCGACCGAGGGTTCCGGCGCCTGAAGCCGGACCAGCGTGCTGCCGTGGCGCTCCACTTCTACCTGGGCCTAACCGTACCCGAGGTCGCCGACGCGCTGGGCGTGCCCGTGGGAACGGCCAAGTCGAGGATCCACTATGCGGTGGAAGCCCTGCGGGCCGCCCTCGAGGCGGACGAGCGGGCAACGGTCGCATCAACGGGCGGAGTCGCACGATGAACATCGATCGGACGGTCGAGGACCGGATCAGAGGCCTGGCTCCAGGAAACCGCTCCGGGGGCAATGCCGGATCGGCGTCCTGGATCTCGACGTTCGGTCAGACACGGTCGATGGCCCAGACACCCGGGATCCTCCGCTGGAAGCTCCCGAGGGTGCCGCGCCCGTCCGATCCTCGTCGCGACGGGCGCCGTCGCCATGGTGGTCATCGCCATCGCGGTCGGGTTCGGCAGGAGCGAGTCCGCTCAGGTCGGAGGGCCATCGACCTTGGTCGTCACCCCAGTCTGGAACACCGACAACGGAGTGGCGGTCACGATCGTGCGGGACCCGGCCGACGATCTCGACTACTACTGGCGGGCTCAAGCCTACGACCAGATCGACCTGCACAGCATGAGTCGGAGCAGCCCGAGGACGACCCCGCGAGCACCCGCCGCAAACGTCTTCGACGGCATGGCGGACGACGTCGATCCGACAGGCCTGCACTCCTTCAGCTTCACCGTCCAGCCGGGAACGTACACGCAGGCGACGGTGCTGTCACCGGCGACCCCAGTCCAGGTCGATCGCGGCGTCCGGTTGACGACGGTGGGCCACGGCGGCTACTTCGCGACGATCGATCGACAGGACCTCGGCGGCGGTCCGTACTCGGTCACCGCCCTGGTCGCCGTCGGGGGCGAAGGCGCCGGCATGCTCAACGTGGCCGCCCTTCGTGCCGCCGGGACCGCCTATCCGCCCGAGGTCCTGGCGCTGTACACGACCGTCCCGCCCGACATGTTCGGTCCGAATCTCAGCGCGCTCCGGGACCAGATCGTGCGGACCGCGAGCTCGAGGGCGCCGATCGACCTGGCTGGGCGGCTGGTCCAGGTCCTCCAGGCCCCGCCCTACATCTACCACACCGATGTGCGCGACATCGACTGCGGCACGATGTCGACACCTGAATGCTTCGCCCTGTCCAAGCAGGGCTACTGCCTTCACTATGCGATGACGATGGCCGTGATCCTGCGCGATCTCGACATTCCGGCCAGGGTCGTAGAGGGATTCCTTCCCGGGGAACGGACGAAGGGCTCGCCCACGGAGGTCATCCGCAACAGAACGGCACACGCCTGGGTCGAGGTGTACTTCCCCGGTTTCGAGTGGGTCGCGTTCGATCCGACCCCCGGAAGCCTGCCCGGACAGGGACCACTCTCGATTCCGTCGGGCCCGCCCACGACAGGTGGATCGCCGAGGCCGTGACAGCTCCGGCTTCGAGACGGCAGACCGGGACCGCCTTCAGTCCGGGAACGCCTCCGGTCCGCGCTCGCTCAGTTCGCGAGCCTCGCCGGGGGCGTCTTCGGCCGGCAGCCACGAGTACGGGTAGCGGGCGTCCTCGAGGTCGGCCGCCTGGCGCGGTGATCTTGAGCGGGTGGAAGGTGTCGACCATGACCGCCAGCTCCTCGGTCGCCTCCTTGCCGATCGACGCCTCCGCGGTGCCGGGATGCGGCCCGTGAGGGATGCCGGCCGGGTGGAGCGTGAACGACGAGATCCCGACCCCGCGGCGGCTCATGAAGTTGCCCGCGACGTAGTAGATGACCTCGTCGCTGTTGATGTTCGAGTGGTTGTACGGGCGCCGGGATCGCCAGCGGGTGGTAATCGAACTTGCGCGGCACGAACGAGCAGACGACGAAGTTCCGTGCCGCGAACGTCTGGTGGACCGGCGGCGGCTGGTGGACGCGTCCCGTGATCGGTTCGAAGTCGCTGATGTTGAACGCGAACGGCCAGAGGTAGCCGTCCCAGCCCACGACGTCGAATGGATGGAACGCGTAGTGGTAGGCGGTCAGCCGGTTGCGCATCTTGACGTGGACACGGAACTCGCCCTCGTCGGTCCGTGGCGCCACCTCATCCGGCAGGCGGATATCGCGCTGCGAGTACGGGGCGTGCTCCAGGAGCTGGCCATAGTCGTTGCGGTAGCGCTTCGGCGGCTCGATCTCCGACGGGCACTCGAGGTAGAGCATCCGCTGCTGGCTCGCCTCGTCGGGGACGAGCCGCCACGTCGTCCCGATGGGCAGGACCAGATAGTCGCCGGGTCCGTAGCGGATCGGACCGAAGTTCGTGTCCAGGAGTCCGGCGCCCTCATGGACGTAGAGGAGCTCGTCGGCCTCGCCGTTCCGGTAGAAGACCGTCTCGGGCATCGCATCGGCAGGCCGGACGACGCCCATCACGATGTCGTTGTTGAAGAACAGGGGGATCCGGCCGGTGACCGCGTCGCCGTGCGGCTCGACGCCGGCCGCGTCGATGAGTCGATGGTGGTGGTAGCCGTCGTCGGCCTCCTCGAGGCGGATGTCCGAGACGGGTTCGACCCGGTGGGTCCGGGTCGGCGGCGTCAGGTGATACAGGAGCGAAGAACGCCCCGTGAAGCCCTCGACGCCGAACAGCTCCTCGGCGTAGAGCGCGCCGTCAGGGGCTCGATGCTGGGTGTGGCGCTTGGGCGGGATGCTCCCGCGGGCCGCGTAGAACATGGACGACTGGCCTCCTCGCGTGAGGAGGCCAGTCTAGCCGCGCCGGTCGCCCGCTTTAGGGCGTCGGCTGGAGGGCGCCGTAGTAGCCGTAGCCAAGCGTGTCGCCGAAGTACGTCAGCTTCGAGGCGTTGATCGGTCGTTGGTCCGACCCATCGGGCTCCATCAGCCAGAAGGTCGTCGGGCCCCAGAAGAGGATGTGGGCCCCGTCGGGCGTCCATGACGGTGCGCCGCAGCCTCCGCACCTCGAATCGGTGAGCGCCTTGAGGTCGCTTCCGTCTGGAAGCGCGCTGTAGACGTTCACCCGTCCGTCGTTGAACTCATGGATCGGCCACGAGCTCAGGACGATCCGCGAGCCGTCCGGGGACCAATCGATGTCGCCCCAGGGCGTCCCGGCCGGCAGGCTCAACTTGTGCAGTCCCGTCCCATCGGTCTGCACGACGGATAGCTGGCTGTCGATGACCTTGTCGGTCTTCGGGTCGCGCGGGACCGTGGCATAGCCGATCTGGCCCCCGTCAGGCGACCACGTCGGCTGCGCGAGCTCGCCGCTTGAGAAGGGCGTCAGGGTTGACTGGATCAGCGTGACGGCCCCGGTGGCCAGCTCACGGATCCCGATCTGGCTCGTGTTCGTGTCGCCGGCGATGGCGCGGACGAACGCGATCCGACGGCCATCGGGCGAGTACGCAGGGTCACGATCCATGCACTCGTTGGGATCGCCGCTGCATGCCGTCGACACGAGCCGCGGGGCGCCGCCGTCGATGCCGGCCTCCCAGGTCTGGACCTTGGGCTCCCCGGTGTTGAATGCGACCGTGCGACCGTCGGGTGAGATGTCCGCGTTGAACTTGCCTTCCGCCGGCACGCCGGGCGCCATCTCGTGGAGCCCGGTTCCGTCGGCGTGGACCAGCCAGATCGAGTTCGGGTAATCGACGCCCGCCGGGGTCGATCCGTCGGGCGCCTTGCCGAAGTGCCCGAACACGATCCAGCCTTGCAGGCTGGTGGCGTCGAAGCGGCCGGCGGACGACCTGGGCGACACGCCGGGCGTGGCCGATGGGCTTGGTTCCGGACCGCCGACGGCAGGTTGACCCGGTTTCCCGATGAGAGATAGGCGCCACCGATCAACAGCACGCCGATGACGGCGGCCGCGGCGAGGCGGGCAGGGGTAGTCATCTCGGAGAACCTCCGCGGGATCCGGAGATCCCGTTCCTGGGCAGTCGTTTCGATCCGGAGGAGAGCGGCCTCCACGGCGCGGTCGGGCGCCTGGGTGGGACCGGTCTCGAGCCACGATCGAGCGGCGCGTTCGAGCGAGCGATCGTCGGTCATGCGAGACGTCCTCCGGGGATGGTGAGCTCCGCTTCGGCCATCAGGGCGTCGCGGAGCCCGCGCGTGGCGTAGTGCAGTCGCGATCGGGCCGTGCCCGCGGGGATCTCGAGCATCTCGGCGATCTCCACGAGCGGCAGCCCGAGGTAGTGGTGCAAGACGAACACCGCCCGCTGGTCGACCGGGAGCCGGCGGAACGCCCGCTCCAGTTCGTCGCGGTCGGCGAGGGCAGCGCTGCCGTCCGGTGTCGAGAGCCCCTCGAGAGGCATGACCCGGACGTTCGCGGTCCAGTGGCGAGCCCGCTGCGATTCGTCGTAGCAGGCGTGGACGAGGATCCGATGGATCCACGCCTCGAAGCGGTCGGGCTCCCGCAGGTGCGGGATCCGGCGCCAGGCGAGGACGAGGGCGTTCTGCAGAGCGTCCTCGGCGAGAGCCGGGTCGCGCAGGATCCGCTGAGCGACCGCGTAGAGCGAATCACTGACCTGGTGCACCAGGACGGCGAACGCCTCACGATCGCCCCGACGGGCCTGCTCGACGAGGTCTCGATCCACCTCGATCTCCGATCGGCCGCGACCTCCATGGCCGCGGACTACCCACTATGACGGTGGATCCGACCGGGAACGTTCAGCACCGTCTGCGCGTGGCGTCGACATGAAGCGGCCGGCCCCTCGCCGAGGAGGCCGGTCGCGCGGTGGCCCGATCAGGGACAGGCCGTCAGTCCGTACTTCCGCTCGAAGCCCTGGAAGGCTTCGTTGAGTGGCTCCGTCGCCTGGTCGACGGCCTGGGCCTCATCGACCTTGCCCGCTTGGAGCAGCTGGATCTCAAGTCGGATCAGGGCGAGGGTGTCCCTCGCCGCCTGCAGGTTCGACGTGTGTTCGTCACGGATCGCAGGCGGCGCGTCCAATCGCGAGAGGCGATCGATCGTCGCCGTGACCCGCGCCTCGACCTGCTGCAGGAATGCGATCGCACCTGCGGGATCCGCCCGCCAGTCGGCCACATCGTACGGTCCGCGAGGCTATGAACTGTTCGCAGATCCCATCTCGGGCGACCCGGTAGCTGTCCAGGCTCGACCCGCTCGGGGCCAGCGTTGGTGGACTCGAGGGCGACGGCTGAGTCGCAGCCGGGCCATTGTTCCCAGCGGTTGCCCGCCCGAGCCAGGCGGCTCCACCCCCGACGACGACCACGATGATGGCCAGCACGGCGACGAGCCGCGCGATGCTGAACGTCATGGTTTCCCTCCACGCGGCGGCCAACCGCCGCTGCTTGGTTCGATCGACGACCCGGGCGACCGAGCGGAGGATCCGGTCCGGTGCGCGCGCCGGTGCTTCCTCGACCAGCCAGTCGGAGATCAGGCGCTCGACGTCGGGCCCGGCGTTCATGCGCTGACCTCCCGTGCAGTCGGCCGTGTGTCCGCCTCGATGGCAACTCGCATGGCCTCCGTCGCGTAATGCAGCCGGGACTTCGCGGTCCCGACAGGGATCCCAAGGGCAGCGGCCGTCTCCTCGAGGGACAGGCCGAGATAGAGGCGCAAGACGACGACAGCACGGTGGTCGACGGTCAGTCGCGCGAACCCGCGCTCCAGTTGTTCTCGGGCGACGACCGCCGCCGAGCCATCGTCCGTCGTCGGCTCGAGCCGCAGGAGCGTGATCGCCGCACGTTGGCGGTCTGTCTGGCGAAACTCATCGGTGATCGCGTGCATCAGCAGGCGTCGGAGCCATGCGTCGAACCGGTCGGGCTCACGAAGCGATGGCAGGTCTCGCCAGCAGCGGACGAGCGTCTCCTGAACGGCGTCCTCAGCCATGTCTCCATCGCGGAGGATCAATCGCGCGATCGCATACAGCCGGTCGACCACCGCCGCCGCGAGCATGTCGAACGCACCCCGGTCACCGGCCTTCGCCCGGCGGATCCAGGTGATCCGGTCGTTGCTCACGGCTGGCCTCGCATGGGATCGGCGCCGTCGCTGTCCTTCATACCCCAATGGCGGGCGAGACGAGCGAAATGTTCAATCGCGCGTTAGCGTCCGACGACCTCGCTTCTCCGCTCGAGCAGGACGACGTCGCGCCAGCGGCCACGCGGATCCTGGCCCATCGCGCGCTGGACGCCCACGCGCCGGAAGCCGACGGCCTCGTGCAGCGCAAGGCTGGCGGCGTTGTCGATCATCACGCCCGCCAGGAGGGTCCAGTAGCCGGCTGCCTCCGACGCGGGGATGAGCGCCTGGAGCAGCGCCCGGCCGACCCCGCGGCCCCGCGCCTCGGCACCGACATAGACGCTCTCCCAGGCGACGCCGCGATAGACCGTTCGCGCCGAGTAGTGACCCAGTGCGGTCCAGCCGAGCACCGGACTGCCAGCGCCCGCCCGGGCGACGAGCCGGCATTCGGCCGGATGGGAATGGTCGAAATGGTTCCAGTCCGGGGCTCGCGCTCCAGGGTGGCATCACCGGTCGCGATCCCCTCGGCATGGATGCGCCTGACCGCCGGCCAATCCTCGACCGTCATCGGCACGATCACGAGTCTCTCTTCGCGGTCCCGTGGCACGAGCGGGTCCTCCTGGAGGTCAGCATCGTACCGCCGCCGACCTCCGACCAACCGCTCAGGCGCTCCGCGCGACGATCGGATTTCGCAGGGACCCGAGTCGGTCCACCGTCAGGACGACCTCGTCGCCCGGTTCGAGATAGCGGCCCAGGGTGGCGTCGCGGACCTCGAGCAGGCAGCCGGTCCCGACCGTCCCGCTGCCGATGAGATCGCCCGCGCGCAGGTGGACGTCCGCTGATGCCCGGGCGACCATCTCCCCGAACGAGAACTGGGCGTCCGACCAGCGGCCGCGGCTCGTCTCCATCCCGTTGACCGTGGCGGTCATGGCCAGGTCGTAGCCCGTGCCGCTGCGCGCGTCGGCCAATTCGTCCGGGGTCACCAGCCAGGGCCCGAACGAGCTCGCGAAGTCCTTGCCCTTGGCCGGCCCGAGCCGGACGACGGTCTCTTCGCGCTGCAGGTCACGCGCCGACCAGTCATCGAAGATCATGTAGCCGCCGATCGCCTCCTCGGCTCGATCCGGCGGCAGGTCGATGGCCGGCGTGTCGATCATTGCGGCGACCTCGAGCTCGTAGTCGAGTTCGCTCGATGCCGCCGGCGACCAGATCGGGTCGTCCGGCCCACGGACCTCGGACACGTTGCTGAAGTAGAAGATCGGCAGTCGGTACCAGGTCTCGGGCACCTCGCCGCCGCGACGCTCCCACATCGTCCGGACGTGGCCCTCGAACGCGTAGAAGTCGCGCAGGGACGGCGGCCGCAGGATCGGCGGCCCGAACGCGAGATCCGCGACGTCCAGCACGGCCGCGTCGTCCTCGCTCCGTGGCTCGAATCCCTCGGTCAGGTCCCGCAGCGCCTCGACCCGCAGGCCGCCGGCGAGGTGCTCATCGAGCGTCGTCAATGGCCGCCGATGGACGGCCGAGTCGTGCTCGAGTGTCGGACGGACGCGGATCGCTCGACGCCGGGCGGCCTCCAGGTCGATCCAACGGGCCGGCGCGTCACCTGTCTCGTGCGCCGCAGCCAGTCGCCAGCCGGCGCCCGCCGGGGCGAACCGCTCGCGGACGTGGGCGATCTTCACGCCCGGAGTCTAGACGGGCTTCATCACCATGAGCCAGACGATGACGAGGAGGCCGAGCCCTCCGATGGCTGCGAGGATCTCGGGTCGGCGCGAGTCGAGGTAGGCGACGAGCGCCTCGCCCTCCAGCGGCGCCTGCCCGTCCTTGCCTGCGACCAGGTCACGCAGCCGGTAGTAGTAGCTGGCTCCGACCGCGTACATCCCGATGAAGACGGCGATGAGCACGATGACGGAGCCCCAGACCCAGGGCTGGCCCCATAGGTTGTTGGTCGTCGCGGCCGCGATCCCGCCGATCGCCAGCAGGAGAAGCCCGACATAGGCAGCCCGGGTCGCCTGCTGCGAAAGGGTCAGGTAGCCGGAGATCGTCACCGGGTCGCGCAGCGTCCGGATCTGGAACGCTGCGAACGCGGATGCACCGTGGGCCAGCACGAAGAGCACGAGCCCGACGAGGTGCGTGAAGACGAACCACTGATACACGTCGCCTCCTCCAGACGGGGATCGATGGACGGGAGGATAGCGAACCGATCCAGGCTCGATGGAGCAATATTCCTCCCGTGCCGCGTCTCCAACGCAAGAGCTTTGCCGCCCCGGACCAGGTCCGGGCGTTCCCGCGCGGGCGGATCGACATCGTCAATCTCGACGAGACGTCCATCGGCCGGTTCATCTGGGAGCCGGGCTGGCGCTGGTCGACCGACGTCAAGCCCGTCGTCGGGACCCAGTCGTGCCAGAACCGGCATGTCGGCTACGTCATCGCCGGTCGACTCCACGTCGCTGATGAACGACGGCACCGAGATCGACATCCTGGCCGACGACGCCTACGAGATCCCGCCAGGCCACGACGCGTGGGTCGTCGGTGACACCGCGTTGGACACCGTCGAGTTCACGAGCGCCCGCGTCTTCGGCATCGCCCCGGACGAGGACGACGAGCGGACGCTCGCGACGATCCTCTTCACCGACATCGTCGACTCGACGGCGACGCTGGCTCGCGTCGGCGACACGGCGTGGCGGCGGATCCTGCTCGACCACAACGACCTCCTGCGCTCGGAGCTCGACCGTTTCCGCGGCCGCGAGATCGTGACGACCGGTGACGGGTTCCTGGCCCTGTTCGACGGAGCCGCGAGGGCGGTCCGCTGCGCGGCCGCGATGACCGACGGCGTCCGCAGCCTCGGCATCCAGATCCGGGCCGGACTCCACACCGGCGAGGTCGCGATCGCAGGCGGCAACGCCCGTGGCGTCGCCGTCCATGCCGCGGCGCGGGTGGCCGCGCTGGCCGGCCCGAGCGAGGTCCTCGTCTCCGGGACCACACGCGACCTGCTCGACGGGTCCGGCCTGGCCTTCGAGGATCGTGGGCCGCAGGAACTCAAGGGCCTCGAGGGTGTTCGGCAGGTCTACGCGCTCGTCCGCGTGATCCCCGGCCGAAGAATGAACGCCGGCTGCTGCCCATCGACCAGTGAGAACTGCGCGAGGCAGGTGGCGGCAAGGACGTTCTCGCGAGACCTGATCGAGTCGACGGCACTTCGCGAAATAGGCGCAGCCGCTTCTCTGCGCTCATCTCCGGGGATCTCCGCTGCGCGGCATGAAGGTTTTGCGCCCCGGCATCGTCATGTCATCGTGAGGCGATCGTCCGAGGTCCTGGACATGGCAGACAGCCGGCCAGCGGTGGTCGAGCAGCCAACCGAGCGCGCGCAGGCCTTCCTGCGGCTTGCAGACGATCGCCTCGACGCCTCGTATCGTCTGGCTCGGGCGATCCTGCGGGATCCGGCGGAGGCCGAGGACGCCACCCATGACGCGCTCATCCAGGCGTGGCGGAAATGGTCGACCTTGCGAGATCCCTCGCGGTTCGATCACTGGTTCAACCGGATCCTCGTCAACACGTGCCGGGACCGACTGCGGGCCTCGCGGCGCCAGCCGAGGGACATCTCGAACGAGGTCGAGGCATCGGGCGACGATCCCTTCGTCCAGACCGACCTGCGCGACACGCTGACCGCGGGTCTCGCCGCCCTGTCGGCGGAGCAGCGCGTGGTCGTGGCGCTCCGCTACTACCGGGACCTCTCGATCGATCAGATCGCCGTCCGCCTGGGGATCCCGGTGGGCACCGTTCAGTCCCGCCTCCATTACGCCCTCAAGCGCCTGCATGCCGCGATCGACGCGGCCGACGACAAGGGAACCACCCGATGACCGACGAAGAGCTCGAACGGCACCTGCGGGCCCTGTTCCGCGGCGACATCCGGCCCGACGAGGCGGCGCCGACGAGACTGCGAGCGAGCCTCGGAACGATCGTCGCCGCCCCGTCGCCCATCGCACGGCCGATGCCTCGGCGGAAGATCGGGATGCTCACCGTCGCCGCCGTGCTGACAACGCTCGTCGCCGGCGGCGTCCTCATCGGGACGGGCGCCTTCCGCGAGTCACCCGACACCGGGCCGAACGATCCTGCGCTGGTGATCGGGCCGACGCCCATGCCCAGGGTCCCGACGCCAACCCCACTCGAAACCGAGTCCAGCGCAACGACCAGTCCGACACCGTCTATCGGCCCCGGCCCCGTGCACCGGCGCCACCGCTCGGGTCCTCACCGGCGACGATCGGCCGACCGCTGGCGGCCTGGCTCCGTCGTGGCTCGACCTCGGTCGTGGGGTCTACGTCGACCATATCCCGTGCGGGGCAGGTCGGTGTGGACGGTGGGACCGAACCAGCCGACGGCCACGATGATCGCTGGAGTCGACCCACCGTTCTCCGACGTGTCCATCCTCGACATCTCGTCCGACGGATCCGATTCCCTGGTCAGCGTCGTGACCCCATCCAATGAGGACGGAACGATCCCCGGCTGCGCCGACCTCTACATCATTCCTGTGGACGGCACGGGCGCAACCCGGCTGTCCGTGACGCTGGACGGACGCTACATCTCGGGCGGCGCCTTCTCACCTGATAACACGCACGTCGCGTTCGTCCGGTGGAGCCCGGAGGAGGCCGCGGTCGGGGCAACGGTCACGGTCATCGACCTCATGCATGGTTCCGTTCTCGAGCAGTCGATCGAGACCGGCACCGCCGGGAACGACCTGAGTCCGTCAACACTTGCCTGGTCGTCCTCGGGCACCTGGATCGCTGCGGAACACGACGGCCTCCTCTCCATCGTCGACCCGACGGGCGCGACCCCTTCGATCACCTACCCGCGCGGTGACTACACGACGGCATTCAGGTGGTCCGACGACGGGACGCTTCTCGTCGTCCGAGACCCGGGCCTGCTCGCGCTCCGAGGGCTGCACGTCGATTCCTTCGACGTCGACTCGCGGACCGCCACCGTCGTCGGGCGCGTCGACGCCACGAACATCGAGGATGTGTTCCGGTCCTTCCGCCTATCGCCCGATGGGCGCCGGCTGTTCTTCCAGGGAGGAGTCCTGACGGCCGTCCCCGCAGAAGACGTCAAGTACGTTGGCTACCTGGTACCGGTCACCGGTGGCGTGCCGGTCCAGATCCTGACCGCCGAAGAAGCCAGTTCACTGCTGGGCTGGTCCGCCGACAGCCACGCCCTCGTGTTCCTCGCCGAGGACCAGACAGTCATTCGGTTGGAGGTCGACTCGTTCCGACGGTCGGCGATCGGAACGATCCCGGCCGACGACACGGGCGTCTGGCGGATCCCCTGACCCAGTGCGGGTCCGGTGCCGAAGAAAGTAGGCTCGCAGATGAAACGCCCGCTGGCCGTGTTGACCTCCATCGCCGTATTCGTTGCCGGGCTGCCAGGGTGGCGTCACGATGCCGTCCGTTGCACCGTCGGCTCCGTCGGCGGCGACATCGGCCATCGCCGGCGCGTCGCCCGTTCCGGTCGCGAGCTTTCTGCCAGCGGTGATCCCAGCCGGCCGGATCCTGTTCAACAGAAGTGGCTCGGACGAAGTCGAGCACTACTTCACGATCGACGCCGACGGAACTGATGCGACGGCGATCTTCACGAAAGAAAGCTGCGGCTGTGCCAGCTGGTCGGCGGATGGGTCGCGCGTCCAGACCGTCGACGCGACTGGACTCGGGACCTGGTCGCTCCTGACGATGAAGCCGGATGGCAGCGACCCCGTCGTCATCAAGCCCCCGATCAAGACGCTGAGCCTCTTCGTCGGGGCTTCCAGCGCGGACGGTCGCGCGATCTCGTTCTGGGGGATGGACGAAAGGGATCCGGCGAACAGCGGCCTGTACCTCGGCTCGCCGGATCTCGCCACACTCAAGCAGGTGAGTCCGCTGCAGGAGGGATGGAGCCAGATCGAGCCCTTTGGAGTCACGCCCGATGCATCGAGGATCGTCTTCTTTGCCGAGACCGGAGCCCATCATGCGGGTGACCTCTACGTGATCGACGCCGACGGGAGTGGTCTACGCCAGCTAAACCCGCCCGGAACCACGCCCGAGTACCTCGATATGCCAGTGATCAGGCTTTCGTCGGATGGGCGTCAGGCAGCATTCGCCGTGGATGACGCCGTCTGGGTCGTGGACCTCGACGGCGGCGAGGCCAGGCGGATCACGAAGGGGACCGGCTTCGTGTGGGCGGTCTCCTGGTCACCGACCGGAGACTGGATCACCTACACCCGGTTCCACGGGGAGACCTCGGCCGTCGCCCTCGTCCACCCCGACGGCACCGACGACCATGAGATCTCGAAGCGCGACGAGGCGGACGAGGCGAATGGCGCCGTGTGGTCGCCCGACGGCAAGTTCCTCCTCGTCCCGCGCGACGCCGATGGGAGTGTCGACAGTCCGCGCGACCTCTGGATCATGGACCTGACGGGCGCCTGGGTGAGCCAGGTAACCCACGAGCCGTCGAACTACGGCACCTACAGCTGGGCGCCCATCGCCGGCTCCTGATCGCCCCCTTTCCAACGTTTTCGACGCGTTCGCTACCTAGACTGTCGGACGACGTTCCCGACGAACGTCATGAGAGGCAGCGACGGTGGCTCGCGACCGGGATCTCGTCGAGGCGGCGCAACGTGGCGACCAGGCGGCATTCGTCGACCTGGTCCGTTCCACGGGCGACCGGCTCTTCGCGCTCGGGTATCGGATCCTCCGCGACGTCGACCGAACCGAGGACGCCCTCCAGGACGCGCTGGTGATCGCCTGGCGCGACCTTCGTGGGCTCCGCGATCCGGATCGGTTCGATGCGTGGATCAACCGTGTCGTCACCAACGTCTGCATCGCCCACGCGACGCGCGAGCGTCGCCGGACGGTCAACCTTCGCGTGCTGCCGGTCGACGGGCCGGCCGCACCGGACGACCTGCTCGGGGTCGGTGAGCGTGACCAGCTGGAGCGTGGCTTCCGGCG
The DNA here is from genome assembly GCA_963776385.1 of uncultured Chloroflexia bacterium. GTDB lineage: Bacteria > Chloroflexota > Limnocylindria > Limnocylindrales > CSP1-4 > SPCO01. Next base: position 410,503 of record CAVZME010000008.1, read on the forward strand.
GTTGACGCCCGACGAACGAGCGATCCTCGTGCTCCACCACTACGCGGGCTACAGCCTCGCCGAGATCGCCGACGCGCTCGGCGCTCCCGGCGGGCACCGTGCGCTCGCGACTCCACCACGCCCATCGCGCCATGCGCGCCGCCCTCGACGCCGAGGCCCGGACATCGACAGCCGGAGGTCGAACGGCATGACGGACGATCGAGAGCTGTCCCTCATCCTCGACCGCTGGCTGTCCGACGGCCCGACGGAGATGCCCGATCGCGTCATCGACGTGGTCGCCAGCGGCATCTCCCGGCAACGACAGCGACCCGCGTGGCGCCTCGACTGGAGGCGCTACGCCATGAACACCAACGTCAAGCTCGCGGCGGCCGCTGGTCGCCGTCGCTCGCCATCGCCGTCGTCGGCTACAGCCTGCGCCCGGCCGGCTCGCCCGGGGTCGGCGGCCCGCGCCGACGCCAGCGAGCCCGGCACCGACCGCCGCGCCGAGCGCGAGTCCGGCGCGGCCGCGACCTTCGACGTGAACGGCGGTCGTGCGCCGTCCCCTGAGCACGTGTCGCGGCAGCCTGGCCGCGGGCACCTATACGTCACGGGCGATGGAGCCCGCGCTGACCTACACGGTCCCGGTCGGCTGGTTCAACGAGTTCGACGAGCCGGGCGGCTACGGCCTGCTCCCGGAGACGGCGGCGAACATGGCCAGTCTCAACCGGGTGGATCCGGTGTGACCATCGTCGAACTGCAGCGAGACCTGGTCGTCGCACGGGCGGACTGCGTGGAGGCGGAAACGGAACCGGGCGTCGGCACCACCGCGTCGAGCGATGGTCCAGGCTCTCGCCGACCGTCCCGGCCTCGTGACGACCGAACCAGCCCCGGTCACGATCGGCGGCCTGTCGGGATTCACGATCGACATCTCGCTGCTCGCCGGACTGGACGCACGACCTGTCCGTACAGCAACGGTCGACCGATCGTGCCGCTGGTGACGGACCGCCGGGCGACGCCCGGGACGGGATTGCACTGGACTGCCGATCCCGTCACCGATGGCTCGTTCGCCCGCTACATCGTCCTCGACGTACCAGCGGTGGCACCGTGCTCATCGCGGTCTCGCAGGACCGCCTGCCGTCATCACCGAGGCGATGCCCATCATCGAGCCGTTCGAATCGGACCGTAGTCACCTGGGGCCGGCGCGGGAGCCTCGCCTAGAGGTTCCCGCGCTTCGCCTGTTCGCGTTCGATGGCTTCGAACAGGGCCTTGAAGTTGCCGACGCCGAAGCCGCGCGAGCCGTGGCGCTCGATGATCTCGAAGAAGAACGTCGGGCGGTCCTGGACCGGGCGGGTGAAGATCTGGAGGAGGTAGCCCTCCTCGTCGCGGTCGGCCTCGATGCCGAGCTCCTCGAGGGTGTCGATCGGGCACTCCGACGTCGCCGACGCGGTCGGCGAGTGATCGCGTAGTACTCGTGCGGCAGGCCCAGGAATTCGACGCCGTTGTCGCGCAGCCGCCGGACGGTGCCCGACGATGTCCTCGGTCCGCAGCGCGATGTGCTGGCAGCCGGGCGAGCGGTACCAGTCGAGGTACTCCTGGATCTGGCTCTTCTTCTTGCCCGCGGCCGGCTCGTTGATCGGGAACTTGACCCGGCCGTTGCCGTTGGTCATGACCTTCGACATCAGCGCGCTGATAGTCGGTGTGGATGACCTTGTCGTCGTAGTGGATGAGCTGGGCGAAGCCGAGGACGTCGCGGTAGATACGCGACGAACTCGTCCATCTGGCCGAGCTCGACGTTGCCGACGCAGTGGTCGACCTCGAGCAGCGACAGCCCGCCGGCCGCGGCCGCCCTCGACTTGACCGCGCGATAGCCGGGCGCGAAGACGCCGCCGTAGTCGCGCCGGTCGACGAACGAATGGAGGACCTCGCCGTAGGTCCGGATCGACGCCTTGCGGAGCGTCCCGTCGTCGCTCTCGAGCTCGGTCGGGGCGAGGGCCGAGACCGCGCCGCGCGTCGTCGTCTCGTGCCACGCCGACTCGACGTCGTCCACCGCGAACGCGATGTCGTGGACGCCGTCGCCGTGCTCGCGGACGTGCTCGGCGATCTCGCCGTCCGGGGTCAGCGGCGCGGTGAACACGAACCGGATGTCGTTCTGGACCATGACGTAGCTGGCCCGGTCGCGGACCTTCGTCTCGAGGCCGCTGAACGCGACCGGGGTGAAGCCCCACAGGGCGCGGTAGTAGGCCGAAGCCTGGCGGGCGTTGCCGACCCAGAACTCGACGTGGTCGATGCCCTTGAGCGGCAGGAAGTCGGCCGCCTTGTCGTAGGCGTCCTTGTCGATCCGGGCGCCCGCCTGGTTGGCGGCGCCGGTCGAGATGGTCTCCGTCATCGCGGATCTCCCCTGCTGGCGGCGGGGCGGCCGGTCGCGGTCTGGCCGCGGCGGCCGGTGGTCGTGGGCTCCAATGCTACGCCTCACATGCCACACTGGCGGCATGGACGACACCCTGCTCGAACGACTCCAGAGTGCCCGGGAGGGCCTCGCAGCGACACGGCCGGCGGTCGAGGCCGGCGCGCCATGGCCGCATGGCCGACGTCTACGACGACTCGGATGAGGCGCGCTGGGGACCGGGCGAGGTCCTCGCCCACCTCGCCGAGATGGCGCAGTACTGGCTCGGTGAGATCGAGCGCGTGCTCGATGGCGATCCCGAGCCCGTGCCGTTCGGCCGGATCGCGACGGACCCGGTCCGGATCGGAGTCGTCGAGCGGGACCGCTCCCTGCCGCCGCGCGAGCTGTACGACCGGATCGACGACGCGCTCGACGCGATTCGATCGCCGCTGGCGGTCGCTGACGCCGGCCGACCTCGCGCGGCGTGGGCTCCATCCGCGCGGGTGAGTTCACGGTCGCGTCGATGCCGGACCGGTTCATCGTCGGCCACCTGGCCGACCACGTCGACCCAGCTCGAGACGATCCTCGCCGACGCGGACGCGGCTCCCGCCGGCTGACCGGCCGCCACGGCCCGGCGTGTTCGTCCTGTACGCCATCCCGATCGGGATCGTCATCGGCCTGCTGACCGGCGGGCGACTGGGCCGGCTTGCCGAGCTGCGGCTTCGATGGGTGCCCCTGATCCTCCTCGGGCTCGCCGTCCAGGTCGCGATCTTCACCGATGCGGTCGGGCGGGCCATCGGCGACGCGGGGCCGGCGCTCTACGTCGCTTCCACCGCTCTGGTTCTCGTGGCCGTCCTGCGCAACGTGACCGTGCCGGGCGTGTGGCTCATCGCCATCGGAGCGGGCTGCAACCTCGCGGCCATCGTCGCGAATGGTGGCTGGATGCCGGCTGACCCGACCGCCCTCGAGTCGATCGGCGGGCTCGCGAACGGCTATACGAACAGCATCGTCGTCGCGGACCCCGTGCTTGGCCCCCTTACCGACATCTTCGCGCTGCCGCCTTGGCTGCCCCTCGCCAACGTGTTCAGCGTCGGCGACGTCGCTGATCGGCATCGGCATCGCGGCGACCATCGTCGCTTGCGATGCGAGGCGCCACTCCTTCACGTGGGCGTCCGGGCAACGGTGAGCCGCGTCTCGATCGTGGCTGAATCATGCGCGGTCACGCGGGTGGGCGCGGGCGCTCGGTCCAGTAGAGACACATGTCGTTGCCGTGCTTGGCCCAGGTGAACTCTCGCACCGCGGAGTGGATCTTCGTGGCGACGGCGCGGGACGGCGCGTTCTCGGGAGACACGAGCGAGCAGACGATGTCGAAGCTCGTGTTCGCGAACACCCAGGCGACACACGCGCGGGCCGCCTCCGTGGCGTAGCCGCGGCCTTGCTCGGCTGCCACGATGTGATAGCCGACTTCCGGGATCACCTGGTCCTCGACGGGCTGCAGCATCGGTCCGCAGTCGCCGAGGAACCGCCCGTCCGAGCGTCGAATGACCGCCCACAGCCCGAACCCGTACTCTCGGTAGCTGCGGCCGGCCCACTCTATCCAAGCGGAGACTCCGTCGCGATCGAACGGCGCCGGGTAGTAGCGCATGGCAACGGGATCTCCCAGGATCTCGGCCAGCGCGTCGATGTCGTTCGGTTCGAGTTCCCGCAGGAGAAGACGCTCGGTTGTCAGGATCTCCCGCATCGGGCGAGGATAGTCGCCGCCCGAGACCGCCTCACGCCTAGTCGGCAGACTCGTCGAGGACGTTTGCCTTCAGGAACGCGAGCGTTCGCTGGAAGGCGTCGCGCCGGTTCTCGCGGCGCTCCCAGCCGTGGCCCTCCTCGTCGTACCAGGTCACCTCGTAGCGCTTGGCCTCGATCTCGAGGGCCTCGATCATCCGCTCGGTCATGAGCGGGACGACACGCTTGTCCTTGCGACCGTGGATGATCAGGAGCGGCGCCTCGATGCGCTCCGCGCGATAGACCGGCGATCCTCGCCGGTAGGTCTCGGCCCGAGCGACGTCGTCGGGAGACCCCATCATCCTGTGCATATCGAGCCGGCCGGGCCGGTCGCCATGCCGGTAGCTCTCGGCGATCTCGGAATCCCCGAACAGGTCGACACCGGCCCGCCACATCGACGGTTCCTCGACCAAAGCGCACAGGACGACGTAGCCGCCGTACGAACCGCCGTAGATCGCGAGTCGGCCATCGGCCCACGGCTGCTCGACTGCCCAGCGGGCCGCGTCGATGACGTCGTGGACGTCGGCGTGGCCCCACTCACCGTGGTTGGCGATCCGGAACGCCCGGCCGTATCCCGTCGAACCCCGGAAGTCGACATCGAGGACGGCGAAGCCGGCGGCCACGAGGACCTGCTTGAACGGCTGGAATGAGCGGAACGCCTGCGAGGTCGGCCCACCGTGCGGATAGATGACCACGGGGGCTCGTGTGCCGCCGCGCTTGCCGGTGGCCGTGTGCGGCCGCCACAGGCTGCATTCGACACCGAGCCCATCGCGTGCGCTGACGACGACTCGCTCCGCCTTGGGGATCCGCGAGGCAGAGAGGGCATCCCGGAGCACGACGGGCAGTGAGTCGGTGACCTGTCGAGGTCGCGCATCGTCCGGGGCGACGCCGGGCACCGGCAGGAGCCACAGGTCCTGAGGCGAGATCTCCCGCTCACCGGTGGCGGCCACCCAGGCACCGTCCGCGGTCCAACCGATGGAGCGCCACACGCCGTCCCAGGGGTTGATCCGGCTGCCGGCCGTGGCCGCCGACACGATCCGCGGGGTCTTGGGCGGCCGGCCCCGCCCTCGCTTCGGCGCATCGCCGAGGCCGATCTGCCCGACGACGAGGTCCTGGAGACCGTCGTGGACCTCGATATGGACGAAGCGGCTGCCATCGGGCGACGGCAGCGGCGCAGACCCCACCCCGCCGGTCGGCTCGCCGTGTTCCCGCTCGCCAGCTGTCAGGACGATCCGGTCGTGGCCATCGGCTGTCAGCCGGGTGACCTGGAACCAGCCGTCCGCGTCGGACACGTACAGCAACGAGCCGTCCGCTGCCCAGCGAGCGCCGACGTCGATGCTGCTGTCGCCCGCGATCACCCGGAGCGGACCGCCGGTGACGTCGACGAGGGCGATCTGAGCCGTCTCGTCCACGTCCTGACCGAGGTGATGGCCCATGATCGCGAGCCGTGAGCCGTCGGGTGCCCAGTCGAATGATTCGATATCGACGCCGGTCGCTGTGAGGGCGACCGGTTTCGGAGGCTTGGGCTCCGTCGCCGGCCGGCCGCGACGCGGGACCGGCGCGTCGATCAGCCAGACCTGGTTCCAGCCGCGCCGACGCGACAGGAATGCGAGACGATGACCATCCGGCGACCAGCGCGGGGAGCGACCGCCGGCGGGCTTGCCGGCAACGGCCGTGAGGCGCGAGCCATCGGCCTCGACCACCCAGACCTCGTCGTCGCGAACGAAGGCGAGCCGGCGACCGTCGGGCGACCATTGCGGGTCGGAGATCGGCTTCTCGGACGCCGTGAGCTGGGTCGGCGACCCGCCTCGGAGCGACATCGTGAACAGCTGTCGTGCGCCGGCCGCCTCTGCCGTATAGGCCACGACGCGGTCGCGCGGGTGGAGGCGGAACTCGCGCGGAGCGTCGACCGCGACGATCGCCTCGATCGTCAGGTTCGGCGACGGGGTGGTCGGAGCGGTCGGCATCAGCCGGGACCCTCGGCAGCCGCGATGGCCTCGGCGGCCCATGGTCCGAGCATCGCCAGGTGCTTCCGGACATGGCCGTGGAGGCAGTCGTAGGCCCAGCTCCAACCATCCGGCGAGCGCAGGTCGTCCACCGACAGGCGCCTGACCGCGGCGAGCAGCCCGGCGCGCGCAGCGTCGTACCGGGCGAGGACCGCGGCCGGCGACTCGGCGCGCTCTCGCGCGAGGGCGACCATCCGCTCATTCCAGGCGTCGATCCCTTCTTCCGGATCGGCCAGCCAGTGACCGCGTCGCTCGAAGACGTCGATCGCGCGCGCCCCCTCCTCCGCCCAGTCGGCGAGGTGGCCGATGTGGTCGGCAAGGTCCCAGCCGGGCGTCAGGTCGGCGTCCGACCAGGCGCTCGCCGGGACGGCCCGGATCAGCGCATCGAAGTCGGCTGCGATGGCCGCCTCCTGCGCGGCGAAGTCCGCATGATCGACCGCGCGCGGGTCGGCCACGAACGGGTCGCCATCGACCTGTCGGACGCCGCAGCTCGAGCGCCCACGGCTCGATGACTGCGAGGTGGTCGAGGTAGTGGCCATGAAGAGTCATGTAGACCCAGCCCCAGGCCGGGTCCTCGCGGATGGTCTCCGCGGTGAGGCGGTGGGCCAGGGCCAACAAGCCCGGGCGGGCAGCCGCGAGACGGTCAAGGATCGCGTCGCGCGGGAGCGAGGCCCACGGCTCACGCCGGCGTTCGTTGTAGGTATCGAAATCGCCGTCGTCGTAGTCGCTGTCCGACGGCCATACGCCCGTGTCAAGCGCGCGGGCCGTGTACGCGATGGCGAGTTCCTGCCAGTCGGCGATATGCCCGACATGCTCGGCGAGCGACCAATCCGCTCCTCCGGCGTCCGAGGGGGCAGCACCCGGCAGATGCCACGCCGCGTCGTCGAGCCCCGCCCAGCTCCTGGTCATCCGACCCCACAAGGCCGCCTCGTCGGACCACAGGTCGCGCTCGGGGGCGCGCAGGTCGCGCGATCGGATGGCCGTCACGGGGGAACGCCAGAGGTCTGCGGTCTCGAGTGCCGTCAGCTCCCTCCTGTCCGTGCGGCACCGCCGCGGTCAGCCGGCTCCGTCGATGGCGGGACGACCGATGCCTCGAGCTGGTCACCCAGCTCGACGGTGCGCCGATAGGCGGCCCAGACGGCTTCCGAGAGGACGGTCCGCAGCCGCCCCGATTCGAGCTCGTGAAGGGCCGCCGCCGACGTCCCGCCCGGCGAGGTCACCATGTTCCTGAGCTCGGCCGGATGCATCCCGGACTGGCGCGCGAAGAGTGTCGAGCCCTCGAGCGTTTCGATCACGAGATCGTGGGCGATATGACGCGGGAATCCGAGATGGACGGCCGCATCGATGAGTGCCTCCATGACCAGGAAGACGTAGGTCGGGCCGGTGCCGGAGACGGCCGTCGCCATCGCCACCATCTTCTCGTCGTCGACCTCGAGCTGGAGACCGAGTGCGCTCAGGAGCGCGGCCGCTTGCGCGCGCTGGACGTCGGTCGTCTCGGGCGTCGCGTACCAGACGGTCACGCCCTTGCCGAGGCGGGCCGGTGTGTTCGGCATGCTCCGGACGACCTGGTCGTGCCCGAGGAGGCCGGTCAGGGCCGCCGTGGTCGCCCCCGCCAGGACGCTCAGCACGAGCTGGCCGCGGCCGAGGTGCGGTCCGATCTCGCGCCCGACCTTGCCCAGCATCTGGGGCTTGATGCCCAGCAGGATGACGTCGGCGCCCTCGACCGCCTCCACGTTGGACGCGACGGTGCGGATGCCGTATTCCCGTTCGAGGTGCTCGCGACGTTCGGGCCGCGGATGACTGGCCACGACCTGCGGCGGGTCGACCAGCTTGCCGCGGAGCAGCCCGGCGATCATCGCCTCGGCCATGACGCCGGAGCCGACCGTCGCGATCGTGGACTTCGCCAGGGGGGACATCGCGCGGAGTATAGCCGCGGGCGATGTCCGGCCCGGTCCGACCCGGCTCCGGCCCGGCCGTCAGGCGGCCGTTGCGACCCCGGTCAGGAAGAACCGGCCGGTCGTGGTCACGCTGGCGTCCGTGAAACCGGCTCGCGTCAGGGCCGCCGCCATCTCGACGGGCTGGTAATAGACCTTGACGACCGTGAACTCGCGTCCGTCATCGAGCTTGCGGACAGACAGGTCGTCGGCCGGGGTCGGGTGATCGGCCGCACTCGACTGCGGATCGGGCAGCGAATCGATGAACGCGAAGACCCCGCCCGGCTTGAGCCAGCGATGGACGAGCGCCAGGAACGCATCGAGCCGGGCGCGGGGGACATGGCTGAGCCAGAACCCGGTGAACACGGCATCGACCTGGCGGTCGGGTTCGGCCCAGGCGTCGCGGACATGCAGGTGCGCCCGGAGTCGGTGGGCCACGAGACGTTCACGCGCTCGCTCGAGCGGGGCGGCGTTGCCGTCGTACAGCGACAGCTCGCCCTTGACCGCGAGGAGCGGCGACCACCAGCCGGTGCCGGCAGCGAGTTCGACGATCTCGCCGCCGATCGGGAGCCCGTCGAGCCAGCGCCCGGCGAGATCGAGTTCGGCGTTCCAGGCCGCGTCGTGGATCGGCCCGCGCTCGTAGCGGCCGCGGCGGAGATACCAGTCGTCGTACTCGGGGGCGCGGGCGTCGTAGTAGGCGAGCATCTCGGCGTCGATGTCGGGGCCGCGGGCCGGGCCGGCGTGGGTCGTCGTGACCTCCGTGGTCTGCGTGACGGCCGGCGTCTGCGTGGCGGCCGACGTCTGCGTGACGTCTGTGGTCGCGGCTCCACGCTCGGTCAGGGCCTGGTGCAGCCGGAACCGAAGGAACCCGTTGTCGCCGGCCTTGCCCACGCATTCGGGGCACAGCTGCGCCCAGCCCTCCAGGTCGTCCGGCCCGCGACAGGCGTGCGCCGTCCCGCACCACAGGCAATCGAAGGTCGCTCGGAACGGCATATCAGCGGGCTACGGGTCGACCGGCGTCCATGACCCGAACGGCGCGATGTCGCGGAACGCATCGGGGTCGAAGATCTCGGCCAGGAGTTCGATGCCGTCGATGACACGTGGGCCCGGGCGGCTGAAGTAGGCCGATCCGTCGAGCGCGAAGACCTGGCCGCGACGGACGGCGGTCAACTCCTCGTAGCCCGCCGGTCGCGGCGTCCGCGCCCATTCGGCCTGCGTCTCGGCCAGGTGGAACCCGCACGGCATCAGGAGCAGCATCTCCGGGTCCACCTCGCTGACGGCATGCCAGCTCGTCTGGACGCGAGCGGTCGCCATCCGCGCCGAGCAGCTCCCAGCCTCCGGCCCGTCGGACCTGCTCCGGGACCCAATGGCCGGACGCGAACGGTGGGTCGAGCCACTCGAGTGCGACGACACGCGGCGAGCGGCCGCCCGCGTCGCGTCGTGCCTGGACCTTGCCTTCGATCGCGGACAATCGCTCGCGGAGCGACTCGACGAGGTCGACTGCGGCATCCTCCGCCTCGGTCATCGCGCCGACCGTCGTGATGGTGTTGAGGATGCCTTCGATCGACGTGGGCTCGAGCGATACGACGGTGATGTCGGCATCGATCGCCCGGGCGACGTCGTTGACCTCGCGGTAGCTGACCGCACAGACACGGCACAGCTCCTGGGTCAGGATGAGGTCGGGTTCCGCCGCTGCGAGCGCCGCCTCGTCCAACTCGTACAGCGACGAGCCGCCATGCACGGATGCGGTGACGAGGCGGTTGATCTCGCGGGAGGACGTCGTCGCAAGATCGTGCACGCTCCGGGTCATGACCGGGATGCCGGCGACCTCGGGCGGGAAGTCGCACTCATGGGTGACGCCGACGAGCTCGTCGCCGAGGCCGATGGCGCAGACGATCTCGGTGGCGGACGGCAGGAGGGAGACGATGCGCATGGTGTGACCGCGTCAGGCTGGCGGGCCGTGCCCGCGGGGCGCGCCGGGAGTCAGCGCGGTTTCAGCTCGTCGACGGACGCACGGGCCGCTGCCTTGTCCGTATACCAGACCGCGTCGACGGCGGTGTACCCGGCCCATTCGACCGGCAGCGATTCCTCGGGGAAGATCGCGTTGACCGGGCACTCCGGCTCGCACGCGCCGCAGTCGATGCACTCGTTCGGATCGATGAACAGCTTTCGATCCGTTCCCTCGTCGTAGTGGATGCAATCGACCGGACAGACGGAGACACACGACAGGTCGAGCACATCGACGCACGGCTCGGCGATGACGTAGGTCATTCAGGATCCTCCTCGAGGCTCGTGGGTCTCATTTCGTTCGGGAGCTGGAGGGAGAGCGTACCACCCGGCGCGCTCAGGAAGCGGCCGACGCGGACACCCAACGGACCGGGATCACCATCCCGCGGGCCCAGTGGCCGGGGATGTGGCAGCCGACCAGCCATGGGGTCGCGGACGATGGCGCCGTAACCGGCACTGTCCACACGACATCGACGCGCTGACCGGAGGCCACCACGATGCGCAGACCGGCCACCTCGGCCGGGACCGTGACGACCGGTGTCGGCCCGGGCGGCCGCCCGACCGTGGCCGCTTCTGCGACTTCCCAGGCATCCTGGACCGCGGCGTTGCCGATGACCGCCTCGTGGACCTCGAGGCCGCCGTTGATCACATGGAGCAGCACCGTCTCACCCGGGACGAGGTCCAGCGCGTCGGGCAGGAACGCATAGTCCTTGGTGATGATGTTGACCTCGCGGGGGGTCGCGGACGCCCCGGGCACGATGGGCGGGGTCGGCGACGCCGGGCCCGCGTCGCAGGCGGTCAGCGACGGCGGCCAGGAGTGCCAGGGCGAGCACCGTTCGGGTGGGGAACACGGCGCGAAGTCTATGACGCGCTGAACGGAACGGCCGCCGGACGACCTTGACACGCCACCGAGCGGCACGGCACAGTGCGCACCCGACCAGCGGTCCCCCAGGACCGACCGCCGAGGCCGACTTCGAGGTCCCAGTTGGCGATCCCGACCCCGACCACCGACGTCGCGTCAGTCCCGACCGCAGCAGCGGCCGTCCGACTCGAATCGGTCGTCAAGCGGTTCGGCGATGTCGTCGCGGTCGACGGCATCGATCTCGAGGTCCGCGACGGCGAGTTCTTCTCGATGCTCGGCCCGTCCGGATCGGGCAAGACGACGACACTTCGGATGATCGCCGGGTTCGAGATCCCGACGGCCGGCCGGATCCTCCTCCACGGTGCCGACGTCACGAACACGCCGCCGTTCGACCGCGACGTCAACACGGTCTTCCAGGACTACGCGCTGTTCCCGCACATGACCGTCGGCGAAAACGTGGCCTACGGCCTGATGGTCCGCAAGGTCCCGAAAGCCGAGCGCGTCACCCGCGTCACCGAGGCGCTGCGGATGGTGCGCCTGGAGGGCTACGAGGGGCGCAAGCCCAGCCAGCTCTCCGGTGGCCAGCGCCAGCGGGTCGCGCTCGCCCGCTCGCTCGTCAATCGGCCGCGCGTGCTGCTGCTCGACGAGCCGCTCGGCGCCCTCGACCTCAAGCTCCGCGAGGAGATGCAGATCGAGCTGAAGGCGATCCAGCAGCAGGTCGGCATCACCTTCATCTACGTGACCCACGACCAGGAGGAGGCGCTCACGATGAGCGACCGCCTGGCGGTCTTCAACAGCGGCAGGATCGAGCAGATCGGCGCACCGGCCGACGTCTACGAGCGCCCGACGACGCGGTTCGTCGCCGGTTTCGTCGGGACCTCGAATCTGCTGACGGGCGCGGTCGCCGAGACGATCCTCGGCCGGACCGGGACGTTCACCGTCCGGCCGGAGAAGATCCACATCGCCGATCCGGCGACCGCGGTCGGCGCCGACGAGAACTCCGCGCTCGGGCACATCCGGGACGTGGTCTATCTCGGTCCCGACACGCGCTTCATCGTGGCCCTCGATGCCGGGGCGGATCTCGTGGTCACACGACAGAACCTCGCGACGTCCTCGACCGAGGCGCTTGCGTTGCAGGGCCAGGCTGTCCGGCTGGTATGGAAGCGACAGCACGATCTGCCCGTCGCCGACGGGATCTGATCGGGACATCGGAGGAGGAGATCCGGATGGAGACACGGAAGAGGATGCTGGGGCTCGTCGCGGGGGTGGCGATCCTCGCGTCAGCATGTTCGAGTGGCGGGGCGTCCACCGCCCCGAGCGCGGCTGCGCCCGGGGCTGCCAGTCAGCCGGCGGCGACAGCGGCGGGATCAGCGGCGCCGAGTGCTGCGGCCGCGACGCCGGGTCCGAGCCTGCCGACCGCCGCCGAGCTCGGCAGCCCGCAGGGGCAGACGATCAACGTCCTGGCCTGGCCAGGCTACGTCGAGAACGGCTCGACCGACCCCGACGTACGACTGGGTCACCGACTTCCAGAAGGAGACCGGCTGCACGGTCAAGCCGCAGACCTTCGGGACGTCGGACGAGGCGTACACCCTGTTCTCGACCAACCCCGAGCAGTTCGACGTCATCTCGGCCTCGGGCGACGCAAGCCTGCGGCTCGTCCGCGGCGGCTTCGTCCAGCCGGTCAACCTCGACCTGTTCAAGAACTACCCGGACATCTTCCCGGCGCTCAAGAACAAGCCGTACAACACCGTCGACGGCGTCCCGTACGGCGTCCCGCACGGCCGCGGCTCGAACCTGCTGATGTGGCGGACCGACCAGGTGACCCCGGCGCCGACCACATGGGCGCAGATGTTCGACCCGGCCAACGGCTACAAGGTCAGCATCTACGACGCGCCGATCTACATCGCCGACGCGGCCGTCGTCCTGATGAAGACCAAGCCCGAGCTCGGGATCACCAACCCGTACGCGCTCGACGACACCCAGTTCGCGGCCGCCGTCGACCTGCTCAAGCAGCAGAAGCCGGCCGTCACCCAGCGCTGGGTGGACTACCTCAAGCAGATGGACGACTTCCGCGTCCGGCGACATCCAACGTCGGGACGACGTGGCAGGTCATCGCCAACCTCCTGAAGGGGAGAAGCCGCCCGTCAAGGTCGACGTCATCAAGCCGACCGAAGGCGCGACCGGCTGGTCCGACACCTGGATGATCAACTCGAAGACGAAGAACCTCGCCTGCGCGTACGCGTTCATCGACTACCTGGCCTCGCCCGAGACCAACGCCGAGATCGCCGACTGGTTCGGCGAGGCGCCCGGGCAACTCGAAGTCGTGCACTGACCCCGGCCGAATTCACCCGACCGTCTCAGGCAGCACGACGATGGCGGACCACTGCACGATCTTCCACGCCGAACGACGACGCGTTCTGGAAGGACGTCTGGTACTGGCAGACGCCCGAGGCCACCTGCGTGGACGGCCGAACGGACGTGAAGTGCAAGGACTTCGGCGAGTGGATCAAGGCCTGGACGGAGGTCAAGGGCTGACCGTCGGTCGGACCGGCGGCTGATCGACCACCACGCGCCGTGACCAGCTGCGCCCGCCGCGACCACCTCGCTGGGCGCGGCCGCGGTCGCGGCGTGGTCGCATCGGCATCCGCGGATCCGCCTCGGGCTCATCCTCGCTCTGCCGCTCGCTGTGGCTCGGCGTCGTCTACCTCGGGTCGCTCGCGATGCTGTTCCTGAACGCGTTCTGGTCGACCGACCCGTTCACCTCCCTGGTCGTCCGCGAGTTCACGCTCGACAACTTCGTGGAGCTGGTCTCGACCGCCGTCTACCGGACCGTGACGCTGCGCACCGTCGGGATGGCGGCGCTGGTCACCGGCGACGTGCATCGTCCTGGCCTACCCGATCGCCTTCTACATGGCCAAGGTCGCTTCGCCGCGGACGCGCGGCGTCCTCGCCGTCGCCGTGCTCATGCCGCTGTGGGCGAGCTACCTCATCAAGGCCTACTCGTGGCGCCTGATCCTGTCCGAGGACGGCGTGCTCGACTGGCTGCTCAAGCCGCTCGGGCTGGCGGGTCCGGGCTTCGGCGACATCGCCATCTGGCTGACGTTCACCTATCTCTGGCTGCCGTTCATGATCCTGCCGATCTTCGCCGGCCTCGAGCGGATCCCCAACTCGCTGCTCGAGGCGTCGGCCGACCTCGGCGGCCGCGGCTGGATGACGTTCCGCCGGGTCATCGTGCCGATGTCGATCCCGGCCGTCGTCGCCGGCTCGATCTTCACGTTCTCGCTGACGCTCGGCGACTACATCGTGCCCGGGCTCGTCTCGACGACCCAGTTCATCGGCAACGTCATCGTCATCAACGTCGGCTCAGGACCTGCCGTTCGCCGCCGCCTACTCGCTCGTCCCGCTGGTCGATCATCCTCGTCTACCTGCTCATCGCCCGGCGCCTCGGCGCCTTCGAGGCGTTCTGATGCTCGGCGGCCGACTCGGCCGGTTCGCGCTGCGGCTCGCGACCGGCGCTCGTGCTGGTCTTCATCTACGTCCCGCTCGCGCTCGTCGTCATCTACGCCTTCAACGAGAGCGGGACCTCGGCCTGGCCGCCGTCCGGCTTCACCCTGAAGTGGGTCGGCGAGGCGATCGCGAACACCGGGCTCCAGCAGGCGTTCCTGACATCGGTCGCCGTGGCCCTCGCGCGCGACGGTCGATCGCGATGATCCTCGGGCGCGCTCGCGTCGCTGGCCGTGTCGCGCTACTCGTTCTTCGGCCGCGAGACGATCTCGTTCGTGCTCATCTTCGCCATCGCGCTGCCCGGCGTCGTGACCGGCATGGCGCTGTCGACGACATTCGGCTCGCTGCACGTGCCACTCGGGTTCCTGACGCGATCGTCGTCGGCCACGCGACGTTCTGCATCGTGCTCGTCTACAACAACGCCATCGCCCGGCTGCCGGCGGATGTCGAGCTCATTCGAGGAGGCGTCGGCCGACCTCGGCGCCGACACCTTCCAGACGTTCCGCTACGTCACGTTCCCGGCGCTCCGATCGGCCCTCATCGCCGGCGGCCTGCTCGCCTTCGCGCTGTCGTTCGACGAGGTCATCGTCACGATCTTCATGGCCGGCGGGGTCAAGACACTGCCGATCTGGATCTTCCAGAGCTTCCGTCTCGCCAACCAGGTCCCGTTGGTCAACGTCGCAGGCCTCGCGGCGATCCTGCTGTCGGTGATCCCGGTCTACCTCGCGACGCGACTCAGCGGCGGGGTCGTCGGCGCCCGCGGCTGACGCCGGGTCACCACTTCATCCCGTCCGACGAGCCGGCGACCGCGACCGCCACGACTGCCAGATAGGTGACGATCGCCACGGATCGATCCAGGAACCTACGCACCGGGCACCTCCACCGGCTGAAGCCGGAGACCGTCGGCGGCCATTCCCTCCACGAGTGCCCGGTCCGGAACCGCCGCCATCCAGTATCGAAAGAGCCGCTTAGCTGCGACTTACCGACGCCGGGGAATGGCCACCGAGGGGCGGCGCGATCGCGGTTGCGTGATCGGCGTGCTGAAGGATTCGGCGTTCGTCGGCGTCTTAGTCTGTGAGTGCGGCAACTGACCGCACCGCAGCCGAGGAGCCGGCGGTGACGTCCGATCTCGTCGAACGCGCACAGCGGGGCGATCACGAGGCATTCGATGCCCTCGCGACCGCCGCATACCACCGCCTGTACGCGATCGCGCGGCGGATCCTTCGTGACGGGTATGCCGCGGAGGATGCCGTTCAGGACGCCATCGTCAAGGCCTGGCGCGAACTCCGCGGTCTGCGCGACACCGGCGCCTTCGACGCCTGGCTCCACCGACTGCTCATCAACGCCTGCAACGACCAGGTCCGACGCACGCGCCGGCGCCCCATCGAGTTGCCGGAGCTTCCGATCGAAAGGGAGGAGCCGCGCGACGACTTCGCCCAGCTCGCGGACCGCGACGAGCTGGAGCAAGCCTTCCTCGAGCTCTCCGTCGAGCACCGCAGCGTGCTCGTCCTGACCCACTACGTCGGCCTTTCGGCACCCGAGATCGGACAGATCCTGGGGATCCCACCGGGGACCGTCGCCTCGCGCCTCCATTACGGCACGCGGGCCATGCGCGCGTCACTGGCCCGCTCGGGCCCGATGCCGGCCACCATCTCGGAGCCTGGCCGATGAACGAGTCGAACGACCGCATGCTCGCCGACTGGCTGCACGAGGGACCCGAGCGCGGTCCGCGTGAGGGCCTGGAACGCACGCTCGCAGCGACCCGTCGCGTCCGCCAGCGGCCGGGGTGGACCATCCCCGAACGGTGGATCCCGATGCAGCTGACCATGGCCCGGACGCGATCGCAGCGTCCGATCCTCGCGCTCGTGATGCTCGCGTTGCTGACGGTGGCCCTGGTCGCCACCGCCCTCATCATCGGATCGCGGCGGCTCCAGCCCCCGCCCCCTACCGGAACGGCGCTGTCGTCTTCGAGCAGGACGGAGACCTGTTCATCGCCGACCAGCTGGGTGGCCCGCCGCGGCCGCTCGTCGCCGGCCCCGAGGAGGACCTGGACCCGGTCTTCTCCCCGCAGGGCGACCGCGTCGCGTTCGTCCGCGGCGGAACGACGATCATGGCCGTCGGACCAGATGGGGCAGACATCACCGAGCTGGCGACCGTCGACGGGCTCGTGAACACTCGGGCTCGGCTGGTCGCCCGACGGCCGCGCCCTGCTCGCCAGCTACTTCGGGAGTGGCGAGCAGTGGTACCAGACGGACGTCGTCGCCAGCGACGGCTCGGGATCCCGCAGGCTCAGGTCGTCGTCGGCCATGTCATCGGGGCCGCGTGGCGACCGGACGGTCGGCAGATCATCTTCTGTGGCCTCCAGGATGGTGACGATGCCCGAGGCGTTTACATGGCCGATGCCGACGGTGCCAATACCCGCACCGTTCCAATCAGCCCGACTGGTTACATCGGTTGCGACCTGGAATGGTCACCGGACGGGAAGCATCTGGCCTTCGTGAGTGCCGGCGGTGGCATCGATATCGCCGACATCGACGAGCACGGTGCCGTGACGGATCAGCGTGAGTTGGAGCTCGATCCGGAGTGGACCTCCGAGGTTGATCCCGCGTGGTCACCGGACGGCGGCAAGCTCGCGTTCGTGCTGAGGAAGGGCGATGAGGAACTCGTCGGGGTCGTCGACCGGGATGGATCGGGCTACCGCATCCTCGTGCCTGAGGGGTCGACGCTCTGGGACCTGCCCCTGACTGGTCGCCCGACGGCCGGTCGCTCGTCATCGTCGAGCGATCCGACGATCCGAAGGTGTGGTCGGTGGATGTGGCTAGCTGGCGAGCAGACCGAGGTCCGGACGCCGGTCCAGACCTGGCAGCGAATGGCACCGTAGCCGAGTGCGACCACCGGCGCCACTGATGGTGCGTTGTTAGTCGCGCGGGCAAGGACGACCCACGCGGCCCGGTGGACGGCCCGTTAACGTTGGCGGTTCAACCGCCCGCCGAGATCGTGCGCACGACGCCGGATCAGCGGAACCAGTGATCCGCGATCGATGCACTCACCCGGACACGTCGCCGCCCGGCATCGAGGGGCGTTGCGTCGGGCGCGAGGTAGGCCGCCGGGTCGTCCTTGAAGTCGAGCAGGCAGCCCTTGCCGCAGAACCAGTAGGTCACGCCCTCGTGGTCGAACGAGAGGAGGCTGGTCGAGGTATCGACCTCCATCCCGCAGACCGGGTCGATCGCGATGCTCACCGTCTCATCTCCTTGGGTACTCCCATGGAGTATACGAGTCCCGTACCATCCCCGCGATGGGACCGACCGACCTCGAGCCGATGCGCACCGCCTTGCTCGCCGAGCGCGCGCGCCTGCTCGAGGAGATCGGCGAGGCGATCGTCGCTCCCGGTCAGATGACGTACGGGTCGCAGGCAGCCGCCGCGAGCCAGGTCTTCGCCCAGCAGCGCGACCTCGCCCTGCGCGACCGGGCGGAAGCCCAGCTGGTCCTCGTGGACGAGGCGCTCGCGCGGTTCGATGCCGGCACCTTCGGCCAGTGCGTCCGCTGCGGCGGACCGATCGCGCGCGACCGGCTCGACGCACTCCCCTGGGCGGCCCGCTGCATCGAGTGCCAGCGGCTCGCGGCGACGGAGCGCTGACGACGATGACCACGGCCGACGACGCACCGCTCGTCACCATCGACGACATCCGCGCCGCCGCGGAACGCCTGCGTGGCGTGATCGTCGAGACCCCGCTGGTCGCCTTCGGCCGGCCCGAAGACCGGCGTTTCCTGAAAGCGGAGTCGCTCCAGCCCATCGGCGCCTTCAAGCTCCGGGGCGCCTACGCGGCGATCGCGTCGCTGCCGGCGGAGGCGCTCGCGCGCGGGGTCATCTCCTATTCGTCGGGCAATCACGCCCAGGGCGTGGCGCGGGCCGCGAGACTGCTCGGAGTCCCGGCAGTCATCGTCATGCCGTCCGATGCGCCCGCGATCAAGCGCGACCGGGTCGCCGCCGACGGCGCCCAGATCGTCACGGTCGGGACAGCGAGCGACGAGCGTCAACAGGTCGCCGAATCGATCGCGGCCCAGCGCGGCCTGGCGATCATCCCGCCCTACGACGACGACCGGATCATCGCCGGCCAGGGCACCGTCGGGCTCGAGATCGCCGAGGCGCTGCCCGACCTGGCGGCCGTCCTCGTCCCGATCGGAGGCGGCGGCCTCGCCAGCGGCGTCGCGACAGCTGTCAGGGCGATCCGACCGGACGCGCGGGTCATCGGCGTCGAGCCCGAGCTGGCTGCCGATGCGCGCGACTCGTTGGCTGCCGGCGAGATCGTCCGATGGGAGGCCGAGCTCGTGTCGCGGACCATCGCCGACGGGACACGGACGCAGGCCCTCGGCGTCCGGACGTTCGCCCATCTCCGTGCCTACCTTGACTCGATCGTCACGGTCTCCGAGGCCGAGATCGCGGCGGCCATCCGGTTGGCCGCCGAGCGGAGTCGCCTCGTGGTCGAGCCATCCGGCGCGCTCAGCCTGGCGGCGATGGCATTCCATGCCGGCGAGCTCGGTCTGGACCGCGGGGGCGGCGTCGTCGTCGCCGTGGTCAGCGGCGGCAACGTGGACCCGGAGGCCTACCGCACCTACCTCGAGGCGCCGGTCCCGCCCGAGCGCTGAGATCGGCCGGCCAGCCAGCCGACGCCCCTAGCCGGACCGCTCCCCGCGCTCCTCGGCGAGCCGTTCGGCCAGCCGGCGCTCGCGAACGCGGATCCCGACGAGTTCCTCGTCCGCACGGCGGTCGGCCCGGGCCTGGTCTCGCGCCTCGGCGCGCATCCAGCCCCAGACGACGGCCATGATGGCCGTCAGGAAGACGGCATCGCCGGCGATCCACATGATCCCGGCGGCCAGCCGCTGGTCGTCCAATGCGGCCATCCCCCACGGCCGGACGATCGTCGCGTAATGCGGGTAGAGGACCTCGGTCGCGTTGAGGATGACGAACGCAAGGAACGTGTTCTGCGTCATCTGGGTGAACAGGTAACCGATCCGGGCCGGGTGGCTCAGCCGATAGGGCGCTGGGTCGAGGGCGACCGCGGGCCACCAGAAGAAGAGCGCGCCCGGTCAGGAAGAGCAGGTGCTCGAGGTCGTGGAGGATCGGCTCCTCGAGCGACGCGTTGAACAGCGGCGAGAAATGGATCGCCCACATCATCACCGCGAACATCAGCCACGCCGTCACGGGGTGGCCCATGAACCGGACGATGCGTGAGTGCAGCACCGGCAGGACCCATCGATGGCGGGTCTCCGGCGAGCTCACCCGCAGGATCAGCGTGATCGGCGCAGCCAGGGCGAGCAGGGGCGCCGCCACCAGCATCAGCAGGACGTGCTGGACCATGTGGATCGAGAACAGCGAGGTGTCGTAGAGCCCGACGCCGGACAGGAGCGCGACGGCGAGGGCCGTCATGCCGGCGAGGAATGCCACCGTCCGTCTGCGCGGGACAGGGTTGGCCGGATGCGCGGCGTTCACGCGACGGACGGCCCACAGCCACCATCCGACCGCGATGGCCACGCCAAGCGTCGGCAGCGGCTCGAACGTCCAGCCCAACAGCAGCGACCCAGCCGTCGGCGGCTCGACCGGGACCGGACCGTGGGCCGCGACGGGGCCCGCCAGAATCGCCCATCCCGTGACGGCGGCCAGGCCCGCGATCGATCGATGGATCCAGTGATGTCGTGCCATCGGCGGCATCGTCGCATGAACCGGTGTCGATGACCTTGACATGCTCTTGACGAGGGCATCTCAACGCGCGTGAGCATCGCGTGGCAGGTAGAATGGCCGCGGTTCGGCCCGCGAGCGGTCGTCCACGCCCCTGTCAGCATCGGCCGCCGCGTCTCTGACGAGGCACGTCGGCTCCGTCCGAGGACCTTGATGTCGAGTTCCCGCAGGTCGCGCTCCTCACAGACGGCGGTCTTCGCCCTGGCTGTCGGCGCCCTGATCATCGGCGCCTCGCTCATCGCCCTGTACTACGGCGTCAACGTCCTCACAGCAGGCCAGGAGTTCCTGACCGGGCTCTACCCGCCGATCGCGGTCACGTCCCAGGGCGCCGAGATCCGGAACCTGTACACCGCCATCTTCCTGATCGCGGTCGCGATCTTCCTGGTGGTCGAGGGCCTCATCATCTGGACGGTCATCCGCTATCGGCGCAAGCCGGGCGACGTCGACCTGCCGCCCCAGGTCCATGGAAACAACATCGCCGAGTTCGTCTGGACGATCGTCCCGACCATCCTGGTCATCTTCATGTTCATCGTGTCGTGGCAGACGCTCAATTCGGTCGACGTGAATTCGCCCTCCGCACAGACCAGGATCCGCGCGGTCGCCGGGCAGTTCCAGTGGACGTTCGAGTACCTCGGCCCGACAGGCGACAAGCCCGTCTACACCGAGTTCCAGCCGCTGACCGAGAAGGGCGGCGGGATGTACGTCCCGGCCGGCCGGACCGTCCAGCTCTCGCTGTTCGTCAGCCCGAAGGACGTCATCCACGCCTTCTACGTGCCGCAGTTCCTGTTCAAGCGCGACGTCGTGCCGGGGCGCACGACCGCCTTCGACTTCACCGTCAACGAGGCCGATGCCGGCCAGACCTTCCGCGGCCAATGCGCCGAACTGTGCGGCACGCTCCACAGCACGATGCTGTTCGACGTGAAAGCGGTGACCGCCGCGGAGTTCGACACCTGGCTGGCCGACAAGGTCGCCGCCGCGAACGCGACGCCTCCACCTCCCCCGAGCGGCGGTCCGGCACCGAGCGGCGGCGCGGGCGAGGCCCTCAAGATCACCGCCAAGGACGTCAAGTACGAGCAGACCGCGCTCACGGTCAAGGCCGGCGCGCCGTTCCGGATCGAGTTCGACAACCAGGACGCGAGCGTCCCCCACAACGTCGCGATCCACCTCGGATCACCGACCGGGACCGAGGTCTTCAAGGGCGCGATCTTCCCCGGCGTGGCGACCCAGACGTACGACGTCAAGGCACTCGATGCCGGAACCTACGCCTTCGTCTGTTCGGTTCATCCGACGATGACCGGCACGCTCACGGTCCAGTAAGGAGCCATCGATGGCGACGACCACGCTGACGCCGGCCGCCTCCCGCACAAGCGCGCTCTATGCGTGGCTCACCACGACCGATCACAAGAAGATCGGCATCCTCTACGTGGCGAACTCGTTCCTGTTCTTCTTCATCGGCGGCCTCCTCGCGCTGGGTGTCCGGGCCGAGCTCGCCCGGCCAGGGCTGCAGTTCTTCACGCCGGCCGGCTACAACGAAGCCGTTCACGATGCACGCGACGTTCATGATCTTCCTGTTCGTCATCCCGATGCTGGCGGGCTTCGGCAACTACGTCGTGCCGCTCCAGATCGGCGCACCGGACATGGCTTTCCCGCGGATCAACGCCCTGTCCTTCTGGATGCTGCCACTGGCCGGGATCCTGCTCCTGCTGAGCTTCGTGACAGGCGGGTCGGCGGCCGCGGGCTGGACCAGCTACGCCCCACTGTCGGAGGACAGGGCGCTCGCCGCGACGGGGACGGGCCAGGACCTCTGGATCGTCGCGCTCGTGCTGATCGGGACGAGCTCCATCCTGGGCGCCATCAACTTCCTGGTCACGATGTTCAAGATGCGGGCACCCGGGATGACCCTCTTCCGGATGCCGATCATGGTCTGGACCGTCCTCGTGACGTCGGTCCTGGTGCTGATGGCGACACCGGTCATCACGAGCGCGCTGATCATGCTCTTCATCGACCGGAACTACGGCGGATCGTTCTTCGACCCGTCCCGCGGCGGTGACGCGATCCTCTACCAGAACATCTTCTGGTTCTACTCGCACCCTGCGGTCTACGTGATGATCCTGCCCGCCATGGGCATGGTCAGCGAGATCCTGCCGGTCTTCTCGCGGAAGCCGCTGTTCGGCTACAAGGCGTTCATCTTCGCGACCGCCGCCATCGGCGCCCTCGGGTTCTCCGTGTGGGCCCACCACATGTTCACGACCGGCGCGGTCTACCTGCCGTTCTTCAGCATCATGACGTTCCTGATCGCGATCCCGACCGGGGTCAAGATGTTCAACTGGGTGTTCACGATGTGGCGCGGGCAATTGATGCTCAAGACGCCGCTCCTGTTCGCCATCGGCTTCCTGACGATGTTCCTGATCGGCGGGATCAACGGTGCCTTCTCCGCATCTGTGCCGGTCGACTTCGCCCTCCACGATACTTATTGGGTCGTCGCGCACCTGCACTACGTACTGTTCGGTGGTTCTGTCTTCGGGGTCATGGGCGGCTTCTATTACTGGTTCCCGAAGATGACCGGCCGGATGATGAACGAGACCGTCGGCAAGGCCCAGTTCGTGCTGATGTTCATCGGCTTCAACCTGACATTCTTCCCGATGCATGAGCTCGGCCTGGCCGGCATGCCGCGGCGCATCGCCGACTACTCCTCGACGGCCGGCTGGAACGACCTGAACCTCCTCGCGACCATCGGTGGGTTCACGATCGCGGCGAGCATGCTGCTGTTCCTGTGGAACGTGTTCATGTCGCTGCGGAGCGGTCCGGTCGCCGGTGACGATCCGTGGGAGGGCAACACCCTCGAATGGGCCACCACCTCGCCGCCGCCGGCCTACAACTTCGACCATCTGCCGGAGATCCGTTCCGAGCGTCCCGTGTTCGACGCTCGCTGGGGTCGGGTGGCAGAGCATTGAGCGCGAACACGTCGGTGACGGCCTACGACGAGCTGCCCGTCGAGCACAACCCGCTCGCGTCGATGCCGCACGACTCGCATGGCGGCATCAGCAACCCGGTCCTCGGGATGCTCCTGTTCATCACCTCCGAGGTGATGTTCTTCGGCGGGCTGTTCGCGGCCTACTTCAACATCCGGGCGAATGCCGCCCAGTGGCCGCCGATCAATCCCGAGACGGGCCACCCGTTCACGCTCCAGATCCTGCCCTTCGTCGGGCCGGCGACCATCCTCCTGATCCTGAGCTCGGTCACCTGCCAGTACGCGGTCTGGATGATCCGCCGCGACGACCGGACTCGGTTCGTTCGGGCGATGGCGGTCACGGTCATCCTCGGCATCGTCTTCCTCCTGATGCAGGCCACGGACTACGTGCTCCTGGGTTCGGAGGGACTGACCCTGTCGTCCGGGACCTACGGCACGACCTACTACACGCTCACCGGGTTCCACGGCGCGCACGTGTTCGGTGGCGTGATCATGCTCAGCGTCATCCTCTACCGCGGGATGGTCGGGCCAGTTCAGCAGCAAGCATTACGACGCGGTCGAGGGGGCGTCGCTCTACTGGCACTTCGTCGACGTCGTCTGGATCCTGCTGTTCTCGCTCCTGTATCTGCTGCCCGGCAAGACGCCGGCCATCTAGGAGTCGATCGCCATGCATCCGCTCCGCCACCCGCGCAACGCCGCCATGGTCGGGATCGTCTTCCTGATCATCGGGGTCATCTTCTGGGCGATCCCGACAGCCCAGGGACTGACCAGTCCGTACAACGACGTCGCGGCGGGCACGACGATGCTCCTCTTCCTCGGGGTGGCGATGGCGATCATGGCCTACGTCCTGGTCGCCGGGAGCCGGGACGAGTGACGGGCACGCGGCGCGACCGCACCGCCTGACGCTGACCACCGATGCTCGAACGAGTCTGGACCCGCCTCCTCCAACTGACGTCCGAATTCGTCACGCCCGACTGGGGCAAGATCATCGGGGTCATCCCGGTGCTCATGGCGGTCATCGTCGTGGTCGTCCTGCTCGCGATGGTCGAGACGCCTGCGGGCGGCTCCGCCCGCCCGTCGTGGGAAACGACGCATCGAACCCAAGACCCCGGCCGGTCTCCACATGCCCGGGCCGTCGTTCGCCCCGGCCTTCGCGGCCTTCGGCGCCTTCCTGCTGTTCCTCGGGCTCGTGTTCGGGGGCATGGTCCTGATCCTCGGCGCGATCGCGCTGACCCTCACGCTCCTCTATTGGCTGGCCGAAGCGCTCCGGATCTTCGACCACGACCTCGGCGTGGACACGACGACGACCCTGCCGGCGGTCGTCCACGATGGACCGCCGCCCGGCGTCCATATGCCCGGACCGTCGTGGCGCCCATTCCTCGGCGCCTTCGGGGTCTTTGCGCTGTTCCTCGGTCTGGTCTTCGGTGGCTGGCTGCTGACGGCCGGCGTCATCGTGCTCATCGCGACACTCATCGGCTGGCTGGGTGACGCAGTCAAGGAGTACCGCGAGGTCGTCCGTGCCGATACGACCGGCCACCTCGAAAATCCGCCACCGGGCAAGACGCCGTCGCTGCTGTTCGGAAGCCTGGTCATCCTGATCGTGGTCGCCACAGTCCTCCAGCTGTCGGCGTTCGCCATCGGCGAGGCCAACGGCGGGACGGCCGCGGCCGGCGCCTCCGGAGCTCCCCCGGCGAGCGCCGCTCCCGCGGGCTCGGCGGGCGCATCGGGCGGGCCGCCGCCGTCGGGTGGGACGGCAGCGGACGTGACCGTGCAGGCCAAGGACATCCAGTTCGTCGAAAAGACGTTCACCGCACCGGCCGGCAAGGCGTTCGGCCTCGCGTTCGACAATCAGGACACCGTGCCCCACAACATCGAGATGAAGGACAGTTCGGGCGCGTCCGTGTTCAAGGGCGAGATCTTCGCCGGCGTCGCGACGAAGGTCTACGCCGTCCCGGCCCTGCCGGCAGGCACGTATTCGTACGTCTGCGACGTCCACCCGACCATGACGGGGACGGCGACGCTCCAGTAGCCGGACCAGAACGACCCGACGATGCCGCGACGACCGATCATCCTGGCCCTGCTCGTGGCCGCCATCGCGACCCTCGGGTTCGTCTGGGTCGTGCGGACCGGCCAGGGCGAGGGCGGACAGCGCGCCACGGTCGGCCAGGCCGCCCCCGCGATCGTCGGCACGACGCTGGACGGCGCGCCGTTCGATCTGGCCAAGGCCGCCGGCAAGCCCGTCGTCATCAACTTCTGGGGGCCGTCCTGCGTCCCCTGTCGCGACGAGTTCCCGTTGCTCGAAGCGAAGGTCGCCGAGCACGCGGCTGACGGGCTGACCGTCGTCGGCGTCCTGACCGACGACCCGGTCGAGCCGGCACGAGCGTTCGTGCAGGAGTTCGGCGGGACGTGGGACACGGTCGTCGACCCCGACAAGTCGATCAAGACGGCGTATCGCGTCGCGGCTCGTCCGCAGACGTACTTCGTGGACGGGACAGGCGTGATCCGGGCCATCCAGGTCGGCGAACTGACGGACGCCGATTTCGAGCGGTCGTTCGCCAAGATCGCCTCATGAGCGGCGGCGACCCGCTGGTCGTCGTCGACGGGCTGGTCAAGCACTACGGCGCGCGAGCGGTGGTCGACGGGGTCTCACTCGACGTCCAGGCCGGCGAGCTCGTCGCGCTGCTCGGGCCGAACGGGGCGGGCAAGACCACCACCGTCGAGATCGTCGAGGGCTACCGGCGCGCGGACGCCGGCCGAGTCAGCGTTCTGGGCGTCGATCCGGCGCGGCGGCGGGCGGACGCTGCGTGCCCGGGTCGGCCTGATGCTCCAGGGCGGCGGTATCGACCCACGAGCGCGGCCGCGCGAGACGCTCGTCCAGTACGGGCGCTTCCACGCGGATCCGCGCGACGCCGACGAGCTGCTGGACCTGGTGGGGTTGCGGTCCGTGGCGCGGACGCGCTACCGGCTGCTGTCCGGTGGCGAGCGACAGCGACTCGGCTTGGCACTCGCACTCGTCGGCCGGCCCGAGGTCCTCGTCCTCGACGAGCCGACGGCGGGGATGGATCCGGAGGCACGCGCCACGACCCGGGCGATCGTCGCGGCCGAACGTGAGGCCGGCGCCGCGATCCTGTTGACGAGCCACGACCTCGTTGACGTTGAGCGCCTGGCCGACCGGATCGTGATCATCGATGCCGGTCGGGTCGTCGCGTCCGGGACGCCGGACGCGTTGCGTGCCGGGGCCGTGGCGCGGCTCCGGTTCCGCCTGGACCGACCGCTCGGCGCGGCCGAGGTCACGGCGCTCCAGGACGCCCTGGCATCGACTCGACGGACCGGCGCTCACGGTCGACCGCCGACGGCGATGATGGCCGCTACGCGACTCGATGGCGTCACGCCCGACGCGGCCCTTGTCGCCGACCTCGCCGCCTGGTGCGCGACGGCCGATCGGATGATCGTCGAGCTTCGGACGGCCGGCGGCAGCCTCGAGGACGTCTACCTTGACCTGGTCGCGGCGGGTCGCGACGGGACAGCCGCCGACGGGACGACCTGATGAGCCGACCTTCTTCGCTCGCCGCCGCGACCGCGGCTCAGGCGACGATCGAGCTCCGGCTGACCGCCCGCCGCGGCGAGAACGTCCTGGTGACGATCGTGATCCCGGTCGTCGTGCTGCTCTTCTTCGCGACCGCCGGGATCCTCCAGACGGGTGCGGAACGCCCGGTCGACTTCCTCCTCCCGGGCGCTCTCGCTCTTGCGGTCATCGCGACCAGCCTCGTCAACCTCGGGATCGCGACCGCGTATGAGCGCAACTACGGCGTCCTCAAGCGCCTCGGCGGATCGCCGCTGACCCGGGGCGGCCTGCTCACGGCCAAGATGGGCACCGTCCTCGTCGTCGAGATCGCCCAGGCCATCCTGCTGATCGCGATCGCGGTGGCATTCCTGGGCTGGACGCGCCGGACCCGGCGCATCACCAGCGGTGTTCGTCGTCAGCCTGCTCCTCGGCACCGCCGCATTCGCCGGACTCGGACTCCTCCTCGCGGGGGCGCTCCGGGCCGAGGCGACACTCGCTCTTGCGAACGGCCTGTTCATCGCCTTCCTGCTGCTCGGCGGGATCGTCATCCCCGTCTCGCACCTGCCCGGACCACTGTCGACCCTCGCGTCATTCCTGCCGGCCGCTGCCCTCGCCGACGCGTTCCGGGTCGCGCTCGGGCTGGGGCGCCGCCGACGTGGACCTGGCGCGCTCCCTGGCCATCCTCGTCGCCTGGGCGGTCATCACGATCGGGCTCACGGTCCGCTCGTTCCGCTGGGAGTGACGAGCCCCCGTCCACGATCGCGGCGTCGGGAAGGTCGCGCAGCCGGAGCACGGGCGACCCGATCATCCACAGGACCCCGAGCGAAGCCGCCAGCGCGGAGACGAAGAGTGCCTCACGCACGCCGACCGCGGTCCCGAGCAATCCGCCGAGGATCGCCCCGACCGGCCGCACGCCGTAGTTGATGAACCGGTATGCGCCGTTCGCCCGGGCGCGTAGCAGGTCCGGGATCCGTGCGTTGTTGATCGACCCGATGTTGATGTCCAGGATCATCACGCCGAGCCCCGCCCCGAACTCCGACGCCATGATGAGCCCGAGGATGACCGGCATCGGCATGTCCGGGCTTGCCAGCGGGATCGTGAGCAGGGACAACGGGAAGACGACGCAGCCGAGGGCATAGGCCGGCCCGAGCCCGATCCGCCGCCCGATCCGCGACGCGATGACCGCACCGATCAGCCCGCCGACGGCGCCGATCCCGAGGGCCAGTCCGAGGGCGCCCGGCGAGACGCCCAAGGTCCCGGTCACATACAGGATGAACAATGCCCCGAACGAGAAGGTGAAGAGGTTGACCGTCGCGACCGCGAGCATCGATGGCCGGATGATCGGGTCACGCGTGACGAAGGCGATGCCGGACATGAGGCGATCGACGATCGATTCCGGCTCGGATTCGTCGATGGGCGGCTCGGGCGAGCGGATGCGCCGCAGGAAGACGACCGATCCGAGGAAGGACAGCGCATCGGTCAGCATCGCCAGCGGCGCCCCGAGGACCTGGACGAGCAGGCCGCCGATCGTCGGGCCGGCCACGTACGCGAGCGAGCGGCTGCCGTTGAGCAGCGACATGGCTTCCACGTAGCGCTCCCGGCGGGTCACCGCCACGAACACCGTGTTCCATGACAGATCGAAGATCACCGACAGCGTGCCGGCCAGGAACCCGACCAGATAGAGCTGAAGCATCGATAGCGCCCCGAGGGCGGCGGCGACCGGGATGCTCGCGATGACCGCCGCCCGTCCGATGTCGGCGAGGATCATCAGCCGCCGGCGGCTTCGGACGCGGTCGAGCCAGACCCCGGCCGGCAGGGAGAACAGAAGGTGCGGCAGGACGCCGACCGCAGTCAGCGTGCCCATCTGCCCGGCGTCCGCGCCGAGGGTCAGGACCGCGACCAGTGGCAGCCCGAGCTGGGTGATCTGGTCGCCGAAGACCGAGATCGTCTGGCCGAACCAGAGGCGTCGGAAGTCGGGGGCATCGACCAGGAGGCGCGGGACGAAACGATCGGTCGCGCGCGCGATCACCCGTGGGTCAGATGGAACGCGCGCGCGGCCGGGGGATCAGGAGGGCGGATTCTGCTGCTTGGCCAGCTGATCCTGGACTTCCTTGTCGATCTCGTCCTGGCGCTTCTGCCGGACCCGCCTGACCATGAACAGCCCGAAGAGCCACGGCCAGATGAGGGCCACGACCAGCCCGATGAGGGCCGCCAGTGCCAGGTTGGGATCGGACGGTGTCCCGAGGCCAGTGGCCCAGTACACCAGCAAGAACGCCAACACCCCGATGATGATCCCGGTGATCCGCCTGATCATTGGTGAGAATCCCTCCGTCCCTTGGGCACCGCGCACATATGGCGAGCTGCCCGCGGGCTGAGCCTAGGCGTAGCGGGCGCGGCACGTCAATTCGCGGCGGTCATGAAGGTTCGGGCCGGATGGACCCCACGCCGGCTCGGGGCTCCAGCAGCCTCCTCCGTTCGCCGGGTCACCACTCCGTCTCCGGATGGTGCGGGGAGTGGGACGGCTCGCCCTGATGCGCGCGACGTCTGGCTATCCTCGCGGCTGACCGCCGCACCGAGGACCGCATGATCCGGACGTCACCATTCCACAAGCGGACCAGCGCGCTCAACGAGACGGGCCTCTGGGAGCACTGGTCCGGGACGCTGGCCGCGAACCGCTACCAGATGTCGGACAAGTTCGAGTACTTCGCGGTCCGCAACGCGGCCGGCGTCTTCGACTCGTCGCCGCTCTACAAGTACCGGATCACCGGGCCGGATGCGGAACGCTTCCTGTCCGGTGTCCTCGCGCGCGACATCCGGGCATGCGCGCCGGGCAACGCCCAGTACACGGCCTGGTGCGACGACCGCGGCTTCGTCGTCGAGGACGGCGTGATCCTGAGGACGGCGCCCGACGAATTCCTGCTCACCGCCGCCGAACCCAATCTGGCCTGGTTCGAGGACCTCATCGGGCGCGACCGCGTGGCGATCGAGGAGGTCAGCGACGAGATCGGCGTCCTCGCCGTCCAGGGGCCGCGCTCACGCGACCTGCTCGCCCGCCTCGTCCCGGCTGTGGCGAGCATCCCGTTCTTCGGCCTGACCGAGGGCACCATCGCGGGCGCCCCGGTGACGATCTCGCGGACCGGCTACAGCGGCGACCTCGGCTACGAGGTCTGGATCCCGGCCAAGTCCGCGCTCAAGGTCTGGGACGCGATGTGGTCGTCGTTCGAGGGCTTCGGCGTCCTGCCGTTCGGCCTCGCGGCGCTGTACATGCTGCGGATCGAGGCCGGCCTGCTGCTGCTCGATGTCGACTTCAGTTCGAGCCGCTTCGGCTGGACGGACGAGGACCGCTCGACGCCGATCGAGCTCGGCTGGTCGTGGATGCTCCGTGGCCTGGCCGACGACGACCGGGCATTCATCGGCCGGCGGGCGATCGAGCGCGAGATCGCCGAGAAGACCTCGCGCTGGCGGCTGACCGGGCTCATCGTCGACTGGGACGACTACGACCGGACATACGACCGCGCCGGCCTGATCCCGCCCAAGGACCACACGCCGATCCACGAGGAGTACTTCGTCTACGACGACGACGGGACGCAGGTGGGCTACGCGACGAGCCTGATGTACTCGCCGATGCTCCAGCGCCACATCGCCCTGACCCGCGTCCGTCCGGAGCTCGCGGTGCCCGGGCAGTGCCGTCAAGCTCGAGCTCGACGTGAACCACCGCTACGAGTACGTCGCGGCGCGGACCGCCCGCCTGCCGCTCTACAACCCAGCACGAAAGACGGCCTGACATGACGACCGACAAGCGCCCCAAGAAGTCCGAGCGCAAGGCCTCGACGCCCAAGGCATCGGCAGCGAAGCCCGCCGACCGGACCTACGACGCGATCGTCATCGGCGCCGGCCACAACGGCATGGTCAACGGGGCGTACCTCGCCAAGGCGGGGCTCAAGACGCTGATCCTCGAGCGCCGCCCGAACGTCGGTGGCGCGGCCATCACCGAGGAGCTCATGCCGGGGTACTGGTTCACGACCTTCTCGTACGCCCTGAGCCTGCTGCGGCCGGAGATCATCCACGACCTCGAGCTGACCAAGCACGGCTTCATGCCGCTGCTGATGTCGTCGTCGTTCGCCCCGACCGAGGACGGCGACTACCTGTGGCTCGGCCAGGACCACGGCCAGAACCTGAAGGAGATCGCTCGCCACAGCAAGCACGACGCCGACGCCTACAACCAGTACGCCCACGACATGGAGATGGTCTGCCGGGCGATCAAGCCGCTGATGGATTCGGCGCCGCCGGACCTGTTCAGCGACGATCCGGACGAGCTGATGGCGCTGGCCGCGCTCGGGGCGCGGTTCCGGGGCATGGACAAGCGGACGCTCCACAACACGGTCCGGCTGCTGACCGGCAGCGCGGCCGACTTCCTCGACGACTACTTCGAGTCGGACATCCTCAAGGGCTACCTCGCCTCATCGAGCATCATCGGCACCAAGGTCGGGCCGTATTCGCAGGGCTCGGGCCTGGTGCTGCTGTACCACTCGATCGGTGAGCACGACGGCGAATTCGGGGCGTGGGCCTTCCACAAGCGCGGCAACGGCGGGTTCACCCAGGTCCTGGCCCGGGCGGCCCGCGCGTTCGGCGCGGAGATCGTGCTCGAGTCGCCGGTCGCCACGGTCATCACCAAGAACGGCCGGGCGACGGGCGTGGCCCTCGCGGACGGCACCGAGTACCACGCCAAGACCGTGGTCAGCGCCCTGGACCCGCGACGGACGTTCCTCGAGCTGGTCAACCCGCGCGAGCTCCCGACCGATCTGGTCGAGACGATCACCCGGTTCCGCTTCCAGGGCACGTCGTCCAAGGTCAACTTCGCCCTCGACGGGCTGCCGACAGCACCCGGCGCTGCCCGGGTCGCGGCGACCAGTTCCGCGGCTTCACGAACATCGGGCCGTCGATGGAGTACCTCGAGCGCGCCTTCGACGACGCGAAGTACGGCTGGTACAGCCAGCGGCCGTACATGGACTGCGCGATCCAGTCGACGATCGACGCCGACATGGCGCCGCCCGGCAAGCACGTGATGAGCACGTTCATCGCCTACACGCCGTACAAGCTGCGCGAGAGCGATTGGGACACCGAGCGCCAGAACCTGGGCGACACCGTCCAGGCCACGTTCGAGTCGTTCTTCCCGGGGTTCAGCGACCTGGTCATCCACCGGGAGGTCGTGACGCCGCTCGACATCGAGCGGACGGTCGGACTGTCGGAAGGCAACATCTTCGCCGGCGAGTTCCTCGCGCCGCAGATGTACTTCTTCCGGCCGGCCCCGGGCTGGAGCCAGTACCGCACCCCGATCGACGGCTACTACCAGTGCGGCTCCGGCACGCACCCGGGCGGCTGCGTCATGGGCGCGCCCGGCAAGCTCGCCGCGGAACGGATCCTGAAGGACCGCGCCCGGCCTAGCTCCCGGGCCGTCGCGAGCTGGTCAAGCCTCCGTCGCGCGGGCGATCAGGCGATGGCGCTGGCAGCGATGGAGCGAGCGCACCTCGGTGCGTGATCGACTGAGCGCAGTCCGGCAACGCACGCCTGCATCCAGCGCGACGCCGTGTCCTTGTGGCACGGCCCGCGGTGAACCTTTCGCGACGCGACGCCATACCCTGTCGAACACGACCGCCGTGGTCGTGGCACACAAAGAGGCGACCGTGGACCAGCGAGAGCTCGTCGAACGCGCGAGGCGGGGCGATCATGACGCCTTCGCCGGACTCGTCGACCCTGCCCTCGCGCGGCTGGACGCGGCCGCTCGCCTCATCCTTCGGGACCCGGAGCTCGCGCGCGACGCGGTCCAGGAGGCACTCATCCGCGCCTGGCGCGACCTGCCGGGTCTGCGCGACCCGGACCGGTTCGACGCCTGGCTGCATCGCCTGACCGTCAACGCCTGTCTCGACCTCGCCCGTCACCGTCGACGGCGACCGATCGAAGTCGAGATCACACCACTCGATTCACCCGCGACGTCCGACCCATCGGGCGTCCTGGCCGACCGCGAGATGATCGACGGGGCGCTCCAGCGCCTCGATCCCGGCCATCGCGCGGTCGTCGCCATGCACTACCTCCTGGGGATGCCGCTGCCCGAGGTCGCGACGTCCCTGGGCATCCCCATCGGCACGGCCAAGTCCCGCCTGCACTACGCGCTCGCCGCGATGCGCCGGTCGGCGGCGGCCGAACCCGAACCCGACCGCCCCGGGTCCGGTCCACGGAGGGCAGGTCGCATGACCACACGAAGCCCGCTTCGACCGTCAGCTGCCGGCCGTCCTCGAGGACCTCTACCTGGGCCCGACTCCCGACTATCGCAGATGACGTCCTCGCCGCCGCGACCGCGACACGTCAGCGGCCGGCCTGGACCTTCCCAGGAAGGTGGCTCCCCATGGCTGACATCGCCAGCCGTCCCGCGTTCGCGCCGCGCCTGCCGTGGCGAACGATCGGGGTGGCGCTCCTCATCGTCGCCTTGCTCGTCGCCGCGGCCGTCGCGTACGTCGGGTCGCGCCCGACCAGGTTCCCGGCGCCGTTCGGCGTCGCCCGGAACGGCCTGGTGGCCTATACGGCACAGGGCGACGTCTACGTCGCGGATACCGCGTCCGGAAAGGTGACCCGCCTGACCGATACTCCCGAACTCGACGCTGAACCAGTGTTCGCCCCGAACGGGACGAAGCTCGCATATCGGCGGGCGGCCCAAGGAAGCGCGGCACTCGAGGACATCGTCGTGGTCAAGGCCGACGGCTCGGATCCCGTCGTGGTGACGGCGTCGCCCATCCCCGGCGGCCCGAAGCGCCTGGAATGGTCACCTGATTCGAGCTCGATCCTGGCGACCGAGCAGAGCGACAAGGCAGTCTGGCTGTTCGATGTATCTGGCCGGACGCCCATGCGGACGATCCTGACGGACGGCTTCGCCTACGTCCGCCCCTTCCGACCGCCGGACGGCGCCGCGCTTCTGATCGGCCGGGTCCGCAACAACCAGCATTCGATCATCTCGTACGACCTGGCGACCGGCCACGAGACCATGCTCGCGACGGATCTGCCCGGTGAAGATACGGGCGCGGCACGCTGGTCGCCTGACGGCTCGAACATCGTCTACAACGCGAACCCGGTCGATGAACCTGAATTCGTCACGGTTGTTCATCGTCCGGGCCGACGGCACAGGCACTCGGAAGCTCGTGACGGCGCCTGGCATCTGGTTCGACGTCGACCCGGCGTGGTCGCCGGACGGGACCGAGATCGCGTTCAGTCGCTATCAGCAACAGCTGGACCTCCAATGGTTCGTCAAGCCCATCGCTATCTACTCGATGGCGGACGGGACGGTGCGGCCCGTCGGACCGGTGCCGCACGAGGTCCGATCACAGCACCCGGAGGCCGACGACGCTGCGGCCAGCCGGAACGAGGGCTTCTACTTCGACTGGTCGCCAGACGGCCGAACCCTGATCGCCTATCCGAACGAAGCGATCGGCCACGCGATCCTCGTCAACACCGTCGACGGCACGTGGCGGGCGCTCGATCCGGTCATGGACACCGCTGGCTTTCCGCAATCGCAGGGCTGGCAGCGGCTCGCGCCCGAGAACTAGCGATCGCGAGCCGACCGCTCGCCACGAAAGGAAGAACCCCGGGTGGTCGGGCCCGGGGTTCAAGGTGAAGGCGTTGGTTGCGGGGAGAGGATTCGAACCTCTGACCTTCGGGTTATGAGCCCGACGAGCTGCCGCTGCTCCACCCCGCGACCTATAACTCTAGGGCCGCGGCGGGCTCCGGTCAAACGACCTGTTCGTCGTCGAGGATCGAGCGCACGTCATCGAACACGTCGCTGAGCTCGGCATCCATGCCGATCTGCAGTTCATGGTCGAATCGTGTGGCGCCCAGCGAAGCGATCGCGGAGGCGGCGACCTTCTCAAGGAGAGGCTGACCGATCATCTTCCCGACCCGCTCCTCTGCGTGGCGCACCGCTCCGAGAACGTGCGCCGCCGTCAGCGGGTGCTCATGGACGAGAACGGTCGCCGCGTCGCCGAGGAACTCGACGACCGGCCCCGACGCATCGACGTCGACGAGGATGGCGGCACTCTCGGCCAGGTGGCGATACGCCGTCGTGCGGCGGCCGGCGAGCGACTCGGCGGCCGCCAGGACACTCATCGAATGCGCGAGATGTGTCCCGGATGCCGCGTCTTGGAACCCATAGACAGCCTCGGTGAGCTCGTCCATGGCGGCATCGAGCCGGCCGAGGTTCACGTCGATCTCCCCGGCGTTCATGAGCGCGAGCGACTGGCCGAACCGGTCGCCGCTGCCCCGGCTCACCACCATCGCCTTGGCGCAGAGGTCGCGCGCTTCCCCGAGTCGACCGAGCCGGGCGAGGAGATCGGCGGCGTTGTTATAGGCCGATGCGGCCTCCCACGGCAGATCGTCGCTCATGGCGGTCGTCGCCGCCTCTTCAAAGAGCTCGACGGCGTCCGCCGGCCTGGCCACAGTGGCGCGCGCGATAAGACTCCTTGCCAGCAACAGCGGGCTACCGATCTGGCGGGCGAGCTCGAGGGCCTCCGCTGAGGCCGCTTCGACGTCGGCGGGGTCGGCCGAGATCTCGAAGGCGAGCCAGACGAGGGCATTGAGGCCTTCGCACCGGGCGCGGGCGGCCACCGTCCCCATCCCCAGGTCCCGGGCCAGGCGCTCGACATGTTCGCGAAGACCTCCGGACGACCGGCGTCCGTACACCGCCATCGCCGTCGCGAGCCTCAGCGCGAGCAGCGCGTCGCCTTGGCTCAAGGCGAATCCATGCGCCGCCCGAAGGTTCGGCATCTCCGCACCGAATGCGACCCGCGCCGAGGAGTCTCCCGTTCGGCGAAGCAGCTCGGCGCTCTTCTCCGCCCAGTCCGCGTGAAACGCGGCGTGCCGTTGGCGGCGTGCGAACGAGTCGGCAGCTTGCTCGAACAGCCCGACGGCGAACTCGAGGATGGTCGCGAGCATCCCGAACCGGCCGTCCTCGGTTCGACGCACGAGACTCTGTTCGACGAGCGATTCGACGGTCTCGAGGTCGGCCTCGCAAATCCTCTCGGCAGACATCAGGGTGAAGCCGCCGACGAAGACGCCCAGGCGGTCGAAGAGGCGGCGTTCGACCGGCGACAGGAGGTCGTAGCTCCAGGCGATCGTCGCCCGGAGTGTCTGATGACGCTCAGGCGCATCCCGTCGACCGCCGACCAGGACGGGCAACGAATGGTCAAGGCGCGCAAGCAACTGGTCCGGCGGCAGGATCCGGGTCCGGGCCGCCGCCAGCTCGATGGCGAGGGGCAGACCGTCGAGCCGCCGACAGATCTCGTGGACAGGTTCCACCGGGCGGGTGACGAACGCACGTTCGAGGAACAGCTCGACCGCATCCGCCGCGGGCAACGGCGAGACAGCGTATTCGTTCTCGCCGGCGATCCGCAGCGGAGCGCGGGAGGTGATGAGCAGTCGCAGGTTCGGACACGCGGCCACGAGATCCGCCATCGGGCGCGCTGCCTGGGGCAGGAGCTGCTCGAAGTTGTCCAGGAGCAACAGCATCCGTTTCTCGCCGATGTGGTCGGAGAGCCCGAGCTGGGCACCGATCGTCTGCCCGATCGCCCACTCGATCAGGTTCGGGTCGCCGATCGCGGCCAGCGGGACCAAGAAGACGCCGCCCTCGAAGCGGTCGATGCTCTCAGCCGCAGCCTGGAGTGCCAGCCGAGTCTTGCCTGTGCCGCCCGGCCCGGTGAGTGTCACGATCCTGGCCGCATCGATCCGTCGGGCGACCTCGTCCAGGTCCTCGGACCGGCCGACCAGGGTATCTGGCTGCGCGGGCAGGTTTGTCGCGTTGAGCGAGCGGAGCGGCGGGAACTCGTCGGTTCCGAGCTGAAACAGCCGTTCCGGAGCGCCGAGGTCCTTGAGCCGATGCATGCCGAGGTCCCGACCCGGGTCGCTCGGGAGGCCTAGACGCGTCGCCTCGGACATCACGACCTGACCGCCATGAGCCGCCGCACAGATCCTGGCGGCCCGATGGACATCCAGGCCGACGTAGCCTTCGTGGGTCACCATCGGCTCGCCCGTGTGGATCCCGATCCTGACGCGGATCGGTCCCTCCGCCCGGACGATCTCCTCGGCCGCAACCACAGCATCGTCGGCACGACCGAAGGCGACGAAGAACGCGTCACCCTGTGTGTCGACCTCGACACCGTCGTGGCGGCCGATCGCGGTGCGCACCATCCGCCTGTGCTCCCCGAGCAGGCTCGCGTAGTCCGTCCCGTGCTCGCGAAGCAGCCGTGTCGATCCCTCGATGTCGGTGAAGAGGAAGGTGACGACACCGGACGGCAGGTCGCGCATCATCCGGTCATCGGGTCGCGAGAGCGAGACTGACCGCTTCTTCGAACGAGATCGACGGGGCTTCCGCGCGGCCCCGATCGAACTCCGGCCCCGCCGCGACAAGCAGGTGTGCGAGGTATCCCTCTCGGCCGGCCTCCCATTGGCCGAATGGCGAACGCGCCGATTCGGTCTCGACGGCACCCCACAACCGGCCGGCGGTCTCGGGTTGCCCGAGCTCGGCGGCGGCCCAGGCCAGGAGCGTGAGTGCGTAGGCGATCTGCTGACGATCGCCGATGCTCTGCGCCACCACGAGGCTGGTCAGGCTGAGATCCCGTGCGTGGGCTAGCCGTCCCATCTCGAGGGCGTATTCCGCGGCCGCCGTCAAGGCATTGATCCGCATCCAGCGCGAACCGACCTGTTCGGCGGCGTCGGCACCCAGGACGAGGAGGTCGAGGGCCTCCTCCCGGCGACCTTCCTGGTAGGCGAGGTTGCCGAGGAGGGTCAGGGCCTGCGCCTCAGCCCACGGGGACTGGCCGCGATGATGAGCCCGGCTTTCCTCGCCGAGGGCCCGCGCCAAGGCGGGATCACCCGTCCGATTCGCCTCGACGGCGAGCCGGAACAGGATGTGGCCGATCCCGAAGTCGTCGCCCAATTCACGGTAGACCTCGAGCGACTGCCGGTGATAGGCGGTCCCTTCCTCGAACTTGCCCGAGATGAAGAGCGCGCCACCGCGCGCGCGCAATGCCCGTGCTCGCATCGCGAGCGGCAGATCGCTCCCGGCGAAGAACGCCGAGAACCACCGCTCGCCTTCGGCCGGGTTGTTGGAGACCCAGAACTGCTCCAGGGCGACCGCCATCGACATCCCGAGCTGACTGTCGCCGGTCGCGAGCGCCCGCTCGAGCACCGCTCGGAAGTTGGCCAGGTCGGGCAGGATGATCTCGTAGTCCTCGCCCCCCTGGGCCTCGACATGGAGGTGACCCGACTCGGCAAGGGCCACGTAGTAGTCGGCGTGACGGGCGAGGATCGCGGTCGCCTCGTCCGACTGGCCGAACCGCTCGACGGCGAACTCGAGGATCGTCGCCAGCATGCCCAGCCGCCCGTCGTCTGACCGCCGCAGCAGGCTCTGCTCGAGCAGCGATCCGATGGTCTCGAGGTCGGCGTCGCATACCGCTTCAGCGGCCTCCAGGGTGAAGCCGCCGGCGAAGACACCGAGCCGGTCGAACAGTCGACGCTCGTCCGTCGAGAGCAGGTCGTAACTCCAGCCGATGGTGGCGCGCAGGGTGCGCTGCCGTTCGGGGGCGTCTCGGCGACCACCGGTCAGGACGGGCAGGGCGCGCTCGAGCCGGGCGAGGAGCTGGTCGGGCGGCAGGAGGCGTGTGCGGGCGGCGGCCAGTTCGATGGCGAGCGGCAGGCCATCGAGGCGACGGCAGATCTCGCGCACCGCCGCCTCGGGCTCGGTGGCGAAGGCGCGTTCATGGAACAGCGCGATCGCGTCGGCGGCCGCGAGTGGCGACACGGGATATTCGCGCTCACCATCGATCCGCAGCGGTGCCCGGGAGGTGACCAGCAGGCGCAGGTTCGGGCAGGCAGCGAGGAGGGCCGCGAGCGGTCCGGCTGCGCCCGGCAAGAGCTGTTCGAGGTTGTCGAGGACGAGCAGCATGCGCTTCTCGTCGATGTGGGCCTCGAGGCCCTGGTGGGCGCCCAGCACCTGCGCGATGGTCGGCTCGATGAGTGCCGTGTCGGTCACCGCCGCGAGGGCCACCCAGAAGACGCCGCCGCCGAAGTCGCTCGACCGATTCCGCCGCCGCCTGCAGCGCCAGACGAGTCTTGCCCGAGCCGCCGGCACCCGTCAGCGTCACGACCCGGTCGACGCTGATCGCGTCGACGAGCTCGGCCGTTTCGCGGGCGCGTCCGATCAGCGGGCCTGCCTGCGCGGGAAGGTTCGTCGCATTGAGCGACCGCAGCGGCGGGAATGCGCGGGTCGCCGAGCTGGAAGAGGTGTTCCGGGGCACCCAGGTCCTTGAGCCGGTGCAGCCCGAGGTCGAGACCGGGGTCGACGTCCAGGGCCTGACGGGTCGCCTCGGACAGCACGACCTGCCCGCCGTGGGCCGCGGCGCAGATCCGGGCGGCTCGGTGGACGTCGATGCCGACGTAGCCCTCGCTGGTCACGATCGGCGTCCCGGTGTGGATACCGATCCTGACCCGGACGGGTTCGTCGAGCGACTGGATCTCCTCGGCGGCACGGATCGCGTCGTCCGCCCGGCCGAAGGCGACGAAGAACGCGTCGCCCTGCGTGTCGACCTCGACCCCGTCGTGACGGGCGAACGCGGCGCGCAGGACGCGCCGATGCGCGGCGAGCAGGTCGGCGTAGTCATCGCCATGCTCGTGGAGGAGACGCGTCGAACCCTCGATGTCGGTGAACAGGAAGGTCACGGTGCCGGAAGGGAGGTCTCGCACCTCGTCATGATGGATGGTCAGGCGGTCCTCGGTGACCGACCCGACAGGCGACCTCGGCCGACGACGAGCCCGACGACGAGCGTCGTTGCCAGGAAGGCGCTGAAGACGTAGAACGGGTAGGTGATGTCGCGTGCGGCCAGGACGCCCGCGATCAGCGAGGCGACGATGAACCCGACCGTC
Source organism: uncultured Chloroflexia bacterium (assembly GCA_963776385.1). GTDB lineage: Bacteria > Chloroflexota > Limnocylindria > Limnocylindrales > CSP1-4 > SPCO01. Next base: position 450,187 of record CAVZME010000008.1, read on the forward strand.
CCGGCGGCGCCGAACAGGCCCTGCGTCGTCGAGGTCCGACCGACGGGCGAGTTCGCCGCGACGACCGCGAAGAGTGCCGGATTGAGCATCGCGAAGCCGGTCGCCTCGATCAGGATCAGCGGGACCGCCAGGAGCGGGTCCGTGATCCGCGTATAGGCGAGCCCCATGACCGCCGGCAGGATCGAGCCGACGACGATGAACGCGAGCGCACCGCGCCGATCGACCACCCGACCCGCGAACGGTGACAGCAGCAGGACGGGCAGCCCGAACATCGCGAAGGTCAGGCCGATGAGATCGAGGCTCGCCCCGAGCTGCTGGAGGAACAGGCTCCAGATGACCTCGTAGGTCCCGCCTGCGAAGTAGCCGCCCGCATTGATGATCAGGACCGCGATCAGGCCGCGGTTCCAGAGGCGGGTCGGCGCCGGCGTCGGGCGCGCCCGGCGTCTGCGCGCAGCCGTCGGTCCGGGCGCGTCGTGCGGGAATTCGGTGCCGTCCGGCGACGGGGCCGGATGGGTCCGATGGTCCGTCTCGCGACCGCGCAGCCCGATCGGGATGGCCGCCAGGAACGCGGCCACGCCGCCGAACACGAACACGAACGAGATGCCGCCGAACCGCTCGGCCCCGAGCGCGCCGATCGCCGGACCGAGCAGCAGGCCGCCCATCTGGACCGCGCCGTACAGCCCGAACGCCTCGCCGCGACGCTCCGGTGGCGTCGCATCGGTCAGGTAGCCGCGCGCCGCCGGGTCGTAGACCGACGTCGCGAGCCCGGCCCCGGCCCGCAGCAGGAGGAAGGCCAGCGGCCCGGTGAAGACCAGCGGCAGGATGCTGAAGACACCGGTCGCGACCAGGCCGATGACCATCAGCGGGACGCGCGCGGTCCGATCCGCCAGCCAGCCGAAGATGGGTTCGCCGATGAGTCGTGCCAACGGCCAGGCAGCGATGACGAGGCCGAGGAAGGCGAGATCGACGCCCTGCTCCGTGAAGTAGATCGGCAGGACCGGCAGCAGCGCCCCGAACCCGAGCCACACGATGAACTCGGCCAGGAGGAGCGGGACGATGTCGCCCCAGCGCTCCGTCCAGGCGGTGAGTCGCCCGACGGGCGAGAGACGCGGCATCGGCCGAGCCTAGCGGGGAGCCCGTATACTTGCGGGCCCCCGACACCGAACTTCCCGCTGGGAGCAACGACCTGCCCATGACGTCCCCCATGGCGATCACGGCCGAAGGCCTGGTCAAGATCTACCGATCCCGCAAGAGCGAGGTCCGCGCCCTCGACGGCGTCGATCTCGAGGTCCCCGAAGGCACCGTCCTCGGCCTGCTCGGCCCCAACGGCGCGGGCAAGACCACGACGGTCCGTATCCTGGCCACGCTCCTGAAGGCCGACGCCGGGCGCGCGACCGTGGCCGGGTTCGACGTCCGCACGCAAGGCCGACCAGATCCGGCGGGTCATCGGCCTGTCGGGCCAGTACGCCGCTGTCGACGAGAACCTGACGGGGCGTGAGAACCTGTGGCTGTTCGGCAGGCTGTATCACCTGCCGTCGCCCGAGGCGCGCAAGCGCGCCGATCAACTGCTCGAGCAGTTCGAGCTGACGGACGCCGGCGACCGGGTCGTCAAGACGTACTCGGGCGGCATGCGGCGCCGCCTCGACCTCGGCGCGCCCTGATCGGGCGCCCGCGGTTGCTGATCCTCGATGAGCCGACGACGGGCCTCGACCCGCGTAGCCGGATCGGGATGTGGGACGTGATCCGCAGCCTCGTGCGCGAGGGCACGACGCTCCTGCTGACCACGCAGTACCTCGAGGAGGCGGACGAGCTGGCCGACACGATCGCGGTCGTCGACCACGGGAAGATCATCGCGCGCGGCACGGCCGACGAGCTCAAGTCCCAGCTGGGCGGTGAGCGGATCGAGGTGATCGTCCACCGCCGCGACGACCTCCAGCGCGCCACCGGGATCCTGGCGGCGTGCGGCACCGGCGAGGTCGCCCTCGACGAACACACGCGCGAGCTGACGGTCCACGCGGAGGGCGGCGCGAAGGCGCTGGTCCAGGTCCTGCGCGACCTCGACGACGCCGGGATCGCGATCGACGACATCGGCCTGCGCCGGCCGACGCTCGACGACGTGTTCCTTGCGCTGACCGGCCACGCCGCCGAGGAGAAGCCGGACGACGAGACCGGCGAGAAGCGCGTCTCCGACGACGGGAGGGCGGCATGACGGCGCTCGCCCGGCCCACGGCGGCGCTGGGCCGCCGCGCGCGCATCGCCAGCGCGACGAACGACAGCCTGCTCATCGGCTGGCGGAACCTGAAGCGCATCCCCCGTATCCCGGAGCTCGCGATCTTCGCGATCCTGCAGTCGATCATGTTCGTGTTGCTGTTCGCGTTCGTGTTCGGCGGGGCGATCGTGATCCCGGGCGGCGGCGACTACAAGTCGTTCCTGATGCCCGGCATCTTCGCCCAGACGATCGTGTTCGCCGCGGGCACGACGGCGATCGGGATGACCGACGACGTCGCCAAGGGCATCGTCGACCGTTTCCGGTCGCTGCCGATCGCGCACTCGGCGGTGCTGACGGGACGGACGTTCGCGGACGTCGATCTACAACGCCGGCATCCTGTGCGTGCTGATGGCGACCGGGTTCGTCATCGGGTGGCGCGTCGACACCGGGATCGGGTCGCTGATCGCGGGCTTCGGGCTGCTGCTGCTGTTCGCCTACGCGATGGTCTGGCTGGGCGTGTTCCTTGGGCTGAACGTCCCGACCGTGGAGGTCGGGCAGCAGGTGATCTTCACCGTGCTGTTCCCGATCACGTTCATCTCCACGGCGTTCGTGCCGCTCGCGGCGCTGCCGACGTTGCTCCAGCCGATCGCCGAATGGAACCCGACCAGCACGCTGACGAATCGGCCTGCGCGAGCTGTGGGGCAACCCGAACCCGAGCGGCGGGACCAGCCTGGCGACGACAGAGCCGATCCTGGTCACGCTCGTGTGGGTGGTGATCTTCATCGTCGTGTTCGGACCGCTGAGCGTCCGGAAGTTCCGCTCGATCAACCGCTAGCCGACGCGTTCCGCTTGGCCGGTGACGGCTACCATCAGCGGGTGATGCCTGCGCCCGCGCTCCTGGCCGTCGGACTCCTGCTTGGCTTGATCGTGCTGCTTCCGTCACGACGGCTGCAGCTGGCCGGGTCTGTCGAGCCGGGTCATCGGCCTCTACGCCATCTGCGTCTGGGCCCTCGCGTTCCTGCTGGCCATCCGTCCGGTCGCGGCACGGTTCCTGGTGCCCATCCTGGTCGTCGCGTACATCGCGCCATTCGTCGTCGCGCCGGAGCGGATCACCGGCATCGTCCGGCGCCGGCCGGGTCCACCCCGCGGCGACGGCGGCCGGGGCGAGCCGCCTCGCCCGCCGATGAAGAACGTCACGCCCCCCGACGATCCGTCGCGACCCGGGTGAGCGGTCCGGTCGTCCTGCACGGGGGCGGTGAGTACGAGGCGGGCGACGAGGCCTGCATCTCGGCCGTGCTGGCCCTGGCCGCGGCGAGGCCGGCTGGAGCCGGGCGCCCGATCCGGGTCGTGGTCGTTCCGACCGCGGCCGCTCGGTGGTCGCCCGGACCGGTCCGCTGCGCACGGCGTGGCGGCCTTCCAGCGGGTCGCGGCCCAGGACGGGCTGGCCGTCGTGGCGTCCGTCGCCCTGATCGTGGACGCGGCCAGCGCCGCCGACGCCGGCCTGGCCGATCTCCTCGACGGCGGCGGACGTCATCGCCTTCCCGGGCGGCGACCCGGACCTCATCGTGTCCGTCATGCGCGGGTCGCGGGCGTGGGCCGCGATCGAGCGGGCGCATGCGGCCGGGGCCGTCCTCACCGGGGCGAGCGCCGGCGCGATGGCCCTTGCGCCATGGACGTGGACTCCTGGCGGCGGAGTCGACGGCCTCGACGTCGTCCCGGGGATCGTCGTCGTTCCTCATGCGGATGCGGCGAGCTGGGACGCGACGGTCGAGCGGTTCGGCGCATCAGCGCCCGATGGTCTGGGCGCGCTCGGGCTCGCGGAACGGACCGGCTGCGATCACGATGGACGCCATGGCAGACCCGATCGCCTGGCGGGTCGTCGGCGAGGGCGAGGTCCGCTGGCTCGCCGCGCGCGACGCGACCGTCGTCGTGTCCGGCCCGGGCGACCGATTCGAGACTCCCGGCAGACGCACGCGCATGAGGACCGACCTCGGCTGGCGGCTCGACCCGAGCGTGACGTTCCTCAACCACGGCTCGTACGGGGCATGCCCGGAACCCGTCCTCGCCGTCCAGCAGGCTCTCCGGGAGCGGCTCGAACGCGAGCCGGTCCGGTTCCTGTCGGGCGACCTGCCGGGGCTCCTGGACGAGGCGCGGATCGCCGTCGGCCGGTTCCTCGGGGCGGATCCCGGAGGGACTCGCCTTCGTGCCGAATGCGACGACGGGCTACAACACGGTCCTCCAGTCGCTCCGGTTCGCGCCGGGCGACGAACTGCTCACAAATGACCACGAGTACAACGCCACGATCAACGCCATGCGCGCCGTCGCCGCGCGAGACGGAGCGCGGGTCGTCGTCGCGCCGATCCCCTTCCCGATCGACGGCCCCGACACGGTCCGCGACGCGATCCTGGGCGCGGTCACGGACCGCACCCGCCTCGTCGTCGTCAGCCATGTCACCAGCCCGACCGGGCTCATCTTCCCCGTCGCCGAGATCGTCGCGGACCTCACGGCCCGCGGCATCGACACGCTCGTCGACGGCGCGCACGCGCCCGGGATGATCCCGCTCGACGTCGACGGCCTCGGGGCCGCGTACTGGACGGGGAACGGCCACAAGTGGCTGTGCGGACCGAAGGGCGCGGCCGTGCTGTGGGTCCGCGAGGACCGGCGCGACATGATCCATCCACTCGTCGTGTCCCACGGCGCCAATGCCCCGCTGGCCGATCGGACGCGCTTCCGCCACGAGTTCGACTGGGTCGGCACGACCGATCCGACCGGATTCCTGACGCTCCCCGCGGCGATCGACTGGATGGCCGCCCAGGCGCCGGGCGGCTGGCCGGAGGTCATGGCCGCGAATCACGCGCTCGCGCTCGCCGGACGCGACCGACTGTGCACCGCGCTCGAGCTCGAGCCGCCCGCGCCGGATGCCATGCTCGGCTCGATGGCGTCCCTGCCGCTGTCGTGGATCGATGCCGACGATGCCGCGGCCGAGCACGTCCACGACCGACTCGAGACCGAAGATCGCCTCCAGGTGCCGATCGGCGTCTGGCCGGTGCCCGCCGCCCGGACCGACGGCGTCCGCCCGCGGGCATTCGTCCGGATCTCTGCCCAGCGCTACAACGAGCCTGCCGACTACGAGCGGCTGGCGACCGCGCTCGCCCGGATCCGGTAGACCGTCCCGGTCGCCCAGTCGCCGACGACCAGGCCACCACCTGGCGCGAGCGCGACCGGGACGGGCCTGGTCAGCCCGGTCAGGAACGGCTCCGCCGTGCCGCTGTAGGTCGCGCCGTCGCGCGTGAGCGGCACCCGGAGGACGGCCCCGGTCGCCCACTCGGCGACGATCGCCGAGGTCCCGACCGACGTGCCGAGCTCGCCGGTCACGATCGCGACGCCACTGACGGCCGCATGCGTGTCGAGTTCCGCGACGGGTGCTGGGACGCCCTCACAGACCGCGCCACCCTGCCCGTAGCAGTCGGGGAAGCCCCACTCCTGACCGGCGCGGATGACCGACAGCCAGTCGCCTGGGGTCGCCTCGCCCAGGTCGTCGCGCTGGTTCATCGTGACGAACAGGTCGTCCGTCCCCGGGTAGAACGCGAGCCCGACCGGCGCGCGGATGTGGCCCGCCTCGACGCGCAGGTCGGTCCCGTCGGGGAGCAGCGACACCACGGCCGCGGCCTCGGCCACCTCCGGGTCGCAGGCATCGCACGGCGCCGAGACGCCGAGGTAGAGACGACCATCGGATGACAGCGCGAGACCGTTGACCTGCCCGACGCCGGCCGGCAAGGTGAGGATCGTGTCGTGTGCCGTGAACGCGTCGCCGTCGAGGTCGCGGTACGCCTCGATCCCGTCGCCGGACGAGACGAACAGGGTCCCGTCGTCCCAGACGAGCCCGAGCGGCGTGTGGAGGTCCGGGATGACCTTGATCGGCGTCGCCCCGCTTGTCGCGATCAGGTAGACCGCGTCCGTGCCATCGTCGGCGAAGCTCGCAGTCGCCGCCCAGAGCCGGTCGTCGGCATCGAATGCGAACGCGGAGACGTTGGCGAGGCCGGTCGCCTCGGTGCGTGGCGACGAGACCAGCCGGGCCCTGGAGTCCCACCCCGATATCGGTGAGGGCGGCGGTGGGAGCCGCCGCCGTCCCGGCACAACCGGTCACGAGCAGGACCGACAGGACGGCGGCGGTGAGGATTCGCATCGGTCGGGTCCCAGGGGCGAGACCCGGCAGCCCGCCGAAGCGGACCGCCGGGGCCCGGACCTAGGTGGCGGGAGTCGGAGCCGGGACGGTCGGGGTGGTCGGCGCCGTGGGCGCCGTCCCGGAGCCGTTGCCCGAGCCGCTAGCGCCGCCCATGTTCGGGCAGTCCGCCGTGGATCCCGTCCCGTGCTGGCGCGGCGCAGGCTGCGTGCCCGAGCCGCCGGCGGGAGCCGTGGTGCTCGGAGCCGCGGACGGCTCCGGGCTGGCCGCCGAGACGACCGCCGCGGCGCCGCCGACGAGGAGCAGCGCCGAGAGCGCCGCGGTGAGGACGGTCCGGCGAAGACCGGAACCGTTCGAGGTCGCGTCCGTCGGTTCGATCGCCGAGGCGATCGCGACGGGCGCGGGTGGGGACGCCGGGACGACCGGCGGAGTGGTCCATTCCATGGATGCTCCTTGCTGTGCGATTCCTGGACGGTGGAGTCGACTCGACGCGGATGCTGGGCGCGACCGCTGAGAGGGTCGTGAGACGACTCGCGGACTTCAGGAACGATGCGATGGACCGGGCGGCCTACGAGCGAATGCTCTCCGCCGCGTAGATCGCGCCCAGGAACCGACTCGGCACGCGGCCGATCCGACGCGTCTTCACGAGCCCCGCCGCGGCCGCCAGGCGCTCCCACGAGGCGTACGTGAACGGGTGCGGCACCCACGGATTGCCGCGGTCCGCGTCGTACTCGACGACGACGAACGAGCCACCCGGCCGGAGATGCGCCGCCAGGGCCGAGATGACCGGCACCTGCCTGTCGCGCGGCACGAAATGGAGGCTGTTGGCGGCGACGAGGCCGTCGAGCTCGGGCAGGTCGAGGCTCCCTCCGAGGTCGGCGATGAGCGTCGTCAACTCCGTCGCCGGGAAGCGGCCGTGCACAGCCTCCGCGTTCGCCTCGAGCGCCCGCCGGTCCCGATCGACCGCCACGATCCGCCCGCCGGGACCCAGCAGGTCCGCCAAGGCGAGGGTGAACGCGCCCTCCCCCGCCCCGATGTCGGCCCAGGTGCCGCCCGCCCCCACCGATTCGAGCGCGGGACGCAGCAGCGCGACGTGATCGCGATGGTCCACGCTAGCCCGTGCTCTGCAGACCCGCCGCGACGCCGTTGACCGTCAGCTGGACCAGCCGCAGGACGAGCGCCCGATCCGGATCGTCCGGCGCCAGCGTCCGGAGCCGGGCGAGCAGACGGACCTGCATCTCGGACAGCGAATCCACGTATGGGTTCCGCAGCGCCACCGAGCGCTGGAGGACCGGCGCTCCGTCGAGCAGGCGCTCGCGTCCGGTGACGCGTGCCAGGAGCGAGACCGTCCGCCGGTATTCGGTCTCGATCGTCGCCCAGCGTCGGTCGTCGCCGTCCCGGTGGGCGAGTGCCGCATACAGCCGTGCGACGCCCATGTCCGCCTTGGCCAGGCTCATCTCGGCGTTGTCGAGCAGGCTCGACAGGAACGGCCAGTCCCGCGCGAGCCGAGCGATCTCGTCCAGCCCCGCCTCGCCGTGCGCGCCCCGGTATGCCTCGAGGGCGGACCCCAGCCCATACCAGCCGGGCAGGTTGATCCGCGCCTGGGACCAGGCGAACGTCCACGGGATGGCGCGGAGCGAGTCGATGGTCGGGGCATCGTCGCGCCGGCCGCGCGCGGCCGGACGGGACCCCAGGCGGAGATCGGACAGCTCGCGGATCGGCGTGATATCGCGGAAGAACGTGGCGAAACCCGGATCGTCATGGACGAGCGCCCGGTACGCAGCACGAGACGTCGCCGCGAGCTCGTCGAGGATCGGCGCTCCGATGGCCAGCGCACGTTCGAGCCGCGCGTCGTGCTCGGGCGCCGAGGCGAGCAGGATCGCGCCGGTCATCTGCTCGAGGTGACGGCGGGCGATGGTCGGGTCGGCGTAGTTCGCGGCGATGACCTCGCCCTGCTCGGTCAGCTTGAGCCGGCCATCGACCGAGCCCGGCGCCTGGCCGAGGATGGCCCGGTTGGTCGGGCCGCCGCCGCGGCCGAGGGCGCCGCCGCGGCCGTGGAACAGGGTCAGCTCCACTCCCCGATCCCGCGCGGCGCGGGCGAGGGCAGCCTGTGCCTGGTGGAGCATCCAGGCCGCCGAGACAAGCCCGGATTCCTTGTTCGAGTCGGAGTAGCCGAGCATGACCTCCTGGCGATCGCCGCGCGCCGCCAGGCCGTGCCGGTAGGCCGGATCGTCGAGCAGCGCCCCGAGGATCGACCCGGCGTCGCCCAACGCCTGGCTCGATTCGAACAGCGGCACGACATCGAGGACCGGCGGCGCATGGTCGACGTCGCCGGATCGCTCGAAGGCGAGGCGTGCGAGTTCGAGGACGTCGGTGACGTCCGTCGACGACGAGGTGAAGCTGATCACGTAGCGGTGGCAGGCCTCGACCCCGAAGCGCGCCTGGATCGCGCCGATCGCCCGGAACGTGGCCAGGACCTCGTCCAGCGTCACCCCGGCCGACAGCTCCGTGGTGCCAGGGACGCCGGCACGGATCGCGTGCGAGCGCCGCGCCGTGGACGGCCGCGTGCTGCCGGACTTCGAGCGACGCGAGGTGGAAGCCGAACGTGCCGACCTGCCAGCGCAGTTCCGCCACTTCGCCGTAGGCGACCCGCTGGAGCCCGTCCGCCACGAGCGCGTCGGCGACCTCTGCGAGTTCGGCTTGCAGCTCCTCCGGCCCGGCGTATCGCCCCGTCAGCGGGGCCGGTTCCCCGACCAGTGCCGCCCGCGTCCGACGCAGCCGCTCGGCGATGAACCCGAACCGCTGCCGGTACGGCTCGTCCGGGAATCGGCGGCGGAGCTGTCGGTCGGTCTCGGGCAGGTCCTCGGCGTCGCGCGCAAGGCGCGACACGAGGGGCCGTGCCACGCCGTCGCCGGCCGTCGCCGCGGCGACCGTCTGCATCAGCCGGGTCGCGACCGCCTCGTACCCGCGCAGGACGTGGTCGGCGTGGATGCGCACGGTCCGTGCGGTGATCTCCGCGGTGACGCCCGGGTTGCCGTCGCGGTCGCCACCGATCCAGCTGCCCGGCCGCAGGAACGCGCCGACGCGCGGAGGCCGCGTCCCGGTCCGGCCGGTGTCGGACGCCGGGGCCGGCGCCCGACCGGTCGGCGGATCCAGGGCCGCATCGAGCGCCCGGTACAACCGCGGGATGACCGTGAACAGCGTGGCGTCGAAGAAGGCCATCGCGGTCCGGACCTCGTCGAGCGGGGTCGGGCTGACGACGCGCAGGTCGGACGTCCGCCACAGCAGCGTGATCTCCTCGCGCAACCGGCGCCGAACCTCGCGATCGTCCGACGGGGTGAGCCGGGGATCGTCCAGCCGGGCGAGCAGGACGGCACATCGCCCCAGGGCAACGAGCGTCGTCCGCCGGCGCGCCTCGGTCGGATGCGCCGTGAAGACCGGCGCGACGACGAGCCGGCCGACCAGCGCATCGAGCTCCGCGTCCGTTCGGCCCAGCCGCCGCAACCCCGCCACCGCGTCCGCGAGTGAATCGTCGAGGATCCCGTCACGCGCGGCTCGCTCGCGTCGCCGAAGCGCCCGCACCCGGCCGCGCGCTTCGGCCAGGTTGACCAGCCCGAAGTAGAGCGCGAACGCCTCGATGACCGCCTCGGCGTCACCCAACTCGAGTGCGCGCATCTCGTCGTCGAGCCGCGCCCGGACGGTCGGGTCGTCGTCTCGTCGGAGGGCGATCGTCAGCTTTCGGATGCGTTCGACGGTCGCGAAGAGTTCGGGCCCCGCCTGTTCGGCGATGACCTGGCCGAGCAGGGCGCCGAGCAGGCGCACCTCGCGCGCGAGCGGGTCGCGTGCCCCGGCGGACCCGATCCCGAGCGGCTCCGCCGCGACCGCGTCGGACACGCGGGACGCCGTCGGCGCGGGTCATGACAACGCTCCGAAGGGACCGTTCCGGGACCAAGCCGCCACCGTGTCGCAACCGTCCGGGCCGCAACCTTTCTCTAGGCTTGTATGGTGATGCCCATGCCGAGCTACGGGTCCCCCTCTGCGGACGCTCGAGCGTCCGGTGCCGGACGCCGTACCGGGACGCCCAAGGCGGAGCCGACGCCGCCACCGACGGCCGCCGATGACCAGCTCGAACAGCTCCGGTTCCTGCACGAGGTCGCCCGCCTCGCGACCACGGCCCGGACGTGGGATGAGCTCCTCGAGACCGTCGTCGACCGGACCCGGGACGTCCTGCACGCGGATGTCTCCTCGCTCTATCTGCTCGACCGGGACGGAGCGTACCTGACGCTGGCCGCCACGAACGGCCTCGACCGCTTCCAGATCGGCCGCGCCCGGGTGCCATTCGGGGAAGGCGTCACGGGCCGCGTCGCCGCAGCCGGCGAACCGCTGGTCATCCCGGACGTCCGCGCCGATCCGCGCTTCCTGTGGGTCCGCGGCATCGACCAGCGACGGTTCGTGTCGTCGATGCTGTCCGTGCCCCTGACCTGGCACGACCAGATCGTCGGGGTCCTCAACGTCCAGACCGAGGAGCGGCGGACGTTCAGCGACCACGACGTCGCGCAACTGGGCGCCGTCGCCGACCTGCTGGCGGGCATCATCGAGAAGGGCCGCCAGCAGACCGAGGCCGAGGCGCGGGTCGAGGCGCTCAAGGCGATCGACGAGGCGCGCAGCGAGCTCATCGCGCTCGTGACCCACGAACTGCGGACACCCCTGGCGATCGTCCGGGCGTACGCGGACCTGCTCGCCGACGAGCCACCGCTGCGCGGGCGCGAGTCGCGGGACATGGCGCGGCGCGAGACGCGGGCGACGTGGCACCGCGCGACGCTCGAGCAGATCGAGCGGCTGGACCGCCTCGTCGACTCCATCCTGGCGTCGGTGCGCGTCGTGCCCGAGGGGCCCGCGTCGGTCACGCCGGTCGATCTCGGTTCGCTCGTCTCCGAGGTCGTCGCCTCCCTCAAGCCCATCCTCGAACAGCATCCGGTCGAGATCGTGCCGAGCATCAGGCTCCACGCCCTGGCCGACCCGCCGCGGCTCCGCCAGATCGTCGAGCACCTCGTCGAGAACGCGGTGAAATACGCCCCGCCGGGGACCGTCATCCGGATCGACTGGACGCTCGACGAGGGCGTCGTCCGGCTCGGCATCTCGGACGAGGGCCCGGGCATCCCCGATGAATGGCGCGAGCGGATCTTCGAGCCGTACGCCCGCCGCGACACCCATACCGCCAGAGGATCCGGGATCGGTCTCTACGCCGCCAAGCGGCTCGGGGAATCGATGGGCGCCCGCCTCTGGTGCGAGCCCGCCCGACCACATGGCGCCCGATTCGTCGTGGCGCTGCCGGCCGCTGTGGCCGTCTGACCTGCTAGAGCGAGGACCATGATCACGATGAGCACGCGCCCCCTCCGAATCCTCGTCGTCGATGACGACCCGGCGATGGTGGGGGCCATCACCGCCCTCGTCGGCACCGAGGGCCACCAGGTCATCACCGCCTACGACGGCCTGACCGCCGTGAAGCGGTTCCGGGAGGAGCATCCCGATCTCGTCCTGCTGGACCTGGCCATGCCCGGGCCGGACGGGTTCAACGTGGCGGGGCAGATGCGGGCCGTCGGGCCGGCACCGATCCTGGTCGTGTCCGGGGAGAGCGGCGAAGCGGCCAAGGTCCGGGCATTGGGCCTCGGCGCGGACGACTACCTGACCAAGCCGTTCGGCAAGGCCGAGCTGCTGGCGCGGATCGCCGCGGTCATGCGCCGGGTGGACCGCAGCGGCGGACCGTCCGGAACGGGCGGCGGGCCGCTGAGCGCGGGCGATCTGGTGCTGGAGCCCGGACGTCACGAGGCACGCGTCGGCGAGACGGCCCTGGCCCTGACCCCGACCGAATTCCGGCTCCTGGAGGCGCTCGTGCGCGCGGGCGGCGACATCGTTCCGCACCTCCAGCTTGCCCGAGCCGGCTGGCCGGCCGAGACAGACCCGGATCTGCTGTGGCTCAAGCCTCACCTGGCCCGCCTTCGCTCGAAGGTCCAGGCCGCCGGCGGTCCGCAGGTCGTGGCCGTCCGCGGCGTGGGCTATCGGATCGTCGTCGAGGACGAGGGGGCGGCCCCGGCGAACTAGCGCGGCGCGTGCTCCGGGCGCAAGGTTTGCATCGGGAGCACACGACGGCGCCCGTCTGGCCCACCGAGGCGCGGATTCGTGCGGCGGACACAAGCGTGGGCCGCCCAGCCGCGCGATCCGAGGCGCCCGGGCAGGATCGTGCCACCAGGGCCAAAGAATCGGCGCGTTCGGTCTTCGAACGCGCCGTTGTGTGCCCGCGGTGCAAGACATGCACCGGAGAAGAGGCCCGCGAAGAGGCCTCGGTTCGAGAGCTAGACGGCGACCGCGATCGGGCGGCCGGTCATGTCGTGCGCAGCGTCGGCGCAGGCGATGCGGCAGCCACGGGCGTCACGACCACCGATCGGGTTGAAGTGGAAGAACGCATCACCCGACGCGGTCAGGCGGCAGCCGCAGGCGGCGCACGTGACCGGGCCATCGCGCCCATCACGGACCGCGGAGGTCGGGCGGATCTCGGAGTCGGACGGGTGGATCATCGGCGTACCTTCCGGGCTGGGGCCAGGGCTGCGGGGCTCCAGGACGCATCACCCGGAGGTGACGCTGCCCCATGTTCCACCGACGGTAGCCACCCCGGCGTCGGGCGTCGGCGTCGGAACGGGAACGATGGGGTTGCGGTCAGGTTGCGGCGCCGCGACATCGGCCTGGGCGACGACCGCGATGGGCTCGACCAGCCAGAAACGTGACGCCAGGTCGGCCTCGTCGAGGAGCCGACCGGCCAGCTCCGAACCGGCGGAGCGGTGAGCCTGCAGGAGGCCGATGAGCTCGATGACGCGGGTCTGGCCGTCCGACCGATCGGCCAAGGCCGTCGCGAGCCGGACCGCGCCCACGCTCCGCTCGTCGAGCGCAGCCGTGTGGCGGCCACTCGGGTCGTACAGGTACGCCCGGCCGCCGGTCATCCCGGCGCCGAAGTTCGCGCCGACGGGCCCGAGGACCACGACGGTGCCCCCGGTCATGTACTCGCAGCCGTGGGGGCCGATGCCCTCGACGACGGCCTCGGCGCCGCTATTGCGGACGGCGAAGCGCATCCCGGCGCGACCGACGAGATGGAGACGGCCCCCGGTCGCGCCGTAGAGCACGGTATTGCCGGCGATCGCCTCGGTGGCCGCGTCGGCGCCGAGGTCGGGCTCCGGGGCGACGGTGATCGAGCCGCCCGACAGGCCCTTCGCGACGTAGTCATTGGCCTGACCGACCAGGCGCAGCTCGACGCCTGGACCGGCGAAGGCGCCGAACGATTGGCCGGCGGCGCCCCGCAGCTCGAGCCGGACGGGGCCGTTGAGCTCATGGCGCTCGAGGGCGCCCGTGAGGCCCGCGCCGAACGATCGATCGGCCGTCGTCACCCGCAAGCCCGTCGCCGAGACGGGCCCCTGGCCGCGGAACGCCGCCGCGATGCCGACCTCCAGCGCTGACGCGGGCGCGCGGCCGATCCCACGACCGGCGCTCGCCGGGTCCGCCCGACGCGCCGCCGAGGCTGCCCAGGGTGAGGCGCCGATGATCGGCCCCAGCTCGGCGCGGGCGACCGGCACGGCGCTCAGCAGCCGCCGACTCTCGCCCACGATCTCGCCGACCGTTCGCGCGCCGACCGCCGCCAGCTCGCGGCGGACGTCCTCGGCGATGGCCGTGAAATAGCGGACGACCGCGTCGGGCGTGCCGGCGAACTTGGCGCGCAGGTCCTCGCGCTGCGTCGCGATGCCGGTCGGGCACGTATCGAGATGGCACTGGCGGGCCATGTCGCACCCGATCGCGACGAGCGCCGCGGTCCCGAAGGCGAACTCCTCGGCTCCGAGAAGCGCGGCGATGAGCAGGTCGCGGCCGGTCTGCAGGCCGCCGTCGGCGCGCAGGGCGACGCGGTCGCGGAGGTCGTTCCGCAACAGGACCTGGTGGACCTCGGCCAGACCCAGCTCCCACGGCGCCCCGACGTGCTTGATCGACGACAGCGGCGACGCCCCCGTCCCGCCGGCATGGCCGGACAGGTGGATGTACGACGCACCGGCCTTCGCGACCCCGGCCGCCACCGTGCCCACACCCCGGCTCGCGACGAGCTTGACGCCGATCCGCGCCGTCGGGTTGATCGCCCGCAGGTCCGCGATGAGCTGGGCGAGGTCCTCGATCGAGTAGATGTCGTGGTGCGGCGGCGGGCTGATGTAGCTCTGACCCGGCTGGCCACGACGCAGCGCCGCGATGTAGGCCGTCGCCTTCCTGCCCGGGAGCTGGCCGCCCTCGCCCGGTTTCGAGCCCTGGGCGATCTTGATCTCGAGCTGGTCGGCGCGGGCCAGATAGGTGGCGGTGACGCCGAACCGGGCCGACGCGACCTGCTTGATCCGGGCGTCATGGCGTTGGCCGTCCGCGGTCGGGGCGTACCAGGCGGGATCCTCGCCGCCTTCGCCGGTGTTCGCCGACCCCCCGGCCCGCTGGATCCCGATGGTCAGCGCCTGGTGCGCTTCGGGGCTCAGCGCCCCGACGCTCATGGCCGAGACGACGAACCGCCGGACGATGGCGCTGCGCGGACTCGACCTCGTCGAGGGCCAGTGGCAGCTTGGCAGTCCGGACCCGGAGTTCGTCGCGCGGGACCGAGCGCTCCCCCGCCGGGCGCGCGAGCGCCGCCCGATATCGCGCCAGGGCCGCATCCGTGTCGTGCGCCGCGTCGATCCCGGCCGCGCCGTGGCCGGACAGGACCTGGATCTCGCCGGCGATCCGCGGCGAGAAGAGATGCGCCTCGCCATCGGCTCGGAACCGGGCGAAGCCGGGGTCCGGCAGGCGCGGCTCGCGACCGGCAGCCGGTTCGGGGATGGCGAGGGCCGCCGCTCGTCGCCGGATCTGGCGCTGGGCAAGGTCGGCCAGGGTCGTCCGCCCGGGCCAGGCGGCGGCGGTCGGGAAGCAGCGCGTGACGACGGACGCATCCAGGTCGACCACGTCGATGAGCGCGCCGCCGATGTACGAGGCGATCGCGCTGATGCCCATCCGCGCCAGCGTCTTGCGCAGGCCGGCCTCGAACGCGGACAGCAGGCCGCCGACCGCGTCCCCGGGCGTCAGCGCCTCGGCGCCTCGCGTCCCGGCGAGTTCGGCGGCGAGCTCGATCGCGAGACGCGGATGGACGACGGTGGCGCCGACGGCGAGGACCATCGCCATCGCATGGACGTCGAGGATGTCGACGGCGCTGACGGCGAGATCGGTGCGGCCGCGCAGGCCGGCGGCCGTCAGCGCGGTGTGGACCGCCCCGGCGGCAAGGATCGACGGGACGGGCAGCCGGTCGACGGACCACGCGGCGTCCGAGACCACCACCAGCGACGCCCCTCGATGGGCGGCCGTGACCGCATCTGTGGCAAGCCTCTCCAGCGCGACCTCCAGTCCGGCAGGGCCCAGATCCGCGTCCCACGTCGCATCGAGCGTCCGGACCGTGGCGCCGTCCCCGCGAACCGCCGTGATCAACCCCTCCAAGTCCGCGACGATCGGTCGCTGGAGGCGCACCGTACGCGGCCCGCGTGGCGGTCCACCGAGCAGGGCGGGCCGCCGACCCAGCTCGACCCGCAGGTCCATGACGACCCGCTCACGTTCCGGATCGATCGCCGGGTTCGTGACCTGGGCGAAGGCTTGCCGGAGGTGGTCGGCGACGGGTCGGTCGAGCCGGCCGCGGCCCGGCGTCGGCGTGTCGTCGCCCATGCTCCAGAGCGGCTCGTGGGCTTCGAGCGCCATGGTCTTGATGTCGAGTCGGGCGCGTTCCGCGTCGAGACCGGCGAGATAGCGCAGGACGTGATCCGTCGCGACGTGCGTCCCCGACACGTCCTCGAAGCGATCCTCGTGCGTCGGTCGAGCCGCGTCATGGATCGGGAATGTCCGGAGCGCACGCGCCTTCGCCTCGGTGTCCTCCAGGATCGCCCGCCGGCCCGGCTCGACCAGAAGCAGCTCGCCCGGCCCGAGGCGTCCACGCCGGACCGTCTCGGCGGCGGTGAACGGCACGGCCCCCGCCTCGGATGCGACCGCGACGAGCCGGTCGCGCGTCACGGCGAACGCCGCCGGCCGCAGCCCGTTCCGGTCGACGAGGGCACCGACCGTCCGGCCGTCGGCGAAGACGATGGCCGCAGGTCCGTCCCATGGCGCGAGGAACCCGGCCGTCCGCCGCCGGAGCGTCGCCACCTGCGGATGCGGAGCACGACGAAGCGCCAGGGCCTCCGGGATCGCGGTCAGCAGAGCCGCGGTCAGGTCCCAGCCGGTCGAGGTCAGCAGCTCGAGGGCCTCGTCGAGCGACAGCGAATCGGAGCCGTCCGCGGACAGCAGCGGCCCGGCCGCCAGGAGGTCGCGTGCGACCTCCGAGGAGGCGGCGTCGGCAGCACGGCCGCGGACCTGTTCACGGTTGCCACGAACCGTGTTGATCTCGCCGTTGTGCGAGATCGAGCGGAACGGCTGGGCGAGGCGCCACACAGGGTGCGTGTTCGTCGCGTAGCGCTGGTGGAAGACCGCGTAGGCGAGCGACAGCGGCGCCCGGAGGTCCGGATAGAGGTCCGGCAGCCGGCCGCCGATGACCAATCCCTTGTAGACGACGGTCCGCGCCGACGCCGACGGCACCGCGATCTCGGCGAGGACACCGCCCGCCTCCCGGGCCGCCGTCTCGAGCCGACGCCGGGCGACGACGAGCCGCCGTTCGAAGGCATCGTCCGTGATGGGGCCGCGGGTCGTCGGCAGAGCGCGACGGCCGGGCCACGATCGCCTGGGCGAAGGCGGGCCGCGAGGCAGCCGCGGCAGCGCCCAGGGCACACACGTCGAACGGAACGGCCCGCCACGTGGCGATCACGAGTCCTGAGCCGGCGAAGGTCGCCTCCACGAGGGCTCGCGCCCGTCGCTTCCGCCGCGCGGCCGCGTGGCAGGAACAGCGACACGACGCCAGGCCGCTCGGCGGCCAGCGCGTCCCCGGCCAGCAGCGCCAGCAGCGACCGATCGAGCGGCAGGGCCACGCCTGCGCCGTCGCTCGACTCGCCGTCCGCCCCGAACGCCCCGCGATGCCCGAGCGCCGCCAGCCCCGCGAGAGCCAGCGGCAGCACCCGATCCCGTGATCGCCCCCCGGCGTCGGCGACGAACCCGACCCCGCACGCGTCGTGTTCGTAGCGCGCGTCATACAGGGGCGTGACGCTCCTGCGAGGACGCTGGCGGGTCGGACCGGACCGCTGCTGCTGCTGGTTCACGGCTCTGCTCCGGAGAGGGACGGACCGGCCGCCGTCGAAGAGGGTCGACGGCGGCCGGTGTGGGAGGAGTGGTGACGTCGGGCCGGGAGCGGCCGGGACGTCACACCTGGTAGGCGACCTCGCCGTGGACCGAGAGGTCCAGCCCCATCTCCTCGACCTCGGGCTTGACCCGGATGCCGAGCAGGAGGTCCACGACCTTGACGATGGCGACGGTGCCGATGGCGGCGTAGAGGACGGTCGCGCCGACCGCGACGGCCTGGGTGACGAGCTGCTGCGGGTTGCCGTCGAGGAGGCCGGAGTAGGCGGCCTGGACCGTGGTCGAGGCGAAGATGCCGGTCGCGATGGCGCCGAACATCCCGCCGACACCGTGGACCGCGAAGACGTCGAGCGCGTCATCGACACGCGAGCGGGCTCGAAGGAGCGTCGCGCTGTAGCACAGGCCGCCGGCGACGAGACCGATGATGAGCGCGCCACCCGGCGTGACGTAGCCCGACGCCGGGGTGATCGCGACGAGACCGGCGACGGCGCCGCAGGCGGCCCCGACGACGCTGACCTTGCGCGTGTTGGCGTAGCTGGCCAGGACCCAGGTGATCGTGGCCGCGGCGGCCGCGATATTGGTGACGGTGAAGGCGCTGGCGGCGAGACCACCGGCGGTGACCGCGGAGCCGGCATTGAAGCCGAACCAGCCGAACCACAGCAGGCCGGCGCCGAGCACGACCATCGGGACGTCGTGCGGCTCCTTGCTGTCGCCGTTCATGTGGCGCCGGCCGATCATCAGCGCGACGACCAGGGCCGACACGCCCGAGCTGATGTGGACGACCGTGCCGCCGGCGAAGTCGAGCGCGCCGAGCTTGAACAGCCAGCCGTCGACCGACCAGACCCAGTGGGCGATCGGCGAGTAGATGAGGATCGACCAGAGGATCGTGAAGAGGACGAAGGAGCCGAACCGCTTGCGCTCGGCGAAGGCGCCGGTGATGAGCGCCGGCGTGATGGCCGCGAACATCAGCTGGAACATCGCGAACAACATGAACGGGATGGTCACGGCGTAGACCGTCGACGGCTCCTGGCCGACGCTGTTGAACATCGCGAAGTCGAGGTTGCCGATGAGGCCCATGCCGTTCACGTCGGGACCGAAGGCAAGGGTGAAACCGACGATGACCCAGACGACGCTGACGAGGGCCAGCCCGAAGAAGCTGTGCATGACCGTCGACAGGACGTTCTTGCGCCGGACGAGGCCGCCGTAGAAGAGCGCCAGGCCCGGCAACATGATCATCACGAGCGCCGTGGACATCAGCATCCAGGCGGTATCACCACTGTTCATCGTCGACAGGTCCTCCGACGTTCCGTGTACCCGGCCCGAATCCGGGCATGGCGGAAGGCTAGGAGGCGGAGATGGGCCGGGGCGGCCCCGCGGCAGGACCGACAAGGTGTCGGTTCGGTGGCGACATGGGGAGGTTTACCCCAATTCGGTTGCGGGACGGGGTCGGACGTAAGATGCCGCCATGCGGTTCGATCGACTCGTACGCACAGCTGGATTCGCCGGGTTCGCCTTCCTCGCGTTCGCGTGGCTGACCACCCAGGTCGAGAGCCTGCGGGCTACGCTGCCGTTCACCGAGGACCCCTATGACGCGGTCACCTCGTTCGCGGTCATCGCCATCGGGATCGTCGGTGGGGCGACCGTCGTCCGCGTGGCTCGCCCAGGCCCGGCGTGCTCCTGACCTCGCCGTCGAGCGGCGGATCGCTCTCGGGGCGGCTCTCGTGACGGGCACCGCCACGATCGCACTCGCCGCCGATGTGGTCGCGCTCATCGTGGTCGGCGTGTCGCCATCCGGGAGTGCGGCTGTCGTGTCCCTCGTGCTCCTGGCGTTCACGGCGGTGGCCGTCGCGATGGCACTGGCCGAGGTCTGGCGAGCACGGGCCGGCCTCCTCGCCCGACAGCGCCCGGTCATCGACGAACCCGACCTCATCGACGACCTCGGCACCATCGCCGGGTCGTTCGGGGCGCAGGGGATCGCGACACGCGTCTCGCGCTGGGTCGAGACCTCGCCGTTGAGCCCGCGTCGACACCGCCTGCTCGTCGGGGTGCTCGGTGCCGGCGTGGCCGGCCTCGGCGCGATCCTCTGGCATGCCTTCCGCGAAGGTGCCTGGGCGTCGCCCATCGCGGCTGCGGTCTTCGGTGGCCTGATCGCGCTCGGCGTGATCGGCGCCTACCTCGTCGAGTCTCGAGCCCCTCCGCCTCATCCGGTCGTCCGGGGTCAGCTCGCGAACGAATTGACCGCCCGGGCGATGACGAGCCCGACGATCGTGAACGAGATCAGCGCCTGCGACGCCATCGCGACCTTCGTCCAGTGGACCATCGGCATCGTGTCGGTCGGGCTGAACGCGTTCGCGGTCGTGAAGGCGACGTACAGGTAGTCGAGGAACTCCGGGCGCCAGCCCGGCTTGGCGAGCTCCGGGTTCATCTGCTGCGGGAAGGCGAGGTCGGGGAATTCCGGCAGACCCTGAGCGCGCTTGACCGGCCCGCCGCCATCGAATTCCCAGTAGAGCAGCGCGAACGCGATGTTGTTGGTCAGCCAGACCTTGGCGCCGGCGACCAGAAGCGGACCCGCCTCCGTGGTCACCGGGGACCCGCTCAGGAGGTCGGCGACGAGCAGCACCGTCGACGCGAGTGCGCTGGCCATCAGCACGGTCACGAGCAGGACGGAGGTCCAATGGAGCCAGGGCGTCTCGCGGTCGATGCGGCCCGGGTCACCGATCATCAGGATGAGGAGCAGGATCCCCTCGATCGCGGCGAGCAACCAGCCCGGGGAAGAACGTGACATGCGCCGGTGCGATGAGCGCGAAGCCCATCAGGGTGAGGACGGCGACCGCCATCGGCAGGCGCGACTCCCCCCGGACCGGCTCCTCGGTCATCGCGGCTGGAACACGAAGATGTCGACGTCGCGGACGTGCTCGTAGCCGATCTCCTGGTAGATGTGGTTCGAGGTCGGGTTCGCAGCGTCGGTGAACAGGAAGCAGAAGCGGCGCCCGGCGTCGAGCGCCTCCTGGCTCACCGCGGCCACGAGTGCGCTGGCGTATCCGCGGCCGCGGACCGCCGGAGGCGTGTACACCGGCCCGATCCGGATCCCGAGGGGTGTCTGGCCGCCGATCCCGCACAACGAGACGGGGTCGCCGTCCTCCCAGAGGTGGAGCGTCCGGCCACGCCCTTCGATCCATCGGTCGGTCATGGACTCGACCTCGGCGAGGTCGGCGTCGCCGAAGGCGTCGAACATGAAGCCCTCGAGCCACGCGAAGACGAGCTCGCGATCGGAGGGACCGGCGATCCGGCGCGTTCCTGGGACGTGGCGCGGCGGGCGGACGGCGTCGAGGCGGAAGATGCGGTCGGTCTCGCGGTGCTGGCCCGGCGATCCACCCGCGGCGACCCTGGCCGCCACGAAGGCCTCGACCTCGCCGACCGGACCAGCGACGCCCGGCAGGTCACGGTCGAGGGTGTCGAGAGCAAGAGCCTCGCCGATCCGCGGCTCGTCGATCTCGGACAGGACGAGCCGGAACGGCGGCGTCTGGATGGCGGCACCGACGATCCTGTCCGCGTCGTCGAGGACGGCCGCGAGGTAGGCCGGGCCGGTGTAGACCTCGGGCGTCTCGCGCAGGCTGGAGCAGATCCCGAAGAGCAGGTTGTGCTCGGCCTCGCGCGCGGCGAGGAAGTCGCCGGCCGCGGCGAGGAACGCCTCGACATCGGGGTAGCGGCGAACCTGCATCGGCGCAGCATAGGGTCCCACGCGGCTACAGTGGAGGCGTGGGCGTTGAGATCGAGCGCAAGTTCCTGGTCCGCGAGTTGGGTTTCCTCGCCGGTCTCGAGGGCATTCCCTACCGCCAGGGCTACCTGTCGACCGAGGTGGACCGGACCGTGCGGATCCGACGGGCCGGCCCGCATGCCTACATCACGATCAAGGGCCGGTCCGTGGGTGCGACGCGCGCCGAGTTCGAGTACGAGATCCCGCTCGCCGACGCCGAAGCGATGCTCGCGCTGTGCATCCCGCCGGTGATCGAGAAGGTCCGCCATCGAGTGGGCTTCGCGGGCTTGGTCTGGGAGGTCGACGTGTTCGGTGGCGTGAACGACGGGCTCGTCGTCGCCGAGGTAGAACTGCCGAGCGAGGAGACCGTGGTCGACCTGCCACCGTGGATCGGTGACGAGGTCACGGGTGATCCGCGCTACTTCAACGCCAACCTGATCGCGCAGCCGTATCGCGACTGGCGCTGACAGCCGGCCCGGTCGAAGACGCTCGGGATAGCAAAGCGTTGCCAGGCCGCACCGACACATGCGTCTGCGACGACGATCGAGATGGTGCCCGCGGTCGGCGGACCCGATAATGCGCCACGGACATCGGCGCTCTCGGTGTCGATCGTCAACGGAGGCGCGATCCCGATGACCCTCGGTCCCCATTTCCGCAGCCTCCTTGCAACGGCGGTCGGCCTCGCGCTTGCCGCCACGACGCTGAGCTTCACGGCCGGCGTCGTCCGGGGCTCGGAACCGGCGTTCCCGCTCCGCGCCGCCTTCTACTACCCCTGGTTCCCGGAGGCGTGGACGCAGCAAGGGATCCACCCGTACACCCAGTACAGCCCCAGCCTGGGCTTGTACGACTCCTCGTCGCCCTCGGTCATCGCCAACCACATCAGCGCGATGCAGTACGGCAACATCGACGTCGGGATCGCCTCCTGGTGGGGCCAGGCCACGCCGACCGATACGCGGATCCCGATGCTCCTCGCCGGGGCGGCGAACTCGACCTTCCGGTGGACCCTCTACTACGAGGCCGAGGGCTACAGCGACCCCACCGTATCGCAGATCCAGAACGACCTGGCCTATCTCAGCGCGAAGTACGCGACTGATCCGGGGTACCTGCGGATCGGTGGCAGACCGGTCATCTTCGTCTACGCGGACGCGGCCGACGCCTGTGGCATGGCCACGCGTTGGGCGCAGGCGAACGCGTCAGAAGCGTTCTATGTCGTGCTGAAGGTCTTCGGCGGCTATGGCGCATGCGCGGATCAGCCCGATCAGTGGCATCAGTACGGCCCCGCCACCGCCGAGGACTCACAGCAGGGTCACTCGTTCACCATCAGCCCGGGATTCTGGAAGGCCGGGGAGGCGACGCCGCGCCTGGCACGCGACGTGACCGCCTGGACCCAGGACATCGCCGACATGGTCGCATCGAACGCGCCGTTCCAGCTCATCACCACCTTTGACGAGTGGGGTGAGGGCACGGGCGTCGAGAGCGCCGCCGAGTGGGCCACGCCATCCGGCTTCGGTGCCTACCTCGACGCGCTCCACGCCAACCCGGGTCAGGGCGGCGGCGTCATCGCGCCGACCGTCACGACGCCCAAGGTCGCCCTGCCCTCATCGGTCACGCTCGGCCGGAGCGGCGTGATCGTCACGGCCAGCTGGGCGGGCACCGCGTACGGGGGGTCGACGATCGATCACTACGACATCGAGGTTCGCAGGGACGATGGTGGGTGGGTCGGCGTGGGAAGCACCGCCGGACATTCGAAGACGTTCACGTTCTCGTCCGGCCACAGATACCAGATCCGCGTCCGTGCCGTCGATTCCGCGGCGACGAGCTCGCCGTGGTCGACGAGCTCGGGGATCCGGCCGGTCGCTTACCAGGAGGGCTCGTCCAGGATCTCGTACCGAGGCTTCTGGTCGACCAGGATCGGAAGCTACTACTACGGCACCCGCGACCGCGCGGCCAGGATACGCGGCCGCCGGGCGTCCCTGACCTTCACCGGACGAAGTGTGGCCTGGGTCTCCAGGCTCGGTCCCTCATCCGGCAGGGCCTGGGTCTACGTGAACGGTACCCATGTGGCGACGATCGACCTGCACCGGGCGAGCACCGCATATCGCCGGGTGGTGTGGTCCAGGACCTGGTCAACGTCGGCGACGCGCACGATCCGGGTCCTCGTCCGCGGCACCCTGGGCCACCCCCGGGTGGACGTCGACGCATTCCTGATCCTGCGCTGACCCTCCGCGAGGAGACGATGCTCCTTGGCGATGCTGGGAGCGGCGTCAGGCAGGGCGCTCCCGTCCCGACCGCTTCAGCCTGTTCCGCGCCGCATCGGCGCCCACGATATTGCCCTTCTCCTCGAACAGCCGGAGCCCTTCTTCGATCGCGGCGGTCGCTTCGTGCCGTACCTCTGCGGCGATGAGGACCTCCGCCAGATCGACGTGCGTCGCAGCGCGTTCGTTGAGCATCTCGGTGTCGTCGCCGAGCCGGACCGCTTCATGTGCGAGTCGTACCGCTTCCTCGACGTCGCCCCGCCGCGCGAGCACCTTCGCTCGGGTCGCCCGCCAGAGCATCTGCGAGACGACATCGTCAGTGGCCGCCGCGCTCTCGCTCACCTTCGTGACGAGCAGGGCCTCGTCATCGCGATCCTGCGCGTGGAGCGTCTCGGCGAGATAGGCCGCGATCGTCGGGAAGGATGCACGTTCGCCGCCTCGATGGAGCCGGTCGTAGATCGACCGGAAGCTCGTCTCGGCGGCCACCCAGTTTCCGGCGAGCATCTCGACATGACCCGCCGTCTCGTCGGCGAACTGCGACAGCCCGAACCCCTCGACCAATGCCCGATCCCGCGCGAGGCACTCACGGGCATCGTCGAAGCGTCGAACCATCGCGTACCCATGGGCAAGCTGCAGGAGAGCGAGGCCCTCGCGGATCGGGTTCCCCTTCTCCTGCGCGAAATACAGGGCGTCTGCGGCGTGTCGAAGACAATCATCGACGGGCGTGGCGCCCCAGAGATGCGACAGGCTGATCTGCTGGATCAGCCGCGTCTCCTCGCGCTCGTCGCCGGCGCGGCGGGCATGGACCAGCGCCTCCTCGAGGGCAGCTCGCCACGAGCGGAAGTGCCCGTGGAGGAGATCGAGATGACCCTTCAGCCGCCAGGCCAGGGCGAGCGCCGCCTCATCACCGCTCCGGGCGAAGATGGGGATGGCTCGCTCGGCCTCCGCCCGGACCAGGGCTGCCCGACCCTCCGGGTCGACCCGTAGGCGCAACCGCAGTCGGAGGAGCCGCACCAATGCGCCGATCCGCTCGTCTCCGAACGCCTCCGCGGTCCGCTCCGCTTCATCCAACGCAGCCTCCGCTCTGTCGAACTGGCGGAAACCGAAGAGCGACGCGAGCTCGGGAAGCAAGGGCAGCCGCGCCGGATCGTCGTCAGGCAAGACGGCACGGGCTCGCTCGAGCAACGTGATGGCCGCGCGAACGTCTCCGAGGAGGGACGCTCGCTCGCCGGCTTCGGCGAGCTGCGTCGACGCGCGATGCGCGAGCGATCGGCCGGCCTCGCTGCGCGGCCCAAGCTGGTCCAGATAGCGCGTCGCCTGTTCCAGGTGGAACCCGATGATCTCGCCGTATTCATTGGCGCGCTCACCCGCCCTGTCCTCGAGCCATCGCGCGAATCGCTCGTGGAGATCGGCACGGGTCTCCTTTGGGAGTGACTCGTAGGCCGCCTCGCGGATCAGGAGATGGCGGAAGCGGTACGCCTCGTCCGCCGCGAAACTCGGCTCGTCTTGACGGATCAGATCCTTGCGGACGAGGGTGACGAGATGTGCGTCCAGCGATGATCGATCGAACTCGGGTGCGAGGTCCAGGATCGCGCTTCGGTGGAAGTGACGGCCCTCGATGGAGGCGCACTCCAGCACCCTCCGCTCATCCACCGGGCAGCTGATCCAATCGGGAACGGAAGAGCGCCTGGATCGTCGGTGGCGTGCTCAGGACTCCGACAGATCCCTTCACCGACCAGCCGCCATCGGTGGGTAGCAGGCCGACCTCCTCGGTCACCATGGCCAGCATCTCCTCGAGGAACAACGGATTGCCCTCCGCGACCTCGATCAGATGATGTGACACCTCCTCGTCGAGTGGCTGCTCCCTCAACTGCAGCCGCATCAACGTCCGGCTTTCCTCATCGTCCAGCGGTTCGAGCAGAAGTGAGGCTGCGTTCAGCTTGCCACCGCCCCATCCCGGCCGCGCCTCGAGCAGCTCCGCGCGTCCCAGGCACAACAGCAGGATCGAGGCGTCCCGCGACAGGTCGGCCACGTATTCGACGGCATCCAGCAGGGCCGGCTGAGCCCGCTCAAGGTCCTCGAACACCACGATGAGGGGATCCCGGCGCCCGACAGCTTCAAGCAGCTTGCGGATCGCCCAGTAGATCTCGGCACCTTCGGTCGTCGTTTCCGTGAGGCCGACCACCTGCTCGATCCAGGCTGCGACCCGAGGAGCGTCTGCCTCACCCGCGACGGTCGCCGCGATCCTGTCGCGCGCCTCCTCCGGCGGCTCATCGCCACGCAGGCCGGCGAGATCGTTCACGACCTCCACCAGCGGGCGCAAGCCCGTGACTTCACCGTAGGGCAGACATCGTCCACGCACGATCCGAACGCGATCGCTGACCGACTCGAGGAATTCGGCGGCCAGTCGAGTCTTCCCGACCCCGGCGGATCCCATCACGGTCACCAGGTGGCACGTGCGATCCCGGACCGCTCGCTCGAACGCATCGGTCAGCAGGCGAAGCTCGTGTTCGCGTCCCACCAGGGGCGTTTCGTAGCGCCTGGCGGAGACCGCCTCCACGGACAGGACCGTGTGCAGCTGGAAGGCCGGCACGAGATCAGCCTTGCCCTTGAGCCGCAGTGGCTCGACGCGCTCAGCGAGGACCGCGTGCTTCACCAGCCGGTACGTCTCGGCCCCGATGAGGATGCCGCCCGCTCCCGCGGCTTCCTCGAGACGCGCCGCGACGTTCGGCGCATCGCCAGTGACGAACGCCTGACCCTGCGAGGGATCCCCGGCCAACACGTCTCCTGTCGTCACCCCGATCCGGATCGCAAGCTCGACGCCGTGATGCTCGTCGAGTTCCTGGTTGAGCGAGGCGAGTCGCGCGCGCATCTCGCTCGCGGCCCGGACCGCTCGGAGTGCGTCATCTTCGTGAACGACAGGGATGCCGAAGACGGCCATCACCGCGTCGCCGATGAATTTCTCGACGGTCCCGCCGTGACTTCTGAGGATCGCACTCATCTCGTCGAAATAGCGGCGGAGGACGCGACGCAGTGACTCCGGGTCGAGGCGTTCACCCAATGCGGTCGACCCGGTCAAGTCGCAGCGCACGATGGTCACGGTCTTGCGGACCTCGCGTCCGATCGGGGCCGCGGCCAATGGAGTGCCGCATGCGTCACAGAAACGAGCACCGTCGCGGTTCCCGCGGCCGCACTCGGGGCAGGTCAGCATGGCGAGAGCTGACGGCCGTCTGTGGGCCGGGCGTCCGCATCGACCTTTGGAGCGGGCCCGATCCATTCGATCGCCACAGTCGCCCTCGGCGTTCGCAGGTGTGAAAGCGAGCCGGGTGGGATTCGAACCCACGACCAAGGGATTAAAAGTCCCGTGCTCTGCCGCTGAGCTACCGGCCCACCGCGAAGCCTACCCCGCCGCTCATGGCATCGCTCACGCGATGAGATCGTCGAGGATCACGACCTCGAGGCGCTGCAAGGTCGGCATCCGGCGATCGTTGGTGACAAAGACGGTCGCTGCCGCAGATCGAGCGCATGCGAGGTGGATCGCGTCCGGCACGGTGATCCCGGAACGTCCGCGGATCCAGGCGACATCCTCGGCCGCGTCCGCGTCGAGAGATACGATCCGAAGGCCGAGATCACGGATCGTCGATGCCGTTGCCTCGAACACGATCGCGTCGTCGGCTTGCGCGGATGGCATGAGGATCTCTGCGATCGCGATGCTCGCGAGGACGCCTTCGGTCACGCCGTCTGCGACGGCGTCCACGATGTCGGCGGCGATGTCAGCGCGCGGTCCGTTTCCCTCGAGGAGGTAGATCAGGACGTTGCTGTCGAGCGCCATCCGGCGATGCTGCGCCAGCAATGCCACCACCGATACGGGCTTCTCGGGCAACGGCTCGCTCCTCCCATTCAGCACGCATCTGGCGGACCGCTGTGACCGGATCCGGTTCGTACCAGCTACGACCCGCGGCAAGGCCGCGCAATCGATCGGACGGACGCGACGGACGCTTGCGAAGGACGATCGCTCCGTCCGCAACCTGGACGTCGAGCCGATCACCGGGCGAGATCCCGAGGTCGCGGCGTGCAGAACTCGGGACGACGATCTGGTGCTTGGTGCTCACCTTGACACTAAGCATGATGGGTGATGCTAAGCGGCCTCGGTCGCAAGCGTCAAGGTGCCGTGCGTTCGGCTTGTGGCGAACGGACGGCGAACGACCGACTCAGGCCGGCGGCGGCAGGACCGGGGTCGGCAGCGGCTCCCCATGCACGCCCGCCAGCAGGTTCGCGGCGGCCATCTCGGCCATCTTCGCGCGCGTCGCCCGTGAGGCGGATGCGATGTGGGGCACGATCAGGCAGTTGTCCATCCCGACGAGCGGGTCGTCCATCGGGACCGGCTCCGGGTCTGTCACGTCGAGCGCGGCCGCCGCGATGACGCCGTCTCGGAGCGCCTCGGCCAGGGCCGCCTGGTCGACCACGGGTCCGCGTGACGTGTTGACCAGCACGGCCGTCGGCTTCATCCAGGCCAGCGAGTTGGCGTCGATCAGGTGCCGCGTCGCGGGGCTCAGGTTGACATGGAGCGAGACGTAGTCGCTCTCGGCGAGCAGACCCTCGAGCGGCCGGTACGACGCGCCGAGCTCCATCCTGACCGCTTCGGGCACCTCCTGGACGTCGTGGTACAGGATGTGCATCCCGAACCCCTGGGCCCGCCGCGCGACGGCCTGGCCGATCCGTCCGAAGCCCACGATGCCGATCGTCGCCCCGTGCACGTCCGGACCGAGCAGCAGGAGCGGACCCCACGTCTTCCAGTGCCCCGCCCGGACGTACCGATCGCCTTCGGGCAGGCGGCGTGCGGCGGCCATCAGCAGGGCCCAGGCCAGGTCCGCGGTCGTCTCGGTCAGGACGCCCGGGGTGTTGCCGACGGCCACGCCGCGCCGCGCACAGGCAGGCACGTCGATGTTGTCGAAGCCGACCGCGTAGTTGCTGACGACCCGCAGCCCGGGCCCCGCCGCATCCAGGAACGCATCGTCCACCCGATCGGTCAGCAGGGTCAGCGCTCCGACACAGCCGGCGACCCGGCGCAGCAGCTCATCGCGCGGCGGCGGCAGGTCGTCCTGCCACACGTCGGCGTCGCAGGCGTCGGCGATCGCCTCGAGCCCCTCGTCGGGGATCCGTCGCGAGACGAAGACCCGCGGCCGGCCGTTCATACCCGCGCCGCGACCAGGGGTTCGACGAGTGTCCGGATCCGTCCGAGCGCCTCGATCAGGTTCGCCTGCGAGTTCGCGTAGCTGATCCGGATGTGGTCGTCGCCATGCCGGCCGAAGGCCGAGCCGGCCAGGACGCAGACGCCCGCCTCCTGGAGCAGCCGCTCGGCCAGGTCCGCGCCGGTCAGGCCGGTCCCGGCGATGTTCGGGAAGACGTAGAACGCCCCTGTCGGCCGGTGGCACTCGATGCCCGGGATGGCGTTCAGGCCATCGACGATGAGGTCGCGCCGTGCCCGGAACTCGACGACCATGGCGTCCACGTCGTCCTGGGGCCCGACCAGCGCCTCGACCGCCCCGACCTGGGCGAACGTCGCCACCCCGCTGATCGTGTTGATGATCAACTGGCCGTACATCCCTGTCAGCGCCTGGGGCACGATCGCGTAGCCCATCCGCCAACCGGTCATCGCGAAGGTCTTGGAGAAGCCGTCGAGGACGATCGTGCGCTCGGCCATCCCGGGCAGCGATGCGATGGAGACGTGCTCGGCACCGTCGTACAGGATGCGGCCGTAGATCTCGTCGGCGAGGACCCACAGGTCGTGCTCGATCGCCAGCGCGGCGATCCGCTCGAGGTCGTCGCGGGTGAGCACCCCGCCGGTCGGATTCGCCGGCGAGTTGATGATGAGGACCCGGGTCTTCGGCGTGATGAGTGAGGCCATCTCGTCCACGTCGAGCCGGAAATCGTTCGACATCCGGATCGGGATCGGGACCGGCGTCGCGCCCACGAAGCGGGTCAACGATTCGTAGATCGGGTAGCCCGGATCCGGGACCAGCACCTCGTCGCCGGGATCGACCAGCCCCAGGATCGCGTACAGCATCACGCCCTTGCCGCCGACCGTGACGAAGACCTGCGCCGGGTCGACCTCGAACCGCTTGCGCGCAGAGGCATCGGCGGCGATCGCCTCGCGCAGAGCCGGCAGCCCGGCGAACGGCGGGTAGTGTGTCGCACCCGCGTCGAGCGCGACCTTGGCCGCCTCGCGGACGTTGGCCGGCGTGTCGAAGTCGGGCTCGCCGATCTGGAGATGGATGATCGAGCGGCCCTGAGCCTCGAGCGAGCGCGCGCGAGCGGAGACCTCGAAGGCGCTTTCGGTGCCGAGGGTGCCCATCCGGGTGGCGAGACGCATGGCCGGGACCTCCGAGCTCAGGGCAGCATCTGGCGGAGGGCGAACCAGACGTTCGCCGGGCGCTCCGCGAGGCGCCGCATGTACCACGGATACCAGTGCTCACCGTAGGCGATGAGGGCCTGCACGCGATAGCCCGCTTTCGCCAGGCGGTACTGCTCGTCGGTCCGGATGCCGTACAGCATCTCGACCTCGAACCCCTCCCGCGGGATGCCGGCCGCACCGACCTGCTCGGCGATCTGCTCGATGAGTGTCACGTCGTGGGTGCCGAGGCCAAGGCGGATCGGTCGCCCGCGCCCGTCGAGCAGGAACCGGACCGAGAGCCCGACGAAGTTCGAATCGATGCTCCGGCGGTTCCTGTAGGCGATCGACTCCTTCTCGTCGTAGGCGCCCTTGACCAGGCGGATGGCGGGGTCGAGCGGGCGGAGGCGCTCGAAGTCCGCGGCCGTCCGGCGGAGGTATGCCTGGAGGCAGATGCCGGTGTTCGGCTGGACCGCGCGCAATCGCTCGTAGAGGACGATCGTCCGCTCGACGTAGTCGCTCCCCTCCATGTCGATCCAGAGGTAGGTGCCGTTGGCGGCGGCGTGCTCGGCGATGCGGACGAGGTGGGCGAGGCAGGTGTCCATGTCGTGGTCAAGCCCGAGCTGTGTCGGTTTGACCGAGACCTCGCCGTCGATCCCGGCGGCGACGATCTTGTCGATGACCTCGATGTAGTGGTCGGCGACCTCCTCGGCGGCCTTGAGGTCCGCGAGGTTCTCGCCGAGCCGCGTGTACATCGTCCGGATCCCGGCCGCCTGGAGCGGCAGGGCGGCCGCCAGTGCATCCTCGAGCGTCTCGCCCGGCATGAACCGCCGAACGGCGCGTTTCATGAACCGGAGGCGTGGCAGGCGCTCCTTCAGCCACCGATTCCGAGCGGCCCACAGGAAGACGCGACGCATCGGTCCCTCCACCTCAGAAAAGGCTCGACCGAGCCTGTTGGGATGATAGGCGACCCAGGGTCTAGAATCGCGCCGATGACCCGGTTCTACGACATCGACGCCGCCAACGCCGCCGTCCCCGAACTCGACGGCATCCTCAGCGTGCTCGCCGAGCAGCGCGCCGAGCTCGTCCGCCTGCGCGACGAAGTGCTGGCTCGCGGCGGCGGAAGCGGCGGCGAGACCGGCGGCGACGGTGCGCCACCGATGGTCGACGACCTCCGGCTGACGCGGCTGCGGATGCAGGGGCTCATCGACCAGATGGCGGCGGGGGTGGCGCGCATCGACGCGCTCGGGCTGACGCTGCGCGATATCGAGCACGGGTTGGTCGACTTCCCGGCCCTCGTATCGGGCCGCCAGGTCTGGCTGTGCTGGCAGCGCGGCGAGACCTCGATCGGGTTCTGGCACGGGCACGACACGGGATTCGCGGATCGTCGGCCGCTCGCGGAGCTCGTGTGACCGAACGGGCCGTCGTGGTCGGACGCGACGGACGGGCCAAGGCCTACCGGCCGCTGCCCGCGACCGAACGGGCCGCGGCGCTCGAGGCGGGCCTCGCCGCTTACGAGCGGGGTGACTTCTTCGAGGCGCACGAGTTGCTGGAGCCGGCCTGGATGGGGACCCCCGACCTGCCCGAACGCGCCGCTGCTCCAGGGCCTCATCAAGGTGGCCGCCGCGTACGTCCACGATGTGCGCGGGAACCCGGCC
Organism: uncultured Chloroflexia bacterium; assembly: GCA_963776385.1. Taxonomy (GTDB): domain Bacteria; phylum Chloroflexota; class Limnocylindria; order Limnocylindrales; family CSP1-4; genus SPCO01. Next base: position 481,950 of record CAVZME010000008.1, read on the forward strand.
GGCATCATCCGGAACCTGACCGGGGCCCGAGCATTGCTCGAGGAGGCTCGGACGACCGGCCCTGCGGTCAACGTCGCGCGTCTCGACCTGCCGGCGCTCGTGGCCGCCATCGACGCGCGGCTCGCCGACCTTGCCGACCACCCCTCTGGGCCGACGCTCGGCCCGCCCGCCTTGCCAAGGAGCGCCCCGTGAGCATGTCCGCCCCGGTCCCCACCATCGACGTGACCGAAGCCGAGCGCCGGCTGCGCGATGACCCCGCGCCTCTCCTGCTCGACGTCCGCGAGATGAACGAGTTCCTCGAGGTCCGGGCGCCCGGCGCGGCGCTGATGCCGACGTCGGCGTTCATGACCAGGGTCGGTGAGCTCCCGGCAGACCGGCCGATCATGGTCGTCTGCCACGTCGGCGGTCGGTCGGCGGCGGTGGCCGGGTACCTGCATCCGTGCCGGGCGCGCGGACGTCGTGAACGTCGCGGGCGGGATGGACGCGTGGGAGAGGGCGGGCCTGCCGGTCCGCCGCGGCCCGCTCGAGCCGGGCGAGGGCGATCTGTCGGCTGGGTGACGAGGCTCGCCTGGGACGTCCCTAGCGCCGCCGCGCGCGGTGGAGGACGCGTCCGATCAGGGCCTTCGTCTGCTCCTTGTGGGCGAACGCGACACCGACCAGGATCAGCAGGATGAAGTTGATCGTGCCCACCATGCCGCGTTGAGGTAGCCCAGTTGCTGGCCGACCTCGCCTTCGATCTTCATGCCTGGGACGGTCGCCCCGACGAGCCCGAGCTGGAAGAACGGACTGAGCGGAGACGTGTTGGCGCGAACGCTGGAGCTGAGGATCGTGTCGGGTGCGGTCTTGCCACCGATGAGGATCACCTGTGCGCCGCTGACGACTGCCGGGGCGCCTTCGAGGCCTGACGCCGGCAGGTCGCTGACGGCGAGGTGCTTCCACTCGGGCAGGTCGCCGGTCGTCGTGGGGACCGCCCAGTAGACCTCGGACTTCGGGCTCGAGCCGTCGTTGCCGCCGGCGAGGTAGATGGCGCCGTTCGCGCCCCAGCCCGACGCGTTGGTTCGGGCGACGGGCAGGTTCGCGCTGTTGTTGATGTCCCAGCGGATGAGCTTGCCTTCGTCAGGGTTGGCAGGCAGGCCTTCGGCCGCCTTCTTGCCGAAGGCGCCGCGCTGGACCGCGCCGGTCGGGCCGTTGGCGTCGCTGCCGCCGTACAGCCACAGGTAGTCGCCGACGAGGACGGCCGTCGCATCGGTCTGCGGATAGTTGAGTGGCTGCTCCTGGGACCACGCCCCGAGCGCGCCTTTCGAATCGAGGCGCGTCTTGAGGGTCGTCGCGACCGGACCAGCCGCATTGCGCCCGCCGACGAGCAGGAGGCCGTCCGGCGTGATGGCGGCCGCCGTGCCGCTCCGGGCTTCAGGCAGGGCGAGATAATCGGCGGTCGTCCAGTCGCCGAGGGCGCCGGTCTGCGAATCGGGGCTGAGCACGAACGCCGTCGTCGTCGGCTGACCGCTCGCGTCCGTGCCACCGATCACGTAGATGCTGCCGGCGACGAACACCGCGCTCGCGTTGGCGCGAGGCGCGGGCAGGGGCGGCCCTTCCGCCCACTTGTCGAAGTTGCCGGAGCCGACCGTCGGCGCGACGTAGACGGTCGACTGCGCCGTCTTCCCGTCCGACCCGCCGAAATAGAAGAGCTGGGTCCCGACCTGGAGGACCGACCCGTCGATCCGCGGCTGCGGCAGGTTCAGCTCAGGCGGCGATGCCTGCCACGGCACGAGTGCGCCGACGGGGGCCGGGCACGGCAGGTCCTCGTTCGTCGGCGGGCACAGGTTGATGGGTGACCAGACGAGGACGCCGAGGTCCACGGTCCGGCCGACGGTCAGGTAGTAGGCGCGATCGGGCAGATAGCCGAGCAGGAAGATGATGAGGATCAGCCACACGAACGCCTTGAGCGAGGCCCAGCCCCAGCCGTTGGCGTCGAGCAGCCCGAACAGGGCTCGCCGTCGTGGTACCGCGGTCCCTGGTCCGAGCGCTTGCTGGGCCATCGTCCTCCATCCTCATCCACCGCGCCTTCCGGCTGGTGGCGACATTCACTGAACGGTCAGTGTCCCCGTCATGGTCGGGTGCACGGTGCACAAGAACGGATACGAGCCGGCGGCCAGCGCCGGAACCTGGTAGTCCTGCTTCGCGACACCGTTGAAGGTCGCGCCGGTGAACTTGACCTCTCCCGCCGAGTCCTTGATCTGGATGTTGTGCGGCGTGCCGGCGTCCTGATTGTCGAACGCGATGACGAACGCCTTGTCGGCCGGAGCCGTCAATTTCGTCGGGTCGAATGCGATCCCGGAGGCGGTGATGGGGACGACTGTCGCGTTCGGGTCAACCGACGCTGCCGGTGCGCCGGACGGGGCGCCCGAGGCGGTCGCGAATTCCGACGACCAGCAGGCCGGGTACGGCGTCGAGCCCGGGCGCCGGCTTGTAGTTGACATCAACCCAGCCGGTGAAGGTCCGGACCTCGTTCGTGATCGGGTCGCGCTTGGGTTCTCCGAGGGAGGGGTCGCGGATGGTGTAGGTCTGGTTGCTGGGCGCCCGGATGAACGAGATGAGGTCGTCGATCTGGATGTAGTTGAGCGGTCCCGGCGGGTGCCCCTGGTTCGACCAGACAGGCATGATCGAGTTGACGTTGCCGCACGCGTACCGGCCGCCGGCGACCATCATGTTGTTGAGGTAGTCGACCGACAGGTGGGCATACAGCTTGTCCTGGCGATTCAGCGCCGGGCCGATGCCGCCTTCTCCGTTCGTGCCGTGGCAGCGCGCGCAGTTCGCCTCGTACAGGTTGTAGCCGCGCTCCACCGACGTGACCTGCTGCTGGTTGGCCTCGGCATCGAGGCGAGGTTCGAGGAACCCCAGCGGCGCCAGCTCGTAGAACCAGTAGATCGTGATGAACAGGATCACCACGACGACGGTGAGGAAGCCGACCCAGCGTGCATTCGACGACTGGCGGACGACCTGCGCGGCACGCTCGGGCGAGAGTTCGACCGAGCGGGTCGACGGCGGCGACGTGAAGCGCTCGACCGGCGCCGGTTCGGCCGGCGGTCGAGGCACGGGCAGATTCTGCTGGGGCTCCAGCTCGGAGCCGCCCTCGGGCGTGTCGGTCATCGGGCCTGCGCCATCAGATGCAGCCCGTCGGCGTGCGCGGCGGGATGAGTCCGGGCTGACCGAGCGCGACGGGCAACGGCCCCAGCGTGATCTTGCCGGTGTTGATCGTCAGCACCCCGGACGCGTCGACGGTGATCGAGAACCGGTCCATGCCGCGCGGCGCCGGGCCGAACGCGGCGCCATCCGCCTTGATCCCGAGGCGGTCGTAGCGCGATCCGTGACACGGACACTCGAACCAGAAGTTCTTGAGGCACGGGTTGGGCTTGCAGCCGAGGTGCGGACAGCGCTGGTAGAGAGCCCGGACGTTGAGGTCCGCGCCATTGCCGGTCGTGTCCTCGCCCGCCAGGAACCGCTGCTGACCCGGGTCGTACAGGATCACGAACGCTCGCGCCTCGGGGTAGTAGGCCGGAAAGCCTTCCTCGATCGGCAATGTGCTGTTCTGGAGCTTGATGGTGTCGAGGTCGCCGATGGTGATCGGCGCCCCGAAGCCACCCTTGAGGTTCGGCCAGGCGAAGGCAAGGGTGCCGGCGAGGACCTCGAGGGTCCACAGCCCGACGCCGGTGGCCAGCGCGGTCCGCATCAGCTGACGGCGCGACAGACCCTGGACCTGCTGCTTGCGCAGCGATTTGATCGCCTCCTTGGTCAAGGCGGCGGGCTTGTCGACGAGCTCGACCTGGTAGTTGCTCATGCGCTCGGCGTCCTTCGAGGGGTCATCACAGGGCGAAATGCAGGCCGGGGCTCGTGACGTACGGGATCACGAACGTGTAGCCGGGGCCTCGGAAGAAGATCCCGACGAACGTCACGATCAGCCCGAGGATGCAGAAGAAGGTGAACAGCATCACCGCCGTCTTCCGCTCGGACGGCCGGACGGCAAGGATGTTCTCGCGATCGATGTACGGGATGAGGGCGGCACCGACCAGCACGAAGCCGGGCACGAGAACCCCCGCGACCGTCGGGTGGAAATAGGCCAGCAGCTCCTGAAGCCCGAGGAAGTACCACGGCGCCTTGGCCACGGCCGGCGTGACGTTGCCGTTCGCAAGCTCCTCGAGCGGGGCGTTGATGAACAGGCCCATCAGCAGCAGGAAGATGCTCATGACGCCTGCCGCCAGGAACTCGATCGTGAGCAGATGCGGCCAGGTCATGACCGTGTCGTCGGGTTCCTTCTGGACACGGACGACGGCATCCTGCTTGACGAGCGCGAGCAAGCGATACGGACGCGCCGACATCGGCACCCGCTGCTTGTCGATCTCCGTCCGGCGCGCCGGATCGACCGGCAGCACGATCCGCTTCTCGGTCTCCGGCGGCTGCTTCACGTCACTCATCAGAGCGGCCCACTGATCCCACCGTCTTTGCGAATACGCCAGAAATGGACGGCCAGGAAGATGGCTGCGATGAGTGGCAGGAAGATCACGTGACCGACGTAGAAGCGTAAGAGGGTGTTCTGCGCCACCTCCAGTCCGCCGAGGAGGATGAGCTTGGTCGGCGTGTTGAACAGCGGCGCATAGCCGCCCATGTTCGTGCCGATGGTGATGGCCCAGTAGGCGATCTGGTCCCAGGGCAGCAGGTAGCCGGTGAAGCTCAGCATGATGGTCAGGAAGAGGAGCACGACGCCGACCACCCAGTTGAACTCGCGCGGCGGCTTGTAGGCGCCGTGGTAGAAGACCCGCATCATGTGCAGGAAGACGAAGAAGACCATCAGGTGGGCCGCCCAGCGGTGGACGTTCCGGGTCAGCAAGCCGAAGGTCACCTGGCTCTGGATCTCGAGGATGTTGGTGTACGCCTGGGTGGCACTGGGCACGTAGAAGAACATGAGGTACACGCCGGTCACGGTCAGCACCAGGAACAGGAAGAAGCTCAGGCCGCCGAGGCAGAAGGTGTAGGCGAACTTGACCGCGTGCTGGCGGACCCGGACCGGGTGGATGTGCAGGAAGACGTTGTTCATGACCGCGTACGCGCGCGAGCGCTCGTCGCGCGGGTAGGGCTGGCGGAAGAGCGAGCGCCAGACGACGCTCCGGCGGATGCTCTGGTCCACCCGCTCGAGGAAGCTCACCGGGGTCCTCCTGCCACGCCGGGCGTCCCGGCGAGTTGCGCGTCACGGTACGACTCCTTGTAGAGCCGGCCGTCGGTCGAGATCTCCTGCAGCTCGAACCGCTCCATCGTAATGGCGTCGAACGGGCAACGCTTGACGCACAGGGCGCAGCGGATGCAGCGCTCCTCGTCGAGGATCATCGCGCCGCCGTTGTCCCAGCCGTAGGCCTCCTCCAGCTCGGGAAGCGCGCCCTCCGACTTGAGCGTGTTGATGTCGACCATGTGGATGACGCCCTCGGGGCAGACATCCGCGCAGGCGCCGCAGAGCACACAGCGGAACGGGTCGAACCAGATGTTGAAGTTGCACATCAGGCAGCGGGTCGACTCGGCGACCGCACCGTTGGCGTCGTAGCCGAGCTCGACCGGGGTGTTGAAGTTGACGACCGGCTCGGTCGAGGGCATCCGCGCGCTGAGCGGGACCATCGGGATGTGCTGGCGCGGCAGGACGTCGTAGAACTCGGGCATGTCGTGGCGCCACGAGCTGGTGATCTTCACGTTGGCCGCCACGGTCACGTCGGTCCGCCCGGACAGGTAGCGGTCGATGGCGTAGGCGCACTTCTTGCCGTGGCCGGCAGCCTCGATGAGGGTCGTCGGGCCGGTCACGAAGTCGCCGCAGGCGAACACGCCGCGGACGTTGGACGCGTAGGTCGCCGGGTCGACCTTCACCCGGCCGCGGTTGATCTCGAACTTCGCCTCGACCGGCAGGAAGGTCAGGTCGGCCGCCTGCGAGACGGCCGGGATGACGGTCTGGGCCGGGATGATGAACTCGGAGCCCTCGATCGGGACCGGAGATCGCCGGCCGGACGCGTCGGGCTCGCCGAGGCGGTTGCGGATGAACTTGACGCCGGTGACCTTGCCCTTCTTGCCCAGGACCTCGATCGGGCTGGCCAGGAACTCCATCCGGACGCCTTCGCGCTCCGTCTCGCCCAGCTCCTCCTCGTCGACGACGAGCTCGGAGCGGGTCCGCCGATAGACGATCGAGACCCGGTCCGCACCGTGGCGCAGGCTCGTCCGCGAGCAGTCCATCGCGGTGTAGCCGCCACCGATGACCACGACATCGGTCCCGACCTCGAGAGGCTGGCCGAGGTTGGCCTTCTTCATGAAGTCGACGCCGTACTGGACGCCCTCCAGGTCCGCGCCCGGGATATCGAGCGCGACCGCGTCCATCGCTCCGCCGGTGATGGCGATGCTGTCGAAGTCACGCTGCAGCTCGTCGAAGGTGATGTCGACGCCGATCGTCGTGTCGTAGACGAACCGGACGCCGAGGCGTTCGACCAGCCGGACGTCCATCTCGATCGCTTCGCGCGGCAGGCGGAAGGCGGGGACGCCGATGAGCATCGTGCCGCCGGCGTACGGCAGGCTGTCGAAGACGGTGACCTGATAGCCCTTCGTCGCGAGCTCGCGGGCGACGGCGAGGCCGGCCGGTCCGGCACCGACGACGGCGACCCGTTCATCGCGCGGCGTGATCTGGGGCATGACGTCGGGGATGCCCGACGCCTCGTGCCACTCCACCAGGAACCGCTTCATCGCCCGGATGGCCAGCGGTCGATCGATGTCGCCGCGCCGGCAGGCGCGCTCGCACGGGGCGGAGCAGACATACGAGCACATCGCCGCGACCGGGTTCGGGTCGCGCGACAGGATGTATCCCTCCTCGAATCGCCCTTCGGCGGCGAGGTTGAGATAGCCGCGGCAATTCGTCCCGACCGGGCAGGCTTCCTGGCATTCGATGTTGCACTGGAGCCAGGACGCGTCGACAGGTTGGACGAGGAATTCCTGGGGCTGCTCGATGGCCAAGCGGGCGTGCCTTTCCCTGATGCTCAGGACTCGGGCGCGGACGGAGGATCGGCCGGAGCGCCGACGCGTCGGAATCTACCATCCGGCCCCGCGAACGTGCACGACCACGTGCGCGTTCCGCGCGCCAGATGGGACGAAGCCAAGTTGACGCCCGTCAGACTCGCAGCTACGCTGGCCCGGCGATGGTGCCGCGAAGGCGAAGGAGCACGAGCCTCGGGATGCGGACGGCGTGACGGCGAGCGAATTCAGTTTCCTGGCGCTCGGCCTCGTGCTCGGCCTCGTCAGCGGCGCCGCCATCATCGAGTTCGTTCGTGCTCGGCCGCCCGCCCCACGCGAGGTCCGGCTCACGGTTTCGCACGATGCGATCCCCCGCCGATCCTCCACTCTGGCCGATGACGCGTTCACCGCGGCTGGCTCCGAGCCGGCCCGCGGTGGCCCCGCCGACCGCCGGTTGATCGGCTCGCCGCTGCCCGCTGGGACGTCGGACCGTCGAACGACCGTTCGATTCTTGCCGGCGACATCAGCGGCAGGACCTGGAGCCGGCGCTCCTCCGCCTATTCCCGGAGCGATCCCGATCGCCCGGGACGCATCGCCACCTGCGCCAGGACGAGTCATGGAGCCGGCGATCCAATCGACCAGGACGCCCTCGCCTGACGCCGACGGCACCTCCGGGCGCATGGTCGGCATCCCCATCGCACCAGGCGAGGACCGCGTCATGTCGGCGATCCGCGACGACGATCCCCAGGCGGCGTCACCCGTCACGCGGAGCACGATGCGGGGGATGACCGGCGACATCGAGACATTCCCGGAGACAGCGCCGGCGGTGGCCGGGGCATCGGCCGCCGTCGCGCTGCTCATCCCGCCGATGGCCATCCGCCGGAGATCCAGGGCCGACTCTTCGGGATCGGCTACCGCAGCCGTCGTCGCGCCACCGGTGGATGGATCGTCGCCGCCGGTCGCAGGCGAGCGCTGCGCCGAGGAACGACGGATCGCCGACGAGCGCTGCGAGCTCGCGACCCGGGCACGGGCCCTCGCCGACGCCGCGGCCGACGCCCTCACCCTCGCCCAGCGCACGTACGACGCCCACGAGGCGGCCGCCGTCACCGCTTCATGGGGAGCGGATCCGCGCGCGATCCACGACGCCAAGGACGCGGCCCAGGGTGGCTTCCGGGCGGCCGTCCAGGCGGCGACCACGCCAGAGGCGCTCGAGATCGCCGCGCGCGACTGGCTCAACGAGATCAACCGCATCAACACCGACGCCCGTGACGCGACCGCGACCGCATCACGGGAACACGCCGCGGCGGCCGCGATCGGCGCCACCCTCGAGCGCCTCGGCCTCGAGGCGGACGCGGCGCGGATCGGTGCCGCGAACGCGGACGCTGCCTGCCTCGCAGCACGGGTCGCCGTGGCCGACTGCGACGAGCAGAGCGTGACCGACGCGGCGGTCGCCAGGCGGACGGCGGAGGCGGACGAGCCCTGGACGCCGCATCTCGACGAGGACGAGACGCTCGGGCGGGAGTTCGAAGGCGGCCTGACGCCGCGCATCTTCCGGCTCCTGCGCGGCGATCGAAAGGCGATGACGACCGTCGTCGCGACGCTCGCCGATGGCGACGACGAGGCCCGTCGGCGCTGGCAACTGCAGATGACAGGACTCATCGAGGCCATCGTCGCCGACGCCATCGAAGCCTCAGCCCTGGACTTCCCCGAGGACCATCCGTTCTGGGGCGGATTCAGCCGGATCCAGTCGCGCGAGATCGTGCATGCCCTCTCGTCGCTCGGATTCCGGTTCGATGGGCTCGGCGGCTGGACCGACGATCGATACCCCTCGCAGCGCGACCTGTCGCTGGCGCTCGGCTATGCCGGACTCGACCCCATGCGCGTCCGGCAGTGGCCGACAGGCGACGAGACCGCGGAGCTCTTCAGGGATGTGACCGTCGTCGCCGACGAATACCTCGCCGGGATCGCCGGCGACCTCACGCTCGCCGAGATGGTGAGGATGCTCGGACGACGAGCGGACGGCCTCGCCGACGTGTGGAACCACTGGGGTCGGATCCGCCCGCTCCTCCTCGAAGAGGACTGATCAGCCTTCGCTCTCGTCTTCGTCGTCGTCGATGACGATGAGCCGGAGCCCGTCCGCGGCTGCCACCCCGATCCGCGCACCCTCGTCGGCCGCCCGGCTGCGGATGCGTTCACCGAGGCCGTCGGGGTCGTGGATCTGGCTGGCGTGGGCGCGGAGGGCGTCGACCTTGCGCTCGATCGTGTCGCTCACGTCGACCCACGTGTCCGTCTTGTCCGACCAGAACAGGTAGAGCCGGCGGACGCGCTGGGCCTCCAGCCCGCTCCTCGCGAGCCACGGGAACGCCATCGGGTTGCGTGCCGCCGGGTAGACCGCATCGATGGCCGCCATCCCGGCCGCCCGATGGTCGGTGTGGTTGACGCCGCGGCCGCCATGGAAGAGCGACTCGGGGTCGGTCGCGAAGACGGCGTCGGGCCGGAACGTGCGGATCTCGCGAACGAGCTGCTCGCGCAGAGCGAGGTCGTTGAGCAAGGGCGCCGTCGGGTGCATGCAGGAAGGTGACACCGGCGTACCCGACGACCGCGGCGGCGGCTCGTTGCTCCGCCTCGCGCAGGGCGGCCAGCTCGAGCGGGTCGGCGTCGGGATCCTCGCCGCCCTGATCGCCGCTCGTGCAACACACGAGCCAGCCCTCGGACCCCGCGTCGATCCAGCGCGCGGCGGTCGCGGCGGGACCGAAGTCCGCGTCGTCCGGATGCGCGGCGATGACCATGAATCGGTCGGGTCGCCAGGTGTGCGCGACCGGCGCCTCGGTCGGTTCGGTCACGACGCCTGCGCGGCCTGGAGTTCGTCGAGCGCCGTCAGGACCGCTTCGGCGTGGCCCTGTGCCTTGACCTTCGGCCAGACCTTGGCGACCCGACCCTCCGGATCGATCAGGAAGGTGGAGCGGATGATGCCCATGTAGGTCCGGCCATAGTTCTGCTTCTCGCCCCACGCGCCATACGCCTCGGCGACGGGGTGGCCCTCGTCGGCGAGGAGCGTGAACGGAAGCTCGAACTTCTCGCGGAACCGGCGATGGCTGGCGGCCCCATCCGGGCTGACGCCCCAGACGTCCGCGCCGCGCTCGTGGATCACCTCGTTGCGGTCGCGGAATTCGCACGCTTCGGTCGTGCAGCCCGGGGTGTCGTCCTCCGGGTAGAAGTAGAGGATGGTCCATCGTCCGCGCTGGTCGGCCAGCCGATGGACGGTCCCGGTCTCATCCGGGAGGGCGATCTCGGGGGCCGGATCGCCGACAGCGGGCATCGTCATGGGTCAGAGCGTAGCAGGCAATTCGACGACGAGCAGGAGACCGCGCTGCAGGGTCACGCTGGCGCCGGCCCGTGCGATCACGTTCGAGACGCCCCGGGCCGGACCCAACCGGAGGGTCTCGCCCGTGAGCGGATAGGCGAGTCCATCGGTGGTGATGCCCTCGGCGTCGCCTCCGAGTGGCAGGAGCGACACGATCGACCCTGGGGCGCGGTCGAGGAGAAAGCGACCGACCGACCCGTCCGGTGCGGGCGCCCGGAGGAGCGAGATGCGCGACCGTGCGTCGAGCAGGATCATGTGTCGGCCGACAAGGTCCGCACTGGCCAGCAGCGCGACGTTGGCGAGCGCGTGGTCGACCCGGTCGCCGCCGAGGGCCCCGACGACGATCAGGCTGGTGGCGCCCCGTGCCAGCGCTGCTGCGACCGCGAGCTCGACGTCCGTCTCGTCCTTGTCCGGCCGCGACCGCTCGATCGGCACGCCGGCGGCAGCGAGCGCCGCGATGCCGTCCTCCCCGAGCGAGTCGCCATCGCCCACCCACAGGTCGATCTCGACATCGAGCCCACGAGCGTGGCGAGCCCCGCCATCGGCCGCCACGACGAGGTCGACGCCCGCGTCCCAGCCCGGCCAGGCCGCGTCCAGCTCGGCGCGGGTCGGAGCGTCGCCGTCGGCGAGGATCAGGGCCACCATCGCCTCATGCTACGCGGCGGCCCTGCGTCCCGGGCCGATGCTAGACTCGCCGGCGTGTCCGACGCCTCCGTCCATCCCTCGGTCCAGCGCGTGCTCGATGCGGCCGCCCGGAAGGGCGTGACCCTCGAGGTCGTCACCTTCGATGAGTCGACCCACACCGCGGCCGAAGCGGCAGCCGCGGTCGGAGCGGACCTCGGCCAGATCGTGAAGTCGCTGCTCTTCGTCGTGCCAGGGACGGCCGGGCTCGAGCCGGTGCTGTGCCTCGTCGCCGGCCACAATCGGGTCGACCTCGGCCGGCTGGCGGCCATCACGAGCGCGCCCGACATCCGCCGAGCGAGCGCGCGAGAGGTCCACGACCTCACCGGTTTCGCGATCGGTGGCGTCCCGCCGATCGGTCTCCGCGGTCCGGCACGGGTCGATCATGGATCCGGATCTCGGTCGTTACCAGGTCGTGTGGGCCGCGGCCGGCCTGTCGACCACGGTCTTCGCGGTGCCGCCGGGCACGCTCCGGATCCTCGCCAACGCCACGGTCGCGCCGATCGCCGAGGAGCGGACCGCAGCCGACCGCGAGGCGACCGCGGCAGGCGCGGTGCCATCTCCCCGGGAGTGACCGCCGAGCCGCGGAACGCGACGATCACCTATCCCGGCGGCCTTCGAGCCCGCTGGCGGTGGGGAGGCAGCGGGTCGGCCGCCGACGTCTTCGCACTTTCGGAGGTCGGCGGCTCCCTGCTCGACCTCGGACCGTCCGTCTCGTCCGACCCCGATGCGCTGTGCCGCGCGGAGCTCCGGGTCGAGGGTCCGCGCGGCGCCTGGACGGATCGCTTCGCGTCGATCATCAGCGACGATCCACGGGCGCTCCACTGGGATGCCGCCGGCCTGCTCGTCGTCGCCTATGGATTCCACACGTACGGCCTTGAGACGGCCACCGGCGAGGCGCGCTGGGAGCACCGTTCGGCGACCCCGCTGCTCGCGTTGCTCGGGTCGCCCCGGATCGAGCACGTCCTCGTCGCCGCCGAGTTCGAGACGTTCGCCATCGAGGCCGATGGGACCGTCGCCTGGCGGGTCGCCCACTCCGACGTCGTGACCGCAGCCGAGCTCATCGGCGGCCGCCTCGTTCTGACGAGTTTCGACGGCCAGGTCAGCGCACTCGATCCCGCGACGGGACGTCACGCCGGCTGATCCACACGTCCGAGTGTGGACGAGGTGTGGATAACTCTCCGATTCCGGTCCAATTCGGTGGACGACCCGGATTGACCCGCCGCGGTCGGGGCCCCACCATTCGACCCAGCCCGGAGATGCCGAGCGAGACTAACGGCTGAGATCGCCTCAAGGCCCACGTCCCGTGGAGGTTTCTTCGGGCCCTTTCATGTGCGGCGGGTATCATCGCCGCCGTGTCACCCCTGATCCCCCTGGTCGCCGGTCTGCTCGTGCTCGTCGCCGGCGTCCTCGTCCTGCGCACGTACGGACCGAGGTACCGGGTCGGCCGGCTGCTGGCGGCGACCCGGACGGTGACCATCGCCGAGGCGAGAGCGCTCGCAGCCGGGCCGGCTCGGTACGTCCGGGTCAGCGGCCGGATCGACGCCGAGGACGAATTCGAGGACGACGCCCACCGACCGCTCGTCTTCCGCCGGACGCGTCTCCAGCTGCAGACCGATGGGCGCTGGGTCGCGTTCGAGGACGGCCGCGAGCGCGTGCCGTTCGAGGTCCGCGAGGGTCTCGACGGCATCGCGGTGGACGACAGCGCACTGGACGCCGGCCTGGTCGTCGTGCCACGCGAATCGGTCGGGACCGCCGCCGACGTCGCCGATCGGGTCCCGGCGGGGACCTCGCCGACCGCCCCCGTCCGCCTCTGGATCGAACAGGTCTCCTCGGTCGAACACGCGATCGTGCTCGGGGTGCCGAGCCTCGATGATGCGGGCGAGCCACGCATGTCGGCCGGCCTCGGGCGACCGCTGATCCTCACCACCCTCGAGCCCGACGAGGCCATGCGGGTCCTCACCGAGGGCGAACGGCGTCGGCCGTTGATCGCGGCGGCGTGCATGATCGGCGGCTTCGGCCTGCTCGCGATCGGCGGCCTGCTCGCGATCGTCGGGGCGGTCACGTGAGGCGAGCCGGCGCCCTCGGCGCCTTCGTGATGTGCTGGCTCGCGCTGGCCGCGACCACGGTCGCGGCGTCGCCCACCCCGCCCGCTGCCGGCGGCGACCCACGCAGTCCCGGGCAGGGTCCCGGCCTCGTCGGCGACCCACTGTTCGCGGTGCTTGCCGTGGTCGCCATCGGCGTCGTGTCGGTCGTCGCGACGCTCGCCTACGTCCGGATCACGGCCAAGCGACCGTCCTGACCCCTGCCTCAGCCCGGATCGCGGCCCGGACCTTCGACCTATTGGCAAGAACTGTGAGATTGGTAGTCTCGATGGACCGACTTCACATTTCCTCCGATAGAGACCGTGCCGACCACGCTCACGCCACGCCCACCGGACGCGACCCTCTCGGTCACCAAGGCCGCCAGGCTTCTTGGTGTGCACCCGAACACGGTCCGGGCATGGAGCGACGCGGGCCGCCTGCGCTACTACCGCATCAATCCACGCGGTGACCGTCGGTATCGGCTGAGTGACCTGCAGCGCTTCCTGGCCGCGGCAGAGACCGGCGCGATCGACGGCGTCCCACCGAGCGCTGCCGGCACCTGGGGTGGCCGCAGGACCGTGGACCCCGCTGCCGCGGCACGTTTCGCAGCCCGCCTGCGTCCGACCAGCGAGCCCGAACGCGCCGACCCGCTCGATGCCGAGCGCCATCATCTCGACCTGTCTGTCGCGTCGGCGGTGATCCGGACGGTCAACGCGCTCGATGACACGGACGAATCCCTCGAGACGGCCGCCCGGGCGGTCCGCGACGCCTACGGCCACCACCTCGTCGCCATCTGGCAGACGCGCGGCGATCGCCTCATCCCGCGAGCCGTCGCGAGTGCGGACGTGGCAGGCCCGTTCCGTCTGGTCGAGGTCTCGAGCCGCGTCGGGATCCTGGGCAGGACGCTGGCCATGGCGTCCGGCCGTGAACCGACAGGCCGGGCGCCCTTGCCCGCTCTCCTCGTCGACGGCTCCACAGATGCCACCCCTGCCGTCCTGCCCGATGGCCGGCCGGAACTGGCGGTCGTCATCCCGGGTGGCCGGGAACCATGGGGCGTGCTCCTGATCGTCGGCGAGACGCCCGGCTCGCTCGGTTCACGCGACATCGATGTCGCCCGGGTCGTCGCCGACGCCATGGGTGCGCTCATCACCGGCGCACGCCGCGCTGACGAAGTCGCGCACCTCCTGCATCGGGCGGAGGCGCTCAGCCGGGTGGCCAGCGATATCGGTTCGCGACTCGACCTGGACCGGATCCTGTCCGGGCTGGTCGATCACGCGATGGTCCTGTTCGAAGGCGACCGCGGCGCTGTCCTCCTGCTGCGGCCCGATGGGCATGCGGTCGCGGAGGTCAGTCGCGGCCTGTCCTCGACCTACCTCACGAGCATCCGCGAGATCCCGGCGCGGTCGTTGCCGAGCGCCGCGATCGCGGCCCGTCGGCCGCTGTTCGCCATCGGCTACCGCGACGACCCACGCGGCGAAGGCGTTCGAGCCGCGGTCGTCCAGGAAGGCTTCGACACGCTGTGCACCGCGCCGCTTCTCGACGGCACCGATCTCCTCGGCATGCTCGACATCTACCACGACCGTCCCCACCACTGGACCGACGACGAACTCGACACCGTCGGAGCCCTGGCCACCCAGGCGTCAGTCGCCATCCGGGCCGCCCAGGACTTCGAACGGATGGCCACCTGGGCGGCCCAGCTCCAGTCGATCCAGCAGCTGGGGGCTCGCCTCAGCCGGCTCTCGAGCGTCAACGAGATCGGCCAGTCGATCGCCAGCGAGCTCCGCCAGCTGATCGACTATCACAACGCCCGGGTCTACCGACTGGTCGGTCAGGACCTCATCCCCGTGGCGATGCTCGGCCAGGTCGGTGAGTACGTCGACGAGACGCCCGACATGCTCCGGCTCGCCCTGGGCGAGGGCATCACCGGCTGGGTCGCCGAACATCGCATCGCCCAGAACCTCGGCAATGCGGCCGCGGACCCGCGCGCGTCGACGATCCCGGGGACCGAGGACGACCTCGACGAATCGATGCTCCTCGCGCCGATGGTCTTCGACGATCGCGTGCTCGGCGTCCTCGTCCTCTCGAAGCTCGGGCTCGACAAGTTCACCGATGACGACCTTCGGCTCCTCGTCATCTATGCCAGCCTCGCGGCGCAGGCGATGGCCAACGCCGATACGACCGAACGACTCCGCGAACAGACGCTCGCCCTCGAGCAACAGCTCCGTGGCCAGCGCGAGCTCCTCCAGATCACCGAATCGATCCTGACCAAGCTCGACGCGCGCGGCGTCCTGGAGAGCGTCACCGAGCGACTCGAACGGCTCATCGTCTCGGACAACCTCGCGATCGAGGTCGTCGACCCGACGAACGGGCTGCTGACGCCGCTCACCGCGCGGGGCGTCGACGCCGGCCGCGTACCTCGAGCCGTGGGAGCCGGGCGAGACCGGCGTGGCGACCTGGGTCGTCGAGCACAACGAACCGGTCCTCATCAGCGACGAGCGCAACGACCCGCGGGTCAACCACTTCAGATCGGACGGGGGCGCGGTGGACGGCAGCCTCATCGTCGTGCCGTTGCGTGGACGGGTCGGCGCGATCGGGGTGCTGACCATCGAGCGACTCGGCCTGGCGAACACGTTCTCGCCCGAGGAATTCGAGCTGGTCCAGCTGTTCGCTGCCCAGGTATCGATCGCTCTCCAGAACGCGGAGGTCTTCCAGGCCGTCGAGATCAGGGCCCGGACGGACGATCTGACCGGCCTGTACAACCACGGGACATTCCAGGAGTGGATCGAGCGGAGCGCCCGCGATGGCACGGCCTTCAGCCTGATCATGCTCGACCTCGATGACTTCCGGACCGTCAACAACGACCGCGGTCACCAGGCCGGTGACGCCCTGCTGCGGCGCATCGCCGGCGGCCTCGTCAGCGCGGGTCGCGACACGGACCTCGTCTTCCGCTACGGCGGCGACGAATTCACGTTCCTGCTGCCCGGGACCGACGAAGGAGGCGCACTCCAGGTCGCGGAACGGGCGCGCCAGGCGGTCGTCAGCGCGGATCTCTCGGTGACCGCGTCGATCGGCGTGGCAACCTACCCACAGGACGGGGTGAGCGCGAGCGAAGTGCTGCTGGCGGCAGACCGCGCCTGCTACGTCGCCAAGCGCAACGGTCGCAACCGGATCGCCACTGCGGCCGAAGGCCTCGCCCTCGCCGCCGAACTCACCCTCCAGCCACCGACCCCGGTGGACTCGGCGACGCTGCCCGGAGCGTGACCGACCGTCACCGCCGCGCGCGGCGAGGCGTCACTGTGGACGACATGCGCACCCGCGGCCCCGCGACAAGCAGCCTCATCCTGTGGTGTCTCGTCGTCGTGGCCCTCGTCGCCGTCGCCGGATGCGTGCCCGATCCGGCCAACCGGACGAGCCCGTCCTCGGCCGGTGTCGGCGTGGCCACGCCGACCGTCGAGCCGACCCCTGCCGGCCCGACCCCGACCCCGTCGTTCGTCCGCCCGACCCCGACCCCGCAGCCGACCTTCTTCGTGTACAAGGTCGTCCGTGGCGACAGCCTGGTCAAGATCGCGAAGCTGTACGGCACCGACGGCCGCTCGATCGCCTATTGGAACCGGCTGGCGTACCCGTCGCTCGATCCGGATTCCGGGAAGTACAAGCCGGACTACCTGGTGGTCGGCTGGAGGCTGCAGTTGATCCCCAACACGATCGTCGATCCGGAAGACCTGCCGCCCGGGCCGGCGACCCCCTCACCCGAGCCCGATCAGCCCGAAGAGAGCGACATCCCCATCGAGGGCTGACTGGTCCGGGCCGTGGCGGTGACCCCGGCCGCGGCAGTAAGGTGGCGTCGATGCCCGACACCTCAGCTCCTGCTCCCCGGATCGTCGTGACCATCGCCGTAGCGTCGCGCCAGGCTGAGCCTGACCTGGCCGAGCGACGGAACGCGCTCTATGCCGCGGCCGTCGCCCGACATGGCGGGACGCCGATCACGCTGGACGCCACGAGCACCCCGGGCGAGCGCTCCGACGCGTTCGCGACGATGGACGGCCTGCTCATCAGTGGTGGCGCCGACCTCCATCCGGAGCGCTACGGGCATCCCAGCCGGGGCTCGGTCACGGTCGAGGTCGACCGCGACGCGCTGGAGGTGGAGGCCTGGACGACCGCTCAGGCGCGAGTCCTCCCGGTCCTCGGCATCTGCCGGGGTTTCCAGGCGATCAACGCCTTCTCCGGAGGCACGCTCCTGCAGCATGTCGACGGGCACCAGGGTCCGCGCTGGGGCAAGGGTCCGGCGCTTGTCCACCCACTGCGGATCGCCCCTCGGACCCGGCTCGCCCGGATCCTCTTCCCGACCAACAGCGGGGGCGGGGTGGTCCGCGTCAATTCGTATCATCACCAGGCCGTCCTCGCGAGCGATCTCGCGCCGGGGCTCGTCGCGAATGCCTGGGCGAGCAGCCCGGCCGGCGAGCTGGTCGAGGGCGTCGAGGCCGCCGATGGCCGGTTCGTCTTCGGGTTGCAGTGCCACCCGGAACGGATGGAGTCGACGCCGCCCGCCTTCGAGCGGTTGTTCAGCGTCTTCGTCGACGCCGCTCGAGGGCCGGCCGACCGTCGCTGAGCCGCCGGTCGTGCCGGCCGGCCGCTGAGTCTGCATCTGCGCCGCCCGGACCTTTGTGACAGATGCTCGGCACCCGAGCGCCGTCGATCGATGACGCCCAGGGGACCGGTCGCTGAGCGTGGTCCGGGTTCGTGCCGGAAGGGATAGACCTCGGTCGGCATCCGTGAAGGGCATCGCTGGAGCCGGCCGTGGCTCGGGTGCCATCAACGGATCTAGGGACGAACGACCGATCCACTCGATGTCGGACGGCACTTCCCTATCACCAGCGCTGGGCGCCAACCTGATATGCGTGGGCGTCTGACCTGGTAGTCGCCCGGTGGTCGAGGAGGGACGTAGCCATGAACTACGACCTTGGTTTGCAGGGACTGGCGCTGCTGGTCATCCCGGCCCTTGCCTTCGGGCTGATCGCGCAGCTCATCGTCTGGAACAGCGCCACCCATTGGATGTGGCTGATCGGGACGGCCGCCTGGTTCATCGGCGGCCTGTTCGTGAGCGAAGTCCTCTTCGGCGCGGAAACGACCGAGGAGAACTTGCAGCCGCTCATCGACGGGCTGCTCTGGGACGAAGCGCTGATCGGTGGGCTCGTCGCCGGCGTTGTCGCAGTCGTCATCACCTGGTTCGCGACCAGGCGCCATCAGATTGAGCAGCGGCCGGCGCACTGACGACGGACGCGTCGGCTGACGCACCGAAGCGGCGCCGGGAGGAGGCTCGGCGCCGCTTCGGGTGGGCGATCGCGGTGGCGGGAGGAGGCACGCCAGCGCGATCCGAAGGAGTCGGGGGGTCAGTGCGTGCGGCGGAGGTCTCCGTCAGCGCCGCCGAAACGACCTATCTGCTGCATGCGACGCAGGAACAGGAGCTGGTTCAGCTGCTTGAGCGACCAATGGAGGTCCGTGGTCGGGAGTCCGCAGATGAAGGCGGTCAGGCTGGCGGCCTCAGCCGGCGACATGCCCTTCATCAGGAGCAGGCGGTACACCGGCCGGGTCGCCGGCGCTGCCATGGCCTGCGTCGCGCCCGTCGGCGCAGTCCGACGCCTCGGGGTCGTTCGGGTGGGGACGGGTCCAGATCCGGTCACGGAGGCCTCCGCGACCCGAGGCGACGACGAGCCGGGGCGAGATGATCGCCCGTGCCCCCGTGACCCGCGCGGTGCCTGGCCGGCCATGTCCCACCTATCCCCTGCCTTCGTCTCGCCCGGACGGTCAGGTCCGGTGCGTTGCGGGCATGTTGGCCGTCGCCGTCCCGAACGGCGATGACCCGGCGGTCCCGCCCTGCCCGGTACTTGCGGACACTCACTTGGGGCCTGTGACGCACGACTGCGCATAGACTCAGGCGCATGCGTGTCCGCGCCTTCGAGCTTCGCCTGATCGCCGTCTCGCTCGTCGTCACCTGGTCGGTGGCGGCTGGCCTCGTGCTGCTGGCGTATCGGCCGGGTGGTCCGTTCGATGTCATCGTCGGCTTGACGGCGATGACCCCGATCGCGATCGCTCTCGCCGGGGCCATCTGGCCGCCGGTCGCACGCGGGAACGTGGCCTTCCCGGCGATGGTCGGACTCGGCGTGCTCGCCTTGCTCTGTCTCGTGCCGTCGATCGCGGGCGTGGTGACACAGCTCCTCGCCTTCGGGTCGCGAACGCTCCTGCCATCGCTGGAGGCGATCTACCCGTGGATGCTCGCGCTCCTCGCGACCAGCCTGTTCAGCGGGTTCGGGATCGCCCGCCGCCTGCAGGGCGGAACGGCCGTCCGGCGCCGGCGCCTGCTGGCGGGCGCAGGCATCGCCTTGGTCGCGACCGCCCTGTCCGGGCTCCTGTTCGCCACGGTCGCCGTCGCCAACGACATCGCGCTGCGCGACACGCCGCCGGGATCGTCGCGCTTCGGGCCGACCGCGTCGGCGGACCAACCGCCGACCTGCGATGCGCCGCTCGCGCCCGGGCCGACCGCTCGCCTCACGCTCCATCTCAATTCGACCGTCGACCTTCGGCCGCTGGGCTGGGTGGACCTGGCCGGGGTGCGCGTGGCAGACGATTTCCGCTGGCTGGCCTACGTGGCGTCGGATCGACAGCTCGGCCAGTACGGATCGGCGCGGGTCGCCGACAAGGCATGGCAGACGGCGCCGGGTTCGCGCTGGACGAGCGTCCCGCCGGCGACGGTGGCGCAGGATGCCGTCGATGTCCAGGCGCTCGATGCCGCCTTGACAGCGGGCTATCGGGCGACCGCGGAGGACCACGGGGTCGAGGTCATCGAAGGTGCGCGCGCACGCCGTTGCCGAGTCGCGATCGATGGCGCGACGTTCCAGGAGGCGTTCCCGCAGATCGCCTGGCTGGTCGGCGACGCCGATCTCCACCGCTGGCGCGGCCAGCTCGACTACTGGATCTTCACCGACGGTGAGCTCGGGCAGGTCGCCGGCAGCGCAAATGGAGAGGCGGGTGCGATCGTGCCGGACGCCCTGAGCGGCACCATCGACGTCCGCCTGACCGCGACGGAACGCGGGCGAGACTCGTTGATCTATCCTCCGGTCCAATGACGACGGATGACGACCGGGAGCGTCACGGCGGGAAGCGCGACCGCCTCGCCCGGCTGGCCCGTCTGGTCGCATTCCTCCAGGCTCACCCCGATGGTGTCCCGATCAAGGACATCGCCCAGCGGGTGGACATGTCGGTCCGCACGGTCTACCGCGACCTCAACGCCATCGAGGGCGAGCTGCACCTGCCGGTCTGGGGCGAGGACGGCGTGTGGGGCATCGACTCGGCCAAGGCATTCCTGCCGCCACTCAAGCTGACCCAGCAGGAGGCGATGGCCGTCGTCCTGTCGGCGCGACTCATGGTTCGCTACGTGGACAAGTACGACCCGGACCTCGCCGCTGCCTTCGAGAAGCTGGAGCGCGGGCTTCCACCGGCCCTGGCGGAGCATGTCGAGCGGACCCTCGACGGGATGTCCAAGGCTCCGCGCGACGAGCGCTTCAGCTCCAATGTCCGGCTGTTGACCCGGGCCTGGGCGGAGCGACGCGTCGTCACGTTCGATTACGCCCCGGCGCGCTACGAGGGCGGTGCGCAGCCGCGACGCGCGACCGTCCGGCCGTACCTGCTCGAGCCGTCGCTGCAGACCCACGCGCTGTACCTGATCGGCTTCGACGAGGAGCGCTCCGCCCTGCGGACGTTCAAGATCGAACGGATCCAGACGGCAGCGCTGACGCCGCAGACGTTCGATCCACCGGATGCCGCCGCGACCACCTCCGCGCTGCGGGCGGCCTGGGACATCATCGCGGACCAGCCGCCGGCCGAGATCGACCTCCGATTCACGCCGGCTGTCGCCGACCGCGTCCGCGAAGCCACCTGGCACCCGACCCAGGCGGTGCGAGCCGAGGCCGACGGATCGCTGCGCTGGGCCGCGACGGTGTCGGGCACCATCGAGATCCGCCTCTGGATCCTGTCCTGGGGCGACGACGTCGAGGTCCTCGCGCCGGCGTCGTTGCGGGACGACGTCGCCGACACGCATCGGCGAGCCGCGGCGCGCTACACGGCGGCCCCGTGACTCGACGCCAGCCGTTCGCCGCGGTCAACCTCATCAGCGACCCGGTCCACGGGTACGTGGAGCTGACGAAGACACTGGCACGCGACGAATCCGCCGCGGCGGGACTCCCCGACGAGGATGTCGCGGAGGAGGACCTTCTCGACACGGCATGGCTGCAGCGGTTGCGTCGGATCAGCCAGCTCCAGAGCGCACGATGGGTCTTCCCGACCGCCGAGCATTCACGCTTCACCCACGGCCTCGGGGTCATGCACGAAGCGGGCCTCTGGGCGCGCTCGCTCTACCCGAGCCTGCGCACCGCGCTGGTCGCCGCTTCAGCGCGCGAGCCCGTCCCATCCGAGGGCCTCGTCGTCGAGACGCTCCGGATGGCGGGGCTGCTCCACGATGTCGGGCATGGACCGTTCGCCCACTTCTTCGACGACCACGTCCTGTCCGCATTCCCGGCCCCACCCGACGAACGGCGGGCCCTTGCCAAGCGCCTGACCCACGAGGATCTGTCGCAGCGGATCATCGAGGACGAGCTGGGGCCGCTCCTGCGTGGGCTCCGACGCGCGCCGGGCGCCGTCCCGGAACGCGACGCGTTCGCGGCCGGCGAGTCGATCGATCCGGCGTGGGTCGCGTTCCTGGTCTCCAAGCCCGCCCTCGCGGATCCGGCGATGCCGCAGTGGGTCCGCTGGCTCCAGCCGCTGCTGTCGGGCGTCTTCACCGTCGACAACCTCGACTACGTCCGGCGCGACGCCTACCTCACGGGCGTGGCGGTCGGACCGGTCGATGTCGAGCGACTGCGCCGTTACTCGTTCATCTCGGAGCGCGGCCTGACGCTGTTCGAGCCCGGCCTGCCCGCGCTCGAGATGTTCCTGACATCGCGCCGGTTCATGTACCAGCAGGTCTACTTCCATCGGACCGTCCGGGCGATCGACCTCGACCTGGGCGAGGTCTTCGGGCCGTCCGTCCGGGCGATCTTCGGCGACGGCTCGCCGGCCGACCGACTGCCCGCCTACGCCGACCTCGACGAGTACGGGCTCCTCCACCAGGCGGCCCGCTGGGCCCGCGGCGAGGCGATCGACGCGTCACCGACGCCCGGCGACGGGACCGTGACGCCTGACGTCGCGGAGGCGTGGCAGGCGATCCTGCTGCGCCGGCCGACATGGCGCGCCGAGGCCGAGATCCGTGCCGAATACGAACGGGGCGGCCGGCCCGATGCCCTCATCGCAGGCCTGGGCGCGGCCGAGCCGGGTCGACGTCGCCATCGACCTTGCCGAGGTGGATGCCCGGCCCGCCGACGCGGCCGCGACCGACGGCCTGCTCGCGCTCGAGACGCGCGACGGGAGCGTGGCGTCGCTCTCGGCCGCGCTCGCGTCGATCCCGGCGTACTGGCTCATCGGCCGGCGCTACCGGAAGCGGCGCTGACGCCGTGGCTGATCAGGTCCCGACCGGTCGGGTTCGGGCTGACCGCTCGGCGGTCGGCTGTCGGCTTCGCGGCGTCGGCTTCGTGCGCGCCGGGCAGGACGAGCTGCGGGTCGATCCGGGCGATCTCGGCTCCGCGGCAGCTTCATGTGCTTCGCGGCCGCCGGATCCATCGTGAACGTGGCCGTCTCGGTCGGGCTGAACAGGCCGTAGTGGAGGTGGCAGCCGGACGCTCGCCCGGTCCGGCCCTCGTACCCGAGCAGATGCGCCGGCCTTGACGGTCTGGCCCTTCTTGACGACGACCTTGCCGAAATGCGCGTAGACGCTGCGGTAGCCGTTGCCGTCGTCGATGACGACGACGATCGGCAGGGTGACCCAGAGCTTCTTCGCGTCGAGGCGTGCGTAGTACTTCGACAGGTCGCCGATCCAGCCCATGTGGTCGTCGTAGTGACGACCGGCCGCCAGGACGACGCCGTCGTGGGCGGCCACGATCCGTGTCGCCGCAGAACGTCGCGAGATCGATGCCGTCGTGGAACTTCTCGCCGTCGACGAGCCAGCCGCCCCATGGCGTCGGCCCGAACGGCAGGGTCAGCCGGGCCTTGGCGAGCGGCCACTGGTAGCCGGTCAGGCCGTCGATCGGCGGGGCACCGTCGGCCCGAGGTCGGCTGCGTCAGTGGCCTGCGGTGTCTCGGCAGACGCGGTGGCTCGGGCAGTGGTCTGCGACGGCTCGGCGACGCCGCGGGTCGGGATCGGCGGCCGCGCGGTCGCCGCGCGACGCCGGCCGCGACGGCGGATCGCCCGGCCTGCGGCGACGGCGATGCCGCGAGGACGCGACGCCGACCGAGCGGCCCGGTCGCCTGCGGCGCGAGGTGCGCGGTCACGGAGCACGGCCGCGATAGCCCGACCGAGCGAGTCCGAGCGCGCCAGGCGCGTCGACCGAGCCGTCGGCGACGGTACGCGCTCGGCGACGGGAGAGATGACCGTGCAGCGAGTCGACGGCGTCGGCCCGGACGTGACGGCATGGCGGCGCATGGTAGGGCCCGCGCCGGCGAGGCACGGCCGTGGACGCGGTGCGGGCTTCCGCCACTGCCGCCGAATAATGTTTGCATGATCCCGACCGTTATGCGTAAGAATTGCAGCATGAACCGCCGCACCTTCTCGGACGAGTCCAAGAAGAAGCTCTGGCGGCCCTGCCGGGAGGCACGGGCCCTGGGGCTCTAGACGGCGCGTCCGACACGACGAACCGGGGCCTCCAGGGAACGGAGGCTCCAGGGGCCGCGGCACCACGACGGTGACCGCGGCTTTTTCATGCCCTGCACCTCCGACCCCCGGCGGCCCCTCCACCGACGATGGAAGGGACCACGACATGGGCAACATCCTCATCCTCGGCGACGGCCCGCTCGGCCGGGCCGTCGAGACCGCCGCGCGCGACCGCGGCGACGGACGTCCGCGTCCTGGGCCGACCGGTCGCCGGGCCGGCACCGACCGGACGACCTCGTCGGCGCCGACCTCGATCGTCGAGGCCTCGCGCGGCGACGCCGTCGTCGCCGAACCTGGCCGCCGCCCTCGACGCCGGCTGCCGGCGGTTCGTCATCGCGACGACCGGCTGGGCGGCGGACCGCGCCGACGGTCGACGCGCTCCTGCGCGAGCACGGGGCGGCCGCGGTGGCGGCCTCGAACTTCAGCATCGGGGTCGCGCTGTTCGGCCGGCTGGTCGAGGCGGCGGTCGGGCTGTTCGGGCCGCTCGACGCGTTCGATCCGTACCTCGCTCGAATGGCACCGCCGCTCCAAGCGCGACCGGCCGTCCGGCACCGCGACCGATCTCGCCCGGCGGATCGCCGACGCGCATCCGCGCCTCGCGCACGCCGGACGACCTCGAGGTCGTCTCGATCCGGGCCGGGGCGTCGCCGGGGATGCACCTGGTCGGGTTCGATGCCGCGGGCGAGACGGTCGAGCTCCGCCTGACGGCCCGTGACCGCTCCGCCTACGCCGCCGGGATCCTCGCCGCCGCCGACTGGCTGCGACGTCGCGCCGCGCGAACCCGGCCTCCACGCCTTCGACCCCGTCGTCGACGAGCTGCTCGCTCGCGACCCCATCGCTGCCTGAAAGGACCGACCGATGACACTCCCCGACACGCAACCAGCCCGACCCGCCCTGCGCGGCGCCTTCACCGCGCTCGTCACGCCGTTCACGCCCGACGGCGACCTCGACGAGGCCGCCTTCCGCCGCCTCGTCCGCTGGCAGGTCCTGGCCGGCATCGACGGCCTCGTCCCGTGCGGCACGACCGGCGAGTCCCCGACCCTGTCGACCGACGAGCGCGAGCGGCTCATCGCCGCGACCGTCGAGGTCGTCGCCGAGCGGCCGTCGCGCGACCGCGTCCGGGTCGTCGCCGGGACCGGCACCAACGACACCGCGGCGACCATCCGGGCGACCCGCCGGGCGGCCGACCTCGGTGCCGACGCCGCGCTGGTCGTCGCGCCGTACTACAACCGGCCCGACGGCCGGATGCTCGAGGCGCATTTCCGGGCCGATCGCCGACGAGGGCGACCTGCCGATCGTCGTCTACAACGTCCCGTCGCGGACCGGCACGAACGTGGATGCCGACACGTTCCTGCGGCTCGCCGAGCACCCGCGCGTCGTCGCGGTCAAGGAGGCGAGCGGCAACCTCGAGCAGATCGCCCGGATCTGCCGCGACCGGCCGCGCGACGTCGCGGTCCTCGCCGGCGACGACGCCTGGACCCTGCCGATCCTCGCGCATGGGCGGCGACGGCGTCGTGTCGGTCGCATCGAACGAGATCCCCGGCGAGCTCGTCGCGCTGTGCGCGGCGGCGCGGTCGGGCGACTGGGATACGGCGCGGCGGATCCACGAGCGCTGGCTGCCGCTGTTCCTGGCAACTTCCGTGGCGGCCCGAACCCGGTCCCGGCGAAGGCCGCGCTGGTGTCGATGGGCCTGCTCGAGACGGACACGGTCCGGGCGCCGCTCCTGCCGCTCGAGCCGGCGGCCGTCGCCGCGATGGCCGCGACGCTCCGGGCGCTCGGCCTGGTCGAGGCGGCCGGTGGCCGGTTCGTCGGGCGCGTCGCCGCGCGGGAGGCGGTCGCATGATCGCCGATGTCGGCAGCCGGCGTCGATCGCGACCGCCGTCGACCCGGGCGACGCGTCCTCGACGACCTGGAGGCGGGCCGCCTCCGCGCCGCCGAGCCCGATCCCTCGCGTCCCGAGCGGCTGGCGCGTCCGGCCCGACGTCAAGGCCGCGATCCTGGCCTGCTTCGCCGACCGGACGACCGTGGACTAGCCGCCGCCGGCCCGCTGCCTGTTCCGCGACCGAGCCGCGGTCCCGCCGCGCGACGACCTGGCCGGCGGCCCGTGGCGGATCGTGCCCGGTGGCACGGCCGTCCGGCGCGGCGCCTACCTCGGCGAGGGCGTCGTCGTCATGCCGCCGTCGTACGTCAACGTCGGCGCCTGGGTCGGCGACGGGACGATGGTCGATTCGCACGTGCTCGTCGGCTCGTGCGCCCAGATCGGGGCGCGCGTCCATCTCGCCGCGGGCGTCACGATCGGCGGCGTCCTCGAGCCACCGGGCGCTCGTCCGGTCATCGTCGAGGACGACGCGTTCGTCGGTGCCGGCAGCGCCCTGCTCGAGGGCGTCCTCGTCGGGCGGGCGCGGTCATCGGGGCCGGGCGTGACGCTGACCGGGACGTCGCGCGCTGTACGACCTCGTCCGCGACCGCGTCCTCGAGGGCACGGCGGAGACGCCCGCTCGTCGTGCCGCCCGGCGCCGTCGTCGTGCCGGGCGCCCGGGCGCGTCGCCGGCGACGTTCGCCGACGAGCCACGGCCTGTCGGTCTCGGTCGCGCTCCTGGTCAAGGACCGCGACGCCGGGACATCCGCGCGGGTCGCGCTCGAGGAGGCGCTCCGATGAGCGTCGACCTGATCCTCCTCCGACCGCGGCCCCGAGGCGCGGCCGACCGCCGGCCCGCAACGAGATCCTCCGGGCGGGCCGCCTCGGCGGGGTTCGACCCGGACGATCTTGCGACGCGGTTCGGGACGCCGCTCTACGTCTACGACCTCGACGTCATCGAGCGCCAGGTGGCGGCGCTGACCGGCCGTCCTCCCGCCGGAGGTCGACCTGGCGTATGCCGTCAAGGCGAACCCGGCGCTGAGCGTCGTGGCCCATCTCGGCCGCCTCGGGCTCGGGCGCGGACGTCGCGTCGGGCGGCGAGCTCGCGACGGTCGCTCCGGGCCGGGATCGCCCCGGGCAGAGTCGTGATGACCGGCCCCGGCAAGCGTGACGACGAGCTGCGGGCCGGCGGTCGCGGCCGGGGTCCGAGCGATCACCGTGGAATCGCCCGGCGAACTGGCGCGGCTCGAGCGCGATCGCCGCGCGACGCGGGGCGCGTCCAGCCGGTCCTCGCTCCGCGCCGTCGGTCTCCGAGCGCGCCCGGCTCGAGCGGGTCCGACTCGTCGGCGACGACGGAGCGGGCAAGTTCGGGATGGACGCGGCGGACCTCGTCGCGGCGGCCGAGTACGCGCGGTCGCCTCGCCGCACCTCGACCTGCTCGGGCTCCACGCATTCGGCGCGTCGAACGTCCTCGACGCGTCGGCGCTGGTCGAGCATGTCGCGGCCACGGTCCGCATGGCGCGCCGGCTGGCGATGCGGCGTCGGCATCGCGCTCCGGCTCATCGACGCCGGCGGCGGGCTCGGCATCCCGTACGAGCCGCACGAGGAATCGCTCGACCTCGTCGGCCTCGGGACGAGGCTTGGCGGCCATCGTCGCGGGCTGGCCGTCGGACCCGATCCTGCGCGGACGCGCGACTCCTGCTCGAGCCCGGTCGATTCCTCGTGGGACCGGCCGGGCGCGTACCTGCGCGCGTCGTCGACCGCAAGACCGTCGACGGGTCGATGGTCGTCATCCTCGACGGCGGCGTCCACCACCTGCTGCGGCCCGCCCTGGTCGGCCAGGAGCACCGGATCCGGGCGTTCGGCGGCGAGCACGGCGGGTCGGATCGGTGCCGGTCACGGTCGCCGGTCCGCTGTGTTCCGGGCTGGACGTCTTCAGCCAGGGCGTCGGTCATGGCGCCGCCGGAGGTCGGCGACCTCGTGGCGGTCCTCGACGTCGGCGCCTACGGCTTCACCGAATCGATGCCGCTCTTCCTGTCCCACCCGATCCCGGCCGAGGTCGCGGTGCGCGACGGCGTCGCGGCGCTCATCCGGCCGCGGCAGGACCCCGGGGAGTGGCTGGACCGCCAGATCCTGGCCGCGTGGTAGCCGTCGCGGGAAGCGCAGGAGAGCGACCTATCGATGGTCCGCGACGCTCACCGCGGCCAGCGCGTCGACGATGCCGTCGCCCCAGATCGAGTTGAACTGCGGCGTGCCCTCGCACAGGGCGTTGAAGTCGGCGGACCGGCCGACGATGGTGTAGTCGATGAGGGCTGGATCGGGGCAGGCGTGGTCCGTCGCCGACGACCGGAGCACCCGCTCGACGTCGGCGGGCTTCATCGTGAGCTGGCCCTTCGCCTCGCCCTTGGCCTGCCTGCCGTACTGGCTGATGATCAGCGCCGCGACCCCGACGGCGTGCGGCGCCGCCATCGAGGTGCCCTGCTGCCACTGGTAGTACGCACACGTGCCGCCCTGGCAATCGCGGATGACGGATGGCGTCAGCGATGGGCCGCCCGGACCGTCGATCGTCCCGGCAGCGAGCCCGACGTTCTCGGGATAGGTCGACAGGATCAGGTTCTCGTTCGTCCGGTAGCTCGGCGTTCCGAAGCCGTCGCGGAAGGAGCCGCCCGGCGCCGCGACCGTCGTCTGCTGGAGGCCGTAGTTGGAGTAGTCGGCTTTTGCCGTGGACGGGCCGACGGCCGACACAGCGATGACGTTGTCGCCCTCGGCCGGCATCGACAGGCAGGCATCGCTCACGGTCCGCGGGTATGACGTCCCGGCCGGGTAGTCCGGGCTGATCGTGTCGAGCGTCGGGTGGCCGAGATCGGTATGGTCATTGCCCTCGGCCGCGATGAGGGTCACGCCGCGAGCATGGGCGTAGTCGAGCGCGCGGTTCGTGGCCTGGATGATCGTCCGCTGCTCGAGCCGCGCCTCGGATGTGTCAGCGGGGTCGTCGACGCAGTTGAACAGCCACGGGTCGATGAAGAAGCTCATGTTGACGACGTCGATGCCGTGGTCACCGGCATAGGTCAGGGCGTCGACCGTCGCCTGCAGGAAGAAGAAGCCGGAGTCCTGGCCGGCCCGGAGGTTGACCAGCGTCACGTCGGGGGCGACGCCGGCGATGCCCAGGCCATTGTTCGCTGCCGCGATGGTGCCGGCGACGTGCGTGCCGTGGCCGCTGTCATCCTCGTTGGCCGGGTCGACGCAGCCGGCGTGCTCGCATGGCCCGTCGATAGCCGGGATATCGGTCACGAAGTTGCGTGACAGCGCGTCGTCGAAGTTCGGCGCGATGTCCGGGTGGGTGCCGTCGATGCCTGTGTCGATGACACCGACGAGAACGCCTCGCCTGCCCGGCTGCTTGCTGTACGACCCGGTCGACGTGGCGTGGATCATCGCCATGTCCCACTGCAGGCCGGCCAGCGGCTCGACGCCGGGGATCGTCGGCTTGGACGGCTTCGTCGGGGCGCCCGGCGCGGCCGACCGCGCTGCGGCGTTGATGCGGTCGATCGCGTCGCCGCTCGGGGGCGTGGTCGGGGCCGTGCCGATCGACATGTTCCTCGCGACCCCGGAAAGGGCGGCCTGCCGGACGGCATCGCGGATGAAGGTCGGGCTGGACGACCGGACGGTCGCGACGCCGACGTCGAGGTTCTCCTTGATGACCGCGCCGGCGGCGGCGGCGACGGCCGCACGCGCGGCGCTGAGCGGGGCGCCGGTCGCATAGAGCACGACGTATTCGCGGGTCGGACCGGACTCTTCCATGGCACGCCCGGCGACGACGCCTGGTTGGACCAGGACAGCGGCGATGGCCAGCAGGACCAGGCGGGCACGTCTCATCGGAGGCGCGACTCTACTCCACCACCCGCATATCGACTCTCCACCCGCATATCGACTTCTTCATCGTTCCCAGCACCGCAGCGCTACCGAGGCTGTCTACCGTCGATGAGGATCGACTCGGACTGGGTCGAGCCGTCAGAAGGAACGCCGCCCCGATGCACGCAGCCACCGACGACACCGACGACCTCCCGCTCATCGCCGAGCGCCTCCGGCTCGGGCTCCCCCTTCGCGGCTTCGACGGCCGCGCGATCCCCCTGCGGACCCCGGCCGGCGAGTGCCTCGGCGCGACCGAGGCGGCCCACCTCCTCCTGCTGTCGGGCGCGAGCCTGCTGTCGCCCGACTACGCCGACCCGTTCGTGTTCGCGGCCCTCGCCCGTGCCGGCGAGATCGAGGCCAAGGCCTGCCTGGCCGGCGATCCGCCACAGGTCGTGGTCGCCAAGGTGACGGCGGTCCTTGTCAGTGCCGCGGTCCGGGCATCGGTGATCGCGCGCGGCCCGGACACCAGTCCCAGCGCGCTCAACCGGGCGACGCTGTCGTGGTACGAGATGAGCCATCTCCGCCGTCGCGAACTGCTGATGGCCGGCTATGGCGGCCACGGCGAACAGCTCCAGTCGGCGTAGCGCTCGGCCCGTCCGCCTGTCACTCGATCAGAGCCACCGGCTTCGCGCTAGCCGGGCCTGAGCGCTGTCCGTCAACCGACGCAACGCGCGCGTTTCGCGATTGCCTACCGGGGGACGCGCTTCGACCGACTCACCAGCCAGATCAGCCCGATGGTGACGAAGCCGATGAACCACACGACTCCTACGAGGCTCGGGCCGAGACTCATGCCGATGGATGCTCCCGCGTCGCAGACGGCTCGGGCGGTACCAGTTTCGCGATCGCAATCGAATTCACCTCGGAGGGCGCTTGCCACCCACAGGACCATGAGGACGGTCCAGATGACCAGCGCCCAGGTAGCCTTCCGCCAATGCGCCATGACAGGTGCCTCCTTCCATCACGTGTGGGATGCCAGGGCAAGCGAGTACTCGGTTCATCCAGGAGCGGTTGCCATCCCGGGACCCGTGGCATCGCGACTACTGCTATCGGGCCCGGCCACGACATAGGCCACCATCCCGACGAAGCCGAAGCTCCAGATCCCCAGGACGAGCAGCACGACGAACCACGTCTTGTCGTCCAGGCGAGCGGTGTTGAAGAGCGCGCCGATCCACGAGGCAACCCCAGCGGTGGTGCCGCCTGCGACGATGAGCGAGGCGATGGCCAGGACGACGAGCGCCGAGGCGAATGCTTCGCCATCCACTGCCACAACGTCGGGACCGCCGATCACGACGGCGCCACCCGCAAGCGAGGCGATGATCGCCACGATCGCGACGACCCAACCGACGATGACCGCGACGATCGCTCCGATGAACAGCCGGTCGATCATGGATTTCGACATGGGGATCACTCCTCTCCGAGTTCGTTGTTGGGTCGCACCCCACGGCGCTGCCCGAACCAGAGGGCGGCACCGC
This sequence comes from uncultured Chloroflexia bacterium, assembly GCA_963776385.1. Lineage (GTDB taxonomy): Bacteria > Chloroflexota > Limnocylindria > Limnocylindrales > CSP1-4 > SPCO01. Next base: position 513,142 of record CAVZME010000008.1, read on the forward strand.
CGGCGATGCCGAGAAGGGTGAAGACCAGCGGCGCCGGGATCGGCCGCGGGCGCAGGTCGATCGGGCCGTGGCCCGGTACTGGGCCGACGATGTGGGCGACGGTTCCTGCGAGGCCGCCGACGCGCGACCAGGCTCCAAAGGACGAGGACTGCCACCGTCGGCAACAGCCGCCGCTGCTCCGAACGGAGGAGGGCCAGGCCGAGGACGCCGGCAGCGACAGCCAGCGCGGCGACGACCACCCCGTAGAGCTCGGGGCCTGTCGTGTGCCTCGACAGGAGGCTGACGAGCTCCACGATCGACCAGGCGAGGACGACGAACGCCGAGACGATCGAGACGCGACGCCGCGTCCGATGGCCCTCCTCGTGGGACGGATGAGCCGGATCGAAGCGATCCCCGGCCCGAGAGCGCGTTGTATCTGTGACGGTCGACATCTGGCTACCCTCCTCCGACGAGGCGGAGACCCGAGCTCCGCGCACTCGTTCACACCTGCTTGGGCACCCGTCCGGAAAAGACGAGTCGGATGACCTTGTGGCCGAGGTCGGCGGTGGGCGCGAACATCAATGGACAGCCCCCGTCGATCACCGTGATGCCGTGCTGCCGGCCGAACTCGGTGGCGGCGTCCGAGACGCTCCCAGGACCGATGCCCCGGTGCATCCAGACCTGCGTGATGCCGAGCTCGGCGCATTCGCGCATGGTGTCCTCGGCAAGCTCCGGTCGGGTTCCGATCACCACCGCCTGGACGCCGCCCGGGATCGATCTGAGATCGCGATAGGCCCGATCGCCCTCGACCTCGGCCGCATTCGGGTTGACGGCGAACACCTCATAGCCGCGATCACGGAGTCGTCGGTACACGGTGTTGCTGCCGTGGTTCGCGGGCGTGCGGGACACCCCCGTCACGGCCACTCGCTTCTGGGCCAGGAATGCCGTTGCTGCCTGATCGATGCTCTGCATGTCGGTCCACCCCCTCAGTGGACGCCGGCAGGCTCGAGCGCCTGGAATTCGGTGAACGACGTGACGTTGACCCCGATCGTGTCCATCAACTCCTCGAGCCGAGGCGACGGCTCGCCATAGAACGCCATCCTGTGGTCGTAGGCGGACTCGGCGAAGAGGGCTTCCCGTGCTTCGCGGATGTGGAACGCGTGATCGACCAGGTCGTCCGCGCTCACATAGGCTTCGTGGACTTCGCACTCGGTCCCATCACTGCTGAGGAACCAGTCGTAGGCGAGCGTCCCGGTGTCCTTCTCCCTCGTCTGCCGCATCATCTCGGCCGCCTGTTGCTTGAATTGCTCGAGCATTCCCTGACGGACCTTCAGCCGCGCGCGCACTTCGAACTGACTCATCCTCGTAGCCTCCTCTGACTCCAAGACGACGTTTGACTCGGGCATGGCGACCTCCGGCTCACGGCACCTTCGGGGCCGCGCATCATGGGATCTCCACCTGGCTGACACGCGTGACCGTGGTTCGTTCGGCGATGTACCGGGGCAGGAGACGGAGGGCGTCAGGTTCGCTGGCGGCCTCGACCGTCCACCAGACCTCGTGGCCGCCGGATCGACAGGAGGTCAGCGTCAGCTGGTGGCGAAGCGGGCTCTGGTGGCCCTTGAACGACGTGAAGACGATGCCGCACTCGTCGGGTGCGTGATGGTGCCGCAGCAGATAACGAGACATGGGTGGAGGTTGCTGCGGCGGGCCCGAACGCACATCGGGGCAGCACCCTGAGCGGCACCCTGGACTTTGCTTTCAGGGACCCTGACGAGTCCGAGTGGCAGGCTCGCGCTTCGGATGCAGGACGGGCCATTCGGCACTACCGCGGTCTGCCCGCTGCGATCGAATCTGGCGCATGGGATCGGAGACGGCCCAGATAGCGTGTGCGTCCCGGGCACCTGATCGGGCGGGCGCCCGAGCTGGCTGCACTCGAGCGATTGCTCGACGACCTCGATCGCAGCCAGCCCGGTGCTGTCGCGCTGATCGGCGAGCCAGGGATCGGCAAGACACGGCTCGTCACGGAACTTGGCGCCCGTGCCGACGCACGCGGCAAGCTCGTCCTCCGAGGATCAGCCTCAGAGCTTGAGCGCGACCTGCCGTTGTCGGTCTTCGTCGACGCGCTCGACCAGTACGTCGCGGGCCTTGATCCGGCAGGTCTGGCCGTGCTCGACGACCAGGTCCGAACCGAACTCGGGCAAGTCCTGCCGTCGCTGTGGGCCCTGGCCAGCGCCCGCGAGGTCGCACACCAGCACGAGCGCTATCGCAGCCATCGCGCGGTCCGGACCCTGCTCGAGCATCTGGCCGAGAAAAGGTCGCTCGTCCTGATGCTCGACGACCTGCAATGGGCTGATCCAGCGTCGGTCGAGCTGCTGGGCGCCCTGCTGCGCCGACCGCCTGCGGGACCCGTTGCGATGGTCCTCGCGCTCCGTCAGCTCCGGACCCCAGGGCCTCTCATCGCAGCGCTCGAGCGAGCGCATCGCGCCGGGACGCTCGTCCGCATGGAGCTCGCCGCTCTGACCCCCGTGGAGGCCCGAGACCTCCTGGGCGCCGCCGTCGGTGCCGCCGAGGCAAAGCTCCTCTATGACGAAAGTGGCGGGAACCCGTTCTACCTCGAACAGCTCGCGCGATCGCTCGACCGGGCCGGAAGCCTCGCGTTTTCATCCGAGATCCCGCCGGATCACGTCGGGGTGCCCTCGGCGGTCGCCGCCTCGCTGCGCGAGGAACTCGGCCTCCTGTCCGACGAAGGGCGCCTCGTGTTCGAAGCAGCCGCCGTGGCGGGTGATCCGTTCGAGCTCGAGCTTGCCGCCGCCGCGGCCGCCAGGTCGGAGGCTGCGACGATGGACGCCGTCGACGAGCTCCTGAAGCTCGACCTCGTTCGTACGACAGACATCCCGCGACGCTTCCGTTTCCGCCACCCGCTGCTCCGACGTGCGGCGTACCAAGGCGCGGCTGGAGGCTGGCGGGTGGGTGCTCACGAGCGCTGCGCCGAGGCGCTCGCGGCGCGCGGGGCGACGGCCGCGGCGCGCGCCCACCACGTCGAGCGGTCAGCGCGCGAGGGCGACGTTGGCGCCGCAGCCACACTGCGCGACGCTGGCGACGCATCCGCCCGGCTCGCGCCGGAAAGCGCTGCGCGGTGGTTCGGCGCGGCCCTTCGATTGCTCCCCGAGAGCGCCCCGGCAGATGACCGCGTCGAACTGATGGTGGCCCGTGCCCGAGCGTTGGCGTCGGCTGGTCACTTCGCCGAGAGTCATGAGGCGCTCGTGGAAGCCATCGCGATCATCCCGGTGCGATCGATCGTGCTCTCGACGTCCGTCGCCGCGGCGTGCGCACGGCTGGAGCGCTTCCTGGGGCGATACGAGCAGGCTCACGTACGGCTCGTGGGGGCACTCCACGCACTCCCGGAGCCGGCCTCGATCGAGTCCGCCCAACTCCTGATCGAGCTGACGCTGAACGAGTTCTACCGCTCCAGGTACGGAGCGATGCATGACTGGGCATCGAGCGCGGTGGCGGCGGCGCAGAGCCTCGGTGATGGCCCGCTCCTGGCCACAGCTCTCGCGATGCCCGCGCTCGCACACGCCATGACGGGATCGACTGAGACAGCTCGCTTCCGTCGCGCCGAAGCTGCAGCGATGGTCGACGGACTCTCCGATGAGGAGCTCCTGCTCCGCTCCGACGCACCAGCCTGGTTGGCGGCGGCTGAGCTCTACCTCGACCTGTACCCGGAGGCCGACGCGCACGCCAGCCGTGCCCTCTCGCTGGCTCGGGCGACCGGGCACGGGGATCCCTTTGGTTTGTACCAGCTGCTTCCGAGGATCTGGTACGTCCGCGGCAAGCTCGCCGAGGCGACCGAGCTCCTGGACGGCGCCATCGAAGCCGGGCAGCTGCTTGGAACCCCACCGGCTCTCGCCGGGAATCTCTTCAACCGCTCCGTGGTCGCGCTGGCCGTCGGCGACCTGGACATGGCTCTAACGACAGCTGACGAGGCCGTCGAGGTCACTCGCGAGCTCGACGCCGGCTTCGTCACCGCGTGGGCCGCAGTGAGGCTCGCTGAGGTCCTGCTCGAGACCGGACAGGCGGCGCGGGCCGTTGAGCTGCTCCTGGATCGCGCCGGCGGCGAAGAGCTGGCCATCATCCCCGGCGGCTGGAGGGCGTACTGCCTCGACCTCTTGACGCGATGTCTTCTGGCGCTGGATCGCCGCCGCGAGGCCGAGCGCGCGGCACGTGACGCCGAGCTCATCGCGGAAGCCGTGCGCCTTCCCCTGGCGATGGCATGGGCCGATCGGGCCGCCGCAGCGGTGGCCCTGCAGTCCGGAAAGACCTCCACGGCGATCAAGCGCGCACTTGCCTCGGCCGATGCCGCTGAGGAGGTCGGAGCCATCATCGAAGCGGCGCTGTCGCGCACGCTCGCGGGCCGAGCCCTCGCGCATGCGGGCCAGCCTGACCGTGCCGTCATGGAACTTCGGCGGGCGGCCGCGGCTCTCGATACTTGCGGCGCGCTGCGCTACCGGGCGAGCGCCGAGCGAGAGCTAGGGAAGCTCGGCCACCGGCCACATCGGCGGTCGCGGCCCGGTCACGGCCAGCCATTCGGCATCGAGTCCTTGACGGAACGTGAGCTCGAAGTCGCGCGGCTCGTCGTCGATCGCAGGACGAACCACGAGATCGCCGCAGAGCTGTTCCTCAGCCAGAAGACGGTCGAAACGCACCTGCGCAACATCTTCAACAAGATGGGGGTCGCCACCCGCGTCGGTCTGGCGCGTGCGATCGAACTCAGCCAGCGACCGACGGGATCGGTCCATGGCCATGCCGACCAGCAGACCTAGCCGTGCGATCCCCGCGGCTGGTCGACCGCGCCCAGATCTTTCCGATTGGATCGCGTCCGTTCGAAGAGATCCGCCCGCCGAGTAAGGAGGTCGGACCAGATACACACCATCCAGGTGGCCGCGTCCCCGTTCCTCGCGAACAAGCGCGTCGCTGTCACCGCCGCCTCTCGCCATCCCGAGAGATTCGGGCGATGCTCGCCACACGGTGAGCGATGTCGGCGGCCGTTCAGGATCGATCGAGCTGCGCCGAGACGAATGCCAGGACGTCCGCTTCGAGCCCGATCTGCTGCTCGAGCGACTGGCCGATGCCGTGACCGCCCGCTTCCATTCGGAGCAGGATCGGCGCCTCCGACGACGTGGCGGCCTGCAAGCGGGCGGTCATCTTCTTTGCGTGGTACGCGTCGACGCGCGGATCGAACTCGCCGCCGGTGAGCAGCACGCCCGGGTACGCCGTCCCGTCGACCACGCGGTGATACGGCGAGTAGGCGTACAGCGCGGCGAACAGGTCGGCGTCTCGCACCGTTCCGAACTCGGTGACGTTGTAGGTGCCGTTCGGATCGTTCTCCACATGGAGCATGTCGAGGACCGGCACGGCAGCCACGACGGCGCGCGCGACGTCGGGGTGTTGGGTCAGCACGGCGCCCATCAGCAGCCCACCGTTCGACCCACCGATGATCGCGAGTCGGTCGACGGTCGTGACACCGGTCGTGGCCAGGTGCCGGGCGCAGGCCGCAAAGTCATCGAAGCAGTTCTGCTTGGTGAGGAGTCGGCCTGCCTGATGCCATGCGTCGCCGTACTCGCCGCCGCCGCGGATATTCGCCACGGCCAGGACGAAGCCCCGCTCGAGCCAGAGCAGACGTGCCGGGTCGAACCAAGCCTTGTAGGACAGGCCGTATCCACCATAGCCGGTCAACAGCGCAGGCGCCGGGCCGCCATCGAGCACACCGAGGCGTGCGATCAGGCTGATCGGGACCTGCGTCCCGTCCCTCGACGTCGCGAAGGTGCGCCGAACCTCGAGCCCCGACAGATCGAGGGGCGTCGACGAGATCAGCGCCGTGAGCCGCGGCGACGTTTCGCCATCGACGGCGACCCACCAGGCCGCGCGGTTCGACGAACGTTTCGACCGAATACGCGACGCGATCGTCCCCCACTCGCACGATCGCGTCGATCGCGCAGACAGAAGGGAGTCGGACGTGCGGGAGTGGGGTCCCGTCCAGCTCGATGGCGCGCAGACAGGAGACCCCGCCATCCATCTCGAGGATCCAGAGTCGGTCGTTCGTCGCGGCGAGGCCCTCGATCGCCAGCGTCGATCGGGGAACGATCTCGCTCGCATCGGCGACCGTCAGCCTCGACCCGAGCGCGACCCGGAGAACCCGGCCGTTCGGGGCATCCTTGCGCGAGAGGACGAAGATCTCGTCGCGGCCGAACACCGCATCGACCGCGCGGTCCTCGATCGAAGCAAGCTGCCACCACGACCCGTCATCCTGCGGGCGGACGAACACCTCCCATTCGCCGCCGTCGCCTCGCTGGACCCGATCCATGACCCAGCGGCCGTCGGGCGAGGATGACAGCACGTTCTCCGCGATCCGCTCATCGGCGAACACGCCGGCGAGGTCGCGTCGATCCTCGATCGTGCCGAGCTCGTGGAACCACACCTCCTGGAAGAACACGAGGTCTTGCTCGGGCCGCTCCTCGGGCGCGGGGTAACGCGTGTACCAGAACCCGCCCGAGTCGCCGCGCCAGGCGAGCGACCCGCCCATCATCGTGATCCGCGGGATCCGGACGTCGACAAGCGCGCCCGACGACACCTCGAAAAGGTGCAGCGTGCCGTCCTCGGTACCGTGCGAGGAGAGCGACACGGCGACCAGGCGTCCATCCGGAGACGGCGAGTACCAGTCGATCGTCGTCGCGCCGCTTGAGTCGAGCTCGTTCGGGTCCACGATGACGCGCTCCGAACCTGCGTCCTCGACGTCGTCGAGGGCGACCAGGAACGGTTGCTGTTTGGGTGGTTGGTGCTTGAGCGCGAAGAACACGAGGCCGCCCCGTTTAAGGGCAACGTACGACGTCGAGGCGGCGCCGATGATCTCCTGCGCCCGGCGCTGGATGTCTGCGTAGCCAGGCAGGCCGGCGAGGTATGAAGTCGTCCGATCCTGCTGCGCCTTCGTCCATCGGCGCGTCTCCTCGGACGCGGCGTTCTCGAGCCAGCTGTAGTCGTCCGTGACGTCGACGCCCTGGTACGTCATGGTCACGGGATGGCGGATCGTCTCGATCGTCGCGAGCTCGTCCATCGGTCTCCCTCCCTCGCTCATCGGCACGTGGATGCATGGAAGGCGAGATCACCTGCGGTAGACTGCGCCGTGCTGGCTGGTGCGACTGGTCCGATGTGGGACTCCTGATACGGGCTCAACACTGCGTATCATCCGCTCTCATACCGTCGTAGGTCGAGCACCAACCAGCCAAGATCGCCAGTCTCCGCTGTGACTGAGCGTAGATCGTCCGCCCGTAGCTCAGTGGATCAGAGCGACTGACTTCGGATCAGTAGGTCGGGGGTTCGAATCCCCTCCGGGCGGGCCAGAACAACACAGCTGTTCGATGACACCGGTGGGCTCGTATTCCGCCATGAGGTCCGATGCCGCTGCGCCTGTGAGCCTCACCGGGTCGGGTCGGCCGTCCGCGGCCCGCCGAATTCCCGATGCCGCGGCGCCGCGAGCCTCACCGGGACCCGTCCGGCCGTGCCCAGCCTGCCTCCGTTAGGCTCCGGGATGATCCCCGCTATTCACCGAGGGCGCGGACCAGGTCCCGCGTGCCGGCCTGGACGTCGACCTCTTGGTCGTTGCTGAACAGGACGACCACGGCCTGTCGCTCCGGCAGGATCCTGACGAAGGAGTGGTACCCGTCCTCGGCTCCGCCCATGCCGTAGGCAAGGGCGGAATTGATGGAGTCGGGAACCCTCTCGATCCCCAGCCCATAGTAGTCAGGGTCATCGGGGCTGTCGCCGGGTGTGACCGTCGTCATCGCGGTGAGGCTGTCACGATCGAGGAGCTCGCCCGAGAAAAGTGACCATCCGAAGCGGGCAACGCTAGGCGCGTCGCCGGCAACCGCATTCTGGATGGAGAACGTCGCGAGGCTGGCACACGGCAGCATCCCGCCCTTCCCGAAGCTCCCCAGTCCAAGCTTGCCCTCGTGGCCTGCGATCGGCAGGGCCCACGGCTTCCGAGTGGCCCGCGCAGGACCCTGCTGCACCATCCCCTTGATGCCTGCCGGCGCGAAGACTTCGTCCTGGTACGCTGCCTCGAGCGACTTGTCGGTCACGTGCTCCGCGGCCAACGCGAGCAGCTTGTAGGTCGGGTTGGAGTACTCGACCGACCCCCCCGGCGCCGCGTGGGGGGCCGGGATCGAGGGCAGCAGCTCCTCCCGCTTCCATACGCGTCCACAGTCGGCGCCGGCCTCGGCGAGGAGCTCGCTCGGCGTGCCTCCGATGCCCGAGCGCATCCCCAGCGCCTGGCGCACCGTCGCGCCGTTGGCGTCGACAGGGAGGTCGCCCAGGTAGCTCGCGAGCGGCGCATCGAGGTCGATCCTGCCGTCCTGGACCAGGCGCAGAATGAGCGTGGCGAGGACGGTCTTGCCGCCGCTGATGAGGCCGAACTGGTCGGCGGGATCCGCGGCCCGGCCCTTCGGCCCGTCGACGCCGGCTGCGCCGGACCATTGGCCGTCGGCCGTGATCACGGACGCAATCGCGTCCGGCGCTCCGCTCGCCACTAGGTCGTCGAGGACCTTCTGAAGGGCCGCCGCGGTCGTCGCGTCCAGGGACCCGGCCGGCAGTGCTGGGAGCAGCGCGAACGGCGGCGGCGTCTGCTGGGCTGCGGCGGGCGGCACGGATGCCGGCGGGGCGGACGTTGGCGATGCCGACGCCGCGACCAGGGATGTGGTCGGAGGCGCGGGAGTCGCGGCGGACGCCGCGCTCGATGGCGCCGGCGATGGTGACGGCGTGGTGCCGGAGCACGCGGCCGCGAGCAGCAAGGTCACGACGACGGCAATGGGACGCTTCACTGGGTGCTCCCTCACGGATGACTACGCCGAGACCGGCGGCAACGTGTCCACGAGCCCCGACGGCACGAAGCCGATCGGGACACCCTTCGGCAGGACGTTCGAGTCGCCCGACGGCTGGACCAGCTCGTAGTCCTGCGGTTCGATCGCAGGATCCATCAGCCGGCTCGCTCCACCATCGACCCTGGCCCACCGCCACGTGACGTCGGAACCGTCCTTGCTGAGGTGTGCGTCGAACGAGATCGTGTTCGGCAGGTTCGCCTTGACGAACTCGGTCATCTCCCGGCTGGGCGCCCGCCACGCATCGGCCCTGCCGACCGGGATGCGATACCGACGGACAGACAAGACACCCGGCGACAGCCGCAGGTCCGCCATCGTCCTCCTCCGTCCACGGTTTCGCGGACTGTAGCAGTGTCTGCAAGGACCGAACCGACCGTGTTGTTCCTACGCATCCGAATACCTCCGGGCGGGCCAGTGCCACCTAGACATTCGGCAACAGGCTATCGACGTGCTCAGCAGCGCCCTGCGGACTTGAGCGCGCTGACGGCGTGCAGCGTCAACGTTTCGCTCGGACGGTCCCTGCCCCAGTCGATGACGTCGGTCGACGAGGTCGCGTGACGACCGGCCTGCCACCAGGCGTGCGCGGTGGAGAAGCGGCCGTCCGGCAGCGCCTTCGACTCGAGGAGGTCGAGGCCGTCCGCGGCTCGTGGGTCGGCGAGCAGCCGCGGGTCGACCGCGAGCAGGACCCGCAGACCGGCGAGGACGTCGTAGTGCCAGTACGCGGGCCAGTGCAACGCCGCCATTCGGGAGTCGATCTGCCGCCGTCCGTCCAGCGTTCGGAAGAGCCGATGATTGAGAAGGAGCTCGGCCGTACGACGCGCGGCATGGAGCGCCTCGGTGTCAGCCGTCGCGTCGTGGTAGGCCGCCAGCCCGATGGCGGTCGCCCAGCTTTCGTGCAAGGACGACCGATAGCCCGACGATCGCCGGTCGCAGTTCCAACCGCCATCGGGCCACTGCCATTCGAGCAGCTTCGCGACCAGGCGCTGGGTGCGCTCGTCACGAGCGTGGCCGAAGAGGCTCGCCGCGTAGACGGCATTCCCCTCTATCGATGCGTGTGCTCTGTAGAGCCCATCGATCCTGGGGATCGCGTCGACGTGCCGCGGGTTGGCGATCCAAGACAGCTCGCGGTCGATGGCCATGTCGAGCTTGGCGCGGACATCGGCCGCGTCGACGGGCAGGGCAAAGTCGGCCAGGGAGACCAGCCGCCAGTGCAGCCCGGACCATTTCCGGTATGGGCTAATCGCGCGATCCGGGAAGTTGAGCAGCGTAGAGATGATCGAACCCTGGGGGATCTGTGTCCTGTCTCGGCGGACCGCCAAATCCCCCGCCCATCGATCCATCAGCCATATCCGCGTGCGGTAGCGGATGACTGGCTCGTCGGACGCGATCAGCCAGTCGGTAATGCGGTCCAAGTCGGGCCCACCCACTGCCACGCAAGTATCGAACAGTCGCCGGCCGCGTTGTTGTTCCTGCGTGCCCGATGCCCTCCGGGCGGGCCATGTCATGAGTCGCGACAGAGGCGACACATGAGTCGCGACATCGGTGACACATGTGATCAGCCGGTCGCTCGAGACCCCGGCCATCGGCGGGTTCTCGTCGTTGGTTGCGCAGCAGTCCGTGTCGGGCTCGATCCGGTGTGTCGACAGGACCTCGCCCGGAAGGTTTCGCACCAGGCCGCACCGTCAAGTCCGCCCGATACACTCCCCCGACATGCTCACGTGCGCGACCTGTGGCACCCCTAATCCCGCCCACGCCCGCTTTTGTCTCGGCTGCGGCGCGCCGATCGCTGAGCCTGGTGCACCGCCGCTCGGTTCGCGCCGCACGGTCACGGTTCTCTTCAGCGACCTGGTCGGTTCGACGGCCCTCGGCGAACGGCTAGATCCGGAGCTTCTTCGCAGTGTCCTCGCGCACTACTTCGCCGCGATGTCCTCGATCATCGAGGCGCATGGCGGCACGGTCGAGAAGTACGTCGGCGACGCGATCATGGCCGTCTTCGGCCTCACGACGATCCACGAGGATGACGCCCTCCGGGCGGCCCGCGCGGCGCTCGGCATGCGCGAGCGCCTCAAGGCCCTCAACGTTGACCTGGCGGCCGAGCGCGGGATCACGCTTGCCGCGCGCACGGGCATCGCGACCGGCGAGGTCGTTACCGGTGACCCGGCGACCGGTGGCACGCTCGCCACCGGCGATGCCATCAACACCGCCGCGCGCCTGGAACAGGCGGCGAGGCCGGGGGAGATCCTTCTCTCTGCCACCACCCTGCGACTCCTGCGCGACACAGTCATCACTGAGCCGGTCGGACCGATCTCGGCAAAGGGAAAGTCGGCACCCGTCGCCGCGTCCCTCTTGGTGAGCGATACAGGGCCGGCACCGGGCAGGATCCTGCGCGATGCCGTCGGTGGGCCACTCTTCGGTCGCGCGGCAGAGTTGGAGATCATCGAACAGCAGTTCGTCTCGACGACCCGAGCGCGGCAGGCGCATCTCTTGATGGTCGTCGGGCCAGCGGGGGTGGGCAAGAGCCGGCTCGTCACCGAGGCGCTCGCGCGGCTGGGTGGGCGAGCGACGATCCTGCGCGGACGATGTCTTTCGTACGGGGAGGGCATCACGTGGTGGCCGCTGCGGGGCATCATCCATGCTGCAGCCGACATCACCGAGGATGACAACGCGGCGACGGCGCGCGCCAAGCTCGGGGCGCTGGTGGCCGGGATTCGGGACGGAGACACCATCGCCTCGAGGCTGGCCACCGCTGTCGGTCTCTCGGAGAGTGCGGCGCCGGCGGAGGAGCTCCTCTGGGCCGCCCGCCGGACGATCGAGACCCTGGCTTCGGAGCGACCGGTGGTGCTGCTCGTCGAGGACATCCACTGGGCCGAGGCCGCGCTGCTGGAGCTCCTGGTCCAGATCGCGCACGTCGACACGGCGCCCATCCTTGTCGTCTGCCCCGCTCGTCCGGAATTGCACGAGATGGCGCCAGGTTGGGGATCCGATCCCTCGCGGTTCACGTGGCTGGAGCTCGGCGCCCTGGATCGGACCGCCAGCGCGGCGCTCGTGGACACCGTGCCCGGTGGCTCCGCGCTCCCGCCGGTCCTGCGCGATCGGGTCCTGTCGATCGCCGACGGCAATCCGCTCTTCACCGAGGAGCTGGTCCGGATGCTCGTCGAGGACGGACTCGCAGCCGGAAGCGACATCCCCCTGCCACCAACCATCGGTGCGCTGCTGGCAGCTCGTCTCGACGCGTTGCCGGCGAGTGAGCGCGGCACGGCACAACGGGCGTCCGTGGTCGGTCGCGCTTTCGAGACCGCCGCTGTCATGGCTCTCACGCCGCAGGGATCGAGGTCCTTGGTCCGTGAGTCGCTCGCCGAACTCGCCCGTCGCGAGCTGCTCGTGCTCGACGTCGCTCCGGTCGAACATGGACCGGGCGTAGGCGATGCGTACCACTTCCGGCACATTCTCATCCGCGACGCCGCGTACGAACGGCTGACCAAGACCGAGCGGGCGGACCTGCACGAGCGGTTCGCGAACTGGCTCGAGGATCTGGCCGGCGACCGGCTGGTGGAGTACGAATCGATCCTCGGCCACCATCTGGAGCGTGCCTGGGCCTACCAGACGGAGCTCCACGACGCCTCCCCCCGAACGCATACCCTCGGCCTTCGAGCAGGGCTGTACCTCGCCAGGTCCGGCAAGCGCGCATTCGAACGTGACGAGCTGGTCGTCGCCGAGGCGATGCTGTCACGTGCAGAGGCCTTGCCATCCAGAGATGTTGCGGCACGCGCCGGTCTGCTGATCGACGCTGGCCGTGTGCTCTTGGAGACGGGACGCGGGGCCGAGGCACGCGACCGCGCCGACCGCGCGCTGGCGCTGTCGCTCGAGATCGGAGGTTTGGCTCTTGCCTCGCGTGCGCGACTGCTCCGCAAGGAATCGTCGATCGCCATCGGCGACCTTTCCGAAGCCGATCCCGCCGCGATAGCCGAGGTCGAGTCCGCGCTCCGCGACGCCACGATGTCCGGTGACGCCCTCGCGCTCGCGCTCGCCTGGCAGGCTCGTGGGTTCGTCTCGTACATCCACGCCCGGCTTGCGGACGCCGCCGAGTGCCATCGGATGGCCCTCAGGTACGCCCGGGACGCCGGTGATGTCAGGCTTGCCTTCGACCTGGAGGTGACCTCGCTCGTCCATGCGTTCGTCGGACCAACGCCAGCGACGAAGGTGATCGATCTGGCCCGCTCGCTGCTGGAGCAGACCTACGCTTGGCCCTACTTCCGTGCCGACGTGCTGCGACTCCTGGGGCCGGCGGAAGCGATGCTCGGACGACAGGCGGACGCCGAAGCACATGCCCTGGAAAGCGTCGCCACGTTGCATGACCTGGCGCAGTACGGCTCACTCCCCAATGCCGAGTCGGATCTCGGTGGCTGGGTCTACCGACTCGGTGGGAGGCTGGCAGATGCGGAGGCTGCGCTGCGTCGTGGTCACGCGGCGGCCGAGGCCATCGACGATGCGAATCAAGCTGCTGTCGTGGCGGGGCGCATCGCCGACCTGCTGATCGACGAGCGTCGGTTCGAGGATGCGCTTCCCTGGCTCGAGGAGGCCGAGCGTCGGCCGCTCGCCCTCAACCGCGCCCGCATCCTGGGAATGCGGGCGCACATCGCCGCCGCATCGGGCAACCCCGCGGCGGCCGAGCTGGTCGCGACCATGCTGGCCTCCGTAGCGGACACGCACTTCATCAACTCGCGCACGGACGCGCTGGTCGACGCGGCTGAGGTCATGGCCGCCCTCGGCCGCGTCGACGAGGCGCTCGAGTACGCCACCGAAGCACTTCGGCTGGCAGAGGCGAAGGAGAACCTCGTGCTCGTCGCGCAAATCACGGCTCTGATCGCAAGGTTCAAGACCTGAAATCGAATCCGAGCGAGCCAGTGTCTTGAGTCGCGACATCGGTGACACATGGTCAGCCGGCCCACGGCGCTGGTCGCGCAATTACGTCCGGTCGGGCTCGAAACGGTGGGTGGACAGGGCCTGCGCCAGGTGCGAGCCGGAGTTAGATCTGGAGCCCGTCGCGTCGCGTTGTCGTCGTGCTGCCGACACCATGGCTCGACCTCGGAGTCCTAAGGTGGTACTTGCGCGAATCGACCACCGGCCGGAATCTGGTGGTGATCGACGGGTAGCCTGCGGGCGACGCGACAGGGTCGCGGGCTGGCCGGAGCGGGAGCGCCGATCGAGGACGGAGCGCGAAGGCATAAGATGGCATCGGTCACCCTCGATCACGTCACGAAGCGATTTCGCGACGTGGTGGCGGTCAGCGACCTCAGCCTCGAGATCGCGGACGGCGCGTTCGCGGTCCTCATCGGCCCGTCCGGATGTGGGAAGACGACCGTGCTCCGCCTCATCGCCGGTCTCGAGACGCCGGACGAAGGGGAGATCCGCGTCGACGGGCAGGTCGTGAACGGTGTCGCTCCGGACGCCCGCAACGTCGCGATGGTCTTCGAGGACTACGCCCTCTATCCGCATCTGGCCGTCCGGGAGAACCTGGACTTCCCGCTCCGACTCCGCGGCCGGCCCGCGGAGGAGATCCGTCGCCGCGTCTCGGCCGTCGCGGCGTCGATGGAGGTCGCAGGTCTTCTCGAGCGCAAGCCGCACGAGCTCGCGACCGGCGAAGCCCAGCACGTCGCCATCGGGCGTGCGGTCGTGCGGGACGCGCCCACCGTGTTCCTTCTCGACGATGCGCTCTCACACCTGGATGCCCGGCAGCGCCTCGAAGGTCGTGCCGAGCTTGCCCGACTCCACCAAGAATCGGGCGCGACGATCATCTCCGTGACCCACGACCAGGCCGAAGCGCTCGCGGTGGGCACGCGGGTGGCCGTGATGGATGAAGGGCGGCTTCACCAGGCGGCGCCGCCCCGCACCCTCTACGAGCACCCCGCCGACGTGTTCGTCGCGGGGTTCATCGGCAGCCCGGCGATGAACCTGGTCGAGATGACCGTCGAGCTGGCCGGCGATCACCCTGTCCTGCGGGCCGGTTCGTTCGTGTTGCCGGCCCCCGAAAGCGCCGTCGCATCACTCGCTCACGACGTGACCGTCGGCATCCGTCCTGAGGACATCCGGGTGGACTCTCAGCTCGTCGGCGAGACAACCTTCCGCGCCAGGTGCGACCTCGTCGAGTACCTCGGCCACCAGGTCCTTGCCCACCTTCGAGTCGGCGAGCTGGAGCTCCTGGCATTCGACGACCCGAGCAGCCACCTCCGGGCGGGGGACATCGTCGACGGCTCCATCGCGCTCGACCGCTTGCACCTTTTCGACAGCCGAAGCGGTCGTTCGCTCGCGCGCACGTAGCCCTCTCGGTCGCGCCATAGGCTCAACCGTTGGGTGTTTGCGGTGTCGACGCTGGGGGTTCGAATCCCTCCGGGCGGGCCATTCTCTTGAGTCGCGACATCGGCGACATATGCGGCAGCCAGTCGCCCGAGGCCCGGCCCGCGGCCCTCGCGGACCGACTCGATCAGGAGGTCGATCGGATCTCACCGCTGCAGAAAGCGAGAACCGTGACGTCATGCTCGTCGGCGATGGCAAGACCCGCCACAGGTGCCGCGAGGCGGTTCGACCTCTGAATCTCCGCTTCGACCTCGGGTCCGATCGTCAGCTGCCTGGGAACGCACGCGGCGCAGCGGTGACGCCGGGGCGTGTCACTCGAGGATCTGCATCGAGGACACGGGTGGCGCTTCATCGGCCCCGTCTCCGTGCAACTTCCCGTCCTCAAGGCCACCCACGATCAGAACCCGCCCATCTGCCAGCCCGACCGCAGACGGCACCCAGCCCCGCAGCGTGCCGGTCTCGGTGATCCGGCCGTTGGCCGGGTCGTAGATGCCGGACCAGTTGCCGCTCAGCGTGGTCCCCCACCAGCCCGTCAGGAAGATCCGGCCGTCGCCGAGGAGCGTCGCCGTTCCCGGCGACGTGGGGACGGTCGTCAAGTCCCTGAATGTCTGCGTCACTGGATCGAAGGCAGTCGCAGGGCCGTTCGCGAGACCACCGTCACCGAGGCTCCCGTTCCGCTGGCCGAAGAGGACCACACGCCCGTCGGGGAGCAGCACGGAAAGGTTCCCGTCGATGCGCTTCATCTGCGGTGCGCTGCCGGCGGGCGCGAAGCTGCCTGTGGCCGGGTCGTAGATCTCGGCGGTGCCGACGCTGTCGCCGCCCGTGACCAGGACCCGGCCGTCCGCGAGCGTCGTCATCGACTGGTACGCCCGCGGGGTGACCATCGCCCCCGTCACCGAGAACGACCCGGTCGCGGGATCAAAGAGCTCAGCCCTTGCCACGGCCGTGGTGTCCGCCGGCGTTCCGCCGGCAACCAGCACGCGACCGTCCTGGAGCAGCGCCAGCTTCGCCTGTGTCAGCGGCGTGACCATCGGGCCTGCCTCCGCGAAGCTCATGGTCGCGGGGTCGAAGATCTGGGCCACGCCCACGGGCGGCGCATCCGTCGCTGTCCCCCAGACGTCGCCAAAGAGCAACACGCGTCCGTCCCGCATCAGGACAGCCGAGCTGAGGAAGAGGCGGTCAGCCGACACCATGGCGCCTGGGCGCGCTGCCCGGCCCGTCGCGGGGTCGAAGACCTCGGCGGTCGTCGTCGAGAAGCCCGCGTCGCCACCAGCGATGAGGACCCGGCCGTCGGCGAGCGGCACCAGCAGCGGCCGACCACGCGGCACGAGGAGATCGGGGGCCGGGACCAACACGCCACGGTACGTGGTCAGCGGCACAAGGCTTGGCCTGGTCCCGACCTCGATCGCCACCGTCGCTGCGACCGCGAGGATCAGGGCGGCGGCCAGGAAGACAAGCGTGGTGCGCGAGACGCGGCTGCGCCTACCCCCGGCGATGGCGGTCTCGGCGATCGTCATGGCGTCGATGGGCCGGATCACGCCATCCGCATAGGTCCGCAGCTCCTGCACCGTCCGGGGATCAAGGGCGTCGTCACTCATCACCAAGCTCCGATCGCAGACGGGCCGCGGCCCGCGCCAGGCGCGAGCGAACCCCCGATGCGGACATGCCCAGGGCATGGCCGATCTCCGTGGCGTCAAACCCGGAGACGTGGCGCAGCGCAAGCACCTCGCGATCCTCAGGCGAAAGGCGACGCAGCGCGGCCGTGAGGTCCGTGCGGGCGGTGCGGTTGGACGGGTCGTGCGTGTCCGAGCCGACGTCGGCAACCTCGAGCTGCGCGACACGGTAACGGCCCTGCCGGCGCAGGACCTGCCGCACCTCGTTCGCGGCGATCTTCACCAACCACGGCCGAAGCAGATCCGGCTCCCGCAGCGAGCGAAGCTTGCGCCAGGCGATCGGCCAAGCCGCCTGGACGGCGTCCTGGGCCATGTCCTGGTCGCCGCAGATCACGAAGCAGACACGCGCCATGTCGTCGTGGTGTGCCTCGACGATCCTGGCAAAGGCAACGGCGTCACCGGCCGCAGCCTGCGCCACGATCGTCGCCGCGATGACTCCTTCGGTCGCCAGTTCGCGCACCATGCCCTACAAGATGCTGTGGGTCGGTGAAGTGTCCCAGTGCCGATCGCTTCGTGTCGATGACCGACGACGCATCGTGCCCAAGGAGATCGGCCGACGGTCCGGGTTCGCGCCGATGCCGAGGACGACGTGTGCGGGCCCGAGCCGGCGTGACATCGAAGAGTCGCTCCATGCGGGGTCGGTCAGGCAAAGCTTGCTGCGGCAGCGCAAGATGGGCGGCCACGCCGCCGCGTGATTGGCGGCCGAGTCGCAGGGGTGTCGTGGGCGAGGGGGTCGAGCAGGG
The DNA here is from genome assembly GCA_963776385.1 of uncultured Chloroflexia bacterium. Classification (GTDB taxonomy): domain Bacteria; phylum Chloroflexota; class Limnocylindria; order Limnocylindrales; family CSP1-4; genus SPCO01. The sequence goes on from CAVZME010000008.1 coordinate 530,821, forward strand.
ACTGACGCCGCGCCGCTCGTGCCCGAGTTGTGGGACGTCGAATTCCGCCGGGTCAGCGGTTCTGTGGCGCCTGCGGGGCGGCTCTCGGGCGAGACTGCCCGGCCTGCGGGACGACCGCCCCCGTGACGTCCCGGTTCTGCGGCGCGTGTGGATCGCCGCTCGACGCGCCGTCCGAGTCCGCGGCATCGGGCCCGCCGGCGACCGCAGCGTCCGAGCCGCTGGAGGAGCGTCGGGTCGTGACGGTCGTGTTCGCGGACCTCGCGGCGTCGACCGAGCTCGCCACCCGCCTCGACCCCGAGGAGCTGCGGGGCGTCCTGCAGCCGTTCTTCCGGGCCATGACCGAGGAGGTCGAGCGCCACGGCGGGACGATCGAGAAGTTCATCGGCGATGCCGTCGTCGCGGTCTTCGGCTACCCCGCCGCGCACGACGACGATCCGGAGCGGGCCGTCCGGGCAGCGCTGGCCATGCAGGCCCGGATGCCTGGGCTGGATCACGGCCGGTCCGATGTCATCGGCGCATCGCTCGCCCTCCGAGTGGCGGTGAACACCGGAGATGTCCTCGCGGCCCACGGCAGCATCCACGAGGGCTATGTGACCGGCGACGCCGTCAACGTCGCAGCCCGGCTGCAGGCGGCGGCCGAGCCGGGCTCGGTCGTCGTCGGTGATCGGACGTATCGCTCGTCCCGGCATGCCATGGAGTACCGCCGTCTCGAGGATGTGAGCGTGAAGGGAGTCGAGCATCCGATCGCGGTGTGGGAAGCGGTCGGCGGAGCGGCGACGGGCACCAGCGAACCCTTCGGCTGGGACACGCCGATGGTCGGTCGGGAACACGAGCTGGCCCTGCTGTCGACGCTTCTCGAGCGGGCGGTCGAGGACGGGACGAGCGCCCTCGTCACGATCGTCGGGCCACCCGGGATGGGCAAGAGTCGGCTCGCCCGAGAGTTCGAGTCGCTCGCTGCGGCGGCGGCTACGCTCGTCAGGACGCGTTGCCTTCCGTATGGGGGAGGCATCGCGTACTCGGCCCTGGCCGCGATCCTGCGTGCCGATGCGGGGATCCTCGAGAGCGACCCGCCCGCGACCGTCGACGCGCGGACCCGGACGACGCTCGGCCCCCGGTTCGCCGGCCTCGACGAGGCCGAGGGCACGACCGACGTGATCCTCTCCTCCATCGGGTCGGCACCGGCCCACGACCCCCTCGGCCACCTTGAGGTGGCGGCGGCGCGTCGATCGATCGCGAACGCCTGGCGTCGCTATCTCGAATCGATCTGCCGGAGCGGACCGCTCGTCGTCGTTCTCGAAGACGTCCATTGGGCGGAGCCGGGCCTCCTCGAGCTGTTGGAGTCGCTCGCTGCCCAGGTGTCCGGACCGCTCGTCCTCGTGTGCACTGCACGGCCCGAGATCTTCGAGCGCCGATCGAACTGGGGCGGCGGGTTACCGAATGCGACCTCGATCTCCCTCCGGCGCCTGTCGATCGAGGAAGGCGAGGACCTCATCGGCCGACTGCTCGGCGGGCCTCCGCCGGCGATGGTCGTCGCGCCGCTGCTCGACCGCTCCGACGGCAACCCGTTCTTCGTCGGCAGAGCTGCTCCGGATGCTCGTGGAGGACGGGGCGCTTCGACACGACCCCGATGGCTGGACGCTGACCAGGTCGCTGTCGACGGACCTGCCGGACACGATCCAGGGCGTCATCGCTTCGCGGCTCGATCTCCTGCCGCCCGAGCACAAGCGGGTCGTCCAGGACGCCGCCGTCGTCGGCCGGATCTTCTGGGCCGGTGCCATCGCGCGGCTGGGAGGGCCGGCCGCCCTGGCAGCGCTCCCAGAACTCCTCGACAAAGGCCTCGTCCGCGAGCGCGAGACGTCGGCCATCGCCGGCGAACGGGAGTTCATCTTCAACCACATCCTCATCCGGGACGTGGCCTACGCCAGCGTCCCGCGGCGTCGCCGGCGCGAGGCGCACGGCGAGGTCGTCGCCTGGCTGGAAGGCATCGCCCGCGGGCGCGAGGAGACCCTGGCAGAGACGCTCTGGTACCAGGCATCCGAGGCGGGCGACGACCGCCGCTCCGCTCGCTATGCGATGCACGCCGGCCATCGCCATCGCCGGGTGTTCGAAGCGGAGGATGCCCTGCGCTGGTATGACCGGGCGGTCGAGGCCTTCGACGCGATGCCGCCTGACGAAGCCGCCTTGCCGATGGTCGAGACGATCATCTCGCGAGCGGAGGCCGCGGTCCAGCTCGGGCGCCTGGAGGCGGCCCAGGCGGACTACGAGAGAGCGCTCGCCGCGGCCCGAACGAGGCCGCCCGGCAGCCGGGAGTGGCTCGAGGGGTGGGTGCTGACCGCCCTCGTCGAGGTCCTTTGGGCCCAGGGCCGCTACGAGGACGCGGAGCGGCTGCTGCCGGAGGCGCTCGCCGCTGCCCGGGCATGGTCCCTGGCCGAACTCATCGTGCGATTGCTGTGCGGCACGGGCCGCGTGGCACTCGACCACGGACGGCCGACCGAGGCGCTCGAGCGATTCACCGAGGCGCTCGCAGTCGCCGAGGATGGCGAGGATCGGGAGGCCGAGGCGCTGGCGAGGATCGGGCTCATGGAGGTCGGCTTGGCCGTCGGACCGCTCGAGGAAGGTCTCGAACAAGGACGACGGGCCGAAGCCCTGCTCCGGGCGCTTGGCCTGCGACCGCTCGTCCATCGGACCGAGCGCGCGATGGCCGCCCTCGAGTGGCTCCTCGCGCGACCGGCCGAGGCTCTCGAGCTCGCCGAGGCCGCCGTCACCGGGAGCCGCGATGTCGGGACCAGGGGCGATCTGGCCGCAGCGCTCTCGATCCTGTGCCTGGCCGAGCTCGACGTGGGCGACCTGGCCTCGGCGCAGCGCTGCGCCGACGAAAGCGTGGCGCTTGCGGGCGAGATCGGGTCGACCCGGGTCGAGCTCGGCGTCAGAGCGGCCCGGCTGCTCGTCCTTGCGCATCTCGGGCTGAAGGACCAGCTCGCCGAGGAGGTGGAGGCCGGCCTGACAGCCTCCCAGGCGCTCGACCGGCCGACGGCGGCGCGGCCGTTCCTCGCCGGACGCGCCTGGCTCCAGGCTCGGGATGGCGACGAGGGGGCGGCTCGCGCGACGCTTGCGTCCGCGGCGCGACTCTTGGCCGATGACCGGATGGTCGACGCGCTAACCCGGCGGGTCGAGGCGCTCGCTCTCGCGCCGACGGCCGTGCCGGAGTCTCCGAATCAGGCGTAGACGATCGTCTTCGCGCCCTCGACGACCTCTTCGATGACCTTCGACGCGCCGATGATCTTCGCCCCCTCGGCGCAGAGCTCTTCGGTGATCGATCGCGGCCGGGTGCACACGCCGCAGAGCCAGACCTCACCGCCGTTCTCGATGTACTCGGCGTAGAGATCGCTGAGCGGCGTGAAGCCTTCCTTCTCGACGCCCACCGTCCCACCCTTCGTCCCGAGCCAGACGCCCTCGATCGTGCAGAGGATGGCCGTTGACTGGCCGGCCATCGCGGCGACATTGGCGGCCGTGAACGCCAGGATCGCGCGCTCCGGATCCTCCTTCCCGTGGCTGCACACGAAGATCAGCCGATCGCTCATCCGTCCCTCCCTCAGCGCATCCGCTCGACCGCGATGGCGAGCGCGCCGTCATCCTGGGGCTTGATCCAGCGGACTCGATGGCCGAGCAACCGTGCGAAGGACGGGACGTCCTCCTTGGCCGAAGGATCCAGGACGACGAACTCGACGATGTCGCCGACGTCGACAGCCTGGAGCTGGCGACGCTGGATCATATGGATCCGATCGCAGCCCAACCAGCCGGCGTCGAAGCGGACCACCCGACCGATCGGCTCACCGTCCTCGCCGATGATCTTTGGGACGGCGCCCACGTCTGGGCTTCCGGTGGCTTCGTCGGATGTGTCCATGCCACCTCCCTGTCGAGCGGGCGCGGAATCACGGACCCCGACGCGCCGACGGTCTCGATTATACGTGCATGGCCTGCAGGCTCTGTCACAGAATTCCGTGGACGGGCTCCGTCCGGGTCGAAACGGAACGGGTCTTCGGACGGCCGCGGAGGTGACCACGGACGAGGCGAGTCTGCTGGCGGCGGTCAACGCCCTGTATGACCCTGAGACCCCGTCATCACGCTCGGGCGCTCTCGCGGAACAGGCGAATCGGCTTCCGTCAAACCCGGCAGCGGTAGGCCGGGTAGATATCGCCGTTCGCCGCCGCGGCGAGGATCAGGCCTGGTGCGGGCGCCGTCCGGCTGCGGCGATGGCCGCATCGATGCCCGACAGCGCGTCGGTCACGAGGACGACGATCCGCCGTGTGATCGAGGTGCGCTCGACGTCGGACGAGACCCCGTTCTCGCGAGCGGAGCGGACCAGCCGCTCGGTGGCCAACGCCTTGGTCAGTTCGGCCTGCCGGTATTCCGCGTGGATCTGGGCGAGAGATGGGCTGAACATCGGGTTCCCTCCGACTCTGCAGTCTCTTCCGGGTGATCCTCGGTCGTCATCCGTTCGATGGACGGAACGGTAGGCCGGCCGCGACGCGCCACCAAGTCCGCATCGGACCCCGATGGCGCTCGGTTTCGGACCCGGGCGATGTTCGCTGTCGAACACCACGGCTGTCCGTCGTGGACGGTGCTCCGTCAGCGCCAGTCGACAAGGCGCGATGAGGTCCCGGTGCGCGCCAGTCCCGCCGCCACCCGGACGCAGGCTCAGGGCAGCCGGCGGACGACCGTCGCACGAAAGGGCGCTGCCAGCAGTTCGAGCACCGGACCATAGGCACCGGCGGCCATGGCCTTCGAGAGATGCGCAGTCCGTGCTTCAGGCGACTCCCAGTCGGCGATGTCGACGAGCAGGTCGGGGTCGTCGAGCGACTCGTAGTACGTGCTTCCGTGGTAGTCGCTCGGTCGATCGCGGGCAGCGAGCTGCTCGATGAGCGATCGCAACTCGTCTCGCCGCCCTGGTTGAGCCTTCAGCTCGACGATGACCTTGACTGCCATGGCACTCCTCCCGCCAGGACCCCGATCCCGCCGAACTCCGGCGATGCCGTGAGGCGATCGTAGCGCCCGACGCCCTCTTAGATGGCCAGCTCTGCGCGTGCCATCCCGAACGCAGCGGGATCCAGTGCCTCCCCGACCCTCACATCGCGGCCGCGAGCTGGTCGGCGTACCGCTCCAACGACCGGGCGACCTTGGCCAGTGGCTCCATCAGCGCGGGGGTGCACACCTGCCCGCAGCGACGGGCGAACGCGGACGCATCGCGCAGGCGCTCCTCCATCAGCACCCAAGCGGCGGCCTTGTGCGGCAGCAGGTAGTCGACCTGGTAGAAGAGCTCGAAGCCCGGACCGGCAGTGATCCCGGGGAGGTCCAGCCCGATCGGCAGCGTCGTCACGACCATGCCGAGTGGCTTGATCACCGCGTACATCAGCCCGACCGAAACCTCAGCGAGGACTTCGAGCTGCTCCGGCGATTCGTCGGTATGAGCGAAATACCGCGACAGGAGCTGGAGCAGGACCTCGTACCCCACGTTGAGCAGGTCCATGGCGCGCGCCGTTCCCGGATCCGTGATCAGGGGGACCGCGATACCGGTCGTCTGGGGACGGACATTCGCCGCCGCGACGGGACGGGCGGGCTCGAAGTCCGGATCTGCCCGCTTCAGTGCCAGGTACTCGTCGAGGATGCCGAGCAGGCGCCCGAAATGGGCGTCGCGCCATTCGCCGCGAGCTCCCTCGCCCTGCTCGACGATCGTATCGATGGCCCGCTGCGCCGACCCGATGTCGGTCACGGCCACGAGCTCGGGCCACCGGAAGTGCTCCTCGCTCGCCTGGGCATCGGGTGGCCCGACGAACAGGTGCTCCGAGCCGAGTCGCTCGGCGAGGTGCTCGAGGCCGGCCTGGACGGACCGGTAGAGCTGACCGATCGTATCGAACTCCTGCAGGTGGGGAACGATCTCGTCGCGTTCGTCGTGGGACAGCGCGACCGCCTGCGCGATGGCGTCGAACCCTTCGGCGTCCTCGACATCCATGCCCTCGGGCCGCTCGAGGAATGCGAAATGGCGGAGGGCTGCCTCACCGAACGGCAGCAGCTCGATGCGAACGCCGGCGGGATAGGCGTAGGCGGGCATCGGGAAGTTGGGCCGGGCGAGGCGCGGCGCCGCCCCGACAGCCGTCAGCAGGTTCTGGACGAGTGCGAGGTGGAGCATCTCCTGGTGGCTGATCCCAAGGAGAGTCTTGCGCCAGCGCTCGACCGCGGCCAAAGACTCCGGGGTCAAACCCTCCTCGACGGACTGCTTCAGCGAGAACGCTGCGAACAGGTATTGGAGCATCACGAGGTGCTCCAGCTCCGCGGCCTTCCCGAGCGTGTAGATCAGCGCCTCCCGGTGCTCGAGGCCCCCGGTGTGCGCGTCACCCGGACCTCGGCGGACCTCCAGGACGTTGGCCAGCGGACCATGCGGGACGAGCGCGGATGCTTCGCTCACGTGCACTCCTCCTGTCGCTCCGACGACGGCCCTCAAGGGCGCGGAAAGGCATGGGACGCACTCGCATCCCGGACCCTACCACCGATGCGCCCGGAGCCGCCGAGCCTGACTGCGGTGAGAAGCCACGATGGGCCGCGCGCATGCCCGAGATCATCCAGCGTCGCCGTATGCTGGCCGAATGGCGAGCCACCAGCCCCGGTCACGCGCTCGTTCCCTCCCCGTCGGGACGCTGACGTTCCTCTTCACGGACATCGAGGGGTCGACCCGCCTCGTGGCTGCCCTGGGCCCGGCGTTCGGACCGCTCATCGAACGCCACCACGCCGTCGTGCGTGCTGCGATCGGGGAGGCCGGTGGGATCGAGGTCTCCACCGAGGGAGACGCATTCTTCGTCGTCTTCCAGAGCGCCGTAGCGGCAGTCACGGCGACGGTCGCCGCACAGCGCTCCCTTGCGGCGGAGCCCTGGCCCGCAGGCGCGGGCGCGATCCGCGTTCGAATGGGGCTCCACACGGGTGAGGGCATCCTGGGCGGGGAGGACTACGTTGGCCTCGACGTCCATCGGACCGCGCGGATCGCGGCTGCCGCCCACGGCGGCCAGATCCTCCTCTCTGCGGCGACGGCGGCCCTCGTGCAGGACTCGCTGCCGGGAGATCTGCGATTGCGCGAACTCGGCGAGTTCCGGCTCAAGGATCTCGACAAGCCCGAGCGCCTGGCGCAGCTCTCCGGTCCGGGTCTGGCCGACGACTTCCCGCCGCCGCGCACGCTTGACACTCCGTCCAACCTGCCGGCCGAGGTGACGAGCTTCGTCGGCCGCGAGCGAGAGGTCGATGAAGTCTGCGACCTCGTGCGGCGTTCGCGGCTGGTGACGCTGACGGGCCCCGGCGGGTCCGGCAAGACACGGCTCAGCCTTCGCGTTGCCGAGCAGCTCCGACCGGAATATGCGAGCGGCGCCTTCTTCGTGGAACTCGCTCCGATCAGCGATCCGGGCCTGATCCCGACGACCATCGCCCAGGCCATCGGCCTCCGCGAAGACCCGCAGCGGCCAGTCGTCGAGCTCCTTGAGGCGCACCTGCGGGATCTGCACCTGCTGCTCATCGCCGACAACTTCGAGCAGGTCGTGGACGGCGCACCGGTGGTGGGTCGGCTCCTCGGGGCCGCGCCCGGCCTGACCGTCCTTGCGTCGAGCCGCGAGGTCCTTCACCTCCGGGGCGAGCAGGAGTATCCGGTCCCGCCGCTGGGCGTCCCCGACCCGGGCGACCTGCCGCCACTCGAGTCGCTCACCCGGTTCGATGCGGTCGCGCTCTTCATCCAGCGCGCGCGTGCCGTGCGCCCCGACTTCGAGCTTGATGCTCGGAACGCGTCGGCGGTCGCCGCCATCAGCATCCGCCTCGACGGCCTCCCCCTCGCCATCGAGCTGGCCGCGGCCCGGATCAAGCTCTTCGATCCGACGGCGATCCTCGCCCGGCTCGACCGGAGCCTGACGCTCCTGACGAGCAGCGCCCGCGATGTCCCCGAGCGACAGCGCACCCTGCGCGGGGCCATCGCGTGGAGTCACGACCTGCTGGACCGCCCAGGAGCGCGCCCTCTTCAGACGGCTCGCCGTCTTCGTCGGCGGCTGCACCGTCGACGGCGCGCTGGCGGTCTGCGACCCGGACGGCGCCCTTGGTCTCGACTTGCTCGACGCCTTGGGCTCGCTCGTCGACAAGAGCCTCCTGAAGCGAGTCGCATCGCGCGATGGCGAGCCGCGCTTCCTGATGTTGGAGACCATTCGCGACTACGGACTGGAGCAGCTCATCGAGAGCGGCGAGGAAGAGCTGGTCCAGCGCCGGCACGAAGATCACTTCGTGGCCCTCGCACGAGCGGCGGAGCCCGAGCTCCTCGGTGCCCGTCCGACGGAGTGGCTCGATCTTCTCGATGCCGAGCAGGACGACCTCCGGGCTGCGATCCAGCGAGCGGCCGACGATGGGCGGATCGAGGTCGCCCTCGACGCCGCGGCGGCACTCTGGCGGTTCTGGCAGCAGCGGGGACACCTGGTCGAGGGCCGCGAGACGCTCCGGGCGCTGCTCGACCGACCTGCAGCCGCCGAACCGACGACGGCGCGCGCCAGGGCGCTCGGCGGACTCGGCAGCGTGGCGTATTGGCAGGCTGACATCGCGGCTGCCCGGCGCGCCTACACGGAAGCCGTCTCCATCGAGCGCGGGCTCGATGACCCGGCCGGGCTCGCGGCGGCGCTGTACAACGCCGGATTCGTCGATGCGCTCATCGGCGACGGTCCCCGCGCTCGGGCCGAGTACGACGAGGCGATCCGCATCTACGAGGCGATCGGGGACCGCAGGGGCCTGCTGGACGTCCGAGAGGCGCTCGTCTTCATCCACCTCCACTCCGGGGACCTCTCGGCGGCGCGAGCCGTCGAACGGCAGACACTGGCGGACTTCCGGATCGCGGGCGAGTCCCTGCGGATCGCCAGCGCCCTGAGCGTCGGCACCCTGATCGACGTGCTGGACGGGGAGTTCGAGGCGGCCCATGGGAGCCTCGACGAGGCGCTCGCCATGTTCCGCGCGGCGGGTGACATGCAGCGCGTCTCCAGCCTCCTCACCATGGCGGCGGCGTTGGCCCTCCGCGAGGGCGACGCCGAGCGTGCCGCACGCCTCAGCGGTGCCGCCGCGGTGCTGATGGAACCGCTGGGCAACGTCGCCACGCCGATGCAGCTCCTGCGGATGGATGACCCTGTGCCTGCGACCCGAGCGGCTCTGGGCGACGACGCCTTCGATGCCGCGTATGCAGCGGGACGATCGCTGAGCCTCGACGAGGCCTTCGAGCTGACGCGCGCGAGCACGGCACAGCCCTGAGCGGGACACCGTTGCCGGTCGACTGGCGGCTGACATCGGAACGGTCGTCCGACTCGCCGATCCAGGTGGGTCCGCGATCGGCCGGCGCGCCGTAGTATCGCCCTTGGCGGTCGGCCCTCGGGCGCGGATGCGCTCGATCTCATCGTTCCTCGCTGGCTTGAGGTGCCTCCATGTTGCTCGAGTCCCTGATCGTGACGACGCTGGTCGTGACGGACCTCGACCAGGCCAAGCGGTTCTACGAGACACAGCTCGGCCTCAGGCTCCTCGAGGAGACCCCATCGGGCTACCGTTTCGGTGCCGGCAAAGGCTCGCAGCTGACGATCCGGCGCGGGCAGACGTCCGCCGGTGGCCAGACCGTCGCGCACTTCGAGGTCGATGACCTGGACGCGGTCGTCCGCGGCCTGATCGCTCGTGGTGTCGTGTTCGAGGAGTACGAGACGCCGAAGACGGTCGACTTCATCGCCCAGCTCGGGCCGGCACGGGGCGCCTGGTTCAAGGATCCTGCAGGCAATGTGCTCGGCCTCCGTGAGGGACCGGTCCCGACTTCCGGCTGAGGAGGGTCCGGATCCGCGTCGACCGCCCGCGCGAGAGGGTCCGGCAGCTGGACGCCGCTCGGCTGTCACCACCGCCCTCCGAGGCGGGCATTCGCGGCATCGCCGCTGTACATTCGCTTCTTCCGGGGCGGTCTCGGGCAGGAGGACGAGCCGGACATGTACACGGTCAACTGGGATCTGGTCGACAAGCTTGGCCTCGACCGGACAGCACTTGCGGGACAGACCGCGCTCGTGACCGGGGGTGCTCGCGGCATCGGCGAGGGCGCGGCGACGACCATGGCAGCCCTCGGAGCGCAGGTCGTGATCGTGGACAAGCTCCCGACGGGTCGGGACGTCGCCGAAGCGATCGAGAGGGCCGGCGGCCAAGCCCGGTTCATCCAGTGCGACCTGAGCGTGGTCGACGAGGTGATGGCGATGATCCCGCAGGCGACGACCGCCTTCGGTCAGATCGACATCCTCGTCAATAACGCCCTCCATGTCACGGTGGCCCCGATCCTGACCCTCGACCTGGCGGATTGGGACGAGACCTTCGCCACCAACGCCCGCGCGTCTTTCCTGACGATCAAACACCTGCTTCCGGGCATGCTCGAGCGCCGGAAAGGTGTGATCGTGAACCTGGTCGCATACGAGGGTGGCCCACTGGCCGGCGCCTATGCCGCGACGAAGATGGCGCTCCGCTCCCTGGCCTTCACCGTCGCCCGCGAGATCGGGAACGACTCCGGCGTCGCAGTCTTCTCCTTCGTGCCCGGGATCGTCGACACCCCACTCCTGCGCGAGATCCTGCTGCCCGGGGTGATGGCCGCCGCGAGCGTCTCGATCGATGAGGCGACGGCGATCGTCGCCCAGAACCCGGGATACGACGGCCTCATGCCGGTCGACCACTGTGCCACCACCCTAGTCCACGCGATCGTCCACGGCTCCGATCACCATGGCCAGGTCACCGCGCCGTTCGAGCCACTCGACCGGATCGGCGTGATCCAGATGCCCCATCTCGATCCGGAAGACGCGAGTGCGGCCCTCGACACGTCGGATCCCCAGTCGGGCCTGTACATGAAGCAGTACCTGGGCGATGTCGCGAGCCGCAACAAGGAGCTCGAGGATCGCGTCCTGCAACGGACCAGTGAGCTGGAGGCAGCGCGCCGCCGGTCGGACACCCTGCTCCTGAACATCCTGCCGGCGCCGATCGCGGAGCGGCTCAAGTCGGGCGAGGACCTGATCGCCGACCACTTCGCGGCGGTGACGGTGCTGTTCGCCGACATCGTCGACTTCACGCCGACCTCGGCGAAGCTGACGCCGCAACGGGCTGTCGAGGTTCTCGACGCCGTGTTCTCGGAGTTCGACCGGATCGCGCAGCACTATGCGCTCGAGAAGATCAAGACGATCGGAGACTGCTACATGGCCGTCGGCGGACTTCCCGAACCGCAGCCCGACCATGCCGAGCGGGTGGCGAGCGCAGCCCTGGAGATGCTCCCCGCGCTCAGTCGGGTGGGCAAGTGGCTGGACCTGCCTCTGTCCGTTCGGATCGGAGTACAGACGGGCGACGCGGTGGCCGGCGTCATCGGCAGGCAGAAATTCGTCTACGACCTGTGGGGCGACACGGTGAACACCGCGAGCCGGATGGAGACCCATGGCGTCGGAGGGCACATCCAGTGCACGGAGCGCGTCTACCGGCGCTTGAGCGGCCGCTTCACGTTCACACCCCGCGGTGAGATCGACATCAAGGGCAAAGGACCGATGTCGACATACTTCCTGACCGGGGCGAGGTAGCCACAACATCCTGCAGAGATGCAGATGCCGGCCGTCGTCGATCCCGCACCCACGCGATCCGTTGGCTCAGATCCACAGGAGGCCGGTGACGAAGGTGCAACTCGAGCGGGTCCTTCGGTTCCGCGACTGGTGCCCGCCCGCCGTATCGTGATCGCCATGGTTCGGTCGCTCGTCGGGCTGCCCTTTCAGCGCGAGCCCGTGCCGCCGATCCTGGCGGGTCCATCGCGCTGTCGAGCCGAGGCCTGACGGCACCGGTGACTCGGGTGATCGGCGCGACGATCGTTCGCTTCCAGGCGGTACGACTGCGAGTGGGCGAGGAGCGCCTTCATGTCCTCGGCACTGTCGCCCTCGCGGCATGGTTTGCCGGCCTGTCATGCTTGCAGATCGCCACTCTCACCACCCGCAAGGTACCTCTCGGACAGGACATCCAGATCTACTACCGGGGCGTCCAGCTCTGGCTCGCTGGTGGCGACCCGTGGGCGGCCAACGTGGTCCTCAACAAGCACACGACCTTCAGCTATGCGGGGTCGCCCGCCACGACCGTCCTTCTGGCGCCGAGCGCGCTGGTCTCGGAGGGCCAGTTCACCGCCCTCTGGCTCGGGCTCTCTGCTCTGAGCGCGGTGGCTATCGTCCGATGGCTGCGGCTCCCTCTTTGGTGGCTGCTGTTCCCGCCGACCGTCGAAGCGTTGTACGCCGGGAACCCGCAGCTCGTGGTCCTCATGCTATTGCTCGCCGGGTCCGGCAGGGCCGGCGTCGCGGCGGACGCGATCGCAGTCGCATTGAAGGTGTACGCCGTCGTCCCGCTGCTGGCCGAGCGCCGGCCGCGGCGCGTCGTCTTGGCGCTCGGATTGACGATCGTCACGGTCGTCGTCGCGCCATCGCTATGGATCGACTATCTGAGTCGGCTCACTGAGATCTCGGCTCGACTGGCCCATGAGTCCCACGGTGGCTTCAGCGCTTTCTACTCCCGGGGCCTGCTCATCCCGACGGCGATCGCCATCGTCCTGCTCTGCAGGCGCGACCGACGGGCCGCTGGGTGGCTCGCCGTGCCAGCGCTCTGGCCATCGAGCGAGTTCCACTACTCGACGCTCGCCCAGCCAGTGATGGCACCCATCCTGGCCGTTCTTCTCGCGGTCCCGGTCCATCGACTCACGCCGGTCGCGATTATCCTCTACGTCGTCTGGCGGTTTGCCGCCGAACCGGTCCGACGGCGCTTGACCGTGTGGGCCGCGGCCGAGGCAACACCCGGATCGCCGACGTCGTGAACGACGGAACAACCACGACAAGGGATGTGTGGGCTGTCGCGCGAAGAGTGGAGGTCGAGCGTCGATGCGCATCGTGCGCTGATGACTCGGGATCTGACGCGATGGCCTGCGCCGTCGAGCTGCTTGAACGAGGTCATGGAAGGACACGACAGAGACCGGTAGGCTGCAGGCGACGGCAGCCAAGGAGCTCACCGGACCGTCTGTCACGGTCCGTTCACGGATAGCGACGGTTCGACACGACCTGAGCGCCTCGCGTCGGGCAACTCGTGGCGGCCCCCGGAGCCAACACCGGCAGATAGGAGCACAGGCATGGCGAAGCGGAGAGACAGGAAGACCAAACGCGCCGAGCGGTCCGAAGCGGGCGGGGAGCACGGGACCATCCGAACCGCCGTGACCGGGACTGGACCGCAGCCCAAGATGTCGGTCAAGGAATACGAGCGCGAGATGCGCCGCCTTCACGGAGAGCTGGTGGCCCTCCAGGAATGGGTGAAGGCGACCGGCGCAAAGATCTGCATCGTGTTCGAGGGTCGAGATACCGCCGGCAAGGGCGGCACGATCAAGCGGATCACCGAACGGGTCAGCCCCCGCGTCTTCAAGGTCGTCGCCCTGTCCGCCCCGACAGAGCGAGAGAAGTCACAGATGTACGTCCAGCGCTACCTGCCCCACTTTCCGGCCGCCGGTGAGATCGTGATCTTCGATCGAAGCTGGTACAACCGCGCCGGCGTCGAGCCGGTGATGGGCTTCTGCACGCCAGCGGTGAGCAAGAAGTTCCTTGAGCAGGTGCCGGCCTTCGAGAAGGCGATGGTCGACGCCGGGATCATCCTGATCAAGTACTGGCTGGAGGTCAGCCCGGACGAGCAGACTCGCCGTCTCGAGAGCCGCATCCAGGACCCGCGGAAGATCTGGAAGCTGACCGACATGGACCTGAAGTCGTACAGCCGCTGGTACGACTACTCCCGAGCGCGGGACAAGATGTTGGTCGCGACCGACACGGTGTGGGCGCCCTGGTTCATCGCGACGACCGATGACAAGAAACGAGGACGGCTGAACATCATCAGCCACCTCCTGAGCCACGTGCCGTACGAGCCACTCGCGGCCCGGGAGATCACGCTGCCCAAGCGCCAGGGACCAGGCAGGTACGTGGAACCGGATCTTGCCTCGAGGTACATCCCGACGCCGTTCTGACCCAGGGCTCCGATTCGATCGACTCCCGCGTCACCCAGGGTGGTCCGGCGGCCGATCGCCGACCGATGAGGTCGTTCGAGCATGCTCGGACTGCGCCGCCTCGACGGCCCGATGGACGTTGCCATGGATCCGGTCTCGCCCGATCAGGTCGATGAGCCCGTCCGCCGCCAGGACGTCGGAAACGTCGGGCTTCAGGCGGGCCAAACGGAGTTCCACGCCAGTCGCGTCGGTCAGTTCGAACAGCTCCTTCACCTTCGCCGCGCCTTGCGAGTCGACGAAGTTCACGCCCTCGAGGTCCAGCACGAGCGAATGCAGGTCGAGCTGGCTCCCGAGGATCGCGCGGACGCGCTCGTCCAGGGCCGCAGCCGTGGCGAAGAACAGGCCACCGTCGATACGGATCACCGCCACACCAGGGTCGGTTTCGTCCTCTGGATGCTCGTCAAGATCGCGGTACACCTGGGTCCCCGGTTCACGACCCAGGATCGGCATGGACGGCCGGGTCGCGACGTGGATGAGCCAGAGCAGGGACAGCACGATGCCCACGACCACGCCCAGGAGCACCCCGACTGACAGCACGCCCAGGACCGCCGCCACAGCGATCCAGAAGTCGAACCGCTTCACCCGGCGGAGCCGACCGAACTCCGCCAGGTCGATCATCCCGAACACGACCGCATCGATGATGATCGCAGCGAGGACCGCCTTGGGCAGCTCGGAGAAGAGCGGCGCGAGCAGGATCAGCGTGGCAAGGACGATCCCTCCCGTGGCGAGCGAGGCGACGGGCGTCCGCGCCCCGGCCGACTCGTTCAGCGAGCTCGCCGAAAGGCTGGTCGACACCGGCATCCCCTGAAACACCCCGGCGCCGAGATTGGCCATCCCCTGGGCGATCGACTCCTGGTTGAGGTCGATGCGATAACGATGCCTCGTGGCGAACGCCTGGGCATCGCCCGCTGTCTGCGAGAAACCGATGAGCAGCAGCGCGAAGGCCGCGATGACGATGGCCGGAAGATTCTGCGACACCAGCTCCAGCGATGGCACCTGTGGAAGTGGCAGGCCGCGCGGAACGGGGCCCACGAGCGCCACCCCGTGCGCTCCAAGGTCGAACACCAGCGAGGCGGCGAGGCCGCCGATCACGAGCACGAGGGCGCCGGGAACCCTCGGAAGGGTGAACCGGAGCCCGAGGATGACGGCGAGCGCGACGAGCCCGACCAGCAGCGTGGCCGGGCTGAGACCGCCAAGGCCGCGAGCCCACGACGCGAATTCCTGCCACGCGTTCACACCATCGGCAGAGGTCCCCGTGAGCTTGGGCAGTTCGCCGATGACGACGTCGATGGCGGCGCCGGCAAGGAAGCCGGTCACGACCGCCCGCGACAGGAAGCTGGCGAGCCAGCCGAGCTTGAGGATGGCAACCAGGAGGAACAAGGCGCCGGTCACGAGCGCGATCGCCGCCACCAGCTGGGCAGCCTCGGCGCCACTCAACCCGGTCACAAGGACCGCACCACCGGCCACGGCCGCAAGCGAGGAGCTTGGTCCGGTCGAGATGTGTCGGGACGTGCAGAAGATCCCGTAGATGATCGCGGCGGCCGCCGCCGCGTACAGCCCGTTCTCCACCGGTATGCCGGCGATGCCGGCGTATCCGAGGTTCTTGGGCACGATCATCGCCGCCACCGCGACGCCCGCGATCACGTCGCCGCGAAGCCACCGGCGATCGTATGCCCGGGCCCAGTCAAGGATCGGGACGAATCGAGTCATCCGACGCGAGGTAGCCGTCGACCTTGCAGCGCGCATCCGGGGAAGTGTCCCACCTTAGTAACCGACGCTTCGCAAGCAGGTCGCGGCCATCGTTCGGGTCCCGGCGAGCCATTGGCGAGACCAACGAAGTGCGGCGACGGATGACGACGCCATCGTCAGCGCCGGGGCCATCGCGGCCGACCGGGCGAGACCTGTCTTCTTGCCCGACGGCCGGGCGGTCACGGCCTCCGGATGCGGACGACCCAGGTGCCGTTCGTCGGATCCGCGAACACCGGGTCGACCACCACGCCGGAGACGACGGTCGGGCTGGCGACCGCGAGCTCCCCGGCGAGCTTCGTCGGATCCGCGGCCTGTTCGTAGAGCATGATCTGGCCGGGCACGGGAGGGCCGGTGGCGAGGTCGACCGTGCCGTAGTCGGAGATGGACGCCACCGCGCTGAGCGGCAGCCCGAGCTCAAGAGCCATCCGCGGACGTAACTGCCCCGGCACGACGACGAGCTCCGAGGGTCCGCCGACCGTGGGCTCCGTCCGTGCCTGGGCCACGGCGGCGCGCAGCGACGACAACGCCAGGTTTGCTCCATCGTGGAGCTCACGGCTCCTCCGGGCGTCGGCCTGCAAGGCCCGGTCCCGCGGCGCCACGGGCCCGGCCAGGCCGATCGCCGCCACGACCGCCACGACCGCCACCATCCCCGTCCGCCACCAGCGGGAGACGCCGACGGAAAGGAGCGGGAACGGGCGATCGCCGGCGGTCGCGAGATCCGGCGGATCCTCACCCGCCGCCCCGGGTGCGGTCGACGGTGGCCGGGCGTTACCACGGAGCGGGCCGACCCGAAGGCCGCCGTAGCCGATCGCCGCCGCGAGGTAGACCGCGACGACCACCGGCGCGACATAACGTGCCGGGACCGTATACCCGAGGTACCCGAACCACAGGAGCAGGGCGACGTCCCCCACCGCGAGGCTGACTACCCCCAGCAACAGCACCCACCGTCGCTGCCGCCACAGGAGCACCGATCCCAGCACGGCCAGCCCTACCAGGCCGATCATCGGGCCCAGGACGACGAGCAACACCTTGGTCACCCGGATCATGCCCTGGAACCCGGCTGTGGCGGGGTGCGCCGCAGCGTAGGCGCCCGAGACATGCGCCCAATAGAGCGGATCGCGGATGAGGAGCCAGTCGTGAACCATCATGAGCGGCAGTGCGAGGAGCCCGACGAGCACGAGCCAGGAAGCGCGCGGCACGGGCCGCCGCAGGCTGGACGGTCCGAACCGCAGCACTACAAGGGCACCGAACGCGACGACGAGCGGGATGAGCGTTTCGGTTCGAGCCAGGGAGGCCAGCATCAGAGCTACGCCTGCGACGAGGTACCGCGGTCGCCCGCCGGTGAGCGCCAATCCGGCGACCATCCAGCCGAGGACGGCCCACGGTGTAGCGAGGGCGCGGAGCGCCTCCCACATCAGCATCGTGGAGGTGGCGAAGACCACCCCGGCGAGCACTCCTGCCCCGAGGCCACCGAAGCGGGCGGCGAGGATGGTCGCCAGCGCGGCCGAGCAGGCCAGCGCGATGACAGCCGTCCACTCGATGGGACGCCAGTCGTGCGTGACCTCCCAGATCGGCCCGTAGATGACACTCAGCAGCGGCTTCGGGGTTGTCGGGATCGGCTGCTCGATGACGCGCCCGGACACGATCCGATCGAACTGCAGCACGATCGCCGACGTGTCGTATGCGACGGGCGCCGCCGCGCGGAGCGGCGAGACGGCGTTCGCAACCAGGAAGGTCGCGGCGAAGACGGCGATGGCGGCCACCAGGACCGCGGGCGGGGTCCCTCCTGGCCATCTCGCCTGACGACGGGGAGGCATGGTCGAGAGTATAGGGTCGGCGGCGGTCCACACCTCGAACAGGTGCACGCGCCGGCGGCGGAACGGGAAATCTCGGGGTCGCCTCGTCCATGCCGGGTCCGACCAGCCCGTTCCGGGTCGCGGCCCCGCGGAGACGAACCCAGCAGCGGTGCCGTGTGCCGCGCGAAGGAGGGGGGGAGAAGAACCGACCGCGATCACCGAGGACGCGACCACAGCAGCACGCGGCGCCCAACTGGTCGATGGGTTCTATCCGTGCACGCGGCAGGGCCGACCCGCTCCGACCCGGAGGGGAGTAGGCTGGATACCGATGAAGGTCAAGCGTCCCGAACGCCCGATCGAAGCGAGAGACTGGCGGCGGCGGATGAACCGCCGGCTGCGCGCCGAGTTCTTCACCGGAGTCGAAGAGGAGTGGCGCAAGCGGAATGGGCGGCCGATGACGGCCGAGGAACTCGAACACGCCTTGCGGCGGTATCCGGGCGACATCTAGAACAGATGTCCCTGTCGCGCCCCCCAGGTGCAACCAGTCCGAAAGGTTCGAGCACTAACAGGGGCCACCGCCGTTCGTTTTCTAAGCCATGGGAGAACGTGTGGCACCGGGAGCCCGCTCACTCGGGGCACGCAAGGCATTTGCGCAAACCCTCACGTCGGTGCGTCGGATGACCTCGGAGGAGGCGTCCGACTGGTGCGACAGATGGGAGGCACACGCTGCCAGAAGCGGGCTGAAACCCGGGTCGGCCTATTTCTGGGACTCGGCGCGCGGTTGGATCGATGCCCATGCATAGATGTTGCATCAACGGAGGTTCCTCGACCTCTGCCCCCGTCGTCATCGGGTCAAGCACGCCCGGTCGCGACCTATCGGCGCATCTGAGTTCCCTGACGAGCCGGGACGCGTGCCCGCCCGCCGATCGGACGACGCTACACTCGGACGATGCCCCGATATGTCCCGGCGGACTCCCTCCAGAGTCCTCGATTCAGCGGCCCATCGACCTTCGCGCGACTGCCCTACGTCCACACCCTCGAGGACGTCGATGTCGCCTTCATCGGCGTCCCGTTCGATACCGGTGTCACCTATCGGGTCGGCGGTCGCTTCGGGCCGAATGCGGTGCGCGCAGCAAGCGCGCTCCTTCGGCCGTACAACCCGAACCTCGACGTCAAACCGTTCGAGATCCTGTCGTGCGTCGACTACGGCGACGTCGCGATCGTCCCGGGTTACATCGAGCGGAGCTACGCGGCCATCGAACAGACGGTCGCCCCGGTCGTCGACGCCGGGGTGATCCCGATCCTGATCGGCGGTGACCACGCCTGCACGCTCCCGCACCTCCGCGCGACGCGCAGCCTGGGGCCGGTCGCCGTCATCGACTTCGATTCCCACACGGACGCCTGGGACAGCTATTTCGGCGAGAAGTACAACCATGGGACGTGGATGCGGCGGGCGATCGAGGAAGGACTGGTCGACGTCGACCACTCGATCGAGGTCGGCCTTCGCGGCTCGCTCTACGAGGCCGAGGACTGGACCGGGCTGCGCTCCGAGCTCGGGCTGGACTACCTGACGACCGAGGACCTGTTCACCCTCGGGGCGGAGGCCGTGGCTGCCCGGATCCGGGCGCGCGTCGGCGACCGTCCGGCGTTCATCAGCTTCGATATCGATGTCATCGATCCAGCTCACGCGCCCGGGACGGGCACACCCGAGGCCGGTGGTCCGTCGAGCCGCGAGATGCTGGCGATCCTCCGAGCGCTGCGCGGCATCAGCTTCGTCGGCTTCGACGTGGTCGAGGTGATCCCTGCCTACGACCCGGCGGGACAGACCGCAACGGTCGCCGCGAACCTGGCGTACGAGATGTTGTCTCTGGTGGCGCTCGATCGGATGGGCCGGTAGGGTCGGGGCCTCGGGCCCATGGCCGCGATCCTGGACGCTTCATCGTCGGTTCGTCCCAGAGACCCTCCGTGCCGGCGTGTGATATGGCACCATCGCGGTCCACGCCCGTCGGGGGGAGTGCCATTCTCCAGGAGGGCCCCGTGTCGAGTCGTCGTTCCTTGTTTCGGACTGCCAGTCGGCCCCGGCAACGTGCCGGCGTCCTGGTCGGCCTGGCCGCTGCAGTCATGGCATTCGCGGCTCCGGTCACAGCCGCGTCCGCACCTCTCGACATCGCGACGGATCCGTTCACACAAGCCACCTGCCACGGCTCGAGCACGACCAATCACCAAGCGAACGTCGAGCCCGACAGCTTCTCCAACGGCTCCACGATCGTGGCTGCCTACCAGGTCGGTCGGATCTATGACGGCGGCGCCTGCGCCATCGGGTTCTCGACCTCCACCGACAACGGCGCCACCTGGACCACCGGCCTGCTGCCGGGCCTGACGAAGTACACCGGCGGCGGAACCTTCGACCGTGCCACCGACGCCGCGGTCGCCTACGACGCGCAGGACAACACCTGGATGATCTCGTCGCTCGTGCTGACCGAGGCGGGCGGCGTGAAGGGCGTGGGCATCTACACCAGCCGCTCGACCGACGGTGGCTTGACGTGGGGCACCCCGGTGGCCATCCCGAACACCGCCGGCATGGTCAGCCCCGACAAGAACTGGATCGTCTGCGACAACACCGCCACCAGCCCGTTCTACGGCAACTGCTACACCGAGTGGGACGACAACGGTGCGGGCAACCGGATGGAGATGAGCCGCTCGACCGACGGTGGCGCGACGTGGAGCGTCGCCGCGACCAACTCGAGCGGGATCATCGGCGGCCAGCCGGTCGTCCGGCCCGACGGCACGGTGATCGTGCCGACCGCCAACGCCAATGAGACGGCGATCGGTGCGTTCAACTCCACGAACGGCGGCGTGAGCTGGAGCGCGGTCACGACCATCGCGAACGTGAAGCACCACACGGTCGCGGGCAGCCTGCGCGAGGGGCCCCTGCCATCGGCCGAGATCGACGGTGCCGGCACCGTCTACGTCGCCTGGACGGACTGCCGTTTCCGCAAGGCCTGCAAGACCAACGACATCGTGATCACCCACTCGCTCAATGCGACAGGGACGAGCTGGTCGGCCGTGTCGCGCGTGCCGATCGACGCGACGGGCAGCGGCATCGACCACTTCATCCCCGGCCTGGCCGTCAACAAGGCCACCTCGGGCGCCGCGGCCCAGCTTGGTCTGACCTACTACTTCTACCCGAAGCGTTCCACGCAGCTCAGCGTCGGATTCACGTCCTCGCCAGATCGCGGGCAGCACCTGGAGCACGCCGCAGACCATCACCTCCGGGATGAGCTCGACCTGGGCGGCGACCACCAGCCAGGGCCGCATGGTCGGCGACTACATCTCGACCTCCTACGGCTCGGACAACCTGGCGCACGGGGTCTTCGGCGCAGCGAACACGCCCACCACGGGCGCAGCGACGAGCTGCTCGAGCACGCTCGACAACTGTCGCGCGCCGATCGACACGTTCACCCCCGGCCTGGCGTCCGGAAGCCTGTCCGGCGCCGGCGACGCGGTCGTCTACTCGGGCACCGGTGGCACCGGCTCCCAGAGCTTCTGGAACATCGTCGACAACAACGGGGCCAAGCACCGCGACTGATCGGGATCCTGGCCGGGTCCACGACCCGCTCAGATCGAACTCAGACGAAGAAGCCGGCCCTGAGGCCGGCTTCTTCGCGTTCTGGCTGACCCGCGGCGCCTTAGTTCGTGTTGATGGCGACGTTGCCGCTCGTCCTGGTCTGGGCGAGGTCGAACGTCGACTGCGTAGCGTGCCCGAAGATCGGGCCGTACATGTTGGTGTCGCCCGTGTAGCCGTAGGAGTTCAGCGAGGTGGCCGAGGCGTTGAAGCCCGAGCCGCCGTTCAGGACCCAGGGACCGCCGGAGCTCCCGCCGGTCATGAGGCAGGACATCTTGTAGGTCGTGTTCGACGTGTTGGCGTCCCGCGTGACCGGGTTCTGGCAGTAGGTCAGGTTGTTCCCGTTGTACGGAGCGGCGGCCGGGTAGCCGATCGCGGTCATGACCGTGCTCGGCGGCTGCTCCGGCGGCAGCCAGGCTGGAGGCCCGTCGCGCCACTGGTGAGGTTGATCGCTTCATCCAGCTGCAGCGCGGTGCCGCTCTTCCCGCCGCCGCCGACGACGACGAATGCCCAGTCGTGCTGGAGAGCGCTGTTCGTGAGGCGCCTGGAGCCGGTGAACTCGGAGCGGGTCACGATCGACACGGCATTCCAGCAGCCGAGGAACGTGTTCGCGCAGGTGTACGTCGGAGCGGCGTCGAAATCGGGGATGAACAGCCACTGGGTGGCGAACGTGCCCTTCTTCTGGTCATAGACGCAATGGGCCGCCGTGAGAACCGTCGAATAGCCCGCTCGCGTCGCGTCACGGATGACCGAACCGGAGCAGATGTAGGCGCTCCTGCCGAACACGAAGTAGACCCGTCCCGTGACGCGGGCGATCTCGTCCGTCTGGTTGCTCGTCGTCCCGTTCCAGGAGCCGTCGTTCGTGTTGACGGGCTGGTATTGGCTGCGCGTGACGAGCTTTCCTTCCTTCGCGACCTTGTCGTATTCCACGTCGAGCCACTTGGCGGACTTCATCCGCTCGGGCGTCCAGTACCTCAGGACGTCGGCCCGGCTCTCCGCCTGGGCCGATGGATCTGCGGCGGACGCGGTGGCCGGCACGATGGTCAGCAGGAGAAGCGGGATGGCCAGCAAGGACAGTTTCTGCAGACGCACGACAGACCTCACCGCAGGCGAAGGAGGATCGATGAAAGGTGTTTGGACGATGCAACGAGCGTCGGCTGCGCGTCAATCCCACCAAACCGCACCATCGCGTCACCCTACGGTGCAGTCACATCGTCATGCGAGGCAGCCCATGCACGGATCGTTAGGTCGGGGATTCGAATCCCTCGGCGCGGGCCGGACCTTCCTGGAGGGGTATCCGCCTACAGGAGGCCGGCCGCCTCGCGGAGCGCGGCGAGATGGATGCGTGGGTCGGTGTAGTCCTCGCACCAGCCGTACCGGTGGACGAGCCGGATGACGGCGTCCGTGCCGATGACGAATTCGCCCGGCAGCTGCCAGGGATCGTCGACGCTGGCCCGATCGGTTCCGTGGCGCGCCGCAGACATGCCAAAACCGGCGTCCTGCTCGCAGCGCAGGAACTCATCCGGGGCGTCGAAGAGGATCTGGGCCGGGGTCCCTTGCAAGAGGCCGAACGCCCGATAGACCGCTCGGTCGGGATCGCAGAGGATCGAGACGTCGAGCCCCTGGAGCGCCCGATAGCGTGCCGCGCGCAAGGGCTCGCCCTGACCGATGATCACGACGTCTCCGCCTGCCGCGCGGTAGCTGGGGAGCTCGTCACGCAGGCGAGCGGCGCGGTCGATACCGCACGAGCACCCGAAGTGTCGCCAGAAGAGCAGGAGCAGTGGGCGATCGGTCCACAGTGACGAGAGGCGCACGGCGCTGCCGTCGTGATCTGGCAAGTTCGCGTCGGGGGCGCGATCGCCCGTCTGCGGGGGGAGCGAGAGCCAGCGAATCCGCGTCGGCCCTTCGCTCCAGGCTGTCTTCCAGCGGTCCTCTGCGGCTTCGGTCAACTGATCGATCGTGCGCGAAGGCGGCACCAGGTCTCCTCGTGATGGTCGCGATGATCGACGACCAGCGCCACGCCCTGGTGTGTCGACGACAGATGAAGATGGTTCGCTCGAATCGTCATGTCGGTTTCGGCGAACCTCGCCTCGCCTGAACGCGTACGCTCTGACGGTCCAACGTGGAGGGAGTCGGGACCATGTGTTGCGCCATCGCCGTCCTGGGGATCCTCGGACCCCGCGCCCTCATGCTGTTCTGGTGGCTGACCGATCCGGCCCGCTGGAACGTGGTGTTCGGTGGCCCGCTGGCGCCGATCCTCGGCTTCCTGTTCCTGCCATGGACGACCATCATGTACGTCCTCGTGTATTCGGTCGGCGGACTGAGTCTCGGGGGCTGGCTCCTCGTCGGACTCGGTCTCGTCGTTGACATCGGGACGTACGGTGGTGGGGCGTACGGCAACCGAGACCGCGTCCCGACGTCCTACGGCCAGTAACGCCATCTCAGAGAAGGAGAGCGCACCAGTGGACCTGCAGCGCGATGCCGCTCGGCTCGCCACCATCGCAACCGTCTTCGTCTGGGTCGGCTGGCTGTCGATCCTCTATGCGTTCATCGCCGGCGTCCTGTGGTGGATCGACCTTGCCGGACGACCGGCGTTCAACATCCTGGAAGCATTCGCGATCTCGGCTGCTGCGATCGGCGTCCCGCTCTTCCTGGCCCTGCTCGTCGCGGGCCTGGGCCACGCGCTCCGCCTCTTCGCGCTGTACGTCGCCAGTTCGTCCAAGTAGCCTGACCGCGGCCACGCTGATGTCGACCCGACGCCTGGGATTCCTTGCGACGCTGCTCCTGCTCGTGGCCGGCTGCTCGACGGCCGGCGGATCCGCCGACACGACCGCGGACGGAGACGGCGGTGAGCTTGGCGCGACGCGCTGGGTCCTCCAGTCGATGGCGTCGGCCGGCGTGCTGACGATCGTCCCGGACGGCATCTATGCCGACGCTGACTTCACCGCCCAGCGGGTCAAGGGCTTCGCGGGCTGCAACGACTACGATTCGGTCTATCGGGCCGGAGGCAGGATGCTCCTGATCAGCGTGCCCGCGGTCACTCTGATGGCCTGTCCAGAACCGGTCGCCACCTTCGAGTCGACCTTCCTCGGTCTCCTTCAGTCGAGCCGGTTCTACAACGTCCGCGCCGACACCTTGACGATCCGCGGCCCGGACCTGGCGGTGCTGCTCGTCTTCACCGCGGCGCCGGCCAACCCGCTCCTCGGGTCGTGGGTGGTCGACTCCTACGCCAGCGCGCCGAATACCGTCACTGCCCCGCTCCCCGGCATCGAGCTGACGGCGATCTTCAATCTCGACAAGGTCGCCGGCTTCGCTGGCTGCAACTCGTACGTCGGGCCGTACACGACGAATGGCTCGGTCGCGGCGATCGGCCCGCTGGGCACGACCCGGGCGGCCTGTGCCGACGACGTCATGGCCCAGGAGACGGCCTTCCTGGCAGCCCTCCAGGGCGTCGCCCGGGTCGAGAGCCGCGGGGCGACCCTCCAGCTGCAGAATCGCAATGGCGGCCTGGCGGTGGCCCTGATCCGAGAGGTCGCCGTCCCGGAGGTGTCGCCCAGTCCCAGCGCCGCGCCCTCGGCGAGCACGGCACCGACTCCTTCTCCGACCGCCCAGCCGAGCCCGAGCGCAACGCCAGCGCCGACGCCCACCGCGACGGCCCAGCCCACCGCGACCCCGGCCGCGACGGCGACGCCCGCTGCGACCGGGACTCCCGCCCCCACCGTGAAGCCACCCGCCTCGCTGCCACCGACCGCGACCTGCGCCGTCGTCACGCCGAACAACGCGACGCTTGCGACGATCGTCTACCCGGCCGCCTGGCACACGGTCGCGACACCCCCGACGCTCGCCTGTCGCTACTTCGATCCGAACCCGATCACCGTCCCGGCGGATCCGACCACGCTCGTGACCGCGGTCATGATCAAGTCCGACCTCACCGCGTCGTATTCGGACGCGCTCGCCGCGGCCACCAACCCGACAGCCTGGAACGTCCTCGTCAACCAGCCCGCGACCCTCGCGGGACTGCCGGCCACCCTGATCGAGGCGACGTCGACCACGGGCAGTGACGGGGTCGCTGTCGGTCAGACCCGCTACGCGTACCTCGTCGACGCCGGCGGGCACCCGGTCTGGATCGAGACGATCGGGACCGTCGGCAGCGCGACCTACACCACGAATGTCTCCGTCGTGAACCTCATCGCGTCGCAGTCCACGATCACCGTCCCGCCTGCCAACTGACGCCCGGCGTCAATCGCCGTCGAGGAATTCGAGCACGGGCGCCAGGGCCTCGAGGGCGGGGACCGTGACAGGATTCAGCATCACCTCGAGCTGCGTGTAACCGGCATCGCGAAAAGTCCGGATGGCGTCCGCGATCCGCTCCGGCGGACCGGTGATCGCGCTGGCGGCATCGTTCGCCGGTTCGAGCGGCCTGACCGAGACACCCGCCGAGCGCGCGAGCGTGGCGGGGTCCCGACCGAGCTCGGCGCAGATGGCATCGAGCGCCGCAAGCCGTGGCCCGAACTCCTCGATGTGGCTGCGTTCCTCCGGGTAGCAGCTCCAGATGTCCGCGTAGCGCGCCGCGAGCTGCTGGCCCTTGGGCCCGATGCCGCCGATCATGATCGGGATCCGGCCGGGACGAGGCCCGACCGGTAGGTGGTCGAGGTCGCGGGCCACGTGCCAAGTGCCCTCGAACTCGGCGTGACCTGTCCGAAGCAACGCGCCGATCACCTCGAGCGCTTCCTCGAACCGGCCGAAGATGTCGCCCTCGGGCAGCCCGAATGCGTGCGCCTGGCCGGGCCAGGCGTGACCGGCGCCCAGGCCGAACACGAATCGGCCGGCGCTGATCTCGTCGAGCGTCTCGGCGACCTTGGCGGTGAGCCCGGCATTCCGATGGAGCGCCGACATGACCCACGTCCCGACCTTGATCCGCGATGTCGACGCAGCCACGGCGCCGGCCATGGCGACGCCCTCCCAGAACCCCTGTTGCGGCTGGCCGTCGGGGCGCCACAGGAGTTCGTCGGGCGTCCAGACGGTGTTGAACCCGAGCGCCTCGCTGCGTTGCGCGAGATCGCGGATATCTGACCAGCGCGCGGTCACGCGGTCCGGTCCGTTCTGCCCTGTGATGAGTGCGATCCCGATCTCGAACGTGCGCACCGTTCCTCCTCTGGTGTGGATGTCGACGGTCGGGGCCCGGCTCAGCCGGATCCGGCCAGCGCGCCGAGGCGCTCGGTCAGCCGCAGGTTCTCGGCGTAGTCGATCGGGACCTCGACGAGCGACGGTCCGTCCGTCTCGAGGGCGCGCATGAGGGTCGGATACAGGTCGGCGGCGATCGCCGGCCGGAACCCGGCGATCCCGAAGCGACTGCGCGTAGGCGACGAAGTCCGGGTTGCCGAACTCGACCCCGAACGGGCGGCCGAACTCGTTGCGCTGCTTCCAGTCGATGAGCCCGTAGCCGTCGTCACGCCAGACGACGACCGTGATGTCCGCCCCGATCCGCTTGGCGGTCTCGAGCTCCTGGCTGTTCATGAGGAAGCCGCCGTCGCCGCACAGCGCGACGACCTTGCGCTCGGGGTGGACGAGCTTGGCGGCGATCGCGCCGGGCACGGAGATGCCCATCGCCGCGAAGCCGTTGCAGATGATCACGGTGTTCGGCTCGTAGGCCTGGTACAGGCGGGCGACCCAGACCTTGTGGGCGCCGACGTCGCTGACGACGATGTCGTCGGGGCCCGAGCGCCCGGCGCAGGTCGGCGATGGCCCTTCTGCGGGCGTGATCGGCCAGCCGTCGTCGCTCTCGTGCGCGGCGAGCTCGGCGAGGAGCTGCGATCCGCAGGTCGGCGTTGACGAGGATCTCGTTCGACTCGTGGCGCTCGCCGGCGTCACGGCCGCCGATGCCCGTGCGGCAGGACAGCCGTCGAGGAGCCGCCGCAGCGTGCCCTCGATGTCGCCGACGAGCTCGACCTCCGGGCGGTAGGCGGCGTCGACCTCGGCCGGCTGGGTGTCGATGTGGATGATCCGCTTGCGGCCGTCCGGGTTCCAGCGATGCGGGCGCGTACTCGACGAGGTCGTAGCCGACGCAGACGACGAGGTCGGCCCGGTCGAAGCCCGGACAGCACGTGGTCGCGCGCCTGGAGCCCGACCGCCATGAGCGACAGGTGGCGACCGGTCGTCGATGGCGCCCTTGCCCATGAACGTCACCGCGACCGGGACGTGGAGGCCGCGGGCGAACGCCCGCAGCTCAGCCGACGCGTCGCGCCGCAGGACGCCGTTGCCGGCCAGGACGATCGGCCGCTCCGAGGCGGCGAGGAGCCCGGCGGCGTGGGCTGATCGCCTCGTCGGTCGGCTCGGGGAAGTAGGTCCGGCCGGGCGACGAGCGGTGCCGGCCCGCCCTCGTCGGCTGCGGGGACGGCCGTCGCGGCGAGGTCCTCGGGCAGCTCGATGTGGGTCGGGCCCGGGCTTCTCGAGCGTCGCCACGCGGAACGCCTTGCGGACGATCTCGGGGATGGCCTCGACCCGCTCGACGCGGGTGTTCCACTTGGTGACCGGCTCGAGCATCCGGACGATGTCGACGACCTGGTGGGCTTCCTTGTGGAGCTTGTCGCGAGCCGCCTGGCCGGTGAGCGCGACCATCGGGGCGCGGTCGAGGAAGGCGTCGGCGACGCCGGTCACGAGGTTCGTGGCGCCCGGCCCGAGCGTCGCCATCGCCACCGCGGCAGCGGCCGGTCAGGCGGCCGTGGACGTCGGCCATGAACGCCGCGCCCTGCTCGTGGCGGGTCGTGACGTGGCGGACCGGTCGTGCGTCGGCGAAGCGCGTCGAGGACGTCCATCGTCTCCTCGCCGGGCACCGAGAAGACGTACTCGCAGCCCTCGGCCTCGAGGCAGTCGACGAGGAGGTCGGCGGCGGTTCGGGTGCGTGGGTCGGACGACATCCTGTCGGGCACCTCGGCTGGTTCGGACCGCGAGTCTAGCCGGCACCGAGCGCTGCCATGGTCGGCACAGCGCGTGGCCGGGATGCGATAGTGGCGCGGACGATGACGTTCCAGCGCGCCGATCTCGAGCGATGGGTGCCCGGCATCCGGGTCGTTCGGACCTATGACCGGTCATGGCTCTCGCGCGACCTGATCGCGGGCATCGTGCTGGTGACGCTGCTCGTCCCGCAGGGGATGGCCTACGCCGAATTGGCGGGGCTGCCGCCCATCACCGGCCTCTACACGACGGTCGTCTGCCTCATCGCGTACGCCCTGGTCGGGCCGTCGCCGGTCCTCGTCCTCGGCCCGGATTCGGCACTCGGGCCGATGATCGCGGCCACGATCCTGCCACTCGCCGGAGGCGACGAACAGACGGCCATCGCGCTGGCCGGCATGCTCGCGCTTCTCGTCGGCGCCGTGACGGTCGCGGCCGGCATCGCCAAGCTCGGGTTCGTCGCCGACCTCCTGTCCAACCCGGTTCGCGTCGGCTATCTGGCCGGGCTCGCGGTCGTCATCCTGATCGGCCAGCTGCCGAAACTGTTCGGGTTCAAGATCGAGGCCAGCGGCCTCGTCGACGAACTCGTCACGTTCCTGCAGAACCTCGACCGGACGAACCCCTGGGCTCTCGGGATCGGGCTCCTCAGCCTGGCGATCATCCTCGGACTCCAGCGAGTTGCGCCCAAGGTGCCCGGCATCCTGGTGGCGGTCGTGGTCTCGATCGCACTGTCCATCGCTGCTCGACCTGGCGGGCCACGGCGTGTCCGTCATCGGCGTCCTGCCCCAGGGCTTCCCGGTGCCGTCGATCCCGAACGCTCCGCTCGACGACCTCCCGCATCCTGTTCGCCGCTGCGGTGGGGATCTCGCTGGTGGCCATCGGCGACACCATCTCGACCTCGGGCGGGTTCGCCGCCCGCAGCGGCTACGAGGTGAACGGCAACCAGGAGCTCGCGGGCATCGGGTCGGCGAACCTGGCGGCGGGCCTCTTCTCGGGGTTCCCGGTCAGCACCAGCGGGTCGCGAACGGCCGTCGCGGCCCAGTCCGGCGCCAAGACCCAGTTGACCGGGTTCGTCGCCGCGAGCCTGGTCCTGCTGATGCTCGTCGCGGCGCCGGGGCTCGTCCAGGCGATGCCACAGCCGGTCCTCGCCGCGGTCATCATCGCGGCGTCGCTCAGCCTGTTCGACGTCGCGGCGCTGCGGCGCCTGTACCGAGATCCGCAAGACCGAATTCGCGCTGGCCGTCGCGTGCGCCCTGGGCGTCGCGTTCGTCGGCGTCCTCCAGGGGATCGTCATCGCCGTCGCGCTGTCCGCGATGTACATCTTCAAGCGAGCCTGGGCGCCGTACTCGACGGTCCTGGGCCAGGCGCCGGGCGTCCCCGGCTATCACGACATCCGTCGCACCCGGACGCGGCACAGGTGCCTGGTCTGCTCATCGTCCGCTGGTCGGCGCCGCTCTTCTTCGCCAACGCGAACGAGTTCCGCGACCGGATCCGCGCACTCGTCAAGGCCGCCGAGACCCCGCCGTTCTGGGTCCTGGTGGCCGCCGAGCCGATCACCGATATCGACACGACCGCCGGCGACGATGCTCGCCGACCTCGACCTCGAGCTGAACGCGGCGGGTATCCACCTCGCCTTCGCCGAGCTCCAATCCGCTGTCCGCGACATGATCCGGCGATACGGGCTCCATGACGTCATCGACGAGGGCCACTTCTACGGCTCGGTGACCGAGGCCGTCGAGGCATATCGGCGCGAGGTCGAGCGCGGGCCGTAGGATCGTCCTTCGACGGTCCGCCCCCGAGTCCCGGGGTCTGGGCCACACGAAGCCCCCTGCCCTTTTTGATGTCACTCGGGAGCATCGATAAGGGTCCAGATGCAGAAGCGGAGGCCGCAAATCGGCCCCGCGAACCGGCCCCGCGAACCGGCCCCGCGACCCGGCCCCCTATGCTCCCGAATGGCATATCGGGAAATGGGCCGGTCGCACGCGAGATGGGCCCGTCGCACGCAAGATGGGCCGGTCGAGGTGGCCTCAGTCTGCGTCGAGGAGCTCGAGGACCGGGGCCATCGCCTCGAGGGCGGCCATCGTCCGCGGCCAGAGCAGGATCTCGACCTGCGTGTAGCCGGCGGCACCGAACGTCCGCAGGCCATCGGCGATCTCCTCAGCCGAGCCGCTGATCGGGACCGCGATCGCGTCGGCGGCACCCGTCACCGCGGTCGGCTCGACGACGATCCCGGCCGACCTCCCGATCGTCGACGGATCGCGCCCGACTTCCAGGCACATGGCGTCGAGGGCGGCGATCCGTGGGCCGAACTCCTCGACGTCGCTGCGTTCCTGGACATACCAGCTCCAGATGTCGGCGTGGAGCGCGGCCAACCGCAGCATCTTCGGGCCACCCGCGCCGATCATGATCGGGATCCGACCGGGACGCGGCCCGACCGGTCGGTGCTCCAGGTCGCGGGCTGCGTGGTACGTGCCATCGAAGTCGACGCGACCCGAGCGCAGGAGCGGGACGATGATCTCGACCGCCTCCTCGAACCGCGCGAACACGTGATCTTCCGGCAGGCCGAACGCGTGCGCCTGTCCGCCGGCGTGCCCGGAGCCCAGACCGAAGACGAAGCGGCCGGAACTGATCTCGTCGAGCGTCTCCACCGCTTTCGCCGTGATCCCAGGGTTCCGGTGAAGCGCCGACAGGACCCACGTGCCGACCTTGATCCGCGAGGTCGCGGCGGCCACCGCACCGGTCATGGCCACGCCCTCCCACCAGCCGGTCACCCGCCCGCCGGCCGGGCGCCACAGGAGCTCATCGGGGATCCAGACGGTGTCGAACCCGAGGGCTTCGGCCCGGAGCGCGAGGTCGCGGATCTCGATCCAGCGAGGCGTCGCGCCATCGACCCACAATTCCTCGGCGGGGAGCACAAGGCCGATCTCGAAGGGTCGCACGAGCCGAGTGTATCGGTCGGTGCACCCCCGGGCGCCGGCTCCTGTACGGTTCCGGGATGACCCAGACCAGAGACCCGTTCGAGACCCGAGCCCGCGATCTCCTCCGCGACAGCCCACTGATCGACGGTCACAACGACCTCGCCTACGCCCTCCGGCACAAGGTCGGACTGCGGACCTCGAGCGTCGACCTGCGCGAGCCGCAGCCTGAGCTCGACACGGACATCACGCGCTTGCGTGCCGGTGGAGTCGGCGGCCAGTTCTGGTCGGTCTGGGTTCCGGCGGACCTGCCCGAGCCGGAGGCGGTCGTCCAGTCCCTCGAACAGATGGACATCGTCCACGACATCATCGGGCGCTACCCCGACACGTTCGCCCTGGCGACCACCGCGGCGGAGCTCGAAGCGGCCTTCGCGAGCGGCCGGATCGCGTCGCTGCTGGGTCTCGAGGGCGGCAGCATGATCGGCTCGTCGATGCCGGTCCTGCGCAACGCCTATCGCGCGCGGCGTCCGATACATGACCCTGACCCACTGGCTGACCACGCGCTGGGCCGACGCGGCCACCGATCCGCCGCGGCACGGCGGCCTGACGGCGTTCGGGCTCGAGGTCGTCCGCGAGATGAACCGGCTCGGGATGCTGGTCGATCTCAGCCACGTGGCGCCATCGACGATGACCGCGGCCCTCGACGTGACCGAGGCGCCGATCATCTTCTCCCACTCTGGTGCGCTCGCCGTGTGCGACCACCCGCGCAACGTGCCGGACGAGGTCCTCCGACGGATGCCCGCCAACGGCGGCGTCGTGATGGCCGTCTTCCTCGGCGCGTTCGTCTCGCAGGCCTATCGCGATCACGCTGCCCGTGCCGAAGCGGCAGTCGGGGACGACCGGACGGCCCGGCGGGCCTGGCTCGCCGAGAACCCGGGCCCCAGCGTCGCGTTGTCCGAGGTCGCCGACCACATCGACCACCTGCGCGATGTCGCGGGCATCGACCACGTCGGGATCGGCAGCGACTTCGACGGCGGCGAGCCGTTGCCGGTCGGACTGACCGACGTGTCGGGCTTCCCCGCCCTGCTGGGCGAGCTCCTCCGGCGCGGCTACTCCGACGACGACGTGCGCGCGATCGCCGGCGGCAATGTCATCAGGACGCTTCGTGGTGCCGAGGCCGTCGCGGCGCGGCTCCAGACCGAGCGGGGACCGTCGGAAGCGACGATCGAGGAGCTCGACGGCGCCGCCTAGGGAGCGTCATCCACCGGCTCGTCGCCGGTACTCGATCTCCCAGGCGACCGTCCAGGTCGCACCAGCGTCGGCGGATCGCTGCCACTGCCAGCGCATGGCATCCTCGGCCACGTCCAGCCAGACCATGCGCTGCATCAACGGCGCGCCCTCGATGACCGCGTCACGCCCGAACGCGATGCGGCCATCGACTTCCACGCCGACGAGGTCGAGGTAGGCGCCGGTCGAGTCGACCCAGGTCTGCCGCCAATGGCCATCTCGCGCATCGAGGACGGACAGGCTGCGACCCTGCAGGGCACCGTCGTGGTCGCGACCGTCGAACGACTCCTCGATGACCCGGTCGTCGAGGATGCGTCGGATCGTGTTCGTCCCGTGACCACCGCCATCCCACGACACGTCCCAGGTGCCGAGCCAGAAATCGAGCGCGTCCGGCCCGAGGGTCATGAGGCGCCCGCCCGAAGGCGCGGCAGGACGTCGGTCGCGATGCGCTCGAATGTCGCCCATTGGTGCTCGTCGGGCGGGTAGTAGAGGACGATCTCGTCCATCCCGAGCTCGAGGATGCGGCCGGCCATCTCCTCGAACCGGCCGATCGACTCGTAGCAGTCGTAGATGCCGCCGCGAGGCCGGGCCGCCGCGTCGTACATCGTGTACGACCGGCCCAGGGAGGCGGGGTCGCGCCCGCTCGCGGCGCAGATCTCGTCCATCGCCCCGACGCGACGGCGGGTCTCCTCGACCTGGTCGTCGAATGACGCGTGGAACGACAGGCTGCTCCAGGTGTCGGCCAGGCGCGCGGCGTGGCGCATCATCACCGGCCCGAGCGCGCCGATGGTGATGGGCGGTCGCGGTGACTGGACGGGGCGCGGATTCATGATCGCGCCGGCGGTCTGGTAGAAGGCGCCCTCGAACGTGGTCACCTCGTCGCGGAGCAGGCGATCGACGATCTCGGCGTACTCGGCCAGGCGCTCGACGCGCTCCTTGGCCTCCCAGTCCGGTACCCCGACCATCGGGTACGACGGATCGCCGACGAGACCGGTCCCCAGTCCGATCTCGAGCCGCCCATTCGACACGTGATCGAAGGTCATCGCCCCGCGGGCGAAGACCGCGGGGTTCCGGAACGGGATCTGCGTGACACATGTCGCAAGTCGGATGGTGCTCGTCGCCGAGGCCAGCCCGGCGAGCGCGGTCCAGCCTTCGAACCACGGGCTCGGCGGGTTCGTCCAGTCGACGAAATGGTCCGGGCAGTGCCGCGACCTCGATCCCGAGGCGCTCGAGGTGGCGGACCCGGCCGAGGAGGATGTCCCACGAGACGTTCGGCAGGCACAGGACCTCGAACCGGATGGCGGTCGACATTCGGCCATTCTGGCAGGCACCCCATCCGCCGGCGGCCCGACGGCGTACCGTTGGGTGACGATGGAGACCGGCTACGAGATCGAACCCGAACGGATCGGCCGGACGACGGGTCGGCGGCGACCGCTCGTCGCGATCGTGGTCGCGCTCATCGTGGCGGCCCTCGTCCTGATCAAGCCCTGGGACGGGCATGACGAAGGGTCGCGGGCGGTCCCGCCCTCGACCCCGCCGGCGATCGCCGAAGCCTCGCCGGGCGTGTCGCTACCCGATCCCCTGCCGGTCGATCTCGTGCCCCTGGCCCATCCGAAGTGGCCCGCATCCGGCAGCGCGACGACGCTCGCGACGCAGATCGCGAAGGAGGCCGAAGGTGCCATCCCGGCCCTTGCCGGCCACGCCGGGACGTGGGGTGTCGGGAACGCCGGTGTCGGACCGCGGCTGCTCCGAGACGGGCCATGGTCGGACTGGACCCCGGTCGCCATCGAGATCGTCGATGGCAGCCCGCTCCACGTGGGCCAATGGCCCGGCACCGACCTGTGCACCGGCTTCCCGGAGATCGACGACCGGCCCACGCTGGTCGCGCTGACCGTCCCTCACGCCGTCAGCCCCGACTGGAAGGTGGAGGCGTGGTGGGCCGAGGGCGGCACCGCCGCCGCGCTGGATGGGTCGGTCGTCCAGATTTCGCCAGCCGGCAACCGCGGCATCGCCTACCTCGAGCGGGTCGACCGGGCGCCCTGGCCGCCAGGCCGCTACGAATTCCACGTCGTCACCAGGTCGACCGCGGTCGCCCTGACCGTCTGCCTGACGCGGCACGATTGACGCCCGCGCGATCCGGCCTCAGGCGGTGGCCGCGCCGGACTGCGCCCGCCCTTCCGCCTCGCGCCGGTCGAGCAGGTAGCAGACCCCGGTCAGTGCGACGCCGAACAGGACGACGGCCAGAACGACCGCAAAGAACGGATTACCGGTCGTGACCGCAAGGAAGGCCAAGCCGATGCTCAGGATCGAGCGGACGACGAGAGTCGTCGTGTACATCACCTCGACGTGATGGCGGATGAGCTGGACGATGAAGATCCCGAGCGCGATCAGGACGAGCCCGGCCAGACGGAGCGCCGGCTCGTCATAGGTCTGGTTCGAGAGGAGCAGTTGCGTGGTGAACGTGGGCGCGAGAAGGAGCAGCACTCCGGCCGGCAGGACGTACCCGGCGAGGTAGTAGAGGCTCAAGTGCGTGCGTCGCATGACCATCCTCCGCATGCATGCGACCGGCGATCCAACGGCCACCGTTGCATGACGCAACGGACTCTAGCCGCGTGCGTTGCAAGATGCAACGGGGTAGATTCCAGCGATGCGCAGAACGAGCCTCGCCGACTTCCATTGCTCCGTCGCCCGGACGGTCGACATCATCGGTGAGTGGTGGACGCCGCTGATCGTGCGCGACGCCTTCTACGGCCGGAGCCGGTTCGAGGACTTCCAGCGCAGTCTCGGCTTGGCACGCAACGTCCTGACCGTGCGGCTCGAGCGCCTCGTCGACGCCGGGATCATGGAACGCCAGCGCTACCAGGACCACCCGCCGCGCGATGAGTACGTCCTGACGGAGAAGGGCCGCGACCTGTTCCCGATCATCGCGGCGCTCCTGGCCTGGGGTGACAAGTGGACAGCGGGCGAGGCGGGGCCGCCGCTCCTGCTCATCCACGAGCCCTGCGGCAAGCCCGGCACGCTCAGGGCGACCTGTGACCAGTGCGGTGGCGCGATGAGCCTCGACGACATCCGGCCCGTGCCGGGTCCGGGGGTCTGACCCGGCACGGGCCCGAGGAACCGCATTGCGCTGCGCTCCGTCTCCGGCTCAGGACCGCTCCCACTCCGAGCGGCGCAGCCAGACGAAGGCGGACCCCACATGGCGCAGCCACAGACGCTTCGAACCCTCGGCGCGGTCGCACTCGGTGCGATCGTCGTCGCGATCGCCGCACTGTCCGTTCGGACCGGACCGGTCAGCGGAGCGCCCGCGACCGACACGCCGGCCACGCACACCATCACCGTCTCGGCCACCGGCAAGGTCACGGTCGTCCCCGACGTCGCGCGATTGTCGCTCGGGGTGACCATCAGCAAGCCCACGGTCAAGGCAGCGCGCGAGGCCGGCGCCAAGGCGATGACCGACGTGATCGCCGCCTTGAAGGCGCTCGGGATCGCCGACGCGGACATCCGGACGACCAACCTCAGCCTCTATCCGCAGTACGCCAACAGCTCGCCTGTGAAGATCGTCGGCTACCAGATCAGTGAGCAGGTCCAGGTCACCGTCCGCGACCTCGACAAGGCGGGTGACGCGGTGGACGCCGCCACGGCCAAGGGCGCGACCGATGTGAATGGCATCTCGTTCGAGATCGCCGACCCGGTCAAGGCCCAGAACGATGCTCGGGCGGCGGCGGTCGAGGCGGCCCGGACGAGCGCGCAGGCGATGGCGGCCGCGGGTCGGGTGTCGCTGGGTGGCATCCTGTCGATCACGGACGGGACACCGGTCTCGCCGATCTACTACAACCTCGGTGGGGTCAAGAGCGACGCGTCGGCAGGCGTGGCCACGCCGGTCCAGCCCGGCACCCAGGATCTCAGCGCCATGGTCACGGTGGTCTTCGAGATCAGCTGACCGATGGGCGGGGGACGGTGACGCTACCCTCACGCGGTGCCGTCCCCCACCAGTCACGCAGCCGACCAACGGGTCGGCATGGCCGCCGCCATCGCGGCGGCCATCATCTATGGCGCCGCCTATCCCGCGACCGCGGTCGCGCTCCGGTCGTTCTCCCCGCTGGCCATCGCCGGACTGTCCTGCACCCTGGCGCTCGTGATCGTGGTCGGCCTCGCGGTCGCCCGCGTCCTGCAGCGGCCGTCCGTCGACTCCATGACGTGGCCCCGCCTCGGGCGGCTGACGGTCCTCGCGTTGCTCGGCGGGGTGCTGTTCATCGTCGGCATCAACATCGCGGTCGCCATCGTCGGCCCGACCATCACGGGCTTCGTGGCGCCGCTCTATGCCGTGTTCGCCACCCTCTTCGCCATCCCGCTGCTCGGGGAGCACGTCAAGCCGACGACGGTCCTCGCGTTCGTGCTCGCTCTCGTCGGGACCGGACTCCTAGCGGGTGCCATCCCGGCGTCCGCCCCGCCCATCGGCGTGGCCCTCGGTCTCCTTGCCGCCGCCATGTTCGGGCTCTACATCGTCCTGGCTCGCCGCTGGGGCGCTCGCTACCGACTCGACGGCACCCTCATCACCATCGCCAACCTCATCGGACGCGGTCCGGTCCTCCTCGTCGCTGCGATCGTCCTCGACCCGGGTCGGGTCGTCCCGGCCGATCCCGATCCGGCCGCGGTCATCGCCCTTCTCACGATCGCATTCGGGTCGAGCGCGGCGGGCAACCTGCTCCTGATGGCCTCGGTCCGGCGCGTGTCAGCTGGCCGGGCCTCCGGCGCGCTCCTCCTGACGCCTGTCGCCTCGGCGGTGATCGCAGCGGTCATCCTGGGCGAACGCCTGTCGCCGACCGGTCTCGTCGGAGCCGCGTTCATCCTCGTCGGGATGGCGCTCGCGAGCGGCCTGTTGACCCGCTCTAACCGGACGACTTCGCCTGGCTGATCTCGATGAGATGGCCGTCCGGGTCGCGGAAGAAGGCCCGGATCTCCCAGTCGGATTCGACCGGCGGCGTGAGGAATGCGGCCCCTCGCTCCAGGAGCGTCGCGTGAGCACCACGGCAATCGGGAACCCGGATCGTCATCGAGTGCGCGACGGCATCCGGGTCGGCCGGCGGCGCGAAGGTCACCGTCGGCTTGTCCGCGGTCGGGCCGCCGCCGGTCACCAACAAGAGCCACGACCCGAATGCGCGCAGGACGCACGATGAGCCACCGTACTCGCGGTAGACCTCGGCGCCGAGGACGTCGCGGTAGAACGTCCGGGCTCGGGCCAGGTCGGCGACGACGAGGATGTGGGTGAGCTCCATGCCGTCGGTCGGGAAGGCTGTGGCCATGCCACGGAGGGTACGCCCTCGGGATGGAGGCGATCCGGCGCTTGGGCGGCGCTCGGCATCATCCCGGGGTCTGCCAAAGCCCACTGACGAGCCGAACGATGGCCGCCGGGACCTTCGTCCGGCGTCGGTCACTGTCAGGCCCCGGGTGAGAACCGAACCGCCGAGATCCGGCCGATCAGCTCGACGGATCGAGGCTTCGGGCCGTCGATGAGGTCTGGCAGGCCCGCGGTCGGATCATCGACGGGGCCCGCGCAGGCCCTCAGGCCTTCGAGCCCCAGGTGCGAACCTCGGCGTCGAGGTCGAGCGGGAGGATCGAGCCGTGCTGCTCGTGCTCACCCCAGGACTCGCGCGGGACCCGCCACATGATCTCGAACTCGTTGCCGTCCGGGTCGTGACCGTAGAGCGACTTGGAGACGCCATGATCGGAGGCGCCGCCGAGGGCCCCTGCCTCTGACAGGATGCGCGCCGCGTCGGCGAGGTCCTCGATGGTCGGGACCTCCCAGGCGAGGTGATAGAGACCGACCGACCCGCGCGGAGCGCGGGGCGCCGCCGGCCCGACCGAGAAGAGGCCGAGGTCGTGGTGGTTGTCGCCGCCGGCCGCCCGCATGAAGACGGCCTGGCCGCCGAACTCGTTTGCGACGACCTCGAAGCCGAAGACGCGGGCGTAGAAGTCGGCCGCCGCCGTCGCGTCACGGACGAACAGGACCGCATGATTGAGTCGCGAGACGGGGATGCTCATGACGGCATTCTCGCGTTCGATGGAGGTGGTGTCGACCATCTCGGTCACGCAGCCACCGGCTCGACGGCCGGGGCACCGACGAGCTTCCAGCCGGACTGCCAGCTGCCGCTGTTGACGATGTTCAGGCTGATGTTGAGGAACGCCATGCCTTCGAGCTGGCGCGCTCGAACGAGCGGACCGACATCCACCGGGCGGAGGCCGACCGACTCGACGAGCTCGAGGACCGTCGCACGGGCGGCCTCGTCATCGGCGGCGACATAGCCGTCGAGCTGCACGCCCTCGGCGATGGGATCGCTCTGGTGCGAGGCGAAGAGCGTGTTGAAGGCCTTGACGACCCGGGCGCCCGGAAGGAGCGTGGCGAGCTCTTCGGCATTCGAGGTCGACGTGTCGATATCCGGGCCACTCGTGCCGAACGACATCCGGTTGGTCGCGTCGATGACGATCTTGCCGACGACGGCATCGCCGATCTCGGCGGCGATGTCCGGGGCGCTCGAGAACGGGACGGCGAGGACGATGACGGAGGACGCAGCGGCGGCAGTCTCGTTCGAGGTCGCGACGCTTGCCCCGGTCGCGGCGGCGACCGCCCCGACGTCCTCTGGATCGCGCGAGGCGATCGTGACGGAATGACCCGCCCGGACGAATGCGGTGGCGAGCGAGCGGCCGACGTTGCCGGCACCGATGATGGCGATGTCCATGGGATGGATCCTCCGATGTGGCTTGACGAGTTGGCCCTCATCAAGCAGACTTTGTTGTCAGTGCAACAATAGCCGCATGAGTTGGGCGATGTCAATACCTGTTTTCGGAGAGCAAACATGACGACCGAGGATCGGCGCCGGCCGGCGGTCGGGGTCCAGGTCAGGCGCTGGCGCACGGATCGCGGGATGACGCTCGCCAACGTCGCCGAGAAGACCGGCCTCAACATCGGCTACCTGTCGCAGATCGAGAACGACAAGGCGTCGCCATCGCTCAACTGTCTCGCCTCGATCGGCGAGGCGCTGGACGTGCCGATCGCCTGGTTCTTCCTCGATGAGCTCCCCGAGCCGACGGTCGTCCGCGCCTCTGAACGCCCCGTCAGGTCACGCGACGGCCTCGGCATGATCCAGCGCGTCGACGGGGGCGATACGCGCGATCTGGTGATCGTCGAGGGTGTCGCGCCGGTGGGCGGTCGGGCGGGCATGCATGCTCATGCGGGCGACGAGCACCACCTGATCCTGCGCGGCCGCTGGCGGATGTCGCAGGGCGACTTCACTGTCGATCTCGAGCCCGGCGACTACATCCGCTGGGACGGCACCGTCCCGCACGACGCCGAGGTCATCGGCGACGAAGAGGGCCACGTCCTGATCGTGACCCTCCTCGCGAAGTCCTGAGCGGCGGGACCGATCAGGCGGCTCCTCCGGGGGTCTCCTTCGCCGTCCTCGGATCTCCCAGCTGGACGATCGCCCGGACGAACATCACGCCGGCGCTGATCGCGAAGAGCGCGAAGCTCCCCCAGAAGATGGGCTTGGCCCAGTCGAGGTTGGAGACGCTGATCAGCTTGCTCGGCAGGTCGCCGAGATAGGCCTGGTCGGCCGCTTCCATGCCGTAGACCTGCGGGACGATGTACAGGACGGACGCGATGACCAGCAGGATGCTCAAGAGGCGGAAGGCCGCGAAGTCCTCGTCCGGGTCGCGGACGATCTTGACGATGAGCGCCCAGAAGAGGATCAGCACGGACAGCGGCGCCGTGATCGGCAGGCCGTCGCCCTCGAAGTAGAGGTTGGGCATGAAGAAGACCATGCCCAGGCCCAGGGTGATCACGAGCAGGGCATCGCGGATGAGCACGTAGGACAGCCACCAGACGTCGCCACCGAACCGCAGCGTCAGTGACTGGAGGAACCGCATCACGGCCGGCCGCGCGAAGTGCATCACCAGGGTGAATGTCCACAGCATCGGCAGGACCGCCGCGACTGAAAGGACGAGCCAGGAAGCGGCGCCGTCGGTCAGGGCCTTGGCAAGATCGTCACCAGTCATCGGGTGGCCTCCGAAGTGGTCGTCGCCGGACGAGCACCGGTCGAGCGCAGGTTGTAATAGACGGCGAACAGGCCCATCACGCCGACCGCCGCTCCGGACAGGTAGCACAGCGGCAACGCCACGTCGGGGTTCAGGTTCGAGACGAGCATCGGTACGAGCTGCTTCGACGCGCTTGCCGTGGAGCTGGGTCATCTGGACGCCCAGGAGGTACGGCACGATGTAGAGCGTCCCGCCCAGCCCCAGGAGCAGGAGCTGCCAGCGGAAGGCCGCAGTCTCGTCACCGTGACGGATCAGCTTGATCACCATGACAGCGAACGCGCAGACCGCGGCAACGCCCCCGGTGATCGGCAGGGCCTGACCGGACACCACGTCCGGGTAGAAGAAGATGAAGCTGCCGAGGAAGACCTGGACGACGATGATGTCGCGCAGGCCGATGTAGATGATCCACCACAGGTCGGCACCCAGCCGAAGGGTGAACTTGCCCGTGGTCCTGACCATGTAGCCGCGGCCCAGGTGCAGGGCGATCGCCAGCAGCCACAACACGACGAGCGCCGCGGCGATCGTCCCTTCGATGAAGGACTCCCCGAAATCGAAGAATCCCGGGACCTGCTCTGGTGTCATCGTGCGCCTCCAACGACGTCGTGCGTGCTCTGGTGGATGGTTCGGGATCTGGACGGGAACGTCGGGTCCGCGACCGGCGCGCACCTCGACGGTCGGGCCGACGTAGATCGCGTCGCAGCGGAAGCACCGGTCGGCCTCCGCGCGGGCGGTCGTCACATCGAAGCCGACCTGCGAGGCCGCGAACGACCCGGGCTGGATCATCGGCAGCGGCGCGTGCGCGCGCGGCCGGCGGGCAAGGTC
This sequence comes from uncultured Chloroflexia bacterium, assembly GCA_963776385.1. Lineage (GTDB taxonomy): Bacteria > Chloroflexota > Limnocylindria > Limnocylindrales > CSP1-4 > SPCO01. The sequence goes on from CAVZME010000008.1 coordinate 572,176, forward strand.
GAGGCTGAGGGCAGCCTCGGGTGCGGTGCTGTAGCGGACCGTCTCGAGGATCTCGGCCTCGCCATCGACCGCACCGCTCAGGTACTCGTGGATCGACGCCGCGGCCCGGCGGCCGGAGGCGACCGCATCGATGATCGTCTTCGGGCCCGACACGACGTCGCCCCCGGCGAAGATGCCGGCTCGGCCCGTGGCCAGCGTGCGCGGGTCGGCGACGATGCCGGCCCAGCCGCTGACCTCGATGCCGGCGCCCTCGGGCAGGATGGACGGGTCGGGCTCCTCGCCGACGGCGACGAGGATCGTCGCGACGGGGAGTTCCTCCTCCGTCCCGGGGACCGGCTCCCAGGGAGTCCGCGGATCTCCCGCCGCCGGGGGAGCGGCGGGAGCCGCGCGCGTCTGGATACAGCGGATCGCGACGACCGCGCCGTCGCGGCCGACGACCTCGACCGGGGCGAGCCCGGTCCTGACGATGATCCCCTCGCGCTCGGCGGCCTCGATCTCCTCGGCCTGGGCGGGCATCTCCGCCCGGCCCCGCCGATAGACGACCGTCACGGGCGACGCACCGCTCCGCCATGCCGAGCGCGCCGCGTCCATCGCGGTGCTGCCACCGCCGACGACGACGGCCGGCCCGGACAGGCGCGGTCCTTCACCGAGGTTGACCTGCTTGAGGAAGAGCGTCGCGGGGACGACGCCGTGGACGTCGTCGCCGGGCACGCCGAGCCGGCGGCTCTTGGATGCGCCGGTCGACAGGAAGACCGCGCGATAGCCCTGGCTCTCGAGGTCACCCAACGTGAAGTCGCGGCCCATCGCGGTATCGACCTTGAGATCGACACCGAGGCTCACGATCCGGGCGATCTCGGCCTGCAGCACGTCGCGCGGCAGGCGGTAGGCCGGGATCCCGATGGCCATCATCCCACCCGGGAGCGGCATCGCCTCGAAGACGGTGACCGGGTAACCCAGCCTGGCGAGGTAGTAGGCCGCGGACATGCCGGCCGGGCCACCGCCAACGATCCCGACCTTCTCGGTCCGCTTGACCGCCGGCGGTTCGACCGCGGGAAGGCTGCCGTGCTCGGCGGCGAAGCGCTTGAGCGTCCGGATGGCGATCGGCTCGTCCAGCACGCCGCGCCGGCAGACACTCTCACACGGGGCGGTGCAGATCCAGCCGCAGACCGATGGGAAGGGATTGACCTCCGCGGCGACGGCATAGGCCTCGTCATACCTCCCTGCGCCAACCAGGCCGATGTAGCGACCCGCGTCCGTGCCGGCCGGGCAGGCGACCTGGCAGGGTGCCTTCGGGACCGTCGGGCCATCCGCCTTCATCGACCGCCAGACCTGCCATCCCTCGGCACGATCCGCCGTCTTCCAGCCGAACAGGTCGCCCCACGGGGAGGGGTGCTCGCGCTTCAGGGCCTCGCGGGTCACGCTGGACAGCGGCTGCCAGGCCTCTGCGCCGGGTGCCTGGATCGTCGGGCGGTCGATGGGCCCCTGTCGCGGCGCGAGCGTCGTCTCGCCCGGTTCGGCCACGAGGGTCATGACGACCACCGGGCACTCGCCGATGCAGATGCCGCAGCCGACGCATTCGCCGACCTGGACGGGGTGCTCCATCATCCAGGCCTGGGGTGTGCCGAAGCCGGCCGTCTCGATGCCCGGCCCGGTCGGCCGGGACATGTCGAGAGCCTCGACCGGACAGGTGTCCATGCAGATGCCGCAGTTGATGCAGCCCGTATGGTCGATGTCGATGCGGTAACCCATGAGCCCGCCTCCGTCGTGTGACGGATCAAGCATCGACGCCGGGGCCCGAGGGCACCACGCCCCACGGGATGGGCCGAGACACTCGAATGGGTGGGGCGGAAGGGGCCGAACGGCAGGGGCCGCGCTCAGTCCCGCTCGACGAGCCCCTCGCGCAGCGCGAACATCGCGACCTCCGTCCGGCTCTCCGCATGCAGCTTCTCGAGGATGTTCCGGAGGTGGTACTTGACCGTGTTCTCGGAGATCCCGAGCTCGGCTGCGATCTCCTTGTTCCGGCGGCCGGTGGTCACCAGCCGCAGCACGTCGAGCTCTCGCGTGGTCAGCCGGTCCGGGGCCGCCTCGTCCGACGGTGCGCCGAGATCCGTCAGGTGGCGGATGATCCGGGCTGCCGTGGCCGGGCTGATCGCCGCCTCGCCGCGTGACACGGCGTCGATCATCGACCGGAGCTGCGCCGCCTCGAGGTCCTTGAGCAGATAGCCGCGAGCGCCCGCCTGGATCGCCGCGAACAGGTCGCCCTCGTCCTCGCTGACGGTCAGCATCACGATCGGGATCTCCGGCCGGATCGCAGCGATGGCCCGCGTCGCCTCGACGCCCGACATCACCGGCATCCGGACGTCCATCAGGACCAGGTCCGGGTCCAGCCGCCTGACAAGGTCGACCGCGGCGAGTCCGTCCGAGGCCCGCCCGACGACCTGGTGCCCCCACGCCTCGAGCAGGGACGAGACGCCGTCACGGAAGAGGGCGTGGTCGTCGGCCAGGACGATGCGCATCAGATCGTCCCCGCCGCCAGGGCGCCGGGCTGGGCGGGGTCGCCGATGGGGACCGTGACGTGGACCCGGCAACCGCCGTCGACGGCGTTCGCCCACTCGACCGTCGCGCCGATGCTGTCGGCCCGCTCGCGCATCGCCCGGAGTCCGTACTGCGGGCGATCCGCGTGCCCGGGGGACGCCACGATCCCGCGACCGTCGTCGGTGATGACGACGTCGAGCCGACCATCGTCGAAGGAGAAGAGCACCTCGGCGCGACGCGCACCGGCGTGTTTGCGCACGTTGGTCAGCGCCTCCTGGACGATCCGGAAGACCTGCGCCTCGACATCGGGCGCCAGCTCGAGACGACGCGCCGCGTCCGGTGCAGCGACCCGGATCGCGATCTTGGCTGCTTCGGCGAAGCGTGCCACGTAGTCCTCGACCGCGGCCACGAGGCCGACGCCGGGCACGACCGGACTGCGCAACCCGACGATCGCTTCACGGACATCGACGTAGATGGAGCGGGCCGCCGCGGCAAGCTCGCCCAGGGCGCTCCGCGCCTCGTCCGTCCGGCCCGCGGCAAGCAGCTCCTCGATGGCCTGCGACTTCGTGTTGACGTACCCCAGGACCTGCGCGAGACCGTCATGCATCTCGCGCGCGATCCGCTCGCGCTCGGCGACGACGGCGAGCTCGCGCAGACGGGCCTGGAGTCGGGCGTTCTCGGTCGCGATGGCGGCCTGGTTGGCGAGCGACGAGAGCGTCTCGACCTCGTCGGCCGCGAGTCCGTGCTCGAGCCGCGAAGCCACCATCAGGAGTCCGATGATCGCCCCGGCGCGCTGGAGCGGTGCTTCGAGGCGCGCCGTGGCGACGTCGGGCCGGACGAACCGGACCGCCTCATCGCCCGGGAAGCCGCCGGCGCGATCGAACGCGTCCTCCGGCCCGCTCGTGGCGGTCAGCCTGCCCACCCCGTCCGGACCGTACAGCAGCAGGACCGCGACGTCGGCGCCGAGGAGTTCGCGCGCCTGACCGACGATCAGCGCGAGGATCTCGTCGAGGTCGGGCAGGGCGGCCACCGCGACGCTGACCCGATGCAACGCGCGTGCCGATGCCTCGCGACGTTCCAGATCGGCATTGCGCGCACGCAGCTGCGCGGACAGCCGGTCGATCCGGCCGAACGCCATCCCGGTGAAGGCCCATGCGAGCACAGCGACCAGCATGACCACAACGAGGGTGTCGAGCGGGAACGGGAACACCTCGTCGAGCAGGCCGTCGCTGACCAGCTCGATGACGGCCACAGCCAACACCGGGGCCACCACGCTGAGCCAACGCAATCGTCGCATCCGGAAAGGATGCGCGGCGACGGTGGCTCCCGATCATGCCGACCGACCCGAAGCGAGTAGCCGAACGGCCCCACCCGACGCGGCCGTCTTCGGCTCCGATCCGCAACCTGGAGTCCGGTGCTTGCGCTCCGCTCGGGCGGTATCCTTGCGCCTGACCACATGTGTCCACCGCGGCCCCGCCCCGGCCGCGGCCCCCAGCAAGCCTAGTCAAGGTGGTGCCCATGAAACTCGGTGTCGCCAAGGAGACGGCGCCCGGAGAACGGCGCGTCGCCCTGGTACCCGAAACGCTCGGCAAGCTGAAAGCGGCCGGGCTCGAGGTCCTCGTGGAGCGCGGCGCCGGCGCCGGTTCGGCCATCCCGGATGCCGCCTACGAGGATGCGGGCGCCAGCATCGTCTCGACCGATGCGCTGTACGCCGACGCCGACGCGATCCTGCGGGTCGCCAAGCCGTCGACCGCGGAGGTCGCCCGGATGCACTCCGGCCAGGCGCTGTTCGGCCTGCTCGCCCCGCTCATCGACCCGGCGACCGCCAAGGCGCTGGCTGATCGCGGCGTCACGGCGATCAGCCTGGACGCGATCCCGCGGACGCTGTCGCGTGCCCAGACCATGGATGCGCTGTCGTCACAGGCCAACGTGGGCGGGTACAAGGCGGTGCTCATCGCGGCGAACGCCTACGGCCGGTACTTCCCGCTCCTGACGACGGCGGCCGGCACCGCGAAGCCGGCCAATGTCCTGATCCTCGGCATCGGCGTCGCCGGGCTCCAGGCGATCGGCACCGCCCGACGGCTGGGTGCCGTCGTCAAGGCATACGACGTCCGACCCGAGACGCGGGAACAGGCCGAGAGCCTCGGCGCGCAGTTCGTGAAGCTCAAGACGACGATCGATGCGACCGGCGCCGGCGGCTACGCCCGCGAGCTCACGGCCGAGGAACGGGCCGCCCAGCAGGCGGAGCTCAACGAGGTCATCGGCGGCATGGACGTCATCATCACGACGGCCCAGGTGCCCGGTCGCAAGCCGCCGCTGCTGGTCACAGCCGAGGCGGTCGGGTTGATGAAGTCGGGCTCGGTCATCGTCGACATGGCGGCCTCCGCGCTGGGCGGCAACGTGGAGTTGTCGAAGGCCGGCGAGACGGTCGAGTCGCCCAACGGCGTCACGATCATCGCGCCGGACAACCTGCCGGCCTCGATGCCCGCCGGGGCGTCCGCATTCTTCGCCCGGAATATCTCGGCGCTGCTGCTCGGGATGGTCAAGGACGGTGCCCTGAACCTCGACTTCGAGGACGAGGTGACCAGGTCCACGGTCATCAGCCACGGCGGGGCGATCCTCTCCGAACCCGTCAAGAAGCTGCTCGAACCGGCCACGCCGGCCGCTGGAGGTCCCGCGTGAGCGACCAACTCCTCACCTCGCTGGCCATCTTCACGCTGGCCATCCTCGTCGGGTTCGAGGTCATCAGCAAGGTCCCGGCGACCCTGCACACGCCACTGATGTCGGGCGCCAACTCGATCCACGGCATCGTCCTGGTCGGCGCGATGATCATCGCGTCCGAGGCGGACAACCCGGTCAGCTACACGCTTGCCTTCGTGGCGATGGTGTTCGGAGCGATGAACGTCGTGGGCGGCTATGTCGTCACCGACCGGATGCTCCAGATGTTCCGCAAGAAGCCGACGGCCCCCAAGGCCACCACCGAGGGCGCCGACGGCGCTCCCGGCGCGTAGTCGAGGAGCACGTCGATGTCCGAACAGTGGATCTACACGATCGTCTACCTCGCCTGGCTGGCGGGGGCCGCCTGCTTCGTGCTGGGCCTCCACCGGATGAACTCGCCCGCCACGGGGCGGAGCGGCAACCAGCTCAGCGCGGCCGGCATGGTCATCGCGGTCGGTGCCACGCTCGTCTACCTGATGTCCCGTGAAGGCGGACTGAGCTCGACCGCCCTGGTCATCATCGTCGTCGGCTTCCTGATCGGTGGCGGTGCCGGTCTGTACACCGCCCGCACCGTGAAGATGACCGCGATGCCGCAGCTGGTGTCGCTGTTCAACGCGGTCGGTGGCGGCGCCGCGGCCCTCGTCGCGATCGACGACTTCATCCGCCTCAACTCGGGCGCTCCGGTCGACACGACGATCTTCGTCGTCCTCGGTGCGCTGATCGGGTCGGTGACGTTCACCGGTTCGCTGGTCGCCGGCGGCAAGCTCCAGGGCCTCATCCCGGGCAAGCCCATCTACGTCCCGGGCGGCCAGCTCGTGACGATCGGCCTTGCGGTCGTGGCCGTCCTCGGCACGATCGCGCTGATCCTCGGAGCGACCGGGACGCTCGCCTTCGACAGCAACACCACCCTCGCGCTGCTCGGCGTCGTCGTCCTGGCCGGCCTGATCTTCGGGGTCACCATGGTCCTGCCGATCGGCGGGGCGGACATGCCCGTCGTCATCAGCCTGCTCAACTCGTTCACCGGCACGGCCGCTGCCATGGCCGGCTTCGTGCTCGGCAACCCGGTCCTCATCATCGCCGGCGCCCTCGTCGGTGCATCGGGCGCGATCCTGACCAAGCTCATGGCCGACGCCATGAACCGCTCGATCATGAACATCATGGTCGGTGGGTTCGGTGGCGGCGACGATGCGGCGGGCGCGGCGGCCGGGTCCGGCGGCACGGTCCGCGAGATCGGTGCCGACGACGTGGCCATCCAGCTCGCCTACGCGCAGTCGGTGATCATCGTGCCCGGTTACGGGCTCGCCGTCGCCCAGGCCCAGCACGCCGTCCGCGAGCTGGCCGAGCTGCTCGAATCCAAGGGGGTGGACGTCAAGTACGCCATCCATCCGGTCGCCGGCCGGATGCCCGGCCACATGAACGTCCTGCTCGCCGAGGCGAACGTCCCGTACCCCCAGCTCAAGGAGATGGAGGAGATCAACCCCGAATTCGACCGCTGCGATGTGGCCCTGGTCATCGGCGCCAACGACGTCACGAACCCGGCCGCCCGCCGGCCCGGCTCGCCGGTGTCGGGGATGCCGATCCTCGACGTCGACCACGCCAAGTCGATCGTGGTCATCAAGCGCTCGATGGGCAAGGGCTACGCCGGCATCGACAACGAGCTCTATTCCGACCCGAAGACCGGCATGCTCTTCGCCGATGCGAAGGACGGCCTGGCGGCCTTGACGGCGGCGGTCAAGGCTCTCTAGGCCGGGTCAGGCGCTCGGGACGACGGAGGCCGTTCGCGGGACGACCGTGGTGTCGCGCATCACGAGGGGTGCCAGGGAGCCGAGGCCCTCGGCCACGACGATCGCGTCGTCGCCCGGTTCCAGGACGAGATCGGCCGGCGGGTTCACGAACGCCTTCCCGCCGCGGTTGACCGAGAGCAACGTCGCCTTGTGGTCGTTGCGCAGGCGCGACGACACCGCGTCGATCGACAGCCCGATGTACTCGTCCGGCAGCGCGATCCGGTAGAGCTCGGAGCCCTCGCCGCCGGACACGATGTCGGTGACGAGCGCCGACAGGCCCGGGTAGAGGGCCGAGCGAGCCAGGAGGTGAGAGGCGACCTTCGACGTCACGAGCAGCTCGCTGACCTCGGCGCGCCAGAAATGGGGCTCGTGGCGCGGGTTATTGACCTCCGCCACGGTCCGCACGCCGGGCGCGACCGAGGAGATGGCCATGATCGCCAGGATCGAATGCATGTCCGACTCGTCAGACCCATCGGCCGGGAAGACGAGCGCCGCCGAGGCCGACGCGATGCCCGCACGATCGAGGTCGCCGGCGTCGGTCGCATCGCCGCGCACGAAGTAGACGCCCGGTCCGGCCGGGTTCTTCTCGAGGTTCGCGAGGACGACCACCTTCTGCTTGTAGTCGTCGCCGCGCAGTTCGTCGATCAGGTCGCGGGCCGTGCTGTTCCAGCCGCACACGACGATATGGTCCTTGTGTCCGGCGGTGCCCAAGCCAGAGCCCTCCTTGAGCAGGAAGTCGATGAGCATCGCGACGAGCGCACCGGTGATGAGCCCGAGCATCGCGACCCCGAACAGGATAAGCAGCCACCCGACCGCCCGTCCGCCGGGCGATGTGACGAACCCGGCGTCACCCTGGCCGAGGACGGTCGCGAAACCCCAGTTGAAGGAGTCGAAGAAGGATTCGATCGTGAGCGGCTTCTCGAGGAGCGTGATGAGGATCGCCGCGATGGCCACGAACGCGAGGATGCCCTCGGACAGGGTGATGAAGAAGCGCCGGTCGAGCTGACCGGACACGCGGCGGAGGTGCCACGCGACGCGGCGGATGAGCGGGCTCGCCAGGAGGGGGATGGGCAACGGGACCCTTGCCATGGTTCCGATCGTGCCATAGCCCGGCGGTCCGCGTCAGGCCGTCGCCTGGGGTTCCGGTGTCGTGACGTCGACGACTTCGGCGGCCAGGGCCGACGCGAGATCGCTCGGGGCGAGATGGATGTTGACGCCGTGCGCTCCGCCACCGATGGCGACCACGTCCCGACCCATCGCCGAGGCGTCGATGATGACCGGCCAGGCTCTCGTCGCACCGAACGGCGTGATCGCGCCGCGTTCGTAGCCGGTCACCTCGACGAGCCTCGTCGGCGTCAGGCAATGACAGGCGCTTGACGCCCAGGTGGGCGCGCACCTTCGGCCAATCGAAACGCCGGCCGCCGGGGACGAGCACGAAGACATAGTCGGCCTCGCCCCGCCGGACGACGATCGTGCGCAGCAGGGCGCCGAGCTCGATCCCCTGGAGCTCGGCGCTCTCCTCGGCGCTGTGGGCACGCTCCGTCCGCACGACACGGAACGGGACGGCCGCCGCGTGGACGGCTGCGGTGGCGCGGGTGGGCTCGGTCATGCGACCGAGCGTAGCGCAGCGTCAGACCGTCGTGGTCGCCAGGCTCGTCTACAGGAGTGCGAGCGACTGGCCGAGGCGGCGCCGATATTCGGCATCCGAGACTGAACGCCAGGTCGGTCCGAGGCGCCCGCGGAGGCGCTCGACCCGGAGATCCTTGGCCACCACGAAGCGTTCGATGGCCGCCCGCTCGCCGGACCGCATGTCCGCCGATGCGCCAGCGGTCGCGCGGGCGCGCTCGGCCGTCGCGTGCAAGTCGTGGATATCGCCAAGGTGATCCTGGAGGGCGACGACGCGCCTGATCAGTTCGGTCGCGTTCGGTTCCATCGGTTCACGGATCGATTCGAGCGTGTAGCGCAGCCACTTGGTCGCGATGCGCAGTTCGTGGAGGGTCGCGACATCCGCGCCCGGAAGCGTGGAGTCGAACGCCCACGTCGCCTGGTACGACCCCCACGCGATGGACGGAGCGCGCGTCCGGACGGTGGCCGGGTCGTGGATCCCGACCTGCCGCGCGCCGGCTTCGGGCGTCATCACGAATGCCTCGTGGTCCGCCACGAAGCCGCGGAACCACGGAGACTGAAGCAGGTCGACAAGGTTCCGCTGGCGGGCTGCCCGCTCTGCCTGCCACGTCTCGAGCACCGGCATCAAGGCGGTCCGCTCTCGCTTCGACCGTCGCTCGCGGTAGGCGACGAGGATCCCGACCTGGACGTCCAGGTCGCGGACCGCCCCGAGCTCGGTGCCGAGCAGCCTGACCTGTCGGACATGCCGGCGCACGATCGGGGCCTCGAATCCATCACCGAAGACCCGCCAGCCGGCACGCAAACGCCTGCTGGCCACCCGCATGGCATGGATCTCCTCCGGATCCTCCCCGGCGATGGTTCCCGGCACGCGAGCCAGCATCCGTGACAGGTGGAAGCGCAAGACCTTGCGACCGGCCTCGGACCAGGCATCGTCCGCGGCGACCTCCGGGTTGCGGGCGACGCCCAGGCGCTCCACCGCCGACTGCGCCACAACGGCCACGTCGCCGACGGTCTGCGTCGATGCCTCTCGGCCCGGACCGACCGCCCGCAGCCGTCGCGGTTCGGCGGCTGCTTCGGACGTGGGTCCGGGCTCGAGCACGGGCTCGGACGCTTCGCCCCCGTCGGCTTGCGGCGGGACGAGGATCGGACGTTGCGCGAAAGAGGTGCTCATCGTCTGGACGCTCGCTACGCCGCAGCCGGTACAGCCGTTGCGACCGGCTCCTGATGGACACGGATCTTGAACAGCTTCCGGGCTTCCTCGACCACGATCATCGACAGCGCGACGATGAGGCAGACACCCCACTGATCCAGCGACAGGCTGACCGTCCCCAGGATCCGCTGCAGGAAACCGAGCTCCGTCGCGAGGATGATCGACAACACGGAGATCCCGGTCGCGATGAGGAGCGGTTGGTTCGACAGGATCGACCCGCTGAAGAGCGACTCGTCCGCATCCGCGGTCTCGAGGGACGAGAAGAGCCGGAACAACGCGAAGGTCGTGACGCCCATCGTCCGGGCGATCACGTCCCCGAACTGCGCGTCTGCCCAGGCCAGGACCCCGAGGGTGCCCGCCGTGATGACGAGGCCACAGACCACGAGCCAGCGCATGAGCGTCGGCGGGATGATCTTCTGCTCCTTCGGCCGGGGCGGGACGGCCATGAGGCCTTCGCGCGGCTTGCCGTAGCCCAGGCCGATGGCCTGGAAGACGTTGACGGTGAAGTTGAGCCACATCGTCTGGAGCGGCAGGAACGGGATCCCGCCGAGGATGTTGAGCAGTGACGCGCCGAGGAACGTCCCGATGAACCCGAACAGGCCGACCATCTGGAACCGGATGAACCGGAGCAGGTTGTCGTACACCGCGCGGCCAAGACCGACGGCCTTGACGATCGTCGCGTAGTTGTCGTCGGTGAGGATCATCACGGCGGCCTGCTTGGAGACCTCCGTGCCGGTGATGCCCATCGCGATGCCGATGTCGGCCTTCTTCAGGGCCGGCGCGTCGTTCACGCCGTCGCCGGTCATCCCGACGACGTGCCCCTTCTTGCGCAGGATGTCGACCAGGTGGACCTTGTCCTCGGGCGACACGCGAGCGATGACGCCGATGCCGTCGATCTCCTTCATCGCCTGGTCATCGCTCATCGCGCGGAAGTCGGCACCGGTGACGGCGCGGCCCTCGATGCCGAGCTCGTGGGCGATGGCCTCTGCGGTGACGGCGTGGTCTCCGGTGATCATCCGGACCTGGATGCCGGCCGCCTTGGCGGTCGCGATGGCATCCTTCGCCGCCGGCCGCGGCGGATCGACGATGCCGACCATCGCCAGCGCCGTCAGCCCGTCGAGCAGCGGCAGGAGATCTGCGTTCGGGTCGAAGTGCTTCGGGTCGAAGTCCTTCTGGCCGGTGGCCATGACCCGGAGGCCCATCGTGCCGAGGCGTTCGTTCTCGGCATCGGCGCCCGCGCGGATCTGGTCGATCGGGACTTCCTTGCCGTCGGGACCATGGGCGTACTTCGCACGACTCAGGAGCTGGTCCGGCGCGCCCTTGATGTAGGCGCGGATGACGTCCTTGCCCTTCGCGTCCTTCATCGCGTGGAAGGTGGCCATCATCTTGTAGGCCGCGTCGAAGGGTAGGGTCGCCACGCGTGGGTACCGCTCGCGGGTGAGCGTCGGGTCCACCCCGCCCTTGGCGGCGAGGACGACCAGGGCACCCTCGGTCGGATCGCCGACCAACACGCCGTCCCGGACCTCGGCGTCAGCGCAGAGGGCCATCGGCAGCAGGTATTGCTCGAGCGGGACGTCCGGCTGGCCACCGGTATGGGTGATCTGCCCGGTCGTCTGGTAGCCGTCTCCGCTGATCGCGTAGCGCCGGCCGACGATCGCCATCTGGACGGCCGTCATCTGGTTGAGGGTCAGGGTGCCCGTCTTGTCGGAGTTGAGCGCGGACGTCGAGCCGAGCGTTTCGACCGATCGCAAGCGCTTCATGATCGCGCCGGCAGCGGCCAGCGACTGGGAGCCTTTCGACAGGATCGCGGTGGTGACCGCCGGCAGCGCGGTCGGGATGGCGGCCACCGCGAATGCGACCGCGCTCAGGAACAGCTCCTGCAGCTGGACCCCGCGATACAGCCCGAGGCCGATCGAGACCGCCAGCGCGATGCCGGCGATGACCAGGATCTGGTTTGTCAACGCGTCCAGCTGCTTGGTCAGCGGGGTCTTCTCGACGCCGGTCGACTGGAGCATCCCGCTGATATGACCGACCTCGGTCGCCATCCCGGTCGTGGTCACGAGGATGGTGCCCGCGCCGCGCGTCACCTGGCAGTTCATGAACGCCATGTCCACCCGGTCACCGAGGGCGGCATCGGCGGCGACGCCGTCCACCTGCTTGGGTGTCGGCACGCTCTCGCCGGTCAGCGCGGACTCGTCGATCTCGAGCGTCGCCGCGGTCAGGATGCGGGCGTCGGCCGGGACGAGGTCGCCCGCCTCGATATTGACGATGTCGCCGGGGACCAGCTGATCCATCGGGATCTCGGCGAGATCGCCGTTGCGCCGGACCTTCGCCTTGACCACCATCATGCCCTGCAGCGCGGAGGCGCTGGCTTCCGCCTTGCCTTCCTGGTTCATCGCCATCCAGGCGTTGAACACGGTCAGGAGGAGGAGGAAGACGCCGGTGAAGAACTGGCCCGGCAGGAACAGGCAGATGACGCCCGCCACGAGCAGGACGAGCTGCATCGGATCCGCGTACTGGCGGGTGAACTGCTGGAGCTTCGAGGCCTTCTTCGCCTCGGCGAATGCATTCGGCCCGACCTTCGCCCGCCGGGCATCCGCCTCGGCCGTGGTCAGGCCGTGCTCGATATCGACGCCCTGCTGTCGAAGTGCGTCGTCGGCGCTGAGCGCATGCCATGCCGTCGCGGGCGCGGTCGTCGACGCGGTCGTCGGTGATGCCGCGGTCATGCCTTCTTTCCCTTCCGTGCCTTCTTTGCCACCTTCTCGGCCAGCTCGGCCTCCATCGGGTCCGGGGCCGCGCCCTTCGGCGCCTGGGCTTCGAGATCGACCTTCGTCGTCTGGAGCGCCTCGCGTGCCTCCTTCGAGACCTTCGGGAAGCGCGGATCGATCTCGATCAGGGTGTGGGCCAGGACACCGGCCGCCGCGACCCGGGCGAACGGCTTGTCGTCGGCAGGGATGACAAACCACGGAGCCCACGAGGTGCTCGTGTTGGACAGCACGTCGCTGAACGCTTTCTGGTAGTCGTCCCAGTACGACCGCTCGCGCGCATCGCCCGCGCTGAACTTCCAGTTACGGTCCGGCTCGTCGATGCGGGCCAGGAAGCGGCGACGCTGCTCTTCCTTCGAGACGTTGAGGAAGATCTTGACGAAGCGATAACCCTGGTCGGTCAGGTAATGCTCCCAGTCGTTGATCTCGCGGAACCGGCGCTGCCAGATGCCGCGGTCCTTGAGCTTCGGGGGCAGCTTCTGGCCGGCGAGGATCTGGGGGTGGACCCGGACGACCAGGACCTCCTCATAGTAGGACCGGTTGAAGATGCCGATGTTGCCTCGCTCCGGCAGCTTCTTCTGATAGCGCCACAGGTAGTCGTGGTCGAGGTCTTCGCTTGACGGGATCTTGAAGCTGCTGACCTGGACGCCCTGCGGGTTCACGCCACTCATCACGTGCCGGATGGTGCCGTCCTTCCCCGCGGCATCCATCGCCTGGAGGACCATCACCACACCGTGGGTGTCCTGCGCGGCCAGCCGCATCTGGTACTCGGCGAGCATGCTGACGCCCTGGCGCAGGACCTGCTTCGCTTCCTTGACGCTGACCTTGCGCGACCCGGCGGGGTCGAAGTCATGCGGCAGGCGGACCTTGCGCCCGGGCTCCACGCGGAACGGTGCGATGAACTCAGCGATCCGCTTGGGACCGAGATCCGCCATGGTCGATGCTCCTCCCCCCAACGTCGTGACGTCATCGGGCAGGCGCTACCGCGAAACCCGGACATGCATTGTCGTGATTCGTGGTTGACGCTGCAAGGGCCCTCGACACGGACCGTTGTCCTGAACCAACGGTGGCCGGGTCAGCCACGAACGGGACGGGCTATCGTTCGACGATGCCGCGCGACCCGAACATCCCCGACGCGTTCGATGTCTACACGATGGTGCTGCTGCGCCGTCCCGATGACGCCCCGGAGATGTCGGACGACGAGCTCGACGCCCTCCAGGCGCGGCACCTCGCCTACCGGGCGCAGTTGCGCAGCGACGGCGTGCTGGTCGCGAACGGCCCGCTCCGGGAGCAGTCGGACCCGATGCTTCGCGGCCTGTCCATCCTGTCATGCGATCTCGACGAGGCCCGGCGCCTGAGCGACCTCGATCCCTCGGTCCAGGCCGGCCGCCTGACCTACGAAGTGTTCGAGTGGTGGGTCGCCGCCGGGACCCTGGCCTTCCCGGGCGCGGCGGGCGGCGTCGGCGATCGCCGCGAGATGCCCGACGACTGACGCCCGCCGCCGACGCGCCGGCCCGTCATGCGTCCTCGAGCGCGATCCGGATCCGCTTGTTGATCCGGCCCTTCGACTCGTAGCCCTGGACCCGGATCCGCCCGACCTCCCGAGTATTCGCCACGTGCGTCCCCCCGTCGGCCTGCAGGTCGAGTCCGACGATCTCGATGGTCCGGATCTCTTCGATCCCCGGCGGCAACAGGTTGACCTTGGTCCGGATGAGGTCCGGGATGGCGAAGGCCTCGTCACGCGGCAGGACGTTGACGCGAACGTCGCGCTCTGCCGCCAGCTCGGCGTTGACCGATGCCTCGATGGCATCGACCAGGTCGCCCGACATGCGCTCGAATTCGAAGTCCATCCGGCCCGACCCCGGCTCCATGTTGCCGCCCGTGACGAGGGCACCGTAGTCGCGCCAGACGACGCCGCACAAGGCATGGAGTGCGGTGTGGGTCCGCATCAGCGCCAGCCGACGAGCCCACTCGAGGTCGACGCGGACGACGTCACCGACCGCAGGCGGGCCGCCGTCATCGGGTTCGAGCTCGTGGACGATCTCACCATCGACCTTGCGCGCGCCACGAACCGTCCAGGACCGGCCGTCCCGGGATCGGAGGATCAGGCCGCGATCCGCGGGCTGGCCGCCACCGCCCGGGTAGAAGACGGTCCTGTCGAGAACGAGGAGTGGCCCCTCCCCGCCGGTGTCGACCACGATGACACGCGCTTCCACGCCCCGGAGGTATGCATCCGTGTAGCAGAGCTGCTCGCCCGTCGGTGTCATGCCGGGCCCGGGATCACTGCGCGTTGAGCGTCCCGACCATCGTGGGATGGACCGAACAGACGAACGCGTACGCGCCCGCGTCGAGCGCCGGGACGTCGTACGTACGCGTCTCGATGCCGTTGAAGATCGTTCCCTTGAACAGCTCGGCGCCGGTGGCACCCCCCAGATGGAGGGAGACGTTGTGGGGCACGCCGGCATCCTTGTTCTCGAACTGGACCTGGAACGGGGTGTTGGCCGGGGCGGTCAGCGTCGTCTGCTCGTACTTGATCCCGCTGGCACTGATGATCACCAGGTTGGGGTTCCCGGAGCCGCTCGGTCCGGCGGAGGCGCTGCCCGACCCGCTCGGAGCGGGCGCCTTGGACGGCGCGGGCGCATAGGTCCATCCCGCGTCGGCCGTGGTGCAGGCAGCGACGAGGATCGCGGACAGGATGGCGGCCGACAACAGGCGCGCGTGACGCATGGGCGAGGGGCCCTTTCATGGTCGCGGATCGACGATCGGACGAGGCGTAGGGAATCTACCGCGCCACGCCATGTCCTGTCGTCTGGTTCGTGCGGATGCGTCCGGGGTGGTCCGGTCGGGTCATTGGTACTGGTGGGTACCCCCTACCCAGTACCAATGGGTCGGTTGTGGGTCGGGCCAGGCGTCGCCTAGGCTCATTGCCCACCTCGCTGATCGGGGTGCGCACTCTTTCCAGTCCGGAGCCTGACCCCCATGATCAAGGATCTGATGCATCGCACCTGGCGCATCGCCGTCACCGTCGGCCCTCTCGTGGCCATCGCGCTCACGCTGGCCGCCGGCATGAAGTGGCGTTGATCTAGCACACCCCTTTCATCGCGCCCCGTCGGGCTTCATTCCGACGAGGTGTTCCGCGATCCCGACCGAGACCCGGAGACCTCCCTCCGGGTCTCGCGGCATGTCCGGGGTGTCGACCGAGGTCGCTAGGGCCGATCCGTGAGTCCCAGCCGGATGGCCACGGCCGCCGCCTCCACCCGGCCCGACACCTCCAGCTTGGACAGGATGTTCCCGACGTGGACGCCGACGGTCTTCTGGCTGATGAACAGGCGCTCGCCGATCTCGCGGTTCGTCCGGCCCTGGGCGACGAGCATGAGCACCTCCCGCTCACGGGAACTCAGGCCGAAGGTGTCCGACCGGCGCGTCGTCGCCGGCGGGTCGCCGGCCACGGCTCGGACCAGTTCCGACCGTCCATTCGTGTGACCGTCGACCTGGCCGGTCATGACGGCGACGAGAGGAGCCTCGACCCCGACGGGAGTCGCGGCCGGTGCGCGGTCGCGCGCCACGACCGCCTCGACCTCGGCCGGCAAGGTGATCCGCGCCCGCCCGGCGAGTTCGACGAGCTCGCGCAGCAGCGGCCGGGCCTGGAGCCTCAGCCCGAGCTCAACCGCCGCGAGCAGCGGTGCCTGCGCCCGCGCCCGCCCCGACCGGCTCGCGGCGGACAGCAATGCCTCGGCATGACGCCATCGCGCGAGTGCCTCGTCGTACGGTGCATCGAGCGCCGCCCAGCCATCTGCCACGCGACGCCAGGCCTCGGCCGAATCGTCGCCTTCGCAGCGGCGCTGGAAGGCCCGGGCCGTCGCGAGTGACGCCTCCGCGACGCGACGCGATCCGGCTGACATCGGCGCCCCACTGGCCCGCGCGGCGCGGGTCGCCGCCGCGAGTACCTCGGCGGTGCGCTCGCGGGCGGCCGCGAGCGGCGCCAGCTGACGGTTCTGGCGGGCATCCTCGGCCACGGCGGCGTCCACCTGCGCGACCATCGCTGCGATCCGCGCCACCAGGACCCATTCCTCGGTCTCGCGGACGCTCGCCCAGCCGCGGTCGACCGAGCGACTCGCGTCCGCCACGTCGCCGCGCCACAGCGCGAACGAGGCGGCCGCCAGGTAATACGGCCCGGCCAGCTGCGGCTCGCGCACCGCCGCCAGCTCGAGCACCGTCTGTCCGAGCAGCCGGGACGCTTCCTCCCCGGCGTCGGTCTCGATCTCGACGGCCGCGAGGACCAGGACGGCTTCCATGTGGACCACCCCGACGGACAGCCAGCTCATCGCCCGCAGGGTCATCGTCCGGACCTCTGGCCAGCGGCCGAGGAAGAACAGGGTGTCGGCGACGTTCCCTGCGAGGAAGTTGCCGTAGACCGCCTCGAGGCCGGCCCGCCGGGCGTCCTCGATGCCCGCGTACGCCACGTCGACAGCCTCGGCCCGGCGATTGACCAGGTCCAGGACGGTCGTCAGGTTCGCCCGACTTCGGAACAGCGCATCGGGGTCGTCGAGCTCGAGGGCCGCCGCCTCCGCCTCACGAAGCAGCTCGATCGCGGCAGCCGGGTCGCTCCCCCACCCGAGCGCGACCGCAAGTGTCGTCGTCGCGTGGACCTCCTGGGAGCGAGCCGGCGGATCGCAGGCTCGGGCCACCCGTATCGCCTCGCGGGCCAGCCGCTGGGAATCGGAGAAGACGCCGTCCAGCATCTTGAGCTGGGCGAGCCCGGCGAGGACCGTGGCCCGCTCGGGGCTCGGCTCGCGCGGGACGAGCTCGACCGCGCGGCGAGCGGCCAGCATGGCCCCGGCCGGGTCGCCGCCGGCCCGGCGGACCTGTGCCAGTCGTTCGTGGAGCAGCCCCAGCCGAACCCGGTCGCGTCGCGCGTCCATGCCCGCGATGGCCGACTCGAGGAACGCGGTGGCCCGCGGGATCCGGCCGACGGCGAAGGCCGCCTCTGACGCACGGACCTGCAGTTCGACCCGATCCGACTGCGGCGACGTCCGTCGCTTCGTCCCGGCGCCGGGCAGCGGGCCCTCCGGCACCGACAGCGCCAGCTCGAGGGCCGCGAGTTCGTCCGCGGCGGCATGCCGATCGCGCGCGAATCGAGCGGCTTCGATGGCGGCTGCCCGCGCCGCCCGGGGATCGTGCGCGGCCAGCCAGTGCGAGGCGATCGCGGCCGGGGGTCCGCCCAGACGTTCCGCGAGCGCGGCGTGGTACCTCGTCCGCGGGATCGGCAGCAGGTCGCGTGCGACGGCCCGGCCGATCGACTCATGGCGGAACGCCAGGGCCGAGTCCACGTCGACCACGAAGCCGCTGTCGAGCGCCTCTTCCCAGCCCGCCCACAGGTCCGCGTCGAGTGCGCCCGCGCCCGTCCGCGGTCCGGTCACGGATCGTGGCATCGAGCGGTCGCTGTCCGCGTCGAAGGTGGCCGCCACCGCGGCCAGTTCCTCGGGCGCGAGCGGGCGATCGGCCAGCGACATCAGGCGCAGGACGCGGCGGCATTCCCGCGATCGGATGGACAGGCGAGCCATGACCAGCTCGTCGAACGATCCGGTCAGCGACGCCGACGGCAATTCGCGCCGCGCAGCGAGCAGCTCCTCGGCGACGAGGGGCAGCCCACCCGATCGTTCCGCGACGAGCAGCAGGAGACTCGCCGACGCGCGTTCGCCTTCGATGCCCTCGATCAGTTCGGCGAGCTCATCGCGATCGAGGGGTGCCAGGGCGACCCGATCCGGCGGCCGCGACCCATTCACGATCGCATCGAGATCGGACGTCCATGGATCGTCGCGACCGACGACGTCGAGCTGGTGGGAGCCGACGATGGCAAGGCGCTGATCGCGGGAGATCCGGGCGAGGAACGTGACGAGGGCCCGCGTCGCCGCATCAGCGCGATGGAGATCCTCGAGGGCGAGGACGACCGGGCGCCGCTCGCCGAGTCTGCCGAGGAGACCGAGGATGCCTTCGAGCGTCCGCGCCTGCCGACGCTCGGGAGCGGTCGAACCGCCGCTCCATGCCGTCGGGCGGACCTCATCGAGGACGGGGGCGAGATCCGGCAGCAGACGGACCACCTCGGGTGCGGCCGGTCCGAGCAGGTCGGCGAGCTCGTCGATCGGCAGGGCGCGGAGGGTCGGCCCGATGGCCCGGATGAGCGGCCCGTACGGTTCGTCCGCGTGGGCCGGCCAGGCCGTCGCCCGGAGGACCGTCATCGGCTCGCCGAGGGCGTCCATCCGAGCGATGATCTCGTCGATGAACCGGCTGACGCCGATGCCCGCGGTGCCATCGAGCAGGATCGTCCGGGCCCGGCCGCCGGCGGCGTCATCGAGCCCCGCCGCGAGGCGCGCGAACGCCCTGTCACGGCCGACGAAGCGCGCGCTCGAATGGCGGGCGGGCATGGCGACATTCTACGGTCCGCGTCGGCTAGGCTGGCCGTGTCATGATCGACCCCCGGCGCGGGCCCCATCCGGCCAACACGCTCAACGAGCTGCCCGGGGAGGAATGGCTCTATTTCACCAAGTCGCTGCTGACGACGGCCTATCCCTCGGAGCTCGGCCATCAGGCCCGCCGGGCACATGGCGCGAACAAGCCACCGCGACTCATGGCCCGGCTCATCGAGTTCTTCAGCCGGACCGGTGACCTCGTCCTCGACCCGTTCGCCGGGGTCGGCGGGACCCTCCTCGGCGCGGCGATCTCGCGCGGCCCGCGCCGGGCGATCGGCATCGAACTCGATCCGCGCTGGGCCGCCGTCTACGACGAGGTCGTGCGCGACCTGTCCGCCGAGCGCGACGGCCTGGGACCGGACCTGGCCGATCTGGGAACCGCCGACCCCGGCGGGCCCCGGCCGTTCGACCCGTCCGGGCTCGATCTTCGCGTCGGCGACTCCCTGGTGGTCCTGCCGACCCTGGACCCGGAGTCGGTCGACTTCGTGGCGACGGACCCGCCCTACAACCTGCAGCTGCCGATGACGATGGCGGGCGGGGCCCTGGCCGAGACCCACGCGAACCGCCGGACCGACTACGCGATGATCACCGAGTCACCGGACGACCTTGCGAACGCCGCCGACTACCCGGCCTTCCTCGACCGGATGGAGGACGTCTTCCGCGAACTCGTCCGGGTGCTGCGTGATGGTCGCTACGCCGTTGTCATCGTGCGCGATGCCTACCAGGACGGCCGCTACGTCTTCACCGGCTCAGACCTGGCCGCACGGGCGGCCAGCGCCGGGTTCGTGGCGAAGGGCGACCTCATCTGGTACCAGGCGGGCACGCGGCTCCGACCCTATGGCTACCCGCGCGCATTCGTGCCGAACATCGTCCACCAGCACGTGCTGGTGCTGCGCAAGGAGAGGCGCCCTCAGCTGGCGCGGCGGCGCGCCTCGAGGTAGGCCTCGAAGACATCGCTGTCGACGTCGGCTTCGCCCATCGTCCAGCTGTCGGCGACGGTCGGCATCGTGGCCACAGGGACGTCCTGGGACGGACCATCGGCATCGACGATCTCGCCGAGGACCATCTTGTGCAGCCAGCCCTGCTGTCCATCCGGGCTGAGGACCAGCCAGTAGGCGCCGTACTTCTCGAGGAGCTGGACCTCATCACCCTGGTCGAGGTAGCCGATCTCGGTGCCGCGCAGCTCATCGGGTGAGTCGAGCAGTCTGACCACCCGGTAGCGGATGACGCGACGCTCATGCCCGGCCATCGGCCCGACGAGCCCCTCCCCGAAGGTGAGACGGGCGGCCGGCTTGCTGTCCCGGACCGGATCCGCCTTGCGTGCCTGGAGCAAGGATGGGCGCCGCCACCTGGGCAGTAGCGTCTCATCCAGCAAGGGCTCGGGCGGAAGGCTGGCCCGATCGTCCGTGGCGAGTGGGAGCGCACCGACGAGCTGGTTCGGGGCGACCGCGACACCCGTCGCCGCGGCCATCGCGAGCATCTCGTCCGGGATCTCCTCGTCTTCACGGCGGCGGCGTCCGAACAGGCCGAATGCCATCGCGGTCGCCACCGCGCCGGTCGTCGTGACGAGGGTGGGAGCGAGGCTCAGCGAGGGGAATGTGGGGCCGTTGATGCCAGCCATGGCGAGGACGCTGGCGATCGGACCCCACGCCGTGACCTTGCCCCTGCCGGCCGGACCGCCGCCGGGATCCGTGGGCACGTCGGAGCCGGACCCGCCGGGGCCCCCGGATCCGCCGTCGCCGACGATGCCTCCCGGGATGGGCGGGCCGGTCGGTCCGGGCAACAGACCGGCGAGGATCGCGATGGCGATCGATGTCGACGCGATCGACACCTTGGCGGCGGCGCCGCGGACGGTCGGCATGATCGCGGGCTTGCTCGTCGGGCGCACGACCGCATTCGTCGTGGGCTTCGGGGTCGGCTTCGGGGTCGCCTGCGGCTTGGGCGCGGGAGCCGCGATCTTGACCGTCCCGGCCCCGAGTGTGGCCTCACCGTGGTTGCGCGACTGGGTGGAGATCTGGATGTTGAAGACGCCGATCTTCAGCTTGCCCGACCAGCGGAACGTGACGCCGCTCGCCCAGTCGCCGCCCGGGACACGAGCCATCGCGTGGTCCTGATCGCCGATGCGGACGGTCACCCCCTGGGCGGGAGACTTCGTCTCGTTCTGATAGAGGACGGACACGACGACGACCGTCTTCGGGGTGCCCGTGCGGGGCGTGACGGTCGCGAGGGACAGCTTGGTCTTGTTCGAGGCCGCCGACATGGGCGCGGCGAACACGGCGAGCATCACCGCCACCACCGCGGCGGCCGCGATCAACGACCACGCTCGCTGTGCTGTCCCTCGACGCTTCCTGATGAGCACGAAATCAGCCTCCCGGCCCCGGGCGCTCGCCCGATGCGACCACGAGGATGTCCGGCAGACGGGGGGCGGGCAATGGTACGGGGGTCCCGGTCGACATCGCCGTCAGGCGGCGATCGGCGGCCGCGGCGGGGGAAACCGGTGCGCCCTGCCACCGTCCCGCGGCCGGTCCGGTGGGGTCCGGACGGGCCGGTGGGCCGACCGCCGCGGGTGGATGACCCGGAATGCTCATGGCCTCCAGCGGGGTGAGGCCATACGGTCCTTCCATGCAGTTGATCACCCCGCCCCAGGCCCATCGACAGCTCGGATCCCTGGTCAGCGGGACGCTGCTCGCGGGCGCCCTGGTTGTCGCCGGCCTCAGCCTGGCGTTCCTGGCTTTCGAGGCGCCGCTCGTCGCCGGTGTCATCCCGGGCTATCGGACGAGCACCGTCCAGATGTTCATGGCCCTCCTGGCGATCGTCGCCGCCGGCGCGTTGCTGGTCGCCGGGACCAACCGGCTCGCCGTCATCGCCGCGGGCGCACGGACAGGCACACGGCCTCGGTCCCCTGTCGTCGCGGCGCTCGGGTCGCTGCCGCCCGATGTGGTCGTCGCGACGGACGTCGTCCCCGGGGAGGGCCGGCCCATCCCGGAGCTCGTGATCGGCCCGTTCGGCATCGCCGTCATCCATGAACTCGGTCGGATCGATGTCATCCGGCAGACCGGGACATCGTGGGAGTCGCAGGACGCCGGACGGCTGGGCGCCGACGGAGCACCCGCTCGACCGGGCCGAACGAGATGCCGAGCGGGTCCGGTTCTGGCTGACCCACGGCGACCTCGATTTCATCGTCCGCGTCCACGCCGCGCTCATCACCGCCGACGCATCGATGCTCCGGTCGCCGCTGTGCGCGGTCATCACGGAGGCGCAGATCCCCGCCTGGATCGCCGCCCTGCCGCGGCAGCGCACCCTGACCGAGGGCCGCCGGCAACAGCTCGTGGCGCGGGTCCGAGCCGCGGTGCCCACCGGAGGCACGCGCAGCGGCTGGTAGGGGAGCCAGGACTCGAACCTGGAACCAGCGGGATATAAGCCCGCCGCTCTAACCGATTGAGCTACTCCCCCATCGCCGGGATGCTACACCCGGTCGACCGGGCAGACCCGTCAGCTCCGCAGGAAGCGACCCGCGATCGCCCGGATGCTGAACGATCGAGCGCTGGTGCTGCCACCGGCGTCGGTCGTGGACGCGTTCTCGGCGCCGAGGGCGATCCCGCCGGGTGCGTAGGCGCGCGCCGGAAGAGTCGACGTGAACTCCCGCTCCTCCTCGGTCTGGTGGACCTCCAGGGGCAGTTCATCCGGGTCGAACGGGCGGTCCTTGACGGGCGCGGAGCCAGGTGGTCGAGCATAGGCCGGAGCGCCATACAGGCTGGGCAGCGCGACATGCTGTTCGTCGATGGACACGCGCGAATCCTCGAACTGTCGATGGTCTGGCCGGTCGCTCCGGTCGAATGGAAAATCTGCCGACGGAGCGTACAGCGGAAGGACCCATTCGTTCCAGTCCCCGCGGGACTTCTCGCGCGATGTGGGTGCGCCCTCGCACCGGTCAGCCGAGGAACGGCCTGATGACCTGGACCGCGACGACCATGACCAGGTAGGCGATGGGGACCGCGGCGAAGAACCCCAGCGCTGCGCTCCAACCGTTCCGCCGCGAGACCGAGCCCGACCCGGTCGGCTGCGGGACGACGAGATAGGTCACGACGCTGCCGATGACCAGGACCAGGACGATGTAGACGGCGATCGCCAGCATGCGGAGGTCGCCGCCGGGCAGGACGACGCCGCGGCTCAACGCGACGTCGTAGGCCAGGTACAGGACGGCCAGCACGACAGCCACGCTCAGGCTGGCCGCCACGGCCCTGACGACGGGCCGCGGCGCGTGCCGGAACTGGCGCCAGCGGACCGCCGCCCAGGATCGACGCGGTGGGAGCGGCGGCAGGGTCGCCCGGTCGCGGCGGTCGGTCATCCCTCGCCCAGGATGGCCAGCGTCCGCCGCGCTGGCAGGGTCTCGGGCGAGTGACGCGCGAGCAGCTCGACGACGTCCGCGAGGCGCTCGATCTCGTCCTCCGTCGTGAAGAAGCCGACGCTGATCCGGAGCGCGTCGAGGCTGGCGATCGTCCGGGCGACCGCGAAGACCCGCCCGCCCAGCTCATCGAGGGCAGCCTGGGCCGGCCAGCCTTCGATCCTGAACGTGACCAGCGTCGCCATCGCGTGGCGCGGCGTCAGCACCGTGACGCCCGGGCACGGCGGCCAGCCGATCGGCTGCGATGGCCGCCATGGCCATCCCTCGGCGGTGGATGAAGTCGAGGCCGACGAACATCGACAGCCAGCCGATCGAGCGGGCCATCCCGACGACCGACGGGCGATGGTAGCCGGTCGCCTCGAACCGACGGGCATCCCGCCACCATTCGGCAACGCCGGCACTGTCCTCCCGCTCGAAACTGTAGTGACCGCCCAGCGACGGGATGAGGCGCCCGACCGTCGCGGGGTCCACGACGAGCGCGCCCATCCCCTCCGGCCCGAGAAGCCACTTCTGGGCGGACAGCGCGTACAGGTCCACGCCCAGGTCATCGAATCGGAACGGGATGGCGCCGGCCGCCTGGGCGCCGTCGACGACGACCAGCGCGCCGCGGGCGTGAGCGATCTCCGCGATCGCCCGGACCGGCATGACCGCACCCGTCGTCCACAGCACGTGCGAGATCGAGACGAGTCGCGTGTCGCTGGTGATGGCGGCATCGAAGGCGTCGATCGTCCGCGCGTCATCGCCGTCGTCGCCCGCATCGACGAAGGCGAGGTCGATGCCGTCCCGGTCGCGCAAGGCGTACAGCGCCCCGATCCCGCCGGGGTGCTCGTGAGCGGTCGTGACCGCCCGTCCGCCTCGACGCCAATCGGGCAGCAGCGTCGAGGCGTTCATCCCGTCCGTCGTCGAATGGGTCAGCGCGATCGCGCCGACATCGGTCCCGAGGACGGCGGCAACCCCGGCCCGCGCTTCATCCATCCGGCCCATGAACTCCGCGAAGTAGTCGGGATGGGCGCGTCCGACGTCGCGTTCGTAGGCCGCCATGTCGGCCATCGCCGCGGCCGTCTCGGCGGGGAGAGGCCCGACGGACCCGGTGTTGAGGTAGATGCCGGCGGCCAGCGACGGGATGGCCGTGCGGACCGCCGCCAGCTTCTCCGGATCGGGCAGGGAGGGGTCCACCACGGCCCGTATGATACGGCGATGAGTGGCTTGGCCCGCCCGGAGCTCCTCGCCACGACGGAATGGCTTGCCGAGAATCTCGACCGATCCGGGATCCGGGTGCTGGACCTCCGCTGGCGGCCGGACGGGACCGCCCCGCAGGTCCACGCGAACGGCCATATCCCCGGGGCCGCGCTGGTCGACTGGCGGCACGAACTCGTCGACGTCGGCGAGGACGGCGACACCATCCTGCTCGCCGGCCCGGACCGCATCACGGGCCTCGCACAGCGGACCGGGATCACCGACGGGACGACGGTCGTCGTCTACGACGACACCCAGGGCCTGTTCGCGTCGCGAGCCTGGTGGAGCCTCCGGGCGTACGGGCTGGATTCGGTCCGCATCCTCGACGGCGGGTATCCGGATTGGGTCGCCGAAGGCCGCGCGGTCTCGAACGCGCGTGCCCCCGCCGGGACGAGCGGGTTCACTCTCCGCGGCCCGAATCGGACACGACTCACGACACCGGACGTGCGCGGTCTGCTCGGATCGCCGGAGGTCACCCTGCTCGATGCCCGGGCGCCGGCCGAGTACCACGGCTACGAGGGCAACACCAAGCGCCTCGGCCACATCCCGGGCGCGGTCAACGTCCCCGTCGGCGGCACGAGTGAGCCCGGGCACCAGCGGCTGCGCGATGGCGCGACCTTGCGCGACATGCTGCATCGGGCGAATGTCGTCCGCGGTCGTCGGATGGTCTGCTACGACGGGTCGGGCATCGCTGCGGCCAAGCTCGCGTTCGTCCTGACGCTCCTCGGCCACGAGGACGTCGCGGTCTACGACGGCGGCTGGGCCGAGTGGGGGAATCGGCTGGACCTGCCGGTCGATCGCTGAGGATCAGGGATCCGGATCGGGGCCCCGGCCACGCGTCCGTGGCGGCTTCGAGCTGGCCGTCACCAGCAACTCCGACCCGTGCTGGAGCCCCTCATACAGGGCGGTCACCGTCTCGACCGTGTCGATCTCGTCGACCGACTTGTCCGGCCGCAATCGGGCGATCCGCGGGAACCGCAGCGAGAAGCCCGACCCATGGCGGGCGGACCGGACGATGACGTCGAAGGCGATCTCGACGACGACCGTCGGCTCGACCTGGTGGTACCGCCCGTAGCGGGCGATCGTGTGCGCCTCGAACCAGCGGGTCATCTCGGCGATCTCGGCGTCGGTCAGGCCGCTGTAGGCCTTGCCGATGTTGACCAGCGTGCCGGTCTCGGTATCGCGCACCGCGAATGTGTAGTCGGACAGGACGCCATGACGCTTGCCATGACCGACCTCGACGCCGACGACGACGCAATCGATGGTCGCGAGAGCCTTCTTCATCTTCAGCCAGCCGAGCCCGCGTCGACCGGGGGCGTACCGGCTGTCGGGGTCCTTGACCATCAGACCCTCGTTGCGCCGGGCCCGCGATTCCGTGAAGGCGGCCTCGAGCGTGTCGACGTCGGTGGCGACGACGAGATGAGACCGCGTGAAGCGCCCGCCGGTGTCGATGGTCGGGAGGTCCAGCGCGTCGAGCCGGGCGCGCCGCTCGGTCAGCGGAAGGCGCAGCAGCGGTTCGACGGGTGCCTCGCCGCCCGGCCCGACGGCGAGGGCGTCGAAGGCGACGAGGATGACCGGGACATCGGCCTGGATCGCGGCCGACGGCGACTTCCGGCCGAGCCGGCCCTGGAGGGCGATGAACGGCAGGACCGTCCCGTCGCGCCAGGCGAGGATCTCGCCGTCGAGGATGCCGTCCCAGGCGAGCGGCACCGCCGCCTCGACGATCTCGGGAAAGCCCGTGCTGATGTCGTGGAGATCGCGTGAGTAGAGCCGCACGTCCGCTCCGCTCTTGTGCAGCTGGGCGCGGATGCCGTCGTACTTGTCCTCGACCCAGACCTCCGGCCCGAGCCGGCCGATGATCTCCGCGGCGTCCTCGGCGGGCGATGCGAGCATGAACTTGAGCGGGTGGAAGAGGGCCAGCGCGGCACTCCCGAGGGCGTCGTCGCGGGCGAGCGCAGCGAGGCGGCCGACATCGCCGACCAGCATCCCCGCCCATTTCACGTCGTCGAGGGGCCGGTCGAAGGCCTTGGCGATGGCAGCCTCGACGAGACCCTCGCGCAGGCCGATCCGCAGGTCGCCGCTGAGCACCTTGACGATGGCCTTGGCGGTCCCCGGGTCGGACCGCTCCAGGAGCTCGCGCAGGATGGCCGACTTGCGGGCGGGCCCGGAGGCAGCCTCGATCGCCGCGAACGCGGCCGCCACGTCGGGCAGGGTCGGGCTCAGCTCGGGCGGCGGGGCGTGGCCGGCAGCCGTGAGCACCTCCTCGACGGCGATGCCGAGGTCGGACGAGCGGTCATACGCCTCGCCGAGGGCGGACCGTGGCACGTTCCCGATGGCCGTGACGGTCGTCGCGATGGCGGACCAGCCGAGACCGGCCGCGCGCTGGTCGGCCTCGGCGAACGGTCGTCCGGTCAGGAAGACCGCGGCGATCGGCAGTTCCTCGGGCGAGAGGGTCCGGAAGTAGTCGGCGAGGATGGCCGTCTTCTCGGACGTTCGGGTCGTCGCCGCGAGACGCTCGGCAAGCTCGCTCCAGCGACGCATGGGGCGATGGTATACCGTGCCGGAGATGGCGCCGAAAGCGTGGTTCCCGGAGGTCCTGCCCGGCACGAAGGTCGTCCTTCGCCGGCACGTCCCCACGAACATCGCGGCGTTCCAGCGCTGGTACGCGGACCCCGAGATCGCTCGCCTCGCCCGCTACCAGGCGACGCCGATGCGCCCCGAGGAGATCGAGCGATTCTTCGCCGCCCGGGTCGTCGGGCCGGACGCGCTCGCGATGGCCGTCCACGAGAAAGCCACCGACCGACTCATCGGCACCTGTGCCTTCAGTCAGCTCGACGGCGAGAACGGCTCCGCGCTGTACCACATCACCATCGGCGAGGCCGATGCATGGAGCAAGGGTTTCGGCACCGAGGCGACGCAGCTGATGCTCGACCACGCCTTCGGAACGCTCGGGCTGCATCGGATCGCGCTGTACGTCTTCGAGTTCAACGAACGGGCCATCCGGGCCTACCAGCGCTGCGGATTCATGGTCGAGGGCCGGTCGCGCGAGTCGATCTGGCGCGACGGCCGCTGGTGGGACGAGATGGCGATGAGCGTGCTCGAGTCGGATTGGCGGGCGACCCGCGGGGCGGCCTATCACGCACCGGGCCCGACCGCGTCGACGAGTCCATCCGATCTGGTCGAGCCGGTCGGTGCCGGGCCGTCGGATCGACTGCGACGGACGCTCGGGAGGTGGCGATGACGACAGACGGTGCGGCTGCGGCCGCAGCCCGGGCCGAGGTCCGCGAGCTGATCGCGGCCAAGGGCCACACGGTGGACAACGCACGTGCCGCGGTGGCGCGGCTGGACGACGCGTTCGCGGCCGGAGACCTCGTGCGGACCCCGGCGATGGACCAGTACCTCAACGACCTGATGCAGGCCCTCGAGCAGGATGAGGGCGAGAAGCTCGGCGGCAAGAGCGCCGAAGCCGCCCGGTTCATCCTGCGTGCCGTCGACCGCGAACTCGACAACGCCTGACGGATCGACCACTTGACTCTCGGGTAGGACGAGGGTCCACGATGGTCGCGTGGACGACCGAGACCGCGATCTCCTGACCATCGGGCGGTTCGCCCGGCTGACCGGGTTGAGCGTCGGTGCCCTCCGGCACTACGACGAGCTCGACCTGCTGCGGCCGGCGCGGACCGATCCGGTCACGAGCTATCGGCAGTACGGGCGCGGCCAGCTCGAGGCGGCCCGAACGATCGTCCGGCTGCGCGATCTCGAGGTCCCGCTCGAGACCATCCGCGAATACCTCGCCGCCGACGACCCGGCCGAGCAGCGGCGGCTCCTGGCCGGCCACCGCGCCCGGATCGAGGCCCGGACGTTCCGGCTCCAGCGCGTGCTCCACATCCTCGGCCAGCTCAGTTCGGAGGACCCGACCCCATGACCACTTCACCTGCACCCGACGCGACCGAGCTCGATCCGGCGACCCGCCGCAAGCTCGCGGCCGACCTCTTCAACCACACCTGGACGCTCCTCGAGAAGCCGGACCGGACGCCCGCCGAGGACGACGAGATGATCCACAGCGCCCATGCGTCGCGGTACCACTGGGGCGAGGTCGGCATCGGCGAGCCGGTCAACCTCGCCCGCGGCGAGTGGCAATGCTCGCGGGTCTATGCGGTCCTCGGCCGGGCTGAACCGGCCCTGTGGCACGCCCGCCGGTGCGTGGCGATCAACGAGGCGGGCGGCCACGCCGACTGGGACATCGCGTCCGCGTACGAGGCCATGGCGCGTGCGTACCTGACCGCCGGCGACCTCGCCGAGATGGCGGCCTGGAAGGCGAAGGCGACCGCAGCGCTCGACGGCATCGCCGACAAGGACGACCGCGACCTCATCGAAGGCGACCTCGCGACGCTCCCCTGACCGCAGACCTACACTCAGGGCCTCGCCCGAACGACCGACCGGAGGCCCACCCATGTCCGATCTCAAGCCCGGCATCCTGCTCTGGAGCCAGGGCGCCAGCTGGAACGAGATGCTCGACGCCGCCAAGCGGGTCGACCGGCTCGGCTATGCCCACCTCTGGACGTGGGACCACCTCTACGCGATCTTCGGCGACCCGTATCAGCCGATCTTCGAGGGCTGGTCGCTGCTCAACGCCTGGGCACGCGAGACGGAGCAGACGCGGCTCGGTCTGCTCGTCGGGGCGAACACGTTCCGCAATCCGGGATTGGTCGCCAAGACGGCGACGACGCTCGATCACGCCAGCGGCGGGCGGGCGATCCTGGGCCTCGGCGGCGCATGGATGGACCTCGAGCACACCGCCCACGGCATCGACTTCGGGACGGGGTTCGGCCAGCGGCTGGACTGGCTCGACGAATCGGTCGGTGCCATCCGGCGCGTCCTCGATGGCGAGTCGGTGACGTCCGAGCCCGGAGGGCGCTACGCCTTCGACGACCTCCGCCAGGCGCCGGCGCCCGTCCAGGAACGCCTGCCGATCATGATCGGCGGCAGCGGCGAGAAGAAGACGCTGCGGACGGTCGCTCGCTACGCCGACATGTGGAACGCGATGGGCACGCCCGAGATGTTGGCGCACAAGGTCGAGGTCCTGCGGGGCCATTGCGACGCCGTCGGTCGCGACATCGCGGAGATCGAATTCACCCTCGGCGTGAAGCTCACGATCCGCGACACGGCCGACGAGGCCGACCGCGTCTGGAAGGCCGCCATCGCCAACAACCGGACGCCGCAGGCCGATGTCGAGGACGACGACACGTTCTGGAACGGAACGCCCGAGCAGATCGCCGACCGGATGCGGCCATACGTCGAGCTCGGCTTCCGAACAGTCATCTCGGAGCAGCCGGCGCCTTACGACATCGAGACGTTCGAACGCTTCGTCGGCGAGGTCGTGCCTCTCGTGAACGGGACGTAGCAGGACCGCGGCGGGTCGCGGTCGGTCAGCTCCCGAAGCGCATCGACGCGACCAGCGCCTCGACCGCCGGGAGGCGCTCGGCGAACGCGGCGGGGCCGTCCGCGAACTGGAAGAGGATCGGTTTCTGGCCGACATCGAGGAGGATCACCAATCGCCTCAGGGCGGGATCGAGGCCCTCTGAACCGCCTCCCATCCATGTCGTATCGCCCTTGAGCCAGACGACGGGGTGCATCGCTGGCGTATCCAGGATCAGCCTGGTGCCCGTGACGCCACCGACCGTTATCGATTCGGGACCGCTGACCATCGTGGCGCCGGGGACCGAGGTCAGGTAGCCGACGAAGTCGGCCGGCCATGGCACGGCCGTGTCATCTGCCGCTGCCGGACGGAGGATCCGCGCCGGGTCCACGACGCGCGCGCCAGCGACGAGGGCGATGTCCGGGCCCCACCATTGCGATTGGTCCTCGGGCGGCGAGCCCAGGTGGACCATCGTCAGCACTCCGGGAACGCCGGACAGCGGACGCCACCCGTCCGGGGTGTCGATCGTCATCGGCTGGTCGAACGAGGCGGCGATCGTGGCTGTGTCGAACACGGTGTGGCCCGCAGCCCTCGCCGAAGGCGACACGACGGCCGCCGAAGCTGGCTGGCTGGCCGCCGGCGCCGATGGCGCCGGCGACAACGATGGAGCAGCCGTCGCGGGGCCTGATCCGCATGCCGCGAGGGACGCCGCAACCACCGTCAGCATGAGCGCGCGAACCGACACGGATCCGTTCATCTCCAACCTCTTCACAGACGACACCTGGCCTCGCCCTGAACCAGTGACCGTGCGGGCCGTCAGTGACCACGTCCGATCGACTGCCACGCCGGAACTGCGTGAAGGGCTTGCCCCGCTGTCACGCGATGCTGGTGGCTCCCGTCGGCGTTCATGACGTAGACGGGCCGGTCGTTGATGCCGAGGGGTCCGTAGTCGCGCAGGAACGCGATCTTCTTCCCGTCCGGGGACCAGGCCGGGCCCCAGTCATCGCCCTGGGCGCAGGGCGATGGGTCAGCGGCGACGCAACCGCTGATCTGGTGGTTGTTGCCACCATCGGCGTCCATGACCCAGATCCCGCCGTCGCCGAAGCCGCCGGCGTGGTAGGCGATCTTCGAGCCGTCGGGGCTCCAGTCGGGGACCTGGTCCTTCGGGGCGCTGTCGGTCGTGAGCGGATGCGGGTTCCCGCCGTCGGCGTCCATCACCCAGACCTGTTCGTCGACCACCGCGTCAGCGACGGCATCGTACACGCCATGCATGAACGCGATCTTCGTCCCGTCCGGCGACCAGACCGGCAGGTCGTTGAAGCAGCCGTCGGCGAGACCGGCGCAGC
This sequence comes from uncultured Chloroflexia bacterium, assembly GCA_963776385.1. GTDB lineage: Bacteria > Chloroflexota > Limnocylindria > Limnocylindrales > CSP1-4 > SPCO01. The sequence goes on from CAVZME010000008.1 coordinate 603,690, forward strand.
TCGTCAGCGCGTGCAGACCGCCGCCGGTCTTCGCGTCGACGGCGTAGATCTCGGTGTGCTCGTCGGCTGCCCTCGGTCCCGCCGAAGGCGATCGTCTATCCGTCCGGCGAGAAGTCCGGGAAGGTCGCGAAGCCACCGAGATGGGTCAGCTGGTGCTGCTTCGTCCCGTTCGCGCGCATCGTCCAGATCTCCCAGCTGCCGCTCACGTTCGAGCAGTAGGCGATCGTGCGGCCATCGGCCGAGTAGGACGGGCAGAGGTGGAACCCGGGGCCCTTGGTGAGCTGCTTCTGGCCCTTCCCGTCCGGGTGGACCGAGAAGATGTTGGCGCCGTCGGCTCCCCGGATGCCGAACGCGATCCGCCCGTTGTGATGTCCGGGGTAGCTGGCCGAGACCGGCGCGAGGGTCGAGCCCGGCGAGGGCGGCCGCGAGTCCGATCGACAGCAGGACTGAGCGCAGGCGACGCATCGGGTGCCTCCAGTGGTGGCTGCGGCGGACCGACATGGATGACGGAACGGGCCGTTGGATGCATGACGCTGTCCGAGCCACGATCCGATCTAACGCCGATCAGCCGGGCGGTGAAACCGCTCAGCGGCAGGCGGAGGACGCGGTCGTTCCCGCCATCGATGACCCAGGCGGACCCCGCCGCGACGACGAGGTCGCCCCCACCGCCGAAATCGGGGCCCGGCGCCAGTGCGAAATCGACGGCGTCCTGGTCGCGACGAGAGCCGGGCGAGGTACCGGAGTGCGGCCGGCCTCGTGTCGATCGGAGACCCACGCCGCACCGTTGATCACGACCGGCGCGGGTATAGGCCCTGCGGGACGGATGACCCCGGCGACCACATTCGTCGCCGGGATCGATCCGGGTCATCGTCTGCTGGCCGCCGCAGCTCTGCGTCCAGACAGCGGTCTTCGTGAAGGCGAAGCTCCCACATGGAGTCACCTCGACCGGGATCTTGATCGTCGCCTGGACCGTGTTCGTGACCGGGTCGATCCGGACGATCGACGCGGCGTTCGGGACGCCGACCCAGATGCTGCCGAACCCGCTTCGCCAGCCAGTTCGGACCGGAATTGCCGATCGGCCCGACCGTGATCGTGGCGACGACCTTGTTCGTCGCCGGGTCGATCCGATAGACCTTCCCGTCGTGGGTAGCCGCCACCCACACCGCCGAGCCGGTCGCAAGCACGCCCTTCAGAAACGGACCGACCTCGATGGCGGTCGCCTTCGAGGTGGTCGGGTCGATCCGGAAGAGCGTCGTCGTGTCCCAATCGGTGACCCAGACGCCGTTCGCGTCGACCGAGATGCCGTTGTAGAGGTCGGTCGTCCCTCCAGTCTGGATGGCCGGCCCGGCCGTGTTCGTCGCCGGGTCGATCCGCTGCACGAGTCCGGTCTCGGTCAGCAGCCACACGGCCTTCCCGTCGGTCGCGAGGGACTGGGTGGTGGGGACCGCGACGCTGGCGGTGGGCACGATGGGGGTCGCGGGGAACGGCGACGGCGGTCGGGACGGGGGATGGCGAGTCGGGATAGGGGTCGGTGAGGGTCGCGCCGTCGGTGACGGGGTGGGCTCGGGCTCGGGCCCGGTCCGAAGCCCGAGCCGCCGCCGAAGACCCCGAAGCCGAGGACGCCGACGAGGAGCGCCGCGGTCGCAGCGATCGACAGCAGGGTCAGACGCCGCGGATGGCTCGACCGGCGCGCCAGCCGCTGCCACGGATAGACCCGAGCCTGCGGCGCGGACCATCGTCCGGGCGAACGCCTCCTCGAGGACGACACCGGGATCGAGGCGGGAGCGGCGTCGTTCATCCAGGCGCCGAGGACGCCGCCGAGGATCGAGGTCGGATCGTTCGCGTGGTCATGCCGTCCTCCCCTCGGTCTGCGCGAGCGACCCGGTCGTCGGCCTCGAGCGCTGCGCGCATCGCCGCCGGTGCCGTAGCGGATCCGCGATTTCACCGTGCCGACGGGGATGCCGAGCGTTTCGGCGATCTCGACGTGGCTCATGCCGAACTGGTGCTGCAGGACGAGCACGGTCCGCTGCTCCAGCGGGAGGCGCCGGAAGGCCCGATCGATCCGCTCGGACTCGGCGAATCGTGCGGTCGGGTCGACGGTCTGGTGATCGGCCAGATGGATCAGCGAGACCTCGGCGCGGCGCCGCGTCCTGCGGCCCTCGTCATAGCAGGCATTGACGACCATCCGGCGCAGCCACGCCTCGAACCGTTCGGGGTCGCGCAGCGCGCGGCAGCTCCCGCCAGGCACGGACGATGGCCTCCTGGGTCGCATCCTGGGCCCGGTCCGAATCCCTGAGGATCAGGCTGGCGAGCGCGAAGAGCCGGTTCGCTGACGCGCCGATGAGCGCGGCGAAGGCGTCGTGGTCCCCCCGCATCGCCCGCTCGACCTCCTCGACGCTCATCGTGTCCTCGGGGCTCCGTCTGCGGCCCGCATCGACGATGCGAACTCCGGCCCTGATGGCCCGTGCGAGAGAGACGCCCCGATCGGTCGCATCCGATCTAACTTCGGGGGCGCTGGGCGACGCGGACCGGGCGACGAGGGCAGGAGCGGCGTGGCGGCTGCCACCATCGACCCTCACGGACGCGGAATCACTCGAGGAGACCACGACCCCCGGCCTCGGTCCCGCGACTATAGAGCCTCGGCGTTGGAGGTTCGCCTAGGTTCCGGTCAGCCGGCGACAGCCTCGAGGATGGCGCGCGCCTCCAGGGCCGTCGGGAGGCGCGGCGAGTTGCGGATGGCGGCGTCGTCGAGGGTGTCGGCGACGAGCTGGTCGATGGCGGCGTCATCGGCGAGGCCCAGGCGGCGAAGGGTCGGACGCTGGTCGACGTCGCGGAGGAGCTGGTCGATGGCGCCGATGGCGACGGCCGCGGCGGTCGATTCCGATTCGGCGCTCGACGCGACGCCGAGCGCGATCCCGACGAGGGCGAGCTCGCGGTCGCGCGTGCCGAGGTAGAAGCGCAGGACCTCGGGCAGGACGGCGGCGAGCGCGGTCCCGTGGGCGACCTTGCCGCGCGATCCCGATCGAATGGCCCAGCGCGTGGACGAGTCCGACGCCGGTCCCGCTCGCCTGGCCGACGCCCGCGAGGTGCGAGGCGATCAGCATCTGCGAGCGCGCCTCGAGGTCCGAGCCGTCGGCGACGGCCAGCGCGCAGCCACGTCCCGACCGTCCGGATGACGCCGAGCGCCATCGCCTCGGCGAACGGGTTCGGGTTGGCCGACAGGAGCGATTCGAGCGAGTGGGTCATCGCGTCGATGCCGGTCGCCGCGGTCACGGCCGGCGGCAGGCCGACGGTCAGGCCCGGGTCGAGGATCGTCGTGACGGGCAGCAGCGACGGGATGGCCGATGTAGTCCTTGCGGCCGCGCTCCTCGTTCGTGATGACCGCGAAGCTGTGGGCCTCGGAGCCGGTGCCGGCGGTCGTCGGGACGGCGACGATCGGGCGGCCGGGCGCGAGGTCCGCGCCGTCGTATTCGAGCTCCCAGACCGGGAGGTCGTTGGTCGCCCGGAGGTCGATCGCCTTCGCCGCATCCATCGACGAGCCGCCGCCGATCGGCGACCACGACCGTGCCGTCGAGGCCGAAGTCGCGCAGGGCTCGCCGCGCCGCGTTCCACGGTCGACGGCGGCCGGGTTCGGCTCGACCTCGGCGAACAGCCCGGCTCGAGAGCCGGCAGCCGGCCAGGCCGATCGAGGATCGGATCGATGACGCCGGCTCGTCGCACGCCCGGATCGGTCACGATGAAGGCCCGCGAGCCGCCGGCCGCGGCGACGACCTCGGGGAGCCGCTCGATCGACCCGACCCCGAAGAGGACGCGGTTGCGCAGGACCATCTCGAACGACCGGTCGGCCAGCCGCGTCACGCGACCTCCACGACGGTGTCGGTCGAGGTGTCGCGCCGGACCGTCAGCCAGCGCCGGCAGCCGAAGGCATGGAACCAGCGCTCGGTCGTCACGCCGTCGGGGTTCTCGAAGATCCAGACCTCGTCGAAGTCGCGCTCGTCGGGGTCGGTGATCGAATCGGGGACGGCGCGCCGTTCGCCGCCGAAGGTGAACTCGTCGATCGGGCGGCGCCCGCAGCGCGGGCAATCGAGCCAGAGCATCAGCGCGTCCCCGCCGAGCCCTGGTCGGCCAGGACGTGGTCGCGCCGGAAGCGATCGAGCCCGAACGGCGCGATCAGCGCGGGCGGCCGGCCCGTGGCGATGTATTCGGCCATCCCTTCGCCGCCGGCCGGGATCGCCTTGAAGCCCCAGGTCCCCCACCCGGTCGTGATCGCGAACCCGTCGACGCCGGTCGCGCCCATGATCGGCGAGAAGTCCGCCGAGATGTCGCAGATCCCCGCCCACGTCCGCAGGATGCGCAGGTCGCGCAGGAACGGCAGCAGCCGGGTGATCTTGTACGAGTAGGAGCGCAGTGCCGCGAACGACGACTGGCGCGAGTACGACGGCTGCGAGTCGAACTCGGCGCCGATGAGCATCTGGCCGCGCTCGGTCTGCGAGACGTAGCAGGACAGTTCCGTGCTGGCCAGGATCGGCCCGAAGCCCTGCGCGTAGTCGTCGGTGACGAACGCGTGGAGCGGATGGGTCCGGATCGGGAGGCGGACGCCGGCGTGGGCCGCCATCCGGGTGACGCGCCCACCGACCGCCGAGAGGACGAGCCCGGCCTCGATCGGCCCGTTCGCGGTCTGGACGCCGCGGACCCGACCGCCGTCGCCGTCGCGGAGGAGGCCGGTGACCGGGGTGTGCTCGTGGATCTCGACACCGCGCTGCGCGGCGCCGGCGGCGAACGCGTAGGCGACCCGGTCATGCCGGGCCGTGGCGCCCTCGAGGTGGTGCGAGGCGCCCAGGACCGGGTAGCGGCCGCCGCCGGTCAGGTCGACCTGCGGGACGAGCGCCTTGAGCTCGGCCGGGCTGACCATCACGGTCTTCGCGCCGCAGGCCGTGTTCATCTGGGCCCGCGCGCGTTCGGTGCGCATCGCCATCTCGGTGTGGGCGACCCAGAAGATGCCCTTGGTCTGGTGGAGGATCTCGGCGCCGGTCTCCTCCTCGAGGCCCTGGTAGAGCTCGAGCGAGTGCTGGTAGAAGCGGATCGCCTCGGGGATGCCGTAGTTGGCGCGGATGATCGTCGTGTTCCGCCCGGTGTTGCCCGACGCGATGTAGTCCGCCTCGAGGACCGCGACGTTGGTGATGCCGTGGCGGGTCGCGAGGTAGTACGCGGTGGACAGGCCGTGGCCACCGCCACCGACGATGACGACGTCGTATGACTTCTTCGGCGCGCCGTCGGGCCAGCGGATGCTCGAGAGGGTGTCGGTATAGGCACTCATCGGAGGCGGCTCGCGAGCTCGTCGGCGTAGGCCGCGGCCGTGATGAGGAGCGCGTCGCCGTCGTCGGGAAGCCAGACGCGGGCGGGGACCTGGGCGACGGCCCCCTGGGCGAGGGCCGGGCGGTCGCGGGGCAACGACCATTCGACGTGGTGGGCGACGGTCTCGATCGGCACCCAGGCGCCCACGAACCCGGCCTCCGATTCGACGATGGCGTGCTCGTCGTCGACGTCGACGCCGTCCGCGCCGATGGCGAAAGCATCGTCCGGGGCGAGGCGGATGATGGTCAGGTCGCCGTGACCATGCCAGCGGGCGGCGTCGAGGGCGGACGGATCCGCGACGACCCGCAGGCCGTGGAGACGGTCAAGCACGGGCACGGTGGCCCTCCGGGTCGTAGAAGGGTGTCGGCGTCACGACCGCCGTGCGGCCGTCGATCTCGACCTCGGTCGGGAAGGGGGTCCGGCGCAGCCAGCCGAGCATCAGGGCCTTGCCGAGGAGCGGGGAGGTCCACGACCCGGTCACGTTACCGATGACCTCCCCGGCCGACCAGATCGGCGCGCCTTCTGCAGGTGCCGGCCCCGGCATCGAGAACCCGACCCAGCGGCGGTGATCCTCGAGCTTGGCCGTCCGCTCCAGCGACGCCCGGCCGATGAAGCGTGGCTTCTCCATCCGGACCGCCCAGTCCATGCCAAGCCGGCGCGGGGTCGTGTCGAGCTCGGTGTCCATCCCGACGATGACGTGGCCCTTCTCGAGACGCATGCCGAACAGCGCCTGGAGGCCATGGGGACGGATGCCCATGTCGGCGCCGAGGTCGAGGAGCGCCCGCCACAGCTCGACGGAACGGTCGACCGGGTGGTGCAGCTCGAAGGCGGCCTCGCCGGTGAACGACAGGCGCATGACGTGGCAGGGCACGCCGGCGACGTCGGCACGGACGTGACCGAGGAAGCGGGGCGGCTCGGCCAGGCCGGCCCGCTGCAGGAGGGCGCCGGCCAGCGGTCCCGTGACGTTGATCGCGGCGAGCGACATCGTCCGATCGAGGACGTGGACGCGAAGGCCCCACGCGTCGATCCAGTCGCGGATCCACATCTCGGCATTGGCCGCGCCGCCGGACGTGAACGACAGGACGAACCGCGTCTCCGAATCGCGCAGGATCATGCCGTCGTCCATGACGTGGCCCCGCTCGTTGAGGAGCAGCGCGTAGCGCGATCGGCCGGGTTTGATGTCCGCGACGTTGCACGGGTACAGCCGCTCGAGCAGTTCGACGACATCCGGTCCGGAGACGACCAGCTTGCCGAGCGTCGAGACGTCGCCGATCGAGACGCCCTCGCGGACCGCCCAGTATTCCGAGACGGCGTCGCCGTAGTGCCACGGGCGCCACCAGCCACCGAAGCGGTCCATCCGCGCGCCCGCCGCGAGGTGCTCGTCGTGGAGCGGGGTCTTGCGGAACGCGTCGACGTACGTGTCCGCCGATGCCTCCGCCAGGGTGATCTGGCGCGACGCCGGGCGGGCGGTGAACGGATCTGGCACTTCGCCGGTCCTGGCGGCGATCCACGAGCGGACGTTCGGGAGGCACGCGCCGCCCTGGCACGGGCCGAGGCATGCCTGGCTAGCGCGCTTCAGGAGCTCCAGCTCGGTGTAGCCGCGGTCCCAGGCGTCGGCGAGGTCCGCGACGGTCGTGCCCATGCAGCCGCAGACGACGCCTTCGGTCGGCGGCGGGGGGAGCGGCTGGTCGGTCGCCGCGTCGCCGACCACGGTCACGGGCACGGCCCCGGCCATGCGCGCCAACAGGTCACGTGGGGCGAGACCGAGACCCACGACGACGGTGTCGGCCGGTGTCGTCCTTTCCGTGCCGGTCGTCGGGTCCCGGGTGACGACCGCCCGGACGCGACCGCCCTCGCCGTCGAAACGGACCAGGGCGCCCTCGACCGCGACCGACCGACCCATGTCCACCCCTGCCGCCCGGAGGGTCTCGGCGGCCCGCGCCGTGACGATCCCGGCAAGTCGGTTGCCCGGGCAGACCGGATGGATCTCGGCCGCGCCGGTCGCGACGACGATCTCGTGCGGGTGGACATGGAGCATGCCGTGCTCGGTCCGGACCACGATCAGGGGCCCGGCGTAGATCGCCACGACCTCGTCGCCGGCGTGGGCATCCAGGACACGGACGGACCTGCCGGCACGTTCCGCCTCGGCGGCCGCCGCCAGCCCGCTCGGGCCGCCGCCGATGACCGCGACGTCGACCTCGAGGTGGTGGAGCTCGACCGCGACCGGCAGCGGGGTCGCCGTCAGGTCGGTGGCGGCCACCACGGGGAGTGCCGGCATCGCCCCGTCCGGATGCCGCCCGACCCGCAACCCCGGCCGCGCCGCGGTCTGGCACGTCCGGACGTAGGCGACCCCGTCGACCTCCGCCAGGCAGTTCCCGCAGTCGCCGGCGAGGCACAGGGTCCCGCCGCCGGCCGGGACCTCCCCTCCACGCAGGATCGCGACCGCGACCGAGTCCCCCGCCTCGAATGCGACCGGTCGGCCGTCGACGACGATCCGCCCTGCCGCGGCGGCCACCTCGGTCACTGGCGCATCCGGGCGCCCGACGGGTCGAACAGCGGCTCCGGCTGGAGCCGGGCTGGCCGGCGCCGACCGATGATCTCGATCTCGAACCCCGCACCGCCGGGCCCGTCCGGCGTCGCCAGTTCCGTCGGGACGTAGCCCAGCGCGATGGACTGCTTCACGTGATGCCCGTAGCCCCCGGACGTCACCCAGCCGACGACCGCGCCGTCGTGCCAGATCGGCTCGTCGCCGATGACGTCGGCCGGGTCATCCGGGTCGGGCTCGACGACGAGGGCGACCAGCCGCCGCGCCGGCCCGCCGGCCGCGACCTCGGCCTCGTGGGCCGCCCGACCGATGAACTCGTGGTCGAGCTTGATATAGCGGGTGATGCCGCCCTCGAGCGGCGTGTAGATCGGCCGGTACTCGCGGAACCACGTCCCGTACGACTTCTCGAGACGCAGCGACATCAGCGCCCGCATCCCGAACAGCCGAAGCCCGTGCGGCTCGCCCGCGGCGACGATCCGGTCGAACAGCTCGCGCTGGTACTGCGGCGCGACCCACAGCTCGTAGCCGAGGTCGCCCGCGTAGTTGATGCGGGCAAGGTGAGCCGGCGTCATCCCCAGGTCGACACGCCGGAAGGTCATGAACGGGAACGCCTCGGTCGAGAGGTCGAGATCCGGCGCCACGGCCTGGAGCACGTCGCGGGCGCGCGGGCCCGTCACGGACAGTCCCACCAGGCCCAGGCCAAGCACCTCGAACCGGACCGAACCGTCGGCCGGCAGGTGGTGGCGGAACCAGCGGGAGTGATGGACCTCCGCCGGCAGCGACCCGAACAGGTAGAACTCGTCCGCTTCCGTCGCCCGTGCGACCGTGAACTCGCCGACGATCCGCCCGGCCTCGTTGAGCAGCGCGGTCAGCGTGATGCGGCCGGGCGCGGGCATCCTCGCGGTCAGCAGCGAGGACAGCCACGCCCCTGCGCCCGGCCCGGTGACCCGGTACTTGGCGTAGTTCGAGATCTCCGTCATGCCGACCCGCTCGCGGACGGCCGCGACCTCTGCCGCGACCTGTGACCACGCGTTCGATCGCCGGAAGGTCACGTCCTCCCTGGGCTCGAGGCCGGCCTCCTGGAACCACAGCGCGTGTTCCAGGCCGAAGGTCGCCCCCCAGACCGCGTTGGCGTCGGTCAAGCGATCGTAGATCGGTGTCGTCAGGAGCGGGCGCGCGCCCGGCAGCTCCTCGTTCGGGAAGGTGATCCGGAAGCGCCGCCGGTAGTTCTCCTGGACCTTCGCGTTCGTGTAGGCGAGCGTCGCGTAGTCGCCATACCGGGCGACATCCATCGCCCAGATATCCATCCCGGAATCGCCGTGGTCGCCCGCGGTCATCCAGGTCGCCAGCGCGAGACCGACGCCACCGCCCTGCGACAGGCCGGCCATCACCCCGCAGGCGACCCAGAACCCGCGCAGGCCGCGGATCGGCCCGACCAGCGGATTCCCATCCGGTGAGAATGTGAACGGCCCGTTGACGACCTTCTTGATCCCGGTCGTCGCCATCGCCGGATAGTGCTGGAAAGCGACCTGCAGCTCGGGCGTGATGCGGTCGAGGTCCTGCTTGAGCAGCTCTGACCCGAAGTCCCACGGCGTCTGGCGCGGCGACCAGGGCTTGCACGTCTGCTCGTAGGTCCCCATGAGCGTCCCGCCGCCCTCCTGCCGGAGGTAGATCTCGCCGCCGAAGTCGAGCGTCATCGGCATCTCGTGGCCGGTCGCTGCCACGTGCTCGGCCACCTCGGGCATGTCGACCGTGAGAAGGTACTGATGCTCCATCGCGAGCACCGGCAGCTCCAGGCCGACCATCCGGCCGACCTCGCGCGCCCACAGGCCGCCGGCGTTGACGACGTGCTCGGTATGGATGACGTCGCCGCTCTCGAGCCGGACGTCCCATGTCTCGTCCGGCCGCTGCGAGAGCCCGACGACGGGCGTGTGCTGGTGGACCTCGGCACCCGCCAACTGCGCGGACTTGACGTACGCGCGGGTGACGCCGCTCGGGTCGACGTGGCCCTCCACCGGGTCGTACAACGCCCCGACGAAGTACTGCGGGTCGAGCAACGGGAAGAGGGCCTGCGCCTCCTTGGACGAGATCAGCTCGAGATCCATCCCGAGATACCGTCCGCGTGCGACGGCCATCCGCAGGAAGTCCATCCGGACCTCCGTGTCGGCGAGCATCAGCCCGCCGGGCAGATGGATCGAGCAGTTCTGCCCGCTGATCCGCTCGATCTCCTCGTACAGCTTGATCGTGTACTGCTGGAGCTTCGAGACGTTCGGGTCGCCATTGAGCGTGTGCATCCCGCCGGCGGCATGCCAGGTCGACCCCGCCGTCAATTCGCGTCGCTCGAGGAGCATGACGTCGGTCCAGCCGGCCTTCGTCAGGTGGTAGAGCACGCTGGCCCCGACGACGCCGCCGCCGATGACGACGACCTGGGTCTCTGTCTTCACGGTCCCCTCTCTCAGTAGTCGGTCGGGACGCCGCCCTCGGCGACCCGGCGCGCGACGAAGGCGTCGAGCTCCTCGAGGATCGCCGGATCCATCGGCGGCGGCTCGTAGGCGGCCAGGAGTTCCTTCCAGATCCGGTTCGCCTTGGACGGGAGCTCGGGCGAACCGGCCTCCTGCCACGTCTCGTAGTTGCGCCAATCGCTGAGCATCGGCTTGTGGAATGCGGTCCTGTAGCGGGACTGCGTGTGCTCCGCGCCGAAGAAGTGGCCGCCCGGCCCGACTTCCTGCATCGCCGAGAAGGCGAGCGTCTCCTCGTCCACGACCACCGGCTCGAGGAACGCGGCGACCATCCCCAGCAGCTCGGCGTCCAGGATCATCTTCTCGTAGCTGGCGTGGAGTCCGCCCTCCATCCAGCCCGCGCCATGCATCAGCAGGTTGACCCCGCCCTGGATGGCGCCCCACAGCGAGAAGACCGATTCGTAAGCCGCCTGGGCGTCGAGCGCGTTGGAGGCGTTGACGTTGGACGAGCGATACGGCACGCCGTAGCGCCGAGCCAGCTGGCCACCGATCATCGCGGTCCGCATGCCCTCCGGGGTCCCGAACGCGGGCGCCCCCGACTGCATGTCGACGTTCGAGGTGAACCCGCCATAGATGACCGGCGCGCCCGGATTGACCGCCTGGGTCAGGACCATCCCGGCCAGCGCCTCGGCGTTCTGCTCCGCCAGCGCACCGGCCAGGGTGACGGGAGCCATCGCGCCGGCCAGGGTGAAGGGCGTGATGCACACGACCTGGTTGTGGGCGGCGAACTCCATGATGCCCTGCAGCATCGGCGCGTCGAGCCGGAGCGGTGAGCTGGAGTTGACGACCGTGAAGACGGAGGGCTCGCGGTCGATCGTCGCCTGGCCGACGCCCCGGGCGATACGGACCATCTCGAGGACATCGATGTTCCGCTGCCGGCCAAGGCTGTAGCAGTGGATCGCCTTGTCCATCAGGGTCAGCGCGTCGTAACTCGCCCACAGGTGACGGACCCCGTGGTGAAGGTCGACCGGTTCGACCGGGTAGCCCGACAGGAAATGCACGGCAGTCAGCGATTGGGCCAGCCGCAGCAGGTTCTGGTAATCGGCACGGTTGCCGATCCGCCGGCCGCGATCGAGGTCGGCCACGTTGGGCGGGCTGCCGACGGTCCCGAACGCGACCCAATCGCCGCCCAGCTGGATGTCGTAGGCGGGGTTGCGAGCGTGGAGCGTGAACTGCGACGGCGCCGTAGCAATGAGCTCGGTGACCATGTCCGGGTCGAACCGGACGCGCAGCGAATCGGACGCGGTCTGGGCGCCGGCCACGCGCAGCACCTCGCGCGCGTCAGCGTCAAGGAAGTCCATCCCGATCTCGGACAGCACCCGGAGCGAGCCCAGGTGGATCGACTCGAGCTCGTCGGCCGAGATGATCTCGGTCGGGCGGAAGCGGATCCGCGGCTGGGCCCAGGGTGGCTGCTGCGGCGCGGCGTTGCGGGCATGGCCTTCACGACCGCCGCCCCGACGACGTCGGAGTCCTTCGCCCGCGGCCGTGTCCATGTCCGTCATCAGGCCTCCCACGAGTCGTTCCCGGACCCGTCGCTCCAGCGCAGGTCATCACCGACCCAACTCTAGCCGGAACCCCAGCCGTGGGCCGGGGCGGGCGGAGGCACCCCCTAATCCTCGGCTCCGGGACCGCCCATGCTGCGCATGTTCCGGACGAGGTTGACGATCAGCACCACGAGGACCGCCAGGATGCCCAACTGGAACCACGTGTAGTCCACCCCGCCGGGCAGCATCCGGCGGGTGTCGTCGGGGAAGACGAGGACCAGGTACAGCAGGCCGCCGACGACCAGGACGGCGGTGCCGAAACCGATCAATCGCGCCTTGACCCGACGGATCCGGTTCCGATACCCGAACAGCATCGTCGTCGCCTCGGTGATGACCGGCTCCTGGGCCTCGATGAACTCGAGGAACTGGACGGCCCGCTGGATCCGGCCGGTGCCGGCGTACAGCCGGTCGAACGTGCGCCGCGGATCGAGCAGAGCGAGCCCCTGCTGGCGCGCGAGGCGTTTCACGAAGCGCCGGACGTTGTCCTGCAGGTCGTACTCGACGGCCAGCGAGTGCCGGAGGACGCCGAGCGTGACCAGCATCTTGAGGTAGCCGACGATGCTCGATGACATCGTCAGCTGCTGCACGCGGATCGTGTCGAGGATGTCGACCGCGAGCTTCGAGTAGGGGTTCTCGTTGTCGTGGGCAGGACCAGGCGCCTCCTCCGTCGTCCGCATCTTGTCTGCGACCGTGTTGTACAGGAACGCCTGATGGATGCGGATCAGCTGCCAGCGCGTGGTCGCGATGTCCGTCTCGGGACCTGGCGCCAGCCAGCGCATGAGCTCGAGGACCGCTGACTCGACCTCGCCCCGGAAGAGCAGCCAGCTGTAGCGGGTCAGTGAGTCCCGGACGCCATCGGGCAGCTGCCCGACGATCCCGAAATCGACGTAGCCGATCGCATCGCCCGGCAGGACGAACAGATTGGCGGGATGCAGGTCGGCGTGGAAGTATCCGAACACGTAGACCTGGTTGAGCATGTTCCAGTCGAGGTTGCGGACGATCCGGTCAAGGTCGTGACCTCGGGCGGCGAGCGCCTCGAGGTAGGCCGCGTTGCCCTCGCGCTTGGCGATCATGATCTCGATCAGCGGGATCCCGACGATCAGCTCGGTGGTCAGGACGCGCGACGTGGTGTAGTCGCGGTGGACACGGGCGATCCGCTCCACCTTGTCACCCTGGGCGTTCTGGTACAGCAGGACGGCCTGCCGCGCCTCGACCAGGTAGTCGAGCTCATCGGCCGTCCAGCGCGCGAACTCGTCGATGACCTCGCGGCTGCGGGTGGCCCCGAAGACGTGCGTCCAGTCGAGGATCCGGGTCGTCGAGTACATGAGGGCGATGTCGGCGGCCAGCGTCGTCCGGATACCCGGGCGCTGGACCTTCACCGCCACCGCCTCGCCGCTGTGCAGGACGGCCCGATGGACCTGGCCGATCGACGCCGCCGCGAACGACTCGTGGCTGAACGACCGGAAGACCGTCTCCGGGTCGGCGCCCAGCTCCTCGGTGATGATGGCGCGAACCTCGGCGTAGGAGAACGGCTCGACCTGGTTCAGGAGCTTGAACAGCTCGTCGCAGTAGGCCGCGGGCAGCAGGTCGAAGCGCAGGGCGAGCATCTGGCCCAACTTGATCCAGGCGCCGCCCAGGCGCTGGAACGCGAGGCGCAGCCGGACCGGGCCGGAGCGTTTGTCCCCACCGGGCAGGTGGAGCGCCGGCGCGATGAAGAAGTGGAAGAAGACGGAGAGGACGTGCCAGACCCGGCGCGGGTGCCTGAACAGCGTTCTCATGTCGTTTCGTCGCGGTCAGCGGCGATGGCGCACCGTCGGTTGCGGGGCCGCGATTCGAGCGCTACCCGGAGCCACTGCGCCGGAGCTGGGGCCCTCAGGATCCCTCGTCATCCATGGAGACGCGGCGGCGTCGGGTGGGCAGGGAAGTCTCCTCCTCCCATTCGCGGCCCGGCCCGGACCAGCTCCGCGAGCGTCCGTCGCGAGAAACGGTACATGAGGGCGACCGCTCCTTCGGCGGCGAGCTGACCCTCCCGTCCCAGGCGCATTCCGCGCTTGACGGTGTCCGTCAGCATGGCCTCGCCCTCGTCGAACGTGTCCGCCAGGCGGCGCTGACGGAGGCGAAGGGCATACGCCTCGCGTTCCTCGGCGGACGGTCCCTTCAGCCATGCCTCCCGGCGCGCTCGCTCGGCTGCGGCCCACGCGTCGATCTCGGCCTGGGTCGGCTCGCCGTCGGCTGCCTCATCCGGCGCGGCGTCCGCGGACGCCATACCCCTCGAATTCATCCATGACAACCACCCTGCGTGTGCGCGATGCGCGGTGACACGTTGTCGCTGCGAACGACGGAGTGTACCCGCTCCAGTCGGACGCGCGATGCAGGATTCCGAGCTACTCGCCGGTGAGGTCGAACCAGGTCGTCTTGAGCTGCGTGTAGCCGTCGAGCGCGTGGAGCCCCTTGTCGCGCCCGAAGCCCGATTGCTTGTAGCCCCCGAACGGCACCGTGATGTCGGCGGTGTCGAAGGTATTGACCCAGACGATTCCCGCCCGGATCCGGCGCGACAGGCGATGGGCGCGGTTGACGTCACGGGTCCAAAGACCCGCCGCGAGACCGTACGGCGTGTCATTGGCGATGGCGACGGCCTCGTCCTCGTCGTCGAATCCGGTGACGGTCAGGACCGGCCCGAAGATCTCCTCGCGCGCGACCCGCATGGTGTTCGCGACGCCGTCGAGGATCGTCGGTGGGATGAAGTAGCCGCCCGACTCCTCGCGGACGCGCTCGCCGCCCGAGACGAGCGTGGCGCCTTCCTGTCGGCCGAGGTCGACGTAGCCGAGGACCTTGGCGAGCTGGCGGTCGTCGACGATCGAGCCGAGGCGCGTCCTGGGGTCGAGCGGCTCGCCGGGGGCCAGCTTCCGTCCGAGCACCGCGATCCGCTCGACGAGTTCCTCGCGGACCGACCGGTGGACGACGAGTCGCGAGCCGGCGTTGCAGGTCTGGCCGCTGTTATAGAAGATCCCCCAGCCGATGGCGGACGCCGCGGTCTCGAGGTCGCCGACGTCGGCCAGGACGACCTGCGGGCTCTTGCCGCCGAGCTCGAGCGAGATCGCCTTGACATCCGACTCGCCGACCGCGCGCAGGAGCGACCTGCCGACCTCGGTCGAGCCGGTGAAGGCGATCTTGTCGACGCCCGGGTGCCGGGCGAGCGCGTCGCCGATGACGGCACCCGGCCCGGTCACGACGTTGAGGACGCCGTCCGGGAGCCCAGCCTCCACGGCCAGCTCCGCGAGACGGAGGGCGGTCAGCGGCGACTGGCTGGCGGGCTTGAGGACGACCGAATTGCCCGTCGCCAGAGCCGCCCCGAGCTTCCAGGCGCTGATGATCAACGGGTAGTTCCAGGGCACGATCGCCGCGACCACGCCGATCGGCTCGCGGGTGACCAACGACAGGGCGTCGGGACCGGTCGGGCCGACCTCGCCGTAGACCTTGTCGATCGTCTCCGCGTACCACTGGATGGTCGTGGCGGCGCTCGGGATGTCCACGCGGAGGGTGTCGCGGATCGGCTTGCCGACATCGAGCGATTCGAGGAGGGCGAGCTCATCGAGGTGCTCGCGGATCGACTCGGCAAGCCGCAGGAGCACCTTCTTGCGGGCGGCAGGCGGCTGGTCGCTCCAGCGCCGGTCGTCGAACGAGCGCCGGGCCGCCGCCACCGCTCGGTCGACGTCCTCCGTGTCGCCCTCCGCGATCCGCGCGATCAACGAGCCGTCGCGACCCGCGATGTCGTCGAAGGTCCGTCCGGACGCCGCCGGCACGAATGTGCCGTCGATGAAGAGGTCGCGTCCGTGGCGCGATGGCGGCGGCCCGCGCGATCCAGTCGTCGACGGTCGGCGTGGACGTCTCGGCCGTCATGCGGCGTACCGCCGGACGGCATCCTCGTCGAGGACGATCCCGAGACCGGGCGCGGCCGGAACCCGCAGGACCCCATCCGGTCCGGGCCGGATCGGTGCGGCGAGCATGAAATCGCGGCGCTCGCCGGTCCAGCCGGGCGGGTCGTACGGGTATTCGAGGAAGGGTCCGCCGCCGACGCCGGCCGCCACGTGCAGGTTGGCCAGGAGGCCGATCCCGTTCGTCCAGGTGTGCGGCGTGAACCAGCGGCTCCGGGCAAGCGCGAGCTCGGCCACGGTCCGGGCGTGCGACATCCCGGTCAGCACGACGTCCGGCTGGTGGACGTCGAAGGCATCCGCCTCGACCGCGGCGAGCATCTCGGGGAGCGTCCGCGTCATCTCTCCGCCGGCGATGCGGATCCCGGGCGCCGAGGCGCGCAGCGCCGCCAGGCCCCGCAGGTCCGTGCCGGCCAGCGGCTCCTCGACCCAGAGGACGCCGTCGTCCGCGAGACGGGCGGCGATCTCGCGGGCGGCCACCGGATCGAGCGAGCGTGACGTGTCACCGGCCATCCGCCAGCCCTGGTTGAGGTCGACCATGATCTCCATCGACCCGCCGACGGCGGCACGCGTCGCGGTCACCGCAGCGAGGCCCTCGTCCAGGCGGCGCGGATCGACCCGGATCTTGAGGGCAGTGAAGCCTTCGTCGCGCAGACGGAGGGCGGACTCGGCCCGCTCCTGCGCGGGCAGCAGCATCCCGCACGAGGCGTAGGCGGGGATGCCGTCGCTGGCCCCGCCGAAGAGCGTCGCGACCGGGAGCCCGGCGACCTTGCCGAGGAGGTCCCAGAGGGCCGCCTCGAGCGGCCAGTACCGGCCGGCGTGGAAGTCGATCGTCTCGAGGACGCGGACGTGCCGGGCGATCGCCAGCGGGTCGGTGCCGATGAACAGATGCTCGAACGCCTCGAAGCCGTCCATCGTGTCGCCCGACGCGATCCCGGTGATCCCGTCGTCGGTCTCGACCCGGACGACGGTCGCCGCGAACGCCCGCCGAGGGACCGGGTCCCACGCGGCCGGGAACGCGGGATCGAGCGGCAGGACGAGCCGCTCCAGGCGGATGGCGGTGATGCGCACGAAAGCAGTATCGCGCACCGACCCGCAACCTCGGCGCGCGTTGACAGTCGGGTAGGCCGCCAGTACCGTTCCGACACACCTCGGTGCCCGGCCGGAGGATCAGCAACCGGGCCCCGTCGTGCCTTGCGAACGAAGCCGTCTCGACAGCTCGTCGCCCCAGCCGCTTGCCGGAGGATTCACACCGATGGACTATCGCAAGTTGGACAAGGTGCGGGGTGCCACGACACCGCTGCAGCTTGATGTCGTCGAGTCGTTCGTCAACGGCCGGATCGGTCGTCGCGAATTCCTGAAGCGCGGCACGATCATCGGCCTGTCGATGGCGTCGATGGGCGCGGTCATCGCCGCCTGCAGCAGCGCATCGTCGTCACCGTCGGCGAGTGGCGCGGCCGCCACCGGCGCTGCGTCGGGTGGCGCCCCGAGCGCTGCTGCATCGGGCGGCGGCTCCGGGACCACCGGCGGGATCGATCCGCATCGCCTGCCAGCGACCGGCCGGACCGCTCGATCCCGTCGCCATGATCGACCTTGCCAGTTACGGCATCACCGCGCAGTCGTTCGAATTCCTGTGCACGCTCGCCCCGAACGCGACGGACATCGCGCCCGGACTGGCCCTGAGCTGGACGCCGAACACCGACAACAGCGTGTGGACGTTCAAGCTCCGCGAGGGCGTGAAGTGGCACGACGGCACGGACTTCACGGCGACGGACGTCGCGGCGACGATGGACCGCCTGGTCGCCGCCGGTAACTCCGGGATCAAGGGCGTCCTGGAGAAGGGTTCCGCGGTCGCGACGGATCCGACCACGGTCACCTTCAACCTGGCCAGCGCGAACGGGAACTTCCCGTACCTCGTTTCGGTCTTCAACGCCCAGTCGCTGATCACGCCGGCCGCGTATGCCGCGGGCACGGCGCTGAACACGGTCCCGGCAGGGACCGGCGCATGGAAGATCGTCGAGGGCAGCTACGACATCGCCTCGGGCGTGAAGTTCGCCCGGAACGACGCATGGTGGGGTGGCAAGACGCCGCTCGACAGCACCGAATTCACGTTCTTCGACGACACGGCCTCGATGGTCACGGCCTATCAGGGCGGCCAGATCGACGCCCTCGTCCAGTTCGACGTGCTCTCGGGCGCACCCCTCTTCACGGACCCGAACTTCACGGTCGTCGATACCCCGACGACCAACATGCGCCAGATCTGGATGCACACGGATACTGGCCAGTTCGCCGACAAGAAGGTCCGCCAGGCGCTGGCGCTCACCCTCGATCGACCCCAGCTCATCCAGCAGCTGTTCAAGGGCAAGGGTGAACTGGCCAACGACCACGTCATCTGGCAGCACTATCCGTACTTCAGTGACACGGTCACCCAGCGCGCCCAGAACATCGACATGGCCAAGCAGCTCCTCTCGGACGCCGGCCTGTCGGACTTCAAGGCCACGCTCCAATACGGGCGGCTCGGCGAGATCCCGGACCTCGCGGTGCTGGTCCAGAGCATGGCGGCCCAGGCCGGCATGACGATCACGCCGGCCGGCCAGGACAATGGCCCGTTCTACGACGCGCAGTGGTGCAACACGACCAAGCCGACGGACCCGCCCTGCCGGGGCAACGCCGAGCTCGGGATCGTCGACTATGGCCATCGCGCGAGCCCGGACGTCTTCCTCAACTCGGCCTACAAGACGCACGGCGTGTGGAACTCCTCGCATTACTCGAACCCGGCGTTCGACGCGGCGTTCAAGGAATTCCAGAGCGCGGTCGGGGTCGACGCCCAGAAGGCCGCCTGCGCCAAGCTCGAGCAGATCTCCAACGACGACGTCCCGGTCGTGATCCCGTACTTCTACAACTATCTGTCCGGCAACTCCAAGAAGTTCACCGGCGTGTATACGTGCGCGCTGGGCCAGATGTTCCTGTCGGCCGCCTCGGCCGCCTAGACACCGATCCTGGGACTGCCCGGACGACCGGGCAGTCCCGATCCGCCACCTTCGAGCCAGGATGGTGACGTAAGCCGATGCCTCGGTACCTCGCGCGCAGGCTCGTGTTGGCGGTCGTGACGTTGTGGCTCCTGGTCACGATCGTCTTCGTCATCTCGAACGTGCTGCCACGCGATGTCGGCAGGACGATCCTTGGGCCGTTCGCGCCGCAGGAAAGCGTCGACGCACTCAATGAGCGGCTCGGGACGAACCGGCCGCTGCCGATCCGCTACGCCGAATCCATCGTGGGGATCGTGACCCTCGACTTCGGTGAATCGTTCGTGTCGAGTCAGCCCGTCCTGCCCCAGATCCTCGCGGCGGCCGGACGTTCGGCGAAGCTGGCCGGCCTGGCCCTGGTCATCACGATACCGACGGCGATCGCCGCCGGGCTATATGCCGCGCGACGACGGGACCGAAAGGCGGACCGGGCGATCGTGCTGCTCGGCGTGACCTCGTCGTCGATCCCCGAATTCATCACCGCCACGATCCTGGTCGTCGTCGTCGGCGTCCAGCTCGGCTGGTTACCGGTCCTGGCCACGCCACCGCCGAACGCCGACGTGCTGACCCAGGTCCGCTACCTGCTGATGCCGGCCACCGCGATGGCGATCGTGTACTTCGGGTACATCGCCCGGATGACCCGCGCAGGGACGATCGAGGTCCTCCAGTCCGACTACACCCGGACGGCCACGATGAAGGGCCTGACGACGACACAGACGATGCGCCACCACGTCCTGCGCAATGCCCTGGTCCCGACCGTCGCGGTGATCGCGGTCCAGATCGGCTATCTGTTCGGCGGGATCATCGCCGTCGAGAAGATCTTCAACTACAACGGCATGGGCGCGACGATGCTGTTCGCCGCCCAGCGAAAGGACCTGCCGATGCTGACGGCGGGCGTGATCGTCATCGGCATCGTGTACATGCTCGCAACGCTCACGGCAGACCTCATCACGGCCTGGATGAACCCGCGCATCCTGCTGGATGGGAAGCGCTGATGGTCGATGTCATCATCAACCCGACCCCGACCGCGCCCGCGCCGATGGCGGCGCCGGCGGTCTCGGAGCGGGCGCAGGCTCGTCGCGAGACGCTGCGCCTGCTGCTTCACCGCCCGGCGTTCATCATCGGCAACGTCATCGTCATCGGCTGGATCATCTGCGCCGTGCTCGGCCAACGGATCACGCCATACGATCCGTTCAACGACTTCTCCGCCGGCCACCTGCCACCCAGCCCGGAGCATTGGTTCGGCACCGATCGGATCGGGCGCGATGTGCTCTCCCGGGTGATGGTCGGCTCGCGCGACGTGCTGATCGTCGCGCCGCTGGCGGCCCTGCTCGGGGTCGTCGGCGGGCACGTTCCTCGGCCTGATCATGGGCTACTACCGGGGCAGGGTCGACGATGTCATGAGCCGGCTGGTGGAGGCGTTCCTGGCCCTGCCGGTCATCCTCGTCGCCCTGCTGACCCTGGTCGTCCTCGGTACGTCGCCTCTCGTCGTCGTCTTCGTGGTCGGGATCCTGTTCACCCCGATCGTCGCCCGGACCGTCCGATCGGCGGTGCTCTCGGAGCGCGAGCTGGACTATGTGACCGCGGCCAAGCTCCGCGGTGAGACCGGCTTCTTCATCCTCTCGCGTGAGATCTTCCCGAACGTGCTCGGTCCGACCGTGGTCGAGATGACGGTCCGATTCGGCTACGCGATCTTCACCGTGGCAACGCTGTCGTTCCTCGGCGTCGGCCTCCAGCCGCCCTCGCCGGACTGGGGCTTGAGCGTCAGCGAGGAGTACACCAACATGATCTCGGGGATCTGGTGGTCGACGCTGTTCCCCGCCCTCGCCATCGCCAGCACGGTCATCGCGGTCAATCTCATCGCGGATTCGCTCCAGTCCGCGCTCAACGAATGACGACCGACCTCGCTGCCTCCACCCCTCCGCCCGCCCCCGCGCCTGCCACGACGGCGGCCCTGCGCGTCGAGGACCTGTCACTGGCCTATGTCGTCCGTGGCGTCCAACGACCGGTGCTGCGGGGCGTGACCTTCGAGGTCCGGCCGGGTGAGTCGTATGGCCTCGTCGGCGAATCCGGCTGCGGCAAGTCGACCACGGCCTACGCCGCGGTCCGCTACCTGCCGCGCAACGGGGTCATCACCGGCGGGCGGATCCTGGTAGCTGGCGACGACGTCACCAAGATGACCGACGACGAGGTCCGCCAGTTCCGCATCCATCACGCGTCCATGGTCTACCAGGACCCCGGCGCGGCCCTCAACCCCTCGACCAAGATCGGGCCGCAGGTCGCCGAGGCCTTCACGGTGCTCGGGCAGAGTGCCAAGGACGCCAACGACAGCGCCATGCGGGCTCTCGAACGGGTCCAGATCGCCGACCCGACAGCGGTCGCACAACGCTACCCGCACCAGCTGTCAGGCGGGATGCAGCAACGCGTCGTCATCGCGATCGCGCTCGCCTCGAACCCGAAGCTGCTCATCCTGGATGAGCCCACGACCGGATTGGACGCCACGGTCGAGGCCAGCGTCCTCGATCTCGTCAGGAGCCTGCAGGCGGAGACGAACGCGGCGGTCCTGCTCATCGCCCACAACCTGGGCGTCATCCGGACGCTGTGCGACCGGGTCGGCGTCATGTACGCGGGCAAGATCGTCGAGGAAGGTGATGCGGCCAACGTCTTCGCGGATCCGCAGCACCCGTACACCCTGGGCCTGCTCCGATCGCTTCCCCGGCGCGGCATCCGCAAGTCGGAGCGAGC
Source organism: uncultured Chloroflexia bacterium (assembly GCA_963776385.1). Lineage (GTDB taxonomy): Bacteria > Chloroflexota > Limnocylindria > Limnocylindrales > CSP1-4 > SPCO01. The sequence continues at coordinate 625,356 of CAVZME010000008.1, forward strand.
CCTGTCCACCATCCCGGGCAACCTGCCCCAGATCGGGACGAACCTGCCGACCTGCGTGTTCGTCGATCGATGTCCGCTGGCGACCGACCTGTGCCGGACCGTCGAGCCGCCGATCGTCGAGGTCGGGCCGGGTCGCTGGACGCGTTGCCATCACCGCGACCGGCTCGGCGAGATCATCGAGCCGGCGGCAGTCGTCGGCCAGGACACCGTCCATGGCGAGCAGGTGTTGTCGGTCGGCCACGTCTCGAAGACGTTCCACCAGAGCGGGCACGACGTCCCGGCCCTGGTGAAGGTGGACCTGCAACTGTTCGACGGCGAGACGCTCGGCCTGGTCGGTGAATCCGGGTCCGGCAAGTCGACCCTCGCCAAGACGATCCTCGGCATCGAGAGCCCGGACGCGGGCGGCAATATGGAGCTCGGCGAGCATGCGCTCGCGCCTCTCTCGATCGACAGGCCGACCGACGACAAGCGCTCGATCCAGATGGTCTTCCAGAACCCGGACTCCGCGCTCAACCGCGGCTGGACCGCGCGCCACATCCTGCAGCGCTCGGTCAGCAAACTGACGGGGTTGAGGGGCAAGGCGGTCGACGAGCGGGTGGACAAGCTGGCGGCCGACCTGCGGCTCACCCAGCGCCACCTCGACCTCAAGCCACGCCAGTTGTCGGGCGGGCTGAAGCAGCGCCTCGCGATCGCGCGCGCGTTCGCCGGCGACCCGAAGATCGTCGTCGCGGACGAGCCGACCAGCGCCCTGGACGTGTCGGTCCAGGCCGCGATCCTGAACCTGCTGTCCGAACTCCAGCTCAAGAGCAAGACGAGCTACCTGCTCATCTCGCACGACCTCGGGGTCATCCGCTACCTGGCCGACCGGATCGCCGTCCTTTATCTGGGGCGGATCATGGAGGTCGGCGAGTCGGAGACCGTCTTCCGCGGTCCGAACCACCCGTACACCGAGGCGTTGCTGTCCGCCGTGCCCAACGTGGACGGCGCTCAACAGAAGCGGATCCTGCTCGAGGGCGAGATCCCGAGCCCTGCCAACCCGCCGACCGGCTGCGTCTTCAACACCCGCTGTCCGCGCGTCATCCGCGGCCTGTGCGAGGTGACCGAGCCGCCGCTGGTCGAGGTCGAGCCGGGCCACATGATGTCGTGCCACATCCCGATCGAGGAGCTGCGCATCCTCCAGCGCAAGGCGCCCCCGCCCCGAGAGGACGCGCCCACGGAGCTCGCCGACCCGGTCTTCCAGGCGGACTGAGCCCGCCCCGACCCTCACGCCACGGTCGGGTGTGTGAGGCCCCACTGACGGGTCGAGGACGCCGACCACAGAGACCCGATGCTCGTTCGACGCCGACCGGGGACTGCTGGGCGCCGAGATCCGGCCGAGCGATGATGCGGCACGCGTCGCGTTGGGTTTGGGTGTCTTGGTGGGGACTACCAGACCCGGGCGCGATGTATCGCGAACCGACCAGGCCGGGCGCCTGTGACGCGACCGAGTCGGCCGTCTGCGACCTAAAGCGTCATGGCGATCCGGCGGCTGTCGTAGATGGCGGCGTGGATCGAGCGGCTCGCGACGGCGTCGCCGACGCGGAACAGCTGGTAGGTGCCATCGGCATTGGTGACGAGCGTCTGCGGGCGGCCCGCGATGTACGCCTCGAGATCGAGTTCGCCGCCGTTCGATGAGCCGGCGACCAGGTCGTCGTAGAGCTCGTCATTCGGAAGCGTCCCGTACTCGACGACGACCTGGTCGACGACCCGCTGCGCCGTCGTTCGGGTGTAGTCGTTCCAGAGGTCGGCTTCGAGACGTCGGTCGGCCGTCCGGCGGACCGCGACCAGCCGGTGATCGGGCGTCATCCGGACGCCCGCCGCGTACAACGTCCCGAGGTATGCCGGATAGGCCGTCCCCGTCACCTCCTGCCCGACATGGCGATCAGGCGTGACGATCTCGAGCGACGACCCGGCCGAGGCCAGGCGCTCCGCGCATGACAGGCGCGTCCTCCGTCCCGTGGTCGTCGAACAGCAGCACCTCGCCACGCGACGGGGTGACCGCCCCGCCGACGATGTCCCACGTCGACACGACGAGGTCATCGCCCTCGGTCATGTCGGGGAGCCGCGGGCGACCGCCCGTCGCGACGATCACCACATCCGGCGAGAGGGCCGTCACGACGCCGTCGTCCGCGAACACGCCAAAGCGCAGGTCCACTCCGAGCACCCGGCACTCCCCCACCAACCAGCCGACGATGCCGATGAGGTCGGCCCGCCGAGCCGTCGCCCGGGCGGCGAGCACGACCTGCCCGCCCGGCTGATCGGCCGCCTCGAGCAGCACCACGGAATGCCCTCGTTCCGCCGCGACCCGTGCAGCCTCCAGCCCGCCCGGCCCGGCCCCGACGACCACGACCCGTCGCCGTGGTCCGGTCGACGCGCGAGACGACGTGCGGGATCGTCTCCTCGCGCCCGGTCGCCGGGTTGTGGATGCACAGCGCCTCCATCCCGAGGTAGAGCCGGTTGATGCACATCGACGCCCCGACGCACGGCCGGATCCGGTCCGCCTCGCCCGCCTCCAGCTTCCGGACGATGTGAGGGTCGGCCATGTGCGCCCGTGTCATCCCGACCATGTCCACGAGCCCTTCCGTGATCGCGTACCGCGCGGTCGCCACATCCGCGATCCGGGCCGCGTGGAAGATCGGCAGGTTCACCCGCTCGCGGAACCTGCCCGCGAACTGGAGCGCGGGCCCCATGGGCGTGCCGAGACCCGGGATGACGTGCGAGATCGCTTCGTCCGTCGCGATCGAGCCTTTGACGATGTTGATGAAGTCGATCGTCCCCGTGGCCGCGAGCGTCCGGGCGATCTCGACGCCGTCGGCCTCGGTCAGCCCGCCTTCGACGTCCTCGCCGCCGGTCATCCGGATGCCGACGATGAAGTCCGACCCGACCTTCGCCCGGATCGCTTCGAGCACCTCGATCGAGAAGCGCATCCGGTTCGCCAGCGACCCGCCGTACGCATCCGAGCGCTTGTTGACGAGCGGCGACCAGAACTGGTCGAGGAGATGGCCGTACGCCTCGAGCTCGAGCCCGTCGAGCCCGCCGTCCTTGCATCGCCGCGCCGCCTCCGCGTACGACGCGACGACTCGCCGGATATCGGCCAGCTCCATCGCCTTCGGGAACGACCGATGGGCGGGTTCGCGGACCGACGACGACGAGATGGTCGGCAGCCAGTCGCCATCGTCCCAGACCGTCCGCCGGCCGAGATGGGTGAGCTGGACCATCGTCGCGGCGCCGTGCGCATGCATCCGGTCGGCCAGCTGCCGGAAGTACGGGATGATGTCGTCGTCGCCCGCGTACGAGCTGCCCGAAGATCGGTGGCGAATCCGGCGCGACATTCGTCGACCCGCCGAACATCGACAGGGCGATGCCGCCCTTCGCCTTCTCCTCCTGGTAGAGCTGGTAGCGCAGTTTCGGCTTGGCGTCCTCGGCGTAGGCCGGCTCATGCGCCGTGCTCATGATCCGGTTCCGGAGCGTGAGGTGCCGGAGCTGGAACGGCTGGAGGAGCGGATCGGCCGAGGTCGTCACACCAGGGTCCACGTCGGCCGACCGGGCGCCTGAGAAGCCCCACTGGAACGGTCGAAGCGCGTCGGCGCGACTGCCGAACATGCCCTCGGCGCCGATCGGTGCCTGTCAAGCCCCGTTCAAGGTTCCAGGACGACCCGTCGGCGTCTTCGACACCTCGGTGGGGTTTCGCGGGCCCCGCGATCCATCCTCCGGGGAGCGATCGGCTCATCCGGACCCTAGACGTCCGAGTCCGGGAAGCTCGCCTTGCGCCGGTCCATCCAGTCGACGAGTTCGTCGTGGATCGCGTCATCGAGCGGCGGACGTTCGTACTCGGCCAGGCGCTTCTTCCAGCGGAGGTTCGCGCGCTGTGCGGCGTCGAGCCCGCCGTCGATCTCCCACTGCTCGAAGCTGTCGTTGTTCGAGAGTTCGGAGCGCCAGAACGCGTTCTCGAAGTTGGCCAGCGTGTGCGGCGAGCCGAGGAAGTGCTGGCCCGGTCCGCCGGCGAGCATGGCGTCGAGCGCGTAGCCGTTATCGGTCACGTCAACGCCCTTGATGTAGGCCTCGGTCATCGACGCCTGGTCCTCGTCGAGCATGAACTTCTCGTAGCCGATGGCGAGGCCGCCCTCCAGCCAGCCGGCCGTGTGGAGGTTGAAGTTGACGCCGGCCTGCATCGTCGCCATATAGCTGATCGCGCTTTCGTAGGCCGCCTGGTAGTCGGGCAGCTTGGAGGCCGTGAAGTTGCCGCCGCTCCGGAAGGGGACGCCGAGCCGGCGCGAGAGTGCGGCCAGCACGAACAGCACCAGCTGCGGCTCCGGGGTCCCGAACGTCGGCGCGCCCGACTGCATCGACATCGACGAGGCGAACGAGCCGAAGATGACCGGCGCGCCGGGCCGGACGATCTGGCAGAACGCCATGCCCGCCAGCGCCTCCGCAAGCGTCTGGGTCGCCTGCGCCGCGACCGTCACCGGGGCCATCGCCCCGCCGAGGATGAACGGCGTGATGAGCATGATCTGGTTGTTCTCGGCGTAGACCTTGGCCGAGCCGAGCATGTTGAAGTCCCAGGACATCGGCGAGTTCGCGTTGGCCAGGCCCATGATCACGTGCTCGCGCTCCATGGTCTCGGCGCCGAACACGATGCGCGCCATGTCGACCGAATCCTGGGCGCGGCTCGGGTGCGTCACGGAGCCCATGAACGCCCGGTCGGAGTAGCGGATGTGGCTGTAGACCATCTCGAAGTGGCGCTTGTTGACCGGCAGGTCGACCGGCTCGCACAGCGTGCCGCCGCCGTGGTGGAGGGTCCGGCTCGTGTAGGTCAGCTTCACGAAGTTGCGGAAGTCCTCGATGGTCGCGTACCTGCGACCGTCGTCGAGGTTGTGGATGAACGGTGAGCCATAGGTCGGCACGAGGACCATGTGCGGGTCGCCGATCACGACGCTCCGCGCGTCGTTGCGGGCGCGTTGCGTGAAGATGCGCGGCGCGGTCGCCTGGACCAGCGAGCGGCACATCCCGCGCGGGAAGCGGACGCGCTGGCCGGTCACTTCGGCGCCGGCGCGGCGGAAGATCTCGGTGGCGTCGGGGAAGTTGACGATCTCGATGCCGACCTGCTCGAGGAGGGTGTCGGCGTTCGCCTCGATCTGCTCGAGGCCTTCGGTCGAGATGACCTCGACCGGCTTGAGCGTCCGGGTCAGGTACGGGACCGTGTCCATGTGGCGTGCGAGGCGCTCGGTCTGGCGCGCGGCTCGGCCGCGCCGCACCGTCGGGTGTTCGAGGTCCGGGACAGCCATCTGATCTCCTCGGGGTTGAGCGCGAGATCTGCCGGCCACCATGGTACGGCGGCGCGCCACGCTCTCGCGTCAGAGCCGGCGGGCCAGCTCCCGTCCCTCGAAGAAGGCGAGGCTCGCGCGACGCGGGGCGACCGCGTCGCCGATGAGGTGGAACGGGATCCCCCGCGCGGTCAGGGCTGCGGCGAGAGCGGTCTCCGAGACCGGCGTCTCGGCGATGACGAGCGTGTCGGCCTCGAAGACGGTCTCGATGCCGGTGACGGTCTCGCGGAGTGTCGCGCGGCCGGCGCCCCACGCCAGGACGGCGGCACCCGTGACCGATCGACCGCCGGCCCTGGCATAGCGGGCGCGGAGCGGACCGTCGGCGGCGCTATGGAAGAGGCCGCCGGCGACGACCGGTGCCGACGGTCACGATCGTCACGTGGTGGCCGGCCTCGGCGAGAGCCAGCGCGGTGCCGAGACCGCGCCAGTCGTTGACGTCGTCGAGGACGAGGACGCGCCGCCCGAGCCGGGTCGTCGCGGTGCCATCGAGGACGTCGTGGATCGCGACGACGTCCGCCTCGTCCACGCCACGCAGGCGATCGACCATGGGCCGGGCCCGCTGGAAGCCGGTCCTGGCCGGCCGCGATCCGGTCGCCACGACCACCTCGTCCGCACCGAACGCAGCGATCGCCTCGGCCGTCGCCTCCGTGCCGGTTCGCACATCGACGCCGAGCGCCGCGAGCCGCCGTTCATGCCACGCAAGCAGCTCCGTGATCTGGCCACGCGACGGCTGGAGCCCGGCCAGCCGGAACTGACCGCCAAGAGCGGTGCCGCGCTCCCAGAGCGTGACAGTGTGCCCGCGCTCCGCCGCGACCCGTGCCGCCTCCAGCCCGGCCGGTCCTCCGCCCACGACCAGCACGCGCCGCCCGACCGCAGCGGGCTCGAAACGGTCGCCGCCCCACTCGAACTCGCGACCGGCCGACGGATTGACCAGGCACGAGATCCAGTAGTCGCGCGACCGGCGGCCCCAGCACAGCTGGTTGCACGAGATGCACGGCCGGACCTCGTCCGCGCGTCCCGCCCGGGCCTTCGCGACCAGGTGCGGATCGGCGATCTGCCCGCGGACGATGCTGACCATGTCGGCATGGCCGGCGGCGATGACCGCCTCGGCGGCGGCCGGGGTGCGGATGTGGCTCTCGGCCTGGACCAGCGCGTGGCGGACGACGCCCTTGAGCGCCGCGGCGAACGGTTCGCCCAGCCGCTGGTCGTACAGCGACGGCGGGATGATCTGGTGGAAGTCGAAGTACGAGCCGGTGCCGCACGTCACGTAGTCCATCAACCGGCGCTCGTCGTGCCACGCGACGATCTCGCTCAGCTCGGCGACCGACGGCATCGCGGGCGACGCCGGATCGGCACTCACCGCCAGCCCGACGATGAAGTCCTCGCCGCACGCCTCCCGGATCCCGCCGAGGATCGCCGCCGAGAAGCGCATCCGGGCCTCGAACGAACCGCCCCAGCCGTCCGTGCGCCGGTTCGACCACGTCCCCCAGAACTGGTCGACGACGGCGTGGTAGGCCGCGAAGATCTCGACCCCGTCGAAGCCGCTCGCCTGGGCCCGCCGCGCCGCCGCGATGAAGCCGCCGACGAGCTCCAGGATCTCGGCTTCGGTCATCTGGTGACTGCCGTCGGCGTCGTGGTACGAGGGCAGCCCCGATGGCGACCAGTTCGGCGCGAACGAGTTGTCGGCGTCACCGTGCTGACCGACGTGATAGAGCTGGTGGACCAGGACGACATCGGGGTTCGCCTCACGGCACGCGTCGGTCACCTGTCGGAAAGCCGGGATCAGCGCGTCGTCCGAATGCCGGAAGTTGCCCCGGGTCAGGACGCCCGTCCGGTGGATCGGCACCGGCTCGACGACGATCATCCCGGCCCCACCGAGCGCCCGCTCGCGGTAGTAGCCGATGTGCCGCTCGCCGGGCAGGCCGCCTTCGGCCATGTTCGCGGTGTGCGCGCCGAAGGTGATCCGGCTGCGGAGCGTGCGATGGCGGAGCTGGAGCGGTTCGAAGACGTGGGGGAAGTCGGCGGTCACGCCGTCGCGTCCGGGACGGCGGTCGCGGCACTGCGCAGACCTCCGACGGCGCCGGGCGGCCAAGGCGATGACGCCGCCGATCGACGTCGTCGCGAGGATCATCACGTGGACGAGGAGGCCCGATCGCGAACGCCGAGTCGTCGCGGCGATCCCGAACCCGTCCGCGATGCGGACCACCGTCAGCTCGAACGTCCCAGCATAGCCCGGGCCCGGCCGGCACGATCGACACGAGCGCGACGCCGCTCGTCAGCAGCGCGCCCTGGGCGACGGTCAGCTCCACGCCGATCGCCTGGCCCGCCGCCAGGAAGGTCAGGGTCGATGCGATCCAGGCGAGCGCGCTGAACACGATCGCCACCCCGACCACCCGTGGTCGTCCGGCCACCGCGAGCCCCTCGCGGAGGCGTCGCGCGAGCTCGAGCAGCCTGGGACGCCGGGCGATGATCGCTGCGACCCGGCTCGCCCCGGGCAGCCGATGTGCCGCGATCCCCAGGCCCAGGACGATGACGAGCAGGGCGACGAAGGCGGCCCCGAGCAGCACGGCGCTCGTCATGACGCCGCGGGCGCTCAGCACGAACACCGCGAGCGCCGCGATGGCGACGACCATGACCGTGTCGACGACCCGCTCGACGACGACCGTGCCCAGGACCGTCGTCCGGCTGATGCCCTCGCCGTCACCCAGCGCATGACTCCGATAGAGCTCGCCGAGCCGTGCCGGCAGGACGTTGTTGGCGAGGTAGCCGATGTACGTGTAGCCGAGGACGCGGTGGTAGGGCAGCCGCGCGATCGGCGCGAGGAGGGTCTGCCAGCGCGCCCCGCGGGCGGCGATATCGAGGGTCGTCGTCACCAGCATCACCCCGATCCAGGCAAGGGATGCCGTTCGCAGGACCTCGAACGCGGCCTGGAGATCGACCGACCGGACGAGGACGAAGATCGCGAAGACGCTGACGGCGATCCCGAGCGTCCCGCGGAGGAGCGCGCCGCGGCTGATCCGCATGCTGCCCGTCAGTCCGATCGGCGGCGGCGTGCGGCGAGTTTCGGTGACCGCCGGAGGCGCAGCCGATGGAGCACGTACCGGGCGACGACCCGAAGCGTCGACAAGCCGTAGACCACGCTCCGCCGGAAGCCGACCGAGGAGGCTTCATCGAAGTAGCGCGTCGGGACCGCGACCTCGCCGATGCGGCCGGCCATCCCGCCGGCAACGACCTGGGCGATGAGCTCCTGGTCGAACACGAAGTCATCGCTGTTGAGCTGGTACGGGACCGTCTCGAGCAGGTGCCGGCTGTAGGCCCGGAGCCCGGTGTGGTACTCGGACAGGTGGAGCCCGAACGCGAGGTTCTCGAGGCCGGTCAGGAATCGGTTGCTGACGTACTTCCAGCGCGGCATGCCGCCGGCGAGCGGGTCGCCCAGGAATCGGCTGCCCAGCATCAGGTCGTGCGAGCCGGCGACGATCGGCGCGATGAGCGCGGGGATCCTCGTCGCGTCGTACTGGTAATCCGGGTGGAGCATGACCACGATGTCGGCGCCGGCCGCCAAGCGCCGCGTCATAGCAGGTCTTCTGGTTGCCGCCGTAGCCCCGGTTCTGGCTGTGGATGATCACGTCCAGACCGAGCTGGCGGGCGATCTCGACGGTCTCGTCGCGCGACACGTCGTCGACCAGGATGATCCGGTGGACCAGGTCGTGCGGGATGTCGGCGTAGGTCCGCTCGAGCGTCCGGGCCGCGTTGTAGGCGGGCATCACGATCACGACCATTGGTGGTGCATCCATCCGCGACGTCGAGTCGTCCGCAGGCGACGCTGTTGAACTCGCTGGCATCGGGCGAGTGTAACCGCTCACCCTTCAGCAGTGCCGACGCATTCCCGAGCGACCCCTAGAATGCCCGACATGCCCCAACAGCATCGGCGGGTGTACGCCACCTTCGGCATCCCCGTCCTGCTCGGGCTGCTCGTCGGCGCGTGGGTCATCCGACCGTTCAGCGCTGGGCCGGTCGGCTTCGACAGCGCCGCGTCGGTGATCCACTTCGACCGGATCATCAGCGGTCAGCGCCTCGAGGCGTTCGTGACAGCGACGCCAAAGCCGCTGCTGACGGTGATGTACGGCCTTGTCCACGGGGTCATCCCGGATTGGCGGGCCATCAGCTGGCTCGCCATCGCGGGACTGGCTGTCGCCCTCGGGCTCGCCTCGGTGCTCGGCGACCGGCTCGCTGGGCCGAGGGCGGCCGGATTCGCTGCGATCGGCGTCCTCGGCTCGGCGGCGCTGCTTCCTCGATGTCGCCCGGAGCTACGCGGTCGTCTGGGCACTCATCGGCTGGTTGATTGCGGGGCTGGCCCTGACCAGCCCTCGGCGTCACTACGTGATCGCCGGAATGGCGCTCTTGCTTGCATCGCTTGCGCGCCTCGAGACACTGATCCTCGTCCCGATCGCGATCGGACTCCTGCTGGGCGACCGAGTCATCTCGCGCGGAAGGCGCGACCCGCTGCCAGCCGGCGCCTGGTGGATCCTCCTGCCCATCGCGGCGCTGCCGGTCATGCTGATCCACGACCAGCTGCTCACCGGGAATCCGTGGTTCTGGCTGAGCGTATCGCAGCGCTTCTCGGAGGTGCAGGCCGACGCCGTCCGTACCCCGATCCAGATCGCCCGGACACTCGTCTCGCGGTATCGGGACCTGGCAGCGATCTCGTTGCTCGCGGTCATCGGTGTTGCGGTGTTGGTCCGTGAGCGTCGGTGGGCGATCGCAGCAGGACTCCTCGGACTCTCACTGGGCATCGCGGCATTCCTGCTGTTCCTTGCCGCCCGAGGCACCTTCGTCTCATCTCGGTACCTCGCGTCGATCGATCTGGCGCTGATCATGGCGGCAGCGGTCGGGGTCGGGCGGCTGCGCGTCCCCGCATTGCGGCGGCCGGCGATCGGGCGGCCGACGCCGCCTGCGCATCGCCGTCGGGCTCTCGGCGCTCCTTGGAGCAGTCATCGCCGTCGCCTTGAGTGCACCCTTCGGGCCATTCGACGGGCCGACGCGATCGCGGATCAGCAACGAGCGCCTCCTCGCTCAACATGCCGACGCGGCACTCGCGACGCTTGACCGTGGCCTTGACGCGATACCGGCGAGTCGCACGTGGATCGGCGACATCAGCCTTGACGGCCGACCGGCGAGCGGCCATCCGTCGCTTCTGGTCCCGGTCCTGCTGCGTCCTCGGATGTCGATCGACCTCGACGTCCCCCTGACCAACGTCGGCGGCCTGACGACCGGCCACACCATCCCCGGCGCCCTGCTGGAGCCCGGCCAGGTGATCTTCCACGATCGACTGGGCGATGCACCCGCCGAGGCCTACTCCGCGTTCGAGATCGAAGAGCCGATCAGATCTCGGCTCTCTCCGACTCGAGCCCATGATCTCGGATGCCGCTCATCGCTGGTGGGTGCTCTCCACGCACTAGCGCTCCGCGTCGAGGTTTTGTCGCCGTTCTTGCGTCACAATGCGGTCGACGACCTGCTGGAGTCTCCGATGTTTGATCGCCTCTTCGGTAGCAAGACGACCGACCCCGAGGTGGCCGAGCGCATCCCGCCCGGCCAGTACAAGACCGACAAGTTCCCGGTCCTCCACTACGGATCCGTCCCTCACACGGACCTCGCGACCTGGGACTTCAAGGTGTGGGGCGAGGTCGACTCTCCCTTCACCCTGACCTGGGCCCAGTTCAAGGACCTCCCGCGCAAGACGGTCGAGACCGACATCCATTGCGTCACTCGCTGGACGAAGCTGGACACGACCTGGGAGGGTGTCGCCATCCAGACCATCCTCGAGATGGCCGGCGTCCGCCCCGGCGCGACGCACGTCGTGTCGCACGCCGAGCAGGGCTACACGGCCAACGTCCCGCTGTCCGTGCTCGATGACGACGACGTCCTCCTCGCGGACACGTTCGGCGGCGCCCCGCTCGAGCTGGAGCACGGCTACCCACTCCGCCTGCTGATCCCGAAGCGCTACTTCTGGAAGAGCAGCAAGTGGATCCGGGGTCTCGAATTCCTCGACCACGACCAGCTCGGTTTCTGGGAGCGCTACGGGTACAACAACGACGCGGACCCCTGGAAGGAAGAGCGCTTCAGCGAGTAACGCGCGTCAGCCGGTGCGGTCAGCTGCGCCTGGGCCCTCGGAGCGACCCCTGATCGGGTGAGAAGAGCCGCAATCGATGCGCGAGGAGGGCGACTTCTCGGTCGAGCAGACGGATGAGCGACTCGAGGCGGGTCACGGTGGTGGCCGCCTCCAGCAATGCCTGACGACGCGGCAACTCGAGCTGGACGATCCCTGACAGCAGGTACGACAGGACGGTCGGGTCGTCCGGGATGACCAGGTCGTGATGCCTGTCACTCGGCGAGACGGCCTCGGACTCCTCGTCGATCGCGGACGCCCGCGCGCCGGCCGTCGTCCTGGGCTCGACCTCCACATCCGCGTCGGGCTCGGGCTCGCCGCCGCCGCTGTCGACCTCGACCCGGATGTCGAGCACCTCGCTCGTCTCGCCGTCGCGTGCCCGCATCAGCTCCAGGTATCGGACGAAACGGCGGATCGCCGACGCGGACAACCGCTCGGCGCGCGCCTCGTCACCGACCTCGTCCTCGAGTGGCGTGACGTCAGCGACGAGGTACGGTTCGCGCCCGGGATCGACCGCCTGGATCGTGAACCGGCCCGTTGCCGCCGCCAACAGGTCGTAGCGGCCATCCGGATAGCGCCCGGCTTCGCGGATCTCCACCAGCGCCCCGACCCCCGCCAGCGCCAGGGGCCGCTTCGCGGCACCGACCTCGGCGCCCTCGCGGATGAGGACCACGCCGAACGGGTCACCGGTCTCGAGACAATGCCGGGTCAGTGCTCGGTAGCGGTCCTCGAAGACGTGCAGGGGAAGGACGATGCCGGGGCAGAGGACGGTGTGCAGCGGGAAGAGCGGGATCTCCATCGACCTCCCCTTGCGGTTCGGTGCCGGCCGGACGCCCCGACGGCGGTGATCCGCCGTGCGTCTCCGGAGTCTAGCCCGTGCCGGGCCCCAGGCGCGCGCTTCGACGCCGGCGTCCCCGTCGCGTGACGCGAGCCCCAGCGCAAACCACGAAGCCGCCGGTCGCCCGGCGGCTTGGTGTGATGGCGGGTCGCATTCTCCGCCGGCCGGCGGATCGGTGGATCAGTGGGCGCAGCCCTTCGGCGCGCCGCCGTCGTCCGCGGTCCGGAAGCTGGAACCGCAGCCGCAGGCCGCGACCGCGTTCGGGTTGTTGACCGTGAAGCCCGCGCCCATGAGGGTGTCGACGTAGTCGATCTGCGAGCCCTTGAGCAGGTCGACGCTCTGGCCGTCGACGTAGACCTTGATCCCGCTCACGTCGAGGATCCTGTCCTCGGGCGTGGGTGCGTCCTCGAGCATCATCCCGTAGCGGAAGCCGGAGCAGCCACCGGAATAGACGTACACGCGCAGGCCGATCGCCGGGTTGGTCTCTTCCTTGGTCAACTCGCTGAGCTTCAGCACCGCGGCATCGGTGAGCGAGACCACGGTCGTCGGCTGCTGGTCGATCATCGGGCGTATCCCTCCGGGAGGTGAGCGTGTGTCGGTCGGTGGTGATGTGTACGACGTCTGTGCACATCGTACGCACGGCAACGGGTTTCGACAAGCATGCGTGTCGAAACTCCCGTACTACCGTGAGGTGTCCACCCGCCCATCAGGCCGGGGCATCAGCAGGAGACCCTCCCGAGATCGGGAGGGTCTCCCTTCGGGACGCTACTTGTGGCTGTTGTAGCTCGCGAGGCCTTGCCAGTCACCGCGCGCCGCATAGGACGCCTGCGTCGGCCATGTGTCGAGGCTGGAGGGTGGCAGCGCCCCGCCCTGCGCGATGATCTTTCGCAGATCCGAGGGATCGGTGTGCTCGAGCTCCGCGTACGTCGTCACGCCGCCGTCGGAGAGGATCGAGGAGATGCGCGGTCCGATGCCGGTGAGCTGCGTCAGATCGTCCGGCGGCGCGGCCTTGGCCGCCTTCGACTTGGTCGCCGCGTGGTGGCTGGGCTCTGAGCCTCGCTTGTTGTACTTCATCAGGCCCTGCCAGTCGCCCTTCGCGGCATAGGTGGCCTGCATCGGCCAGGACGCGACATTGGCCGGCGGCACCATGTCCGCCTCGTGCAGCGCGTGCCTGAGTTGCGGCTCGTTGGCCTCGGCCAGTGCCGCGTAGGTCGTGATGCCGGCGGTCGCGAGCGCCTCGCTGGCCTTGGGGCCGATGCCGGAGAGCTGCGTCAGATCATCGGGGGTGGCGGCCGGCGCAGCGGCTTCCGCCACGGCCGCCGCGGCAACAGCTGGCGCGGCAGCTTCTGCCGGCGCCTCTTCGGGGACTTCGACTTCGTAGTCCGACACGACCTCGGCGCCGCCGAGCTGCTCCACCGCCGGGTCGACGAGCGCCTTGAGGGCGGCCTCGGTCTTCGGAGGCAGCGTGCTCGAGATCATGAGCGCCTTCTCGGAGGTGATGGCCTGTTCGATCATCCCGATGGATGCTGCCCAGTTCCCCTCGTACAGGATGAAGAGAGCACTCTTGCCTTTCTCGAGACCTTTCGTGACCTGTCGCATGAACTTGTCATTGATCCCGATGTCATGCAGGCGGTTCCGCACGCCATTCAGGACGCCACCCGCCGCGCCACCGACGACGGCACCGGCCGGCCCGAGGACGATGGCGCCGACGATGACACCGAGCCCGGCGCCACGGACGGCGCCCTTGGCGCCACCGAGATCGGCTGTCTGATGGACCTTGACCCGGAACCTGGTCCGGTCGGCGATCGCGGCATCGACGATCTTCACGTTGGCGTCGACGTCGTCGATCTCCTGGATGCGCTTCAGGAGTCGCCGGGACGCCTTGCCGGTGTCCAGCATGAACACCGCGAGTGTCTGGCCATACTCGTCGCTCATCTATCCATCTCCCTGTCGTCATGGCTGTCGGCGCCACCGTTCCGGTGGTGCGAATCTCACCTGGACATCGACCCCATCAACCGACCCGTTTCGGATCCCGTCGTCGGGCCGAGGCCGGCGCGGCCGATCGAGGTGGTCACGTCGGAGCGGGTGTCCAAGGCGCCTGAGGCTCCCATCGTTCGGTCTGTGACCGACCCTTGGGACACCTCCTCCCCCCGAGCCTGCCGGATGGCCCTCTCTGTGGTTCGTGACGGGCCTCGAAGTATGTCCGGCGGGTGTCCGACGATGCTAGGCGTCGGCGGGCCGTCTCGCAACCACCGTCGAGCCTTGGGATACCGCGACCGCCACGACCGCGGTGGGCCGCTATCGAGCCTGCGGCAGGGCGTTGGGCAGGCCGACGATCGGCATCGGCGTGTCCCACCGGCCGGTCCCGATCGATCCCGCCACGAGCGCTGCCGCCAGCCGCCGGCGAAGCTCGCTCGCGACGGCGGTCTGAGCGCCTGCCGGGACCCGTTGCTGCAGCCGGATCGTGGCCCCGTCCATGCCGATCCCGGTGACCCAGACGTCGGTCGGTGAATCGGGATCGATCCGCTCCATCCAGCTGGGATCGTCACGCATCTCGCCGGCGGCCCGCCCCGCCGTCGCCAGGGCTTCGTCGAGCTGGCCGGCGTGGAGCACGTGGAGGTCCACGACTGCGACCGAGAAGAGGCGGGTCATGTTGCAGGGGAGTCGGACGAACCCGTTCGATACAGCCGCCGACGAGCCCGTCCCATCGCGCAGGAGCGTGCGGCGCAGGCCGATCTCCTCGACGACCCCCTCGATGCCCGCGTGGCCGTTGACGACCAGGTAATCGCCCTTGAAGTAGGGACCCTCGACCAGGATCAGGAACCCCATGACGTAGTCCAGAACGACGTCCCGTGTGGCGAAGACGACGGCCACGATGAGAAGGGCGATGCCGGCGAGGACGACCCACAGCTCGAAGACGCCCAGGGCCACGATGATGAGCCCGGCCAGGACGCCGACCCGCAGTAGCTTGCGCAGCAGATCCTCGATCGTGGCGATCCGCTTGCCCACTTCCTCGGCCGAACTCGACCCGGACGGAAGATGGGCGGCTTGAGCGGTGATCACGGCGGGCACGATCCGGTGGATCGCGCTGATCCCGATCCGGTAGATCACCAGGAGGATCGCGACGCCGATCAGGAGCGCCGCTCCCCTCCCGATGAGCCAGCCGAGCGTCCCGTTCAGTTCCATCGATTCCTCCTCACACTCTGGACCGGGCGCCCCACACGAAGGAACGTCCTGCCCGCTGTCGTGTCTGGTGGGGTGGTCTCGTGCGTGACGTGCTCACGGATCCCTCAGGGCGCGCTCACGGCTATCCGTCCAGACGCTCGACGATCGTCGCGATCCCCTGCCCGACGCCGATGCACATCGTCGCAAGGCCATAGCGACCACCGGTGCGGCGCAGCTCGTGGGTCAGCATCGTGATCAGGCGGCCGCCGCTCATCCCGAGCGGATGGCCGAGCGCGATCGCGCCGCCATTGACGTTGACCTTCGCGGGGTCGAGACCGAGCTCGTCGATGCAGACCAGCGACTGCGAGGCGAAGGCCTCGTTGAGCTCGATGAGGTCGAGATCGGCGATGCCGATGCCGGCCCGGTCGAGCGCCTTGCGCGTCGCCGGGACCGGACCGACACCCATCACGGCGGGGTCGACACCGGCGACCGCCGTCGCGACGACGCGCGCCAGCGGGCGAAGGCCGAGGTCGCGGGCTCGATCGGCCTCGACGAGGAGGACCGCCGATGCGCCATCGTTGATGCCCGAGCTGTTGCCGGCCGTGACCGTGCCGCCATCCGGGCGGAAGGCTGGCCGGAGGCGTGCCAGCGCCTCGGCCGTCGTCTCGCGCGGGTGCTCGTCGCGATCGATGACGAGCGGATCGCCCTTGCGCTGGGGGACGCTGATCGGGACGATCTGGTCGGCGAACCGGCCGGCCTCGATGGCGGCCATGGCCCGTTGCTGGCTCTCGAGCGCGAACGCGTCCTGGCGTTCGCGCGACACGTCCCAGCGCTCGGCGACGTTCTCCGCCGTCTCGCCCATCGAATACGGGTAGTGGCGTTCGGCCAGGCGCGGATTGACGAACCGCCAGCCGAGGGTCGTGTCGGCCATCTCGCGGCCGCCGCGGTCGTAGGCGGCCTCGGCCTTGAGCTGGACGTATGGCGCGCGGGTCATCGATTCGACGCCGCCGCCGATGAACACGTCGCCGTCACCGACCGCGATCGCGTGCGCCGCCGAATTGATGGCCTGGAGGCCCGAGCCACAGAGTCGGTTCACGGTCAGTCCGCCGACCTCGACCGGGAAGTCCGCGAGGAGCAGCGCCATCCGTGCGACATCGCGGTTGTCCTCGCCGGCCTGATTGGCGCAGCCGAGGATGACGTCCTCGACGAGCGCCGGGTCGACCCCGGCCCGATCGACGACGGCACGCAGGACCGCGGCGGCCAGGTCATCCGGCCGCACGCTCGCGAGCGCGCCGCCGTAGCGGCCGATCGGGGTCCGCACGGCCTCCACGATCCAGGCCTCCCGGAGGGGACGGTGCGTGTCGCGGGTCATGGCGCTGATGGTAGCGGCTACGTCGCCGCGACCAGCAGGCCGGGAGCCGGCACGAAGCGCGGACCCGTGGACGCGTGGGCACGCAGCGCGTCGAGGACGGCGGATGGGCCACCGAGGGCCCGGACCCGTTCGAACGGGCCCATCGGGTGGTTCGCGCCAAGGCGCATCGCGAGATCGATGTCGTCCGGCGTGGCGACCCCGTCACCGGCGGCCCGGTATGCCTCGTTGACGATGGCGAGGGTGATCCGCCGGGCGATCCCGGCGGCATCGAGGGCCCCGGTGGCGGCGGCTCGCAGGTCAGGGTCGAGGGAGGGGCCGATCGCGCGGCCGTCCTCGTACCGGTAGAACCCCTCATCGCTCTTACGCCCGAGCCGGCCATCGGCCACCAGTCGCTCCTGGATCGGCGAGGGCCGGAAACGGCCGGCGAGCGGATCGCCGGCCGCGACGGACCCGGCGTAGACGCCGCGTGCCGCCGCCAGGCTGATGTCGATGCCGACGAGGTCCATGAGCTCGAACGGGCCCATCGGGAAGCCGTCGGCGCACATCGCCGCGTCGATCCCGACGACGGTGCCGTCGCCCGCGGCAAGCATCGCCAGCGCCTCGAGCGTGAACGGCCGATTGACCCGGTTGACGATGAAGCCCGGCGTGTCGCGACAGCGCACAGCGACCTTGCCCCACGCGGTCACCAGGGCGGTCGCGCGGTCGACCGCGACCGGGTCGATGACGGACGTGACGACCACCTCGACCAGGGGCATGACCGGAGCCGGGTTGAAGAAGTGCAGCCCGAGGACCCGCTCCGGATGACGGGTCGTGGCAGCGATGTCGGCCACCGACAAGGCGCTCGTGTTGGTCGCCAGGATCGTCGTCGGTGGCGTGGTGGCATCGAGTGCACGGAAGATCTCGCGCTTCGCCCCGAGGTCCTCGAGGGCGGCCTCGATGACGAGGATCGGACCGGCGGCGGCGAGGGCCTCGAGGCTCGATGCCTCGCGCAGCCCGGCCATCCGTTCATCGACCCATGACACTGCCGAATCCGAGTCGAGGTCGAGTCGTCCGGCGCGGCGTTCGAGGCCGCCTCGGATGCGAGCGCGACCGTGTTCGATCGCGGCGGCGTTCACGTCGTTGATCCAGACAGTGTGGCCTGCCTCGAGGGCGAGTTGGGCGATGCCGGCGCCCATCGTCCCCGCGCCGACGACGCCGACCGGGTCGCGATGCTCGTCCATCGTCAGACGGACTTGATCGCTTCGAACGGCTGGCGGCAGTCCGCGCAGTAGCGGATCGTCCGGCACTGGGTCGGGCCGAAGACATTCTCGAGGACGGTGCGCCGCGACCCGCAGTGTGGGCACGGCACGCGCGGTTCGAGCTCGATGAGGGTGCCCGCCGCCTGGTCCGGCCCCGGCGGGGCGATGCCGGCGGCCAGGAGAGCGGCTCGGCCGGATTCGCTGATGCGTTCGCTGGTCCATGGGACCTCGAAGGTCGCGATGACGGCGACCGGCCGGCCGAAGTCGGCCAGGCGGGTGGCGATGGACGTCTTGATGAGTTCGAGCGCCGGGCAGCCGACGAACGTCGGCAGGATCTCGACGAGGATCGACCCGTCCGCAGGTGCCACCTCCACCCGATGGACGATGCCGAGGTCGATGACCGAGAGCATCGGCAGCTCCGGGTCCGGGACGTCGGCAAGGGCGGCTCGGATCGCCGCCTCGTCGACGAGCGGCGGCGCTGGCGCGACGATCCCGGCACGGGCCCGTGCGACGCCGATCTGCGTGCCGGCCTCGCTCACCAGGTCGCTCCCGGGTCCGAGCGTCGGACCATCGTGAACTCGCTCCAGAGCCAGCGGAAGGCATCGCCGTGGTCGAGGCGGCCCTGGTCCGAGTCGCGGGCGGACGGCGGCATCGGGAGTCCGAGCCGGTCGAAGGTCGGCGCTGATCTCGGCGTGCCAGCGGCGTTCGAGCTCGGCCGATGGCGCGGCGAGGATGCCCGCCTCGATCAGTGCCGGTTCATCGGGGAGAGGCGTGAAGACCGTCGCTGCATCGGGCGCCAGCTCCGCGAGGGCCACCAGCAGCCGGTCGCGTGCCTCGCCCTCGCTCCGGGCCAGCCGGTCGAGCCAGGCGCCTGCGTGCATCCGGTGATACCGCTCCTCGCGGACGAGCTTCCCGACGAGCTCGGCGAGCGGCCCCCAGGATCCGCCCACGAGCGCCTCGAGGCGGACTCCGTCGGCGGTGTCGTACAGGTAGCGCCGGGCGATCGTCATCGCCCAGTCGCCGCGGCCGTGGTCAAGCAGGCGGCAGTGGCGGTAGGCCTCTGGTTCGCGGTCGTAGGCGATCGCGTCGGCGTCCGTGTGGGTCAGATCGGCGAGCAGTCCGTACAGCGCGGCAGCGTGCCCGAGCTCGTCCTGGGCGAGCGAGCTCATCGCGACGTCCTCCTCGAGGAGCGGTGCGATGCCCGTCCACTCCGAGTCGGAGAAGCCGATGACGAATTCGTCGTCGGCCATCGCCAGCAGGAGGTCCGCCAGCGCGGTCATGGGGAGAGTCGCAGGCGCGGTCACCGGGGCCGGCCCGGGGTCTGTGAGTCCCCACCGAGGGGTCGAACGACGACTGGAGAAGCTGAGGGGCAGCCGTCGGCGTCGTTCGGGGACTGCGAGTCCCCGGATCGGCCGCTGGAGGGTCCGATCGACGCCTCGGACAGCAGTCGGTTCAGCGATGGGGACTGCGAGACCCCGACACCGGCCGGTGCCATCACTTCGAGCGCGCCTTCGGCTTGGCCTGTCCGGACTGCTCGCGGGCCGCGGCCAGCTTGTCGCGCATGACGTAGCCACCGGGCTTCTTGAACGAGCGGTCGAGCGGGGGCTGCAGCAGGTCTGGATCGTCGAGGTCGAGGATGTCGGTCCTCCGGACGACCCAGAGGCGAACGCTTTCCTGGCGCCGGCCGTAGAGCTCGCGGGCGTAGTGGACCGCGAGTTCCGCGTCGGGCGCCATGACGCTGCCGCCGTGACGCATCGGGTCGCCATCCTTCTCGCGCCGGAAGACCTCCCAGGCCTCGAGGGCCGGGGCCGGCGCCCGTTCGGCTGGGGCGGTCGTCACGTTCGCGCTCATGCGGCCGCCGCGACGCCCAGGATCGACTCACGGACCCAGCGCGTCTCCTCCCGGGCCAGCCGGCGGAACTCGAGGCGCTGCTGGGACATCGGGCCGTGATTGGTCACCACGGTCCGCAACTCAGCCCAGTCCGGGTCGGTGTAGAGCCAGGCCCCGGCGGTCTCGTCGTAGCGCAGCTCCGGGTCCGGGATGACGAGACCGAGCTCGCGGATGCGCGGCACGTAGATGGTCAGGAACTCCTGGCGCAGCTCCTCCGAGGTCTTGGCCTTGATCTTCCAGTGGAGGTCGCGGTCCGTCTCGCGTGGCGAGCGCGGCCCGTGCATCTGCATGAGCGGGCCCCACCAGCGGTCCAGCGCATCCTGGATCGCCGCCCTCTGTGCCGCAGACCCGGTGACCATGGTCACGACCACATCGCGGCCGTGCATGATGTGGACCGACTCCTCCCAGCAGATCTTGCGCATCGTCCGGGCGTACGGCGCGTAGCTGGAGTCACGGAGGGCCTGCTGGGCGACGATCGCCGCGGCATCGACGAGCCAGGCGATCATGCCGACATCCGCCCAGCCGACCGTCGGGTAGTGGAAGACGTTGTGGAACTTCGTCTTGCCTGCGAGCAGGTCGTCGAACATCGCCTCGCGCGACTTGCCGAGATCCTCGGCCACGCGATAGAGCAGCTGGGCGTGGCCGACCTCGTCCTGGACCTTGGCCGTGAGAGCGAGCTTGCGCCGGAGGGTCGGTGCGCGCATCAGCCACTCGCGTTCCGGCAGGACGCCCATCAGCTCGCTGTTGGCGTGCATCTCGACGAAACGCAGGACGGCGGTCCGGTATTCGTCGGGCATCCAGTCGGTGGCTTCGATCTTGAGGCCGGCCGCGATGTGCGCCTCGAACAGCGCGAAGCGTTCGTCGTGCGACAGGTCCTCGTTGAACGCCGGCCGGCCGCGCTCGGTGGGGCCGAGGATGGGTTCAAGGGCGAGCGGATCGGTCATCAGAGGCCTCCGTGCGCCTGGACGGCGCGCAGCGTCAGGTCGGCGTAGGCATCGGCGATGTCGCGAGCGGACAGCCGGCCCTTCGGGCGGTACCACGCGACGAGTCCGTTGAGCGCCGTGAGGATGTACGCCGCCGTCAGGATCGGGTCCACCGCGACGAACGATCCGGTCTCGACACCCTGCTCGATGGTGCCCCGGAACCGGGCTTCGTAGGCATCGCGGCGGCGGGCGATCTCGTCCCGCCGGCCCTTGTCGAGCGCTCGCCATTCGTGGACGAACACGCTCGCGCGCTGGATGTCGTCGGTGACCACCCCGACGTGGGCGCGGACGAGGGCGATGAGGTGGACGCCCGGACCGAACACGACCGCGCCAGGGTCAGTCGCCTCGACGAGATCAGCGGCGACCTCGAAGCGCGTCGCGGTCCGCTCGACGATCGACCACAGGACCTCCTGCTTGGACGCGACGTGCGAATAGAGGCTCGCGCCCTGCATGTCCACGGCCCGGGCGATGTCGCGAACGCTCGTGCCCGAGTAGCCATGCTCGTGGAACAGCGAACTCGCGGCATCCTCGATCTCGCGACGCCGGGTGGTCTCGACCATCTGGTCCGTGGCTCCCTAACTAACGCTTGTTAGGGGCAGAGACTAGGCGCCCGGGCGGCCCTCGTCAAGGGCGCCGGCGCGCCTCCAACGGCTACTCCCCGGTGAACCGAGGCGGTCGCTTGGCGACGAACGCGGCCAGGCCCTCGGCGTGGTCCGCGGTCGCTCCGGCGATCCCCTGGCGGGCCGCTTCGTCCTCGAGGGCGTCGTCCAGCCCGACCGACCAGCTCCGCTCGAGCGCCCGCTTCGTGTGTGCAAGGGCCAGCGGCGCTAGCTCTGCCAGCCGCATCGCCATCGCCCGCGCCTCGATCGCAAGGGCCTCGCCCGGCACGACCGTGGCGACCAGCCCGAAGCGCTCGGCCTCGGCGGCGGACAACGACGACCCGAGCAGCGCCATCTCCGC
Organism: uncultured Chloroflexia bacterium; assembly: GCA_963776385.1. Lineage (GTDB taxonomy): Bacteria > Chloroflexota > Limnocylindria > Limnocylindrales > CSP1-4 > SPCO01. The sequence continues at coordinate 647,331 of CAVZME010000008.1, forward strand.
CGCCTTGGCCGGACCGACGAGGCGCGGCAGGAACCAGCTGGCGCCACTGTCGGGGACGAGCCCGATCCGTCCGAAGGCGAGCACGAAGCTCGCGCCCTCTGCCGCAACGCGGAGGTCGCAGGCGAACGCCAGCGATGCTCCGGCCCCCGCGGCGACCCCGTTGATCGCCCCGACGATCGGCTGGGGCATCGTGCGCATCGCCCGGATGATGGGGTTGTAGCGCTCCCGGACCTCGACCGCGAGCGGCGTCGGCTCAGGTTCCAGCCGCTCCTTGAGGTCCTGGCCGGCGCAGAAGGCCCGGCCGGCACCGGTCAGCACGACCGCACGGACGGCACGATCTCGCGCCACTGCCTTGAACGCAGCCAGCAGCTCGATCTTCATCGGGATCGTCAACGCATTGAGCGCGTCGGGCCGGTCCAGCGTGATCGTCGCGACGCCGTCATCGATCTCGGAATGGACGCCCGCGCCGGCCGGGTCGCCGGCGGCTGGATCGTGGGCCATCGGGAGCCGGTCAGACGCCGGAGAACTCGACCAGACGGCCATCAACGAGCTCGAAGACGCGGCGGTCGATCGGTTCGTCCGCTCCGCCCGACTGCTCGACGATGAAGTCGGCGAAGAGGGCGGCGAACTCGGGGTCGTCCGGCCGCAGCGTCGCGGCCGTCAACAGGTGGCGCTCCGGGAGGCCGATGAGGATCCGGCCGGCCGACCCGAGCTCCGCCACGATGTGGGCGACCACATCGGGCAGGAGGATCCGAGCGGCATCCCAGCCGTTGCCCGTGTCCGAGCTGATCAGCCGGCGTTCACCGGAGACCTCGTCGGTCCACGCCGCCGTCGCCGACCAGGCAGCCAGGTTCGCCATCGCGGCGTCCTGGACCTCGGACGGTTCGACACCCCAGGCAAGCAGGTGATCGCCGTTGACGACGATGTCGTATGCCCCGGCGTCGAGCGTGTAGACGACCGGCAGCCCGGCCGGCCCTTCGTCGATGAGCGGTTGGGCGTGGCTCTGCGCCGAATGGGCGGCCAGTTGCTGGCGATCGATCGATTCCATCGACAAGCCCTGGGTCCCGACCGGTCGGAACGCCGGATAGAGCACGCCGCGGGCATTCCCCCAATCCTGTTCGGGGGCATCGGCGGGCGACGAGGTCGGCTCGGGCGCCGGTGAATGGCCGCTGACGGGCGCCGAGTCATCGATCGGCGCCAGGTAGTCGGGCGCGCTGTCACGGATCGCCGGCTCGGGTCCATCGCCGAGGTCGCGCTCGCGGTCGAGCCCGACATCGCTGCCACCCGGTGGGTCCTGCTCCATGGGCTGTCTCCTCTGCCGCGCTCGGGGTCAGCGTCCCGACCAGACGGGCGGGCGCTTCTGGGTGAAGGCGGCCATCCCCTCCGCCTGGTCGTCGGTGTCGAACAAGCCGAAGAACGCGCTGCGCTCCCGGGCCAGGCCAGCCTCGAGGGGCCGGTCGCTTGCGTCGAGGACGGCGGCCTTGGCGGCACGGACCGCCAGTGGCGGCATCGTCGCGATGGTCGCCGCGAGCTCGAGGGCGGCATCGACCGTGGCCTCGGGCGGGACGACGCGGGTGACGAGGCCGCGGGCGAGCGCCTCGGTCGCGGGCATCGACCGGCCGGTCAGGATCAGCTCCATCGCCCTGGCCTTGCCGATCGCCCGGGTGAGCCGCTGGGTCCCGCCCGCGCCGGGCATGACCCCGAGCAGGATCTCCGGCTGGCCGAACGAGGCGTCCTCGGCCGCGACGATCATGTCGCAGGCCATCGCCAGCTCGCAGCCGCCACCGAGGGCGACGCCACGGACCGCGGCGATGAGCGGCAGACCCACCGTCGCAAGGCGGTCCCACGTCCCGAACCGACCGCCATCTGTCAGCGTGGCCGACGTCTGGGGTTCCAGCTCGCGGATGTCCGCACCGGCCGCGAACGCGCGGATCCCGGAGCCCGTGATGACGATCGCACGGCAGTCGGGATCGCGGTCGAGCGTCTCGAGTGCCTCCTGGAGCTGATCGAGGAGGTCGAACGAGAGGGCGTTGAGTGCGCCGGGCCGATCGAGCGTCACGAGCGCGACGCCGGCGAGCTGCCTCGCAGGAGCGGCGGCTGCAGGTGCCGGCGCCGGGTAGGCGACGCGAACGAGCGGCGTTGTCCTCCCACCGTCCGTCATCTCCGGCGTCTCGTCCCTCGGCCTGGTCTCGGTCACGAACGCTCCTCGACTTCGTTCACTCAGTATCCACACTCGGGGAAGCCGCCGCGGTCATCTCCGGCAGGTCCTCGAGCACGTAGAGCGTCGACAGGCCCGGGCCGATCTCGCGCAGATTCCGGCCGGCAGCCCGCATCGCGTCCGATCCGCAGGCCGGCGTCCATGGCCGCCCGGTCGTCGAAGCGCATCGTCGTCGCGATGATCAGCTCGGTCTCCTGGCCGAGTGCCTCGACCACCCGGTGGACACGCGTCTCGCGCAGGCCGGGCGTGCCCGCCACGAGCGGCAGGTGCTCCGCCGCGTAGCGGCGCTCGAAGGTCGCCTGCGCCTCGGCGCCGCCGTCGGGGCGGCGGTAGAGGGCCAGAAGCGTCGTCATGGGGAAACCTCCCGTGCGGGATCGATGGCGCCGGCTCGGGCCCGCGCGATGGCCTCGGTCGAACGGTAGAACTCCAGCATGGCAGTCGCGCAGAGCGCCGGCTGCTCGTTGGTGAGATCGTGCCCGGCTCCAGGTGCCACGAACAACCTGCCGTCGCGCACCGCGCGCGCCAGCTCGGCAGCCTGGGCGACCGGCACGAGCGGGTCGCGATCGCCACACATCACGAGCGTCGGGGCGCTGATGGCGTGGACCTCGACCGGCGTGAGCAGCGGCTGTGTCGCCACGTCCTCCGCGACGGCGGTCACCAGCGCCCGCCACGCGCCGGGACCCTGGGTCGCGTCGAGCCCGGCCAGGTCGGCGGCCCACTCCGGTTCGTCGCGCTCGATCCGGGCCGGATCCATCAGCCGCCGGACCACCGAGGCGCGCGGTTCACGCGCTGTGGCGATGCCCGCGACGACCAGTGTCCGGAGCCGCTCGGGATGACGCGCGGCGAACCCGAGCGCGGTCATGCCGCCCATCGAGTAGCCGGCGAGATGGAACGTCGTCAGCCCGAGCGCGTCCACGAAGCCCTCGAGGTCGTCGACCAGCCAGTCCGCCTGGAACCCGCGACCGACATCCCAGCGGGTCCTGCCGTGACCGCGCGCGTCGGGCAGGATGACCTGGAACGCCGCGCTCATCCCCGCCAGCTGACGCCCGAACGTGTAGGCCGCCGTCGTCCCGGCACCATGCGCGATGACGAGCGGTGGCCCGGCGCCACGGACCTCGTAGCCGATGTCGAGGTCGTTGGCGCGGATCGTCGGCATGGTCCCCCGATGCTACCGCTCCGGCGTGCGGCGCTCGAGCCGGATCTCGCCGGCCACCCGGACCACCTCCATCGCGAAGTCGAAGGCATCGACCCGTGTCGCGAGGTCGATGTCCTCCGGTGGCGCACTGACCGGACCATGACCGAGGGTGTGACGGGCCTCCTCGGACTCGCGGACCTCCTGGGCGGTCCGCGCCGCGTCGAGCGGACGGCCGAGCCTGGCGCGCTCGATGAGGTCTGCGGTGGCCTGGTCATCCGACCCGGATGCCGGGCCCGCGTCCGGGAAGCGACCGGTGATCACGTACGTCGGCGATCCCAGACCCGCGCCCGCCACCGCCGCCGCGGTCGCCGATGCCACGGCCAGGCTGGCGCACCAAAGCCTGGTCGCAGCCCGGGCCGCCACCACGCCCTGGGTGCCCGCCGAGGTTCGCTGGACCAGCACGCGGCCGCGCAGCGCGTCGCCGGCAGCCACGATCGCCAGCGGCGAGTTCGACAGATCGAAGCCGTCCGGCCGATGGCCGTGCTGTTCGCCCATCGCGAGGATGGCCGGATCGGCCGCCTTGATCGCGAGGGCCTCCTGGACGGTCGCGACCAGGAGCACGCGCCGAGCGCCGGCGGCCAGGGCGTAGGCGGCCGTCGTGAAGGCGCGCAGGACGTCGATGACCACGACCGGACCGCTCGCAGAGCCAGCCTCGGCGGTCGTGACGAACCGCGCTCCCCCGTCATGTGCGGACTGTGGCATCGCTCCCTACCGCTCCGGCTTGCCCTCCACCTCGGCCGTCGCGGAGCGCTCGATGCGCAGGTAGCGACGGCGGTAGTAGAGCAGCGGCATCGGGTGGTGCTCTTCGTTGTCGAGCGCATCGACCCGGCCGATGAACAGGTCGTGATCGCCGGCCGAGAATGTCTCGACGACCGTGCATTCGAGGGTCGCGATCGCACCGTCGAGGAGCGGCAGACCGGTCGGCCCGGGGTGCCAGGCTGCCCCGCAGAACTCGTCCCGACCCGGCTCGACCGGCGCGCCGGCGAAGCAGTCGGACAGGGCCTGCTGGTCCTCGGACAGGATGCACACGGCATAGCGACCGGACGCGCGCACGATAGGCGTCAGGAACCGGCGGCGGTCGAGGGCGACCATGACGAGCGGAGGGTCCAGGGAGACCGAGCTGAGCGCGTTGACGGTGATCCCGAACGGCCGATCGCCGTCGAGCGCCGTGACGACAGTCACGCCCGTCACGAAATGCCCCATGACCTTGCGGAAGGTGTCGGAGCCGATGGCGGCGGTCGGCGAGGCGCTGGACGGGGCGTTCACCTGCAGAGTCTAGGTCCAGCCGCTCGATTCGGACCCACGAGCCCCGTCGGGCGACCATGCGTCTGCAACAGGTCCGGCGGCCGGGTAACAGTCGAGCGACACCCACGTCTCATGGGGGTGAGACGGTACCCGAGAGGATCGTTCGTCCTTCTGACGTGCGTCGCCCTGGCGGCGTGCGGGTCGACGCAGACCTCGAGCCCGCCTCCCGTGGCCGATGCGAGCGCGACACCGGTCGCCATCGTCACGGCCGGCCCGACACCGACCCCGACGCCGACCCCGCCACCGCCACCGTTCGTGGCCTCCGACTGGGGCCGAGTCGCCGTCCCCGCGTTCGCTGATCGATACGGCACGACCTCGATGCGAGCCGTCGCTGTCTCCGGCGCGACGGTCGTTGCCGTCGGCAGCGGGCCGCGCGGCGCCGCCGCCTGGTGGACGGGCCCCGACGGGACCTGGCGCCAGGCGCTCGATGACCCGTCGTTCCAGGGCGCCAAGATGACCGATGTCGTAGCGACCTCGTCGGGGTTCGTCGCGGTCGGCCAGCACGGCGACGAAGCGGCCGCCTGGACCTCCACCGACGGGGCGTCGTGGATCGCTGCGGCGGTCGCCGCAGCGGGTGCCGATCCGAACAGCGAATCCGGGAGTCTCATGCTGCGAGTCGCGACAGGCCCCCAGGGCCTCGTCGCGATCGGGCCCGGGAAAGAGACCGAGACGGGACCGGCCGAGTGGTCGTCTACCGACGGGCGGGACTGGTCGATCGCGGCGGATCCGATCCCGGGGGTCGCCGCCGCCACCGACATCGGCGTGCTGCCGGATGGTCGGTACGTGATCCTGGGAGCGTCCCCGGATGGGAGTGAAACGTCAGCCGGGGCATGGACCTCGACCGATGCACGCTCCTGGACTCCGATGCCCTCGTCCCCTATCTCTGGATTGACAGCGTTCGTCCCGTGGCGCGGCGGGATCGTCGCGGTCGGCGGCGACGAGAAGCCGGTCATCTACGACATGGCATCGAACGGAGAGTGGTCCGTGGTCGAGCACGTACCCGGCTCGGAGACCGAGGACCGCAGCGTCTACGTGACGGCGATCACCGCAACGGCCGATCGTCTCATCGCGACCGGCGCGAGCCCGAAGGGCGTGGTCGGGATCTGGTCGTCCGAGGATGGCATGGCCTGGACGCTTGCTGACAGCCCAGGCCTGAACGGCCCGGAGGGCGAATTCGAACCGAGCGATATCGCGGCCGCCGGATCGCAGATCGTCGTCGTGGGCGACTTCCCGAACCACGACGCCTCATTCACGTGGTCCGCCAGCGTCTGGACGAACCCGGCGCCAGAGCGACCCGCCCCGACGACACCGGTCGCCGTGGCGCATCCCTGTCCGACCACCGCGCCGGCACTCATCGATGTGGCCGAGATGACCCCGGACGAACGCCTGGGGTGCTTCAGCCGGCGTGACCTGACGCTGCGCGGGTACCTCGGCCAGTACAGTGACCCGGGAGTCAACGGCGACCCACCGAAACCGACCTGGCTCGCCGACGACACGGCATGCTGCCGCCCGTTCATGCCCCTCGCCGGGATGCCCCAAGACGTCGTCTACCTCGCTGTCGCGTTCGATCCGTCGAGGCAGCGGGCGCTCCGACTCCCGGATGGAGCTGCGATCGAGGTGACCGGGCACTTCGACGACGCGCGGTCCAAGAGTTGCCGGGGCGGCGGGGAGAGCACCAGGAAGATGATCCAGGACTGCCGTCTTCAATTCGTCGTCATGAACTTCAAGACGATCGACGAGCCCTGATCCCGCCCGCACCGCGGCGGGCGCCTACAATCGGCCGATGACCGAGACCCCGAGTGCCACGACCCGTATCGAGCGTGATTCGATGGGCGAGATGGAGGTCCCGGCCGACGCGCTGTATGGCGCATCGACCCAGCGGGCGGTCCTCAACTTCCCGATCTCCGGCCAGGGCATGCCGCACCGTTTCCTCCGCGCGCTCGCCCTCATCAAGCTCGCCGCGGCCGAGACGAATCGCGAGCTCGGCCTGCTCGACCCGGACGTCGCGAACGCGATCGCGGCGGCCGCCGCATCGGTGGCCGATGGCGACCACGACGACCAGTTCCCGATCGACATCTATCAGACCGGCTCGGCGACGTCGACCAACACGAACATGAACGAGGTCGTCGCCCATCTCGCCGCCGCGCGGCTCGGCGACGGCCGGAAGGTCCACCCGAACGACGACGTCAACCGCTGCCAGAGTTCGAACGACACGATCCCGACGGCGCTCCAACTCTCGGCCGCGGTCGCCATCGAGGAGGAGCTGCTGCCTGCGCTCGAGCGCCTCCATACCGCACTGGTGGCCAAGGAGCAGGAATTCTGGCCGGTGGTCAAGACCGGCCGGACGCATCTCCAGGACGCGACCCCGATCCGCCTCGGACAGGAATTCCGGGGCTACGCCGGCCAGGTCGAGAACGGCCTGCGTCGCGCCCGAGCCGCCCAGGCCGAACTCCTCGAGGTGCCGCTCGGCGGCACCGCCGTCGGGACAGGCATCAATGCGCATCCGGAATACGCGTTTCGTGCCTGCGCCCGGCTGTCCGCCTGACCGGCCTGACCGTCCGCGAGGCGGGCAACCATTTCCACGCCCAGTCGACGATCGATGTCGCGATCGCGGCCCACGGCGCCATCCGGACGATCGCGCTGAGCCTCTGGAAGATCGCCTCGGACCTGCGACTGATGGGGATGGGGCCGCGGGCGGGCATCGCCGAACTCGCGTTGCCCGAGACGCAACCCGGCTCGAGCATCATGCCCGGCAAGGTGAACCCGGTGATCATCGAGAGCCTGACGATGGTCGTAGCCCGGGTCGTCGGCAACGACGCGACCGTCGCCTTCGGCCAGACCGGCAGCTTCCTCGAGCTCAACGTCATGCTCCCGGTGACCGCCGACGCGCTGCTCGAATCGATCACGCTGCTGGCCGCCGCGACCGAGAACTTCAGCGCCCGGTGCGTCGAGGGCGTGACCGCCACCGACCGCGGACCCGCCCTCGTCGAACAGGGCCTGATGCTGGCGACGGCCCTCGCGCCGGTCATCGGCTATGACGACGCGGCCAAGCTCGCCAAGGACGCCTTCAAGAACGGGAGGACGATCCGCGAGCTGGCCATCGAGCGCGGCATGGACCCCGACGAGCTGGATCGGCTGCTCGATCCGGCCGCGATGACCGAACCCGGTCTGGGCGGGGGTCCGGCCGGCGGCTGACGGTCAGGAGCCGATGACGAGGTCGGCGACCATCATCGGGTGGACGACGCAGCTGAACTCGTAGCGGCCCGGGGCGAGGCCTGCGATCCGGAGGGACTGGCGGACCGGTCCGACGACGACCGGCGCGCTGCCGATGGCGATCGTGTGCGCCGCATCGCGGTAGAGCACCAGACCATGCGGAACGCCCGGATCGGTGTTGTCGAACGCGATGAGGATGTCCGTGCCGGCGGGTGCGGTCACGCGGGCCGGCTGCAACTCGATGCCCCGTGCCATGAGGGTCCGCCCGACCGCGGGCCGTGCGTCGGACGCGGTGGATGCGCCCGGGTCGGCGGCGGCGGCGGCCCCGCCGCAGGCGCACACCGATCCCACCACGGCGGCCAGGGCGACGATCCGCGGCGCCGACCGGCCCGGCTTCACGCGAGACGCCCTTCCATACGGTTCCGCCGCGGCCGCTCGACAAGGAGCACGATCCCGATCGCCGTCCACTCAGCACCGAAGACGAGCCACGCCCCCGCCCACGGGATGAGCATCGTCACCCCGGCCAGGAGCACAAGTGACCCGATGCCCTCGTCGCGGACGTGGATGAGCAACGCGCCGATGGCCGCGGTCGCGATCATCGCCAGGGTCTGTGCGGCAGCGAGGGTCGGACCGTCGGTCACGGCCCACATCGATCCGACGATGGCCAGCATCCAACCGCAATACGCCGCAACCGCGACGCCGATCAGGACGCCCATCCCCCGCCCGGCCGCATCGAACCCGCGGATGGCGATCCCGATCGCCGAGGCGAACAGGAACGCGACAGCGACGAGTGCGGCGCCGAGGACCTCGACGAGATAGCCCGGCCAGTCCGGCGCGACCGGCTGCGTGGCGATGCCGACCGAGATGATGGTCCACAATCCGCCGCCGACCAGTGCCCCGAGCGCGGGGATCCGCGACGGCAGCGGCGGATGGAGCCATGCATCGAGCGCGCCACGCAGCAGGTCGGCCCGGTCGCCGTGCCGACGCGGGGCGGCGTCGAGGATCGCGCCGACCTCGTCGCCATAGCGGTCGCGCCACCAGCGTGGGTAGGCGCGCAGGATCGGTGTCATGCGCAACCGTGCTCGGTCCGGGGCGGGATGATGCCGGGCGTCCCCAGGGCGACCGGTAACGGGCCCAGGGTCACCTTGCCGGTCGTGATGGTCAGCACGCCTGCCGCATCGACCTCGATGGCGAAGCGATCCATCCCGCGCGGCGCCGGGCCATAGAGCTCGCCCGCCGCCTTGATCCCGAGCCGGTCGTAGCGCGACTGATGGCAAGGGCAGTGGAACCAGTAGTCCTCGATGCACGGGTTCGGCCTGCAGCCGAGGTGCGGGCATCGCTGCGACAGGGCGCGGACGTTCAACGTGCTCCCGTCACCGGTCGGATCGGCGCCGGTCATGAAGCCACCGCGCGTCGGATCGACGAGGACCACGAATGCGCGTGCCGCCGCCACGTAGGCGGGGAATCCATCCCTGAGCGGGATCCCCGGATTCGCGGCCTCCAGGTCGGCCAGCGTCCCCACCGTCACCGCCGGGCTGACGTTGGCGACCGCGGACCATGCGAAACCGAGGGTCCCGCCCAGGACCTCGACGACCCACAGGCCAACGCCCGTGCCGATCGCCGCCCGGAGCAGGGATCGCCGAGTCATGCCCTCGACCTGTCCCTCGCGCAAGGCGCGGAGGGCGGGGGCGGTCAGCGGTGCGGGATGCGAGCGCTGGCCGGCCGGCTGGTCCGGCCGACTCGGAACGATGTCGCGCATGTCGCCCGCCTCATGCCACCGACGAATGGTCGACCGGGGCCGCCACAGGGATGGCCGGGCGAAGCAGTGCGTTGGCCGTCGAGAACCACATCGGCGCGAGGCACAGCAGGAGCACGAACTGGAGATCCCGTGCGTAGAACGGCAGGGCAGTGATGGACGATGGGAGTCCGGCCAGCGCGATCGCCCCGATGCCGACTGCCGCAGCGACCCCGCCGACGAGGAACGCGGCGTCCGTCCAGCGCCAGCGGCGCGTATGGGCGGCCTCGATCGCCAGGATCGAGATGCCCAGACACAGCAGCCCGCCGAGATAGAGCATCCAGGGCGCGACGGACCAGAGGATCCCGGCGACGGCGCCGATGACCGTGGCCCCGCGCGCGACGCGGCATGTCGCCGGAAGTGTCGCAGCCGCCGCCCACGTCCCAAGGAGCAGCAACATGATCGCGACGAAGAACGGGAGGAACCCGCCGGAGCCATCGCGATAGGTCGTGGCCCCGTCGACGACGAGTGGGCCGTTGATCGCGAGCCAGAGGGCGCCGAGGTACGTGAGTCCGCCGACGAGGGTCACCTGACCCGCCCGGCGGATGTTCCACGGACCGTTGTACGGCACCGGCATGGGAGGCTCGAGCGAGCCGCCCAGGTCGGCCCGCGGATTCAGCCGGGCGTCGATGGCGCCACGGATGATGTCGACGCGATCGCGCGCGTCGGGCGGCTTGGCCTCGAGGAGCGCGATGAACTCGTCTTCGTAGCGCTCGCGCCACGCCCGCGGGTAGAGGGACAGGAGCATCGTCATCCCGCGCCTCCCTTGAGCCGTTCCAGGCCGATCCGGGCGAATCCGGCGAGGCCGTCGAGTTGGGATTCGAGCGTCGTGGCGCCGAGGGCCGTCAGCTTGTAGGGACGACGGCGGTCGACCGGCTCGAGCGCTTCGATGAGCCCGCGCTGTTCGAGCCGGGCGAGTGCGGCGTAGAGGGTCCCGGGTCCGAGAGGCAGGCCGGAGATCGTCTCGACGTCGGTCATGATCGCGTAGCCGTGCTTCGGCCCGTCGGACAGCGACACGAGGATGTACAGCGATGGTTCGGCGAACCGCCCGAACCCGCCCAGCTCCTGGTTCATCGGCTGACGCCCTGCATGAGTGGACGATACGTCATCACGATCGCTCGATGACCGCACACGCGATCCGTGCGCCGCTGCCGCCGTTGCCGACGTTGGTGACCTGGTCGTCCGTGTCGGCATGGATGATGAAGGCGCTGCCGTCGGCATCGAACAGGGTGGCAGGACCGTCGGTGATCGTGACCCGGTCGGTCACTGCGTTCAGGCGCCCGTGGCCGTCGGCGTCCACGATGAGGTTCGGCAGGTCCCCGGCGTGAGGTCCGTTCGGATTCTCGAGACCGTGCTCATGGGCCAGCGGGTTGTAGTGGCCACCGGCGGCGGCGAAGGTCGGCGCACAGGCGGCGACCGCGTGGATGTGGATGCCATGGAGTCCGGGCGTGAGGCCGTCGACGGAAACGTTGACCCGGACGTCGCCATGGCGATCCTGGCTGAGCCGGACGTGGCCGATCGTGTTGCCAGCGGCGTCGACGAACGTCCCGCTGGCGTGGCGATCACCCCCAGGGCCGGCCGCGACCGAGGTCGCCACGAGCAGCGCGAGCAGCGGGCCGGCCGCAACGGCGGCGCTGCGACGGATGGTCATCATGGTCCAGTCCTCCTCAGCCGGAAGTCGTTATACCGTGAGTCGTTATATCGTGTCACGTTATAGACCTCGGGCTGAACGGTTGTCAAGCCCTGACAACGCGGCCCGGACCGCCCGGTACAATCCGCCCGATGACCGACAGCCCACTCTGGGATCGCGCCGCCGTGGTCCCGGCCCCGATCGATGGACGCCGACTCCCGGAGATCGTCGCGCTCAGCGACTGGGTGCCGAGCGTCAGCGAGCTGTTCGACTTCATGCGCGATGCGGAACTCCGGTTCGGCACGCTGCGCCTGCGGATCGAGGAACGCGCCGCGACGGCCCGCGGCGAGGACGTCACGACGATGGACACCGTCCTGCGGCATCCCGGCGACGCACGGGTGACGACGATGCGGCCGGGCGAGGGCGCCCGCGGTGACTACGAAGTCTGGATCTCGGACGGCGACCTCGTGCGGACCTATTCGAGCGTGCACCGCCTCGGGACCCAGCGGCCGATCCGCAATCGTCCGCGCGGCCTGGGCGATCGGGACTTCCCGGGGACGGCCAAGGTCTACGAGCCGATCACGGCGCTGCCCGCCGAGACCCTGCCCGACACGTTCGTCCACCCGGGCGGCTACTGCCAGAACGTCCTGGCGACCGGACGCTGCACGGTGACGGGCACGGACATCGTGTCGGAACGCGAAGCCGTCCTGCTCGAATGCGACCACCCGCGGACGACGGAACTGGCGGGCGACCGTCCCGATTTCCACATCTCGATCGCGGTCGACCGCGAGACCGGCGTCATCCTGCGCCTCGTCGAGACCATCGGCGGGATGGTCACGAGAGACGCCGCGGTGCGTCGAACTCCGGGCCGACCCGTCCCTGCCCGCCGCAGCCTTCGACTTCGTCTTCCCCTCCGGGACGACGATGCTCTACTGAGCCGACGCCTTCCGAATCCGCGGACACGGCCGTATCATCGGCCGAAGCTTGCGGACCTCGTCCGGAAAGGAGGGCCAGCGACAGACCCCGCGCCCCAGCGCGGAAGCGACGACCGCCTGCGGCCGTCTTCCCACCTCGCGTCATCTCGCATGTCCCCCATCCCCGCGTTTCGCGTGCGGCGCCCCGACCGGGTTGCAGCCGCCGCTCCGGTCGCCGGCCCCGACGACCGTGGTTCGAGTGAGGGAGGAAACGAATGACCCAGCCCCGTTCCCGCGAAGACGTCATCCAACAGGACGTCGCGGATCTCCACAAGCTCGGTTACGCGCAGGAGCTGTTCCGCTCGATGGGCGGCTTCAGCAACTTCGCCATCAGCTTCAGCATCATCAGCATCCTGACCGGCGCGGTCATCCTGTACGACTACGGCTTGGCTTGGGGCGGGACGGCGGCGGTGCTCATCGGCTGGCCGCTGGTGACCGTCTTCGTGCTCCTCATCGCGGCCTCGATGGGCGAGATCGCGTCGGCCTATCCGACGGCCGGTGGGCTGTACTACTGGGCCAGCCGGATGAAGAACAAGAACTGGGGCTGGTGGACCGCCTGGCTCAACCTCATCGGCCAGTTCGCGATCGTCGCCGGTATCAACTGGGCCGCCGCCAACTTCCTCAACGCGACGATCGTCACGCCGATCCTCGCCAACATGGGGATCGACTACGGCAACACGACGACGATCCTGGCGATCGGAGATTCGATCATCCTGACCGGCGCCCTCGTGACGATGGGCGTGCTGATGATCATCGAACTCGTCCTGAACATCGCCGGCATCCGGCTCGTCTCGATGCTCAACCAGGTGAGCGTCTGGTGGCATATCGGCATCGTCGCCCTGGTCGTCCTGCTGGTGTTCATCGCCGGCAAGCCCGACGTGTCCGGACTCACGCTTGTTCGCGATCCAACCCCAGGATGTCGCCGGGAGCTGGCAGAACGCCGTCGGCACGCTTCAAGGTCGACTACGGCCCGGCGATCTCGTACCCGATCGTCATCGCCTTCTTCTTCTCGCTCCTCCAGGCCAACTGGACGTACACCGGCTACGACGCATCGGCGCACGTCGCCGAAGAGACGGTCAGCGCTCGCGTCGCGAGCGCGTGGGGGATCTTCCTGTCGGTCGCGGTGTCGGCGGTCGTGGGCTTCATCTTCCTGCTCGCCCTGACGACCCATCTGCCGAGCCTGTCGACCCTCTTCCCGGCGACGCTCGAGACGCCGCTCCAGGCCGGCGCCAGCCAGTACTACTTCGGCGACGGCTACGCCGTCATCAGCATCCTCCAGTACAACCTCGACTCGATCGTCATCGCCGGGTTCGGCGTCGGTGACCTGCTGCTGGCCGGCATCGCCATCGCGATGGCGTTCTGCGGCTTGTCGTCGGTCGCGTCCGCCGGCCGGATGCTGTACGCGTTCAGCCGCGATGACGGGATCCCCGGATCGGGCTGGCTCAAGAAGGTGTCCCATCGATACCGGACCCCGGCGAACTCGCTGACCGCGATGGTCGTCATCGCCTGGCTCTTCTCGGTCGCGGCATTCGTGGTCGGGACCGGCGTGGCGGTGGTCATCATCACGGCCGTCAGCACCATCTTCCTCTACGCCGCCTACGGCATCTGCATCTATCTCGGCGCCACCACGGAGGGCTGGCTGAAGGAACGCGTCTGGAGCCTCGGGCGCTGGTCCAAGCCGATCGCCTGGGTCGCCATCTTCTGGATCATCGTCCTGATGATCCTGTTCAGCTGGCCGACGTCGGGCAATATCAGCCTGCCGTTCATGGTGCTCATCGTCCTGTTCCTGCTCGTCTACTACTTCGCCTTCGCGAAGCGGAACTTCAAGGGACCGCGGTCGATGGGCGACTCGGCCGAATTGACCGAGATCGAACGCGAGTTCGAGCACGCCGCCGAAGAGGTCGTGGGTCCCGCGACCACCTGACGTCCGTGGATCGATCGAACGGGGCCGGCACGGCGAGTCTTCGCCGGCCCCGAACACATCAACGCCAGAGCGAACCGGAGAGCCGAGCATGAGCGACCACGGCCAGGGCAACGGAGACGGCCACGCTGCGAAGCATCACCGCCTCCTCGAACTCGAGGAGATGGTCCGCGACGGGCAGATCGACACCCTGGTCGTCGCCATCACGGACATGCAGGGCCGGCTCATGGGCAAGCGCGTCCAGGGGCAGGCGTTCCTCGACGGGGTCATCTCGCATGGCGCCCATTTCTGCACGTACCTGCTCGGCACGGACATGGAGATGACGACGCCCGAAGGGTTCAAGCTCATGAACTGGGAGACCGGCTACGGCGACTGGATCGCCGAGCCGATCTGGGACCAGCTGCGGGTCCTGCCGTGGTTGCCCGGCACCGCCATGGTCCTGGCCGATGCCGTCGACGAGGAGACCGGGCTGGAGATCCCGATCGCCCCCCGGACGATCCTCAAGCGCCAGGTCGAGCGGGCGGCGGCCGCCGGCTATGCACTCAAGGCCGGTTCGGAATTCGAGTTCTACGTGCTCAAGGACTCATGGGAGGAACTGGCCGAACGCGGCTGGCCCGTCCCGCGCACGTTCGGCCATTACAACGAGGACTACCAACTGCTCCAGGCGACCAAGGCGGAGCCGCTCCATCGGTTGCTGCGCAACCAGATGACGGCCGCGAACGTGCCCATCGAATTCAGCAAGGGCGAGGCTGCCAACGGGCAACACGAGGTCAATATCCGCTACGACCACGTCCTCGAATCGGCCGACCGGAGCGTCGTGTTCAAGCACGGCGCCAAGGAGATCGCTTACCTCAACGGCTGGGGCATCACGTTCATGGCCAAGCCCGATCATCGCTGGACCGGGTCGTCGGGCCATCTCCACATGAGCCTGTGGGACGCTGTGAAGGACGTCCCGCTGATGTACGCCGGCGACGGGGTGGCGGCGGGCCCGTATGGCCTGTCCGAGATCGGCCAGCACTTCGTGGCCGGGATGATGAAGCTGTCGCGCGAGCTGGCGGTGTTCATCGCCCCGTTCATCAACTCGTACAAGCGCTACGCGTCACTGTCCTGGGCGCCGGTCAACGTGGTGTGGGGCCGGGACAATCGGACGACCGGGTTCCGGCTGGTCGGGCGCGGGCAGGCGCTCCACGTCGAGGATCGCTTCCCGGGCGGCGACATGAACGCCTACCTGACATACGCCGCGATGATGGGCGCCGGCCTCTACGGCATCGAGCACGAGCTGCCGCTCGATGCAGAGTTCAAGGGCAATGGCTACCTCGCGACGGGTGTCGAGCGGATGCCGCGCGCGCTGTACGAGGCCATCCGGGAGCTCGAGCGGTCCGAGGCCGCCGTCGAGATCTTCGGCCAGGACGTCGTGGACCACTACCTGAATGCGGCCCGCGTCGAGCAGGAGACGTACGATTCGATGGTCCACCCCTGGGAGCGCGAGCGCTACCTCGAGCGCGGCTGATGTCGGCTGGCGCCGGCTGCCTTCCAGCCCGGGCGATCCGACCAGAATGTAGCTGATGCCCCTGCTGGATCGATCTCGATGAACGCGTCGTTCAACACGCACATGGAAGCCGTCCTGGCGCGCGCATCAGTCGTCCTTCGATGGCGGATCACCTCCGTCGTCCTCGCCGCCATCGTGCTGCTGATGCCGCTCCGTGGCGCGCCGGCGCATTACTATGGTGCCCTCTCGGTGGTCGAGGTCATGGTCGTGGCCTTCGTCGGCGTGGCTGGCGGGTGGGTCGCCATCGACCGACTCGCGACCTATCGCCCGCCTGTCGCGCGTATCGCACTCGTCGCGCTCTGGATCTCGGCTGGTGTCGCGTACGCTCTTTTCGTCGTCGGGTCGCACAGCCCGGACCCGTGGTCCCTCGCCTTGACGACCTTGGGCCTGTCGATCGCGACGGGTGGGCTCATTCGAGGCACGGCCGACGGCCGCAGGAGCATGGCGGCCCTTGTGGCGATCGCCACCGTGACGACGTGGTTGACCTACGACCTCCGACGCCTTCCGATGCAACCGCTTCGCGACATCGACCTCTATCTCGGCGCCGGGGCCACGGCTCTGCGGGGTGCGTCGCCCTACATCAGTGCCCCGATCACGTCCACCGCAGATCCCGAGAATTTGCCGTTCGTCTACCCACCGTTCACGATCCCGTTGTTCGAGGTTCTCGCGGGCCTGGAAAGACCCCTTGCCATCGCCCTGTGGGAGGCGGGCTCCATCGCGGCCGTGGTCACCGCGCTGTGGATCCTTGGTGTCCGCGGCCGATGGCTCCTCGTCCTGCTTGCGTGGCCCGCGCTCAGCGTCGGCATCGCGGTCGGGAACGTTGCCTCCTTCACGTTCCTCCTCTTCGCCGTCGGCTTCCGGGTCGGAGCGGCGCTCGTCCTGAGTGGCGCATTCAAGATCCAATCGACCATCCCGTCCCTCTGGCTGGTGCTCGAGCGGCGCTGGCGGGACGTCGCGGCCGGCGTCCTGATCGTTGCGGTCCTGTCGCTCATCTCGCTGCCGATCGTCGGGGTCCAGGCGTGGCTTGATTGGCCGAGCGGACTCCGCGATTTCCAGGCCAGCTTTGTCAGGTTTCCAAATCTCCAGGGACTATCCCTCGTCCGCTGGCATGGGCCTGCGCTCGCACTGGGGATCTCGGTCCTCGCGCTCGGTTTCGCGTTCCTCCGCCGCGGTCGGAACTCGCTGGCGCGGTTCGGTCTGGCATCGATCGTCGCCTCGCCCACCCTTTATGTCCACGGGCTCTCACCGCTCCTCGCAGGCGCGTTCAGCCTGGGGCCGGAGATGTTGTGGTTCTTCCTCGCTTTCGGACCTTGGACGTTCCCATTCGGGTTGCGATCCGCGTGGTTCGCGATGGCGATCGTCGGCATCGCCCTCCATCTCTCCCGAGGCAATGACCTCCGTCCGCCAGCGGACCTGACGCCGTCCCGTGCCGACGTGCATCCCGTCGCCCGCCTCGGCCAGGTTTGGCCCGACCGGGAGAGCGAGCCTGCGAGAGCGGATCCGTCAGCCGGACCGCCGCTCCCCCACCTGGCGGAGCCGCCGCGCGACGTCGATATGGCCTGACGCCTCGGCGATGTCGGCCGATGTCTCGCCGGCATCCGTCCGCGCCATCGGATCCGAGCCGGCTGAGAGCAGCAGCTCGACAAGCTCGTCGTCGCCATGCTGGGCGGCGGCGTGGAGCGACGTGAAACCGTGTCGCTGCGTGGCATTGACGTCGGCCCCGCCCGCGATGAGCACCCGGCAGACCTCGATGTGGCGCCCCGCTGCGGCGCTGTGGAGCGCCTGGACCCGGAGCTCGTTCGTCGAATAGGCGTTCACCTCCGCCCCGGCCTCGAGCAGCGCCTTGGCCGCCTCCGGCTTGCCGAAGAACCCGGCGAAGTGGAGGGCGGTGAAGCCGTCGGCCGAGTAGGCGCGCGCCCGCCACTGATCCTCCTCGAGCCGCTCGTGGACTCGGTCGATGTAGCCCAGCGCCGTCGCCTCGAAGATGTCGAGATCGGGGTCCACCGCGAGCAGCGCGTCCGTCGTCGCACGATCGAACCGATAGCGCGACAGCATCAGTGCCGACACCCCGCCGCGGTCCCGCGTGGTCGCGAGGTCGGGATCCATGGCCAGCAGCTCCGCCACCCGCGCGGCGTCGTCGGCGTTGACCGCGTCGATGAGGTCCTGTCCGGGTCCCGCCATCACGTCGCTCCATCGTTGTCCAGCAGGTACGCGCCACGAGTCTAGGCCCTTGGCCGGACGCACGAAGGCCGGACCCGTGCCAGCGATCGCTGACCGTGGTCCGGCCTCCGAGGGCCTCGAGCGAGGAGGTCCCTCAGGACCACCTCGACGGGAGGTCAGCTCGCCGGCGGGAGGAGGACGCCGTCGATGATGTAGACGGTGGCGTTGGCGGTCTGGACGTTGCCGCAGACGACCATGGCCTTGCCGTTGACCGTGAAGCTCTGGCCGCTGCCGGTGATCGTCAGGTCCGGACCGGCAAGGGTCGGGTGCGTCCCGGCGAGGGTCTCCGGGGTGAGCCGGCCGGCGACGACGTGGTAGGTCAGGACCTTCGACAGGAGGCCGGACGGATCGGCCATGGCCGCGTCGAGGGTCGCCTTGTCCATCGCCGAGAACGCGTCGTTCGTCGGCGCGAAGACCGTGATGTCCGTGGCGCCGTTCAGCGTGTCGCCCAGCTTGGCCGCCGAGACGGCGGTCACGAGGGTCGACAGGACCGGGTTGTTCGAGGCGGCGGTGGCGACCGGTGCGGTGGCCATCCCGGTGAGGCTGCCGGCGCCGGTGGCCGGGACGGCGGAGCAGGCGGCCCCGAACGGGGCGCCGTCCATCACCGCCGCGCTGGCGGACGGTGCGGCGACCGAGGGGGCCGTCGACGGAGCGACCGACGCGGCCGTGGTCGGGGCGCTCGTCGGGACCGCCGACGCGCCGCTGCTGGAGCAGGCGCCGACGAATGTCGCCGCCAGGATGAGGCCGGCGAAGGCCCCGGTGCGATTGCGCTTGTTCACGTGGTTCTCCTGCTGGTGGGCCGACCTCTCCGAGGCGGGCTCGTGGATGGCGTTGGCCGCCCGGTGCGACTTGCCCGGACGACGTGGGTGGACCTCAGCCGCCGACGCCCATCACTGGGTGGACGAGAACGCCGGGGCGGCAAGATGGAGAAGGCTCACAGCCTTCGTTCGCACGCCGACCGCCGCGGGATGGCCCATGTGCTCGACTGCAACGCCATTGCAACCTGGGGCTCATCCAGCCTCGCGCGGGGAGTGGCCGAGCGCTACTCTGTCGCCGACGGACGCGCGAGAGGGAGTGGGATGCGACTCGAGGACAAGGTTTCCATCATCACCGGCGGCGGCGGCGGCATGGGCCGGGTCGCCGCCCTGATGTTCGCCGCACAAGGCGCCAAGGTCGTCGTCGCCGAGTACAGCGAGGCGGCCGGGGCAGAGACCGTGGATCTCGTCACTGCCGCCGGCGGCACGGCGACCTTCGTCAAGGCCGACGTCTCGAAGGAAGCCGATGCAAAGGCCATGGTCGACCACGCTGTCGCGACATACGGCCGGCTCGACTGCCTCTACAACAACGCCGGGATCATGCCCGAGGCGGACCATTCGGTCGTCGATACGGACGTGGCGACCTGGGATTCGGTCATGGCCGTCAACGTGCGCGGCGTCTTCCTCGGCTGCAAGTACGCCATCCCGGCGATGATCGAGGGCGGCGGCGGGTCGATCATCAACATCGCGAGCTTCGTCGCGATCCTCGGCTGCAGCGTCCCCCAGGACGCCTACACCGCGTCCAAGGGAGCGATCCTGTCGCTCAGTCGGAGCCTCGCCGTCCAGTTCGGCCCACAGGGCGTCCGGACCAACGCCATCTGCCCGGGCCCGGTCGAGACGCCGCTGCTCATGGACTGGCTGGTCAAGGACGAGGCCGCCAAGCAGCTCCGGCTCGCCCGCAACCCGACCGGTCGGTTCGGCAAGCCCGAGGAGATCGTCCACATGGCCGTCTACCTCGCCTCGGATGAGTCGCGTTGGACGAACGGTGCGTCTCTCGTCGTTGATGGCGGCATCACCGTGAACTACTTCTGATGACCGAGGAGACGGCCGAGGCGGCGAGCGGCCGGATCGCCATCGGTGTCGATGTCGGGGGCAGCGGCATCAAGGCCGCCGTCGTCGATGTCGAGACGGGACAGCTGCGCTCTGAGCGGATCCGCGTCGCCACGCCGATGCCATCGACCCCGGACGCGGTCCTGGCGTCTGTCTCGCGGCTGGTGAAGCGGCTCGCCAGGGCCGGTGGGCTCGGCGATTCGACGCCGGTCGGGATCGGCCTGCCCGGGGTCACCATCGACGGCCACCTGATGACGGCCGCCAACATCGATCCGGCCTGGCTCGACTTCCCGGTCGTCGAGCGGATGGGCCGCCTCCTGAAGCGGCCGGTCGCGATCATCAACGATGCCGACGCCGCGGGCGTCGCCGAGATGCGTTTCGGGATCGGCGTGGACAAGCCAGGCGTCGTCATCTTCCTGACCCTCGGGACGGGTGTCGGCTCCGGGCTGTTCAACGACGGCGTGCTCGTGCCGAACACCGAGTTCGGCCAGATGGAGATCCGTGGCCGTGCCGCCGAGAAACGTTCTGCGGCCGCCGCGCGCACCAAGCGCGGCCTCTCGTGGAAGGCCTGGACCGCCGATCTCGACGAGCACCTCGACCGGATCCAGCAGCTCACGTGGCCGAACCTGATGATCCTCGGAGGAGGCGTCAGCAAGAACGCCGACCGGTTCATCCCTCGCCTGACCGTGCGCTGCCCGGTCGTGCCGGCCCAGCTGCGCAACGATGCCGGGATCATCGGCGCGGCCATCGTCGCGGCCGAGTCACCGGGTCCGCCCCCCGGGAGGCCGATCCCGAACGACTGATCAGGCCCGCTCGCGCAGGTCGCGCAGGTCATCCGCCGAGCCCGAGACGATGACCTCCTCGCCCGCCTTGAGGAACCGGTCGGCAGCGGGATTCGGCGCGTAGTCGCGGGAGCCCAGGACGACCGCCAGGACGAAGATGCCCCGATCACGCAGGCCACCGACCGTCTGGCCCATGAGCGGGCCCGTCGGACGCACGGTGATCGCCTCGATGGCGAAGGCCGGCTCGCCATGTGACAGCGCGAAATCGATGAAGTCGGCGACGCCCGGCCGGACGGCGAGCTCGGCGATCTGGCGGCCGGCCCGTGTATAGGGCGACACGACCCGGTCGGCGCCGGCCTGCATCAGCTTCGCGTCGGAGCCCTCCTGGTTGGCACGGGCGACCACGAACAGGTCCGGGTTGAGCGACCGGGCGGAGAGTGTCACGTAGACGTTGTTGGCATCCGAGTCGATGGTCGTGATGAGGCCCCGGGCGCGCTCGATGCCCGCCTCCCGCAGGACCGCATCGGTCGTCGCGTCGCCGCCGACCACGAGATACCCGTCGGCGCGCGCGGCATCGAGCGAGACCGGGTTGATGTCGACGACGACGAAGCTCTCGCCGACGTGGGCGAGCTCGCGCGCCACCGTCGATCCGACCCGCCCGTATCCGCACAGGATGAGGTGGCCGCGCAGGGCCGAGATCGTGTCGCTCATCCGCTTCGCCTCCCGTCGTCCGCTGACCGCCTCTGACAGCACGGCCTCCGCGACGATCCCGACCGTGCCGAAGATGATGCCCACCCCGGCGATCGCCACGATGACGGTCCAGGCGCGGCCGAGTCCCTCGAGTTCGCGGACCTCCTTGTAGCCGACGGTGGTCAGGGTGATCCCGGTCATGTAGGCGGCATCGCCGATCGACCAGCCCAGCAGGAGATAGCCGGCCGTCCCGATCGCCGCGATGGCCAGGACGGCCGCGAGCCACATCCGGACATGGGAGCCACGGAAGGCTCCCGAGCAGTGCGGTCGCCACGCGCCGATCGTACCGTGGCGGACGGGGCCTCCGAAGGGCCGTCCGGCCCGTTCGCGGCCCGGCCGGGCGTATCATCGAGGTCCGATCCCACTCCACCCGAGAGGCCCTTCCATGACGACCGAGACACGCCCCGGCGTGGGCGCCACGCAGATGGTCATCGGCGGCCAGTCCGTCGATGCGGCCGATGGACAGACGTTCGACGTCGTCGATCCCGCGAACGGCGAGGTCATCGCGACGGTGCCGCTCGGCGGCCGCGAGGACGTCGACCGGGCCGTGGCCGCCGCGCAGGCCGCGTTCGAGGACCGCAAGGGCTGGGCGACCTGGGCCGCCGGCAAGCGCGGCCGGTCGCTGGCGAAGCTCGCGGCACTCGTCAAGGAGCACACCGAGGAGCTGGCCCAGCTCGAGAGCCGCAACGTCGGCAAGCCGATCTCGGGTGCGCGCGGCGAGATCACCGGCGTCAGCCTCGTCTTCGACTACTACGCGGGCGCCGCCAACAAGCTGTTCGGGCAGACGATCCCGGTCTCGAAGCCGGGTCTCGACCTGACCCTGCGCGAGCCGATCGGCGTCGTCGGGCTCATCGTGCCCTGGAACTTCCCGTTGCTCATGGCCTCATGGAAGGTCGCGCCGGCCCTTGCCGCGGGGAACACGGCGATCCTCAAGCCCGCCAGCTATTCGCCGCTGACGGCGATCCGCCTCGGCGAGCTCGCGCTGGAGGCCGGCATCCCGGCCGGCGTCCTCAACATCGTGACCGGGCCGGGCGGTTCGGCCGGCGCGTCCATCGCGGGCCACCCCGGCATCGGCAAGGTCGCGTTCACGGGCGAGACGACGACCGGCCAGGAGATCATGCGACTGGCGGCGGGCAACGTGAAGAAGATCTCGCTCGAGCTCGGTGGCAAGAGCCCGAACATCGTCTTCGCCGACGCGGACCTCGAGAAGTTCGCCCGCGAGTCGCCGTACTCGGTCTTCGACAACACCGGCCAGGACTGCTGCGCGCGGTCGCGGATCCTGGTCGAGCGGTCGGCCCACGACCGCGTCGTCGAGCTCTTCGCCGAGGCGACGCGCAAGGTCGTGGTCGGGCCGCCCTCGGACGACAAGACCGAGGTCGGGACGCTCGTCAGCTTCAAGCAGCGCGACCGGGTCCGCGATTACATCGAGATCGGCCTGGGCGAAGGCGCCACGATCGTCGTCGGTGGCGAGCCGCCCGAGGACCCGGCACTGGCCGATGGCGCCTACCTCATGCCGACGGTCTTCGACGGCGTCTCGAACGACATGCGCATCGCCCGCGAGGAGATCTTCGGCCCGGTCGTCTCGATCATCGCCTTCGACACGGAGGAAGAGGCGCTTCGCCTCGCCAACGCGACGCCGTACGGGTTGTCCGGCTCGATCTGGAGCCGTGACATCGGCAAGGCGCTGCGAGCAGCGAAGGCGCTCCAGGCAGGCGTGATCAGCGTGAACTCGAACTCGTCGGTCCACACCGAGGCGCCGTTCGGCGGCTACAAGATGTCAGGCATCGGGCGCGAGCTCGGGATGTCGGCGCTGGAGCTCTACACGGAGACGAAGAACGTCTTCATCGACCTGACGTAGTGGGGCCTGCCGGCGACGACGTCGCACCACGTGACTTCCCCACCGTTCTCGCCGTGATCTTCGTCGCCGCCCAGGTCGCGGATGCCCTCACCGCCCTGGTCGTGTCGCGCGAGCTCAATCCGATCATCGGCGCGGTCCCACCGCTGGTGTCGATCGCCCTGAAGGTCGCCCTGATCTGCTTCGTCCTGGCGGTGGTCCGCGTCATCGGGTCGCAGCGCCCGACCCTGGCGCGGGTCGTCCTCGCGGTCGGGATCGTGGCGGGGTTCGCTGGGATGATCAGCAACACTGACCTGACGCCGATCCGCGGCTGATCGGGCGGGGAGGCCGCGGTGGGATCTCCCGCTCGGTCACATCCCGCCAGCCGGGATCGGTCGTGGCAGGTCCGGATGCCGGTGCTCCAGCCAATCGTGGAGCGCCCAGCGGGTCGTCTTGAACGCGATCCCGCCCACGGGATGTCCGCCGGGGCGTAGGCGACGATCTCGGTCGCCTCGGGGGTCGGGCCGGCCGTGCCGCCGACGATCCGGGCCTCGAACGCGATGGTGACGACGCTCGCCTCGAGCCGCGTGTAGAGCCCGACGATCTCGCCCGGCTCGACGAGGAGACCGGTCTCCTCCCACGTCTCGCGGATGGCCGCCTGGTGGACGGTCTCGTCGATCTCGAGGAAGCCGCCCGGCTGCGCCCATGAGCCCTTGCCCGGTTCGATGCCACGGCGGATGAGGACGATCTCGCCGGTTTCGGTGATGGGCAGGGTCGTCACGACGAGCCGCGGGTTGACGTAGACGATGTGGCCACAGGCGGTGCAGGCGAGGCGGTCGCGATCCTCGCCATCGACGGCACCGAACGCCAGCGAGGCACCGCACCTCGTGCAGAAGTTGAGCGAGGCGGCCATCCACGACGGGACGCCGCCGCCCGAGGGCAGGTCGGTCGAGCGGCCGTCGGGCCCGCGCGCGAAACGCTCGTCAGCCATGGCCGCTCACGCGAGGATCACGAGGATCGAGGCGCCGACCAGCGCGGCGAGGCCGATGACGCTGACCGCGACCCAGGCCAGCCGGAAGAGGCCCTTCGTGCGATCGACCGGCATCCACGCCCAGGCCGAGCGCCAGATCCGGAGGACGGCATCGGCCGTCGTGGCGACCAGCAGCGGCGCGGCGATGATCACGCACAGCTTGACCAGCGGGCTGCCGAGTCCGGCCCCGAGTTCGAGGGCGGTGATGGCGATGGCCCCGCAGATGAGCACGATCACGCTGAGGTTGATGTAGTGCTTCTGGAGCGGGGTCGGTGCCACTTCCGGGACGGACCGCGGCGGCAGGCCCTGGAGGCTCGGCGGCAGGACCGGGACGCGCACGGGCTGCCGGTCGAGGACCGGCATGCCCGGGTTCCCAGCGCTCGTCTTCCACGCGCCGAGTGTAGCGGGGGTCGCCGACGAGGCGGTCTAGAACGAGGTCGTGGCCTCGGCGTCGGGGTCGTCCACCGCGAGCTCGCAGGTCGGGCAGTACCAGCGGGTCTCGAGCGGCGTGCCGCACAGCCCGTGGCGTGTCGGGTCGGCCTCGGGCGTGCCGCGGGCGCCCCAGTCGGCGAGCATCCGGAGCGCAGACGCCAGGTCGTGACCGTCGGCCGTCAGGGCGTACGACATCCGCGGCGGCCGCTGCTGGTAGGGCGTCGCGACGACGATCCGCTCGCGTTCGAGGCGGCGGAGCCGGTCGGTCAGGATGTTCGGGGCGATCCCGGAGACGGCCTCGGCGAGCTCGTTGAAGCGGCGTGGGCCGTCGAGCAGCGCTTCCACGATGCAGCAGGCTCCAGCGATCGCCGACGCGCTCGAGAGCGGCTTCGAGCGGCGACGGATCGCGCCGGATCGCGGGTTCGGCCATGGGTTCGATGGTAGGCGTGGGTTCGGGGCTTGTCACGGCTCGCTCGTCAGTAGTAGATTGCAAGTCACAAGTCTATTCCTCCCCACAAGCAGACGGAGCGCACGCCCCATGACAGTCATCGAAGAACTCCAGACCGCCGTCGCCACGGTCGCCGACGGCGTCGGCCCGTCCATCGTCGGGATCGGCCGCGGGACGCGCGGCTCCGGCGTCGTCATCGCCGACGGCAAGGTCCTGACCAACGCCCACAACCTGCGCGGCGACGAAGTCACCGTCACGTTCGCTGACGGCCGTCGCACGCGCGGGACCGTGGCCGGCTGGGACGGCGACGGCGATCTCGCGGTCATCGACGTCGACACGGCCGGGGCGGCCGCGGTCGACCTGGGCCGACGGAGCGGACCTGACCGTCGGCAGCGCGGTCTTCGGCGCGAGCGCCAGCCACGGTGGCGGCACGCGCGTCACGTTCGGCCTCGTGTCGGCCATCGCGCGGGCCTTCCGCGGACCGGGTGGCCGGCGCATCGAGGGCAGCGTCGAACACACGGCGCCGCTCGCTCCCGGCTCGTCCGGTGGCGCGCTCCTCGACGCGGCCGGCCAGCTCGTCGGCATCAACACGAACCGGATCGGCGAGGGCTTCTACCTCGCATTGCCGGCGGACGCCGCCCTTCGCGGGCGGGTGGATGCGCTGGCTCGTGGCGAGTCGCCGACCCGTCCGCGTCTCGGCGTGGCCGTGGCCCCGAGCCACGTCGCTCGCCGGATGCGCCGCTCGGTCGGCCTTCCGGAGCGTGACGGCATCCTCGTCCGTGGCGTCGAGGACGACAGCCTCGCGGCCGCGGCCGGGATCCAGGCCGGCGACCTCATCGTCGAGGCCGGCGGCAAGCCGATCACGGATGCGGACGACCTCCACGCGGCACTGGCGAGCCTCGAGCTGCCGTTCGAGGTCAAGCTGGTCCGCGGCACCGACGAGCGGACCGTCCGGGTCGGCGGCGGCGCCACGGCGACCGGGGAGGCCTGAGCCGTGCTCGCTCCGGCACCGCAGCCGGACCTCGTCGTCGTCTCCGATGATGCCGACGACGAGCTGCTGGACGCGTACTCCATCGCGGTCTCGACCGCGGCCGAGCGGTTGATCCCGTCCGTCGCGAGCCTGCGCGTCACGCGCCAGGTCGGCGGCTGGACGGCGGGCGGTGCCGGTTCGGCGGTCGCGATCGAACCCGTCGGCTACCTCCTGACCTCGGCCCACGTCGTCGCGGGCGCGGACAGGGGCACGGCGACCTTCGTCGACGGCGCCGAGCTCGCCTTCGAGGTCGTGGGGCGCGATCCGTTGTCCGACCTCGCGGTCATCCGGACGACCGGCGGCAGTCCGCCGCCGGCCCCGCTCGGTGATGCCGGCCGCCTGCGTGTCGGGCAGCTGGTCGTCGCGATCGGCAACCCGCTCGGCTTCGCCGGGACGGTCACGGCCGGCGTCGTCTCGGCTCTCGGGCGCTCGCTCGGGACCCGCGACGGCCGGACCAGCCGGCTGGTCGAGAACGTCATCCAGACCGACGCTGCGCTCAACCCGGGCAACTCGGGCGGCGCCCTGGCGGATTCGCGTGGCCGGGTCGTCGGCATCAACACCGCGGTCGCCGGGATCGGACTCGGTCTGGCGGTCCCGATCGACGCCGCCACCCGGGGCATCATCGAGGCGCTCATCGTGCACGGCCGGGTCCGGCGCGCATTCCTCGGCATCGTCGGCGGCACGCGCTCGCTGAGCGATCCGGTCGCGGCGCGCATCGGCCGGACCCGCGGCCTCGAGATCGTCCAGCTCCTCGAGCCCGGCCCCGCCGCCAGCGCCGGGCTGCGCGTCGGCGACATCGTCCTCGAGCTCGACGGTCACCCCATCGAAGGGGTCGGCGACCTCCAGCGCCAGCTCGGCGGCGACGTCATCGGCCGCTCTGTCGACCTCCGGGTCGATCGTGGCGGAGAAGCGCGGTCCGTGTCGGTCAGCCCGGTCGAACTGGCCGAGTAACCCGGCGACCTCGCACGCGGCCGACCGGACCGACTAGCATCGGCGCGATGGAGCGCCTCATCGCCTGGTACCGCGTCGGGTCGTCGGTCGGCGCCGTCGTCGCGCTGATCGTCGCGAATGCGACCCCACTGTTCGGGGTCCTGTTCCTCGGCTGGAACGTGTGGACGATCCTGACCATCTACTGGCTGGAGAATGGCGTCGTCGGTGTCCTCAACATCCTGAAGATGGCCCGGGCCGCCGGCCCCGAACCGACCGGCCGGGCCGCGACGCTCTACAACGGCAAGCCGGTCGGCAGCCTGCCCAACCCCAAGGCCGTGTTGATCCCGTTCTTCGTCGTCCACTACGGCCTCTTCTGGGTCGTCCACGGCATCTTCGTCCTGACCCTGCCGCAGTTCCAGGCGTTCGGCGACGAGAGCGCCGGTCTCACCTCGGACCCTGGGGCGGTCCTGTTCGTGCTCATCGGGCTCTTCATCAGCCACTACGCGTCGTACCGGCTGAACTACATCGGGCGCGGCGAGTACCTGCGGACGAGCGTGAGCCGGCAGATGGGCGCCCCGTACGGGCGTCTCTTCGTCCTGCACCTCACGATCCTTGTCGGCGGGATGGCGATCGCCTTCACCGGCGCCTCCTCGGCCGCGGTGCTCATCCTGGTCCTGCTCAAGACCGGGCTCGACCTCGGACTCCATCTGGCCGAGCACAGAGAACCGGAGGTCCCGATCGTGTCAGCTGTTCCAGCTCACAGAGAGGTTGCCCAGTGACACCGACCCTTGGCACACCCGAACCCGTATCGCGCGTGGTCTCCGACCCGCGGTTCGAGCGCTTGGTCCCTGAAGGCACGCCGATCACTCCCCACGCCGGCGGCGCGATCTGGGCGGAGGGGCCCGTCTACGTCCCCGGCGAGGACGCCGTGCTCTGGAGCGACGTCCGGAGCAACGCGGTCCGGCGTTGGTCCGACGCTGACGGCGACAGCGTCCTTCATCAGCCGTCCGATTTCGCGAATGGCCACACGCTCGACCGGGACGGGCGGGTGCTTGCCTGCGAACACGGTCTCCGCCGGATCTCCCGCTACGAACGCGACGGCTCGCGGACGACGGTGGTCGATCGGTTCGCGGGCGGCCGGTTCAACTCGCCCAACGACATCGTCGTCGCCTCGGACGGCGCGATCTGGTTCACCGACCCGCCCTACGGGATCCTCGACGATTCGGAGGGTTTCAAGGCCGACTCCGAGCAGGACGGCTGCTTCGTCTACCGCCTGGACCGATCGACCGGCGAGGTGACGGTCGCCAGTCGCGAGCTCGTCCACCCGAACGGCCTCGCGTTCTCGCCCGACGAATCGGTCATGTACGTGTCGGACACGTCCATCGCGCGGATCGAGGGTGGCAACCACCACATCCTGGCGTTCGACGTGGTCGACGGACGGCGGCTCGATGCGCCGCGCGTCTTCCTGGTCATGGAGCCCGGCGTCTCGGACGGCTTCCGGGTCGATGTCGAGGGCAACGTCTGGACGTCGGCCGGGGACGGGATCCATGTGCTGGATGCCGCGGGCACGGAACTCGGCCGGATCATCCTGCCCGAGGAAGCCAGCAACTGCCAGTTCGGCGGGGCCGACGGCCAGCGGCTGTACATCACCGCGACGTCGACGCTCTGGTCGCTCCCCGTCGGGATCCGCGGCGCGGTCACGCCCTGGGCGGACGGACCGGTCTAGGGCTGGCCGGCGTCGTCGAGAACGGCCTGCGTCTGGCGAGCGCGCCAGGCCGCGAGACGCTCGGCGAGAGCCGCGTCGGAGAGGGCGAGGATCGCCGCGGCGAGGAGCCCGGCGTTGGTGGCGTTGCCGATGGCGACCGTGGCGACCGGCACGCCCCGTGGCATCTGGACGATCGACAGGAGCGAATCCAGGCCGCCGAGGTGCTGGGTCGGGATCGGGACGCCGATCACGGGCAGGGCCGTCTTGGCGGCAAGCATGCCGGGCAGGTGGGCCGCACCGCCGGCGCCGGCGATGATGACCTTGATGCCACGACCGGGCGCCTCCTCGGCATAGTGGAACAGCCGATCCGGGGTCCGATGGGCCGACACGACCTTCAGCTCGGACGGGACCCCGAGCTCGTCGAGGACCGCGACCGCCGCCTCGAGGGTCGGGAAGTCCGAGCGGCTGCCGCCGACGATGCCGACGATCGGCGTCGTGGGTCGCTCGGTCATCGGTCGCCCTCCGTCGTGTCGTCGGCCCAGGCGAGGGCCGAAAGGGCGCGTCGCGCCCGCTCGAGTGCCGCGTCGACATCGACGTCGAGCGCCGTCAGGTGTCCCATCTTGCGGCGTTCGAAGACGTCGCGCTTGTCGTAGACGTGGAGGTGGACCGCCGGGTCGGCGAGGGCCGCCTCGGCGCCGCCGAGGTGCGCGGGCCGGCGGACACCCGTTCCAAGCAGGTTGACCATCGCTGACGGGCTGAGCGCACCCGGCGAGCCGAGCCCGAGCCCGCAGATGGCCCGGATGTGCTGTTCGAACTGCGAGGTCGCCGCACCCTCGATCGTCCAGTGACCGGAGTTGTGGACCCGCGGCGCGAGCTCGTTGACGACCAGAGACCCGTCGCGGAGCAGGAACAGCTCCGCGGTCAGCGTGCCGCACAGCTCCATGGCGGCGGCCAGTGTCGCGCCGATCGCGGTGGCGCGTTCCGTGACATCGGCGCCGACCGGGGCAGGCGCGACGGATTCGACCAGGATCCCGGCGTCATGGCGGTTGCGGGCGATCGGGAAGGCGGCGCATGTCCCGTCGAGGGCGCGGGCCACCACGACCGACAACTCGACCTCGAAGTCGAGCTCGCGCTCGGCGAGGAGGCGCGAGCCGGGCGGCCGGCCGAGCCGCTCCCAGGCGTCCTCGAGATCGCGTGGCTCGACGATCCGGAGCTGGCCTCGCCCGTCGTAGCCGCCGATCGGCAGCTTGAGCCGGAGCGGCAGGCCGAGCTCGTCGGCGGCCGCGATCCCCTCTGCGACCGACCGGACTTCACGCCACGGCGCGACGCCGATCCCGGCCCGCTCGACGAACCGCCGCTCGGCCAGCCGATCCTGGGTCACGATCAGCGGACCGTGGCCGGGCCGGACGGGGACGAGCGCCGCGACTGCCTCGACCACCGCCGCCGCGACATGCTCCAGCTCGTACGTGACGACATCGCTGACCCTGGCCAGGCGGACCGCCGCGTCGACGTCCTCGTACGAGCCGACGACGACCTCATCGGCGATCGCCGCAGCCGGGCACTCCGGATCCGGATCGAGGATGGCGACCCGGTAGCCCATCGCCCGAGCCGCGAACCCGAGCATCCGCCCAAGCTGACCGCCACCGAGGATGCCGATGACGGCGGGCGGCGCGATCGAGGCCGGGGGCGGCAGGGGGTCCACGAGGCCGAGTGTACGGGCATACGCTTGCCGCATGACGGACCTCCCCCGCCACATCGTCATCACGGGTCTGATGGGCGCAGGCAAGACGACGGTCGGCCGGGTATTGGCCGACCGGCTCGGTCGAGCGTGGCGGGATTCGGACGCAGACATCGAAGCCTCGACCGGGTTCACCGTGCGCGAACTGCGCGACCGCGAGGGCGTCGACGCGATGCATGCCCGTGAGGCGACGCAGCTGCTCGACGCGCTCTCGAGCACGACGGAGAGTGTCATCAGCGCCGCGGCCAGCGTCGTCGACGACGACTCGTGCCGCGCCGCCCTCGCCGACCCCGACGTCACCACCGTCTGGCTCCGGGGCTCACCCGACACCCTGGCCGCACGCTTCGCCTCGCCCGACGAGCACCGGCCGGCCTACGGCGAGTCGACAACGGGCTTCCTCGCCGACCAGGCCGCGCGTCGCGAACCCCTGGCCGCCGCGATCGGCGCGCGGATGGTCGACGTCGACGGGTTGACCGAACCCGAGGTCGTCGCGCGGGTGGTCGAGACCCTCGGCTAGCATCGGACCATGACCGACCGGATCCCGCTCATCATCGATGTCGACACCGGCATCGACGACAGCCTTGCCCTCCTCTATGCCGTGGCCTCGACGGACGCCGACATCCTGGCCGTGACTTGCGTCTCGGGCAATGTGCCTGCCCGCCAGGTCGGCATCAACACCCGGGCGATCCTCGAGCTGGCCGGCCGGCCCGACATCGAGGTCGCGCTCGGGCGCGAGATCCCGCTCGTCCGCCAGCTGGAGACGACCGAGGAGACGCATGGCCCCCAGGGTCTCGGGTACGCCGAGCTCCCGCCACCGACCGCGCCCCTGTCCGGCCGCCACGCCGTCGACATCCTGCTCGACGAGGCGAGACGCCGGCCCGGCGAGATCACGCTCATCACCCTGGGGCCGCTGACCAACCTGGCGATGGCGGTGCTGCGCGAGCCGATGCTGCCGCGGCTCTTCAAGGACTACACGCTGATGGGTGGCGCGTTCGGCGTGCCGGGGAATTCGACGCCGACGAACGAGTGGAACATCCACTGCGACCCGGACGCGGCGAAGATCGTCTTCCGCGCCTGGGCCGACGCGCGAGAGGCAGACCCGTCCATCCCGCTGCCCCTGGCCCTCGGCCTGGACGTGACCGAACAGGCGCGGATCCTGCCCGACGACGTCGTCCGGCTCGCCCGACGCGCCGGCAGCACGCCCGACGATTCGATCGCGCTGGCACGTGGCGAGGACCCGATGCATGCGACACGGTCGGTGGCCAGCAACCCGATCGTCCGGTACGTCGCCGACGCGCTGCGTTACTACATGGAGTTCCACGCCGTCTACGACGGCTTCTACGGCGCATTCATCCACGATGCACTGGCCGTTGCCGCCGCCCTCGACCGCACGCTCGTCACCACCGAGGCGCTCTTCGTCGACGTGGAGACACGCGGCGAGCTGACGACCGGGATGACCGTCGCGGACCGCCGGCGGCTGACCGGCAAGCCGCCGAACCTGGATGTCGCCGTGACGGCGAACGTCCCCGAGTTCCTCGACCGCCTCGTCGAACGGGTCGGCGGACTGGCGGCAGACCACCCGGACGTGTCACGCTAGCGACGGGAAGGGCGCTCGATGGGGAGCGAGCGGAGACGAGGGATCGGAGGGTGGGATGAACCTGGACTGGTTGCAGGTCTGCGCGGACGGCCAGACGACGCCCTGCGTTGCGCCGATCCAGCTCGCCTATCTCGTCGCCCTGATCGTCGGCGCCATCCTGTTCGCGGTCATCGCCCGCCGCTCGCGCGACCTCACGACCGCGGTCCTCACCCTGATGGCAGTCGCCATCGCGATCAACATCGCGGTCGGCTCGATCGCCGTCGCGCTGCGCCTGCCGATCTACCTCGATTCGATCGGGACCGTCCTCGTGGGCGCCCTGGCGGGACCGTGGGCAGGCGCGCTGACGGGCATCCTGTCGAACCTCATCTGGTCGATCCTGCCCGTGCCCGGCGGCGCCGGCCCGACGGCCGCCTTCTTCGCGCCGGTCGCCGGCGTCATCGGCTTGATGGCCGGCTTCTGGGCGTCGCGTGGCGTCTTCCAGCTCCGACCCGACGATGTCCGGGTCGCGGGCTTCCTCGCCCTGGCAGCGGGGATCGTGGGTGCCTTCGTCGCGTTCCTGGTCGTCCAGGCGACCGTCGGCATCCCGAACCTCGGGGCGACGGATCCTGATGAACTCACCCGCAACCAGTGGTCGTTCCTGGCGATCGCGATCGGGTCGATCGCCGTCGGCGTCATCGTCGGCTGGATCTCGCGCCAGACGGTCTTCGCGTTCACGGGTCCGGATCCCGTCATCCGCCAGTACCTGATCGGTGCCACGACCATCGCGGCGTTCGCGATCGTGTTCGCGATCCTGCGGCTGCTGTTCAGCCCGACCGGCTACTTCTCGTCGATCACCGGCCTCAAGGCTGACAAGACGCCCGACTCCTTCCTTGGCGGAGCCAACCTGACCAGCCTCGCCCTGCCCGATCCGCTCGGGTTCATCGCAGTGGCCGTCGTTGCCGTCCTCGTCGCTTTCGGCGCCTGGTCCTGGGCGCGTCGCGGCGAGAACGCCCGGCTGTTCCCGGTCTGGATCGGCGGCCTGACGACGGGACTCGTCGCCGCGGCCATCTCGGCACCGATCGCGGCCGGCGTCTTCGGCGGCGTCACGGGTGGTGGCACCGACGCCCTGGTCGCCCTCTTCCGGACGCTCGGGCTGAACGTCCTCCAGTCGGCGTTCGCGCAGGGTTTCGTCAGCGATCCGCTCGACAAGACCATCAGCTACACGATCGTCTTCGTCATCCTGGGTGCCCTGCCCGTGACGGTCCGCACCATGTACAGCCGCGGCGAGGTCACGGTCGCGGAGTGATCATCAGCCTCCCGGCCGGCTGACGACGAGGGATGTCCGCGACAACCGGCTACTTCGTCGCGGGTGCGAGCTGGATCCACCGGCGCAACCCGCTGACCAAGCTCCTTGCCCTTGGATTCGTGTTGCTGGCGGCCTTCCTGCTGCCGCCGACGATCCTGCCGATCCTTGCCGTCGCCATCACCGTCGCCGCCTGGACGGCGGGCCTGCTCCGGCCGCTCGTGCGGGCCATGCGCATCCCGGCGGTCCTGCTGCTCTCGATCGTCGTCGTCAACAGCCTCTTCTTCCCGGCCGCCAAGGACGTCCTTGTGTCGCTCGGACCGTTCGCGGTGACCCGCGAGGGCCTGACATTCGGGCTCATCTCCGGCGGCCGAGTCCTCGTCGCGTTCCTGGCCTCGGTGGTGTTCCTGTTCACGACGCTCGCCGACGACCTGCTCGAAGCGCTCATCAGCCGCGGGGCGAGCTACCGGATCGCGTTCGTCGTGCTCTCGGCGGTCCAGCTCGTGCCGCGGATGCGGACCCGGGCAGGAGCCATCCTTGAGGCCCAGCAAGCGCGCGGCCTGTCGCTGGAGGGCTCGTTCGTCCGGCGCATCCGGTCGCTCGTGCCGCTGATCGGACCGGTCCTGCTGGGGGCATTGGTGGATACGCGCGAGCGAACGTTCGCACTCGAGGCGCGCGGGTTCGGCGCACGGCCGGGACGGACCGCCTACCGCACCGTCGCCGATCCCGCGATCGACCGCTGGCTGCGCCTGTCCATCTTGGTCGCCGCGCTCGCCGTGGTGCTCGTGGCGCTCGGGGTCCTGCCCCGATGACGGCCGATGCGACCGAGGTGCCCGCCGCGACCACCGATGAGCGACCGCTGCGGATCGACGGCCTCACCGTCCGCTACCCGGGCCGGCGCGAGCCGAGCGTCACGGAC
Source organism: uncultured Chloroflexia bacterium (assembly GCA_963776385.1). Lineage (GTDB taxonomy): Bacteria > Chloroflexota > Limnocylindria > Limnocylindrales > CSP1-4 > SPCO01. The sequence goes on from CAVZME010000008.1 coordinate 681,693, forward strand.
GTGAGCGTCGACGTCGCGGCCGGCGAGCGTGTCGGGATCGCGGGGCGGACGGGAGCCGGCAAGTCCACGCTGGCTCTGGCCGCTGCCGGGTTCATCCCGCGTGTCGTCCGGGCCAGGCTGGAAGGCCAGGTCGTGGTCGACGGCGTCGACGCGGCCGCGGCACCGGCGGGCGCCCTGCTCGGTCGGGTCGGCATCGTCTTCGCGACACCAGCGAACCAGCTGTCGGCATCGAAGCAGACCGTCCGCGAGGAGCTCGCCTTCGGGCTCGAGAACCTCGGGGTCCCACGCGAGGAGATGGACGCCCGGATCGACGAGACGCTGGAGCGGCTGGCGATCGCCCACCTTGCCGATCGGGAGCCGTTCGAGCTGTCGGGCGGTGAGCAGCAGCGGGTCGCCATCGCGAGCATCGTGACCATGGGCACGAGCGTCCTCGTCCTCGACGAGCCGACCGCCCAGCTCGACCCGGCAGGCACGGCCTCGGTGGCGGACCTGCTCGACGAACTGGCCCGGGCCGGGTCCGCGATCGTGTGCGTCGAGCACGATCCGACCGTCATCGGCCGCATGGACCGGTGCCTGGTCCTCGACGCGGGGCGGGTGATCGCGCTGGATGTGCCCGCCGCGGCGATGACCGAGGCACAGACGGCGGGCGGCCCGCCCGTCCCGACTCTCGTCAGGCTGGCGCGGGCCGCCGGGATCCGCCTTCAGGATGCCTTCGACGAGGCTGCGGTCGCGGCCGGCCTGGCGTCGGCGGTCCCCGGCGATGATCGGCCGACGAGTGTCCCGGCCGACCCATCCCGGCCGCCGGCCTCGTCGTGGCGACCAGCCCGTGACCGCGCCCCCGTCCGCGTCGCCTTCGACGGTCTCGTCCACCGCTACCCGAGCGGCATCGAGGCCGTCCGGGGTGTCTCGCTGACCATCGAACCCGGCGAGGCCGTGGCGATCCTGGGCCAGAACGGCTCGGGCAAGACGACCCTCGTCAAGCATCTCAACGGGCTCCTTCGACCGGCCTCCGGTCGCGTCCTCCTCGATGGCCAGCCGACAGACGACCGCTCGATCGCCCAGCTCGCGGCCACCGTCGGGTTCGTCTTCCAGAACCCGGACGAGCAGTTGTTCGAGCGCTCGGTCGAGCGCGAGGTGGCATTCGGCCCGCGCAACCTCGGCGTTCCGCCAGCGGAGATCGCGGATCGGGTCACCCGGAGCATCGACGCCGTCGGTCTGGCCGACCAGCGCGCGACGAACCCGTACGACCTGGACCTGTCGCGCCGCAAGCTCGTCGCCTTGGCCGGGATCCTCGCGATGGATCCAGCGGTGATGGTCCTCGACGAGCCGACGACCGGTCAGGATGCCGAGGGTGTCGCGCGCGTCGGCGCGGTCGTCGACGCGATGCGCGGGGCCGGTCGATCGATCGTCGCCATCACCCACGACATGGAGTTCGCCGCGTCGCGGTTCGGGCGGATCGTCGTCATGCGTGACGGGCTCATCGTGGCCGACGGCCCGCCGGCGACTGTCTTCGCGCCCGCGAACCATGCCCTGCTCGCCTCGACCGGCCTGACGCCACCGCCGGCCGTCCGGATCGCTGCGCGAATGGGTCTCGACTTCGTCCCGCTCGACGCGGACCAGCTTCTGGCGGCCATCCGCCGCTGAAGTCCCGACGAATCGGGCCGTTGGACTCATGCCACCACGCCGATCCGAGCGCACGCTGGCTCCTGAAGGAGGTCCGCGAGATGCGCATCCTGCTCGCCGTCGACGGGTCGGTGTCGGCCGACCGCGCCCTCGACCTGGTCGCCGCCCTGCCCTGGCGCGATGGCGGGCGCGTCCGGATCGTCAGCGTCGCCCCGAGTCGCGCGGAGGTCCTCGGCGTGCCCTGGTCGCTGGCAGCGACGACGGACGCGCTCGAGACCGAGGACGCCGCGCTCGCCCTCCACCGCTCGGCCCTGGCCGCAGCAGAACACGAACTCCGGTCGGTCCGCTCCGACCTCGTCATCGAACCGGTCCTCCTCCGCGGGCGGCCGGCCAGCCTCATCGTCGACGAGGCGCGCGCGATGCCGGCCGACCTCGTCGTCATCGGCCACCGCGGACACGGCCTGTGGGAGTCGGCGCTGCTCGGATCGGTCTCCGCGGAGGTGGTCGATCACGCTCCGTGTCCGGTCCTCGTCGCCCGCGACGATCGTATCGGGCCGGTCATCCTGGCCGACGACGGATCAACCCACGCTCGCGCGGCCGAGTCGATGATGACCGAATGTCCTCTCTTCGCCGGCCTGCCGATCACCGTGGTCAGCGTCGTCGAGGACGGCTTTCCGGACGCCGTCGCCGTCGCCCCGCTCCTCTACACCGACGCGATCGAGGCATATGCCCTCGGGGCGCTGACCGAGAAGAAGACGGTCGAAGCCGACTGCCAGGCGGCCGTGCAGCGTCTGCGGGATGCCGGTCTGGACGCCGAGGCCGTCGTTCGTGAGGGCGATCCCGCTCACGAGATCGTCGCCGTCGCGCGCGCCAGACAGGCCGGCGTGATCGTCATCGGGACACGCGGGCAGACAGGTCTGCGACGACTGATCCTCGGCAGCGTGGCCCGCAACGTCCTGCTCCACGCCCCATGTTCCGTCCTGATCGTCCGCGGCGGGGTCCGCGTCCCGCCACCGACCGTGGAGCGACGCGAGGACCGGGAGTTGGTCAGCCCCTTCGGTTGACGGCGCCGCCGGCCACGACCAGCAGCAGGAACGACGTCTCGACGACGTCGATCCCGGCGATGACCAGCGCGACCAGGAGCGGCAGCGCGTCGCCCAGCAGCCAGCCTGCCGCGGCCGCGAGGGCCGCCACCGCGAGGAAGATCAGCCGAACGCCGCGGACGAGACCCGGGACGTCATCCGAGCCACTCCCCAGCCGGGCGAGACCCCGCGACAGCAACACGACCGCGACGGCCACGGCGCCGCCGACCAGCGCGGCCCGGATGATGGCCGGCGGGTGGACGACCGGGTCGAGCAGGTTCGCATCCGAACCCGCGACCGTCGCCCCGACGACGGCGAGCGCACCGAGCGCCAACGCACCGAGTGCGCCGTTCCGCGGCGTCATCCTCGGAGTTCGACCTCGTGCACGTTGCCGTCGACGATCCGCCACGCCCGAAGGCTCGGCGTGCCATCGGCGGCAGCCTCGTCGTCGCTGAGTGAGACGAGGATGTACAACGCCTCCGGATAGAAGGCCAGCCCGATGTCGGTCGGCGACGGGACGGCCGGGGTGTGCGTATGCGAATGGACGATGCCCCAGAAGACCTCGTCGGCGTCATCGGTCGCGATCGTCAGGCGCAGCAGGTCGGGCGGGTCGATCTCGTAGCGATAGGGCGACGCCGCGCGATTGTGGGTCGGCTCGTACCGGAGCGCGGTCCCGCCATCGACGGGCGCCCTCTCACCGATGACGAGCCCGCACGTCTCGTTCGGATAGCCCGCCCGGGCGTGCGCGACGATCGCCTCGCGGATCTCCGCCGGCAGGACCACGGCCGTGGGGCCGGGGTGGACCGTCACCGGCTCACCACCAGTTGACGCCACCCTCGAGCGCCTCCCCCATCTCGTCGAGATTCGTCGAGAACGTGCCCGCCGAGAGGTACTTCCAGCCACCGTCGGGGAGCAGCGCGACGATCGTCCCGCCGGCCATCTCGTTGGCCACCCTGGCCGCCGCGACCAGCACTGCCCCACACGACGGCCCGGCGAAGATCCCCTCGCGGAAGACCAGCTCGCGCAGGGCCGCGATGGCGTCGCGGTTCGAGACCAGGTACTTCGCGTCGATGAGCGTCGGATCGAGGATCTCGGGGATGAACCCGTCGTCGAGCGAGCGCAGGCCCGACACGAGCTCACCGGGCAGCGGTTCGGCGGCGATGATCCGGACCCCGGGCTTCGCCTCGCGCATGTAGCGAGCGACGCCCATGAGCGTGCCCCCGGTGCCCAGGCCTGCGACGAAGACGTCGACCTCCGGGCAGTCGGCCAGGATCTCCGGGCCGGTCGTCTCGTAATGGGCCCTCGGGTTTGCCTCGTTGCCGTACTGGTAGGGCATGACGAAGCGCTCGTCCTTGCTGACGAGGTGCTTGGCCAGCGCGATCGCCCCGTTGCTGCCCTGCGACCCGGGCGAGTCGATGACCTCGGCCCCGAACAGGGCGGCCATCTGGCGTCGCTCGTTGGTGACGTTGTCGGGCATCACGAGCGCGACGCGATAGCCCTTGCGCCGGCCGATCATCGCCAGGGCGATGCCGGTGTTGCCCGAGGTGGGCTCGAGGATGATCGAAATCCTCGTGGAGCAGCCCGCGCGACTCGAGGTCGTCGACGAGGTACTTCGCGACGCGATCCTTCACCGACCCCGTCGGGTTGAGCATCTCGAGCTTGGCGAAGATCCGGACGGACGGCTTGGGCGACATCCGCGGGATCTCGACCAGCGGCGTGTGCCCGATCGCCTCGAGGATGTCGCCGTATCGCCCGCCGTGCGGGACGACATCCTCGTGGGCGTGTGCGTGAGCGTGCGCGTGCTCGTCCTCGGCCTCGTGGAGCCGCCGCGGGACGGCCATCGGTCAGCCGCCGGCCATCGCCGGGAGGAGACGGACCTCATCGGCGGGGGCGACCGGCGTGTCCAGCCCGTCCAGGTAGCGCACGTCCTGGCCGTTGACGTAGACGTTGACGAAGCGATTGAGGTCGCCGTCGTCGGTCAGCAATTGCGTGCTGAGAGACGGGTGCTGCTCGATGAGCGCGCCGACGACGTCGCGGATCGAATCGCCGTCGAGCTCGAGCGACTTGACGCCGCCGACGTTCGCCCGCAGGACCGATGGGATGAACACCGTGCTCACGAAGCGCCCCCGAAGGAGCCGGTCATGAGGAACGGGGCCTCGACGTTGACGCCGTCGACCTGCAGCGGCACCCCGGCCGCACGAGCGGCGACGGCCGCATCCGAGCAGACCGGGCAGTTCGGGTCGCGCCGCAGCTTGAGCTCGGTGAACTCGGTCTCGAGGGCATCGAACAGGAGCAGCCGGCCGGCCAGCGTCTCGCCGATCCCGAGCAGGACCTTGAGCGCCTCGGTCGCCTGGAGCAGCCCGAGGATGCCGGGCACGACGCCGAGCACGCCCGCGACCGAGCAGCCGGGCGCGAGCTCCGGCGGCGGCGGCGTCGGGTACAGGCAGCGGTAGCACGGGCCTTCGAACGGGATGAACGTCGTGAGTTGACCCTCGAACCGGAAGACGGACGCGTGGATGACCGGGATGCCGGCGGCGACCGCCGCGTCGTTCAGGATGTAGCGGGTCTCGAACGTGTCGGTGCCGTCGAGGATGACGTCGTAGCCGGCGATGATCCGCTCGACATTGGCCGCGACGAGCATCTCCTCGTGGGCGACGACCTTGATCTCGGGATTGAGCGCGTTGATCGACTTCTTCGCCGATTCGACCTTGCGCTCCCCCACCCGGTCGGTGGTATGGACGATCTGGCGCTGGAGGTTGCTGACGTCGACGACGTCGAAGTCGACGATGCCGATGGTGCCGACGCCGGCCGCCGCGAGGTACAGCGAGGCCGGCGAACCGAGCCCGCCCGCGCCGATGAGCAGTGCCTTCGAGCCGAGGAGCCTGGCCTGGCCTTCCGCCCCGACCTCGGGGATGAGCAGGTGGCGGCTGTAGCGCTGCTTCTGGTCGGCGGTCAGGACGACCGGCGTGTCGAAGGCGAGGCCGGCGCCCTTCCAGCTCTGGAAGCCGCCCGACATCGAGGCGACGTCGGTGTAGCCCATCTCGGCGAGGGTCTGGGCCGCGAACAGCGAGCGGACGCCGCCGGCGCAGTAGAGGATCACCGGCGCGTCACGATCGGGCGCGATGCCCTCGATCTGCTGCTCGATGTAGGACTTGGAGACGTGGCGTGCGCCGGGCAGATGGCCCTGCTCCCATTCGGACGCCTCGCGGACGTCGACGATGGTCGCGGCGCCGGCGGGCAGGGCGTCGACATCCTGGGGGGTGACTTCTCTGATCTGCGCGCGGGCCTCTCGCAGGAGGTCGGCGTAGGACTTCGGCATGGGTCGATGGGCTCCGGTGTTCGACGGGCTGGTCGCTCGGATGGCGCCAGGGCGGTGAGGGATGGTCGGTGGATGCCACGGACGGTCCGCGGCGGACGACGAGCCGGCGTCAGGCCGGCGGCAGACACCTGCAGCGGCGCTCGTTCCGCGACGTGATGGTGGTCATGCCTCGACCTCTGCGCCGGGCGCGGCGACACCGAGGTCGCCGAGGACGTGCTGGAGGCTGTCGTGGCTGAGCATCGCGCACTTGAGGCGGGCGGGGCTGATGTCGATGCCGAGGAGGTCGAGCAGGTCGTCCGCGCGGATCGCCGCGACCTCGTCCACCGGCTTGCCCTTGATCTCGTCGGTCAGGAGGCTGGCGCTGGCCTGGCTGATGGCGCAACCACGGCCGGTGAACGCGACGCGATCGACGATGCCGTCCTTGACACCGAGCATCAATGTGATCCGGTCGCCGCACAGCGGATTGGCGCCCTCGTACGAGGCGTCGGCGTCTTCGATGACCCCGAAGTTGTGGGGCCGCCGATAGTGTTCGAGGATGTAGTCGCGGTACAGGTCGTCCATGCTCCTTGGAGTGTAGCGCGTCCGTCTAATCCCGACCATATAGGTCGGATATACGCCCCGAGGGCGCCGGCGGCACGTACTGTTGGCCGTCGCCGTCCGGTACGACCCGCTTGTTCGAATCCGCCCTGCACGGCGCTATCGTCGTGCTGACCCATGGCAACGATGATCCGCAGCCCCCTTCTGGCCCACGTCGTCGGGCAGGCCTCGCGGCGAGGCATGATCCTGCGCGTCCCATCGGGGGACAGCCTGCTCGGGAGCGTCGAGTCGTGGCTGGTGGCCGAATACGGCGAGATCGTCCGGTCGACGACCCGACGGACTCTCGATGACGGTGACGCCGAGCTGACGGTCGCGCTCCATCCAGCGGCACCGAACCTCGTGATGACGGCGGGGGACACGGGACGGGTCGTCGTCACGGCTGAGACCGAGACCGTCGGTCCCGGCTATCACCGGTTCGTCGGCCGGCTCGTGGAGCGCATGGGCCTGGACCTGTCGATCACGTGGGAGGGGGGCGGCGCCGCGCCGACGCCGGACGACCCGGGAACGACGTTCGCCGACCGGACCGTCACCGAGCGCGGGTACCTCGGCTGGCTCGGTCAGACGCTGGTCGCGGCACGTGCCGGCAGAGCCGCCCGCGGCGCCCAGTTCCAGGTCGGCATCCCTGGGACCACTCGATACACGTACGACGGCGCGATCGCCACGGCCCTCGGGCCACGCGACGACGCCTGGCTCGAATCTGCGGTCGCAGATACCCGCGTCGCCACGGACATCACGCCCTGGTGGGTGGACACCACCCACGGCCAGACGCTCGTGAACCGGGCCCTCGCGCTGATGTGGCTGGAAGTGCGTTGGCGGCCGCCGGCCATCAAGGAGGAACGCGACCTCCTCGACGAGGTCCACCGGACGCTGACCCGCGCCTACCCGACGGATCCCACCCTCGCCTACCCGTGGCGGGCATGGGCCGAACTCATCGAGATGCGCGGGCATCGACGATCCGATGTCACGCATGGTCGCCGACCGGGCCGAGCGCGACGCGGGCGACAAGCCTCCGATCGGCTATCGCCGCGCTCCCGTCACCATCCGCCATGAAGGCTGGGCGCTCGAGATCCCGGGCTCCTATGCCGAGCGCCGCTCCGCGGAGGAGTGGTGGGGCGGCGGCGCTGGACGGAACATCACGCTCGCCGCCGTCCAGACCGCGACCGCAGGCGGTGCGATGGGTGCGCAGGCGTTCGTCGACCAGTTCGGTGGTGACCTCGGGTCGGACGCCATCGACCATCGCGCCGGCGGCGTCGTCGGCCGGGCTCGCCTGTCGACCGATGCCAGCTCCGGCGTCGAGGTCGGCGTCCTCGATGGCTACTCGGCCGTCGTCGGCTCCGGGGCGGCCATCAGGATCATCTTCGAGGATCCGGGCGACTGGCAGTGGGCGCTCGACATGTGGCGGTCGCTCGCGCCGGGTTGACGTTGGGGCCCGAGGTGGACCGTGAGCGGCCTCCTCCACGGCAGACTACTCGGGTGATTCCTCGTCGTGCATCGGGTGTTTCCCGTAACGAGCTCTGGACCGAGCGATAATCGGCCGATGTACGTGCCGGCCCACTTCAAGCCCGACGACGCCGAGGTCCTCGGGCTGCTCCGATCCGGTCGCGCGGCGAACCTCATCACCGCCACCGCCGAGGGCCTGCTCGCCACGATGCTGCCACTGGTCCATGACGGACCAGGAGCGCGAGCGGGTCTCGGACCCTGGGGCGCGCTGCTGGGACACGTCGCGCGGAACAACGCCCAGTGGAAGACGCCTGCGATCGGCGAGGCGATGGTCATCCTGGCCGGCCCGGACGCCTACATCTCGCCCGCCTGGTACGCCACCAAGCGCGAGCACGGCCGGGTCGTCCCGACCTGGAACTACATCACCGTCCACGCCTACGGCCGGCTGGTCATCCATGACGATCCGGTCTGGGTCGAGGCCAACGTCCGGCGCCTGAGCGACCACCACGAGGGTCCGCGAGCGGAGCCGTGGTCGGTCGATGACGCGCCCGAGCGCTATATCGACGGCCAGCTCCGGGCGATCGTCGGCGTCGAGATCCTCATCGATCGGGTCGAGGGCAAGTGGAAGCTCAGCCAGAACCGCTCGGAGGCGGATATCGCCGGCGCGATCGAGGGCCTCGAGGCGACCGGGGAACGCGATGTCGCGGCGGCGATGCGCGACCTGGGTCGGGGCGGCTGACCTGATGCTGCGCGTCGGCTCGATCGTGATCCGCGTGGACGACCTGCCGCGCCAGGCTGCGTTCTGGTCGGCCGCGCTCGATTACGTTCCGCGCGACGATCCTGAGGTGGACGACTTCGTGCTGCTCCGGCCGAAGGTCGGCAACGGCCCGAACGTATCGCTCGACCGGGTCCACTCGGAGGTCCACCTTCCGCCCCGCATCCACCTGGACCTGTACACCGATGACCAGGCCGCCGAGGTCCGACGGCTCGTGGAGCTCGGGGCGCGCGAGGTCCACTGGGACAAGCGACCGGCTGACGCCGACTACATCATCCTCGAGGATCCCGAGGGCAACCGGTTCTGCGTGATCGACGCGGGATAGCCAGGCCGGTCAGCCGTTGAAGACGCGCTGGACTTCCTTGAGGCCGGCGGCCAGGGCGTCGATGTCCTCGCGGGTCGAGTAGACGTTGAAGGACGCGCGCGCGGTGGCGGCCAGGTCGAGGCGTTCATGGAGCGGCATCGTGCAGTGGTGGCCGGCCCGGACCGCGATGCCGTAGCGGTCGAGGACCTGGGCCACGTCGTGCGGGTGGATGCCCGGCAGGTTGAACGGAACGACGCCGCCGCGCAGCGCCGGGTCCATCGGGCCGTAGAGCTCGATGTCGGGGATCTCGCGGGGCAGCGTCTCGAGCGCGTAGGCGACGAGGTCGAGCTCGTGGGCGCGGACCGCGTCCATCCCGAGGGCCGACAGGTACTCCGCAGCGACGCCGAGGCCGATCGCGTCGCCGACGGCCGGCGTGCCCGCCTCGAACTTCCAGGGGATGTCGTTGAAGTCGCTCCGCCGGAGGTGGACCTCGCGGATCATCTCGCCGCCCGACAGGAACGGCGGCATCGCCTCGAGCAGCTCGCGCCGCGCCCAGAGCGCGCCGGAGCCCATCGGGGCGAGCATCTTGTGGCCGCTGAACGCATAGAAGTCGGCACCGAGCGCCTGGACGTCGACCGGCACGTGCGGGACGGCCTGGGCGCCATCGACCAGCACGAGCGCGCCGGCGGCATGGGCCATCTCGACCATCTCGGCGCACCGGGTTGATGGTCCCGAGCGTGTTCGAGACGTGGGTGAACGCGACGAGCTTCGGCTTCAGGCGCAGCAGCACCTCGAGGACGTCGAGGCGAAGGATGCCGTCGTCGGTGATCGGGATGAACTCGAGGTCGCCGTCGCGCTCCTGGACGAGGAGCTGCCACGGGACGAGGTTGGCGTGGTGCTCCATCTCGGTCAGGACGATCGCGTCGCCCCGGTCGATGTTCCGGCGGCCCCACGAGTACGCGACGAGGTTGATCGCCTCGGTCGCGTTGCGGGTGAAGATGACCTCGTGGCTGTCGGGCGCGTTGATGAACCGCGCGACCCTGGCCCGCGCCTCCTCGTAGGCGGCCGTCGCCTTCTCGCCGATCGTGTAGATGCCGCGATGGACGTTGGCGTTGTACTCGCGGTAGTAGTCGGCGACGGCATCGATGACGACGTTGGGCTTCTGGCTCGACGACGCGGAGTCGAGATAGACGAGCGGGTGCCCGTTGATCTCCTGCGCGAGGATCGGGAAGTCGGCGCGCAGCGCGTACGGGTCGAGCGTGCTCACGGGCTCGGAGGTCAGCGTCATCGGTCGGTGCCCGGCTAGCGGGCGGCCTCGACGGCTTCGAGGTCGGCGCCGGCCGGCGCGACCGGGACGAGCAGCGCCTCGTCGGGCAGGTCGGTCTCGTAGCCGTTCTCGCGCAGGACCGGGCCGTAGCCCTCGTCCTCGAGACGGAGCGCCAGGTCCTTGCCGCCCGAGGTGATGATCTTGCCCTGGGCCAGGACGTGCACGAAGTCGGGCGTGATGTAGTTGAGCAGGCGCTGGTAGTGGGTGATGAGCAGGACGCCGAGGTTCGGGTTGAGCATCGCGTTGACGCCCTCGGCGACGATCCGCAGCGCGTCGATGTCGAGGCCCGAGTCGGTCTCGTCGAGGATCGCCATCTCGGGCTCGAGGACGGCCATCTGGAGCATCTCGAGGCGCTTCTTCTCGCCGCCGGAGAAGCCGTCGTTGACGTAGCGGGCCGCGAAGCCCTCGTCCATCCGCAGCAGCGCCATCTTCTCGCGCATCTTGTTGCGGAAGTCGCGCATCGAGACGCCGCCCTTGACCGCGTCGGTCGGGTCGATGTCGGGGTTCTTGTCGATGCCCTGCAGCTTGGCGTTGAGCGCCGAGCGGATGAAGCTCGCGACGCTGAGGCCCGGGATCGCGGTCGGGTACTGGAAGGCGAGGAAGAGCCCGAGCCGGGCGCGCTTGTCGGGCGACAGGGCGAGGATGTCGCGACCCTTCCAGATGACCTCGCCGCCCTTGATGACGTAGGCCGGGTGGCCCATCAGGGCGTAGGCGAGGGTCGTCTTGCCGGAGCCGTTCGGGCCCATGATCGCGTGGACCTCGCCCTTGCCGACGGTCAGGTCGATCCCCTGGAGGATCTCGTGGTCGGGGGCGGCGGCCGGCGCGACGCGGAGGCCGCGGATGACGAGGTGCTGGTCGGTGGAGTCGGTGGTCGAGTCGGTCACGGGGTCGTCTGGGCTCCCTGGCGTGGGGTGGGCTGGATGGGCGCGGAGGTGGTGCCGTCGATGCGCGGCGGGACGAGGTCGGCGAGGGTCATCGAGTCGAGCGCGCCGGCCACGGCGTCGCGGACGCGGACCCACAGGACGTTGACCGTGCAGCGCGACGATGCGATCGCACAGGTTGGCGTGCTCCGGGTCGTCGCTGGCGCACAGCATCGGGGCGATCGGGCCCTCGAGCGCGCGAAGGACCTCGGCCATCGAGATGGTCTCCGGCGGGCGGGCGAGCTCGTATCCGCCGTGCGCGCCGCGGGTGCTGGTCACGAGGTTCGGCTTCGCGCAGGCTGACGACGAGCTGCTCGAGGTAGGCGCGAGGGAGGTCTTCCTCGGCTGCGATCTCGGCGAGTGAGGCCGGACCCATGCCGTGGTGTCGCCCGAGCTGGACCATCAGCCGGACGCCGTACTCGCCCTTCGTGGAAAAGGCGATGGCGCCGCTGCCGTGGTAGGCGGGTCGGGCGTGGCCGGGCGTCGGCGCCTGGGTCGGGACGGGGGTCGCGGAAGCGGTCAGGGAACGGTCCTCGATATCCGAGTGATTTCGTCGGATATGAGTCTACGCGGCCCCTCGGGGAGCGTCAATCGGGTCGCGGGATAGTAGATAGCGAGTCTCAAAGTTGCCGCCGAAGCTGGCGATGACATCGACAAATCGAACAGGCGGGGACATCGAGCCCGTTCCCTACAGGGAATCGATAATCTGCTCGCCCAAGGAGCGGGATGGGTCGATGGGAGTGGAACCTGATCAACGAAGCACACACCTACCGGAAGTACGTTGAGCCGACCTACTCATCGTGGCCCGCTGGCGGCAACTACGGGGGCTCGATCAAGCACTGCCTGAAGTGACGACGTCCTACCGGCCTGCAGTTCGCCAGCCAGCCTCACGGTGCCCAGCTTGGAAAGTAGGGCCATCACCTCACCTCGCAGCGCCCGTTCGGCCGGCTGGAGGTCGCTCGCGATGTCGTTGCGCATCTCGTCCGCCCGGCCGATCAGCCGTGCGCCGTTGACGAGCTGACCACGCTGGGCCGCGACTGCGGCAAGGATCAGGAGGCCTGTGGCGATGATATCGACGAGGTCATGTCGACGCGCGAAGGTGATCGTTTCGTGACACTGAACGACGGCTTCGTCGATTCGGCCGAGGCGCAGGTAGGCGGTCGCCATGTTCAGACCCGCTACGCACGGGATCTCCGGATCCCCAAGTGGGCGAGCCGCTTCGACACCTTCCGCTGCTAGGGCGATGGACTGTTCGAAGTCACCGGCCACCAGCGCGACGTCGCTGAGGTCGATCAGATCGGTCGCCACACTGCGCAGATCGCCCGCCGCTCGTCCAGCTGCCGAGGCAAGTTCGAGGTGATGGCGCGCATCCTGGAACCGGCCGGCGAGGTTGTCGGTATTGGCCAGGTTTCGATGAGCGGCCGCAAGGCTTCGCAGGTCGTCCGCCCGCTCGGCAAGCTCGAGGGAACGGGTCGCGAGCGCGGTCGACGTCGCATAGTCGCCCTGCCGGTAGGCCACATATGAGAGGGTGGCTGTTCCTCTTGCGCGCAGCCGCTGCTCATCGGAGGGGAGATCCCTCGACGGCTCGAGAAGCCCGAGGGATGACTCGAGCTGGGTTCGATACTGGGCCAGGGAACCGCGCAGAAAGAGGTGATCGAGGTCGGTCAACAGACGCAAGTGCAGACGGACGTCCCCGGAGCGGCCCGCCCAAGTGGCCGCGGCGCGAATGTTGGCCGCTTCGCTATCGAGCAATTCTGCCGCAACCCGATCTTGGCCCGTTCGCCATATCGTGGCCAGCCGGGCCCCCATATCAGCGAAGAATTCAGCGTGCGCTCGGCGGATCCCATCGCCCTCGTCGGAGGCATCGAGTTGTTCGGCGGCGTATTCTCGGAGTGTCTCGAGCATCGCGAAGCGGCCGTCATCGTCCACCCCGAGAAGACTCCAGTCGACCAGCGCACCTAGGCTGTCGAGGTCCGCGCCGCAGATCGCCTCCGCGGACTCGATCGTCGATCCGTCAGCGAATACGGCCAAGCGAACGAATAGTCGGCGCGTCTCAGGGTCGAGCAGGTTGCAGCTCCATTCGATCGTCGATCGCATGGTTTGGTGCCGCTCCGGCGCGTCACGCGACCCGCCGGTAAGCAGCGAGAGTCTCCGGTCGAGCCGCGTGCTCAGCGTCTCCGGATCCATGACCTTCGTGCGCGCCGCAGCCAGCTCAATCGCCAAGGGAAGCGCGTCAAGCTGACGGCAGATCCCATCGACAGCCGCACCACGGTGCACCAGGCGGCCGACAGCCCGTGCTCGCTCGACGAACAAAGAAGAGGCCGCATGTCTGGACAGCGGTGCGAGCGGATACTCATGTTCGCCCGCGAGTCTGAGGGGAGCCCGACTCGTGACAAGCAGCGCAGACCTCGGAGCGACCGCTAGGAGCCGCGCCAAGGCGGGGCCCGCGCCGAGTACCTGCTCGAAGTTGTCCAAGACGAGAAGCGACTCGCTGTCCCGAAGGTGGGAACGCACATCTTTCCGGCCGAGGGTGTTGCCGATCTCGGGTACGACCAGCTCCGGGTCCGACACGTGGGCCAGCGGGACCCAGAAGACGCCATCCTTGAAGCGACCCGCAAGCTCGGACGCAACCGCCAGAGCCAGGCGCGTCTTGCCGATCCCGCCAGGGCCCGTGATGGTAGTCAATCGTCCGCCACGATCGACGAGCCCGACCACCGTTGCGACGTTCGCCCTACGACCGATGAGCCGGCTCGGCGCGACTGGCAGATTCGACGCATCCATCGTCCGGAGTGGCGGAAACGCGGCGTCGCCAACTTGAAACAGGCGCTGCGACCCCGGGATGTCCTTGAGCCGATGCTCCCCAAGGTCGTGGAGTGTCTGGGTGCCTAACAGGCGGGCAGTGGCTTCGGAAACCAGCACTTGTCCACCGTGCCCAGCCGCCATGAGGCGCGCCGTGAGGTGTACATCGATCCCGACGTAGCCCTCCCCAGTGAGGATCGGCTCTCCGGTGTGGACCCCCATCCTGACCCGCAGCGGACCGGGATCGAGGCCTCGTTGTCCGGCGATCGTGGCGTTGATCGCGTCACTTGCGCGAGTGAATGCGTAGAAAGTTGCGTCGCCCTGACTATCGACCTCGATCCCGCCGTGTTTGCCGAAAGCCGCTCGCAACGTTTCGCGGTGCCGGGCGAGCGCATCTGCGTAGCCATCGCGCAGCTCGTGGAGCAACAGTGTCGAGCCCTCGATATCGGTCATCACGAGCGTGACGGTGCCGGTCGGGAGGTCGCTCATGACACGAGCATCGCCGCCTGGTGAACCTCGGTCAATCCATCAACACCGATCATCGTTGGGACTGGCTTCCGAAGTCGGCACCTGCCTGCAGACGACTTCAACAATGGCGCCCGACACCAGTGCGCATCGCATACTTTCATCCTCGTGCTACCCCTGTCCCGATTGACGGGGGGCGGACGAGGCGGAGCTCCATGTCTTCAAGACCGTCAACCCGGAGCGCAGCACAACGGCCATGGCCGTGGAGTACGCGTCGCAGCAGACCTTCCGCCAGCGGTACGGCTACGACGGCAACTTTCAGGTGTACGACTCCCTGGCCAAAGAGCGTCGGGACCTCGTTGGCCAACGCGAAGCGACTGCAACTGCATGACGACGAGCACGCAGAAGCGCCTCCCGGAGGAGGTGGTCGAGGAGGCTGTGCGTGATCCGGCTTTCGGCCGAGTGCTCCGACGCGCCATCGACGACGTTCTGCCCAAGCAGCAGCGTCGGCGTACACAGCCGGCGATTGACCCCTTTGCAACGTTCGAAGAGGGCGGTGAAGCCGCGCTCCGACAAGCGCTCGGGGAGCTGAGCACGGATCAGCTCAACGACGTGATCGCGCATCACCAGATGGATCGGGCGAAGCTCGCGATGAAGTAGCAGACGCCAGAGCGGCTTATCGACCTGATCGTCAACCAGACGGCGATTCGGTCCCGCAAGGGCGAGGCGTTTCTCCGCTGACGTTCGGACGGCGACAGAGGACGGTCCGGCAACTTCGGACCGTCCTATCTACTACCCCGTCAATCGGGTCGCGGCTCGAGGATCACGATCGCCGTCTCGGTCGAGCGGAGCGTCGCGTACGCATCCAGGTGGGCCGTGTAGGACCGCCACGAATCCCACAGTCGCTCGCGCTCGTCGCCCACCGCAGGACGCCCTCGGACGGCACGTGTCCGGCCCTCACCCTTCAGCTCGATCTCGGCGTCGGGATGGTTGAGGAGGTTGAGCCACCAGGCGGGCTCTTTCTCGCCCCAGCCATTCATGGCCATCGTGACGACGTTCGGGCCGTCCTCGAAGTAGGCGACGATGGCCTCGCGCTCCTTGCCTGTTCGACGTCCGACGGTCACGAGCCGCATCGTCCCCCACTTGCCCGGCTTCGGCGGCCACAGGCCGCGGCGGCCACCGGTGCCACGGAAGAGCGCGCGGTGGGCGATCCACGCCGTCCGCACGAACCAGCGGGGCGGCATGAACGGGGAATGGTCTGCCTCCTCCGATGGGATCCGGGACTCGACTCCGTCGCTCGGTGCGCTCGTCATCTTCGTTCTCTCCCGTTCGTGTGCTACGCTCGTGCCCGTCCGTACGCCGTAAGGCTGCGTCCATACGACGTAAGGTAGTCCATACGACGTAAGGATGTCAAGAGGGACCAGTGGAGAGCGTCGGGACGAGGAACGAGGGCGAGGAGCGACGGGCCCCGCTGACCCGCGCCCGGGTGCTGGGCGCCGCCGTCGATCTCGCCGATCGCGAGGGCATCGACGCGGTCAGCATGCGCCGGCTCGGCCAGGAGCTGGGCATCGAGGCGATGTCGCTGTACACCCACATCCGCGGCAAGGAGGACCTGCTCGACGGCATGGTCGACACCGTCGTCGCCGAGATCCCCGTCGACACCGGAGGGCCGGATTGGCGGACCACCCTCCGGCGGTCGATCCTCGGCGCACGGACCGTGATGCTCCGCCACCGGTGGGCGGCCCGCATCATCGAGACGAGGAGCTCTCCCGGCCCGGCGACCCTGGGCTACATGGAAGCGGTGACCGGAGTCATCCGCGACGGTGGCTTCACGGTCGACCTGACGCATCACGCGATGCACGTCCTCGGCAGCCGTGTCCTCGGATTCAACCAGGACCTGTATGACGATTCCGGCGCTCCCGATCCAGCCGCCGCGGTCTTCGCAGCCCAGCTCGCAAGCACCTACCCGAACATCGCCGCGATCGCCTCGGCGGCGAGCCACGAAGGCGGCATCGGCGGCTGCGACGACGACTACGAGTTCGCGTTCGGGCTCGACCTCATCCTCGACGGGCTCGAACGGCGGCGCGCGGGCGGTTGATGTCCGTCCCGCAAGGGATCCGCGATCTGATCAACGAACCGTGAGCGTGCCCTTCATGCCACCGGCGTAATGCTTCGGAAAGGTGCACACGAAGACGTACACACCCGGCTCCGGTGCGGTGAATTTCACCTGGTGCTTCTCACCGCCCTCGATCAGGTGGGTCGCCGCGATGATCCCCGGATCCTTGGTGTCCAGCCAGTCATTGTCATCGCCAGCCTTGATCCCGTTAGCCAGGACCTGCTCCTCCTGTCCCGGTTTGACGAGCACCCAGTTGTGGCCGATCTCATCATCGGGATTCGTCTTGTTGAGCAGTTGGAGGCTGATCTCGGAACCCGCCGGCGCCTCGAGCTCTGACGGGATGTAGCCGAAGTCCTCGGCGCCCGGAGCCGTCTCGATGGTCAGTTTCACGCTTCCGCCCGGCGTTCGCGACGGTTCCACCGACTCGACCGCCGCCTCGGAAGGGGTGGACGCATCGCTGGGCCCAGGGGTCGCCGCGGCGACTACGGGGGCAGTAGGCACCGGCGTCGATCGGGGCGAGGCGGTCGGTGGACGCACCGGGCTTGGGGCTGGGCCACCGCAGGCGAGGACGAGCGCGACCATGGCGAGGCCCGCGAGGCACCGGGACGTCCGAGGATGGACCCTGTGGGCGGTCGGACGACGTCTCATGTCGGACCGTCTGACGATGCCTGCTTCCGAGTCGGAGTGCGTTCGCGATTCCACCATCGCCGCATCAGGAGGGTGACGGCGACGAGGATGAGCGGAACGCCGATCGCCACCGGGAGGACGCCTCCCGGGTTGCCCCTGGCCACGGCGTTGACCGTCAGGTGGATCCCGCTGCTCGAGACGGGTTGAGATGTCGTCTCAGGGCTTTCCGGAGTGGGCACGACCGTCATGTAGATCATGTAGTCGCCCTCGAGGATGGCGGTGACGAGCCATTCCTGTTCACTCGAGTCGCCAGCGCTCAGGATGCCGAGCTCCTGGGTACGCTCCGGTGACCAGTCTTCCGGGTCCACGGGATCGCCGCCTTTGCCGAGGTTGATGAGGTTCATCGCGACGTTGAGTTCGGGCGTGTCGGTCGCACCGCTGTTGCTGACGGTCGTGGTGAACTTGACGTCGTCGCCGCTGTCCACGATCGCAGTCTCAAGGTCCGTGGTGATCGTCAGGGCGGGATCGCTCGACGCCACGACGAGGCGCGGTCCAGCCGAGGTTGCGCCGGCAGCCGCCATGGCCGTCAGGGGCATCGCGATCACGCCCAGGATGAGTGCCCCACCGATGACTGCGCCGGCGGCCCCGCGCGCGCGGCGCGATGGTGGACGAAACCTCGGACCCTCGCCCTCGAGCTTCAGCCGAGGTGCCGCGTATCCGAAGAGCAGGACGAGGATGGCCGCAGCGGCGATCCATTGGGTCACGAGATAGGGAGCCAGCTCAACGGGAGTCCTATTGTTGACGATCAGTTTCTCGGTGAACGCGCTGCTCGCCTGCATGGGGTTGAGCTGCTGCACCAGATAGCCGAGGTTTCCCTTCTGAGCCTGACCCGGGAACTGCGTCGGGATGACGAACAGCAGGTACACGAGCAGGCTGACGAACAGGCTGGTCCGATTGGAACCGGACCAGATGCTGGTCAGCATCCCGAATCCTGTGAACGCGATGGCCAGGAGCGTGCCGAGCACCGCGGTCCAGGCGAGACCGGGCAGCAGCGAATCGTCGCCTTGCCCCAGGACGTATGCGTAAGGAACACAGATCAGGAGGGCGACCGGCCAAGGCGACAATGCCGCGACGAACTTCCCGAAGACGATCTGGCGGCGACCGACGGGCGTCAGGAGGAGCGGCTCCAGGGTCGCGCGATCACGCTCCCCACTGACACTGTCCGCCCCCGCGATCAGGCCGAGGAACATCCCGAACGAGATCGTCGACAGGACCGTCAGGAACACCATCTCCGCGGGCGGGATGAGACTCACCTCGCTCTCGATCTGGCGGAGCACCGCCGTGACCGACATCAGCATCGCGTACAGGATCAGGAGGACGAGGAGTCGGCCGCCGAGCCACAGCTCGATGAGCTCCTGACGAGCCACTAGCCACCAGACCGGCGCGGTGCGACCGGCGCGGCCGCCGGATCCGGCCGGCCGCTCCTCGACAGCCGCCTCATAGGTGCTCATTCACTCGTCTCCGCTGATGCCCACCGTCCGACCGAAAGCGATGCCCCATCGAGCCCGAGGCGCGGCGCCGCGAAGCCAAACAGCACGACGAGGATCGCGATGAGCGCCGCGGTCGGGGCGATGAGCAGCACGCGGGCATCGTCGAGGGCGACACCGTCGACGAGGTACTGGTTCAGGAACTGGCGCACGGATTCGAGCGGAACCAAGACCTGCACCAGCGCGCCGGCCGGGCTTGCCACGAACTCGCCCGGTAGCTGTGCGGGCAACAGGGCAAGGAGGTAAACGAGCAGTGCGACAAAGAGGCTCGATCGACTCGATCCCGACCAGATGCTCGCAAGCAGCCCGATCCCCACGAAAGACGCAACCAGGAGCGTGCCGAGCACCGCACCCCACACGAGGGCGATCTCCAGAGCCACGTCCCCCTGTGCGAGAACGACGATGTACGGGATCGCCAACACCATGGCGGCGGGCCACGGGGACAGCGCCGCCACGTATTTCCCGAGGACGACCTGGCGCCGATCGGCCGGGGTCAGGAGCAGGGGTTCGAGGGTCGCTCGCTCCCGCTCCCCGCTCACGCTCTCGGCGGCGACGATGAGGCCGATGAACAGACCGAAGGTGATGGCCGACTGCAGCATCGTGACCATCGCCAGGCGCGGTGTCGCGAGGCTCAGTTCGGTGTTCGTCGCCAGGAGGAACGCGGTTCCGGACATGAGCACGGTGAACAACACGAGCAGATTGAGCGCGCGACCGCCGACCCACAGCTCCCGCAATTCCTGGGTCAGGACGAGCGTCCAGACCGGGCGGGAACTCCTCTCGCCGAGCGAGGAGTTCCCGTCTGGCACCGCGTGGGCACTCACTCGATCGTCTCCGCGGTGAGCTGGAGGAACACGTCCTGGAGCCGCCCACCACCCGAATCGACCGCGACGATCGGGATCTCCGCCGCGATCAAGGCGGCGAGCAGGCGGTTCCGCTCGACAGCGCCTGGCGCTGTGGCGCCGTCGGTGCTGTCTTCGGTCCGCGTGGAGGCCGCGCCATCGTCGGGTGTCCCTGTGAGCTCGGCCGTGATCCAGCCCGCAGCCCCGTCGGTCACGGTGCTTCGGGTGACGGCCGGGTCCGCGTCGAGGATCCCTTGCGCCACTGCGATAAGCGGCACTGGTACCCGCACGCGCAGCACATGCTGTCCCATCCCGGGGGCCGCGAACTGCTTGATGACCTCGGACACAGGCCCCTTCGCCACGACGTAGCCGCCATTCATGATGACGACGTCGTCGCAGACCCATTCGATCTCGGATAGCAGGTGGCTGCTGAGCACGACCGCGGTGTCGCGCTCCCGGGCGATCCTCTGGATGAGCCCGAGCAGTTCCTGCTGGCCCCGGGGGTCAAGGCCGAGCGTCGGCTCATCGAGGAAGACGACGTGTGGCCGGTTGACCAGCGCGCGTGCGATCCCGATCCGCTGGCGCATCCCGTGGCTGTACGACCCGAGGAGCGATTCGGCGCGGTTCTGGAGGCCGACATCCCCGAGAAGTTCGACCGCGGTGTCCCGGGCCTCGCGCGTCGGTCGCCCGAACAGACGACCGAAGTAGGTCAGGTAGTCGATGGCGGTCGTGTTCTTCGGGAAGCCGAGCCCCTCTGGCAGCACCCCGATCACTCGCCGGATGTCGATCGGTCGATCGGATCCGATCCCGTCGACCTCGTAGCGACCGGCACTCGGCTCGAGGATCGTGGTCAGGACCCGGATCGACGTCGTCTTTCCGGCACCATTGGGACCGAGGAAGCCGAGCACGCGACCACGCTGCAGCGAGAACGACAGCGACCGCAACGCCATGCGCGAGCCGTACGTCTTCTGCAGGTCCTGAGCGATGAGGACCGGATCCGACATGGCTGCGTCAGGCTTGTCCATCCGACGAGTCCCTATCGCGACGCGGGGGTCTGTGCGTAGACATCGCTGATCTGGTAGGCGCGACGCTCGAGGGCCATGACATTCTGACGGGCATCGGCCAGCCCCGATGCTGTGAGTCGGCGGACCTGGACGAGCACGAGTGTCTCGCCTTCCTTGTCGCCCACGGCGTCGATCTGGACGTTTCCGACCCCGGGCGCGTAGTACTTGCGCTGGGTGCCACTGCCGGGCTCGAGCGGGCTCTTCTCGTCGACCACGAGCACGTTGCTCGTAGCAGCCGACTGGCACACAGACGGACTGGCCCGTCTTGGAGACCTTCCCGCAATCCAGGAAGTCGATCTCGGGTGCCCGGCCCTGCAGGAACCAGGAGCTGCCGAGCTCGGCGCGTCCCGGCACCAGGACACCCCCCTGCGCGCTGGCCAGGCCGCTGATCCAGGTGTTCGGGGCGCCCGTGAACGCGCCGTCTTCGTACTCCTCGGGATACTCACCGAGGCCCCAGACGTTCGCGTCGTTGTCCTGGGCGAAGAACGCCAGCTCCGCCTCCACCAGCTCGCCTGAACTGAAGTCCCGGTCCCAGACGACTCGGGTGGTCACGCCGTCGATCACCTTCGTGAGGTCGGTGACGGTGAGCACGACGCGATGCGGCAGGACGCCACCGCCGCGGTCGGCGCGACCCTCGAGCGTGTATTGCATGCCGGGGGCGAACGGCGACCAGCGGCTGTCGATCCGTGTCGGGTTGGAGAAGTGCGACGCCTTGAACGCGGTCAGCGGCGTACACGCGGCGGTCGATCCGGTGACGCCGACGGGTGCGATCGCCAGGCTGGCAAGCAGCACCAGGAGCGAAGCGAGGGCGCGGGGCAGGACCCGTCTGATGCGAAGTCGATTGTCCATCGAGGGTCTCCTCTCGTGACTTTCCGGGGTGGGCACG
Organism: uncultured Chloroflexia bacterium; assembly: GCA_963776385.1. GTDB lineage: Bacteria > Chloroflexota > Limnocylindria > Limnocylindrales > CSP1-4 > SPCO01. Next base: position 703,423 of record CAVZME010000008.1, read on the forward strand.
CCTGGTTCAGGCGATCGGCAACGGCAAGGCCTCGGACTCGGCCCGCTCGGTCCGGTCCGGGCGCTTCCCGAAGTGGAGGTAGAGGGACGGGACGATGAACAGGTTCAGAAGCGTCGAGGTGATCAGGCCACCCAGGATCACGAGCGCCATCGGGTGCTCGATCTCGTTGCCGGGAAGGTCGCCGGCGAGGGCCAGCGGGATGAGGGCGAGGCCCGTCGCCAGCGCCGTCATCAGGATCGGCGACAACCGTTCGCGCGCCCCGCGCATGACCAGCGCCGGACCGAACGTCTCGCCCTCGAAGCGTTCGAGATGCTGGAAATGGTTGATCATCATGATCCCGTTGCGAGCGGCGATCCCGAAGACGGTGAGCAGCCCGACCAGCGATCCGAGCTGGATGACACCGCCGGTCAGATAGGCGGCGATGAGGCCACCGACGAGCGCCGCCGGCAGCGTGAAGAAGATCAGGAACGCGAGCCGCCAGCTGGCGAACGACGCCTGGAGGAGGAGCAGGATCATCAGCGCGGACCCGAGCCCGAACAACAGCAGACGATCGGAGGCGGTCTGGCGCTCCTGGAATTCGCCGATGATCTCGGGGTGATAGCCGAGCGGGAAGTCGATCCCCGCAACGACCTTCTCCACGTCGGCCACGACCGACCCCAGATCGCGATCGTCGACGTTGGCGCCGACGCTCATCCGACGGGTCAGGTCCTCATGGACGATGCTGTTCGGCGTCGATCCGATGCGCACGTCCGCGACATCACCGAGGCGGACCGTGCCGCCGGCGGGAGTGTCGATCGGCAGGTTCTCGATGTCGCTCACGCTGTCGCGCGACTCGGGCGTGCTCCAGACCTGGACGTCGTACGCCTTGCCGTCGCGGAAGATGTCGCCGACCTCTTCGCCCGACACGATGGTGGCCGCCGCGCGACGGATGTCGCCTGGTTTGAGGTCGTACCGACGAGCTGCGGCAAGGTCGACGGTCACCTCGATCTGCGGGACCTGGACGAGCAGGTCGCGATGCGCGCCGACGACGCCGTCGATCTTCGCGAGCGCCGACTCGATCTCCACGGTCTTCTGGCGAAGGACCTCCAGATCGGGGCCGTAGACGCGGACGACGATGGCGTCACTCGATCCGGACAGGACCTCATCGATCCTCTCGTTCAGATATGTCTCCACGGTTCGGAACATGCCGGGATAGCCTGCTGCGACCTCCTCGATGGCAGACAGCGTCTCCTCGTAGTCGGCTGTCGGATCGATGCTGATCCAGTTCTCGCCGAACTCGACACCGACGATCTCTTCGCCGAGCAGGGCCTGCCCGATGTGGGACCCGAAGTTGCGGACCCCCGGGATGGCTCGCAGCTCTCGGCTCGCCGCAAGCACGATCCGGGCTTCCTCCGGCCGGGACGTGCCGGGTGTCGTCACCCAGTGCATCAGGAAATCCCGTTCCTTGAACTCGGGGAAGAGTGACTGCCCGAGCTGAGGCACGGTTGCGACACCGGCCAGGACGACCACCCCCACGAGGGCGAACGCTGGGCGTGAGCTGCGGACGATGCGCGCCAACGCGGCGGCGTAGATCCGCCGAAGCCGGTCCGCGAGAGGAGAGCGACGACGCTCGATCGGCGCACCGTTCAGCAGGACCAGGGCCAGCGCCGGCGTCACGGTGAGGGCGACAAGCAACGAGGCCAGGACCGCCAGGCCATAGGCGACCGCGAGCGGTCGGAAGAAGGCGCCGGCAAGCCCTGCCATCAGGAGGACCGGGATCAGCGCCACGACGTCGATCAGCGTCGCGTAGATGATGGCGCCACGCACCTCGACCGATGCGTCGAGGATGATCGACGCCGTCGACCGGCCGGTGCCCTCGAGGCGATGCTGACGCAGCCGCCGGGTGATGTTCTCGATGTCGATGATGGCGTCATCGACGACCACACCGACGGCGATGACGAAGCCGGCCAGGATCATCGTGTTGATCGTCGCGCCGGTGATGTAGAGCACGAGACCGGCGGCGGTCAGCGACAGCGGGATCGCCACGAGGCTGATCAGCGCCGTCCTCCACTCGAACAGGAACGCGAGCAGGACCAGGAAGACGAGCAATGATCCGAGCAGCAACGCCGTGGTGAGATCGGTGAGTGCCGCCTCGATGAAGTCCGCGGGACGGAAGATCGTCGTATCGACCTCGATCCCGGCGAGGCCCGGCTGCAACTCCCGCATCGCCTGTTCCACCCCGCGGGTCACGTCGAGCGTGTTGGCCCACGGGAACTTCTCGACGATGAGCATCAGGCCGGGTCCGTCGTTGATGATCGCGTCGCCGATGAGCGGCTGATGATCCTCGACGAGGTTCGCGACATCGGTCAGATGCACCTGCTGATCGTCACGCCCGACGAGCGTCACATGGGCAAGGTCGCTCGGCTCGATGATCGGCGGGACATTCCGGATCGAGAGTCGCTGATTCGGGGTGTCGATGAACCCACCCTTGGGGATGACGGCGCCGCCGGAGAACTGCAGGATCCCGACATCCAGGGCCTCCGAGACGGCCTCCATCACCTGCTCGAGCGAGACGCCGTACTTCGCCAGACGCTCCGGCATGACCTGGGCCTGGAGCATCTTGAGTCGCTCGCCCCAGATCGGGACATTGGCCACGCCCGGCACGCCCAGCAGCCGGGTCCGGATCTTCCAGTAGGCAGTCATCGACATGTCGATCAGCGACACGTCCTTGGACGACAGGCCGATCTTCATGACCCGCGCCGTCGCCGACACGGGCTGCATCATGAACGGCGGCCCCGCCCAGCTCGGAAGGTTGGCCGTCACGGCCGTCATCCGCTCTGCGATGAGCTGACGGGCGTGCAGCAGATCCGTGCCCGGCTTGAAGATGAGCTCGATGGCCGACACCTGGGGCGCCGATCTCGAGCGCAGGATGTCGAGCCCTTCGACGCCGCTCAGGGCCTGCTCCATGGGGATCGTGACGAGCGTTTCCACCTCCGCGGCGGACATCCCGAGCGCGGGCGTCTGGATCTGGACCTGCGGCGGCGCGAACTCCGGGAAGACATCGACCGGCGTCTGCTGCAGCTGGGCGGCGCCGAAGACGACCATCCCGATGGCGAGCGCCAGCACGATGTACCGGAATCTGAGGCTCGCGCTGACGATCCGGCGCATCATGGCTGCACCTGGACTTCGCCCGTCACTCCGGGTCGCCGACGCCCATCTCGGCACCGAACAACTCGGCGACGCCGACCGTCGCGATGCCGGTGCCGGCGGCCGGACCCTTGGACAGCCGGGCGACGTCGCCATCGATGGCGTCGACGGTGATCGACGCGCGAACGAACGTCAGCCCATCGGGGTTCGTGTAGACCCAGGTGCCGCCGTCCGCGTCGTACAGGACGGCCGAGTACGGAACGACGGTTCCGTCGTTCTGGCCGGGCTTCACCTGTGTCGTTTCGATCCCGAGTCGTTCGGCCGCCTCCTGGGTCAGCGTCACGCTGCTCAAGGCAGTTCCCTCGACCGGCTGGACGTCCACTGGCTGCGTGTCCACTTCGGCCATCACCGCCCCCGAGCAGCCGGCCAGGGCCACCGCCGCGACGGCCAGGAACACCAATGTCACGAAGACGGTGTCGGTGCATGTCTGCCCCTCCTGGGATGGGTCGTCCGTCAGGCCGGGCTGAGGGCCGGCTGGTCGATGAGCTGGGTGGTCGACGCGGCCGCCTCGGGGCTGGCCCCGAACCGGAGGTAGAGGACAGGCACCACGAACAGGTTGATCAGCGTCGAGGCCACCAGCCCGCCCACCATGACCAGCGCCATCGGGTGGACGATCTCGAACCCCGCCTGACCGCCGAGGATGACGAACGGCAGGACGGCGAGCATCGTCGCGACCGCCGTCGTCAAGGTCGGGCCGAGCCTCTCGCGCGAGCCGCGCAGGATGAGCTCGAGCCCGAAGCTCTGGCCTTCCTCCCGCTCGAGCGTCTTGAAGTGGCCGATCAACAGCACGCTGCTCCGGGCTGCGAACCCGAACACGGCGATGAAGCCCGCGATCGAACCGAGCGAGATCGTTCCGCCCGCTGCCCCGGCCACTACCAGCCCGCCGAGCAGGGCGACCGGGAAGGTCAGGAAGACCGTCGCCGCCAGCCGCCAGCTGCCGAAGGCGGCCTGCAACAGGAGGAACACGAGGATCGCGGCGGCCACCCCGAGGGCGATCAGCCGATCGCGATCGGCCTCGCGGTCCGCGTATCCGCCCAGGATCTCCGCGTGGTGTTCGAATGGGAACTCGACCCGGGCGATCGCCGCCTGGACGTCGCGAGCGACCGCACCGATATCGCGACCCTGGACGTTCGCACCGACGTCGATCCGCCGTGTGACGCCCTCGCGCTGGATCCTGTCCGGGCTGGATGCGATCCGGACGTCGGCCACGTCGCCAAGCCGGACGCTGCCGCCGGTCGGAGTCTCGATCAGGAGATCTCGGACACTGCTCAGGCTCTGGCGGATCTCGGGCGTGCCCCAGACCACGACCTCGAAGACCTTCTGGTCCTCGAACAGACTGCCCACCTGGAGGCCTGACATGAGGGTCGCGGCCGCCCGGCGGATGTCGCCCGCCTTGATCCCCAGCGCCTGCGCCTTGGGCAGATCGATCTGCACCTCGAGCGTCGGCTGGTTGACCGGAGAATCGACGGTCGCGTCCGTCACGCCCTCGATCCCGGACATCGCCTTGCTGAGCTCGGCGGCCTTGCTGCGGAGGACTTCGAGGTCTTCACCGTAGACGCGGACGACCAGGTCCTTGTCCGACCCAGCGAGCACCTGGGAGATCCGCTCGTTCGAGAACGTGTTGATCGTGCGACGCAATCCCGGGTAGCCGGCGACCACGCTCTTGATGCCGGCATAGGTCGCGTCGTAGTCGGCTGCTGGGTCCATGGTCACCCACAGCTCTCCGGAATTGCTGCCGACGACCTGGTCGGATGCGATGGCGCGCCCGACGTGACCGCCGACGCTGGCGATACCGGGCAGCGAACGAAGCTCCTGACTGGCGCGGGCGACGACCCGGTTCATCTCCGGAAGTGACGTTCCGGCCGGGCCGTCCCAATGGATGAGCAGGGTGCGGTCACGGAATGCGGGGATGAGTGACTGGCTCGTGAAGGGCACGACCAGGATCCCGGCAAGCACGACGACGCCGACCGCCGCGAGAACGGTCCGTGGCCTGTGAACGATCCGGGCAAGCGCCGCCTGGTAGCCGCGACGGAGAGCGCGAACGAGCGGCGACTCGCGCCGCTCGGCCGGCCAGCGAGACAGCAGGACGAGAGCGAGGGCGGGGGTGACGGTCAGGGCGACGACCAGCGAGACGACGACCGCCGCGAGGTACGCCAACGCCACGTGCGGCAGGAACGCACCTGCCAACCCACCGGTGAAGATCAGCGGGACCAGTGCGGTCGCGATGATCGCGGTCCCGTACACGAGTGGGCGCCGCACCTCGAGAGTCGACTCGACGACGATGGCCGTCATCGACAGGTCGGCGTCCCCGTCGCGCCGGTCCTGGAGGCGCCGCAGCACGTTATCCGTGCCGACCACGGCGTCGTCGACGACGACGACGATGGCGATGACCAGCCCGGCGACGATCATGAGATTGAGCGTCGCGCCCAGGACATACAGGACCAGAGCCGCCGCGACGAGCGAGACCGTGATCGCCAGCAACCCGATCAGGCCGGCACGCCAGTCGAAGACGAAGGCACCGATGACGAGCGCGATCAGGACGAGAGCGAGGAGGAATGCCAACGTCAGATTGCTTTCCACCTGCTCGATGAATGTCGCCGGGCGGAAGACGGTCGGGTCGATCGTCACGCTGCCGAGCCCGGGCCGGAGCGCCTCGAGCGCATCCTCGACGCCCCGGGTGACCTCAAGGGTGTTGGCATTGGGGAACTTCTCGATGACGAGGAACAGCCCGGCACCGTCGTCGACGACCGCGTCCCCGATCAACGGCTGATGATCCTCCACCACCGTCGCTACGTCACCGAGACGCAGCCCGCCTGGGACGGCGCTACTCGTCGGACTTGCGGGCTCGATCGGGACCTGGGCGAGATCGGCTGCCGACGAGATCGGCAGGATGTGCTGGATCCCGAGCCGCTGATTGGGTGTGTCGATGAAGCCACCGGTGCCGGGTGACGACGCCTCGAGGAAGCTCAGTGGCGAGACCCACAGTGAATTCCCGGTCGTCGAGATGACCTGCAGGAGCGACACCCCTCGGTCGCGCAACTTCGCCGGGTCGACCTGGACCTGGAGTTGACGCTCGCGCTGGCCCCAGATCGACACGTTCGCGACGCCCTCGATACCCAGGAGTCGCGGCCTGATGGTCCATCGAGCGAGGACCGACACGTCCATCAGGGACAGCTCCTTCGAGGAGAGCCCGACCATCATCAGCCGATTGTTCGACGATAGGGGCTGCAGCATCGCTGGCGGCTTCGACACGTGTGGCAGGCCGGCCGCCTGGGTCAGTCGTTCGGCCACCACCTGCCGAGCCCGCAGCAGGTCCGTGCCGGGCTGGAAATACATCACGACCGAGGAGAGTCCCGGAACCGACTCGGATTCGATCCGATCGAGCCACGCGACACCGGCCAGAAGGTCGGCTTCGAGCGGGACCGTGATCAGCTGCTCGACTTCCGCGGCTGACAGTCCGAGCGCCTCGGTCTGGACCTGGACGTATGGGGGCAAGAACTCTGGCACGACGTCGGCCGGCATCGTGCGCAGCTGCACGACGCCGATCAGCACCAGCCCGACTGCCAGCCCGATCACGACGCCTCGGAAGCGCAGGCTCCCCTCGATGATCGATCGCACTCTCGACTCCCTCGGAATAGGCGTCCGTCAGAGTTGGAGGGCGACCTCGAATGGGATCGCGGCACGCCCAATTCATCATGTGGTGGGGGCTTGCGGGCGTGCATATACTCAGCCTTCATCATTTCTGGGGTCCGTCCATGACCATCGGCGAAGGTTCAGCGACCCGCGTCATGTTCAGCAGCCGGCGGTTGTCGGGCCTCGCCCCGGCCGCCGTGGGCCGCGTGCTCGATGCGATCCTGGCCGCGTTGCTCCTGGTGCTGGTCGCCGGCTGGGTCGATCCCGAGCTGATCCTGGACGCACTCTGGGTGACGCTCGCCAGCGGAGCGTTCGTCGTCGGGCTTCGCGGGACGATCGTGCGGATCCTGTTGTGCACCGTCGTGGTCTTCGGGGCCTGGGCGATCGAAGGGATGCTTACCGGCCAGATGGGCGAATCTGACGTGATCGACGGGGAGTGGGCCCTCATGGCCGCCCTGACGATCATCATCGCCGTCCTGGCCAGTCGCGTCTCGTCGACTGCCCAGCGCTACGCCGCGCTCTACCGTCAGGCAAGCGACTCGCTCGTCACGGCACACGAAGACGAGCGCGCCAGACTGGCGCGCGACCTCCACGACGGCGTCGGCCAGACGCTGACCTCGGTCGTGCTCACCCTCGATGCGGCCGCTCAGACGCTCGTCGTCGGGCGTGACATGGAGTCGGGGATGTCGAAGATCCACCGCGCACGGGCCCTTGCCCAGACCGCCCTGGACGAGGCCCATGACGTGGCGGCACAGCTGCGCCCCTCGCGCATCAGCGAACTCGGCCTGGGCGCCGCGATCTCAGAGCTGGCGGAATCGTCTGGCCTCCAGGTCGACCTCTGGTTCGACCCGTCGATCCTCCCGGCGGGCCTTGTCGACCCCGGGCGCGAGATCGACGCCTATCGGATCATCCAGGAGGCGCTGAGCAATGTCTCCCGGCACAGCCATGCGACGCGCGTCTGGATCGATGCCGAAGTCAGCGACGGCGCGATCAGGATCCAGGTCGGCGACAACGGCGTCGGGTTCAGCGGGCAGAGAACGTCCACCGGGATGGGACTTCCCGGGATGGAGGAACGGGCAGCGATCGTTCAGGGGGCGGTCGCCGTTCGATCCGAGACGGGCGTCGGGACCACGGTCGATCTGACGATGCCGATCAGCCCGCCTCCGAGCACCCACGGCGTCCCGGACACGACCGTCAAGCCCGCGCCGAGGCGTCGGTCCAGCCTGTTCGGCTTGCGATCGTAGATGTGCACGGGCGACGCGATGACACGGCTGCCAGACGAGAGACACCCGGGCGTCCGACGACATGGTGGTGGCAGCGCGCACCACCTTCGTGAAGATCCGCATCGACATGTTCACCGACCAGTAGCACGATACCGGCCCAGTCGTCCCGCTCGACGCGACGACTGATCGTGGAAGGGCTTGGTTGCGCGGGGGCGAGGACCGATCGAACTGCAGTGATGGCGCGGAGGTCATGATCTGGATGGAGAAGCCCGCGACAGTCCTTGACGGGGGCATTCACGAAAGCTCATTCGCGCCGATCTCGCCCGAGCCTCTCGGGTGGCCCGGCAGGGGGAGACAGCCTCCGATCCGGGTCGCCCTCGTCGACGATCACCACCTCGTCAGGGAGGGCCTCCGGGTCCTCCTCAACGGGACAGAGGGGTTCGTGGTCGTTGGCGAGGCTGCCACCCAGGACGAGGCATTCGAGCTCGTCGCCGTCACGCGTCCGGATGTGCTCCTGGTCGACCTCTCATATCCGGAGGGCGATGGGATGCCGCTGATCCGAGCCATGCGCGCCCGCCACCCGGACGTTCGCATCGTCGTCCTGACGATGGATCGGGGATCGGAGACCGTTCGCCAGGCTCTCTTTGCGGGAGCGACGGGGTACGTCATCAAGGGAGCCCGTTCGCGCGATCTGTTCGAGGCCATCCGTGCGGTCCGGCGCGGGGAGCGCTATCTCCACAGCAGCGTCACCGGCGCCGTCGTCGACTTCTCGATCAGAGGGCAACGCTCGGATAGCCCGCTGAGCATGCGCGAACGTGAGGTCCTTGGCCTCCTTGCCGGCGGTCGCCCTCCGAGCGAGGTCGCCCGGATCCTGGGGATCAGCGTCCACACGGTTCGCCGTCACATCGCGAACACGTCGACGAAGCTCGAGCTTCACGGCTGGAACGAGCTGACCCGCTACGCCATCCAGCACGACATCGCCAGGTAGGCGTCCGTCGCGCGCTGACCCGGCCTCTGGGGCTGCGTCGACGAGTGCGCGTTCGGGCTCGACCTCATCCTCGACGGCTCGAGCGGCGGCGCGTCAGCTGATCGGGAGACTGACCAGGTCCGCGCTGACCTGCCACAAGCGGGTGGCCGTCGCCGAGTCGTAGGACGCCTTGCTGGACGTCTTGACCTTGCGGTCCTTGAAATACCGGCCGGTGACGCCCTCGACCTCGGGCGCGCTGGCGAGGTAGACGACCGTGTCGGCACCCCGTTCCGGACTGCGCATGAACGGACGCATGATCGCGACGAGCGGGGCAAAGGCGCGGGCGGGATCCTCGGCACTGAACGAGGTGTTCGTCACCCCCGGATGGAGGGCAGTGGCGGTCACGCCGGTTCCCTCGAGTCGCCGTGCGAGCTCGTAGGTGAAGAGCACGTTCGCGAGCTTCGAATCGTTGTAGGCGCGCTGCCCCGAGTAGGTCCGCTCGCCCATCAGGTCGTCGAAGTCGATCCTGCCCATCGCCTGCGCCCCCGACGAGACGGTCACGATCCGCGCGGGCGAGCTCGCGACGACCCGGGCGAGCAGGATGTCGGTCAGCAGGAACGGCGCAAGGTGGTTGAGGGCGAACGTGCGCTCCAACCCGTCGGCTGTCACGTGGCGATGAGCCCAGAACCCGCCGACGTTGTTGATCAGGACGTCGAGCCTCGGGTACGCGGCGAGGACGTCCGCGGCGACTCGGCGCACCTCCGCCTGCGACGACAGGTCGCCGACGAAGATGTCGATCGCGTCATTGCCGGACTCCCGGGCGATGGCCTCGGCGGCCGCCTCCGCCCGGGCCTGGTCCCGACCGGTGATCCCGACCCGTGCCCCCATGGCGGCCAGGGCGACCGCGGCCGCCCTGCCGATCCCGCTCGTGCCGCCGGTGATAAGCACGGTCTTGCCCGCCATGGACGGGGTCATGCGGCGACCGGTGCCGACGTCGGCTGTCGTGGCGCGGAGTCCGTTCGGGTCCCGTCCGGGCCGGCGATGAGGTACGCGACCATCGCGAAGAAGCCGAGGTTGAAGATGCCGAGCAGGAGCAGGACACTGAACCAGGTCTTGCTTTCGAGCTGCCAGGTGTTGACCAGCGCGCCGATCCAGGAGACCAGGCCGCCGATGAACCCGGCGACCACCGCCGCGAGTCCGACGATGCCGAGCCCCAGGCCCGTCCAGGCAAGCGGGCCGCCGTGGAACCCGACGATGTCCTGCCCGTTCATGACGAACGCGTCGTTGGCGATGGCGAGCCACACGGCGGCCACCGCGAGGACGGCCCCGGCGATGATCGCGATGCCGCTGCCGATGAAGAGTCGAGTGATGGTGGTCTTGGACATGGAGTGTCTCCTTCGAGATGTGGTGAGTGTGGATTCGATGGGTGTCGGCTAGACGGTGATGGCCACCTTCCCCCGGGCGTGGCCCTGGCCGACATGCTCGATGGCCTGGGCCGCCTGGCTCAGCGGGTAGGTCCGGTCGATGACCGGCCTGACCTCGCCGGCCTCGATCATCCCGGCGAGGACCGCGAGATCCGCAGCGTTCGGCGACACCAGGAAGTTGCCGAGCGTCTGGCCACCGAACTGGAACAGCACGGCCGCGCGCACGATGCGTCCGCCGCTGGCGAGCCAGCGATTGCCGAACCCGCCGCCGTTCGGGATGAGCGTGCCGGTCGGCGCGAGGACGCGGCGCAGCTCGGTCAGCGAATGGTTCGAGACGTTGTCGAGGATGAAGTCGTAGTGCTCCCCGCTCTGGGTGAAGTCGGCCCGTCGTGTAGTCGATCACGTGGTCGGCGCCGAGCGAGCGGACCAGCTCCACGTTCCGCGTGCTGCAGACGCCCGTCACCGTGGCACCCATCGCCTTGGCGATCTGGACCGCGAAGGTCCCGATCCCGCCCGAGGCGCCGTTGACCAGGACGCGTCTGTCCTGCCTGGACCTTGCCGTGGTCGCGGATCGCCTGGAGGGCGACCAGGCCGGCCATCGGCACGGCCGCCGCCTGCTCGAAGCTGAGGTTGGCCGGCTTGAGCGCGAGGGAGTCCTCGGCGGCCGACGTGAACTCGGCGTACGAGCCGTTCGACCAGCCGAAGACCTCGTCACCCTTCTTGAACCGCGTGACGCCGCTGCCGATCGCCTCGACGGTCCCGGCGACATCCGTGCCGCGGACCGCGTTCTTCGGCTTGCGGAAGCCGTAGACAGGGCGAGCGATGTACGGCAGACCGCTCATGACGGCCCAGTCGGCGATGTTGACGCCGGCCGCTCGGACGCGGACCAGGACCTCGTGGTCGCCGATCGCCGGCGTCTCGATGTCGCGCGCCTGGAGGACGGCCGCGGTGCCGTAGGTGTCCTGGACGATGGCCTGCATCGGTGATCTCCTATCGCTGTACGGTGTAAAGTTGATGGGTCGAACCGTACGGTGTAAAGTGCGGTCTGTCAACCCCCGAAGATCCGAGACGAACCGATGGCGACCGAGACGACCAGCCGAGCGATCCGCCGTGAGCCGCTGACCCGCGAGCGGGTGCTTCGGGCTGCGCTCAAGCTCGCCGATCAGGGCGGGCTCGACGCCCTGAGCATGCGCAAGCTCGGCCAGGACCTCGGCGTCGAGGCGATGGCGCTCTACTACCACTTCGCCAACAAGGACGAGGTGATCGATGGCATCGTCGACCTCGTCTTCGCCGAGATCCACCTGCCGATCGCCGGAGCGCCGTGGAAGGGCGAGATGCGCCGGCGTGCGATCTCCGTCCGCGACACACTCCTGCGCCATCGCTGGGCGATCGGCCTGATGGAGGCACGCGCCCATCCCGGGCTGGCGAACCTCCGCCATCACGACGCGGTCATCGGCAACCTACGCGCGGCCGGGTTCGACTCCCCGATGGTCGCCCACGCGTACTCCGTCCTCGATGGCTACATCTACGGCTTCGCGCTGACCAAGATGAACCTGCCGTTCACCTCGGACGACATGGTCGCGGACATGGCCCAGACGATGCTCGAGCCGTTCCCGTTCGACGAGTTCCCGAACCTCGCCGCGTTCGTCACCGAGCACATCATGCAGCCGGGCTACGACTTCGGCGACGAGTTCGAGTACGGCCTCGACCTGATCCTCGACGGGCTCGAGCGAGCACGGACCTAGGCGGACGGAGCCGGGATCAGCCGCCGGCCAGCTCGCCCTCGATGATCGTGTCCTCGATGACGGGCGCGGGATGCTCGGCAAGGAACGATTCCACGATCCTGCGGACCTCGCCACGGCGCTCGATCCAGGGGAAGTGGCCGGCTTCCTCGACGATCTCGACCCGGGCGTTCGGGATCAGCGCCGCGGTCTCGGTGGTCGACGCCATCGGCATCGGGTCATCCTCGCCGTGGATGAACAGGACCGGCAGGTCCAGCGTCGGCAGCCCGCTTTCCAGCGTGGACGCCGCGAAATGCGCGGCCACCGACTCCATCGTGGTCGGCTCGCCCGGGATCGGGATCTCGAGGCGGAGGGTCGTGGGCGGCGTGACGTTGCCGTGGACGGACGAATACGACGGCCAGAGCGTGAGGAGGATGTCCCGCATGATCGCCGGATCTTCGTCACCGGCGGTCTGTCGCGCGACGAGGACATCGAGCGCGGCTCGCTCGTCGGGTGTCAGGCGATCGACCATGTTCGCGACGAGCTCGCCGCTGCCGCCGTCCGGGAGCGCGCCGAGCGTCTCGAGGAGGATGAGCCCGGTGACCCGCTCCGGGTGGGCGACCGCGATGTGCATGGCCAGATGCCCGCCCCACGAGTGGCCGATCAGCCAGGCCCGTTCCCAGCCGAGCTGGTCGAGCAGGGCGATCTCGTCCGCGACGTGGGTTTCGACGTCGCGCGGACCCTCGAGCGTGCTCGGATAGAGGCCGCGCTGCTGCGGCAGGACGCCGTTGAAGAGCCCGTCGACTTCCTCGACCAGGCCCATGAGGTGCTCGGCACCGATGCCCGGACCGCCGTGCAGATAGATCGCGGCCGGACCGGACCCTCGACGCGTCGCGAAGATCTCGCCGCCCGGAACCGCCACCGTCAGTCGCTCGTAGCCCATGCGCGCCTCCACGAATGCTCGACGTCGCACGATACCCGAGACGACCGGCGTCGGGCCCGGTGCCACACTGCGAGGATCGTGGACTACCGAACGCTGACGCTCGACGATCGCGTGGAGTGGTCGCGCCTGCTGGCGATCTCGTTCGACCGAACGCCGGACCAGATGGACCAGCTGCTCGCCTGGTTCCACGCCGGGTTCGAGCTCGTCACCTGGGGCGCGTGGGACGGTGACCGCCTCGTCGCTCAGTACAACTGCCGGCTGTTGCGGCTTCGAGTGCCGGGGTTGGCGGAGCCGGCGCTGGCCGGCATGGGCCTGAACATGGCCGTCGACCCGGCCTATCGGGGTCGCGGACTGCTCGACACGGTCGCCGGACCCGTCCACGAGCGCATCACCGCACGCGGGTGCATCGCCGGGGTCGGGTTCTCGAGCGAGGGCGGGCTCGAGGTCACCCGCAAGAGCAGTTCCTACGCATATCACGTCCTCGGCCCGATGACGTCCTCCGTGGTCCTGCTGACCGGGCGCCACGATCCACGGATGATGACGCTGGGCGAGTCGTGGCCGGCGGGCGAGCTCATCGTGCCGCCCGGTGACCCGCTCTTCGTCGGCTATGCGGCGACGCCGGGGTCGATCCGCCACCGGTTCGCGGAGCACCCGTTCCGGCGCTATCGGTTCGGCACGTGGCGAGACGGCGAGGTGATCCGCGGTCTCGTCGTCTACCGGCCGGTCAGACTCCGGGGCATCCCGGGCGTCGCACTCCTGGCGGCGTATGGCGACGACCTGCCGACACTGCTGTCGTCCTGGGCCGGCGCCATCCGCCGGCAGGGCGTTCGGATCGTCCATCTCGTGACATCGCCGGCCTCTCCGCTTCGCGACGCCGTCTGCACCATCGGGATCACCCGGACGGCGCCCGTCACGCGCCATCCCTACCACCTGATCGCTCGTGCCCTGCGGCCGGACTGCCCGCCGGTCCTCCACGAGCTCGATCGCTGGGATTGCGCCGGCGGCGACATCCTGTGACGGGCGCACTCGATGGCATCCGCGTCCTCGACCTCAGCCGCTTCATCGCAGGCCCGCTGTGCGCTCAGATCCTCGGCGACATGGGGGCCGAGGTCATCAAGGTCGAACGACCAGGCGGCGAGGACGCCCGGGCGCAGGGTGCCCGCTATCTCGACGAGAGCATCTACACGATGGCCTACAACCGGAACAAGTTCGGGATCACGCTCGACACGCGGCATCCCGCGGCGACGGACATCCTCGAGCGCCTCATCCGCGTGTCCGATGTCCTCGTCGAGAACTACCGGCCGGGGACCCTGGCCCTGATGGGCTTCACGCCTGAACGGCTCCGGGCGCTGGCGCCACGCCTCGTCGTCACGTCGCTGTCGGGTTTCGGCCAGACCGGTCCCCTGGCTGGGCGGGCGCTCTTCGACGCCATCGCCCAGGCGATGTCGGGGCTGATGCGACTCACTGGACAACCGGACGGGCCGCCGACACTGACCGGGACATACATCGCCGACCACCTGGCCGGGATGTACGGCGCGATCGGCACGCTCGTCGCGCTCTACGCGCGCGACCGGACCGGCGAAGGCCAATCCGTCGATGTCGCCTCGCTCGACTCGCTGTTCGCGAGTCTCGGGACGCGTCCACTCGAATTGGCGATGCTCGGGACGGAGGCGTCGCGCGCGGGATCGCGCGACCATTTCTCTGCTCCGGCCGACGTCTTTGCGGCGACGGACGGACTCGTCTACATCCACGGCGGCACGGACTCGCTCTTCCCGCGCCTGTGCCGCGCGATCGGCCGGCCAGAGCTCGCGGTCGACGACCGGTACCGGGACGTCCCGTCCAGGATGGCCGCAGTGGGCGACCTCGAGGCGGCAGTCTCAGGGTGGACGGGCGAGCGATCGGTCTCCGAGATCGCGGAGGTCCTGACCGACGCCGGGATCCCATTCGGCCTCGTGGACGACGTCCGCGGTGCGGCGGCATCGTCCCAGATCGCCGTTCGCGAGATGCTCGTCGAGATCGAGCACCCGACGCTCGGGGCACTCGTCGTCGGCGGCATCCCGGCCAAGCTCAGTGCCACCCCCGGGACGGTGCGCAAGGCGCCGCCGACCGTGGGCGAGGACAACGACCACGTGTACGGGACGGTGCTGCACCTGACCCCGGCGGAGATCTCCGAGCTGCGGGCCTCCGGCGCGATCTGAGCCGGTGCCAGCGGTCTGTCACGGCAACGTCTCGGCGCGCAAGATACCCGCGTGACGCTGCCGACCGGCCCGGACGTGACGTTCCTGTTCTCCGATGTCGAGGGCTCGACCCGCCTCGCCCAGGCGCTCGGACCGAATGCCTGGGAGACGCTCCTCGGCGAGCACGATCGCCTCATCGATGCCGCGGTCGCGGTCGCCGGCGGCGCGATCGTCAAGCACGAGGGCGATGGCGTCTTCGCGGCCTTCGACGACCCGCGCGCGGCCGTCGCCTCGGCCATCGCTTTCTGCCGGGCGCTGGCCGAGGCCCACGGCGACGGCGGAGGACCGGCCGCCCGCGTGCGGATCGGGATCCACACCGGCGAGGGTCGCCTGACCGCGACCGGCCTGGACTATGTCGGCATCGACGTCCACTACGCGGCGCGCGTCTCGGCGGCGGCGAACGGCGGCCAGATCGCCATCTCGGACACCACCTGGGCCGGGCTCGCGGGTCAGGCGCCGGACGGCACGAGCCTGGTGTCGGTCGGCCCGCGCCGGCTCAAGGATTTCGAGGACCCCCGGCCGCTTCACCTGCTGGTCGTGCCCGGGGCCGCGGACGATGACAGGCCCCTGCGGACGATCGACGCCCCGACGAACCTGCCGACACCACCGACGAACTTCGTGGGCCGGGATGGGGATGTGGCGACTCTCTCGACCGCGCTGGCCGAGACCAGGTTGCTGACCTTGACCGGGCCGGGCGGGACGGGCAAGACGCGACTCGGGCTGGGCCTGGCCTCGTCCGTCGCCGACCGATACCCGGGCGGGACGTGGTTCGTCGACCTGGCCCCCATCCGCGACCCGGACCTCGTCCAGGGCACGATCGCCGACGCCCTCGACATCCGCGAGGAGCCGGGCGTGCCCATCGCGCGGACGCTCCAGACGCATCTCCAGCCGCTCGTCACGCTGCTCGTCCTCGACAACCTCGAACAGCTCCTGCCGCGTGCCGCGACGGACGTCGCGGACCTGCTCCGTTCGGCGCCCGGGCTGCGCATCGTGGTGACCAGTCGCGAGCGGCTGCGAATCGCGGGCGAGCGCGAGTACGACGTCCCGCCGCTCGATGCCGATGGTGGCGTCCAGCTGTTCCTCGATCGAGCGCGGCTCGTGCGGCCGGACGCGGTGACCAGCGACGCCGATCTGGTCGCGGTCCGTGGCATCGTGGCGCGTCTCGAGGGCCTGCCGCTCGCTATCGAACTAGCCGCCGCGCGCACCCGGATGTTCGGTCCGGAAGCCATCCTGGAGCGACTGGCGACGAGCCTCGACCTCCTGGCCGGGGGCGCACGCGACCTGCCCGAGCGCCAGCGAACGCTCCGCGGCGCGATCTCCTGGAGCCACGACCTGCTGTCCGCGGACGAGCAGGCGATCTTCCGACGGTGTGCCGTCTTCACCGGCGGCTGGGACGCCGAGCACGCCCAGGGCATCGTCGACCCGGACGGCCACCTGGAACTGCTGGTCGTCGACGGGCTCGAGGCGCTGTCCGACAAGAGCTTCGTCAGGATCGACCAGACGGACCACGGCGAGCCGCGCTTCGAGCGCCACACGCTGCTGCACGAGTTCGCGACCGAGCGGCTCGATCGTTCGGGTGAGCGGCCTGAGTGCGAGCGCCGTCACGCGCTGGCATTCCTCGACCTCGCCGAAGCCGCGGGACCGCACCTGGCCGGCCCCGATTCACCGACGTGGCTGGATCATCTGACCCACGAGCAGAACAACCTGCGCGCGGCGATGCGCTGGTCGCTGACGGTCGATGAGCCCGCGCTCGGGCTGCGGATCGTCGCCGCCATCTGGCGCTTCTGGCAACTCCGATCGCAGCTCGGGGAGGGCGCTTCGTGGGCGCGCGAACTGCTGGCCCATCCGCTCGCCGGCGCGGACGCGATGGTCCGGATCGGGGCGCTCACGGCACAGGGCGGGATCGCCTACTGGGCGAACGACTTCGCGACCACTCGCGCCGCATACACGGAGCGACTCGAGCTCGCGGAAGGGCTCGGCGATGAGCATGAGATCGCCGAGGCCCACTATGACCTCGGATTCATGGGGGTCGTGGACGAGGACATCGCCTTCCTCCAGGAGCACGAGACCATCGCCCTGGACATGTTCGAGCGCCTCGGCGACCACGACGGCGCCGTCCGCGCCCGCCAGGCGCTCGTGCTCGTCCATTTCCTTCGCGGCGACTACGCCGAGGCACGCGCGCTCGAGGTGTTCAACCTCGAGCAATTCGAACGGACCGGGGCGCGGCTGCGGGTGTCGGACAGCCTCATGCTCCTGGCAGTCGCGTCGATCTTCTCCGACGACCTCGACGCTGGACGCGACTACCTGACCCGCTCCGACCGCTTGACCTCGGGCGTCCTCACCAGCCAGATCGCGGGGCTCGTCGTGGCCAGCCACCTCGCGCTGCGGGCCGGCCAGGAGGACGACGCCGCCCGCCTGGCCGGGGCGGCCCAGGCCATCACCGAGGAGACCGGGGTCACGAACGCGGCCCTGAAGATCCTCCACGTCGCGGACCCTGCCGAGCTCGTCCGAGAGAGGCTCGGGCCACGGGCGGAGCCGCTCCTCGCGGAAGGGCGGGCCCTCTCGCTCGACGAGGCGCTGGCGCTCGGCGCGAGCATCGCCGCTCCGGCGGGCAGCCCGTCGCCGGGACCGTCAGCTCGCTGACAACGACGCGGCGTGCTCCTCGTCGTGGTCGATGGCGAGGCGCAGCAGCCCGGCGACATCGAGGACGCCATACGTCGCGTGGGTGCCGTGCCGCGCCCAGCCGGCATCGTCGAGCGCGCGGACCGTCGCGACCGTCCGGGCCCGGGCCCGGCGAAGGCGGACAGGATCTCCTGGAGCGTTGCGTCGTCGAAGTCCGGGAGCGAGGCCGGGTTCGGTCCAGTCCCAGTGGGGGTCGTCCTCCGCGGCGACCTGCGGCGAGGCGCCGCTGCCATGGACCTCGGCCTCGACCGCGATGAGGTGGCGGACTGTCTCGTTCGGGCCCCATTCGCCATCGGGGATGGGGCGCCACTCGGCGGCGCGGGCCGTCGCGGCCGCGGCCAACCGCGCCGGGAACGTGGCGAACGCGTCGAGGACCTCGGCCCGCTCGTCCGATCACGCCGCGACCTTCTCGAGCATCGACTGGCGCCACGCCTCGGTGGCCTCGACGGCGTTGAACGTGTACAGGTGGAGGCCGGTGACCCGTGCGCCGTCGGATCGGCGAGCAGCGGCGCGAGTCCTTCGACGAAGCCGGTCGGCTTGTAGAAGCCGCCCGGACTGCGCCAGCCCGGTCACGAACCGGAGGTTCTTGACGAGGAACCGCTTGGCGTCCTTGACCCCGATCCGGGCCGCGATCGACAGCAGCTTCTGCGGGTCGGCGACGCCCGGGACGCCGACGATGACCGGCGGGCACGAAGCCCTCGGCCCGGCGCGCCGCGGACCCAGCGCCGCGATCGGCCTTCGGGTCGAAGTCCATCTGGGTCGTGACATGTGCCACGTACGGCGCCTTGTCGACGAGCGCCGCGGCCAGCGCGCGCGTCCGGGATGTCCGGGTGGCCCTGCGGGTAGGCCGGGACAGCCGATGGTCTCGAACGGGTGGCCGAGCTCGGTCATCGCCTGGAGCAGCGACAGCCCGTCGAGGTACTCGCCCGGGTTCGTCGGCATCGCCACCGACGACGAAGGCGTGGTCAGGCCGGCGCTCGCGGGCGCGCGTCGAGGAGACTCGGCGAGCTCGGCGCGGTCCGCGATCATCCGCGCCGACAGGTGCGGGATGGCCCGGAAGCCATCGGCCTGGAGGCGGGCCGCCCAGTCGAGCGTCGCGTCGATGCCCTTGGCCGGCGACGCCGTCACCGACACGCGCGCGCCGGCCGGCAGGTGCGGGATCTGGTCGGGCAGGTTCTTGAGCGGCAGCAGCTCGAAGATCGGGTCGGCGAGGACCGCCGCGACGGCCGCGCCGGCCCGCCTCGTCGAGCCCACGCCGGCGCGACAGGAGCGAGGCCATCAGACCTCCGAATCCGGCATCGAGGCCTTGCGCCGGGCGATGAAGTCGAGGAGCGCCTCATCGACCGCGGGATCGATCGGCGGGGCCTCGTACTCGGCCAGCATCTTCTTCCAGATGACGTTGGCCCGCTGCGCCGCGTCGAGCGAGCCGTCCTCCTGCCACTGCTCGAAGCTGTTGTTGTCGGTGACGTCCGAGCGGTAGAAGGCGGTCTCGAAGTTGGCGAGCGTGTGGGCGCTGCCGAGGAAGTGCGTGCCCGGCTCGTTCATCCGGATGGCATCGAGCGCCTGGCCGTTCTCGGACATGTCCACGCCCTCGACGAAGACGGCCATCATCCCGCACTGGTCGGCGTCGAGGATGAACTTCTCGTAGCCGACGGTCAGCCCGCCCTCGAGCCAGCCGGCCGCGTGGAGGACGAAGTTGACGCCACCGAGGACGGTCGGCTGGAGCGTCGCGGCGCTCTCGTAGGCGGCCTGGGCGTCGGCGATCTTCGAGCCGCACAGCGAGCCGCCGGAGCGGAACGGGACGCCCAGGCGCCGGGCCAGGGCGGCCATCACGTACAGCACGAGCGCGGGTTCCGGCGTGCCGAACGTCGGCGCGCCCGACTGCATCGACATCGAACTCGCGAACGAGCCGAGGACGACCGGCGCGCCCGGCCGGGTCAGCTGGACGAAGGTCATCCCGGCCAGCGCCTCGGCCAGGGTCTGGGCGCAGACGCCGGCGGCGGTCACCGGGGCCATCGCGCCGGCGAGGATGAACGGGGTCAGGAGCGTGGCCTGGTTCGCCTCGGCATACGCGCGCGCGGCGCCCAGCATCACCGAATCCCAGACGAGCGGCGAGTTCGCGTTGATGAGCGACAGGATGACCGTGTGGTCCTCGAGGTAGTCGGCGCCGAACGTCAGGCGCGCCATCTCGACCGTGTCGCGCGCCCGCTCCGGCGCGGTCACCGAGCCCATGAACGGCTTGTCGCTGTAGCGGATGTGCGAATAGACCATGTCCAGGTGGCGCTTGTTGACCGGCACGTCGACCGGCTCGCAGACCGTCCCGCCCGAGTGGTGGAGGTACGGCGAGGCGTAGGTCAGCTTCACCAGGTTGCGGAAGTCCTCGATGGTGCCGTAGCGCCGGCCGCGGTCGAGATCGCGGACGAACGGCGAGCCGTAGTTCGGGGCGAAGACCGTGTGGACCCCGCCGATCTCGACGTTGCGCTCCTCGTTCCGGGCGTACTGGGTGAACTGGCGGGGCGCGGTCGCCTGGACGATCCGGCGGCACATCCCGCGCGGGAAGCGGACCCGCACGCCGTCGACATCGGCGCCGGCTTCGCGCAGGATCCGCAGGGCCTCGGCGTCACCCCGGAACTCGACCCCGACCTCCTCGAGGATCGTGTCGGCGTTGTGCTCGATGAGCGCCAGCCCCTCCTCGCCGAGGACCTCGAACGGCGCGAGCTTGCGGGTCAGGAACGGGACGTGCTCGGCGTGGGTCGCGAGACGGAGGGCCTGCCGGGCCGCTCGGCCGCCGCTGCGTCGTCGCTGCGGATCGTCCATCAGGCATCCTCCCGTCGGCCGATCGCGACCGTGCGCCGGCGACGTCGTTCACTGCGGGCATCGGCGATCCCGGCCGCCGTCGACGGGGTGGCACGCGCCGGGAGGTCCACGACTGCGGCCAGGTTCGGGAAGTCCGCGGTCTTGTGCGGGAAGGCCATCGCCTCGACGAAGTGCTCCTGGAAGCGCGGCTCGACGGCGGTCTCGATCTTCTCGACACGCCGGACGACGCCCTCGATCTCGCGCCGGGCGGCCCCGGACAGGAGGGCGATGAGGGCGCCCGTCCCGGCCGCGTTGCCGGCCGACCGGACGTGAGCCAGGTCGCAGTCCGGGATGAGCCCGAGGATCATCGCGTGGACCGGGTCGATCTGGCTGCCGAACGCGCCGGCGAGGCGGATCTCGTCGAGCTCATCGATGCCGAGCTGGTCCATCAGCAACCGGACGCCCGCGTAGAGGGCGGCCTTGGCCAGCTGGATCGCCCGGACGTCGGTCTGGGTGATCGCGATGCGCGGCCCGCTGCCGGACCCGTCGCCCGCGTGGAGGATGTAGCTGAAGGTCCGGCCGTCGGGGACGATCCGCGGCGTGCGGGCCGCCAGCGCGCCGTCGATGACGCCGTCCTCCGTGACGATGCCCGCGAGGAACATCTCGGCGACGACCTCGATGATCCCCGAGCCGCAGATGCCGGTGATGCCGGTGTCGACGACGCCCGTCGCGAAGGCTGCCTCGTCGGACCAGGCGTCGACGCCGATGACCCGGAAGCGCGGTTCGAGCGTCGCCCGGTCGATCCGGACGCGTTCGATGGCGCCGGGCGCGGCGCGCTGACCACCCGAGATCTGGGCCCCCTCGAAAGCCGGCCCGGTCGGGCTGGACGCGGCGAGCAGGCGGCGCTTGTCGCCGAGGACGATCTCCGCGTTGGTGCCGACGTCGACGACCAGGGTCATCCGCTCGGCCTCGTGCGGCTCCTCGGCCAGGATCACCCCCGCGGTGTCGGCGCCGACGTGCCCCGCGATGCACGGCAGGACGTAGACGCGCGCACCCGGGTGGGTCAGCAGTCCGAGTTCCGCGGCCGTGGTCCTGACCGCCCGGTCGGTGGCCAGCGCGAACGGCGCCCCACCGAGCGGCGTCGGATCGATGCCGAGCAGGAGGTGGTGCATGATCGGGTTGCCGACGAGGGCCAGCTCGAGGATGTCGACCCGCTTGATGCCGGCGCGCATCGCCAGCGAGGCGATCAGCCCGTCGAGCGCCTTGCGCACCGCGACCGTCATCTCGCCCGCCCCCTCGGGATGCATCATCGCGTACGAGACGCGGCTCATGAGGTCCTCGCCGAAGCGGATCTGCGGGTTCATCACGCCATTGCTGGCGAGGACCGCGCCGTCGGCCAGGTTGGCGAGATGCCCCGCGATGGTCGTCGAGCCGATGTCGATGGCCACCCCGTAGGCCGTCTCGTGGAGCCCCGGCCAGACACCGATGACCTGGTGCCCCTCGTGGACGGCGACGGTCACTCCGTACGTGCCCTTCTCGAGCGCGGGCTGGAGCGCCCGGATGACCTCGAGGTCGGCCTGCAGGTCGGTCAGCTGCCACTCCCGCTCGAGCGCCTCGAACAGCCGGGCGAGGTCGCCCGACGGCGACGCGAGCTCGGGCGGCGTCACCTCGACGTAGTGGAGGCGGACGACCGGGTCGACGATGAAGTCGCGGACGTCGAGGCCCTTGCGCACGACCTGGCGGTGGACCTGGCTCTCGGGCGGGACGTCGATCAGGACGTCGCCACAGACCTGGGCGGTGCACGACAGGCGCCGGTCCGCGGCGAGGCCCTTCTCGTCGCGATAGGTCGCCTCGAGCGACGCGAACGGCGAGAGGTGCCCCGGCTCCGAGACGATCCCGTGCTTCGGGAACTCGCCGAGGCCCTGGGTCACCTGGCAGCGGCCGCAGATGCCACGGCCGCCGCAGACCGAATCGATGTCCACGCCGAGCGAGCGCGCCGCGTCGAGGACCGTGGTCCCGGTCTCGAACCGGCCGCGACGGCCGGACGGCGTGAAGATGACGAGCGCGTCGTCGGCCACCGAGGAGTGGCTCCCTAGCCGACCGCGACGGCGCGACGGTTCACGCGGCGGCGGCTGACCTCGCCCTCGGGAGTCGGGACGCGGTTGACGGTGATCCAGCGACCACAATCGGGGTCGTGACCCATCAGGACATCGGCGGCCATGACGCAGGCCTTGACCTCCGGCATGAGCGGATTGGTGATGGCCGAGGTCATCCCGGCGGCGATGGCCATCGGCAGGAAGGCCGCGTTGATGCCCTCCCGGTTGGGCAGGCCGAAGCTGACGTTCGAGGCGCCGCAGGTCGTGTTGACCTTGAGCTCCTCGCGCAGGCGACGGACGAGCGCGAAGACCTGCTGACCGGCCTGGCTCAGCGCCCCGATCGGCATGACCAGCGGGTCGACGACGATGTCCGAGCGCGGGATGCCGTGATCGGCGGCCCGCTCGACGATGCGCTTGGCGACGGCGAACCGGACGTCCGGGTCCATGCTGATGCCCGTGTCGTCGTTGCTGATCGCGACGACGGCGGCGCCGTACTTGCGGACGAGCGGCAGGACGCGCTCGAGGCGCTCCTCCTCTCCGGTCACGGAGTTGAGCAGTGGCTTGCCCTGGTAGACCGCCAGTCCGGCTTCGAGCGCCTCGACGATGGACGAGTCGATCGACAGCGGCAGATCGGTCAGGCTCTGGACGAGCCGGATGGTGCGTGGCCAGGATGGCCGGCTCGTCGGCCAGCGGGATACCCGCGTTGATGTCGAGCATGTGCGCGCCGGCCTCGACCTGGGCGAGGACGTCGCGTTCGACCCGGCTGAAGTCGCCCGCCTTCATCTCCTCGGCCAGGAGCTTGCGACCGGTCGGGTTGATGCGCTCCCCGATGATGACGAACGGGCGGTCGAACCCGATGGCGACCTCGCGTGAGGCGCTGCTGATGATGGTGTCGGTCATGACGGGGCGATCTCCGATGTCGTTGCGGGCGGCAGGACCTCACCGCCGGCGACGCCGCCGGACTGGATGAGCTCCGCGAGATGGTGCTTCGTGTAGTCCTGTTCGAGTCGTTCGGCCTCGGCTTTCACCACGGCCTCGAGGTCGTCGCCGCAGGGTCGGTGCGTCTTGCGCCACTCCCCGATGTAGCTGTTGTACTCGCGCATGCCGGCCCGGTTGGCCGCCTTGTCGATGGCGACCTGGAAGCGCGGATGGAGGACGACCTTGCTCGACCGGCGGGCGTCCTTCGCGACGACCTGGGCGGGGATGTCGCGCCACCAGATGATCGAGAGCGTCGGCATGTCAGGCGGCTCCTGCTGTGACGGCATGCTGGATCGACGTCCTGAGGTCGCCGTAGCCGGTCAGGCGGCGCTCGAAGGCGAGGCCAAGGTGCTCGGCGGCGGTCGCGGCACGCGCCGTGAGCTCCGGATCGTCGGTCTGGGCGAGATAGACGAGACGGCGGTAGTTGCCGAAGTAGAGCGGCAGCAGCTCCGGATGGCGATCCAGGCCGAGGCCGGCCAGGATGATCGTCTCGAACTGGCGGGCCAGGAAGTCGGTCAGGTAGAACGTGCCGACCTCGTCGTCCTGCGATGCGGCGTAGGCCGCGGCGCCGGCGTAGAACTCGAAGCAGTGCTCGCCGGCGATCCGCTCGATGCCTTCGCGTTCGAGGTACGCGTCGAGGACGCCGGCCGTCCCGCAGTCGGCGTACCCGACGAAGATCCGGACATCCGGGCCGTAGCGCTCGCGGACCACCTCGACCTTCGCCGCGACGGCGTCGGTGATCCGTTCGGGTCGCATGTGGAGACGGGCGTCGACACCTTCGACACGAACGCCGGGGATGCCCGCGGTCAGGGCGAGCAGTTCGCGGGCGAGCGCTCCGCAGCCGACGATGACGAGCCGGGTCGGGATCGCCTCAGGCGGCACTGGCCCGGCGCTCGTCGATGAGCCGGCGCGCGGTCTCGGCGGCCACGCCGGCGTCGCGGCAGTAGGCGTCCGCGCCGACGGCGGCCCCGAACTCCTCGTTGAGCGGCGCGCCCCCGACCAGGACGATGTAGTCCTCGCGGATGCCGCGGTCCTTGAGTGTCTGGACGACGACCTTCATGTACGGCATGGTCGTGGTCAGCAGCGCCGACATGCCGAGGATGTCCGGCTTGTGGAGCTCGAGCGCGGCGATGAACTTCTCGGCGTCGGTGTTGATGCCGAGGTCGAACACCTCGAAGCCGGCGCCCTCGAGCATCATCCCGACGAGGTTCTTGCCGATGTCGTGGATGTCGCCCTTGACCGTGCCGATGACGACCTTGCCCACGGGCTCCGCACCCGTCTCGGCGAGGAGCGGGCGGAGGATCGCCATGCCGGCCTTCATCGCGTTCGCGGCGAGGAGGACTTCGGGCACGAACAGGATCCCGTCCCGGAAGTCGATGCCGACGATCTTCATGCCGGCGACCAGCGCGTCGTCGAGGACGCGGGTCGCGGTCCAGCCGCGACCGAGGAGGATGTTGGTGCCCTCGACGATCTCCGCGGCCATGCCGTCATAGAGGTCGTTGTGCATCTGCTCGGTGAGTTCCTCGTCGGAGAGCGCCGAGAGGTCGATCTCCGCGTACTCGTCCTGCGCCATCTGGTGCTCTCCTGGATTGAGGGGTTCCACATCGTGGAACCGTGCCGTATGATGGAACTCCCTGGTCCGAGAATCTATCCGACAAAGGTCCTGATGTCCAGAGTCCAGTCCATCGAGCGAGCCTTCGCCGTCCTTGGCGCGCTCGCCGACGGCCCGATCGGGGTGACCGAGGTGGCCGACCGCGTCGACCTGCCGAAATCGACCGCCGCGCGGCTGCTCGCCTCGCTCGCTCGCGAGGGCGTCGTCGAGCAGGTTCCCGGGCGACACGCGCTACCGGCTCGGACCGCGGCTGGTGACGCTCGCGGCCCGGATCCGGCCCGCCCGGACGCTGGCGGGGTTCGCCCGCGCGTCGCTCGAGGAGCTGGCCGAATCGGCGGGCGAGGCGGCGGGGCTGAGCGTCCGCGACGGCGACATGACCCACTACATCGACCAGGTCGACAGCCCGAACCCGGTGTCCGTTCGCGATTGGACCGGGTCGCGCATCCCCTTGCATGCGGTCTCGTCCGGGCAGGTCCTGCTGGCGCACGCGGCGCCGACCTTCGTCCAGCGCTACCTCGGCCGGCCGATGGAGGCGTTCACGGCCCGCACGCTCGTCACCGCAGACGCGCTGCTCGAGCGGATGCGGGCGATCCGGCGCGACGGGTTCACCTGGGCGCTCGAGGAGTTCGACGAGGGCATCTCGTCGGTCGCGGCGCCGGTCGCCGACGCGAACGGTGAGGTGGTCGCCGCGCTCCATCTCCACGGCCCGTCGTACCGCTTCCCGGCGGCCGGCGATGAGGGGCCGTTGGCGGAGATGGTGGTCGCGTCGGCGGCCCGGATCTCCGAGAGCCTCCGGCAGGCGGGATAGCGGGCCCACGACGCCGTCGTCGACCCGAGCCGGATCGACGTAGTCAACAACCCCACCCTTGCGAGATGCCACTCGGGAGCATCAGGAGTCGGGCCTGGCCTCGCTCGATCTTGTCTTGATGCTCTCGACTGACTAACGGTCGACGGGGGTCTTCGCGGACGCCCGAAATCAGCCCTTCTTGGCCGCACCGATCCGATGGAGCCGGGCCGGCGTGAGTACCGCGCACAGCCCGACGAGCACGACGCCCAATCCCGCCAGCAGCCAGAGGCTGAACCCGTAATCGCCGGTGAGGTCGCGGGCAACCCCGAACGCGAGCGGCGCGGTGGCCGACAGGATGTACCCGACCAGCAGCATGAGGGCGGCCGTGGCGGCCACATCGGCCGGCCTGCCACCGACGTCCACCGGGAGCGTCAGGACGGTCGGGAAGATGGTGCCCATGCCGGCTCCCAGCACGACCGCCCAGAGCACGGCCGGATCGGGCATCGCCACGACCCCGACCAGCCCGATGAGGATGGCCAGCGACGACGTCACCAGCTGACCGCGACGGGTCCCGATCCGATCCGCTCCGAGCGGCATCACGGCCGTCCCGACCAGCGTCACCGCCCCGAAGAGGGCGACGAGGTTCGCAGCGTCCGGCTCCGACCAGCCCCGCTCGACGTAGACCGCGGCGAGCCAGGCCACGACGCCGTAGTAGAGCATCGACTGGAGCCCGAACAGGAGGCCGAGCACCCAGGCGACCGGACTCCGCCACGGGATGCGCGGCGGTGCGATCGTCTCGTCCTTGACCTCGTCCGGTGGCGCCAGCCCGAGCCAGACCGCCAGCGAGCCGAGGCCGGCCAGGGTGACGACCGCGAGCGAGAACCGCCAGTCACCGCCCGCGCCGGCGAGCGGGACCGCGACGGCGGCCGCGATCGTCGCGCCGAGCACGAGGCCGATCGCGTAGGCGCCCGTCCCCAGCGCCGGCCGCGCCGGCATCTCGTGCCGGACGACCATCGGGAAGATCGGGCCCGCCAGACCCATGCCCAGCCCGACGCCGAAGGTGAGGGCCAGGACGAGGATCGGGCCGGGAACGGCCAGGCGAAGCAGCCCGAACCCGATGACCAGGGCGGCGCAGACCGCGAGTGCCCAGCGCGCGCCGACGCGCCGGGCGAGTGCCGGGGCGAGCGGCGCGAAGATCCCCATGCACAGCACCGGGATCGCGCTGAGCGCGCCGGCGACGCCGTGCGAGATGGCCAGTCCGTTCTGGATGCTCGGCAGCAGCGGGCCGATCGCGATGATCTGGACCCGGAAGACGAGGGCGATGGCCAGGAGGGCGACGAGCGGCCGCGCGAGCGAGCGGATCGTCCGCCCGTCAGGCCCGCCGTGATTCGCCGCGACCGAGCCCGCGTCAGCCAGGCTCCGGCCCGTCCACGTTCGTCACGATCTCGCCCTCGCCGACGCGGACCAGGACCGCCTCGACACCGTGCGACCCGACGGCGGTGCCCTCGCGATGGATGAGTCCACGTGGGATCAGCACGAAGTCGCCCGCCTCGGCCTCCGTCCTCTCGCGTCCGCCCGGACCCGATTCCACCGTCGCCGAGCCCGACACGACGTAGATGTACGTGTCGTGGCCGGCGTGGACGTGCCAGCCGGTGACGACCCCGTCTGCCGTCCGGACCGTCCCGGCCCACACTCCGTCGTGGTCGAACGCCTCGCGTCGGTCCATCCCGGGCGTCGTCACGGCGGGCAGGCCCATCTCGGCCGAGCGGACCACGCGGACGCCCCGTTCGCTGGACATGCCCGGTCAGTCCCGACCGGTCAGGTGGTCGTCGAGGAGCGTCTGCGCGTCGAACTGGGCGCGACCCAGGACGAACCAGATGGCCCGGACGGGCTCGTCGCCGATGGTGGCCAGCCGGTGCGGGATGGACGAGTTGATCGAGATCGCGTCGCCCGGCTCCAGGACGTACTCCTCGAACCCGATGCGGACCTGGAGCCTGCCACTCAGGACGTAGCCCCATTCGTGGCCGGGGTGGCGCTGGAAGGCATCCGGCGGACTCGACGCCCCGCCGACCTCGTAGGTCACGTGGAGGAATTCGATGCCCGGCTCGGACAGCGTCGTCAGGCGCTCCCAGTTGACCCCGGATGCGAGCCGGATCGCCTGGCGGTTCGCGGCCCGCTGGACGGGTGGCGCGCTGGCCATCGTCCCGCCGACCGTCACATCGGGGCGCGCCTGCATCGCCGGCTCGGGCGGGCGGCGATCGTTGAACAGCAGCTCATCGAGCGAGACGTCGAGCTCGGCGGCGATGGCGTAGAGCGTGCTGACCGACGGATTGGCCCGGCCGGTCTCGATCTGGGAGATGAGGCTGGGCGAGACGCCCAGCCGCTCGGCCAGCGTCCGCAGGCTCAGGTTCCGGGCCCGGCGCGCCTCGCGCAGGTGCTCGCCCATCTCCGGGTAGTCCGGGCGTCCGTTTCGGGTGGCGCTGGAGCTGGTCAAGCGGGCTGTCCTCGTTCCGGTGGTGCTCAGAACATCATCCGTCCGTTGTCGACGACGAGATCGATGCCTTCGACTGACGGGTTCTCGAGAAGGAACCGCGTTCCATCGACGATATCGTCCATCGTGGCGAGCTTCTTCGTGATGGTCTTCGACAGGTGGCCTTCCAGGATCGCCGGCGGCTTGCCGTGCCAGTACGGGCTGTCACCGGTGATGCCCGGGTGGATGGCATTGACGCGGATCGGCGCCAGCTCCCAGGCGAGCGTCCGGGTCAGGCCGGCGATCCCGCCGTTCACCGTCGAGACCGTCGTCGACCCCGGGTACGGTCGATCCTTCGCCTGGCCGCCGAACAGCACGATCGAGCTGTCGGGCGACAGCCGATCGAGCAGGACGTGGACCACCTCGGCGAAACCGACGAGCTTGAGGGTGACCAGCTCGAGCGCCCGGTCGATGTCGAAATCGCGGATCGTGTTGTCGTCACGCTGGATGGCGACGATCGCGAGGTAGCGGACCGGCCCGACCGAGGCCAGCGCGTCGCGGATCGTCTTGGGCTTGGCGAGGTCGAGGGCGAGCCCCCGGGCCGACCCGCCGATCTCGGCCGCGACCGCCTCGGCCCGGGCTGCGTCCACGACCGGTCAGCACCGTCTCGCGTCCGGTGCCCGCGTAGAAGCGCGCCAGCTCCTTGCCGATGCCCTCGGTCCCACCGACCACGACGATGCATCCGTCATCCGACATGTCAGCCCTCCTCGAACCGGCGCCACTGGTCGACCCACCGATACGCGTGCCGGGCCGGCGGTTGGGGCGCCTGCGTCTCGATCCAGCGGACGCGTTCGGTGCCCGTGTTGTAGAAGCCGTGGACCGAACCGACGCCGGCGAACGCGACGTCGCCGGGCCGGAAGGTGTAGTGCTGTCCGTCGATCTCGCATTCGACCTCGCCGGCGAGGAAGACGTAGGCCTCCTCGAACGGGTGGTCATGCGCCTGGGCCGCGCCGCCGAGCTCGTAGTCGACCGTGAACATCGTCACGTGGTCCGCCCCGAACGTGCGATCGACCATCATCTTCACGGAGATCCCGCTGTAGGCAAGGATCGCGGTGTCCGCCCCGGCCGGTGCGCGACCTCGGGCCGGGTCCTTCACCCGGAGTGCCTCGACCTGCGGCCCCGTGCCGTCGTAGTGACCGACGAGCCGGAGCGTCGGGTCGCCGAACGGCGGTCGGACCGCGACGGCGTCCATCCGCGTCCAGGTCCTGCGCCGGCTCGAAGAACGTGTCACGCCGCGGGCCGGCACGGATCGAGCCGCTGCGGGCTGCTGAGCGACAGCAATCGGACCGGCTCGGCGGAGCTGTTGCCCAGCGCGTGGCGGAGGCCGGTCGGGATGAGCGCGAAGTCGCCCGTCACCAGCCGGTGGACCCGATCACCGAGCTCGAGCAGGAGCTCGCCGGCGAGGACGTACAGCGCCTCCTCGAACGAATGGAAGTGCGGCGCCAGCCAGCCACCGGGCTGGAGCCCGACCGCGGCGAGGTCGGTATGGATGGCGCCCTGCTCGGGGCCGACGATCTCGAGCCGGGCCAGGCCGGACGCCGTGGCCGATGCCGGGGCGGGCTGGTCGACGAACGACCAGTCGATATGACCGGTGGAATGCATCTGCGGGCTCGCTTTCGCGTGGGTTGGTGAGGACCTGGCCCTACTCGAATCGTCGCGACCAGGCGTCGACGCCGACCGCCAGCAGGAGGATGACACCGAGCGTGACCTGCTGGTAGAACGGATCGAGCCCGAGCAGGTTGAAGCCGTTGGCGATGAGCGCGACGAACAGGCAGCCGAGGACGGTCCGGCCGATGGTCCCTTCGCCGCCGAGGATGCTCGTCCCGCCGACGATGATCCCGGTCAGCACCGTGAACGTCAGGAACTGGCCACTGCTGGCCTGCGCGCTCAGGACGCGCGACGCGTCGAGGGTCCCGGCGAGCGCCGCCGCGGTCCCGCTCAGGGCGAAGGTCGAGACGCGGACGGCGTTGATCCGGACGCCGCCGAGGCGGGCCGCCTGGGTGTTGCCGCCGGTCGCGTAGACGTAGCGGCCGAAGGTCGTCCGGCTGAGCAGGATCGCGGCGAGGATCGCGATGACGATCATGATCCAGGCCGCGCTCGATGATCCCCAGGATCTTGGTCGCCGCGAACGACTGGAAGTCCAGATGGTCGAGCGCGACGACGAGGTTGCCCTTGGTCACGATCGCGGCGATGCCGCTCACGACGAAGGTCATCGCCAGCGTGCCGATGAGCGGGTTGATGCGGAACTGGGTGACGATGACCCCGTTGGCGATGCCGACCGCCAGGCCGACCGCGAGGCCGGCCAGGACCCCGGCCACCGGCGAGATCGACGATGCGGTCGTCAGCGCCACCGCGCCGGACAGCCCGTAGATCGCCCCGATCGACAGGTCGATGCCGCCGGCGATCAGGACGAACGTCCCGGCGCAGGCGACGATGATGATGCCGGCCTGCTGGTCGAGGATGTTGGTCAGGTTGCCGACGCGCAGGAACGGCGGGCTGATGACGGCCAGCACGACGAAGGCGATGAGGAACGGGATGAGGATCCCGGCCCGGCCGACGATGCGGCCGATCCGCTGCGACAGCGGGACGCCGGCCCGCTCGGCCCCGACCGTGTTCGCGCTCATGCGGCGCTCGTGGTGGTCGTGCCGAACGCTGCGTTCACGATCGCCTCCTCCGTCATGTCCGGGCCGGTCAGCTCGGCGACGAGTCGTCCGCCCCGCATCACGAGCACGCGATGGGCCAGGCCGAGGATCTCCTCGAGCTCGTTCGAGATGAGCAGGATCGCCATGCCCGTCGGCCGCGAGCCGGACCAGCACCTCGTAGATGTCGCGCTTCGCCCCGACATCGATCCCGCGCGTCGGCTCATCGGCGATGAGGACGCCGGGTTCGATGAGCAGCGCCCGGGCGAACAGCAGCTTCTGCTGGTTGCCGCCCGACAGCGACCCGGCCGGCGCCTCGAGGAGGGGCGAGCCGTCGACACGTCCGAGCGCCTCCCGGACACTCGCGCGCTCGGCCCCACGGCGGACGAACCCGAGCCGCCGGAAGCGCCGAAGGCTGGTCAGGCTGACGTTCTCGCGGATCGGCCGCCGCAGGATCAACCCGTCGTCCTTGCGCGATTCGGGGATCAGCGCGACGCCCGCCTCGATCGACGCGGCCGGGCCTCCGGGCAGCGCAGCACCCGCGACCTGGACCCCGCCGGCCGTCCTGGCACTGGCGCCGTAGATCGCGCGCGCCAGCTCGGACCGTCCGGCCCCGATGAGCCCGGCCAGCCCGACGATCTCGCCGGCACGGAGGGTCAGCGTCGCGTCGCTGACGCCCGGGGCCGAGAGGCCGTCGATGGCGAGAGCGATCGGCGCGTCCGGCGGGGGCAGCCGCTTGTCGGGATAGGCACGGCTGACGGGCCGGCCGAGCATCCCGGTGACGAGGCTGCCCTCGGTCTCCTCGGAGGTCGGCACGGTCCTGACGACGCGGCCGTCGCGCAGGACGGTGACGACATCGGACAGGTCGAGGACCTCGGTCAGGAAATGCGAGACGAGGATCACCGTCCGGCCTCGCGTCCGGAGGCCGCGGACGATCTCGTGCAGACGTTCGACCTCCTTCGTCGACAGGCTGGCGGACGGCTCGTCGAGGACGATGAGGTCGGCGTCGCGAGCCAGCGCACGCAGGATCTCGACCTGCTGCTGCTTGGCGAGCGGCAGGTGGCCGACGATCGTCTCCGCCCGGAGGTCGAACCCGGCGTCAGCGATCAACCGGTCGAACCGTTCCCGGAGCGACCGCCGATCGATGAAGCCGGCGCGCTTGCGGCTCGGCGCCGAGGAACACGTTCTCGGCCACGGTCAGCCGCGGGACGAGCGCGACCTCCTGGGCGACGAGGGCGATCCCGCGAACGAGCGCCTCCCGGGGAGAGCGGAACGAGACCGTCGTCCCCCGCAGGACCAGGTCGCCCTGATCCTGCGGGAAGACGCCGGCGATGATCTTGCCGAGGGTGGACTTGCCCGCGCCGTTCTCGCCGACGAACGCGTGGACCGAGCCGGCCTGGACGGCGACCGTCACATCGTCGAGTGCGCGCGTCGCCCCGAAGGACTTGCCGAGCGCCCGAACCTCGAGATGGACGGTGCCGTCCGCCGTGCTGGCCACGGTGTCAGCCGGAGAAGGTCGGCCTCAGCCCGGCCACTCCGCGAGCGGCAGGAAGGTATCCACGTTGGCCTTGGTCACGACGCCACCGTCCGGCAGCGACGCGAGCGGGTCGACGCCCGGGACCGGCTTGCCGGACCGGATGGCGTCGATCAGGTTCTTCGTGCCGAGACCACCCTCGGTCGCCGGCATCTGCATGACCGTGCCGAAGCGCTCGCCGGACTTGATGCCCTGGAGCGCGATCGCGCCGCCGCCGTAGCCGACGAGGCGGACCTTGTCCTTGATGTCCTTGACCGCCTGGACGGCCCCGGTGATGGCCTGGTCGGCGCTGACGATGACCGAGACGTCCGGGTGCGCCGCCACGATGTCCTGGGCGGCCTTCAGGCCGAGGGCCGTCGTGTAGAACGACTCGCCGGTGTCGGACACGACCTTGATCTCGGGATGCGGCGCGATCGCCTCATCGAATGCCTTCTTGAGCGCGATGTCGAGCGCGGCGGCCTTGACCGACCAGATGTAGCCGACGTTGCACGGGTGGGCGGCGTCGGCCTTGAGATCGGCGCACGCGGTGACGACGAGGTTGCCGATCTTCTTGCCGAGCTCGCTCGGGACGAACGCGACGTTCGAGCTCATGCCCGGCGACCTGGAAGTCGGCCGTGGTCATGTCGGCGCCGAGGACCTGGTCGATGTTGCCGACGGCGATGCCCGCGGCGATGGCCTTCTTGACGTCCTCGACCATGCCCGCGCCGTACAGCGGCTGGGTGATGATCGCGTCGTACTTGCCCGACGCGACGGCGTCCTGGAGCTGCTTGACCTGGTCGGCCGGGACCAGGTTGGCGTCGAACACGGTCAGGTTGGCGTTGCCGGCGGCGGCCGCGGCCTTGGCCGCTGCGAGCATCGGGGCGTCGTAGCTGTTGGCGACCGCGAACGAGAGGTAGGCGATCTCGAGCTTCTTGTCGTTGACGCTCGGGGCGGCGGCCTGGCTCTGCGCGGCGGACGGAGCCGCTGCACTCGGGGCCGCGGCCGACGGCGCGGTCGACGCCGTGCCACTGCTGCAGGCCGCCAACGCCAGCGTCGCGACGCCGAGCAGCCCGGCGAGCCGCTTCATGCGGACCCCGCCGATCGGATCTGTGCGCATCTGATCCTCCTCACGTCCAGCGGTCCTCCCGCGATCCCGGGAGTGTGTAGAGCCAATGAACACGTGTCAAGCCATATTGCAATGTCGCGCAACCTGAGCGCACACTTGCGGCTCGCTGGGTGCTTCTGTGCATGTGTAGCATTGATGAACGCCCTGACCCGATCCGTAGTGGGGAACCTGTCGTGATGTCACCACTCGCGTCGCCCGGCTCGATGAACGTCGACTGGGAAGAACGCTGGAACGTCGATCGGCTGCGCACCTATCGCACGACCCGCGCCCGCAACGCGCTGGCCGCCTCGGACCTCGGTGCAGTCCTGCTCTTCGACTTCAACAACATCCGCTACGTCACGAGCACCCACATCGGGGAGTGGGCGCGCGACAAGATGACCCGCTATGCCCTGCTGACCCGCGGCGGCGACCCGCACATCTGGGACTTCGGCTCGGCGGCGAAGCACCACCGGCTGAACTGCCCATGGTTGCGCCAGGAGAACATCCACGCCGGGATGGTCGGGCTTCGTGGCGCGGTGGCCCCCGACGCCGGACTGTTCCGGTCGGCCGCTCGCGAGATCGCGGCCATCCTTCGCGCGGAGGGCGTGGCGGACATGCCGATCGGCATCGACATCGCCGAGCCGCCGATGCTGGCGGCCCTGGCCGAGGAGGGCGTCACGGTCCGTGACGGCCAGCAGGTGCTGCTCGACGCCCGCGAGGTCAAGTCGGCCGACGAGATCACCCTGCTCAACATCGCCTGCTCGATGGTCGATGGGGCGTACCAGTTGATCTCGGAACAGCTCAAGCCGGGTGTCCGCGAGAACGAGCTCGTCGCGAATGTCACGCACTACCTGTTCGAGCTCGGGTCGGAGCACGTCGACAACATCAACGCGGTGTCCGGCGAGCGCTGCAGTCCCCACCCGCACGTCTTCTCCGACCGGATCATCCGGCCCGGCGACCAGGCCTTCTTCGACATCATCCACACGTTCATCGGCTACAAGACCTGTTACTACCGGACGTTCGTGGTGGGCAAGGCGAACGACGCCCAGCGCGACGCCTACAAGCAGGCGCGCGAATGGATCGACAAGTCGATCGAGCTGATGCGTCCGGGCGTGACGACGGACCAGGTCGCCAGCGTCTGGCCGAAGGCGCAGGACTTCGGCTTCGACAACGAGATGGAGTGCTTCGGCCTCCAGTTCGGCCACAGCGTCGGGCCTGTTCCTCCACGAGCGGCCGATCATCAGCCGGCTCAACTCGCTCGAGCACCCGGTCGAGCTGAAGGAGGGCATGGTCATCGCCCTCGAGACCTATTGCCCGGCCAAGGACGGCATCTCCGCCGCGCGCATCGAGGAGGAGGTGGTCATCACGGCCAACGGACCGCAGGTCATCACCCGCTTCCCGTCCGACGAGCTGTTCGTCGCCAACGCCTACTGACCGACCAGCCGCCAGGAGGCCACGCATGGCGACGACCATCCCCGACATCGATCGCGACACCCGGCTCCGGATGTACCGGACGATGGTCGAGTGCCGCTTCTTCGAGGTGCGCGCCCAGGAGCTGTTCTTCGAGGGGCTCGTCCGCGGGACGACCCACCTCGGGGTCGGCCAGGAAGCCGTGGCGGCAGGGGTCGCCGCCGCGATGCGGACCGACGACTACACGTTCTGCACGTACCGCGGGCACAACCACACGCTCGCCCGGGGCGTGCCCATGGCGCCCATCTTCGCCGAGCTGTTCGGGCGTGGGACGGGCCTGCTCGGCGGCAAGGGCGGCTCGATGCACCTGACCAGCGTCGAGCATGGCGCGATGGGCTCGTACGCGATCGTCGGCGCCCACCTGCCGATCGCCCTCGGGGCGGCGTGGTCGGCCCAGTACCGGAAGTCGGGCCAGGTCGCGGTCTGCTTCTTCGGCGACGGGACGACGAACATCGGGGCGTTCCACGAGGCGCTCAACATGGCCGCCGTCTGGAAGGCGCCGGTCGTCTTCGTCTGCGAGAACAACCAGTACATGGAGTACACGCCGATCGGCGAGGTGACCGCGGTCGAGCATCCGGCCGCGGACCGGGCGTCGGCCTACGGCCTCGAGTCGATCCTGGTCGACGGCAACGATGCCGATGCCATGTACGAGGTGGCCCGCCGCGTGGTGGACCGGGCACGTGCCGGCGATGGCCCGTCGCTCGTCGAGGCGCTCACCTATCGCCACGGCGGTCACTCGCGGGCCGATCCCGGCAAGTACCGGCCGGACGAGGAGGTCGCCGCCTGGAAGGCACGCGACCCGATCCCCGCCTACCGGGCGCGGCTCGAGGCGGCCGGGGTGGAGGCGGCCGAGCTCGACGCGATCGAGGCCGAGACGCGCGAGGCCGTGGCCGCGGCCGAGGCCGAGGCGCGCGCCGCACCCGAGCCGTCGCCCGATGTCCTCGAGACCCAGCTCTGGAGCGACGGGGGATCGTCATGGCGGAACTGACGTATCGCGCGGCCATCGCCAGGGGTATCGCCCAGGAGATGCGCCGCGACGGATCGGTCGTGCTCATCGGCGAGGACGTCGGGGCGGCCGGCGGCGTGTTCAAGCTGACCGAAGGGCTGTTCGCCGAGTTCGGCCCGGAGCGCGTCCGCGACACCGCGATCAGCGAGCAGGCCATCGTCGGGGCGGCGATGGGTGCCGCGATGACCGGCCTGCGCCCGATCGCCGAGCTGATGTTCAGCGACTTCTTCGCGGTGACCTGGGACATGGTCGTCAACCAGATCGCCAAGACCCGCTACATGACCGACGGCCAGGTGTCGCTGCCGCTCGTCCTGCGGACCGCCAACGGGGCGGGCCTGCGCTTCGGGGCGCAACACAGCCAGAGCGTCGAGAACTGGGCGATGGCCATCCCGGGCCTCAAGGTCGTCGCGCCGTCGACGCCGGCCGACATGGTCGGCCTGATGGCGGCCGCCATCCGCGACAACGACCCGGTCATCGTCTGCGAGCACAAGGCGCTCTTCGCCGAGAAGGGCGAGGTGCCCGACGGCGAGATCGTCGACACGCTCGGCAGCGCGCGGGTCGTGCGGGCCGGAGGTGACGCGACGATCGTGGCGCTCGCCGCCATGGTGCCCAAGGCGGTCGCCGCTGCCGAGCTGCTCGCCGCCGAGCACGGCGTCGATGCCGAGGTCATCGACCTGCGCTCGCTCGTCCCGCTCGATACCGCGGCCATCCTCGCGTCGGTGGCCAGGACCAGCCGCCTGTTCACGGTCGAGGAGAACCCGCGGTTGTGCGGCTGGGGTGCCGAGATCGCCTCGATCGTCGCCGACGAGGGCTTCTACAGCCTCGATGCCCCGATCGTCCGGATCACGACGCCGCACATCCCGTTGCCGTCGGCGGCGGCGCTCGAGGACCTGGCCGTGCCGTCGGTCGAGCGGATCGTGGAGACCGTCCGGCGCCGGATGGACGACGCCGCGTGAGGCGAGCCCGATGAGCGGTCCGACCGCCGCCGTCCTCGGGACCGGCCGGATGGGCTCGGCGATGGCCGAGCGCCTGGCCGGCCAGGGCGTCACGGTCGTCCTCTACAACAGGACGCCGGGTCGCGCGTCCGCTCTGGCTGAGCGCATCGGCGCGAGCACGGCCGCCACGGCGGCGGAAGCGGCGTCGCGGGCGGACGTCGTCATCTCGATGGTCGCGGACGACGCCGCGGTGCGAGACCTGTATGACGGGCCGGAGGGCGTCGCTGCCGGGCTGCGCGCCGGGGCGGTCGCGGTCGACATGAGCACCGTCCTCCCGCACACGGTCCGGGCCATCGCACCGGCCGTGCGGGCACGCGACGCCGGGATCCTCGATGCCCCGGTGTCGGGCAGCGTCTCGTCCACCCTGGCCGGCGGACTCGCGATCATGGTCGGCGGAGATGCGACCGACCTCGAGCGGGCCCGGCCGATCCTCGATCACCTGGCCAAGAGCATCTTCCACCTCGGCGACCTCGGGACCGGAGCCGCCATGAAGCTCGCGGTCAATACCGTGATCTTCGGACTCAACGAGGCCGTCGCCGAGGCGCTCGTCCTCGCCGAGCGGAACGGCATCGACCGCGCCCTCGCCTACGAGGTCCTCGCCGCGAGCGCCGTCGGGGCACCGTACCTGGGCTACAAGCGGGCCGCCTTCCTCGATCCGGAGGCGACTCCGGTCGCCTTCGCCCTGGCCCTCGCCGCGAAGGACCTCGGTCTCATCGCGGACCTGGCCGAGGCGTCCGGCACGTCCATGCCCCAGGCGGCGATCAACCTGGACACGATCCATGCGGCAGAGCGGTCGATGGGCGAGAACCTCGACTTCTCGATGGTCGCGAGTCACCTGCGTCAGGAGGGCCGGCGATGACCGATCGGCCATGAGGAGGGCGTCACCCAGGAGATCTCCGTCAGGCAGCCGAACCGATGCGACCGAACCGCACACGAGGGAACGATCGATGACCGACCGCATGCTCATCAAGGGTGGGATCGTCCTCACCCAGGACCCGACGCTCGGCGAGCTCAATGGCGCCGACGTCCTCGTCGAAGACGGCCGCATCGCTGCCGTCGGCCACGACCTGTCGGCCGATGGCGCGCGCACGATCGACGCGGCCGGCGACATCGTCATCCCGGGCTTCATCGATACCCATCGCCACACCTGGGAGACGTCGATCCGGACCTGCGCGCCCGACTTCGCGCTGATCACCTACTTCGGATCGATCCTGGACAAGTTCGCGCCGCACTACCGGCCGGACGATGTCTATGCCGGGAACCTGTGGGGCTCGCTGGAGTGCATCAACGCGGGCATCACGACCCTGGTCGACTGGTCGCACATCATCAATACGCCCGAACACGCCGACGCCGGGATCCGCGGGCTGCAGGAGTCGAAGATCCGGTCGGTCTACGCCTACGGCTTCGGCAACACGTCGCTCGTCGACTGGTGGTTCGGCCCGGACTACGCGGGCAGCGTGCTGACCTCGAACGGCCCGGACGCGCGCCGCATCCGGAAGCAGTACTTCAACTCCGACGACGGACGGATCACGATGGCGCTCGCGACCCGCGGGCCGAACTTCTGCAAGCCCGACGTCGTCCGCCACGACTGGGAGCTGGCCAAGGAGCTCGGGCTGAACATCACGGTCCACGTCGCGATGGACCGCTTCGGCTACACCAAGATGCAGATCACCGGCCTGCGCGACATGGACCTGCTCTACCCGAACACCACCTACGTCCACGCCTCGCACTTCACCGACGAGGAGTGGGCGCTCGCCCGCGACTCCGGCGGCAACGTCTCGTTCGCCCCGCAGATCGAGGTCCAGATGGGTCACGGCTGGGCGCCCGCGGTGACCGCCATGGC
This sequence comes from uncultured Chloroflexia bacterium, assembly GCA_963776385.1. Classification (GTDB taxonomy): domain Bacteria; phylum Chloroflexota; class Limnocylindria; order Limnocylindrales; family CSP1-4; genus SPCO01. The sequence continues at coordinate 742,809 of CAVZME010000008.1, forward strand.
CTACGACCTCCCGATCGGCCTGTCGTCCGACGTGGCGACCACCGCGCCATCCGACCAGTTCACCCAGATGCGCTCGATCTTCGGTTCGGAGCGCGGCCGCAAGCACCAGGAGGCGTGGGAGGCCAACCTCGACGGGCTCGAGGCATCGCCCGGGCTCATCACCGCCCGCCAGGTCCTCGGCTGGGCGACCATCGGTGGCGCAGAGGTCGCGGGGATCGCGGACCGGACGGGCTCGCTGACGCCCGGCAAGCAGGCGGACATCGTGATCATCGACGGGTCGGCGGTGAACGTCGCCCCGATCATCGACCCGGTCGGCGCCGTCGTGTGCGCCGCAGATGTGTCCAACGTCAAGACCGTCATGGTCGCCGGCGAGATCCTCAAGGAGGATTTCCGGCTCAAGGCGTCGCTCGGCGGACCCCGTCAGGCCGTCGAGAGTTCGCGCGACTACCTCCTCTCGAAGTTCGGCGACCCGGAGCCGGGCTGGCTCGTCCCCAACGCGAGCTGACCGCCGACCGAACGCGGATGGCCGCGGGCGTTCCCCCAGCGCCCGCGGCCGCACCTCCCCACGACGGCGCGTCTGCGCTCATGACACACTCGCGCCACGACGACGAGGAGTGACGCGCCGATGACCCACCCGGAAGAGAGTCCACGGATCCGCGTCGGCTTCATCGGCTGCGGAGCCATGGCGCGCTTCCACATGGACGGGATGCTGAGCGGCGGCACGGCCGACATCGTCGCCGTCTGCGAGCCGTCGGCCGAGGCGTACGCGACCACTGCCGCATCGTTCGCAACGCACGGCGCCGCCGCCCCGGTCAACGAACCCGACTGGGAGCAGTTCGTGGCGCGATTCGGGAGCCACCTCGATGCGGTCGTCATCGCCACGCCGCATGCCCTGCACTTCGCCCAGGCCACGGCCTGTCTGGAAGCGGGGATCGACGTCCTGCTCGAGAAGCCGATGGTGATGGACGTGGACGAGGCGACCGCGCTCATCGCCACGCGCGACGCCACCGGCCGGCTCCTCGTGGTGTCGTTCCAGGGGAGCCTGTCGCCCCAGGTCCGCACGGCCGCGCGGATGCTTCGGTCCGGCGAGCTCGGGCGGATCCTCGGCATCCAGGCGACCGTCTGGCAGGACTGGGCGCAGAACACGGCCGGGACATGGCGCCAGCAACCCGAGCTCAGCGGCGGCGGATTCCTGTTCGACACCGGCGCGCACATGCTCAACACCGTCTCCGACCTCGCCGGCGAGGACTTCACCGAGATCGCGTCGTGGCTCGAGGACGACGGCCGGCCCGTGGATATCCGGGCGGTGGTGATGGGCCGGCTCGCGTCCGGCGCGCTGGTCTCGATGCATGCCTGCGGCAGCGCCATCCCGTCGTGCGACTCGGACATCCGGGTCTTCTGCAGCAAGGCCATCCTCCGGACGGGGATCTGGGGCGAACGCCTCGAGCTCCAGCGCCATGGCGCGAGGCGGCCCAGCAAGGTCCGGTCCGTCCGGCCGATGCCCGTCTGGGAGCAGTTCGTGAACGTCCGGGATGGCCTCGAGGCGAATCCGAGCCCGCCCGAAGTCGGCCTGCGGATGGCCCGCCTGTGGGATGCCATCCGGGCGTCGGCGGCGCGCGGCGGGGAGGTCGTGACCACCCCGACCGGCCGGACCGAGACCGCCGCGTGACGATCCGGGTCACCGTCTGGAACGAGTACCGCCATGAGCGGTCCGACGACATCGTTCGGTCGATCTACCCGGCAGGCATCCACACGACGATCGCCGACGCCCTGCGGACCGACGAGGTCGAGGTCCGGACCGCGACGCTCGACGAGCCCGAGCACGGCCTGACCGAGGCGGTCCTGGCAGACACGGATGTCCTGGTCTGGTGGGGCCACGTCGCCCATGACGAGGTCGCCGACGCCGTCGTCGACCGCGTGCACGCGCGCGTGCTCGACGGGATGGGCCTCATCGTCCTCCATTCGGGTCACTTCTCGAGGATCTTCCGGCGGCTGATGGGCACCTCCTGCGACCTGAAGTGGCGCGAGGCGAACGAGCGCGAGCGGATCTGGGTCGTGGACCCCGGGCACCCGATCGCGGCCGGTCTCGGCGAGTCGTTCGTCATCGACCACGAGGAGATGTACGGCGAGCATTTCGACGTCCCCGCACCCGACCGGCTCGTCTTCATCAGCTGGTTCCAGGGCGGCGAGGTCTTCCGAAGCGGCTGCTGCTACCAGCGCGGCCGCGGCCGGATCTTCTACTTCCGACCGGGCCACGAGACCTACCCGACCTACCACCATCCTGACGTGCAGCGGGTCATCGCCAACGCTGCCCACTGGGCCGCCGGCCCGACGGGGACCGCACCCACCTTCGGCAATCGGGAGTCGCTCGAAGCGTTGCCCTGACGCAAGGCGCGCGACCAGCCCTTGACGACCCCACCGGCGCCAGCACATCCTCGGCCCATGCCCACCCTGTACATCGATGGCCAGTGGCTCGCGTCCGCTGATGGCACCTGCAGTCCGGTCGTCAACCCGTCGGACGCGACGGTCGTCACCGAGGTCGATGTCGCGACCGACGCCCAGGTCGCTGCCGCCATCGCTGCCGCCCGGCGCGCCTTCGACACGACCGACTGGCCACGTCGGCCGGCCATCGAGCGCGCCGCGCTGCTCGACCGCATCGCGGACCTCATCGACCGCGACCTCGAGGAGATGGCCCGGCTCGAGACGCTCAATACCGGCAAGGCGATGCGCGAGAGCCGCTGGGACATGGCCGACGTCGCGCGCGTCTTCCGCTACTACGCGGACCTCGCCGACAAGGATGCGGGCCGCCTGGTCGACCCGGGCGATCCGGACGCGGTGAGCCGGATCGTCTACGAGCCGGTCGGGGTGTGCGCGCTGATCGGCCCCTGGAACTACCCGCTCCTGCAGGTGAGCTGGAAGGTCGCGCCGGCGCTCGCGGCCGGCAACACGATGGTCATGAAGCCGGCCCAGGTGACGCCGCTGACGGCCATCCACCTGGTCCGCCTGCTCGAGGAGGCGGGCGTGCCGGCCGGTGTCGTCAACCTCGTCCTCGGACCGGGCGGGCGGGTCGGCCAGGCGCTGGCGGACAGCCCGGACGTGGACCTGGTCTCGCTGACCGGCGGCAAGGAGGCTGGACGGGCGCTGCTCGTCGGGGCGGCGGTCAACTTCAAGAAGGTCGCCCTCGAGATGGGCGGCAAGAGCCCGAACATCGTGTTCGACGACGCCGACTTCGAGACGGCCGTCGACAACGCCGTGACCGCCGCCTTCACCCATTCCGGCCAGGTCTGCTCGGCCGGGTCGCGGGCCATCGTCCAGGACACCATCTACGAGCGATTCGTGACCGAGGTCGGCCGCCGGGCGGACGCCATCCGGCTGGGCCACGGGACGGACGATGCGACCGAGACCGGCGCCCTCATCAGCGCCGAACACCGGGCCAAGGTCGAGGGCTTCGTGGCGGGTGCGATCGCCGAGGGTGCCCGGCTCGTGGCCGGTGGCCGCCGACCCACCGAACCCGACCTCCAGGCCGGCTTCTTCTATCGCCCGACCGTCTTCGCCGACGTCGACACGACGATGCGGATCGTGCAGCGAGGAGGTCTTCGGGCCGGTCCTGACGATCGAGCGCTTCGCGACCGAGGAGGAGGCGATCGCCCTCGCCAACGACACGACCTACGGCCTCGCCGGCGCGGTCTGGACCGCCGACGCCGGCCGGGCACAGCGGGTCGCGGCGCGACTCCGGCACGGGACGATCTGGATCAACGACTACAACACCTACCTGCCGCAGGCCGAGTGGGGCGGCTTCAAGCAGTCCGGGATCGGCCGCGAGCTCGGTCCGTCCGGACTCGACGAGTACCGCGAGGCGAAGCACATCTGGCAGAACACGCGGCCCGGCCCGACCGGCTGGTTCGGCGGCTGATCCGGCGGCCGGGGCCCTTTCGACTGCGTCCCCCGGCAGGTACCATGCGCGAACCGATGGACCCAGTGCCTTGAGGGATCCCCGCATGACGAACGGCACAGCGACGGGGGCTGGCCACGACGCGGCCGCGACGGCCACGCAGCCGACCATCGCGGTCAAGCACCTCTGGAAGGTCTTCGGACCGGCCGAGGACAAGGTCATCGGCACGCCCGATGCCGACCTCGCCGCGCGAGGAGCTGCGCGCCAAGACCGGTTCGATGATCGCCATCCGGGACGTCTCGTTCGACGTCAACGCCGGCGAGGTCTTCGTCGTCATGGGCCTGTCCGGGAGCGGCAAGTCGACGCTCGTCCGATGCATGACCCGGCTGATCGAGCCGACCGCGGGCGAGGTCCTGCTCGACGGCGAGGACATCCGCAAGGCCGACGCCAAGCGGCTGCGCGAGCTGCGCCGCCGCCGATTCGCATGGTCTTCCAGCACTTCGGCCTGCTGCCCCATCGCCGGGTCATCGACAACGTCGCCTACCGCGCTCGAGATCCGGGGCGAGTCCAAGGCCGTCCGCTACGAGCGGGCCCGGGCGATGATCGACCTGGTCGGGCTGCAGGGTCACGCGGACAGCTACCCCGACCAGCTGTCGGGCGGCATGCAGCAGCGGGTCGGCCTGGCCCGGGCGCTCGCCGTCGACCCGGAGGTGATGTTCTTCGACGAGCCGTTCAGCGCCCTCGACCCGCTCATCCGGCGCGACATGCAGAACGAGGTCCTGCGCCTCCACCACGAGGTCGGCAAGACGATGGTCTTCATCACCCACGACCTCGCCGAGGCGCTCAAGCTCGGCGACCACATCGTGATCATGCGCGAGGGCAAGGTCGTCCAGGCCGGGCGACCGGAGGAGCTCGTCGGCGCGCCCGGCCGACGACTACGTGGCCGACTTCGTCCGCGACGTGCCCAAGTCGCACGTCCTGACGCTGCGCTGGATCATGCGCGACCCGACGCCCGCCGACGATCTCGATGGACCCGTCCTTCCCGGCCGACACCGTCATCCGGACGGCGGTCCACGTGGCGGCCGCGACGGACAAGCCGATCCGGGTCATCGAGGATGGTCGCCTCGTCGGCGTGGTCGACCGTGCCCAGATCCTGGGCGCGATCGCCGGCGCCGCGGCGGAGGACGACGCATGACCGCCATCAGCGTCCCGGCCGCCGCGAAGGTCGATGCGCGGACCGGACGACGCCTGCTGGGCATCGTGCATCGTGGTCGCGGTCGTCGCCCTGTACGTCCTCTTCCAGGGCCAGTGGACGCTTCCCCACGACCGGATTCCGGGATCTTCACGTGGGTCAACGAGATCCGCGACTGGGTCGACGCGAACCGGACCATCCCCGTCTTCACGTTGGCCATCGACCCGATCAGGGTCGGCATCGGCGCACTGGTCGACGGGCTTCGTCGAGCTCCTCGCGACCCTCGGCTGGCCGGGCGTGCTCGCGGTCGCCGGTTCGCTCGGGTTCGTGTTCGGTGGCCTTCGCCTGGCGACCCTGAGCGTCCTCGGCTTCGCCGCGCTGGGCGTCCTCGGCCTGTGGGACGGCCAGCATGGCGACCCTCGCGCTGATGCTCGCCGCGGTCGTCATCGCGCTGCTCATCGGCATCCCGCTCGGGATCCTCGCCGGCCGGAGCCGCCGGTTCGCGGCGTTCATCTCGCCGATCCTCGACATCATGCAGATCATGCCGACGTTCGCCTACCTGGCGCCGCTCGCGCTGCTGTTCTTCATCGGTGCGCCGTCGGCGACCATCGCGACGCTGATCTACGCGATCCCGCCGGCCATCCGGATCACCGCGCTCGGGATCCGCGGCGTCCCGACGGAGACGATGGAGGCCGCCATGTCGCTCGGCTCCACCCGCTGGCAGGTGCTGCGCAAGGTCCAGCTCCCGCTCGCCCGCCGGACGATCGGCATCGGCGTCAACCAGACGATCATGATGGCCCTCTCGATGGTCGTGATCACCGCCCTCATCGGGGCGCCGGGGCTCGGCGGAACGTGCTCCAGGCGCTCCAGAAGGTCCACGTGGGCGAGGCGTTCGATGCGGGCCTCGCGATCGTCATCCTGGCCATCGTCCTCGACCGGCTGACCGACCACGCAGGGCAGTGGATGGATCCACGCATGCGCAGCGTCGATGCCGGCGTACGCAGCCGGCGCTGGCTGTACGGGATCCTCTTCGCGGTCGTCGTCGGCGGCGATCATCTTCGCCCAGAGCCTGCCCGACGCGACGGTCTTCCCCAAGGTCCTGACGGTCTCGTTCCGCGAACCCGTCAACGCCATCGCGACTGGGTGACGACCAACCTGTACTTCCTGACGAGCGCTTCAAGGACTTCACGACTACGTCCTGTCAATCCGCTCGAGACGGTCCTGACCAGCGCCCCGTGGTGGCTGGTGATGGCCGTGATCGTCGGCCTGGCGCTGGTGGATCTCCGGCCTCCGTCGGCCGCGATCGCCGCCGCCTGCCTCGTCCTGCTCCTCCTGGCCTCGCTCTGGGAGCACTCCATGCAGACGCTCGCGACCGTGCTCGTGGCGACGCGCGTCACCCTGTCGATCGGCCTCGTCATCGGCATCCTGAGCGCGCGGAGCGACCGGCTGGCAGCCGTCCTGCGGCCGATCCTCGACGCCGCCCAGACGATGCCCGCGTTCGTCTACCTCATCCCGGCGGTCGCGCTGTTCGGGGCGAGCCGGTTCACCGCCATCGTCGCCTCGGTGATCTACGCCGCGCCGCCGGTCATCCGGCTCGTCGACGTCGGGATCCGGTCCGTGTCCGGCGACGGTCATGGAGGCCGCCATCGCGGCCGGGTCGACGGAACGGCAGCTGCTCTGGAAGGTCCAGCTGCCGCTGTCGCGCAAGGCGCTGCTCCTCGCGGTCAACCAGGGCATCGTCCTGGTCCTCGCGATGGTCGTCGTCGGCGGCCTCGTCGGCGCAGGTGCGCTAGGCTACGACGTCGTCGCCGGGTTCGCCCAGCGATCGAACTTCGGGAGGGGCTGGCGGCTGGGGTCGCGATCGTCCTGCTCGGGATCATGCTCGACCGGATCACGCCAGGGCGCCGGAGGGCGCCCCGACGAAGAGGGCCTCCGCGGGAGGCTGAGAACGCCGGAGGACGATCGGCCCATTCGCGGCCGGCCCATCGACAGACCGTCGCCGGGGAGGGTGACGGGCACAAGGCGAACGAGGAGGAACAGATGACCCAGCGAACCAAGGGGATCGGCCGGCTCGGCGCGGGGATCGCGATCCTCGGCCTGGCCCTGGCCGCCTGCAGTGGGGGCGGCTCGTCGGCCGCCCCATCGACCGCGGCCAGCGCGGCGGCCCCATCGGCCGCGGCGAGCGGCGCCGCACCCAGCACCGAGGCCAGCGCCGGTGCGAGCGCGGCCGCAGCCGCGACGTGCAGCGGTGCCGGCGACAAGGGCACCGTCAAGCTGATGATCAACCAGTGGGTCGGCGCCGAGGCGAACGTCGCGGTCGCCGAGTGCCTGCTCGAGCAGATCGGCTACACGGTCGACCACGGACACCCTGGCCGAGGAGGTCGCCTGGCAGGGCTTCGAGACCGGCGAAGTCGACGCCATCCTCGAGAACTGGGGCCACCCCGACCTCGAGAAGAACTACATCACCGACAAGAAGGTCGCCCAGGATGCCGGCCCGAACGGCGTGACCGGCATCATCGGCTGGTACGTCCCGCCGTGGCTCGCGAACGAGCACCCGGACATCACCGACTGGAACAACCTCAACAAGTACGCCGACCAGTTCAAGACGTCCGAGTCCGGCGACAAGGGCCAGTTCCTGGACAGCGACCCGACCTTCGTCCAGGACGACGAGGCGATCATCAAGAACCTCGGCCTGAACTACAAGGTCGTCTACTCGGGCAGCGAGGCCGCGACGATCACGGCCTTCCAGCAGGCCGAGGCCCAGAAGACCTGGCTGATCGGCTACTTCTACGACCCGCAGTGGCTTCATGGCCGAGATCCCGCTCGTCCAGGTCAAGCTGCCGCCGTACACGCCGGAGTGCTATGCGACTACCCGCCGCGGCACGCGCGAAGATCGCCTGCGACTACCCGCCGTACAAGCTCAACAAGATCGTCGCCACGAAGTTCGCCGAGAACGGCGGCGACGCCTACACGCTGATCAAGAACTTCAAGTGGACGAACGCCGACCAGAACGCGGTCGCCGACTGGATCACCAACAAGAACATGACCCCCGAGGACGCGGCCAAGAAGTGGATCGACGCGAACCCCGACGGTCTGGCAGCCTTGGATGCCGGCGTCCTGACGACGCCCCGTCCCTGACACGATCGGCGGTGGTCCCAGCCAGGGGACCACCGCCGTTCTCGTTCGCGGTGTTGACGGGGCGATGTCGCGCGGTTGACGAATCCAGCGCATGCTCTTGACGCCCGCGCGAGCGGGCTGTCCAATGCACGCGAAGATCGAGCAACGGGACGCCCCGTCCGCCACACTGTCGTGCGGATGGAGGCGGTCCATCTGGGGAAGAGGAGGTCCCCACCGTCTTCGAGTGGAGATCCAGCAAGCAATCGGAGGACAGATCTTGTCTAGTCATCGCTCGGTGACCCGCTTTGCGGGTCTCCTGGTCGTCGCGAGCATCGCGCTCGCGGCCTGTTCGTCATCCGGTGCCTCGTCGGCGCCGTCCACTGCGGCATCGGTCGCCGCTCCATCGGCTGCGGCATCGGTCGCCGCTCCATCGGCTGGGGCATCGGTCGCCGCCGGCGACCCCAAGACCGCGACGTCCGCCGCCGACGTGGGCGGCGTGGACGCCGTCTGCGCCGCCGGCAAGACCGAGGGCCAGGTCAACCTCATCGCCACCCCGCCCGACTGGGCGAACTACGGCCAGATGATCAAGGACTTCACGGCCAAGTACGGCATCAAGGTCCAGTCCGACCAGCCGGACGGCGACAGCGCGGGCGAGATCAACGCTGCGACGCGACCTCGCCGGCACGGGCCGCCAGCCGGACATCTTCGACCTCGGCACCGCGGTCGCCTTGGCCAACACCGACAAGTTCGCGCCGTACAAGGTGGCTGGCTGGGCCGACATCCCCGACGCCAACAAGGAGGCGACGGGTCTCTGGATCGAACAACTACACCGGCTTCGAGAGCATCGGCTACGACGCGAGCCTGGGTGACATCACCAAGATCGCCGACCTCGCCGATCCCAAGTACAAGGGCAAGGTCGCCCTCAACGGCGACCCGCTCAAGGCCGGCTCAGGCTTCAACGGCGTCGTCATGGCCGCCCTCGCCAACGGCGGCTCGGCCGACAACATCGCGCCCGGTGTCGACTTCTTCAAGAAGCTCACCGAGTCCGGGCAACCTGATCCCGGTCGACCCGGCCCCGGCGACGATCGCGCTCGGGCACGACACCGATCGTGATCGACTGGACCTACAACGAGGTTCCGCAGATCGCGGCCCTGGCGCCCAAGGGAATCGAACTGGAAGGTCGTCATCCCGTCCGACGCGCCGCCCGTCGCCGCCTACTACAACTCTGCGATCAACAAGGATGCCGCGCATCCGGCGGCCGCGCGCTGCTGGATGGAGTACATCTTCACCGATGCCGGCCAGAACACCTGGCTCAAGGGCTGGCGCCATGCCGGTCCGCCTCGCCGCCATGCAGACGGCCGGGCACCGTCGACCAGGCGGCCCTGGCCGCAGTCAACGCACCGACCGCGGCCCCGGTCGCGCTGACCGCTGGCCCAGATCGAGACGGCAACCCAGTACCTCACCGACAACTGGAAGTTCATCACCATCAAGTATCCGCCCGAAGTAGATCGATCGGGCGATCGCGCATGACCGATCCGCCTGGCAGCGCGCCCGCGCCGCCAGCGGCGCCGACGGCCGGCCCCGCACCCGGCGGGGCCGGCTCACGGTCGCCTCCATGGGGCGCGCGAACTACGTCGCCTTCGTCCCGTTCTTCGCCTACGTCGGGCTGTTCCTCATCGTCCCGACGCTTGTCGTGGCGCTCGGGGCGTTCATCAGCGTCAAGGGCGACCCGACCCTTGACAACATCGGCCAACTCTTCACCGACCCGGTGTTCGTCGACGCCTTCGTCAAGTCGATCCAGCTGGCCGCCGGCACGGCGATCATCGGCGCCATCCTCGGCGGGCTGCTCGCGTGGGCGGTCGCCCGGGGCGACCCGAACGGCCAGCTGCGCCAGGTGGTCGTCGCCGCATCCGGCGTGCTCGCCCAGTTCGGCGGGGTCATGCTCGCCTTCGCGTTCCTTGCGACGTTCGCCGGCACCGGCCTGGTGACCCTGCTCTTCAAGAACGTCCTCCACGTCGCCGTCCCCTGACGATCCGACTTGGCTGTTCAGCCTGAGCGGGCTCGTCGTCGTCTACGCCTACTTCCAGATCCCGTTGATGCTCATCGTCTTCCTGCCCTCGCTCGACGGCCTTCGCCAGGAGTGGTACGACGCATCGGCCAGCCTGGGTGGTGGCGCCTGGGCGTTCTGGCGCAACGTGGGCGGGCCGATCCTGGCGCCGAGCTTCCTCGGGGCGCTGCTGCTCCTGTTCACGAACGCCTTCTCCGCCTACGCCACGGCGGCGGCCCTCATCAGCCAGGGAAGCCCGATCGTCACGCTCCAGATCTCCAACCAGCTCCAGAGCGAGGTCGTCCTCGGCCAGGAGAACGTCGGCAAGGCGCTGGCGCTCGGCATGATCGTCGTGGTCTCGCTCGTGATGACCGCCTACGCGCTGATCCAGCGCCGCGCGTCGCGGTGGGTCCGATGACTGCTCCCGACAGCGCGGTCGCTCGGGGCCGCCGGTCCCGAGGGCGGTGCCATCCCGGCGCGGCCGAAGGGGGCCGGACGGCGCCGGCGATCCCGTCGCCAGTCGGGCGCGCGGATCGCGATCCTCGTCGTCGTCTTCGGCTACCTGCTCCTGCCCCTGTTCGCGATGGTCGAGTTCTCGACCCGGGGCGACTACGGCAGCCGGAGCCTCGACTTCGTTCGCGGCGATCCTCGACTACCCCGACCTCATCGACGGCATCGTCACATCGCTCCAGATCGCGGTGCTGACCGTCTTCGGGATGCTGCTGCTGCTCGTCCCGACGATGGTCTGGACCATCGTCCGCGTCCCGCGGATGCGCCGGGTCATCGAGTTCCTGTGCCTCCTGCCGCTGGCCATCCCGGCCATCGTCCTCGTCGTCGGCATCGCCCCGATCTACCGCTGGATGGGCCAGAACCTTGGCGGTGTCGGAGGATCGCCGCTGACCCTCGCGTTCATCGACATCATCCTCGTGCTGCCGTTCGCGTACCGGGCGATCGACTCGGGCATGCGGACGGTCGACATCGCGACGCTTTCCGACGCGGCTCGCAGCCTGGGCGCCGGCTGGCCGCGGACGATCGTCCAGGTCATCGTCCCGAACATCCGGGGCGGGATCCTCGTCCGCGTCGGTCCTCGCCGTGGCCCTCGTGCTGGGCGAGTACACGATCTCGTCGCTGCTCTCGTTCAACACGCTGCAGGTCGTCATCTTCCTGCTCGGCAAGCGCGACGCGTTCGTGGCGGTCGCGGTCTCGCTGTCCGCCCTGGTCTTCGCCTTCGTCCTGCTCTACATCATCGCCCGCTTCGCGCCGGGTGCCGGTGGGCGTGCCCAACGCGCTCCCGAGGAGGAGCCAGCGACATGACCACCACGACTCCCGCACCAGCGGACTCCGGCCACGGCGTCGCCGTCCAGTTCCAGGACATGCACCGCTGGTACGGCTCGGTCCACGCTCTCGACGGCCTGTCGATCGACATCGCGCCGGGCGAGCTGGTGGCGCTCCTCGGGCCGTCGGGCTGCGGCAAGACGACCGCGCTTCGAGCGCTCGGCGGGCTCGATGAGATCGACGCCGGCCGGATCCTCGTCGACGGCAAGGACATGACCCGCGTCCCTGCGAACAAGCGCGGACATGGGCATCGTGTTCCAGGCCTACAGCCTGTTCCCGAACATGACGAGCATCGACAACGTCGCCTACGGGCTGCGCCTGCGGGGCGTGGGCAAGGACGAGCGCCGCAAGCGGGCCGGAGCGATGCTCGAGCTCGTCGGGCTCGAGAAGCAGGCCGACCGGTATCCCTACCAGATGTCGGGCGGCCAGCAGCAGCGGGTCGCGCTCGCCCGGGCGCTCGCGATCGAGCCAAAGGTGCTCCTCCTCGACGAGCCGCTCTCGGCGCTCGACGCGAGGGTGCGCCGCGCAGCTGCGCGAGGAGATCCGGCGGATCCAGATCGCCGTCGGCACGACGACCCTGTTCGTCACCCACGACCAGGAGGAGGCACTGGCGCTCGGCGATCGCGTCGGCGTCATGTCGGCCGGCCGGCTGGAGCAGATCGCTGCCGCCTGCCGAGCTGTACGACCGCCCCGGAACGGCCTTCGTCGCGGAGTTCGTCGGTCTCACGAACCGCCTGCACGGCGTGGCGAACAGCGGTGTGGTCGAGGTCCTCGGAACGCGGGTGCCCCTGCTCGAGGGTTCCGTCGGCACCGGTCCGGTGACCGCCCTCGTCCGACCCGAAGCTGTGACCCTCGCAGCCGAAGCCGGAGCGGCCGCCCACGTGCTCGCCGTGAGCTTCCTGGGATCGCTGGGCCGGGTCCAGGTCCAGCTGCCCGACGGCGATCTCGTCGTCGCCCAGGTCTCCGCGAACGACGTGGCGGAGCTCGTGCCTGGCACGGCAGTTCGGGTGACCGTGGCGCCGGCACCGGTCTTCGCTGTTGCGAGCTGATCTGGCTCTCTGATGACCGGATCCGGGGCCGATCCGGCGCAGCGGCGACAAGATCTCCCACGCGACCGCACGAATGCTCGGCCGACCGACTGGTACGGATGGGCTATCGCCCGGGGGGTGCCGGCACCGGTAGCGTGACCCGATAGCCCCGGACCGCGTGGGGCGGCCCGAACGAGCCTGGAGGGCAGCGCCGCACCATGGTCCCGGCAGGACAGCGACCGGACGACGAGGCACGCACCACGCCAGCCGCATCGCCGCCGCCGGACGCTCCGCCGCGCGCCGACGCGTTACGCAGGATCGCCGCCGAGGTGAGCGGCCGTCATGACCTCGATGGGCTCTTCCGCGACGTCATCGACGAGGCCTTCGCGCTGTTCGGGGTCGACCAGGCCGGGCTTGTGGACCTTCGACGACGAGACGGTCGCCACCGCTCCGGCTCGTCGCCGAACGCGGCCTGTCGGCCGACATCATCTCGATCATCGAGACCCTGCCGCGCGACGCACCGACGGCGGGGATGGAGGCCCTCACCCGGCAGGTCGTCCGGGTCATCGACGGGGACCTCGAGTCGACCGTGCCGGAAGTCCGGGCGATCTATCGCCGGGCCGGCGTCCGGACCGTCTGCTTCGTGCCCATCGTGTTCGGGGAATCGTCCGCTCGGGCTGCTCGTGCTGTACCACGCGGCGCGACTACGCCTGGACACCCGACGAGACGGGATCTGGCGCGGGCCTTCGCGGACCAGATGGCGACCGCGATCGGCAACGCCCGCCTGGCCGACACGACGAGCACCATGACCGGCCGGCTCCGGGCGATCTCCGAGCTGGCCGGCCGGCTGAACCGTCTCCAGGACGTCGACCGGGATCGCCAACGCGATCGTCGCCGAGGCGCGGTGCGTTCATCGACCACGACACGATCCGCGTCTACCGGATCGACCACGAGACCGGCGACCTGCGAGCCGATCGCGTTCCAGGGCATCTTCCTGGGCGGTCAGCGACCCGGACCCGGCGGCCCTGCGCGTCGCGGTCGGCCGCGGCCTGACCGGCTGGGTCGCCGCCCATGGCGAGTCGGTGCGGCTGGGCGACGCCTCGGCCGACCCGCGGACCCTGGTCGTCCGGTCGACCGAGGGCCCGGAATCGATGCTCCTGGTGCCGATGACCTTCGACGGCACGCGTCCACGGCGTCATCGTCGTGTCCAAGGAGGGCCGCGACCGATTCGATGCCGACGACGAGACGACCCTGGCCGATCTTCGCGGGCTACGCCGCACAGGCCCTCGTCAACGGCGCCAACGTCGAGCGCCTCCGGCACCAGCAGCGGCGAACTCGAACACCAGCTCGAGGGCCAGCGACGCCTGCTCGAGGTCAACGAGAGGCTGCTGTCGACGCTCGAGCCGGCGGGCGTCCTCGACCTCATCGCCGATTCGCTCAAGGCGATCGTGCCGTACGACTCGCTGACGATCTACCAGGTCGGACCGCGCGGCAGGCGTCCGGCGGGCCGTCGTGGCCCGCGACCGATTCGCCGACTTCGATCCTGGCCCACGACGATCCCGCTCGGGGCCGGGATCACCGGCTGGGTCATCGACAACGGCGAAGCCGTCCTGGCCAACGAGGCGCATCTCGACCCGCGGTCGATCCAGGTCCCGGGCACGCCGTTCGAGCCCGAGGCGATGATCGTCGTCCCGTTGATCGTCGGCGGCGAGACGATCGGCACGCTCAATATCGGGCGGAGCGGCGAGGCGGAGGCCGCGTTCAGCGCCAACGAATTCGAGCTGACCCAGCTGTTCGCCGGACAGGCGTCGATCGCCCTCCAGAACGCGGAGACGCACGGGGCCGTGAAGGTCCGGGCGGACCTCGACGCGCTGACCGGGCTGCGCAATCACGGCGCATTCCAGCGCGAGCTCGGCGACAGGCTCGACGACGGCGACCGCGGCGAGCCGTTCGCGGTGATGATGCTGGACCTCGACGGCTTCAAGGCATTCAACGACGCCTGCGGCCATCCGGCCGGCGACGCGTTCCTGGTCGGCGTGGCCGAGGCGCTCGCGAACGCGACGCGCGACGAGCGACCTGCATCTATCGCTACGGCGGCGATGAATTCGTCGTCGTGCTGCCGACGGCGCGGATCGCGGACTCGCCCACGAGGTCGTCGCTCCGGATCCGGCGCGGCGTCGCCGACCTGTCCGTCGGACGGGCGGGCCACTGGTCACGGTCAGCGTCGGCGTCGCCTGCTATCCCGGACGACGGCAGGACCAAGGACGCGCTCGTCGTCGATGGCCGACCGAGCGCTCTACCTGGCAAAGCCGGAGGGTCGCTCGGCGCCCGCGACCCGGCGTCGACGACCCGTACCTCCGCGCCCTCGACGAGACCGCCCTCGCCCTGCTCGACCGGCACGACCCGTCGCTCCTGCTCGAGACGATCCTGACCCGGGCGACTGCGCTGCTCGGGTACGCCGCACGGCTACATCTACCTCGTCGAGCCGGACGAGCGCACCCTCGATGGTCAGCCACGGCAGCGGGCTGTTCACCAGCATGATCGGCCACCGGATGCCGATCGAGGAGGGTCTCGGCGGCCAGGTCTATCGGACCGGCCAGCCGCTGAGCGTCCCCGACTACGACGCGTACGCCGGCCGGTCGACGGATCTGCCGATCGCGACGTTCGGGTCCGTCCTCGGTGTGCCGCTGGCGTCCGGCGGCAAGACGGTCGGGGTCATCGGCCTCGCGTCGGGCGCCGCCGACCGCTCGTTCGGGCCGCGCGAGACGCACGCCCTGGTCCGGTTCGCCCAGCTCGCCTCGATCGCCGTGGACAACGCCCGGCTTGTTCGACGCGGCCCAGCGCGGCGCCCTGCACGATCCGACGACCGGGTCTGCCGAACCGCGACCTGCTGACCGACCGGATCGCCTCCACGCTCGCCGGTCCAGCCCGGACCGAGGCGGCCTCGGTCGCGGTCATCCTGCTCGATCTCGACCGGTTCAAGGTCATCAACGAGAGCGTCGGCCACGCCGTCGGCGACCAGCTGCTGGCCGCGGTCGGCCGGCGGCTGCTCGGCTCGCCTGCGGCCGGGCGACATGGTCGCGCGGTTCGGCGGCGACGAGTTCGCGATCCTCCTCGATCCGATCGCCGATGCCGACGACGCCCGCCGGATCGCCGACCGCATCGGCAGCGAGCTCCGGACGCCCGTTCCCGATGGGCGGGCGCGAATGGTTCATCAGCGCGTCGATGGGCATCGCGGTCGGACGGCCGGGCCGGGCGACCGCCGGGCGAGCTGCTCCGCGAGGCGGAGATCGCGATGGTCCGCGCCAAGTCCGATCCGTCCCGGCGGTACGCCCTGTTCGAGCCGTCGATGTCGCGACCAGACGATGGACCGGATCGACATGGAGAACGACCTGCGGCGGGCCATCGAGCGCGGCGAGCTCCGCCTCCACTACCAGCCGCTCATCGACCTCGACGACCGACCGCGATCGTCGGCTTCGAGGCGCTCGTTCGCTGGCAGCACCCGCTCCGCGGCCTCGTCCCGCCGCTCGCGTTCATCCCGCTCGCCGAGGAGACCGGGCTCATCCTGCCGCTCGGGCGGTGGGTCCTCGAGACGGCCTGCCGCCAGGCGTCGCGCTGGCGCGACGCCCGGCCGAACGCGCCGCGCCTCCAGTCATGTCGGTCAACCTGTCCGCCCGGCAGTTCGCCCAGCCCGACCTCGTCGAGCAGGTCGACGGCGATCCTGGCCGAGACGCGGGCTGGACCCGACGACCCTCGAGCTCGAGATCACCGAGAGCGTCGTGATGGACCAGTCCGAGGTCGGCATCCGGACGCTCGGCCGGCTGCGCGACATGGGCGTCCGGCTCGTCCTCGACGACTTCGGGACCGGCTACTCGTCGCTGGCGTACCTCAAGCACCTGCCGCTCGACACGATCAAGATCGACCGGACGTTCGTGGCCGGCCTCGACGCGGACGCCGACCGGTCGATCGTCGAGGCCGTCATCGCCCTCGCCCACGGCCTCGCGCATCGGCGTCGTCGCCGAGGGCATCGAGACCGAGGCCCAGTTCGAGACGCTGCGCGAGATGGGCTGCGACATCGGGCAGGGCTACCTGTTCGCGCGGCCGCTGCCGGCCGAGGCGGCCGAGCGGCTGCTGTCACCGGCCCGGCTCGGGAAGGCGACTCGGGCGCCCGTCACCGAGGGACACCTCTCGGGCACGACACGGCCATTGCGGGCGGCGATGCGGCAGCGCGCGCCGCGCGACCGGATCCGCCCTGTCAGCGGGTTGCCCCGCCGCCGTCGACCCTAGCTGCGACCGCCGAGCAGGCGGAGCATGAACAGGAACAGGTTGATGAAGTCGAGGTACAGCTGGAGCGCGCCGATGACCGCGCCCTTCTCCATCGACCCGGTCGACGCGGCGAGGTCGCCCGACTGGATGCGCTGGACGTCGTAGGCGGTCAGGGCCGTGAAGAGCCCGACCCCGACGATCGAGATGAGCCAGGTGACCCCGTCGCTCTTGAGGAAGATGTTCAGGATCATCGCGACGAACAGGCCGATGAGACCCATGAACAGGATCCCGCCCAGCTTCGCCAGCGAGCGCTGGGTGACCTTCCCGTAGATCGCCGCGGCGCCGAACATCGCGGAGGCGCTGAGGAACGCGGTCACGACCGACCCGGTCGTGTAGCTCGCGACGATCAGCCCGATGGTGATGCCGAGCGTCGCCGCGTAGACGAAGAAGAGCGCCAGGGCCGCGGTCGCGCTGATGCGCTTGATCGCACCGGCGATGACCATGACGATCCCGAGCTGGGCGAGGAACAGCAGGAAGAAGTTGCCTTCGGCGAACTGGAGGAGCCGCGGGTTGCTCTGGACGACGTACGCGACGCCGGCGGTCAGGAGGAGACCGGCGAACATCCACATGAACGCCTGCGACAGGAAGGCATTCGCGAGTCGCGCATCGGGCTTGACTCCGAGTGCCGACGGCGTCGCGCCGACGCCATGCACGACCTGCGAGGCCGGCGCCGTCGGGTTGGCGGCGTACGGCGTCTGGACCTGGTTCGGGGTGGGGATTCGGTTCTCGGTCATCTCTCGGCGCCCTCCTGGCTCTCGGTCCTCACCACATCAGGCCGGCGTCGCGCGGATCCCACCGCTCGGCCAGCAAGGTCACTTTCACGTCGTGGTCAACCACCGACTCGGTCTGCTCCTTCACCTGGGCGATCATCGACCCGGCGTAGGGGCAGAACGGCGTGGTCAGGATCATCTTCACCTCGGTCGAATCGGGGCCGAGGATGATCTGCTTGATGAGGGCGAGCTCGACCACGTTCATCCCGATCTCCGGATCCACCACGGCGCGCAGCGCGTCGAGGATGGCGAGCTCGGTGGCTCGGCGGGTGGGGTCGAAGGCAGCGGCCTCCTGGGACGGTGCTTCGGCCGAGGTCGCGGTCTGGTCGGTCATGGTCGACTAATCCTAGCATCACGCTCGGATATGACCGCAAGCGGTCACCCCCGCTCAGCCGACCCGGATCAGCGGGTGTGTCAGGTGGCGACCGGGGCTCCGGTGCCGACGACGATGCCCGGGACCCGGTACTGGGCGGGCAGGCCGGCCGCCTCGGCGTCCGTATAGCCGGGGCCGGTGAGCGTCCCGTCGGCTTCGAAGAAGTCGGCGTAGCGCGGGCGGTTCGCGGCGGCGTAGACATAGGCGGCGGCGATGCCCAGGACGCGCAGCTCCGGGTGGTCGGTGAGGATCCTCGTCAGGTCGTAGCCGTTGGCTCGGAGCTCGAGCAGCTGGCGGACCGTGAGCCGCGAGCCGTAGCAGAACGGCTCCCCGTTCATGACCAGCGGATCCTGCTGCACCCACTTGATGGTCATCCGCTCAGCCGCCCTTGTACAGGAGCTGGAGGAGGGCGTTCTTCTTGCGCGCATCGCCTGCGATGCGACGGTGCCAGCGGTAGCGCTCGATGGCGGCATCGAGGGCGTCGGTGGCCGATGGGAGCTCGCCCGGGGCGAGGACGGCGGGCAAAGCCGTCCGAAGGCCGTCGCACAGGGCGATGACGTCGTCCATCGGGGTGAACCGGCGTCGGTAGAGCGGCGCGGTCCATTCCGCGTATTCGCGAGCGTGGGCCGGGTGACCGGTCTCAACGCACAGCGCGACCCGCTCGACGAGGAGCTCGGCGTCGCGCAGGAGCTGGCGGAGGCCGGCCTCGTCGTTGCGGGTCTCGAGTGTCGCGTCACCGTCCATTGCCACGCGAAGGGCGCGGGCGGCGAGGCGCTCGCCGTTCGCCCGGATCCGGGCGGCCGCGTCCGGGAAGCCGGCGGTCCGGTCGGGTGGCGGGAGGCCGAGGCTCGGGTGACTCACGATGCGGCGAGTCTAGCGTGCGTCACGGGGCGCCGCCACGGTCAGCCGCCACGGGGTCCGGTCACGCAGCCGGCACGGAGCCGCGGCTACGATGACCGCGTGACCGACCCCGAAACACCGACACCGCCCCAGTCCTCTGACCCGGGCGAGCAGCGACGACTCGCCCACCCGCCGTCCGACCGATATCGCGCCGCAGAGGCGAGGGCGGCGGCCGAGGCTGCGCCGCGCGAGGACGCGTCGGCGTCGGTGGTGCGCGGGCTGGCCCTCGCGCTCGTCGTCGCGCTCATCGGTGCCGTGGCGCTCGTGATCCTGGGGGCCATCGCGACGGTCACGACGGGTCTCATCGTGGTCGCCGGGGCGATCGGGTTCGGCGTGGGCGTGGCGCTGCAGGTCGGGGCGGGCGGGCAGCTGTCGTCGAGTCGGCGCATCGGACTCGCCATCGGACTGACGGTCGTCTCGATCGCCCTCGGGCAGCTGGGCATCTGGCAGTACGCGCGGTCTGAAGGCGGGGTCCTGCCGTTGTTCGATTATCTCGGCGAGGTGTTCGGCCCGCTGGTCGTCGTCGAATTCGGCGTCGGCGCGATCGTGGCCTGGGTGGCCGCACGGTGAGCGGCGAGTTCACGGTCCGTCGCCCGACCGAGGCGGACCATGGCTTCCTCGTCGCGCAGGTGGACGACTGGTGGGGCGGCCGCAAGCTGCACCTGCTCCTGCCGCGGCTGTGGTTCCAGCATTTCAGCGGCACGTCCTGGGTCGCCGAGGATGGCGAGGGGCGGGTCGTCGGCTTCCTGGTCGGGTTCATCAGCCCGGACCGGCCGGACGAGGCCTACATCCACATGGTCGCGGCGAGCCCGAACCATCGGAGAGCCGGTCTGGGCCGGACGCTGTACGAACGCTTCTTCGAGGACGTCCGGGGCCGTGGTGCTCGACGCGTGACGGCGATCACCTGGCCGGGCAACCGCACCTCGATCGCGTTCCACCGCGCGATGGGTTTCGTGCCGGCGGAGGGAGCCGGGACCCAGAACCTGTATGGCACCCCGGCCTACGCCGACTACGACGCCGATGGCGAGGACCGGGCCGTCTTCAGCCGGGAACTCTGACCGCCGCCGGGGTCAGCTGCTCGCGCAGCAATCGCCCGAACCTGGCCGCCCGATCCGCTTCCGGCACGGCTTCGAGCCAGCGCTCGAGGAGCGCCTCGCCCTCGGCATAGACGAAGATGTAGGTGCGCCAGAGTGGGTGCTCGATGAACTCGAGCCGCTTCTCCGCACGTGCCGGTGCCATCCGGCCGACCTCGCGGAGGTAGGCGACCACCTCGTCGTGCGTCCGACCGTCCGCGTGGCGCATCAGCGCGGCATTCCCGCCGATCGTCCCGAGGGTCGCGCGGTGGTTCTCGATGGCGACTGCTCGCTCGGCGGTCTCGCGTGCGGTCGCTGGATCGGCGGTGCTCGCGAGGCCGGCACGGCCGAAGATCTCGGCGAACAGGTCGACGCGGTCCTCCGGCGGCGCGACGAACCGGACGCCGAGGTCGGCGAGGCCTTCGCTGATGAGGCACTCCGGGGTGTTGATGAGCAGGATCGACGACTCGAGGCGTCCCTGGCGATCGACCAGCTCCGCCTCCTTCGAGGCGTGTTCGAGGTGGTGGCCGGGGTAGGCCTCGTGCGCGACGAGGTGCGGGAGGACCGGTGCGCGGACGGGCAGGTCAGTGTTGACATCGATCCGCGAGCGCCGGCCGCCGTCGTACCAGTTGTACGCGCCCCACGGCTGGTCGCGCACCAGCGAGACGCGCAGGTCCTCGCCGACCGGGAGCACGAACCGGTCCGCGGCCAGCCCGCGAAAGCGGGCCGTGAGCCAGTCGACCACGCCGATCAGGCGGTCGACGGGGATCTCGAGGGCGGCGTCCCACGCGGCGAGGCGATCCTCGAGCGGGCCGCCGCCGGGCAGGAGCCCGTCGAGGTGGGCGGCCGCGGTCTCGAAGCGCTCGTCGGGGATCCAGGCAGGGGTGTGGTCGAAACAGCAGGTGACGTGGTCGAGGTACGGCAGGGTCTCGCCCGCAAGGGCGGCCGCCTGGGTTTCGAGCGCGACGAGCTGGACGTCGAGCCAGGCGCGGCGGTCGGGTTCGGCGACCTCGGCCGGAAGCCGCGCGCGCAGCGCCGCCGCATCGTCGCGGAGCCGGGACGCGGGACGGATCTGCTCCATGTCGACCTGCGCCTTGAGCGCGGCCGGGCCGAAGTAGCCGTCGACGAGCCCCGGGATGTGCTGCTCGAGCCGGAGCGCGAGGACGATGTAGTCACTCGCGATGGCGTCGGGCGCGGGCACCATCCTCGTGCCGCCCACGGCGGGGACGTGGGTCTGTTCGGCGTCGGTCATCGCTGCATCTTCTCCGGGCGCGGCGCTCGCGGCGCGTCGTGGTCGAGGTGCTCGTCGGCCTGGCGACGGGCTTCGGCAAGGCGCTCGGCCAGCGCGGGATCGGTCGGCAGCCCGGATCTGTCCGGCGCGCGGTCGGGCGCAGGCGGGGCCGTCGATCCCACCCCGCCGGACTCGCCGACGAACGGCATCCCCTGGCGCTCGACGGCATCGAGGCTCATCCGCAGGGCGGCGGTCTTCTGCTCGGCGACTTCGCGCACGTAGGCTGCCTCCTCGTCGGGCGTCATCGCGCGGCCGCGGACGATGCCTTTCGGCTTGCCGACCATCAGCCAGGCCAGGTGGTAGCGATCCATGCTCCCCCACGCCGTCGCGAGGAGGTCGTCCGAGCGCTGCAGCCACATCTGGAGCGACGGCAGTGACGGGTTCGCCTGGAGTCGTTCGCCTTCCTCGACGAGAGCTCGGTTCGCCTCGATGAACTCCGAGCGCTTCACGACGAGCTCACGGGCCGTCGCCGCCGGCGAGGATCATCGCTTCGCGATCTGCCCGCGCTCGCCGCGTCCACGGTCCGGGCCGGCCGTCGCCGATCGGTACACCATCGAACCGGGTGACCGGCAGGACGCCTGCGACCGACGACGAGAGGAACGCTTCGTCGGCAGAGGCAAGGTCGGTCCGGGTCAGTCGGCCCTCGACCGGCCGAAGCCCGACGCGTGCGCCCCAGGCAAGAAGCCACGACCGGGTCGTGCCCGGCAGGATGGCGCACTCGAGCGACGGGGTGGCGAGATCGCCGTCGCGGACGAGGAAGATGTTCGCGGTCGTACCCTCGGACAGGTGGTCGTCGATGGTCAGGAAGAGGGCGTCGTCGGCGCCGGACCGACGAGCCTCGAGCCGGGCGTAGACGTAGTCGGCCCGCGAGGTCGTCTTGAGCGTGACGATCGGATTCGCCGGGTCGCGCCGGATCGCCGACGCGACGAGGTGGACGCCGCGCTCCAGGTGGTCGGAGGGCGGAGCGAGAACCGGCCAGGCCTGGATCGCGATGGTCGCCGCGACGACTTCGGCCGGCGGCAGGAGGCCGCGGCCGCGGAACGGGCCGCGCGAGACCGTGATCCGGACCGATGCGTCACCGGTCGGGCCGTCAAGCCCGTCCACCGCGAGCAGCGCCGCGATCCCGGCGCTGAGCTGCGCATCGAGGTCATCGGGCAGGGCGATGTCGAGACCATCGGCGGATCGGTGCAGCCGGGCGACGTGTTCGGCCAGCTCGGTCGGGTGGGCGCCGCGCACGCGAAGCGTCTCGAAGACGCCGTCACCCAGCTGGAAGCCGCGGTCGTAGACGGAAAGGTGGAGCGCGTCGGCTGGCATCAGACGGCCGTCCACCCAGACGTGTCCCGGCCGCGTCGACTCCGGGGCTGTCATCCGGCCTCGATCCCGCCGATGGCGCCGAGCGGGCCGCGGGCCTTGGTGACGGTCTCCTCCCATTCGGCCGCCGGGTCGCTCTTCCAGGTGATCCCGCCCCCGACATGGAGGGTGAGCCGCTGGCCGTCGGCGACGAACGTGCGGATGATGATGCTCGTCTGCATCGCGCCGTCCGGTCCGATCCAGCCGATCGAGCCGGTGTACGGGCCGCGACGGACGGGCTCGAGACCTTCGAGGATCTCCATCGCCCGGATCTTGGGCGCACCGGTGATCGAGCCGCCGGGAAACGAGGCGGCCAGGAGGTCGAAGGCGTCGCGATCCGGGGCGAGGACGCCGGTCACCGTGGAGACGAGGTGCTGGACCGCGGCCGTCCGCTCGAGCCGGCACAGCCGCGGGCACCCGGACGCTCCCCGGCCGGCAGACGCGGCCAAGGTCGTTGCGCAGGACGTCGACGATCATCACGTTCTCGGCGCGGTCCTTTGCGCTGGAGAGCAGCTCACGGGCGAGCGCCCGGTCGGTGGCCGCGTCGCGACCCCGCGGCCGCGTGCCCTTGATCGGGTCGGTCTTGACCAGGCCCTGCGCATCGACCGACAGGAACGGCTCCGGCGACGCCGACAGGAGCGCCCGCGGCCGACCGGTGAGCTGGCCCGGTCCGAGGTCGAGATAGGCCGAGAAGAGCGACGGGTCGCCGGTCCGGAGGCGGCGGTAGAGCGGCCACGGGTCGCCCTCGAACGGCGTCTCGAGCCGCCGGGTCAGGTTGGCCTGGTAGAGGTCGCCGTCGCGCGATGTGCTCGCGGACCGTCGTGACGCCCGCCTCGTAGGCGCGCCGGCCCAGACCGGAGTGGAAGATGAGCGGGCCGGCCGGGATCGCCTCGGGGGCGCTCGCCGTCGCGGTGCGGTTCGGGGTCGTCAGGCGGGCGTGCACGTCGTCGAGCCGACGAGCCAGGCGTCGCCCATCGCCATCGAGGGCCCGACCGCCGATCCAGGCATGGCCCGTCCGCCGGTCCCAGGCGACGACCCAATCGTGGAGCGCGAGCCGGAGCGGCGGCAGGTCCTGGTCGGCCGGCGCGAGCGCGGGCAGGCGCTCGAGGACCGCGCCGATGTCGTAGCCCAGGAAGCCGACGAGCCCGCCGAGGAATGGCGGCGCATCCGCGGGGACGATGACCGTCCGATCGAGGCGGGCCACGAGGCGGCGCGCGACTGCGAACGGGTCCGGCCCGGCGGCCGGCGACTCGAGGACGGCGACCGGGTCTGCCGTCAGGTAGGTCCAGCGCGCGTTGCGGCCCGGTCGTGCGCTCTCGAGCAGGACGAGGCCCGGCAGGTCGCGGAAGGCCTCGGCGGCATCGATCGCGCGCGCGCCGGCGACGCGGTCCGGCAGACGTCGGAGCCGGACGGGAGCCTGTGAGCTCGGGGTCGGGATCATCGTGCCGATGATACGGCCGACCTTGCGCGGGCAACGAGCGCGGTGCTGTGCCGCGCGGCTAGCATCCGCCGATGCGGACGCGAGACCTCGGGATCGTCATCGGGCGCGGACGGCCGGGACCGGGCAATGCCATCACGGATGTCGCCGGCGTGCGCGTCGGCCACACGACGATCATCTCGGGCGACGGGCCACTGGTGGTCGGGCAGGGCCCGGTCAGGACCGGCGTGACCATGGTGGTCCCCGGCGGCGCGGACCACTGGAAGTACGGCGTGTACGCCGGTTGCCATCGACTCAACGGCAACGGCGAGATGACCGGGCTGGAGTGGATCCGCGAGGCGGGACTGCTGTTGACGCCGATCGCCATCACCAACACGCACAGCGTCGGTCTGGTCCGGGATGCCCTGGTCGCCGTCGCAGTCGAACATGCCGACAGCACCCGACCGCATTGGACCCTGCCGGTCGTCGGCGAGACCTCGGATGGCCTGCTCAGCGATATGGACGGGTTCCACGTCCGATCCGAGCACGTCCGGGCCGCCCTCGACTCGGCGGTCGGCGGACCGGTCGCCGAGGGCAATGTGGGCGGCGGGACAGGGTCGGTCTGCCACGAGTTCAAGGGCGGGATCGGGACCGCGTCGCGGGTCGTCCCGGCAAAGGCCGGTGGATTCACCGTCGGCGTGCTCGTCCAGGCGAACTACGGCAAGCGGCAGTGGCTTCGGGTCGACGGCGTTCCGGTCGGGGCGGAGATCGGCTTCGACGAGATCGCGAGTCCCTTCGGTCGCGACGAGGACCCGGTCCCGGGTCTGCCACCGCCCGGCTCCGGCTCGATCATCGTGGTCGTTGCGACCGACGCGCCGCTCCTCCCCCATCAGTGCGAGCGGCTCGCCCAGCGAGCCGGCCTCGGCGTCGCGAGAGCGGGCGGGACCGGCGGGCAGACGAGCGGCGACCTGTTCATCGCATTCTCGACCGGAAACCGCTTGCCGGTCGACGACGAGGATCGGCCGACCGTGCTCGTCCGCGACGTTCGAACCGTGGGCGAAGGCGTGATCGACGCCCTGTTCGACGGCGCCATCGAGGCGACCGAGGAGGCGATCGTCAATGCCCTGGTGGCGGCCGAGACGATGGTCGGGCGTGACGGGATCACGGCCCGTGCGCTGCCGCACGACCGATTGCTCGAGGTGATGGCGCGCTACGGGCGAGGGCCACGCTCAGACTGAACCGCACGCCCGGGCGCGGGCGTGACAGATGCTCGTCACACGAGCGTTCGGCACGGGCGCGACGCCGCCGGGCGGCCGCTCAAGCTCAGCCTCGCGCGCGCTCCCCCCGAATCGACGACAGTCGCTCACCAACGAACGAGTTGTCAGGGAAGTCATGACCAACGCTCGCGTGGTGAGCTTCTGACAGGACGAGGCGGTCCGGTGGCGAACCTACGCGGAACGAAGCCTCGGCCTGAGCCGCCGCGGGGCCCGCCCGGAACGCCTCAGCCGGCGGCGACCGGCGCGGGCTTCTCGATCGGCACGCCGATGAGGCTGCCGTATTCCGTCCACGACCCGTCGTAGTTGCGGACGCGGCTGTAGCCGAGCAGCTCGTGCAGGACGAACCACGAATGGCTCGAGCGCTCGCCGATCCGGCAGTACGCGATGATGTCCTTGTCCGGCGTGATGCCCTTGGCCTCGTACAGCGTGGCCAGGTCCTCGGCGTCCTTGAAGGTGCCGTCCTCCTTGACGGTCTGCGCCCACGGGATCGACGCCGCGCCAGGGATATGGCCGGCTCGCTGGGCCGTCTCGCTCATGCCCGGGGGCGCGATGATCTCGCCGTTGTACTCGGCCGGCGAGCGAACGTCGACCAGGGCGAGCCCCGGATCGCCGAGCCGCGGCAGGATGTCGTCGCGGAAGGCGCGCAGGCTGAAGTCGGGCTCCGGAAGCTGGTAGCCGGTCGCCGCGTGTGACGGCACGTCGACCGACAGCGCGAGACCGTTGTCCAGCCAGTACTTGCGCCCGCCGTTGAGGATGCGGACGTCCTCGTGCCCGTACAGCTTGAGCTGCCAGTACGCCCAGGCGGCGAACCAGTTGTTGTTGTCGCCGTACAGGACGATCGTCGTCTGCGGCCCGATGCCCGAGTCGGACAGGAGCTGGCTGAAATCCTCGCGCCCGGCGATGTCGCGGCGGATGCCGTCGGCGAGCTGGCTCGTCCAGTTCCAGCCGACCGCGCCCGGCAGGTGGCTCTGCTCATAGGCGGTCGTGTCGACATCGACCTCGACGAAGCGAACGTTCGGGTCGTCCAGATGGGCGAGCGCCCATGCGCTGTCGACGAGGGCGTTCTCGTTCGCGTACGTGTGGTGGCTCATGTCGGATTCCCCTTCCTGGTTGTGATGAGTGGGACGCTGGGGTCAGATCGGGTGCGCGGCTCCGGTCGTCTCAGCCGCCCGACGTCGGTCGGTCGCGGCGGCTGAACTCGGCCAGCCGCTCGGTACACGACGCGGCCGATCGAACGGCCTGGCGGACGATCCACGGGTCCACCCGGCTCGAGTCCTCGATGGTGAGCGTCGGCCCGAGCGGCCCGTCCTCGAGGACGATCCCCGAGCTGTTCCGGTAGTCGGCCATCCAGTTCGCCTGCAGCTGGAGCGCGACATCCGCGACGACGGCGGTCGAGAACCACCAGTCCAGGTACGTCGCGTTCAGCCGGTCGACGATGTCGGCGAGCCGGATCGGGAGCCCACGCTCGAGCCGAGCGAACAGGTCGATGACGCGAACGGCCGCGAACGGATCACCGGCCTCGGCGATGGTCGGTGGCGTGATCGCCGGATCCGGCATGCCGGCGGGTGCCGGGCGAAGCGGCCCGAGCCCGATGGCGGTTCGAGTCTGTGGCGCGAGGGCGGCGTCGGTCACGTGGTCGGTCATCTCCGACTGGTCCACTAGGGATTAGCGAGTCTAGCGCACCGTCGCTCGGCGGGTCCAGCCGAAAGTCCCAGCCACGTGCGAACGAACCTTCACCTTCCCGATATCGCATGTCCACGCAGATGGGGCATGCTTGGCCGACCGGACAGAGCGTTCGGGGGCGGCCCGCGCAGTGCGGCCCGCCTGAGCGCACCGCCACACGAGCAGCATGACGACGATGGACTCCGATCCGATCCCGACCGAACCGACCACCGACCCCGAGCCACCGGTCACGGCACCTGTCGTGCCCGGCCCCTCCCTGGCCTCGGAGTCACCGGCGGCCGGCCGCGGACGCGGCTCGAAGCTCCGTCGCGCAGCCATCGGTCTCGCGCTGGTGGTGACGTTCAGCGTCGGGATCGGGGTCGGACGTCTGGATCTGCCCGCCTTGGGTGGCACCGGATCGACGACCCCGGCTCCGGGCTCGTCGGCCGCACCGGCCGACTTCGGCCTCATCCGTGAGGCCTGGGACACCCTCCACACGAAGTACGTGGGCGCGGACACGCTCAACGACCGCGAGCTGATCTACGGCGCCATCAAGGGCATGACCGAAGCGGTCGGGGACACCGGGCATACCTCGTTCATGACGCCCGAGCAGCGCGCCGAGCGTTCGTCCGACCTGTCCGGCAAGTACGTCGGCATCGGCGTCCGCATCGACACGGCCGAAGATGGCCTGCCGCTCATCGTCGGCGTCTTCAAGGGCAGCCCCGCCGCGGGTGCCGGGTTGGCGAGCGGCGACGAGATCGTCTCGGTGGACGGCAAGGCGACCAAGGGACACACCATCGACGAGATCGTCGACTGGGTCCGTGGCGAGGCCGGCTCGTCGGTCAAGGTGACCGTCAGGCCGGGCGCGACCGGGACCGAACGCGAGGTCTCGATGGTCCGCGCCGACGTCGCGGTCGTACCGGTCACCTGGGCACTCGTGCCCGGCACGAAGACCGCCCTGCTCCGACTCGACCAGTTCTCGCAGGGCGCTGCGGACGCGATCAAGGCGGCCATCGGCGAGATCAAGGCGGCCGGCGCGGACCGGATCGTGCTCGACCTGCGCGGCAACCCGGGCGGCTACGTCAACGAAGCCGACGCCGTGGCAAGCCAGTTCCTCAAGAGCGGCGTCGTCTTCATCGAGCGGGCGGCTGACGGCCACGAGACCAAGCACGAGGTCAAGGCCGGTGGTCTGGCCACGGACCTGCCCCTCGTCGTCCTCGTCGACGGCGGGACGGCGAGCTCATCCGAGATCGTCTCGGGCGCCATCCAGGATGCCGGCCGTGCCCAGATCGTCGGGATCAAGACATACGGCACAGGCACAGTGCTCGGTGAGTTCCCGCTGTCCGATGGGTCGGCCCTCCGCGTCGGGACCGTCGAGTGGCTCACCCCCGAGGGTCGCCGGATCTGGCACGAAGGCATCACCCCGGACGTGGTCGTCGAGCGCCCGAGCGACATCGCTCCGCTCGATCCCGACCAGGTCGGCAAGATGACCCCGGCGCAGATCGCCGCGCTGACGGATCCTCAGCTGGCGCGTGCCTTGACCCTCGTGACGGCGGTCACGACGACCGGCGGCTGATCCGGATCGTCAGCCGGCGAGCGAGCGCCAGCGCCAGGTCATCTCGGCCACGAGGGGTCGCCCCGGCAGCACGACCGTCGGGTCCGTGTTCAGCGCATCCGGTGGCGCCGTCTGGGGTTCCACGCACACAGCGTCCTCCGGGACGGTGTAGACGACCCAGGCCGGACAATCCGCCTCGACCGTCAGCTCCAGGAAGCCCGGCCAGCGAACGACCGGCGATCGACGGAGGTCGATGAAGCAGTCGTCCCACGGACCCGGTCCGGGCACGACCGTGGCGTCCGTGGCGATGCCCGCGGCGTCGCGCACGCAGCATCGCCCCGGCATCGAGCTCGACCTCCAGCTCATCGGCGACACCGTCGAGCCGGCGCAGGAAGTAGGGGTGCCAGCCGATGGAGGCGGGCATCGGCTCATCCGCGTGGAGTTCCAGCCGACAGGTCAGGTGGTCCGCCCCGAGCTCGAACCGCTGGACGGCGCGGCCACGGAACGGCCAGTCCGGCCCGAGGTCCGTGGCGATCGTCGACTCGCCGACGAGGGCCCACACGCGTTCGTGGACCGTGCCGTGGATCGCGTGCGGCGGCAGCCCGAGTGGCAGCTGGTAGGTGGCCCCATCGAACGCGAGGATCCCGTCGCGGATCCGGCCGGCGAACGGCGCCATCGGGAACGAGCCCCAGCTGATCGGCCCATCGCCGGTCGTCCTGAGGAGCTCGTGGCCGTCGACGACGAGCGAGGCGACACGGCCGCCGGCGACGAGATCGACCGTCGCCGACACGCCGGGCGCGGTCATGACGAGGAGCCTCGGCGCACCCGCCGTCGTCGGGCATGTCGATCGACAGACGCCCGCCACCGGCCGCCGCGGCCGACGGCAGCGGGTCGCCCTTTGCGACCAGTTCGTTGACCGGCGGCGTCGTCCGGAAGATCTGCTGGTCGAACCCGACCAGGATCCCGCCGATCGACGGGCCGAGCCCGGAGCCCTTCTTCTTCGTCACCCGAGGAGTCTAGCGGCGCGTCACGTCGCCTCGGCGGCGGTGACCGCGGAGGCCACAGGGTCGAGGGGAAGAGGGTCGGGCGAATCGGCAGGATCGGCCGGATCGGCAGGCGCCGTCGGTCCGCCCTGGCGGATCCGTCGCCGCAGTCGGTCGGCACCGATCCCGACGCCGATCAGGATGAGTCCTTCGACGAGGAGGGCGGCCGCCGCCGAGTCCGACAGGTAGGACACGTTGAAGTCCGTGAGGGCCACGATGAGCCCGAGGGCGGCCGCGTAGATGTACGACGTCGCGTCGCGGCGGAACGCTCGCTCGACGAGGACCGCGCACAAGATGAGCATCGCCATGTCGCCGACGACGGCTTCGAGGACGCGACCTTCGCCGACGGCTGACGTTCCCGACCGGCTGACCGCGCTCCACAGTCCGACGACCGCCAACACGCCCGCCCAGAATCGGGTGACCGCGGCCCGGCTGGACGAGGTGGGGTCGGACGACCGTCCCGCGCCGCGCGCCTCTGCGAGGCCCAACAGACCGATGCCGACCGCGACCAGCAGCCACCACGCTGCCGAGGCGATGACGAGGATGATCGGATCAGGACCTGATGACGACGCGAGACCGGTCGTCTCCGAGACCGTCGTCGGGAAGAGCGCCTGCTGCAGCCACGCCAGGAGTGATCCGGCGAGTGCGGTCAGCGCCGCAAGGAGTCCGACCTGGGTGAGTACCGTGGGATGGAGGAGCCGATACGCGACGGCTGCCAGGAGGACTGTCGTCGACACCACGACACTGGTCACCTGCCAGTCGTAACCGTCACCCGAGGCCAGCGCATAGGCCGATCCCGAGACGAAGCCGAGGGCGACCAGGAGGACGACGCCGGCCGCTCGCGACGAACGCTCGCCACCACGCCGGAGCCGCATCGCGAAGCCCGTCATCACCGCCGCTGCCAGGAGTCCCATGATCGCCAGGGTCACGTTCGGGTCGGCCATCCCGGCGACGGTGCTGGCCATGAACGCGCTCCACGACGCGATGAGGAAGGCGCCCCCGAGGTAGCCGAAGACCTCTTCCACCGACACGCTCGGTCCGAAGATCCGCGCAGACGCCGACATCGGGGCCGGGGTCGGCTTCGACGGGGCGATCTCGGCGGCTCGCAGCCGGTCCGCGGTGGCAGCATCGATGAGGCCCGCTGCCTGCCATGTCGCGATGTGCTCGAGTCCGTCAGCCATGATTCGGCCCCTTGGTACGTGACCCGGAGACGCGCCGATGGAGCGGACGTTACCGTGCGGCCCCCTGGTTCGCGTCTCGGCCACCTGCCGCTCCATCCAGCGCCCCGACCGGCTAGCATCCGGGTCCACCGGGGCACCGACTCGAAAGGGACACGGGCGTGCTGGACGGGAAAGTCGCCTTGATCACCGGGGGAGCCGGTGCCATCGGCCTGGCGACCGCGCGTCGCGGTGTAGTCGGCAGCCGATGGATCATGTTGTGGGCTGTGGCCAATGAGATGCCGCATGATTTGTGGGTAACCGCCATGCGGTCGGGCAGCCGTGACTGGTAGCGTCGGGGCGGATCCCCCGGCAACCATGAGGAGCAGTGCGTGACGTCGTCCCCGGATGTTCTCGTGATCGGCGGCGGGATCGTCGGGGCCGCGACCGCCTACCACCTCGCCCGGCGCGGTGTGGCCGTCACGCTGCTGGAGGCCGATCGTCTCGCGTCGGGGGCCACCGGGCGCAACCTCGGGTTCATCTGGCTCCATACGCGTCGCAAGGGACCCGAGCTGGATCTCGTGATGGCCACCCGGACCGGCCTGGAGCAGCTCCCGGACGAGCTCGGCGAGGACTTCGGCCTGCGCACCAAGGGCGGTCTCGTCTACGCGGTGACCGAGGCCCAGGCGGTCGTGATGCGCGAATTCGTGGATGCCCGCATCGCCGACGGCGTGCCGATGGAGTTCCTGAGCGGCGACGATGCCCGCCAGCTGGCGCCGATCCTGCCCGAGACCGTCGTGGCAGCCTCGTATTGCCCGCTCGACGCGCAGATGGACTCGCCACGCTTCGTCCGCGCCTTCGCGAACGCGGCGCAGCGGGCGGGCGCGACGATCGTGGAGGATGCCACCGTCCGGACGCTCAAGGCGACCGGTCGCCGGATCACGACGGTCGACACCGACCGCGGGCCGATCACGCCGGGACAGGTCGTGCTTGCGGCCGGTGCCTGGACGCCCTACCTCGGCGCCCAGCTCGGCCTCGATATCCCGATCCACCCGATGCGGCTCCAGATCGTCCAGACCGAGCCGATGCCGCCGCGCCTCGACGTCCTCCTGTACGGCCCCGCCGCCGTGAAGCAGTACTCGATGTTCCAGGAGCTGCCGTCGTACCGGCCCGAGACCTTTGCCACGGCGCTGGAGGACCGACTCGGGCTCGCCCTGCTCGAATCCGCCTGTCAGAAGGCCGACGGGTCGTACCTGCTCGGCTGCGCCATGGATTACCCGGGCTTCGACTGGCAGCCCGACCTGGCCGGCATCTCGCTCGTCTCGGACGGGCTCCGCGCGGCGATCCCGGAACTCCGGGCGGCGCATTTCGCCCGCGCCTGGGCGGGCATCCTGCCGTTCACCACGGACAACCTGCCGATCATCGGCCGACCGGCCGCGTTCGACGACCTGATCGTCGCGGCGGGCCACGTCTTCGGCAACGGCGCAGGCCCGACGACCGGGCGCCTCGTCGCCGACCTGTATTGCGGGAGCGAACCCGCCCTCGACATGACGCCGTTCCTGCCGGACCGGCCGAGCCTGCGACCCGTCGCGGAAGGGAGTGTCTGGTGAGCGTCGGAGCCCCATTCGAGCGGCGGATCGCCTTCATCAACCCGTTCGGGACCGCAGCTTTCGACGCCATCATCGAGGAGACCCTGGTCCCGTACGCGGCGGCGAACACCGTCGTGCACGTCGTCCACCTCGAAGGCGTCCCCGCCAACATCGACTACTACTACCCGATGCACCTCATGCAGATGGCCATCTTCGACATGGTGCGGCGCCTCGAGGAACAGGGCTACGACGCGGTCGTCGTCGGCTGCTGCTACGACCCGGGCGTCCGCGTCGCCCGCGAACTCGTCGACATCCCCGTCGTCGGGCCGCTCGAGGCGGCGATGAACCATGCGTCGTATTTCGGACACTCGTTCACGGTCGTCACCGACCACCAGAAGGCGCGGCCCTGGCTGGAGGACCTCGTCCGGATCCACGGCGCGGGGAATTGCCGCGGCGTCCGCGCCATCGACTGGTTCGTGACCGACATGATCGAGGACACCACCTCGGTCGCGGACGATGCCGCAGCGGCCTGCCTCCAGGCGCTCAAGGAGGACCAGGCCGAGGTCATCATCCTCGGCTGCACGATCATCGGCGGCTGTCTCGAGCGCGAGATCATGACCACCGGACGTCACCGCGACCTGCCGATCCTCAACCCGAACCTGCTCGCCCTGAAGGCGGCCGAGACTCTGGCCGATCTCCACCGGATGGGCAAATACAACATCTCCCGAGTCGGTCTCTACCAGCGCCACGAGCAGCACGACCCGATCGAAGCCGACGAGGTCCGGCGGCGTTGGTACCTGGCGGACCGGGGCGCGGCGGTCGGGGCCGAGGTCGACCAGTGACGATCGGCATGCCGGCCAGCTTCTCGGTCGCCGACATCGCGGAACGAGTGGCGCGGGACTACCTCGGACTGCGGCCGGGCGAGCGGTTCGCGATCATCGTCGACGACCGGACGGACGTGGAGATCCCGCAGGAGCTGGCACGGGCCGCCCGAAGCCTCGCCGCCGACCCGGTCATCGTGACGTTCCCGCCGCGGGCACGGAGCGGCGCTGAACCGCCGGCCTCGGCTGCCGCAGCGATGGCCGCCGCCGATGTCGTGCTGTGCGCCGCCAGCACGTCCCTCTATCACACGACGGCCAAGGCGGCGGCGCAGCGAGCGGGCGCCCGCGGCGACTTCAACGCCCCGTATCGCGCCGACGCCTGGCGGGCCGGGGCGATGACCGCCGATTTCGTCGCGATCCGTGAGCGTGCCGAGCGGCTCGCCGCACTCTGGCGTCGCACGCGCGAGATCCGCATCACCTCCCCGGCCGGCACGGATCTGCGAGCGACGGTCGAGGGGCGTGAGCCGATGGCCTGGCTGACCGGGATCTGCCGGAACCCGGGCGAGGTGTCGGCACTCCCCGGTGGCGAGGTCTCGCTGCCGCCGATCGAGGGCACCGCCGAGGGCGTCGTCGTCTGGGAGCGGGTCGCCTCGGACCTCGGTGCTCTCGACGGTCCGGTCCGGATCACGGTCCGGGCCGGCCGCGCCACTGACATCGAGGGCGGCGCCTCGGCCGAGCGCCTCCGTGCGATCGTCGACGCGGTCGTGGATGCGGACAACATCGGCGAGATCGGCATCGGTCTCAACCCGGCGGCTCGGATCGGCGACGAGATCACCGAGGCCAAGAAGGCGTTCGGGACCGTCCACGTCGCCCTGGGCGACTCTGCGAACGAGTACGGTGGCCTGGTCGAATGCGACGTCCATCTCGACGGGATGGTCATGGCGCCGACCATCGAATTCGACGGGATCGCGATCGTCGTCGACGGACGTCACGTCTACGACGACATGCCGTGAGCGTCGAGCCCGTCGCCGTGGCCGGAGGACCGCGGGTCGTCACGCCCTATCCCGGCCCGCGCGCCCGGGCGATCATCGAGCGGATGCGCGCGGTCGAGGGCGCCGGCCCACGCACCGGCGGCCCGGATGCCCCGATCGTCGTCGAGACGGCCCTCGGGTCGGTCATCACCGACCCGGACGGCAACCGGTTCGTGGACATGGGCGCCAGCTTCGCGGCGACGACCATCGGGCACGGCCACCCGGCCGTCGTCGAGGCCATCCGCGACCAGGCCGGCCGTGCGGCGCATATCTCCTCCGCCGCGACCAGCGAGGTCCGCGTCGCATTCGAAGAGGCGCTCCTTGAGATCGCGCCGGCCGGCCTGGACCGCGTCCTTTTGGGTCTGACCGGCTCGGACGCCAACGACACGGCGCTGAAACTCGCCCGCACCGCCACCGGCCGGCGCGAGGTCATCGCGTTCTCGGGCGGCTACTTCGGGCGCGGCAGCGGCGTGATCGGTCTGGCCGGCAAGGCGGCGGTCCGGGCTGCGGTCGGGCGCGACACCGACGCGCACTTCCTGCCCTACCCGTATCCGTATCGCTGGCCGCTCGGTCCGGACGAGGAAGCGGGGGACGGTGCCCTGGCGCTGGTACGCCATGCCCTCGAGGATCCGGCGTCGGGTTTCGGTCCGGTCGCGGCGATCGTCGTCGAACCGGTGCAGGGCAACGGTGGCGTCGTCATCCCGCCGGCCGGATTCCTGTCTGGCCTGCGCGAGCTGTGCGATCGCCACGGCGTGGTGCTCGTCTTCGACGAGATCCAGTCGGGCTTCGGACGGACCGGACGGACGTGGGCCGGGCAGCATTGGGCCGTGGCACCCGACCTGATGACGGTCGGCAAGGGGATCGGCGGCGGGCTCGCGGTCTCCGCCGTGGTCGGCCGCGCAGCGCTGATGAGCCACTGGACGCCGGGCAGCCACACCACGACGTTCATGGGCAACGCCATCAACCTCGCCGCGGGCCGCGCGGCCATCAGCGTCCTGCGCGACGAAGGCCTGGCGGAACGCTCGGCCGCGCTCGGCGCCCTGCTCCTCGCCCGTGTCAGGGATGACCTCGGCCAGGAGCCACGGGTCGGCGACGTCCGCGGCCTCGGTCTCTTCATCGGCATCGAGATCGTCACCGACCGCGACTCGCGCGTGCCCGACGCCATGCGGGCGGCCGGGATCCGCCGGGCCGCCTTCGAGCGCGGCGTCCTGCTCGGTGGCGGCGGCCATCACGAGAACGTCATCAAGCTCTGTCCGCCGCTGACCATCGACGAGGACCTGCTCGAGGCCGCCGTCGCCGTGACCATCGATGCCATCAAGGGAGCCCGATGACCCAGACCGAGACCTCCGTGATCCAGGTCCAGAACTACATCGCGGGCCGCTGGGCGCCGGCCGCGTCAGGCGAGACGCTCGAAAGCCGCGATCCGGCGACGGGCGCGCTCGTCGCCATCGCGCCGCGCTCCGGCGCGGCCGATGCCGATCGGGCGATCGCCGCGGCCCGGGCCACCTTCGACGAGGGCACCTGGCCGGCGACCTCCGGCCGGGAGCGTGCGGCGATCCTGTTCGAGCTGGCACGTCTGCTCCGCGAGGAGGCCGAGCCGCTGTCGCATCTCGTCGCGACGGAGATGGGCAAGCCGATCCGCTACGTCCGCGAACGCGAGCTCGAACCGGCCATCGACCGGATCCTGTTCTACGCGAGCGCCGCCCGGATGATCCGCGGCGAGGTGACCGCCTCGGCCCCGAGTCACCTGCTCAACTTCATCCTCAAGGAGCCGGTCGGCGTCTGCGGGCTGATCACGCCCTGGAACGATCCGGTGGACCTGCCGCTGCGCAAGATCGGGGCGGCGATCGCCACGGGTTGCACGTTCGTGCTCAAGCCCGCCAGCGACGCGCCTGCCGCGTCGATGGCCATCTTCGGGCTCCTCGATCGCATCGAGGCCCTGCCGAAGGGTGTCGCCAACGGCATCGTCGGGTCGGGCGAGGTCGTCGGGCGAAGCGCTCGCCATGGATCCGCGGGTCGACAAGATCAGCTTCACCGGAAGCAGCGAGGTCGGGCGGCGTTTGATGGAGCTCGGGTCGCGGACATTCAAGCGCGTCTCGCTCGAGGCCGGCGGCAAGGCACCGGTCATCGTCTTCCCGGATGCGAACCTCGAGAAGGCGATGGACGCCGTCTCGGTCGGGATCTTCCTCTACGCCGGCCAGTCGTGTACCGCGGGCAGCCGGCTGCTCATCGAGCGGTCGATCCACGACACGTTCATCGCGGGGCTCATCGAGCGCGCCGACGCGCTCGTCGTCGGCTCGCCGCTCGACGACGCGACGCAGATCGGGCCGATGGTCTCGCGCCGCCAGCTGGACCGGGTCCTCGGCTATGTCGAACGCGGACGGGCCGAGGGCGCGAACCTCGTGCTCGGCGGGTCGAAGCTCGACGGCGAATGGGAAGGTGGCCACTACATGGCGCCGACGATCTTCGATGACGTCGATCCCGGGATGTCGATCGCGCGCGAGGAGATCTTCGGACCGGTCCTGTCCGTCATCCCGTTCGACACGGAAGCCGAGGCGCTGGCGCTCGCTAATGACAGCGATTTCGGCCTCGGCAGCGCGGTCTGGACGCGTGACCTGGACCGGGCGATCCGGATGGCGCGGCGCCTGCGCGTCGGCGACGTATGGGTCAACACCCACTACGTCCGGCTGGCCGAGAGCCCGTTCGGTGGCGTGAAGCAGAGCGGCATCGGACGCGAGCTCGGGATGGAAGGCCTGGACGCCTATCTCGAGTCGAAGCGCGTCTGCATCGACAGCTCGCCGACCTTCCACATCCGCTGAGGTGACCGCCAGACGCACCGCCTCCGCCGGGCGAACGGTCCGTTTCACCTTCGACGGCAGGACATACGAGGGGGTCGAGGGCGAGTCGCTGGCCGTCGCGCTGCTCGCGTCCGACCGGGTGGTGCTGTCGCGCAGCTTCCGCTTCCATCGGCCGCGCGGCCTGATGTGCTCGACCGGGCAGTGCGGCTGGTGCGAGTGCGAGGTCGACGGCGTGCCGAGCGTCCGGTCGTGCCGGGTCCCCGTTCGCGCGGGTCTCGTGGCGCGCGGGGAGCATGCCTGGCCATCGGTGGAGCGGGACGTGCTGTCGGGCGTCGGCCTGTTCTCTCGGTTCATCCCGCCGACGTTCTATCACCACCGGTTCCTGCGGCCACGGCGGCTGCGGAAGCGCTACCTGGACGTGCTGCGCTGGTTCGGTGGGCGGGGACGCTTGCGCGTCGACGGGCGAGCGGCCGCGCCGCCCGCCGGCCGCGTGACGGAGCGGGTGGAGGCCGACGTGCTCGTCGTCGGGGGCGGGCGATCCGGCGTCGCCGCCGCGACGGCGGCCGCCCGGGCAGGTGCGATGGTCGTGCTGCTCGAGGCGGAGCGCTCGGTCGCGGACATCCCCGGCGTGCGGGTCCTGTCCGGGGTCGCGGCGGTCGGCTGGTACGACGGGATGGTGGCCGCGCTCGGTGACGCGGTCGCCTACGAGATCACGGCACGGGACGTCGTCGCGGCCACCGGTTCGTCGCGACCGCGTCCCACTGGTGCCGGGCGCCGATCGGCCGGGTGTCATCGCGGCACGGACGGTCATCGGGCTGCTGGATCGCGACGGGCAGGGCGTCCTGCCCGGTCGCCGGGTGCTCCTCGTCGGCAGCGGCGAGGGACTCGCCGCCGCCGCCGAACGACTCGATCGAGCGGGCGCGTCGATCCTGCACGGACCCGTCCCGACCGCTGACCTCATCGCCGTCCGCGGTCGCCGGCGAGTCACCGGGGCCGTCATCGCCATCGATGGAAAGCGCAAGCGCATCCCGGTCGACCTCGTCGTCTTCGGCGATCGAAGCCCGAATCTCGACCTCGTCCTGGCTGCCGGGGCAGCCGTCGAACGGCAGGACGACACGCTCGTTCCGGTGCTCGATGCCGACGGCCGGACCTCGGTCGCCTCGTTGTCTGTCGTCGGATCGGCGACGGGACGCGACGGCATCCTCGGGGAGCCGGATCACGCGTCGCACGGCGAGGCCCACCCGGACGCGATCGTCTGTTTCTGCGAGGACGTCCGCGTCCACGAGGTCCGCACGGAACTCGCCAACGGCTACGCCGATCCCGAACTCGTCAAGCGCAGGACCGGCGCGCTGACCGGTCCGTGCCAGGGCAAGTCGTGTCTGCAGGCGTTCGCCTGCCTCGTCGGCACGGACACCGTCCCGACCGCGCGGCCACCGCTTCGCCCGGTCCGCCTCGGCGACCTCGTGCCGCCGCCATGACCCGCCGCCACGGTCTCGGCGCCCTGCTGACCCACAGCCTTCCCACCCATGCCGAGATCGTCATCGTCGGTTCCGGGATCGCCGGTCTGGCCTTCGCGCGTGAGCTCGTCGCCCGCGGCGTTCGCGACATCGTCGTCGTCGATCGTGGCTATCCGGGCGGCGGCGCCACGGGCCGGAATGTCGCCCGCATCCGCGCCATGCAGCTGACCGAGGAGCTGACCCACGTCGCCCGCGCCTGCCAGGCCAAGTACGACCGGATGGGCGAGGAACTCGGCTTCAACGTCCTGTTCTACCGCCTCGGCTACGCGTGGGTCCTGTACGAGCCCGACGAGGTCGCCCGGATGCGCGACATCGTCGAGATGCACCACCGGATCGGCGTCGCCAGTCGCTTCCTGTCGCCCGACGAGACTCTGCGCCACCTGCCGGTCCTGCGGGGCGGCGAACCCGTCGCGGGCGCGGTCCTCAACGACGACGCGATCGTCCATCACGACGCGGTCGTCTGGGCCCACCTGGAGCATCTCGCGGCCCGTTCCCCTGCCGTCAGGATCGTCACCGACGCCACCGTTACCGGGGTCGAACGGGGCGACGCGGGGGTCGAGGCGGTCAGGACCTCGCGCGGCCGGATCGAGACACGTGCCGTCCTGAACGGCGCCGGCGGCTGGACCGGCACGCTCAACGCGATGGCCGGCGTCAGCGCCCCGAACCGCCCGCACCGTCGTGAGGTCCTCGTCACCGCACCGCTCCAGCGCTCGATCGAGGCCGCCATCACCTTCTACCGGCCGAGCGAAGGCTGGTTCAACCAGACGCTCCGGGGCGAGGTGGTCATGGGCGTCGTGGACCCGGCCGAACCCGCCGGCGTCGACCAGCGCTCGTCGTGGGACTTCCTTCGGCGCACGGCAGCCCTCATGACGCGAAAGGCGCCGGCCCTCGCGGACGTCACGGTCATCCGGCAGTGGGCGGGCATGTACGACATCACTCCCGACCACCAGCCCCTCGTCGGCCCGACCACCCAGCTCGACGGCTGGTGGCAGGCGAACGGCTGGAGCGGCCGCGGGATGCTGCTTGCGCCATATCTCACGGAACTGCTCGCGGAGCGATATGTCAGCGGGGTCACGCCGCCTCGTCTGGCCGCCTTCGACCCCGATCGCTTCGCGGTCGGCGAGGCACCGGAAACGGATCCAGCGGACTACTACGCTCGGTACGCCCGGCGCGGCACGTAGCGGAACCTCTATCGGGGCCCTGCCTGAAACGCAACGAGGGCCGGTCACGATGATCCCGGCGCCCGTGTGGGTGACGCGGGCTCATAGGTTCGCACCTGAGGCGCCGGGAGCATTCGACCGATGACGACCTCGGCAGCGCGGATCTGGCCGCCTGCAGGATCCTGGATCCGACGTTACTTCCCGCGCAGTGGCTGGGCCACGACGCGCTGGCACCTGTTCACCGGCGACGCGGTCTGGCGCCTCACCTGGCCCGGGCCGTCACTCGAGACCGTGTGCGGCTATTCGACCGGCCCGCTCTGGGCCATGGACGATCTGAGCATCGCCCGGGCCGAG
This sequence comes from uncultured Chloroflexia bacterium, assembly GCA_963776385.1. Taxonomy (GTDB): domain Bacteria; phylum Chloroflexota; class Limnocylindria; order Limnocylindrales; family CSP1-4; genus SPCO01. Next base: position 782,884 of record CAVZME010000008.1, read on the forward strand.
CCCGAATCGCCGTGCCGGTTGTGCCTGGGGCGCGCGGCGGCGCAGGGTTTGGTCGACGACGAGCTCGACTCGTAGAGACGCCCACGCCGTAGACTGTCGCGGTGAAAAGGCCCCGCCTGAGACGCGTGCTCGTCCTGATCGTCGCGACCGCTGCGATCGCCGGTTGTTCGGGGTCAGGGGCGAGCACCAGCTCGAGCGGGAGCGCAGACCGGCCATCCGCGAGCCAGCCGGCGACCGCCGCCCCTGCCGGGACACCCGCCGCACCATCCGTCGCACCGTCGAAAGCCGCCGGCTTCGACGTCCGCTACGACGGTCGTATCGCGGTCGGGGGAACCCGGAAACTCGAGGTTCGCTGCGTCGGCAGCGGCACCCCGACCATCCTCCTCGAGGGCGGAGGGATCACGCCGAGCCTGAACGAGTACCCAAGATCCTTCGTCAACGGGCTCGCCGGCATGACCACCGTGTGCCACTACAGTCGGGCGGGCGGCGGTGGGAGCAGCGCCCTGCCGGGGCCGACGACGATGGCGGCGCTGGTCTCCGACACTGACCACATGCTCGCGGCACTCAAGAGCGAGGCCGGCATCGAGGGTCCGTACCTGTTCGTCGGCTGGTCGTTCGGCGGCACTGTCGCGCTCGCCGAGGCGCTAGCACACCCGGACACGACTGCCGGGCTGGTGATCCTCGATACCGATTGGGCCAGCGATTTTATGCCGACCTGCCTCGCGGCGGGCAGGACCAAGGCCGACTGTCAAGCCGAATACGACGGCGACATCGAGGCGAAGTCGATCGAGCACGAGTTCGTTGGCACGGTGAAGCCGTTGCCCGACCTCCCGATCAAGATCGTCAACGCGTTGGTGCTCGGGGACTGCGTGGACGTCCCCGGCAAGACCGTGCACGCCAACATCTCGGGCAAGGACCTGGATGCCCCTGATTGCGCGACACTCGCGAAGCTCATCGCAGCGGAGGGCCTGCGCGGGTGGTCGACGCTCGGGCCGCAGGTGACCCAGACCCTCGTCCAGGCGACGCATGACGGCCTGATCGAACACGCAGGTCCTGAGGTCGCGGCGGTCATCCTCGATGCGTTGGCCGAGGCACGTGCCACTCCCTGACGGCGATGCTGGACGATGCACCAGGCGATTGGGGAGGAGCTCTCAGCACGAGCCTTGACGCCGGCCGATCTTGACTCGGATCGAGCGTGGGACGCCTGCGGTCGCAGGACCCGGCAGACCCTAGAGCAGCTCCCCGTGAGCCGACGCGGTCGGCTCGCCCTCGCGCGGACGCGGCTCCTCGCCGGGTCCGTAGTCTGGAGTCTCGCCGTTGCCGCTCGGCTCGCCTGGTTCGAGGACGCGCAGCGCCGCCGAGGAGGTGCCCTCGATGGCACCGACGCCGAACGGCACCCACTTGGCCGGGTCCTGGAGGCGGTGCGCCTCGGTGTTGCCGCGACTGTGGGTTTCTTCGAAGCCGCGCGGCTCGATCCACATGCGCTCGCCTTCGAGTAGCCCGAGGACGCCCGACTGGCCGGGTTCCGGGCGCTCGTGCTGGCAGTAGCCGCAGCGTCATCGAGTCGTGCTTCTTGTAGACCTCGGGCTCCTCGTAGGTCGTGATGTAGCCCTCGTAGTTGCGCAGCACGACCTTGTGGTCGGAGTAGCTGATGAGGTAATTGGGCATGACCGGGATCTTGCCGCCGCCGCCGGGCGCATCGATCACGTAGGTCGGGACGGCATAGCCCGACGTGTGGCCGCGCAGGCCCTCCATGATCTCGAGGCCCTTGCCGACCGGTGTCCGGAAGTGGCCGGAGCCTTCGACGAGGTCGCACTGGTACAGGTAATACGGGCGGATCCGGTTGGCGACGAGCTTGTGGACCAGCGCTCGCTGGATGTGGACGCAATCGTTGACACCGGCGAGCAGGACGCTCTGGTTGCCGACCGGCAGGCCCGCCTTCGTCAGCTTGTCGACGGCGCGCGAGACCTCCGGGGTGATCTCGTTCGGGTGGTTGAAGTGGAGGTTGATCCAGAGCGGGTGATACTTCTGGAGCATCTCGCACAGCTCGTCGTCGATCCGCTGCGGCAGGAAGACCGGCACGCGGCTGCCGATGCGGATGATCTCGATGTGCGGGATCTCGCGCAGGCCGCGCAGGATCTTCTCGAACAGCTTGGGGGCGAGGGTCAGCCCGTCACCGCCGGAGATGAGGACGTCGCGGACCTGTGGCGTCCGCCGCAGGTACTCGAGCTGAGCCTCGTGGTCGCGGCTGTTGAAGTTCTGGGTCGGGTCGCCGACGATCCGGCTCCGGGTGCAGTAACGGCAGTACGAGGCGCACTGCGTCGTGACCAGCATCAGGACCCGGTCCGGATAGCGATGGACGAGGCCGGGGACCGGCGAGTGACGGTCCTCCGCGAGCGAGTCGTCCATCATCCCGGTGAACGCGCCGTGCTCGCTCGCGGTCGGGATGACCTGCAGGCGGATCGGGTCGTTCGGGTCGTTCGGGTCGATCAGGCTCATGAAATAGGGCGTGATGTCGACCCGGAACTTGTCGGGGACGGACAGGCCTTCGCGTTCCTCGGGCGTCAGGTCGAGGATCTGCTCGATCTCGGCGAGGTCGTTGACGCGGTGGCTGAGCTGCCATCGCCAATCGTTCCACTGGGCATCCGGGACGTCCGCCCAGATCGGTGCCCGGCGGCTGACGGCGGGCCCACCATCAGGCCCGAGCGCGCGCGCCGGATCGGCGAGATTGAGGAACGGCGCTTCGGCCGCGGCGCGGGCGGCGTCCTGGTGAGCGACCGCGGTCTGGATCTCCTGGGCGTCCAACGACGTGCCTCCGGGCTGCAGCGTCGGTCCGGTCGTCCGGGCTCCGACGCATAAAGTCTATGCAGTCTGCAAGTTCCGGCATAGTAGCGCGACGGCAGCGCAGGGGTCTAGCGGGCCGATGGTCCTCGGCCGGGCGTACGGCCATCCGACCCCAGCGACGACACGCGAGGCCCGGATCGCGCTGCCCCTCGGCAGGTGCTCCTAGGGCAGGCTTGCCGCCCGGAGCGCGACCCCCGCCTTCTCGAGGTCACGCACGATCAGTGCGAACGACGGATGCTCGTCGTACGACAAGTCGCCCCGGTTGGCCACCAGGAACAGCGTGTCGGCACCGAGGTCCTCGCGGACGACCTCCGCCCCGTGACGCTGGAGGATCTTGGCGGTCGCCGCCGCATCGGTCGTCGCGACACGGATTCGGATCGCCGAACCCAGCGCCGGCACCTTGGCGACGGCATCGGTCGCCGCCTTCTCCGCCGCGGCGCGTTCCTTCGAGCCGGCAGCCGGCGCCAGCGTGGCACCCGCCGGATCCGGCCCGAAGATCGCGTTCCACAACAGCCGCTGGGTGCCTTGCGTCCAGGCCCGGAAGTTCGGATCGACCGAGAACAGGACGGCTCGCCCGGCCCCGACCCCCTCGTCGACCAGGGCCGACGTGCCGGCCAGGCCGTCGACTCCGATGGTCAGGCCGGACGTCGCATAGTCGGGCGTGCCGGCTGCCGGGAAGGTCGCGACGGCCGCGCCGAGGCCCGGGCTGCATGGTCGAGTCGTCCTGGTACATGACCCAGTCCCGGTCACCGATCCCGGCCGCCAGCGGGCTCGAACCATCGAGCGAGACCCGGAGCAGCGTCCCGGGCGCGTCCGTATGCGAACTGGCCAGCTTGACCGTCGAGACGCCGGCCTTGACTGCGATCTCGACGCCGCCCTGCCAGGCCACCAGCCGGCCGCCGGCGTTGACCCAGTCGCGGAGGGCCCGCTTGCCCTTCGCCCCGAGCGCCTGGACACCGTAGTTCGCATAGCCGTCGGGGATGACCAGGACGTCGATCCCGGCCAGCCCGGCGGTGATGTCCGCGGCGCTGACGTCGTGGTAGTCCACGTCCTGCACCAGGCCCCAGACCTTGTCGAACAGGTAGCGGGCCTGGCCGGCCGCCTCGAAGCCGCGCGTGCTGTTGGGGATCTCGAACAACCCGATCGAGGGCATGTCGGCGGGGCGCGCGGGCGGCGCCGGCTCGGCCTGCTCGGCGACGGGTTCGCCGACCGGGGCGACGTCCTCGCCCGTCCAGCCGCCGTCGAGGTTCATCAGGAGCGGGTTGCTCCAGGCGGTGACGTCGTAGGTGACCTCGAACGGGATCCACGAATCCTCGTGGAGCATGGCCTGGATCCAGTGCTTCTGTGCCTGAGCCATCGGGATCCAGTAGGTCCCGACCGGCAGCGTCGTCGCCTCACTCGGGTCACCGTAGGGATGGAAGGAATCCAGGGTCAGATCCGCGGTCAGCTGGTTGACGGTGACGTCCATCCGCTGGAGCCGGCGCACGAGCAGCTGGAGCTCGGCGGCACGGTCGGGATCGTTGCGCAGGAAGTAATGCCGAACCGTCACGTCGGGGACGGGCTGGTACAGATCGTGCTTCGGCTCGAACACGGCGTTCGGCTCGAGCTGGCCCGCGACGCCCTCGTCGTAGGCCTCGACATACGACGCGTGCCAGCCGGCCAGCACCGACGACCGGGCCGCCGCGCCGGCGGCGATCGAAGCCCACATCGATGTGAAGTGCTCGTGTTCGCGCACCGAGATCGCATCTGCGCTGTGCTTTTCGAAGGTCATCCCGGCCGCATGGAAACCGACCGTCGGGACCGTGTCGCCGAACACCGTGGCGAAGAAGTCATACGGCGCGCCATGGAAGTATTTGATCTTCTCGCGGTCGAACTGGGCGGCGATGGCCGGGCTGTAGAGACCGTTGATCCAGTCGTGGGCCGTGTCGGGGGTCTCGTGGTACTCGGGGTCGGCATTGGGCGGGAAGAAGTAGTTCGGCAGCGAGAATTCGTGGGCGTCGATGTACAGCATCGGCGGGTACTGCCGGATGACCTCGAGCTTGCCGTCGGTCTCGGGCTGGGTCCGGGCGAACCAGTCGCGGTTCATGTCGAAGCCGTACAGGTTCCGCCGGGTCGCCGCCTCGCGGCCGTCCGGGTTCTGGATCGGCAGGATCACCACGAGCGCATCGGCCAGGATGTTCGAGACGACGCAGTCGCTCCGGTCGGCCAGCTCGTACAGGACCTGCAGCGCCGCATCGGCGCCACTCTCCTCGTTGCCGTGGACGTTGGCCGAGACCCACAGCACGGCCGGGGTCGCGGCCAGCGCGGCCTGGACCGCCTCGTCGCCGGCCAGCGGATCGCGCAGGACCTGGAGGCTGGCGCGGATCGCGCCGAGGCCGGTCTCGGTCACCCGCTCGGGTGTGCCGACGATGGCGTAGTCGATCGCCAGGCCACCGACCGATGTCGCGGCGACGTCATGGACGACGCGCGAGCTGTCGGCGTCGACGGCCTCGAGGTAGGCGTTGCTCTGCGCGACCGAGACCTCCTGCGAGCCGATGGCGAAGCCGATGACCTCGGTCGCCGACCTGACACCCTGGTCGTAGACCGGTGGCGTCCCGAACGGATCGCAGGCGGCGAGGGTCGCCGCTGGGGCGACGGCGGCCGTCGAGACGAGAAGGCTGAGGATGGCAAGTGAGGCGGCGAGGCGGCGGATCACGGGCGTTCCTCCAGGCCACGGGGCGTCGCGGGCAGACGACGGGGCAATGGGCAGACGGCCAGTCTGAGAGCCGCGCGTTCTGCGGGTCAACCCGCGCGGTGCATCGAGGCACCGCGGAATCCCGGGGCGATCGGGGTCCGGGTCAGCCGGCAGTCGCGCCCTCGATCGTCGGTCGGAGGACGGTCGCAGCCGGGATGCTGCTGGACGTTCCGTCAAGGATCCAGTCCGCCGCGATGCGTCCGAGGGCCGGCGAGGATTGGAGTCCCGAGCCACCGGCGCCGGCGACCGTGACCACCGATCCCCGGCCGGGATGGGGTCCGACGACCGGTCGACCGTCCGGCCGCATGGGGTAGATGCCCGCCCAGACGTCACCGAGGCGCATGTCATCGAGACCCGGCAACCGGTGGCCCAGGCGCTCCGCGACGAGTTCGATGTACTCGCTGCCGGTCTCGCGACGGACCTCGTCGGGATCGACGATGTCGTGGAGGACCTCTTCGGTATGGAGACCGGCGATGAGCCGGCCAGGCCCGTCATCGCGCACGTACACGCCGAACCCGCCGGACGATGGCACGTAGTCCATGACCGACGGCATCACGTACAGCAATGGCGCGGCGAGATGCGCCATCAGCGCCTGGTGCCGCTGCGGCAGGATGGCGACGGGCGCGCCCAGGATGTCACCGACCAGGCCGGCCCAGCCGCCGGCCGCATTGACGACGATGTCGCATTCGAGGTCGCCGCGGGTCGTCCGCAGGCGATTGCGGTCGCCTGGGAGCGGATCGCAGCCGACGAGCTCAGTGTCCTGGAGGACCCGGCCCCCACTCGCGGTGATGACGGCTGCCAGGGCCTCGCAGTAAAGGTGGCCGTCGATGTAGCCGTCGCTCGGGCCGAACAGGCCACCGGCCAGGTCGTCCACCCGCATGTGCGGGACCAGCCGCGCCAGGTCGTCCCGATCGAGGAGCCGGGCATCCGTGATCCCGAGCGCCCGCTGCAGCTCGACGCTGCGCGCGAACGCCTCCATGTCGGCATCGCGGTGGGCGAGTCGCAGGTAGCCGTTGTGCGTGATCTGGAGCTCGCCGGATCGCTCGAGATCCACGAAGGATCGCATGCTCTCGACCCGGATCTCGATGGCGAGCGGGTCAAGGTACTGCGTCTCGATGATCCCGACCGACAGACCAGACGACGCAGCGGCCACATGGTGGCGCTCGATCACGGTCACGTCGGTGACACCGCGAGCGGTCAGCTGGGACGCTGTGGAGAGGCCGAGTGCGCCGGCCCCGACGACGACCACCGACGGAGTCCGGTTCATCGTCGCGCGTGATCCGACCGGGCTATTCCCCGATCACCGCCCAGAGGAAGCCCATCATGATGAAGAAGCCACTGAACAGGGCGATCAGCCCGATGCCGCCATAGGGCGAGTTGGCACCGGTGTGCGGGACGAGCTGGAGGGCGACCCCGAAGAAGATCGCCCAGCCGATGAACAGGAAAGCGAACAGGAACTTCCCGTTCGGATTGGTGACGTACTTCTTGACCCAGCGCGCGCCGCCTTCGACCGACAGCGCCGATCGGAAGATGATCGCGATCATCAGGATGACCACGGCGGCCGAGATCCCGAACGGGATCGGCTGCTGGAAGGCGACGAGGAACAGCTGCACGGGCGGATGCTAGCAGACGGGCCGACCGCCCGGAACGTGGTTCGCGGGTACGATGACGAAGCCCGCCATCCGTTCCACCGACCGAGGCGAACCACTGCCGTGACCCCATTCGATCGACTCGGGCGATTCGTGGTGCGCCGCGCCCGCTGGGTCGTCGGTGCGTGGGCAGTGCTGCTCCTGCTCGCGCTCCCCTTCGCGCCACAGCTGCCCGGCCGGCTGAGCGCCGGCGGCTTCATCCTCGACGACCTCGAATCCGCTCGGGCCAAGGCGGTCCTCGGCTCCGAACTCGGCGCTCCGCCCTCGGCGCTCGTCGTCGTCTTCTCGAGCCCGGCGCTCGTCGCCGGCAGCCCCGCCTTCGAGGCGGCCGCGGCCGACGCCGTCCGCGACATCCCGACCGCGCCGCATGTCGCGCGCGTCGTCTCGCACACGCTCGCGCCGAGCCAGGTCTCGGCCGACGGCCACACGGCCTACGACATCGTCTTCCTCGACCTGCCGCCCGACGACTCGCCCGATGCGCTGCCGATCCTGCACGCGCGGCTGCGGCCGTCCACGGCGCTGACGGTCGAGCTCGCCGGCGGGCCCGCCTTCTACGGCGACGTCCAATCGGTCTCGGAGGCCGACCTCCGCCGGAGCGAGGTCATCTCGCTCCCGCTCGCGGCGCTCGCCCTCGTGTTCGTGTTCGGCTCGCTGGTCGCCGCCGGCGTGCCCCTCGCGGTCGGCGGGGCGGCTGTCATCGTCGCGCTCGCGGCGATCTTCGTCGTCGCCTCGGTCATGCCGATGAGCATCTTCGTGCTCAACCTCGCGACGCTCCTCGGTCTCGGGCTGGGCGTCGACTACTCGTTGCTCATGACCAGCCGGTTCCGCGAGGAACTCGCACTGCGCCCGGATGGTCCTGAGCGGGTCGGAGAGGCGGTGCGGGTGACGGTCGCCACGGCGGGCCGCGCCGTGTTCTTCTCCGGACTGACCGTGCTGCTCGGGTTGCTCGGGCTGGTCCTGTTCGAGTTCATGATCCTGCGCTCGGTCGGGAGTAGCCGGGGCGATCGTGGTCGGGCTCGCCGTGGCATCGGCGCTGACGCTGCTGCCGGCACTGCTCGTCCTTCTCGGGACGCGGGTGGATCGCTTCGCGGTCCGTCAGGTCTCGCCCGGCGCCCAGACCGATGGCGCGTGGGCGCGGCTGGCGCGGCGCGTCATGCGTCACCCGGTCGCGGTCCTGGTCCCCACGCTCGCCTTCCTCCTGCTCCTCGGTTCGCCCTTCCTGCATGTCCGGTTCAACGCGCCCGATGCGACGATCCTGCCGCCAGGCGTCCCGTCGCGCGCCGCCTTCGACCGGCTGACCGCGAACTTCGGCGAGGGTGAGTTCGCCCCGATCGTGCTGGCCCTGCGCACGACCGGCCCGGCGACCACACCAGCCAACCTGGCCGCGCTGTACGACTATTCGCGGCGCCTCGCCGCGGACCCGCGGATCGCCCGGGTGGACAGCCTCGTCGACGTGGACCCGCGGCTGACCCTCGAGCAGTACACGCTCCTCTACCGCGACCCCAACGGACCGCGCGACCGATACGTCCAGACCGCACTCGCCGCGACGACCCGGGGCGACCTGACCGCGTTCACGCTGACGACGCCGTACGGCCCGAACCGCGACGAGGGCCGGTCGCTGGTCAGGGACCTCCGGACGCCGAACGGCCCGCTGGCCCCGCCGGCCGGGGTGGCGGTCCTCGTCGGTGGTGGCGCGGCGGACGTCAGCGATGTCGTCGATCGGGTCCGGGCCGACTTCCCGCGGACGGCGCTGTTCATCATCGTCTCGACCTATCTCGTCCTGTTCGTGCTCCTTCGCTCGGTCGTGCTGCCGGCCAAGGCCCTCGTCATGAATACGCTGTCGATCGTCGCGAGCTTCGGGGCGCTGGTCTGGATCTTCCAGGACGGCAACCTGTCGGCACCCCTCGGATTCGGGCCGCTCGGGTTCGTCGAGACGACCCAGCCGGTCATCCTGTTCTGCGTCCTGTTCGGGCTGTCGATGGACTACGAGGTCTTCCTGCTGACCCGGATGAAGGAGGTCTGGGATCGGACCGGCGACAACGTGGAGGCGGTCGCAGGCGGCATGGAGCGGAGCGGGCGGATCGTCACCTCGGCCGCGCTCATCGTCGTCGTCGTGGCCGGCTCGTTCGCGTTCGCTGACATCGTCCTCATCAAGGCGCTGGGGGTCGGGATGGCGATCGCGGTGGCCCTCGATGCCACGGTGGTCCGCGCGCTGCTGGTGCCGGCCACGATGCGGCTCCTCGGCAAGTGGAACTGGTGGATGCCGGCGCGGCTCGACCGGTTCCTGTCCGGGCACCTGCCGGCGTCGGAAGCCGAGATCGAGGCGGCCATCCGATGAGACGCCTGGTCGCTCTCACGGTCGTCGTGGTGTTCGTCGTGGCGGCCTGCGCCGGCGGTGGTGCCGGTTCATCGAACGGCCCGATCCTCGCGAACCCCGTCGCCGCCAGGCCGACGCCGGCAGCCGCGACACCGCGCCCCGGTCCGTCCCGCCGACCCCCTCCCCATCGTCCTGCCACGGGACGATGGCCCGCATCGACCGTTTGACCGAGTGGTGGTACTACACCGGCCACCTCCACGCGGCCGACGGGGCGCGCTACGGCTTCGAATACGTCATCTTCCGCGCCGAGCGCGGCCGCTTCCCGGTGTCGTGGGTCTCGCACCTCGCCATCACCGACGAGGGCGGCGACCGATTCCAGTACGGCCAGCGACTCGAGGTGGGACCGCAGGTGGACCGGTCGCCGGCGGCACGGTTTCGACCTGTCCATCAGCGGCCCCGATCCGGCGCGGCCGGCGACGGCCGGCGCGCCTCCGTGGACGATGGCCGGCTCCGACGGAAGGGACCGGCTCGTCGCTGCCGACCCGGCCGGCTTCGGCCTCGACCTCAGGCTGGCGGCGACCAAGCCTGCCGCCCTCCACGACGGCGACGGCTGGATCGACTTCGGACCCGCCGGTGGCTCGTACTACTACTCGCGGACCGCGATGGCCGCCAGCGGCACGCTGACCGTCGACGGCCGGCCGTTCGCGGTCGACGGGACGGGCTGGTTCGACCACCAGTGGGGCGACTTCATCTCGGTCGGCGGCGGGGGCTGGGACTGGTTCGCGGTGAATCTCGCCGACGGCACCGACCTCACGCTGTCTCTCGTCCGCGAGGCGGACGGGACCTACCCGTTGGTGTACGGGACGGTCGTCTCGGCCGATGGCAGCGTCCGCCATCTCGACCGCGACGCCTTCACCGTCGACGTGACCGATCGATGGACGAGTCCCGCGACCGGCGCCGACTACCCGGCGGGCTGGACCGTGCGCATCCCGGCGGACGACCTGGTCATCGACCTGGAACCGACCGTGGCCGCCCAGGAGCTGGACACGCGCGCGACGACCGGGGTCGTCTACTGGGAAGGATCGCAGGTCGTCCGGGCGACACGCGGCGGGGCCGTCCTCGGTGGCGAAGGCTACGTCGAACTCACCGGCTATGCGGGCGCGACGACGACGCGTCCCTAGGACTTCGGCAGGACGACCGGCGGGAGTTCGAGACCGACGGTCCCGGCCAACGCCCGCGAATCGCGATCGACCTTGCCCATCGTCGCGAGCACCGTGCGCATCTCCGCGCCTGCCTTGCGGTAGGCGCCGGCGTCGTTCAGCGATGCGCGCAGGCCCGCGCGGGCGGCCTGTGCCATGGCGCGATAGAAATCGTCGAGACCACCCTGGACGTGAGCGGCCCCCGTCCAGGGCGTCAGTCGGTCTGCGAGGTCGATCCCGAGCGCAGCATCGGCTGCGAGCGACCGCAGCGCGCGAGCGATCTCGATCGTCGTCGCCTTCGACCGGGCGAGCGTGCTTGCCAACGTCGCGGCGTCCACCGCGATCCGGCCGTTGACAACCGCTGTACCGCTGAGGGCCGACACCGCAGCGACGGGCGCCCCCGGGTCGACGGCGATGAAGGACGGCAACGCGCTGGAGCGAGCGACGGACGGCGCGATGGATGGTGCGGCCGCAACGGCCGGGGTCGAATCGCGCAGAGACAAGGCGATCGCGGCGGCCGTGGTCGCGACGCCGACGAGCATGCCGATCGTGATCCCGAGAGCGAGGATCGCCGCGGCACGCTTCAGACGGACGCCCAGGATGAGGCGGACGCCACAGCCCGGGCATCTGGATGTGCCATCTGCCAAGGGCCGTGCGCATGACGGACAGGTGAAGACGTGAGCGTCGGCGTCGCCGATCGCGAGCCCTATCGCCTCCCGTGCCGCAGCATCGGAGGAGTTCGTCTCGTTCATCACGTTGGTCGTCATCATCGCCTACATTCGGACGCGCCCGCAGCGGGCTGCGGCAGACCTGCGCTCCGGCAGCCTTCCTGTCGCCCTGTGAGTGTGCTGGCGGTGGGGCATCCATGCACCCGGCCCGATGGTCCCCCACGGCAGACCGTACGTTCGGCGTCGTGCGACATACTCCGAGCATGCGACTCGAACTCACCCGCCAGGGCGACTACGGCGTCCGAGCGATGGTTGCCCTCGCCGGCCGGTCCGGAACGGATTGGCTGAGCGTGCCCCGGATCAGCGCGGAGATGGCCATCCCGGAGCGGATCCTGCCCAAGGTGATGACGGGCCTGGTCCGTGCGGGGCTCGTCGAGGGCCGCATCGGTCGGAACGGCGGCTATCGGCTTGCTCGACCTGCCGGATCGATCACGCTCCTCGACGTCATCGCGGCGCTCGAACCCGAGCCCGACCTGCGGACGTGCGTGTTGCGCGGGATCCCCTGCGGGATCGACGGGCGATGTGCCGTGCACGATGCCTTCTCCGGGGCACGCGAGTCGATGCTCCGTCGACTCGACACCGTGTCGCTGGCCGATCTCTCGAACGGCCGAGACTGACCCGACCCCGACCGAGGTCGGTCGGAATTAGTGCCATTCGGCCCATCCACCGATCCGCTGATGCGCGTATTATTCACGTACCTCGGAGGTATGTCTTTCCGAGATCGAGAGGTTCAACGACGATGCGCAGGTCACACCTTCTCCCACTCGCCATCGCGGTGATGGCCTCGCTGGCCGCCGGCTGTGCCCAGGCACAAGGGCCGACCTGGACGTTCCCGCCGGCGAACGCTGCGGCGGCCGTCTCCACGGCGGCGCCGTCCGCGGCGACCGCGCCTGCAACCTCGCCGGCCCCCTCGACGACCTCGGGCGGCGGCATGGCCGCGATGGCCGGGACCGTCGAGATCACCGCATTCGACCTCGGCTTCACGCCCAAGGCGGTCACGGTCGCGGCGGCTGGACGGTACGCGTTCACGCTCAAGAACACCGGCGCGATGACCCATGACCTGACCTTCGCCGACGGCTCGACGACCGGTCCGGTCGAGGCCGGCAAGTCTGCGACGGTCGAAGTCGACATCCCCGCCGCCGGTCTCACCTTCCTCTGTTCGGTCCCGGGACACGCGGCGGCCGGGATGACCGGCGGGGTCACGGTGTCCGGTGGCGCGGGCGGCACGGCCGGTGGCGACAGCCATGGTGGCCCGGCGCCCGACACCGGCGCGGTCCTGCCCGATCCGGCGGCGCCCAAGTACACGCCCTATGACGCGACCGCCCCCAAGGTCCTCGACGGAAAGACCCACGACATCGATCTCGTCGTCAAGGAGATGCCGATGACCGTCGGCGAGACACCCGACGGCGGGTATGTCCAGGCGGTCTGGACCTTCAACGGGACGGTCCCTGGACCGGTCATCCGGGTCCACATCGGCGATACGATCCGCGTCCACCTGAAGAACCCGGCGACCAACCAGCTGTCGCACAGCGTCGACTTCCACGCCAGCCAGGTCGCCTGGAACGACGAGATGACCTCGATCAAGCCGGGCGAGGAGAAGCTGTACGAGTGGACGGCCGATTACGCGGGCGTGTGGATGTACCACTGCGGCACGGCGCCGGCCCTCCACCACATCGCCAACGGCATGTACGGCATGGTGATCGTCGAGCCCAAGGGCGGCTTCAAGCCGGTCGACCACGAATTCGCGCTCGTCCAGAACGAGTGGTATCTCGGGCCCCAGGGACAGCCGGTCGACCTGACCAAGGCAGCCGCCGGCGCCCCGTCTCCCGACTTCGTCACCTTCAACGGTGTCAAGGACCAGTACAAGGACCATCCGCTCAAGGTCGCAACCGGCAAGACCGTCCGGATCTTCATCCTCGACGCGGGTCCGAACATCGACAGCTCGTTCCACATCGTCGGCACCATCTTCAACACCGTGGTCAAGGAAGGCATCGCCCTGACCCCGGACAACCCCGGTCACTTCGGATCGCAGGCCGTGGACCTGTCGCCGGCACAGGGTGCCTACGTGGAATTCACGACCGCCGAGGACGGGCTCTACCCGATCGTCACCCATGCCTTCAACTTCGTCGGGCGTGGTGCGCTCGGTCTGGTCCAGGCTGGTGACGGCGATCCGCTGAACTAGGGTCCGACAGCTGATGCGTCCTCTGCCGGTGATCGACCTGGTCATCGAACCAGTCGGCGCGGACGAGCCGTGCTGCGACGCGTGCGCGGCGGCCGAGCCGGCGCGAGCCCGGCCGACGCCCATCGTTCGGCCGGCGCCCGCGTCGGTCCGTCGGGCCGACGACCGCCGGACGACCTTCAGCGGTCTGCTCATCGCGGCATCGTTCCTGGCGCTCGCTCTCGCGGCCACGATCCTCGGACTCCTCGGAGGATCGCCGACCATCTGGCCCGCCCTTCACCTCGTGCTCGCGGGCGCGGCCGGGACCGCGGTGGCCTCCGTGCTGCCGTTCTTCACGGCGGCCCTCGCCCGGGTCGCCCCCGCGGCGCCCGGTCTGCGCGGCGGCGCGATCGCCCTGGTGTCGGGCGGCGCGCTCGCGGTGACCGTCGGCTGGTCGGCGGGCTTCCCGGCGATGGCCGTCGCCGGCGGCTGTGCCTACCTCGGCGGCCTGACCCTGACCGCCGCGGCCGCTTTCCTCCCGCTCCGGGCGACGCTCGGCCGGCCGCCGCGTCTGGTGGTGGCCGCCTACGCCGCGGCCCTCGTCCAGGTCGGACTCGGGGTCACGCTCGCCACGTCGATGGTCGGCGGCTGGGCCCCGGTCGTCGCCGCATGGGGCGCGCTCAAGCCTGCCCACGCCTGGCTCAACCTGTTCGGTTTCCTGTCGGTCGTCGTCGCGGCGACTCTCCTCCATCTTGGCCCGACCGTCGCCGGGGGCCGCATCCGGACTCGCGCCAGCGGTACGGTCGCGCTCGTCGGGCTGGCCTTCGGGGCGCCCCTCATCGCCCTTGGATCGGCCGGCGGCTGGGATGCGATCGCCCGGATCGGAGCCGTCGTCGAATTCGTGGGTGCCGGGGCGCTCGCCGTCCATGCCATCGCGGTCCGGCGCGACCGCGGACGCTGGACGACCGACGCCGGCTGGCACGCCTTCACGAGCCTCAGCCTCCTGGCGGCCCCGGTCTGGTTCTTCCTCGCCGCGGCGATCGCCGCCGGGCGGGTGATGTGGTTCGGTGCCTCGCCCGTCGCCTGGTCTGTCGCAGTGATCGCGGTCCCGTTCGTGCTCGGCTGGACCGCCCAGGTCCTCATCGGCTCATGGACCCACATCGTCCCGGCCATCGGTCCGGGCGATCAGCCGGCACACGCGGCGCAGCGCCGCCGACTCGGCTGGGCAGGGGCCGTCCGCGTGATCGCCTGGAACATCTCGGTCGCGCTGCTGACGCTGGGGGTCCCGGCGGGCACGACGCCGTTGATCGCGATCGGCGCCGTCGGGGTCACGGCCTGTCTGGTGACCGCGCTGGTCCTGCTCGCGGGTTCGATCCCAGGCGCGGCGTTCCGGTCGCGGATCAGTCCGACGTTGACCACGCCGTGAACGCGACGATGGCCCAGCCGGCGACGATCGTGATCGCGTAGGACACGCACCAGACGCAGATCGCCTCGATGACGAAGAGCTCGAGGTAGGTCAGGTAGATCACGGCGATGATCCCGGCGAGCCCGAGTCCGTACGCGAGATAGAGAGCGCGGCGATCGACACGCCGCCACCAGGCCAGGCAGGCCCCGACGAGCACGATCGAGAAGATCACCCCGAACAGGGCGACCGGGACGACGCCGAGGACGGTCGCGTACTCGCTCGCGGCCACGGTTTCGCAGCCCTTGACCGGGCCGCAGGCGGGCGCCTCGCCGAGTAACCGGGCGGCCAGCAGGTACGAGGCGATCGCGAGCCCGAGCAGCGCGAGGACCGTCAGAGCGCGGCCGAAACGCCCGCGCGTGTCCGGCGCGGCGGCTTCACTCACCCGCCGGTCGCCGCCGCGGCCGCAGCGGTTTCGATGAGTGCGCCGAGCTCGGTGACGCTCCGGATGCCGACGATCGTCTGGCCGTTGAGGCGCATGGTCGGGGTCGCGTTGACGCCGGCGGCCACTGCCTGGGCCGTCTCGGCCTGGGCGGCTTTCTGGGCGGTGCCCGTCGCGAGGCAGGCCTTCCAGGCGGTCACGTCGAGGCCCGCCGCGCTCGCCATCGACGTCAGACGAGCGGCCGCGAAGGCGCCCTTGTTCTCGCCGTTCTGGTTGGCGAAGACCCAATCCTGGAACGGCCAATACGCTCCCTGGTCGGCGGCACAGCGCGCCCCGGCCGCGGCCTCGATCGACTCGTCGTAGGACGAGTTGCCCTTGGCGCCCTGGAAGGCCGCGTCATGGTGGACGATGCGGAGCGTGCCGGGCGTCACATATGTCCCGATCAGGGACGGCTCGACGGTCCGGGCGAACTGGCCACAGACGGGGCATTGGAAATCGGTCCACAGCTCGAGCGTGACCGGCGCGCCCGCCTTGCCGATCGCCCGTTCTGCCGCGAGCGCGACCGGGGTCGGGGCGGTCGGGGTGACGAGGCCGGTCACACCGGTGCTGGCGCCCTGGTTCTGCAGGACGATCAACGCCCCGAGGGCGATGATGCCGATCCCGCCGACGATGGCGGTGATCAACAGGATCGGCGACCGGCGGCGGGCCGGCGCGGCGTGCGCGGCTGCCTGGCGGTCGGCCGCCCGGCGCGCGTTCCTGCTCGCGCTGGTCGACGCCTTCGAACGCTTGCTCACGAGGGACTCCCGAGATTGACGGCTTGGCGGATGGCAGGGTCGGTCGGGTCGCTCCCTCGACCGGACATAGCATCGAGGTCGGACGGGGTCCTCGCGCAGGGCCATCCGACCCGAACCGGACGGGCCGACCGGACCCGCAGGAGCGGCCGCGCCCGCTGACGGAGTTGAGACTGTGTCTCAACTGTGCTAGTCTTCGGCCATGGTCGATCCCACCGCGTACGTCACCGTCCTCGATCGCGCCGGCTACCGATTGACCGAGCCGCGCCGTTCACTGGCGGGGCTCATCGCCGACCAGGCAGGACACTTCACCGCCGCCGGACTCGTCGCCGAGGCACGCGACCGTCGGCTGGGTGTCGGTCGCGCGACGGTCTTCCGGACGCTCGAGGTCCTCGCGGAGCTGGGCGCCATCGAGCGCCTCGACCTGCCGTCCGGTGAGCCACGCCTATGTCGGCTGCGAACCGATCCATCACCACCACGTCGTGTGTTCCCGGTGCGGTCGGACGAGCGAGATCGACGACGCCGGCCTTCGGACCGTCGTTCGCGAGGTCGCCCGCCAGACCGGCTTCCGGATCGACGAGCATCGCCTCGAGCTGTTCGGGCTGTGCCCGGCGTGCCTGGAGTCGGACGGGGACGACGCATGCCGGTGACTGCGTTCCTGGTCTCGGCTGCCGCCTTCATCTCGGCGTTCCTGGGCGGGTTCCTCGCCCTGCGGGCGGTCAGCCACGTCGGGATGATCATCGCCATCGGGGCCGGGATCCGGATCGGGGCCGCCTTCTTCGACCTGATCCCGGAGGCGGTCCGGGCTCCTTGGCGGCGACCTCGAACCAGGTGATGATCGCGACCGCGATCGGCTTTCTCGCGTTCTATGCCATCGAGAAGCTGACGACCGTCCACGTCGGCCACGAGGCCGCCGCCGAGCTCGATCACGGCGAGGTCGCCCACCGACACGTCGGGGTCATCGGCGCGAGCGGGATGAGCATCCACAGCTTCCTCGACGGCGTGGCTCTCGCGACCGGTCTCGTGGTCGGTGGCGGCCTCGGCCTCGTCATCGCCGTGGTCGTCGTCATCCACAGGTTCAGTGACGGCATCTCCGTCGTCAGCCTGTTGATGGCGAGCCGAACGCCCCGCCGGGAAGCTTATCGGTGGGTCGCGATCGTCGCGATCGCCCCGGTCCTGGGTGTCCTGCTCGGGCTGGTCGTGACCTTCCCGGATCAGGCGCTGGGCGTGCTGCTGGCGATCTTCGCCGGGTTCTTCCTGTACGTCGGCGCGGCGGAACTGCTGCCCGAGGCGCACCGATCGGATCGGTCGCGCTGGGTCGTCATCGGCACGCTCGGAGGCGTGGTGGCCATCTACGCCTTCTCGGTCTGGGCGGGCGCGATCGCCTGAATCGAGACGCGCGCGCCACGTCCGCTGGAGGTCATCCTTCTGGCAGGACCATCGGATCGAAACCTTTTGGCGCGTTCTCGTCTCAAGATGGCAGGCGTCCCGCACCACCATCGGGAGAGCGCATGTCCGTCGACACTGGCCAGCGGCCGAAAGCTCGGCCATCGGGGCCCCCATTCCGACTGTCCGGGCGTGGCAGCCTGATCCTCATGGCGTTCCTCGGGATCGTGGCCGTCTACGCGACGGACCAGATCGTCCCGGCCTCCACCGCGCGTCAGGCCCAGCTGCGGTTCTGGCTCGCCAATCGCGCGGCCGGCAACGTCGCGCTGGTCCTGCTCACCTTCCAGCTGTCGCTCGGGCTGGTCCTGAGCCACCCGACGAACAAGTCCACCTGGAAGCTCTCGAAGCGGATCTTTCCGTGGCACGAGCACATGTGGGTCTTCGTCATGGCCTTCCTGCTCGTCCACATCGCGGCGACCGTGCTCGATCCATACGCCAAGGTCTCCGTCCTGGGGGCGCTCATCCCGGGCCTGTCCACGTACCGGAGTTCGGCCGTCGCGCTCGGCACGATGGCGCTGTATGCCTTCCTGATCACGGCCATCACGGCCCGCTGGACGAAGCTCCTGCCGCCGGGGGTCTGGCTGACCATCCATCGGGTCTCGCTGGTGGTGTTCGTTCTCGCCTGGCTCCATGTCGAGCTCGCCGGGAGCGACTCGGCTTCGCTCGGCTGGCTGTACGTCGGCGACGGGCATCGCCGTCCTGCTCGCAGGTTCATACCGCTATTGGGCGTCGCGCCAGCGACGTCCCACGTTCAACACGTCCCGCACGGAGGTCACCGGACCATGAGCACCACCACATCGCTGCGCATCCGTCGCACCTTGACCCTCATCGTCGCGATCAGCGCACTCCTTCTCGGCTTCGCCGCCATCCGGGCGGCGTCTGCCTGGACGGCTGAGGCTGCCCCGCTCGTCGCAAGCCCGGTCGCCGCGTCCGCGATCGAAGCCAAGCTGGGCGCCGAACAGGCGCGCTCGGCAGACCTCGAGGCCCAGATCTCGGACATGACCGCGCAGACGGACGAGATGGCGGCGGCCCTGCGCGTCGCCCAGGACAGGATCGCGACGGATGGCCAGCATGCCGACCAGCTCGCCAAGGACCTGGCCGCCGCCAAGCAGCGGCTCAAGAAGCTCGAGGCATCGATCAAGGCCGCGGCTGCCCGCCGAACGGTCACGGTCGTCAGGACGACGTCGTCGAGCTCGAGCGCCGGCAGCAGCAGCACCGGGGAGCACGAGAGCGGCGATGACTGACCCCCGCCGTCCGCTCCATCTCGCCGTCCTGTTCGGGGCGTCCACGGCGATCTATGCGATCAGCATCGCCGGGGTCGCGTCGATCCAGTCGACGACCGATCGCGCCCTCATCGCGAAGCAGGCGCCGGCAGACGACGCCGCGACGCGCCTGCGGGACGGTCACGACGCGCTCGAGGCCAGGCTGGCCAGTGCGGCGGCTGCCTACGCTCGCGCCGCGGCGGGCTACGACGCCCTGGTCACGACCCTGGACACGACCGAGACCGCATTGGGTGATTACGCTGGACGCGTCGAGGCGGTGACCGGTGCCTCGAAGTCGCTGCCCTCGCGGGTCAGCCTGCCGTCGGTCTCGTCGAAGGTCGTCGTCAAGTCGACGCGGCCGAAGACGAGCGCCTCGACGGGCGCGTCCGGAGGCTGACCGACGAGCGACTTCGAGGGGCGGGCCATGGGCTCGCCCTTGCGTCTCACGCTGGGCACCCTCGGAGTCGCCTCGACCGACGGTGGGCGCCGGGCCTGGGACGGGGTGGTCGCCTCGTTCGAGGCGTCCGAGGAGGCCATGTCGCGGTTCCGCGAGACGAGCGAGGTGACGGCATTCAATCGCGTGGCCGGACGCTCGGTCACGGGCCGGCCCTCGGCCCGGCTTCGGCAGGCGCTCGTCGCGGCCGATCGGGCGCGACGAGTGACCGGCGGCCGGTTCGACCCGACCGTCCTCGCGGACCTCGATCGACTCGGCTATCCCGGGGCGCCGCTCCCCGTGGTCAAGGCACGGACCGTGGCTCGGACCGGTGCGCGAGTCGTCGAGCGGTGCGGCCGCGACTCGCTGTCCCTGCTGCGCCCGGTCGACCTCGGCGGCATCGGCAAGGGCCTGGCGCTGCGCTGGGCGGCGGCCGGGCTCGTCGCCGACGGCTTGACCGACTTCCTGCTCGAGGCCGGCGGCGATCTCGTGGCGTTCGGGACGGCTGCGGGAGGCGAGCCGTGGTTCGTGGGCATCGAGGACCCGGCCGGCGGTGACGACCTGGCCGTCATCACCGCCGCGGAGACGGCCGTGGCCACGTCGTCCATCCGGGTGAACCGCTGGGTCGCTGGACGGTCGGACGGTCCACCATCTGATCGACCCGCTGACGCACGAGCCTGCGGAGACCGGCCTGCTCGCCGTGACCGTGGCGCTCGCCGACCCGGCCTGGGCCGAGGTCTGGTCGAAGGTGCTGTTCCTGGGCGGGCACGACACGATCGCCGCCGAGGCTCGGGCGCGCGGGCTGGCGGCCTGGTGGGTGACCGACGACGGAACGCTCGAGATGACCCCGGCAGGACGCGCGATGACACGCTGGGTCGCGGCGGAAGCCGGCGGGGTCTGACCGCCTCAGACCGCGAGCGCACGCTCCAGCTCGTCGGCCGTCGGCATGCCCTCGCGGGCGCCCGGTCGAGTGACCGCGAGCGAGGCCGCGACGACCGCGCGTCGGGCGGCTGTCCCCAGATCCAGCCCGTCCGCGATGGCCGCGGCCAGCGCGCCGTTGAGCGTGTCGCCGGCGCCCACTGCGTCCACGGCTTCGACGCGCGCGGCGTGGATCGCGCGGGCCCGTCGCCCCGCCACGAGCATGGCGCCCCGGGCACCGAGCGTGACCAGGACGGCCCTCGCGCCTGGCTCCGCACCGAGGAGCCGCTTCGCCCGCGCCGACGGACTGCCGCCGGGTCCCGCCAGCTCGGACAGCTCACCGTCGTTCGGGGTGAGGATGTCCGCAAGGTCCAGCGTGTGGCGGGCCAGTCCGGCGGCGGGCGCCGGGTTGAGGATGGTCGTCGCGCCGGCGATCCGACCGAGCCGCAGCGCCTCGTGGGTCGCACCGGTCCGGATCTCATGGCAGACGAGGACGACATCGTCCCTGGTCAGCGCGAGGCGCTTCAGGGCCGATCGGACCTGGACCGACCCGAGCACCGCATTCGCGCCACCGGCGACCGCGATCTCGTTCTCGCCGTCCTCGTCGACGAGGATCAGGGCGACCCCGGTGCTCTCGGCCGGCAGCGTCAGGAGTCCGCCGACATCGACGCCGTCCGCTTCGAGCGCCGCGCGCGCCTCCGCCCCGAACGCGTCGCCACCGACCGCCCCGACGAAGAACGTCGCGGCGCCGAGGCGCGCGGCGGCGACCGCCTGGTTGCCGCCCTTTCCTCCGTGATGGCGGGCGAACCGGCCGCCGATGACCGTCTCGCCGGGGCCGGGCAGGCGCTCGGTCGTGACGACGAGGTCGACGTTGACCGACCCGACGACGATGACCCGGCCGCTCATGCCGGCCTCAGGAACCCGTGACGAACTCGCCGCCGTCGACGCTGATGATGTCGCCGTTGATGAAGTCGGTGCCATCGCCGGACAGAGCGAGGATCGCGTTCGCGACATCCTGCGGCGTGGTCATCCGGCCGGTCGGGTTCCGCTTCATCGTGATGTCGATCATGGTCTGCGACTCGGGGATCTTGAGCAGTGCCGGGGTGATCGTCACGCCGGCCCGGATGCAGTTCGCCGTGGCGCCGATCCCGGTCCGGGCAAGCTCCATCGCCAACTGGCGGATGTGGGATTCGAGGGCCGCCTTCGCGGACGACACGACGCCGTAGGAGGGCACGACGCGGGTCGAGCCTTCCGAGGTCATCGCGTAGATCTTGGAACCCTGGCCGAGGAAGCCGCCTCGCCACAGGTCCTGGACCCAGTAGACGAGGCTGTTGGCCATGACGTCCTGGGTCATCTCCATCTTCTTGCGGTCGACGCCCGCCTTCGGGTCCTCGCTCAGGAACGGGACGAGCGAACCGAAGGCGAGCGAGTGCATGACCACCCGGACGTAGGGCGTCCGGCCGGCCGCCGCGGAGGCATCGAACCGCTCGCGCAGGGCGGCGAGCGCGGAGGCGCGCTTCTCGTCGTCGGCCGCATTCATGTTGATGTAGAGCGCCTGGACGCCTTCGGCCTCGATCGCGGCGGTGACCTCGGCGACATGGGCGAGCGCGGCGCGGAAATCGAGGTGGATGCCGCAGATGTTGTAACCCGCCTTGGCGAGGGTGAGCGCGGTCGCCTCGCCCATCCCGGACGACGCCCCGAGGATCAGCGCCCAGCGCTCGCGGTCGTCGGTCATTCGAGGGGCCTCCAAGGGTGTCGTGGGCTGTCGGTCGGTGGCTCCCGAGTCTAGCAGCGGCTCATCGGGCATCACGGGGGAGGTCGGTGCAGACGTGCATCGGCGGCGGACCGGTGCGTCACATGGCACGCTGACGACGTGACGGTCGGCAGTTGATTCCGGCCGACCCCGCCGTCACCTTGTGAGCCACACGTACCAGGGGAGTCACGAAGACCGATGTCCGAGACGCAGATCCTGCTCCTTCTCACGCCGGTCATCGTCATCGAGATCGGGCTGATCCTGTACGCGTTACGTGACCTGCTGCGACCCGAACGGACCGTCCGCGGCGAGAGCAAGCTGATGTGGGGCCTCCTCATCTGCTTCATCAGCCTCGTCGGGCCGATCCTGTACCTGACCGTCGGGCGGCGCGAGGAGTGAGTGGGTCGCCGTCGGCGCCATCGAGTGTCGTCTGTCGGGGGTTGACCAAGCGCTTCGCGGGCGGGGGCGGCGGGGGCGTGCTCGCCGTCGACGGGCTCGATCTCGACGTGCCGGCCGGGTCGGTCTTCGGGCTGCTCGGCCCGAACGGGGCCGGCAAGACGACGACGCTCCGATTGATCACCGGGCTGGCACGACCGACGGCGGGCGAGGCGTCGATCGACGGTCGGTCGGTCGTCCCCGATGGGGCCGGGACGCGCGGCGCGATCGGCGTGCTCGACCAGGACCCGCGCTACTACGGCTGGATGACCGGGCGCGAGCTGGTCGAGTTCGCCGGACGGCTCCAGGGCCTGGCCGCGGGCGAGGCGCGCGAACGGGCGAGCGAGACGATGGCGCTCGTCGGGCTGGCCGATGCGGCGCGACGGCGGGTGGCCGGATATTCGGGCGGGATGCGCCAGCGGCTCGGGATCGCCCAGGCGCTCGTGTCGCGCCCGCGGCTGCTGATCCTGGATGAGCCGGTCAGCTCGCTGGACCCGGAGGGTCGGCGGGACCTGCTCGCGCTGATCGCGGACCTGCGGGCGAGCGCGACGGTCATCTTCTCGACCCACGTCCTGGCGGATGTGGAGCGCATCTGCGATCGGGTCGGGATCATGGCGGCGGGACGCCTCGTCACCGAGGGACCACTCGACGAGCTGCTGGCCAGATATGCCCAGCCGCTCTACCGCATCGAGCCGGAGCCCGGGCAGGAGATGGCGACGGCCGCGCTCGCCGCGACGCTTCGGGGCGTGTCGTGGGTCGATGGGGTCACCGAGGACGGCGACCGGTTGCTGGTGTCGGTGACGGACGAGGTGGCCGCCTCGAGCGGGTTGTTGCCGCTGGTCGTGGACGCTGGCCTGCGATTGGCCGCATTCGAACGGGTCCGGCCGTCCCTGGAAGACGTCTTCCTGCGACTCGTCGGCCGCGAAGGGCCCGCGTCATGAGCGGCATGTCCGTGCTCCTGCGCAAGGAACTGCTCGAGTCCTGGCGGACGATGCGCCTGCCGATCGTCGCCGGCCTGTTCCTGGTGGTCGGGCTCACCTCGCCCCTGCTGGCCAAGTTCCTGCCCGAGATCATCACCGCCGCGACCGGTGACCAGATCCCGGCCATCCCGATCCCGACCCCGGTCGCGGTCGATGCCATCGATCAGCTCTGGAAGAACCTCGCCCAGTTCGGGGCGTTCGCGGCGATCGTCCTGGCGATGGGATCCGTGGCCACGGAACGGGATCGCGGCACGGCCGCATTCGTCCTGTCCAAGACGGTCTCGCGCGGGACCTTCCTCGGCGCCAAGGTCGTCGGTCTCGGGGTCGTCCTCGCGGTCTGCGTGGCGCTGGCCGTGATCGTCGGCTGGGTCTACACCGCGATCCTGTTCGAGCCGATGCCGATCGCTGGCTGGATCGCGCTCGCGGGCCTGGCCTGGCTCTGGCTGGCGGCCTGGGCGGCGATCACGTTCCTCGCCTCGACCGCGACCGGTTCGACGGCGGCGGCCGCGGGGATCGGGTTCGGGGGGCTGATCGTCCTGTCGCTCGTCGGTGCCATCCCGAACGCCGGCCAGTTCCTGCCGGGTGGGCTTGCCGAACCGGCGATCGCCCTCGCGGCCGGGGTGCCGGTCACGGCCGGGGACGTGCTCGTGCCGGTCATCTCGACGGTGGTGCTCATCGCGGTCGCGTTGGCGGCCGCCTCGTGGTCGTTCCGGCGCCAGGAGCTCTGACAGGGCGCCTCCCAGCCCGGCCCTGCCGGCACGCGTCGCGACCCAGCCGCGCTCGGGCCCGCCGGCGCCCGTAGCACCGGATTTCGCTAGACGACGCCCCTCGCCTTGAACCCGGCGATCTCATCCAGCCCATACCCGAGCTCGGCCAGGATCTCGTCCGTGTCCTGGCCGAGCGCCGGCGGCGGCGTCCGGATCGAAGCCGGGGTCTCGGACAGTCGGAACGGGATCCCGACCTGGCGGATGACGCCCCAGGCCGGATGCTCGAGCTCGACCGTCATCCCGAGCGCGGCCGCCTCGGGCGATGCGAACGCTGCGACCACGTCGTTGATCGGCCCGACCGGGATCTCGCCGGCCTCGAGGGTCGCCGTCCATTCTCCCGACGATCGTTCCCGGAACCGAGTTGCCAGCAGCGGGCGCAATTCGCTTCGCCGCTCGACGCGTCCGCCGTTCGTCGCGAAACGCGGATCCTCGGCAAGGTCCGGCATCCCCAGCGCGACGCACAGGCGCCGCCACTGCCGCTCCGACCCGACCCCGATGGCGATGGCCCCGTCGGCCGTCTCGAACGTCTCGTACGGCACGATGTTCGGGTGCGCATTCCCGAGCCGGCCGGGCGCCACGCCACCGACGAACGCGTTCTGTGCCTGGTTCACGAGGCTGGCCAACGTCGCGCCCAGGATCGACACGTCCACCCGTTGACCGCGCCCGACCGCCGGCCCGGCCTCGCGTTCCCGACCCACCAGCGCGGCGAGCACGCCCACGGCCCCGAGCATCCCGGTCACGACGTCGCTGATGGCGACCCCGACCTTGGTCGGGCCGCCACCCTCAGCGTCCGGCGGACCGGTGATCGACATCAGCCCGCTCGTCGCCTGGATGATGAAGTCGTAGCCGGGCCGCTCCGCAGCCGGACCGCTCGTCCCGTAGCCGGTGATCGCGAGGTGGACGAGGGCCGGGTTCAGCGCCTTGAGGGTCGCCTCGTCGAAGCCGAGCCGCGCGAACGCGCCGACCCGCAGGTTCTCGACGAGGACGTCGGCATCGGCGAGCAGGCGCCGGAGGATCCCGGCTCCGTCGGGCGTCTTGAGGTCGAGCCGAAGTCCGCGTTTGTTGCGGTTGACCGCGAGGTAGTAGGCGGCCGTCCGATCCCCGGCGTCGCCGGCCTCGCCGACCCAGGGAGGGCCCCAGCCGCGGGTCGAATCGCCCTCGGGTGGCTCGATCTTGATGACGTCCGCCCCGAGGTCACCGAGCAGCATCGTGCAGTACGGCCCGGCGAGGACGGTCGACGCGTCGATGACGCGCAGACCTGCCAGTGGGCCGGTGGAGCTGGGGATCGACCATCGTCGCCCGATGGTAGCGGGGCGCGTCGGTCCGGTCAGCCGGGCTTCGTCACCAGCTGCGTCTGGTCGGGCATCGTGAGCTCGGGCTGGCCGGGGAACTCGGCCCGATCGGGTTCGACGATCTGAAGCCATTCGATCTGCTCGCGGTTGACGATGAGCGTCTCGACGCGCACGTCGCGCTCCTCGTCGAGCATCGTGTAGCCGATCCGAGCCCTGGTCAGCGGGATCATCGGCTTGCGTCGGGCGAGGCCGGCGATGGGGTCCGATCCCGGCAGGCTATGGATGAAGCCCCGCACCTGATAGGGGCCCATCTTGATCGCCACGTGCTGGGGAGCGGTCCGCGTCCTGCGCCCGACCGATCCGCGGGGCGGCCCGGCATGGACGAGCCACAGCTCGTTGCGAGCGACGACGACGTCGTCGACGACCATCGGGGGACCGCCGTCGAACCGCTCGACGCTGACCCCGCTGAGCGCGTACTCATCGTGGTCGTTGAGCATGTCGCTCAGGCGTTCGCCGTCGAGGGCCGTCCGGCCGGACAGGACGCAGTCGTCGCCGTAGGCGACGAAGTCGACGATCCCCGCCGCCTCGGGGGCCATCGTCGTCGTGGCATCAGGTTCCTGGTCATTTGTCGAGAACGCGACGCGGAGGCGACGCGGGATCCGATCCATCATGGGGCGAATGGTCGGCGCCATTCGGCTGTCGCGAAAGGGTCCGAAGGTCCGGGGTGCAGTAGCATCCAGACCATGACAGACGACACCGCACCGACCAGCGAACCGACTCCCGAGCCGGTCCCCGAACCGCATCGTCCGACCCTGATGACCGTCCACGCCCACCCGGACGACGAGACGATCGGGACCGGTGGGGCGATGGCCAAGGCCGTCGATGCGGGCCATCGGGTGGTGCTCGTCACCGGGACACGCGGCGAGCTCGGCGAGATCGTCGTCGAGGCGATGGATACCCCCGACAACCACCGTCGGCTGGGCGAGATCCGGGCAGGCGAGCTGGAACGAGCCATGGGCCGCCTCGGCGTCACCGAATGGGAGAACCTCGGCTACCGCGACTCGGGGATGATGGACACGGCCGGCAACAACGATCCGCGCTCGTTCTGGCAGGCCGACCTGGACGAGGCGACCCGGCGGCTGGTCTGGTTCGTCCGGATGTACCAGCCGGACGTCATGACGACCTACAACGAGTTCGGCGGGTACGGCCATCCCGACCACATCCGGACGCATGACGTCGGGGTCCGCGCGTTCGAGCGGGCGGGCGATCCGGCCTGGTACCCGGAGCAGCTCGAGGCGGGGCTGGCGGTCTGGGCACCCTCGAAGCTCTACATCCAGGCGATCCCGCGATCCGTTCGCGAGAAGATGAACGCGAAGATGGTGGAGGCGGGCCAGAAGCCATGGTGGTCGGCGCCCGATGACGCGACGCCCGAGCAGATCGCCGAGATGGAGGCGTTCGCGGCCAAGATGCTCGTGCCCGACGAGCAGATCACGACCTGGATCGACGTGTCGGGCGCACCGCTGGAAGCGAAATGGGCGGCGATCCACGAACACGTCACGCAGATCAGCGACCAGAGCCCGTTCATGTTGATGGGCTTCGACGGTTGGCGCGACAGCTGGGCCAACGAGGCGTACATCCTGCGCGAGTCGCGCGTCGAGTCGACACTGCCGGAGACCGACCTGTTCGCGGGGATCGTCTAGGGGCGTTCGCGTCCCGGCCTGCGGTTGGCCGGTCGGCCCGCGCCCGCTGGCCAAATGTACGCCCCAGGAGCGTTCGGCTCGATCTGGCGCCTTCATCGTCCCTTCGAGGGCTCCGCGCACGGTCAGTTCGGCCCAAGCAAGTCGTGTTTCGGCCGATTCCAAGCCTGCGAGTGACCCTAACGCTCCCCGGGTGTCCACCTGGCCACCGGACGCGGACGACGCCTCACCAGGGAAGCAACCCCTTCGAGGCCGAGAAGACCTGGCCCATGACGACCTTGCCCGAACCAGCCGGGTCAAGGAAGTTCGGCTGCGCCTTGTCGAGGATGATGTGCGGCCGCATCCGGACCTGGACCAGGGTCTTGCCCCGGAACGTCAGCTCGAGCGTGATGCCCTCCATGGTCGGCTCCGACCAGGTCTGGTCGAACACGAGGTTGCCGAGCGCGTACCAGATCGGCTTGCCCTTGTAGACCTCCATCGCGCCGGCCCAGTGGGCGTGATTGCCGATGACCATGTCGGCGCCGCTGTCGATGATCATCTCGGCCAGCTTCTTCTGGTTCGCGAACGGCGTCGGGTCGTATTCGGTGCCCCAGTGCGGGTAGACGATGACGACGTCGGCGCCGGCCTTGCGCGCCGCGGCCACGTCCGCCTTGACCGCCTTGGCCGAGAGGCCCGCGCTGCCGACCTTCGTGGCGGTCGCGTGGTAGCCGCCGGCGATGGCGTCGTAGCCGAGGATCGCCACCTTCGTCCCGCCCGCCTCGAGGATGGCCGGCTTGCGCGCCGCGGCCAGGTTCTTGCCCGCGCCCGACACCGCGATGCCGCGCTTCTTCACGTTCTTGATCGTCTGCAGGAGGCCGGTGCCACCGGCGTCGCGGATGTGGTTGTTGGCGAGCGAGACGTAGTCGATGCCCGCGGCGGCGAGACCGTCGATGAACCTCGGGTCGGCCGAGAAGTTCGTCCCGGAGGCGTGGAAGCGCGGCTTGTCGGGCGCCGGGTTCTCGAAGTTGGCGGCGGCGATGTCGGCGCCCTCGACGAGGTCGCGGACGACCCCCTTGCCGCCGGTCCTCCTGGTGTACGGCGTGTCCCAGCCGAGGGGCGAGCAGTTCTTGCAGCGGCCGGTGATCTCGGCCGTCCCGCCATCGAACGGAAAGTTCGCCGCCCTTCTTCTTGAGCGTCAGGTAGACGCCGCGGTCGAGCATGATGTCGCCGCCGGCGAACAGGGTCCAGGTGGTGGCCGGATCGTAGGCGTCGGCGGCGGCCGGGGCAGGCAGCTGCGCGGTCAGCGGCCAGTCGGCGAGGTCCTTGACGCGATCGACCCCGAACAGGGTCTTGCGATCCCAGGTCAGCGCCCGGACCTCCGGCCCGATGGCGTCGGCCCGCAGGAACGCAAGCCGCTTGCGGTTCTTGGCGAGGTCGGCGGCAAGGGCCGGCTCGTCGGCGAAGGTGACGATGTGCGTCGAGTCGGCGTCGGCAAGGTCGAGCGCGGCGAGGATGGCCGGAGCCTCGCTCTCGACCAGCGCGAGCGTGTCGAAGCGGGTGCTCGTCCCGGCCAGGATCGCGGCAACGTCCTTCGAGGCGACCGCGGTCAGCGTCGAGCGGAAGTTCGTGACGGGGACGATCGGCACGTCCGTGATCTCGGCTGGTGGGGCCGGCGTGGCGGGGGCGACCGTCGCGATGGGATCGGGCGTCGCGCCGTCGGCCGGTGTCGGCGACGCGCTCGGGGTCGGTCGAGTCGTCGGTCGACCGGCCAGCGCCCCGGCGGATGCGCTCGGTGTCGCGGAACCACCGACGAGGCCAAGCTGCGATCCGGCCAGCACTGCCACGAGCGCCACGAGCACGAGACCGGCGGCGATGGGCAGGGGACGTCGAGTCACGCGGCGGAGTGTGACAGAGGAGGCGAGACTGGCCTACGAGCCGGACATCGGGTCGAGAGTCGCTGAAACAAGGACGGGGGCAGATAAGGAACGCCCCGTCCGGGCGGGCGGACGGGGCGTAGGGAAATGCGGGGGATGGCGGACCCGACCGGATTCGAACCGGCGATCTCCAGCGTGACAGGCTGGCATGTTGGGCCGCTACACCACGGGTCCAGTTGCGGCGAGGGCGGAGCATAGCAGAGGCGCCCGGGGTTGTCGCCGCTCCGCGCCATTCCTTGGCCCGACGCCCACAGGGTGAAGGCTCAGGCGCAACCGTCGACCTATACTCGTCCCGATGCCCCAGATCGACCTCCGCAGCGACACCGTGACCCGCCCGACCCCGGCCATGCGCCAGGCCATGGCGAACGCCGAAGTCGGCGATGACGTCCTCGGCGACGACCCGACGGTCCGCGCCCTCGAGGAGCGAGCCGCCGATCTCCTCGGCAAGGAGGCCGGCCTCTATGTCGCGAGCGGCACGATGGGCAATCTCGTGGCGCAGATGGCGCACCTCGCGCGCGGCCAGGAGACCATCACGGGCGCTGAGCAGCACATGACGATCGACGAGGCGGCCGGCCACGCCGTCGTCGTCGGCGCCAGCATCCTTGCCCTGCGGGATGGACCGGATGGCACGCTCGATCCGTCAGCCGTCATCGATGCCTTCAAGGACCCGAGAGACCCGCATCAGGCGATCACCGGGATGATCGCGCTCGAGAACACGCATCTTCATTCGATGGGCCAGCCGCTGCCGCCCGCCTATCTCCGCCAGATCTCGGCGATCGCCCACGAGCGTGGCGTGCCGCTCCACATCGATGGCGCGCGCTTCTGGAACGCCGTCGTCGCCCAGCGACCCGATGGCGTCACGGCCCGCGATCTCGCCGATCCAGCCGACAGCCTGACATTCTGTCTCAGCAAGGGCCTCGGTTGTCCCGTCGGCTCGGTCCTCGTCGGGTCGCGCGACTTCATCTGGCGCGCGCGACGTGCGCGCAAGTTGCTCGGTGGTGGGATGCGACAGGTCGGCATCCTGGCCGCCGCCGGCCTC
Organism: uncultured Chloroflexia bacterium; assembly: GCA_963776385.1. Classification (GTDB taxonomy): domain Bacteria; phylum Chloroflexota; class Limnocylindria; order Limnocylindrales; family CSP1-4; genus SPCO01. The sequence goes on from CAVZME010000008.1 coordinate 813,083, forward strand.
GTCGCGTTACAGGACGGCTCGGACGGCATGATCGACCGACTCGCCGACGACCACGCGAACGCGCGACGCCTGGCCGACGCACTGGCCGACATGCCCGGCATCATCAGCGCCGGCGGAGATCGCCCAGCCCGACGGCGATCGTCTCGACCCGCGGCGCGTCCGGACGAACATCATCCTGTTCAAGGTCGATCGCGACCGTGCCGCGTTCATCGAGGCTCTGCGGACACGGGGCGTCATGATGGTGGAGTTCTTCCACGGGCAGGTCCGTGCCGTGACCCATCACGATGTGACCGCCGCCGATATCGACACGACCATCCGTGCGACTCGCGAGGCGCTCGCCGAGACGCGAAGCTCGGTGGCAGCGCGGGCCTGAACCGCCGGCCGCCGCCACCATCGACCACCCGGAGGACCCCCAGTCCGTGATCGAACCACGCGCCGCCGCGCCGCTCCCCAGGCCCGCTTCCTCAGCCATCCCCGGCCCGCTCGACGCCGAGCTGTACGACCTCGTCGAGGCCCGGTTCGTCCGTCTGATCCGCGACAACCCGGTCCTCGCGACCGCGGTCGGTCTGCACCAGGACGATGACCTCCTCGGTGACGGCGGTCGCGACGCGGTCCTCGGCGAGCTCCAGGACGAACGCGACCATCTCACCGCGGTGGAGGCCCTCGACCCGGCCGGGCTCTCGCCCGAGGCGCGGGTCGAGCGCGACCTCGAGCTGCACAACGTCCGCCGGGCGATCTTCGATATCGACGACCTGCGTCTCTGGGAGCGGCGGTCGTTCGCCCTCGACCACGTCGGCGACAGCCTGTTCCTGCTGTTCGCGCGCGACCACGCGTCGCTCGTCGAGCGGCTCGACGCCATCGCCGGCCGGCTCGAGGCGACCGCGACCTACCTCGAGGAAGCCAAGACGCGGGCGACCGTCCCGCAGGTCCGCCGCTGGCAGCAGATCGAGATCGACGCGGCGTCCGAGCTGCCGACGTTCTTCGACGAGATCGTCGCCGCCGGGTCGGCCGTCCTGCCGCCCGCCGAGCAACGGCGTCTCGAGCGTGCCAGCGAATCGGCCAAGATCGCCGTCGACCTGTACGCGTCCTGGCTCGAGGGCACGCTGCCGGGCGGGACCGACGACTGGGCGATCGGGCGCGAGCGACACGAGGCGCTCATCGCGTTGCGCGCGTTCGACGGCCTCGATGGCGACGACATCCTGGCGCTCGGCTGGGAACGGCTCCACGAGGAACGTGCGGCCCGCGCCGCGACCGCCCGCGAGATCGACCCGGACGCCGACGAGGCGGCCGTCATCGCTCGCGTCAAGGGCGACCAGCCGGCCGATTTCGACGCCGCGCTCGGGGCCTATCGCGACGCCATGCTCCGTGCCCGCCGCCACCTGATCGAGAACGACCTCGTGACCGTGCCCGAGGACGAGCGGATCGACGTCATCGCGACCCCGGAGTACCTCCGCAACGTCCTGCCCTTCGCCGCCTATTTCGAGCCGGCTGCCTTCGACGCCGACCCGAAGGGCATCTACGTCGTCACTCCGTCCGTGGCACATGACCCGGACGCGATGCGCGAGCACAACTTCAGCTCCATCAGCAACACCAGCATCCACGAGGCGTATCCGGGACACCACCTCCAGCTCGACACGGCGCGGCGCATCCCATCGCTGACACGCCTGCTGACCGACGCTCCCGAGTTCGTCGAGGGCTGGGGGATGTACTCGGAACTGATGATGCGCGAGCAGGGTTTCGACGACGGCCCCGCCTTCCGGGTCGCGATGCACACCGACGCCATCTGGCGAGCCTGCCGGATGATCCTTGACGTGCGGATGCACCGCGGCGAGCTGACCGTCGACGAGGCGGTCGACTTCATGGTCGAGCAGACCAGCTTCCAGCGCTCGAATGCCGCGGCAGAGGTCAGCTGGTACACCTACCGCCCGACCTATCCCCTGTCGTACCTGCTCGGACGGACACTGCTGCTCGGCCTGCGCGCCGACGAGCAGCGGCGGCTCGGCGACCGGTTCAGCCTCAAGGCGTTCCACGACACCCTGCTCCAGAACGGCTCACTGCCGATCTCGTTCCATCGCCGCCTGATGACCGGCGAGGGCTGATCCGCTCGTGCTGGTCATCCCGGCCATCGACCTCGAGGGCGGCCGCTCGCGGATCGTCTACTGGCCCGGGGCCGGGGCGGGCATCGGCGCCCCGACGGACCGCCCGGACCGCATCGCCGAGCGCTTCGTGGCGATGGGCGCACGGCTGATCCACCTCGTCGACTTCGACGGCGCGCGCGCCGGGCAGCCCGCGAACCTCGACGCGGTCGGGGCCGTCGCGGCGCGGGTGGCCGTCCCGTTGCAGGTCGCCGGCGGCGTGGATTCGGCCGACGGCATCAGTCTGGCCTTCGCGGCCGGGGCGACCCGGGCCGTCGTCTCGACGGTCATCGCCGATCGTCCGGATGACCTGCGCGCGTGTCTTGCGGTGGCCGGCGATTGGCTCGCGGTCGGACTGGATCCGCGGCCCGAGCGACTGGCGGCATTCCCGTGGCGGCGGGCGTCGCCACCGACCGTCGATGGCCTCATCGGCGAGCTCGTCGGCGCCGGGGTCGCCCGGTTCGTGCTGACCCACGGCGGTACCGAGACCGACGACGTCAGCCTCGCCCGCACCCGGGAGCTGGTTCGGTCGTACGATGCGGAGATCCTGGTGGCCGGAGGGGTTCGAGATATCGATGGCCTCCGCCGCCTGCGCGACACCGGCGTCGCCGGCGTCATCCTCGGCGAGGTCCTGCTCTCCGGGGCCATCGACTACCCAGCAGCCATGGAGGCCGCCGCATGACCCGCGCACGACAGCAGAGGACCGACCGTGCCTGAATCGAAGCGCGGCAAGCGCCGTCGCGGCTCGCAGCAACACCGGTCGACCGGGGGCACGCCCAGCGCCAAGGCCCAGCCGGTCAGCAGCAGCAACGTCAACAGCAGCATCCCCGGGCTGCCGTGGCTCATCGGTGGCGCGATCGTCCTGGTCGTCCTCGTCGCTCGGCCTCCTCGTCCTGCAGCCGTTCAAGGGTGGTGGCACCGGGGCTGCTGCCTCAGCGAGTCCGGGCGCGTCGGGCGCAGCCGGGTCGTGCCCGACCAGCCAGCCGCCCCCACTGCCGGCCGGCCAGACCCGGACCGTGACCATCCAGACCGACAAGGGCGTCCATCGGCATCAAGGTCGAAGCCGACCTCTCGCCCATCGCGGCCGGCCAATTCGTCGCGCTTGCCTCGTGCGGGTTCTACGACGGCAGCCCGTTCCATCGGGTCGTGCCGGACTTCGTCATCCAGGGTGGTGGCTCGGGCACCGGCGCAGAACTCGGCTACACGATCCAGGACGAGCCCGTGACCGCGAAGTACGGTCGAGGCGTGGTCGCGATGGCCCGTACCTCGCAGCCGAACTCGGTGGACTCCCAGTTCTTCATCGTCCTGTCCGACAAGGCGATCGACGCCCTCGCCTCCTACAACACGTACCAGATCATCGGGAACGTGACATCCGGGATGGAGACGGCCGACGCGATCGCCTCGGCAGCAGACGCCGAGAACCCATCCAACCCGGTCATCATGACCAGCGTCACCGTCGCCAACCCCTGACCGACCAACCGGAGAGGAGCCCACGCACATGACCAGCGCCACCATCTCGACCGACATCGGCGACATCGAGGTCGACCTGTTCGACGAGAGCGCACCGAAGGCCGCCGCCAACTTCGTCAAGCTGGCCGAGTCAGGTTTCTACGACGACGTCATCTTCCACCGGGTCATCCCGGGCTTCGTCGCCCAGGCGGGTGACGGGGAGTACGGCAAGAAGTCATCGCTCCAGAAGAGCCGGGTCGGGACCGGTGGTCCCGGCTACAAGTTCGAGGACGAACCGGTCACAGGGCGACTACGTCCGCGGCGCGCTCGCGATGGCCAATGCTGGCCCGAACACCAACGGCAGCCAGTTCTTCATCTGCCACCAGGACCTGACCGGCAAGCTGCCGAAGAACTACACGTTGTTCGGCCAGGTGACGAAGGGCATGGACGTCGTGGACGCCATCGTCGGGGCTCCACGGGACAGTCGGGACCTTCCGGACAAGCCTGTGGCGATGACCTCGGTCACGATCCACCACGCCGAAGGTTAAGGAATTTACACCCTTGGTCGTGTCAAAACCATTGGAAAATCGCCCCTGACGAGGTAGGATATCGGTGCTGCTCAGTCAGCGCTGCCCCAGCGACAAGGTCATGGGTAGGTAGGGTCAGGGTAGTCGGTGCAGCCGACGTGATAGATGCCCTTGACGCGCGGCAGAAGCGTTCGTTTCGGCGGACTCTTTCACCGGGACAGCATCGAGGCCGGTTCCTTCGGGAGCCGGCCTCGGCTTATGTCCGGCCGGATCGACTGTGATGGGTCCGACGAACATGTGTGCTACGGTGGAGGCTCGCCGCACCTCGCGACGATGCTCCGCGTGGTCATCCCCTTTTCGAACGGACCGTGCGTCGGCCAACCACGTTCGGGAAGTGTTGGAGGTCATCATGGCCACCGGTACCATCAAGAAGGTCGTCTCCGATCGCGGATTCGGCTTCATCGCCGCCGAGGATGCGAAGGAATACTTCTTCCATCGCGACGGCCTCGACTCCTCGCTCGACTTCGACCGCCTCATGGGCGGCGAGCGCGTCGAGTTCGACGTCGAGCAGAGCCCCAAGGGCCCGCGCGCCACCAAGGTGCGCGCCGCCTGACCCCGTGGGCGGTCCGTCCTTGCGGGCGGACCGCTCCGACTCATCTCCCAGGCACATCCGACTACGAGCCCGCGCGGTCGGTGGGCGGTATCCTAGGCGCTCGCGCGCCTGTAGCTCAGTGGATAGAGCGTTGGGTTCCGGACCCAAAGGTCGCAGGTTCGAGTCCTGTCGGGCGCGCCATTTCAACCTTTTCGGGCAGCGCCAGCGCCAATCCGTGCGCGTAGGCCGCCTGGGTCAGCCGGACACCCACGATCACCGGGCCGGCGACCGTGATCCGGTCGTAGATGGCGTGCATCAGATCGCGCATTGTTCCGGCCGTCATGCGGCAACCTGCACGTCCGCCACGCGCTCGTCGGCGATGATCCGCCCGTCACGCATCCGGATGATCCGGTCGCAGGCGGCGCCAACCTCCTGGTCGTGCGTGACGATGAGCACGGTCTGCCCGCGCTCACGGTTGAAGCGACGGAGCAGGCCCAGGACTTCCGCGGCCCGGGATGAATCCAGGTTGCCCGTCGGCTCATCACCGAGGATCAGCTTCGGGTCGTTCACGAGGGCACGGGCGATGGCCACGCGCTGCTGCTCGCCCCCTGACAACTCCATCGGCCGGTGCCCCGCTCGCTCGGCAAGGCCGACCGACGCCAGCGAGGCGCGCGCAGCCACACGGGCTGCCGAACCGGACGTCCCGGCATACTCGGCGGCGAGGGCCACGTTCTCCTCGGCGGTGAGCGTCGGGACCAGGTTGAAGGACTGGAACACGAAGCCCATCGATCGAGCCCGGATGGACGTTCGCTCGCCGTCCGAGAGGGTCGTCGCATCGACCCCATCGATGCGCAGGGTCGGGGCCGGGCCGTCGTCGGTATCCGGCGCGTGGAGCAGCCCGAGCAGGTGCATGAGCGTGCTCTTGCCGGAGCCTGACGGCCCCATGATCGCCACCATCTCGCCGGCGGCGATGCTGACGTCAACACCCTGCAGGGCATCGATGCTGGTCCGGCGCGACAGCCGGTAGGTCTTGCGCAGGTCGGTCGCTTCGATCAGGTTCATCGTTCGCTCCTTCGTCGTTCGGTCGTTGGTCATTCGTAGCGCAGGGCCGACACCGGGTCGAGCCGTGCGGCAGTCCAGGCCGGGATGATCCCGGCCACCATCCCGAGGATCGTGCTGAAGCCGACCGCGAACGCCGCGGTCTGTGCGGTGAGGTCGAAGAGGACGGTGCCGCTCGATCGGCCGGCCTCGTTGACCAGGACGACGACCGCAGCGCCCAGGCCGAGCCCGATCAGGCCGCCCAGCAGCCCGATGACCCCGGCCTCGGCGACGAGCTCGCGGACGATGCGTCGCCGGGAGCCGCCGATGGCCCGCCGGATGCCGATCTCGCGGGTCCGCTCGGCCACGCTCATGGCCATCGTGTTGATCACCGACAGGCCGCCCACGATGAGGCTGATGGCGGCCACCCCGATGATGATCGCGTTGAAGATCACGGTCGTGGCGCCGACCGTCTCGGAGAACTCGGCGCCGGTCATGGTCGCGCTGTTCTCGACCGCGGCCTCGATCGCCGCGGCCACCGTCGTCGGGTCGGCACCGACTTCGGGGAAGACGACGATCTGGTTGGCCAGCTCGTCCGCCTGGAGCGACTCGGCGACGAGTGGGGGCAGGTCGCCCAGGTACAGCGCCTGGGCCGTCGAGAGCGGGATGAAGCCGTTCGTGTCGGGCGAGCTGAGGGTGGGTTGCAGGGTCCCAAGGACCTCGAAGGACTCGCCTCGGATGTCGACCGTCCCGCCGGCGACGACGCCGTACTTGCGGGCGATGGTCGACCCCAGGACCACGACGTTGCCGGTGTCCTCGGCGATGAGCTGGCGTCCCGTGGCCAGCTCGAGTGTGAACGTCTCGAACCCGGCGTCGGCGCCCGGGATGGTCCCGACCAGGAAGTCCGGCGCGCCGAACCCGATAGCGGGATCGGGGTCCCACGGGATCTCGACCTTGGGCTGGACGGCACCGACGCCGTCGAGGCCGGCGATGATCTCGACGTCGTCGAGGCGCATCGGCGACGAGCCGAAGGCCATGCCGTCGGTGACGACGATCTTGTCGGCGAAGTATTCGCTGCCCATGCCGACGAGGCCGTTGATCTGGTTGGCCAGCGAACTGAACACCACGAGTGCCCAGATGCCGATGGTGATGCCGGTGATGGTCAGGCTCGTGCGCAGCTTGCGCCGCGAGAGCTCTCGGAGGATTCGCATGACTACCCTGCTTTCAGGCTGAAGGGGGGATAGCGGTCGGTCACGAGCAGGAACGCGTAGGCGTTCACGCGCAGGCTCCACCGCCCGACGCCGACCACGTAGTTGAAGAGCGGCTGGGGATAACGCCCGGTCATGAGGATCGCGAACCAGGCGATCACGATGGCGAGGGCCGCTCCGATGATCAGGACGATCAGCGCGACGTAATGGGGGATCGCCAGGAACCACTTGACCAGTGGAAGCCAGCGGTTCAGGTCGCGATCGACCTCTGGATACTCGATCTCGAGGTGCACCGATTGCTCCTCGACAGTGGACGGATATCGGTCCGTGAGCAGGGCCACGTAGGCACCGACGCGGGCGCCGAAGCGGGTCAGCTCCCGTGCGAAGTCGAACCACCAGCGCGGGTAGCGCATGCGGATGACGATCATCAGCGCCGTGGCGAAAGCCAAGCCAGCGAGCAGTCCACCGCCGGCTCCGACAATTTGCTCACCGGCTGCGGTGACCATCATGTGGGTCCCGCTCCCCGTGATCACTCCGAGCACGATGGCAATCGGTATGACCCAGATCAGGCGAAAGAAGGTCGTAACCCGATCAAGGCGTTCGGGGTAGTCAATGGTCAGACGAGCCGCGTACGGCCCCACTGGCATCGCTGGCGCCGTCACGACGCCACACTCGCCCGCGTCAGCGCGGCCAGCGCGCCGCGGTCGCTGATGCTGATGATGACCTTGCCCCGGGCACGTCCGAGTTCCAGGTAGCGGATCGCCTCGGCTGCTTGGTCGAGGCGGTAGGTCCGGTCGATGACCGGCACGATCTTTCCGTCGTCTGTCAGCTGCGCAAGGACGAGCAGGTCGGCACTGCTCGGAGCGGTCGTGAACGAGACGATCCTGTGGCTCGTGAACCGCGTCAGCACCACGGCAGCCAGGATGTGACCGATCGGCCCCACCCAGCGGTTGGTACCGACGTATGACAGCAACAGCGTGCCCGTCGCGGTCAGCGCGCGTCGTCGAGCCGACAGTGAGTGGTTGCCCACAAGGTCCAGGATGACGTCATACCGACTGGCTGACTCCGTGAAGTCCTCGCTGGTGTAGTCGATGACGTGGTCGGCGCCGAGTGATCGAACCATCTCGACGTTCGGGCCGCTGGTCACCGCGGTCACCTCGGCGCCCAGGACCTTGGCGATCTGCACCGCATAGGTGCCGACGCCGCCCGAGGCCCCATTGATCAGAACCCGCTGCCCGGGCTGGACCTGTCCGGCATCGCGAAGCCCCTGGAGTGCGGTGAGCGCGGCCAGCGGCATCGCGGCGGCCTGTTGGAAGCTGAGGCTCGACGGCTTGGCCGCCAGGGCGGTGTCCGGCGCCGCGACGTACTCCGCGATCGCGCCGGGGACGCTCCCGTACACCTCGTCGCCGGGGCGGAAGGCGGTCACCAAACTGCCTACCGCCGCCACACGACCGGCGAGGTCCGTGCCCGCGACGGCGAACTGGGGTCGACGCGGGCTAAAGCCGAGTCCGGAGCCCGCGGCGCGCATCAGATAGGGGCGGCCGCGCAGGATGAGCCGGTCGGCGGTGTTGACCGACGCGGCATGCACGCGCACCAGCACGTCGTGGTCGCCGATCGTGGGCTGGTCGATGTCGCGCAGCTGCAGGTCATCGGGTGAGCCATAGGTTGGTTGAACGATTGCCTTCATGGTGGTCTCCTGCTAATGTACGGCGTACATCGCCAATACGGCGTACATTAGATGTACAGCGTACATACGTCAAGACCCAGGTGCCGAGAGGGATGCAAATGTTTGTCAAGCAACGATCGAGGACCAGACGACGAGTCCCACTCAGCCGGCAGCGAGTGCTCCGAACGGCCATCAAGCTCGCTGATGAAGGCGGAATCGAGTCGCTCAGCATGCGGAACGTCGCCCAGGAGCTGGGGGTATACCCCATGGCGCTCTACAACCACTTCGCGAACAAGGACGATCTGCTCGACGCGATGGTCGACGTGATGTACGAGGAGATCGACGTCACCGCCGGAGGGTCAGACTGGAAAGGGGCGATGCGTCAGCAAGCCAACTCGATCCGCGAAGTGCTCGCGCGTCACCGCTGGGCGCTGGGGGTGATCCAGTCCCGCGTCCATCCAGGCCCGGGCAACATGCGATACCACGACATGGTGATACGGGCGTTGCGGCAGGCTGGCTTCTCCGTCGCGATGGCCGTTCACGCCTTCACCCTGCTCGACAGCTTCATCTTCGGCTTCGCGCTGCAAGAGCAGACCCTGCCCTTCGAAAGCACGGACCAGGTCGACAAGTTGGCGATCGAGATTCTCAGCCAGTTCCCCGCTGACGACTATCCCTACCTCGCCGAGTCCGTTGCCGAGCACGTGGGCAAGGCCGGCTACGACTTCGCCAGCGAGTTCGACTTCGGTCTCGATCTGATCCTCGCCGGTCTGGACAGCCTCCGGGCGTCGCCCGACCGTGCCGATCCCATCGGCACGGCCTGACTGCGGAGCGAGAGTGGTTGGCGCATAGTCCGGCTTGAGCGAGCGATGGGCACTCGGGGTCGCGCGCGGGGGCTCAGCCTGCATTCAAGAGATCACGCTGGCTCCAGGCTCGGGACGACGAGCCAACCAAGGGCGCGGCCCGAATAGATCAGCTGCTCGGTCGTCAGTCCCGACCGCGCTCGTAGGTCGGCGAGGTGCCGCTTGACGGTGCTGGGCCTGATACCCACGAGTTCGGCCGCGTCGTGGACCGACCCGCCGGCGGCGACGTAGGCGGCAAGCACGTCCATCTGGCGCCGCGTCGCCTGCGGCGGAAGCACCCCGCGCTGGTACCCGTCCCTCATGCCAGCCGCCTAGCAGCGGCCAGCCACTCGTCGCGCCCCTCGATCGGGATGGTGTAGGTTGAAATCGCGCGTCCAACACCTGTCGGGCGCGCCACCCTGCCGTCGACCTTGAAATCCCGAGCGGTCGGTAACGTGCTACCTATTAGGAGCGGGTTCTGGCTCCGGCGGGACGGAGCGAACCTACGACCAAGCGGTTAGCGAGGGCTCCACCCACGCTCGGGGTTCTGCTTCGACGAGTCGTCCACATCGGGTAACGCCCGAGCCTCGACCCCGGTCCGCCGTTCTTGCTCCATCGCCCGGAGGACTTCGTCCACCAGGGGTCGGAAGGACAGCGGGGGCGGAGTGCCGACGCCTGTCACCACGATCTTCTTGATCCTCTTCGCAGCCACGCCTCTGTCATCCTTTCCTTCGGCAATCAAATGCTCATCGGCTGATGGTCGCGGTTACGATAGCCGCGACCATCGCGCATACCTCGGAGGCCGGCCCGCAGCACCCCTCAACGTGCTCGAAACGAAGACCTGCTAACTGAGCGGCCTACGCTCGCGATTCCACGCTCCGGCCACAACGCTTAGGCCCATCTAGTTCGTAAACAGCAGGTCCTCGGTTCAAATCCGAGTGTCGGCTCCATTCCCCGGCCGGCAGGCGTCCATGCGCCGCATACAATCGACGGACCAGATCATGGACGAGGCACTCACCCGGCTCGGCATGCCCGTTCCGGATTCCGCGCTCACGCGGCGAGCCCGCGAGCTCATCACGGACGTTGCGGCACCCTTCCTCGTGAACCACTCGGTCCGGGTCTATGCCTGGGCCGTCGAGCTGGCACGGCACGACCGGCTCGCAGTTCGATCCCGAGATCCTGTATGTGTCCGCGATGCTCCACGACATCGGCCTGGTTCCGGCGTACGACCTCGGCGGCTGCTACGAGGTCGACGGCGCGATCGCGGCGGAGCGGCTCGTGGGCGAGGCCGGGGAACCGGAGGCGCGCGCCCGAGCGATCTACGACGTGATCGCGCTGCACAATCTCGAGACCATGCCGCCCGATCCCGCGTCCGAGGTCGTGCTGCTCTGGGACTCGGCCGGCATCGACGTTACCGGCGACCGCTTCGCCGACGTTCGACCGGCGATCATCCCCGGATTGCTTGCCGCGTATCCGCGGGTCGATTTCAAGCGGGAGTTCACCGCGCTCCTCGTCGACCAGGCGTTGCGGAAGCCGACCTGCCCGGCTGCGGAGATGATCGCCACGGGCATGCTCGAGGAGATCGCGCAGGCGCCGTTCGATAGCTAGCGTCTGCGAGCAAGCGGAGGGCAAGGGGAAGTCATGAGCGAGTACGCCGTCGTGAACCCGGCCACCGGGGAGACCGTGGCCCGCTACGACAGCTTCACCGATGCCCAGGTCGAGCAGACACTCGCTACGGCCGAGGCGGGGTTCGAGACCTGGCGGAAGCTCCCGGTCGCCGAGCGGGCCGGGATGGTCCGCCGGGCGGCCGAGCTGCATCGGGAACGTCGGGAGGAACTGGCCGCCATCATCGTCCGGGAGATGGGCAAGGTGAAGGCGGGTGCGCTCGGCGAGGTCGATTTCGCCGCCGACATCACCGAGTACTACGCGGATCAGGCGGACGTGATCACCGCCGATCAGCCACTCACCATCCTTGGCGAGGGCACCGCCGTGATCCGGCGCAGCCCGCTGGGTGTGCTTCTCGGGATCATGCCCTGGAACTTTCCCTACTACCAGGTGGCCAGGTTCGCGGCGCCGAACCTGGTACTCGGCAATGCGATCGTCTTGAAGCACGCGTCGCAGTGCCCGGAGTCGGCCGCGGCCATCGAGGCGATCTATCGCGACGCCGGGCTGCCGGAGGGCGCCTACCTCAACGTCTATGTCAGCGACGAGCAGGCCGCGACGATCATCGCCGATCCGCGGATCCAGGGCGTGTCGGTGACCGGCTCGCAGCGGGCCGGGGCGGCGGTCGCCGAGGTGGCCGGGCGGCATCTGAAGAAGGTGGCCCTGGAGCTCGGCGGCTCGGATCCGTTCCTGGTGCTGGCCACCGATGATCTTGATGCGGTGGTGGCGGCGGCGACCGCGGCGCGGCTGGACAACACCGGCCAGTCCTGCAATGGCGCCAAGCAATTCATCGTGGTGGACGGGTTGTACGAGGCGTTCCTGACCAAGTTCACCGCAGCGATGGCCGCGGCGCCGGTGGGTGACCCGCTGGTCGAGGAGACGGTGCTCGGGCCGCTGTCGTCGGTGGCCGCGGCGACCCGGTTGCAGGACCAGGTCGATCGGGCGGTGGCGCAGGGCGCGACCGTGGTCACCGGCGGCTCCCGGGACGGTGCGTACTATCCGCCGACCGTGCTGACTGGCGTGACGCGCGACATGGAGGCCTATCGGGAGGAGTTCTTCGGACCGGTCGGTGTCGTCTACCGGGTGGCCGACGAGGACGCAGCGGTCACGCTGGCCAATGACACCAGCTTTGGGCTGGGTTCGTACGTGTACAGCAACGATCCGGAGCAGGCGGCCCGGGTCGCCGATCGGATCGAGGCGGGCATGGTCTACATCAATCTGGTGCTGGCCGACAGTCCCGAACTGCCGTTCGGCGGCGTCAAGCGCAGCGGTACGGCCCGTGAGTTGGGTCTGCTGGCGGCCGATGAGTTCGTGAACAAGAAACTCATCCGTACCGCCGGCTAGCCCTTCGATTGCTAGAGCCAGCAGAGATGCCTGAGGCTCGTCGGCGATGGGGTCAATGCCAGTCGATGGCGCGAACCTCGACCGGCTCGCGGACTCCCTTGAGGGTCAAGGCGCGCGGCTCCGAGACCTTGAACCGGGTCGTGCCCGGCCTGCTCGAGGACGTCGGTCGGAGGCCAGGATCTCCTGGCCCGATGCCGCGCCGCCGATGCGGGCGGCGACGTGCACGCCCCGGCCGCTGTAGTCACGGCCATCCGGCGTCGCTTCGGCTGCATGCAGGCCGATCCGCACCGACGGCGCGAACCCGTGCTCGCGGCGGTGTCGCGTCAGCCGACGCTGGATGTCGACCGCGCACTCGATCGCATCGGCAGCCTTGTCGAACGCCACGAAGAAGCCGTCGCCGGTGCTCTTGACTTCCTCTCCGCGGTGGCTTGCGAAGGCCGACCGAAGCTCCCTGTTATGCCATGCCAGGAGCTCTGCCCACGCCTCGTCGCCCACGAGTCCGATCAGGTCCGTGGAGGTGACGATGTCGGTGAACATGAACGTCCTGGTGACTCGCTCCGCTGAGGCCGCGGGCGCCTGCTCTTCCCCGAGCAGCGCGTCCACCCGCTGCAGGTCGAGCGTGGCGCCCAGGCGCTCGAACACGGCCCGAGCGGCCCGGAGGTCCCTCCGGGCCGTCGCCTTGTCGCCCTCGGCGGCGATCGCCTCGGCGTACCGAAGTCGAGCTCGCGCGCTCTCGTAGGGCAGGTCGTTTTCCATCCACAACCGCCACGATCGACCCAGGATCGGGGACGCCTCCGAAGGCTTGTCCTCCCCCAGCAGCAGCTCGCCCTTCGCCGTGAGCGCGCCCGCCTCGAAGAGCGGTCGCTTGTACCCGGCCGCGATCGACTCGAGCTCTTCGACGGCGTGCGCGCGCCGTCTCGATCTCGCCGCGGGCAAGCGCGATGTCGATCGCCGCCGGCAGGAGACGCCCGCGGGTGGCCTGATCCACCGGACCCTCGCCGTCCTGCGTCGCGGCCAGCGCCCGCTCGATCGAACGCCAGGCGTCGTCAACCTCGCCGCGCGCCAGATGGAGGAGCGCGAGGCCGGGCTGCCCGTCATCGCCAAGCTCGTACGCCCGCTCGAATGCCTCGGCCGCCCCCTGCAGGTCGCCCATCCGGAGCCGGATCTCGCCGATCTCGTGGTGGGCGAACCCGAGGCCATCGTTCAGACCGAACCGCTGGAGCTCCTCGCAGGCCTGGCGTGCCTCCAGCTCGGCCTCCGGCCACTGGCCGCGAAGCATCTTCAGCTCCGCTCGATGGACGCGGCAGATGCCCGGATAGCCGCCCACCGCCTGACGGCGCATCCAGCGCTCGCCCTCATCGGCCCATTGGCCCGCGCGCTTGAGATCGCCGATGTTCCGACAGGCGGCGATCGTGTTGCACAGGATGTCGCTCGCGATCCGAAGACCGAGCTGGCCGGAGGTTGCCGCCGCCGCCGCCTCATCGAGGAGGGCCAGACCCACCTGCATGTTGCCCTGGTGCACTTCCCCGTAGCCCTTGAAGCTCGTCGCCATGAACTGGACATCGGCGTTCCCGTGCTCCCGCGCCACCGCGATCGCGCGATCCGCGTGCTCGAGGCCGTCCGCCATCCTGTGGTCCATCACGGCACCGATGGCAGCGAACAGATGCAGCCACGCGTGCATGCTCGACTCGGGCACGCCCTCGAGCAATCCCGCGGCGCGCCCCAGCCATCCCCCACCCACCGAGGGCGCCCCGCGGCGGAAGGCCACGTAGCTGAGATGAAACGCCACGCCAGCGGCCTCGGTCGGTCGACCGGCCTCCACGTAGGCGGCGAACGCCCGCTCGAGCGATCGGTCGCTTCATCGGGCTTGCCCGCCCACCAGGCGGCCTCGCCCATCAGCTCGAGGTCGTCGGGCGACAGGCCTCCCTCGCGATCGGCCGCGGCGAATGCCTCCAGCGCCTCCGTCCAGGCGTGGCGTTTGACGGCGTCCCTGCCTAGCTCGAGCGAACCGGCCGCCGCGGAATCCATCGATGCCTCGTCGTAATCGAGCAACTGCCGTCCGATTATCCGCGCCG
>CAVZME010000009.1:0-268593 GCA_963776385.1 uncultured Chloroflexia bacterium
ATGGAGCGCCGAGGCAGCACTCGCGACGGCGACGACGAAACAGAGGTCGAACAGGAGCTCGAGCGGGGTCGAGGCTCGGTGCGCATCGTTCGGGTCGCGCCCGGTCATCGGGACATGCCAGGGACGCTGACGCTGAGCCGGGCGCGCGGCAGACACGGTCAGTCGAGGGCGGCGGTCGGAGTTGCGGTGGCCGCGATGGCTACGGGCGATACAGCGGCCATCGCGCCAGAGGCGGCGCCACCCGGCCGGAGGAGTCGCTCCAGGAATGGGCGCGCCCGCAGGCGTTCGAATATCTCCCGGGACCGGATGATCGCGGTGGCGACGTCCGGCTGGTCGCGATCGAGGACGGTAGCCATGTCTAGTCCAGCCAGCGCCTCTTCCCAGTCGAGCCCGAGATCGCGCCAGCTCTCGATCGCGTCACGGTAGCCGGCGTGCGCCTCTGCGAGGCGCCCTTCTAGCGCCGCGAACCCGGCTCGCAGGATGACCCGTTCGGCCGAGATGGCGTCGCCGTGGACGCGCAAGCTCTCGTGCAGGCCGATGAGGCGACCCAGCCCGAATCTCGCCGAGGGACGGTTGGACGACCCGCACACACGGCAGACGACCGTTAGCGGCGCGCCACAGGTGTCACAGAAGCGTCGCCCGGCATCGTTCTCGGTGCCGCAGGACGAACAGAGCATCCGAACCTCTCGAAGGGATGGCCGCGAGCGTACTCGATAAGGACGTGGTCAGTGGCGGAAGTGCCTGACGCCGGTGACCAGCATCGTGCCACCGGCGGCCTCGACGACAGCGACTGCCTCGGCGTCGCGAACTGAACCACCGGGCTGGACGAACGCACGCACACCGGCCGCGAGGCAGACCTCGACCGCGTCCGGGAACGGGAAGAACGCGTCCGAGGCGCAGGCGGCCCCGACGGTCGCATCCGGCCCGAGCATGCGCGTGCGCCTTGGCGACGGCCTGGCGGGCCGCATCGACGCGCGAGGTCTGGCCACTCCCCATCCCGACGAGCCGGCGGTCGCGGACGAGCACGATCGCGTTGGACGTCACCCCGCGCACGAGTCGCCAGGCGAGATCGAGGTCAGCTGTTCGTCGTCGGTCGGAGGACGACTCGTTGCGCAGGCCCAGGTCGTCGGGTCGTCGGTCGTGATGTCCGGGGTCGTGACGAGGACGGCGCCGGCGGCCGTCCGGATGGAGCCGGTCGGATCGAGCGGCTCGTCGTTCGGGGTGTCGTCCGCGAGTGCCTCGTCGAGCAGGACCCGCAGGTTCGGCTTGGTCGCGAGGACCTCGAGGGCAGCGGCGTCGTACGCGGGCGCGATGACGATCTCGAGGAAGATCGAGACGAGGCGCTCCGCCATCGCCCGGTCGACGGGCCTGGTGAGCGCGACGACGCCGCCGAACGCGCTCACCGGATCGGCCTCGAGGGCGGCCGCCCAGGCATCGACGAGCGATGACCGCTCGGCGGCCCCGCACGGGTTCGTGTGCTTGACGATGACGACCGCCGGTCCGCGCAGCGCCCGTCCGATGGTCGACGCGGCGGCCGCGTCGAGGACGTTGTTGTAGGACAGCGCCTTGCCCTGGAGCGGCGCGCGCTCCACCCCGAACAGGCCGTCGCCGAAGGGTGGCGCCCGGCCGCCTGTAGCGTGCCGCCGCCTGATGGGGGTTCTCGCCATAGCGGAGCGTCTCGACCTTGTCGAGGCCGATGGTGAGCCTCGGCGGATAGGGATCCTCGGGCGGGTCGAGCAGCCCCGCCGCGACCATCCGGGCCGGCAGCTCGGCGGCGATCCGGGCGTCATAGGCGGCCGTGTGCGCGAATGCCTCGAGTGCGAGAGCCCGGCGTCGCCGGTCGTCGAGTCCGTCCGCGCTGTCCAGGGCGGCGAGGACCTCGTCGTAGCGGGCTGGGTCGGTCAGGACGGCCACGTTCGCGTGGTTCTTGGCCGCTGCCCGGACCATCGACGGGCCGCCGATGTCGATCTCCTCGATGAGCTCGTCGACGCTGATGCCGGGCCGTTCCAGGGCTGCCCCGAACGGATAGAGGTTGACGACGACGAGCTGGAATGGGGCGATGGCGGCAGCGACGAGCTGACGCCGATGGTCAACAAGGCGGCGATCGGCGAGGATCCCGCCGTGGACCCGCGGATGGAGCGTCTTGACCCGCCCATCCAGCATCTCGGGGAACCCGGTCACCGCCGCGACATCGGTCACCGGCAGACCCGCCTCACGCAACGACCGGGCGGTACCGCCCGTGGAGACCAGCTCGAAACCGCGTGCGACGAGCCCGCGGCCCAGGTCGACGAGGCCGGTCTTGTCCGACACCGACAGCAAGGCCCGGCGCGGCACCGGAACGCGCGCGTCCGCGCGGGCGAGATCCACGGTCACGCGCCGGCCGTCGACGACCAGCGCGTCGGCGAGGAGCAGGGCGACGGCCCGCGGCAGCAACCGGTGTTCCACGGCCCGGATCCGGTCGTGGAGGCTCGTCGCGTCGTCGTCCGGGAGGATGGCGACGGACTCCTGCGCGACGATCGGGCCGCCGTCCAGCGTCGCGTCGACCAGGTGGACCGTGCAGCCCGTGACCGCCGCGCCATGGTCCAACGCGTCCGCGACGGCGTGGCCGCCCGGGAACGCGGGGAGCAGCGACGGATGCGTGTTGAGGATGCGGCCACCGAACGCCGCGAGGACGGCGGGGCCGATGATCCGCATGTACCCCGCGAGCACGACCGCGTCGACGTCGATCGCCGTGAGCGTCTCGGCCAGCGTCGCGTCGTCGCCGCCCGGGACCAGCGCGGTCTCGATCCCCTGCTCCGCTGCCCAGTCGAGGGCCGGACATGGCCGGTCGGCGAACACGAGGACGATCTCGCCGCCGAGCTCGCCGCGCCCGGCGGCGGCCGCCAGCGCGCGCAGGTTCGATCCCGCACCGGAGACCCCGACCGCGATCCGGCCGCTCAAGCGGCACCCTCGAGCGGGCCCTCGACGTAGCGGGCTCCGCCGACCTCGCCGGCTGTGACGACCTCGCCGACGATCAGCGCGGTCAACCCGAACCCCGCGATCGCGTCGGTCGCCGCCGCGACGGCCTCGCGCGGCAGGACGACGACCATGCCCAGTCCGCCGTTGAACGTCGCGCGCAGCTCGACATCATCGAGGCCGCCCAGCGCCCCGAACAGGCGCATGACCGACGGCATCGACCAGCGTCCGGGATCGAGCCGCGCGGCGAGTCCGTCGGGCACCGCCCGCGGCACGTTGCCGGGCAGGCCGCCGCCCGTGATGTGGGCCAGGCCGTGCAGGTCTGCGCCGGTCGCGCGGACCGCGACGCGGGCGGCCAGCACCGCCTTGGCGTAGATGAGGGTCGGAGTGAGCAGGACCTCGCCGAGCGTCGCCATCGTCTCGTGCGGGGCGGCCGCGAGCAGGGCGTCCGTGGCGGCATCGCCGAGCGATCGGCGCAGCCGCGCCTGGTACGGCTCGCCGAGGTCGAGACCCCACTGGGCGAGCAGCGCCCGGACCAGTGAGAAGCCGTTGGCATGAAGCCCCGACGACGCCAGGCCGAGGATCGCGTCGCCCGCCCGCACCGAGGCGCCATCGATGACGTCGGCGCGTTCGACGACGCCGATGCAGCAGCCGGACAGGTCGAATTCATCGGTCGACATCAGGTCCGGGTGCTCGGCGGTCTCGCCGCCGACCAGGGCGCAGCCTGCATCGCGACAGCCGGCCGCGATCGAGCCGACGACCTCGGCCACGGCCTCCGGGATGACCCGGCCGACCGCGATGTAGTCGAGGAAGGCCAGCGGCTCGGCGCCGCAGCACACGACGTCATCGGCGCACATCGCGACGAGGTCGATGCCGATCGTGTCGAACCGCCGGAGCGACGCCGCGAGCGCGGTCTTCGTGCCGACCCCGTCGGTCGAAGCGACCATCAACGGCTCGCGGTAGCCGGGCGGGATGGTGAACGCGCCGCCGAACCCGCCGAGACCACCGACGACCTCGGGCCGGCGGGTCAATTCGACATGTGCCCGCATCAGATCGACGGCGCGCTCCCCGGCCATCACGTCGACACCGGCCGCGCGGTACGCGTCGCGGCCCGCCGTTCCCTTCGCGCCCGGGCGGGTCATCGCGCGATCACCGCCTCCTCGAGCATGAACTTGCGGCTCTTCGCGTCGTACGGGACCGGATCCGGATAGTGGCCGTCGAAGCAGGCGAAGCAGAACCGCTCATACGGCAGGTCGAGCGCCGCGAGCACCCCGCGGATGGACAGGTAGCCGAGCGAATCGGCACCGATGAAATCGCGGATCTCGGGCTCGGTGTGGGTCGACGCGATCAGTTCGGTCTCGATCTGGGTGTCGATGCCGTAGAAGCACGGGTGGTAGATGGGCGGTGCGCTGATCCGGACGTGGACCTCGGTCGCGCCGGCCTTGCGCAGCAGGTCGACGATGCGCTTGGTCGTCGTGCCGCGAACGATCAAATCGTCGACCACGATGAGCCGTTTGCCGTTGACGACCTCGCGCAGGGGATTGAGCTTGATCGTCACGCCCCGATGGCGGAGCCCTGCCGACGGCTGGATGAAGGTCCGTCCCGCATAGCGATTGCGGTACATGCCTTCGCGATAGGGCAGGCCCGACTGCTCGGCGAACCCGGCCGCCGCCGGTGCACCGGTGTCCGGGACGGGCATCACCAGGTCGGCGTCGATCGGATGCTCGAGCGCGAGCTGCATGCCCATCTTGCGACGGGCCTCGTACAGGTTGCGACCCTCCATGTACGAATCGGGCCGGGCGAAGTAGATGAGCTCGAACACGCACAGCGCGGGCGTCGCCTCGGCGAAGCGGACGGACCGCGGCGCGACGCCCGGTTCGAGGATGACCATCTCGCCAGGCTGGACGTCGCGGACGTATTCGGCGCCGACGATGTCGAGGGCTGCGGTCTCGGACGACAGACACCAGCCGGCCGAAGCGTCGTCGGCCGGCCACAGGCCGTCCCCGCCATCAGGTCCGGTCGCCGGCAGTCGTCCCAGGACGAGCGGCCGGAAGCCGAACGGATCGCGCACCCCGATGACCCGCCGCTCGTCGAGCACGACCAGGCTGTAGGCGCCGCGCACACGCGGCAGGACCTGGCGCAAGGCTTCGACGGTATCGGCGGCGGGCTCGTCGGCGAGGAGCGCGGTCAGGAGTTCGGTGTCGGTCGAGGCCGGCAGGCGGGCGCGGCCGCCATGCAACAGCTCGAGCAGGTCGCGCGTGTTGACGAGATTGCCGTTGTGGCCGATCGCCAGCGCTCGCCGGGGCCCGAGCCGATACGTCGGCTGAGCGTTCTCCCAGATCGTCGAGCCGGTCGTCGAATAGCGGCAATGGGCGATGGCGAGCTGGCCGCGCAGGCTGGGCAAACGGCGCTCGTCGAGCACCGAACTGATCATCCCGAGGTCCTTGTAGAGCATCAGCTGCTCGCCGTCGCTGACGGCCAGGCCGGCGGACTCCTGGCCGCGATGCTGGAGCGCGAACAGCCCGAGCGCCGCGATGGACGCGGCATCGGTCGGCTCACCGCCGGGCAGGACGACTCCGAACACGCCACACATCAGGAGAACGGCTCCGTCGTTCGGGCGCAGCAGATCGCCGCGCGGGCGGATGCAGCGCAAGGCGCCGCCGAGCAGGTGAGCGAGCGCACTGGACAGTGCGAGAGCGAGCTTGCGAAGGCGGCAACGCCGCGATGCGCCGTCCGAGCGGATGAGATGCGCGTCGGAACAGACGGATCCGTGCTCACAAGCCCTCCCAGCCCAGTGCACGCGCCAGCCCGTGCTCCCAGGCATGGGCGAGGTCGCGGATCGGCACTTCGAGAGCGTCCGCGACCCTGCCGCCGCGGTCCTCCACGGTGCCCGCGGCTCCGGCCGACGCGAGCTCGACGACGAGCCGGTCGCCGCCGACCGAACCGATGGCCTCGACCGGAAGTCCGTGCTGGCGGGCGAGCAGCTCGAGGGCGGCCGCGTACCGGGGCCGACAGGAGACGACGAGGCGGGATGGGCTCTCGCCGAAGAGGTCGACGGCGGGTGAATGGCTGATATGGATCCGGACGTTCGCGCCGAGGCCGCTCCAGATCGAACCCTCGGCCAGGGCCACCGCCAGCCCGCCGCCCGACACATCCTGGGCGGACGCGACGAGCCCACGCGCGATCGCCTCGCGGATGAATCCCTGGACGGCTGCCTCGCGGCCGAGATCGAGCGCAGGAGGATCGTCCACGCTGGCGCCCCCGGCCAACGCCGCGTACGCGGACCCTGCGAGCCCCGGAACGCTCTCCCCCACCAACAGGATGGTGTCGTGGGCGTGGCCGAACGCCGGCCCGACCAGCAGCTCGATGTCGTCGAGCAGGCCGACCACGCCGATCTCGGGTGTCGGGGCGATCGCGCCGCCGGGCAATTCGTTGTAGAGCGAGACGTTGCCGCCGGTCACGGGCAGGCCGAGCGCGAGGCACGCGTCGGCGAGGCCGCGGACGCCTTCGGTCAGTTGCCAGAACGCCTCCGGCCGGGTCGGGTCGCCGTAGTTGAGGCAGTTGGTCACACCCAGTGGCCGGGCACCCGTGATCGAGACATTGCGTGTCGCCTCCGCGACGGATAGCGCGGCTCCCAGCCACGGGTCGAGTGCCCCCACCGACTGGTTGCCATCGGTCGTCGCGACGAGCGCCTTGGTCGTGCCCTTCACCCGCAGGACCGCGGCGCCGCGGCCCGGTCCAGCGACGGTATCGGCCCCGACGGTCGAGTCGTACTGGTGGAAGACGGCATGGCGCGACGACAGGTTCGCCGAGCCGAGCAGGGCGAGCAGGACGGCTCCGGGGTCCATCCCCCGCTCCGGAAGGCGGTCGCTGACGGTCGCCGGTGCCCCGGGCGCCGGAGCGCCGCGCGTGTGCGTGGGAGCCGCCGCGACGCGCTCGTGGACGATGGCGTCGCTCGTCAGCGAGCTGGCGGGCACGCGGGCGATCTCGCGGGCGCCGGCCGC
Source organism: uncultured Chloroflexia bacterium (assembly GCA_963776385.1). Classification (GTDB taxonomy): domain Bacteria; phylum Chloroflexota; class Limnocylindria; order Limnocylindrales; family CSP1-4; genus SPCO01. The sequence goes on from CAVZME010000009.1 coordinate 6,960, forward strand.
CGGCCGACCGTCGGCATCGAGGCCGCCCTCGACGATAGCAATGTCGCCGTCATCTGTGACCCGCCCGATGATCGCCACGGGCAGGCCCCAGCGCTCGCAGACCTCGCGGACATCGGGCCAGCGTTCGGGCAGGACGGCGGCGCACATCCGCTCCTGCGACTCGGAGATCATGACCTCGAACGGTGCGAGGCCGGGTTCGCGGCGAGGGATGGCGTCGAGGTCGACGACGATCCCGGTCCCCGCCCGGTCCGCGGTCTCGGACGTCGCGCAGGTGATCCCCCCGGCGCCCAGATCCTGGAGACCCTCGACCAGGCCACGCTCGATGAGTTCGAGGCTCGCCTCGATGAGCAGCTTCTCCGCGAACGGGTCGCCGACCTGGACCGACGGCCGCTTCGAAGGGTCGTCGTCGGTGAAGGTCGCGCTGGCCAGGACCGATGCCCCGCCGATGCCATCGCGGCCCGTCGCCGAGCCGAACAGGACGACGAGGTTCCCGGGGCCCGGGGCCGCCGCCAGCGTCAGGAACCGCTCCTCGAGCAGGCCGATGGCCATGACGTTGACCAGCGGATTGCCGCCGTAGCTCGGGTCGAAGACGAGCTCGCCACCGACGGTCGGCACGCCGACGCAGTTGCCGTAGCCACCGACGCCGCGGACGACCCCGTCGACCAGGTGGCGGGTCCGCGCGTCGGCCGGATCGCCGAACCGGAGCGCATCGAGGACGGCGATCGGGCGCGCGCCCATGGTGAAGATGTCACGGAGGATCCCGCCGACACCGGTCGCGGCGCCCTGGTAGGGCTCGACGGCGGACGGGTGGTTGTGCGATTCGATCTTGAACGCGACCGCCAGACCGTCACCGATCGAGATGACACCGGCGTTCTCGCCCGGCCCGGCGACCACTCCCTCGCCGGCGGTCGGCAACGTCCGGAGGAGCGGCTTCGAGCTCTTGTACGAGCAGTGCTCGCTCCACATGACGCTGAACATCGCGAGCTCGAGGTCATTCGGGTCGCGGCCGCCGAGGCGATCGCGGATGGCGTCGAGCTCGTCGTCCGTGACGCCGAGCCGGCGATGGAGCGGCTCGACGGGACGCTCGGCCACGGTCATCGAGACCCGGCCGTCATGACGCCGATCTGGGCAGCCTCGCGGGTGGCACGCGCCGCGCTCTCCACGAGCGACCGGATGATCGCGAACCCGTCGTCGGAGCCCAGGATCGCCTCGGATGCCCGCTCCGGATGCGGCATGAGGCCTGCCACGTTGCCCGCCGCATTCATGACACCGGCGATCGCCCGCAGCGACCCGTTGGGGTTGCCGGGATCGTCCGGCCCGGCGGGCTCCCCTGCCCCATCGACGTAGCGGAACAGGACCTGCCCATCGCGTTCGAGCGCGTCGAGCGTCGCCTCATCCGCGTAGAACCGGCCCTCGCCGTGGGCGACCGGCATCCGCAGCGGCCCGATGCCCGCCAGCGCATGCGTGAATCGGCTGTCGAGCCGCTCGGCCGCGATGGCGACCTCCTGCCCGGCGAAACGGAGTGACGCGTTCCGGAGCAGCGCGCCCGGCACGAGGCCGGCTTCGGCGAGGACCTGGAAACCGTTGCAGATGCCGAGGACGAGGCCGCCCTCGCCCGCGAACGCGGCGACCGCGCGCATCACCGGGCTGAACCGGGCGATGACGCCGGCCCGGACGTAGTCGCCGTACGCGAACCCGCCCGGCAGGACGACCGCGGCGACGCCTTCGAGCGTGGCCTGCTCGTGCCACAGGACGACCGGTTCGGCACCGGCGAGGTCGAGCGCGTGGACGGTATCGCGGTCGCAGTTGCTGCCCGGGAAGACGACGACCCCGATCCGCACCGGCACGATCAGCCCTCCCCGACGCCGGCGGCCGACGTGGTCGAGGAGGCCGCACCGAGCGGCTCGACCGCGAAGACCTCGATGAGCGGGTTCGACAGGAGTTCCGAGGCCAGGCGCTCGACGATCCCGCGCGCCGTCATCTCGTCGGTCGCCTCGACCGTCAGCTCTGCCCGTCGCCCGATGCGGATGTCGTGGATCCCGTCGATGCCGAGGTGGCCGAGGCTGCCCTCGACGGCCCGGCCGGCCGGATCGAGGATGCCGGGCTTCGGCGTGACGTTGACCGCGAATCGGAAGCTCGTCATGGGGCGATCACGTCCTCCTGCAGATAGCGCGCGAAGCTCGCGCCGGTGATCCGTTCGAATGCCTCGACATAGCGCGCGCGGGTCCCGGCCACGACATCGTCGGGCAGGGCCGGTCCGGGCGCGGTCTTGTCCCACGGCTGCGCCTCGAGCCAGTCGCGCACGAACTGCTTGTCGAAACTCGCCTGGGCGCGCCCGGGCTGGTAGGTGGACGCGTCCCAGAACCGCGAGGAATCGGGGGTCAGCGCCTCGTCGATGAGGAGGATCCGGCCGGTCTCGGGCTCGACCCCGAATTCGAACTTGGTGTCGGCCAGCAGGATGCCGACCTGCTCCGTCGCCGCCGCCGCGTGTCGATACAAGGTCATCGCCAGGTCGCGGACCTGTCCGGCGACCTCGCGGCCGACGCTCTGGGCCATCGTCTCGAAGTCGATGTTCTCGTCGTGCTCGCCGGCGTCGGCCTTCGTCGCCGGGGTGAAGATCGGTTCCGGGAGACGGTCGCTCTCGGCGAGCCCGTCGGGCACGTCCACGCCACAGACCCGCCCGTTCGCCCGGTACTCCTTCCAGCCCGACCCGGCGAGGTAGCCGCGGACGACCGCCTCGATCGGGATGACCGTCGTCGGTCGGCAGATCATGATCCGGCCGCGCAGCGCGGGATCGTCCGTGTCGGTCGCGAGGAGGTGGTTCGGGACGAGGTCCGATGTCGTCGCGAACCAGTGCCGCGAGAGCCCGGTCAGGACGCGGCCCTTGTCGGGGATCTCGGTCGGCAGGACGACGTCGAACGCGGACATCCGGTCCGACGCGACGAGCACGAGGCGACCGTCCGCGCGGGCATAGAGGTCGCGCACCTTGCCCGAGCGCAGGTAGGCGTCAGCGAGCATCGGGCACCAGGCTGGCGGGACGAGCGATCCGGTCGAGGCGGGCGATGACCTCCGGGACGTGGCGCAGGTACGCCGCATCGTCGAAGCACTCATCGAGCCGCGCGAGCGACAGACGCTGGGCGACGGCCGGATCGACCGCCAGGAGATCGCGCAACGGCACGCGCTCGTCCGCCGCCCGCAGCGAGGCTCGCTGGACGATCGCGTACGCCTCCTCGCGCGACAGCCCACCGACATCGACCAGCGCGATGAGCACGTGCGACGAGGCATGCAGGCCGAGGCCGCGCGCGATGTTCTCGCGCATCCGCTCCGAGCGGACGAGCAGGCCGTCGACGAGCGCGGTCATCCTGACCAGCATGTAGTCGAGCAGGATCGTCGCGTCCGGGAGGATGACCCGTTCGGCGCTGGAATGGCTGATGTCACGCTCGTGCCACAGTGGCTGGTCCTCGAGCGCGGTGTGGGCGTACCCGCGCAGGAGGCGGGCGAGACCGGCGATCCGCTCGGACAGGATGGGGTTGCGCTTGTGGGGCATCGCCGACGACCCCTTCTGGCCCGACCGGAACGGCTCCTGGAGCTCGCCGATCTCGGTGTGCTGGAGGTTGCGGACCTCGGTCGCGAAGCGTTCGAGGGAGCCTCCGATGATCGCGATCGCGGTCAGCAGCCCGGCGTGGCGGTCGCGCTGGACGATCTGCGTGCTGACCGGGTCGACGTGGAGCCCGAGCGAGGCCAGCACCTCGGCTTCGAGGTCCGGATCCAGGTGGCTGTAGGTCCCGACCGGCCCGGAGATCTTGCCCGTGGCGATCTCGTCGACCGCCGCCGCGAGACGGACCCGGCCTCGCTCGAGCTCGAACGCCCAGCCTGCCAGCTTGAGGCCGAGCGTCGTCGGCTCGGCGTGGACCGAGTGGGTCCGGCCCATCATCACCGTGCCCGCCTCGGCACGGGCACGGCCGACGAGCACGGCGAGCAGGCGGTCGCAATCGAGCAGCAGGCGCTCACCGGCGGCGCGGAGCTGGAGGGCGAGCCCGGAGTCGACGACATCACTGCTCGTCAGCCCGAGGTGGAGGTAGCGTCCCTCGGGACCGACCGATTCGGCGACCTGGCTGACGAAAGCGATGACGTCGTGGTCGGTGGTGCGCTCGATCTCGAGGATCCGTTCGATGTCGATGTGGGCCCGCGACTCGAGTGCGGCGAGCGCGTCGGGCGGGATCTGGCCGCGCACGGACTGGGCGCGCGCGACCGCGAGCTCGACTCGGAGCATCGCCTCGAACCGCGCCGTGTCCGACCAGATCGCGCCCATCTCCGGCAGCGTGTAGCGCGGGATCATCGGACGAGGGCCCCGGCACGGACGATGCCGATGTCGTGTCGACGCTGCGCTCCGCGAAACGCGATGGCGTCGGCCGCCCGCTCCGCGACGGCGCGGGCAGCGGGGACGTCCGCGCCCCGCCCGACGACCGTCAGGATCCGGCCGCCGTTCGTCGCCCAGCCGTCGGCGGTCCGGGCGGTGCCCGCGTGGAAGACGAGGGCCCCCTGGCGGCGGGCGTCCTCGATGCCGGTGATCGCGTCCCCTGCACTTGGCCGTGATGGATACGACCCGCCGGCGAGGACCACCCCGACGGCGGTCCCGGGAAGCGTCGGGAAGCGGGTCGGAAGGTCGGCGGGGAGCACGCCACGGGCGGCGGCAAGAAGGATCGGACCCAAGGGCCCACCAAGGAGGGGCAGCATGACCTGGGTCTCGGGGTCGCCCAGTCGCGCGTTGCATTCGAGCAGGACGGGGCCGTCGTCGGTCAGGATCAGGCCGGCGTAGAGGAAGCCACGGAACGGGCGACCGCGACGGGCCAGCTCGGCGAGGATCGGCCGATGGACGCCGGCGAGGATCGCATCCACGTCCGCGTCGGTCAGATCGGGGAGTGGCGCATAGGCACCCATGCCGCCGGTGTTCGGGCCGCTATCGCCATCGCCCAGCCTCTTGTGATCGCGCGCCGCCGGCAGGGCGATCGCGCGCTCACCGTCGCACACGGCGATGACGCTCGCCTCCGGGCCGTACAGCCGTTCCTCGATGACGAGGCGCGCGTCCGGCGCACCGGTCCGGAACAACTCGCCCAGAAGGGCTGCGGCGTCCGCGCCCGGATCGAAGACCGTGACGCCCTTGCCCGCCGCCAGACCGTCCTCCTTGACGACGAAGCCGGACCCGGCGGCGGCGAACCGCTCTACCGCGCGGTCTGCCTCGGCGCGCGTGATGCAGACGGCCGAGGCGGCCATCCGGACACCTGCCGACGCGGCGATCTCGTGGCAGAACGCCTTCGACCATTCGATCTCGGACGCAGCTCGCGTCGCCCCGAAGACGGGGATGCGCGCCTCGATGAGGGCGTCGGCGAGACCCGCGGCGAGCGGCGCCTCCGGGCCCACGACGACGAGCTCGGTCGCTCGAGTCCGAGCCAGATCGACGACCGAACCGACGTCCGTGGCAGCGACACCAGGCGCCACCCGGACGCGCGGCTCCTCGGCGATGCCATCACTGCCCGGGGCGACGAGGACCTCGTTGACGCCCGGCTCGGCGGCCAGCTTCCAGGCCAGGGCGTGCTCCCGCCCGCCACCGCCGACGATGAGGATCCGGGTCGGCATGTGGAGGGTCATGCCGGCACCCCGGGCCGATGGCGCATCGGCCGCCAGGCCCGCTCGATGGTCTGGGTGCGCTCCGGTCCGACCGATACCAGGACGATCGGCACGCCGGCGTGCTCTTCGATGGCGGACACGTAGCGCCGGGCGTTCTCGGGCAGGTCGGCCAGCGAGCGGATGTCGTGGATCGGCTCCGTCCAGCCCGGGAATTCGTCGTAGATGGGTGTCGCCCGGGCGAGCGCGGCGCCACTCGATGGCCAGACCTCGACGCGCTTCCCGTCGAGCTCGTAGGCGACGCACAGGCGGATGGTGTCGATGCCCGACAGGATGTCGAGCTTGTTGAGCATGATGCTGCTGACGCTGTTGACCGCGACCGCGTAGCGCAGGGGCACGGCGTCGAACCAGCCGACCCGCCGCGGCCGCCCGGTCACCGTCCCGAATTCGTGGCCGCGTTCCGCGATCCCACGGCCGATCTCGTCGTCCAGCTCGGTCGGGTACGGTCCGCTGCCGACGCGCGTCGAGTAGGCCTTCATGACCCCGATGACCTCGTCGACCTGGAGCGGGCCGATCCCGCCACCCGTGCACGCGCCGCCCGCCACCGGGTTCGACGACGTCACGTACGGATAGCTGCCGTGATCGAGGTCGAGCAGCGTCCCCTGCGCACCCTCGAGCAGGACATGCTCGCCGCGACCGAGGGCCGCCTGGACGAGCCAGGTCGTGTCGTCGAGGTGATCGCGGAGCCGCTCGCCCCAGGCAAGCCCATCCGCGACGAGCGGATCGACCTCGAACGTCGGACCGCCCATCGCGGCAAGGAGGAGGTTCTTGTCCGGCAGGGCGCGCTCGATGCGCTGGCGGAGGACCACCGGATCGAGCAGGTCTTCCATGCGGAGACCGAGCCGCCAGGCGCGGTCGCCGTAGGTCGGCCCGATCCCGCGGCCGGTCGTGCCGACCTTCGCTCCGCCGAGACGGGCCTCGTTGGCGACGTCCAGCGCCACGTGGTACGGCATGATCACGTGGGCGCTGCGGCTCACGCGGACGCGGGAAACGTCGATGCCGCGCGCGGCGAGCATGTCCAGCTCGCCGATCAGCGTCAGCGGGTTGACCACCACCCCGTTCCCGATGACCGACGTGATGTGGGGATAGAGCACGCCCGACGGCGTCAGCCGCAGCTTGAAGACCTCGTCGCCGCTGACGACGGTGTGACCCGCGTTGTCGCCGCCCTGGTAGCGCACGACCATCGCGACCTGCTCGGCCAGGAAGTCGGTCGTCTTGCCCTTGCCCTCGTCGCCCCACTGCAACCCGACGATCACGGTGGCCGGCATCAGGTGGCAGCCTCGGTGTCGTGATACCGAGAATCGGCGCCGTGGACGGTCGAGGCGAAGGCGGGCGGTGAGCAAAAGAGCGAGCGCACCTGAAGGTGCGTGAGCGAACTCGCGGAGCCGACCAACGCACGCATCGGCCGTCCACGACGCCGCCGGAATCAAGAAACCCAGACCATTCCGGTCTGGGTTGTGGATAGACTGCTCCCGCGTGGTCATCTTTCGGTCGCTCGGTCGCCTCACGGGACGACCGATGCGCCATGAAAGCGCGATCGCTGACCTCCTGGTTCGCGGCGTCACCCCGCTCGTTTCGAGGACGGCCGGAGTATAGCAGGGCGCCATCCCCGCCGACCGAGGCCTCGACAGCCGTACTTCCTGCATCGGAGCGGTGGTACGTCCGGTCGGTCCGGCTTCGCTGGGGCTCCACGTAGCCTGTCGAGCGTGATGCGCCTGCTGGGGATCCTGGCGCTCGTGGCTCCGGTCGCGGTCGGGATCTTCTTCCTGACTGACCCGAGCCTGACGGCGTCGTGGGTCGATGACGGGTCCCGCTCGATGGTGGCCGCGGTGACGGCCGTGACCATCGGCGTCGCGATGGCCGCGGGCCTCTCGTGGATCATCGTCCGGCTCCGCTTCGGGCGCCTCGTGCAGCGCCGCCGAGCGGATCGCCGCCGGCGACTACACGGTCGAGGTCTCCGCCCGCGGCGGCGGCCTCGACGGCCGTCTGGCGACCGCGATCAACGGCATCTCCGCATCGCTCGCCGACACCCACGACCGGGCCACCATCGACCGGCTGACCGGCGTCGCCAACCGCCAGGCCCTGCTGGCCGCGCTGTTCGCCGAGGTCGAGCGCGCGTCCCGCTACGAGCGGCCGCTGTGCGTCGCATTCGTCGACATCGACCACTTCAAGGCCGTCAACGACACGCTACGGCCACGCGGCCGGCGACATCGTCCTCCGCGGCGTCGCCCAGACGATCGCCGAGAACCTCCGCACGAGCGACCTCATCGGCCGCTACGGCGGCGAGGAATTCATGCTGATCCTGACCGAGACCAACGTCGAGGAAGGCGCGGCGCTGAGCGAGAAGCTGCGCCAGCTCGTCGAGCGCCTGCGGTTCAGCGTCGAGGGCAACCAGGACCTGTCGGTGACGATCTCGATCGGCATCGTCGGCGGGTCCGGACAGCAGCTCCGGATGGAGACCCTCGTCCGCGACGCCGATGCGGCGATGTACTCGGCCAAGTCGCTCGGCCGCAACCAGACCTACATCTTCGAGGAGCCCGACGAGGACGCCCGCGTCCCGCGAGCACCGATCTCCGACGCCGGGCGGGCCCGGGCGATGGAGATCGGCCGGCAGCGCACGCGACGCCGCGACGGACATGCTGACCTCGTTCATCGCGCCGCTCCCCCACTACCGCGGCCAGCCGTCCGCGCTCATCGCCTCGATCGTCGTCCAGATGGCCCGGCAGCTCGAGCTGCCCGATGCCGAGATCGACCGCATCCGGGTCGCGGCGCTGCTCCACGACGTCGGCAAGGTCGCGGTGCCCGAGGAGATCCTCGACAAGCCGGCGCCGCTGACGCCGGCCGAGTGGCGGACGGTCGTCCAGCACCCGCGCATCGGCCAGGTCATCCTCGAGCACGCCGCGGCGCTGCGCGACGCCGTGCCGATCATCCTCCATCACCACGAGCGCTTCGGCGGCCACGGCTATCCCGTACGGCCTGCGCGCGACGAGATCCCGCTCGGCGCTCGGATCGTCGCCATCGCCGACGCGTACGACGCGATGACCCACGACCGGCCGTACAAGCGGGCGATGTCGCACGACGCGGCCATCGTCGAGCTCAAGGCAGCACGCCGGGACCCAGTTCGACCCCGAGCTCGTCGCCCTGTTCTGCGACCTCTACACGGATGTGGCACCGACGCCCGACCCGACGGTCCTCGCGATGACCAACGCCCGGGACAGGGGCCTGGTCCGGCGCCATCGGCGGGTCCGCGCCGTCGAGATCGACTCGGACTCATTCGTTCTCGACGATGACGCCCACGTCGACCGCGGGGCGACCGACGCGACGGCTTCGGTCGTCGTTCGGACCGATGGTCCCGACCAGTATCCCGACCAGCGGACGATGGCCTCGGGCTGAGACCTGCTCGCGATAAGCGCGAGTGCATCGATCGATACGCCTTGGTGCATGAGCCGGTGCTAGGGTCGCGCTGCCCGCCAGGCACAGCCGGCCCCGCCGACCCGCCGTCCCGCCAGGGCCCGGACCGCCGGGGCCGGCGTCCGCCGAGTGCATCGGGGAGAAACGGTTCCTCGATGATGCGCGGGTGCTCCGACTCGCCTTCGCCGTCTGCGGCTCCCGCTCGCCCTCGCCCGGGCCGATCTAGAAGTCGCGCCGACCTTCGAAGTGGGCCAGGACGCCGGGGCGAGTGGACTGGTAGACGGCGATCCGGTGCCCGCCCGGCGACCGGTACGAGCTGACCGGCCCCTGCGGGATCTCCAGCGAGGTTTCCGGCGTCCAGCCGCGGCGCCCGCAGTTCGGCCGTGGCCGCCGCGTGATCATCGACCCGGTAGACGAGGATCGGCCGGTCGCCGTCGACATGGTCGGTGAACAGGATCCGTGGCGGGTGGTCGGTCAACTGGAGCATGGCGACCCGGACACCCGAATCCTCGATGGCGAAGATCACCCGCGCCCCGAACCCGTCGACGAGGTCTGCCATGTCGCGGGCGACATCGCGGCTGGGCGTATACAGGAAGTCGAGGTCCGCGAGGATCACCATGTGTCGTCCAGTTCGAGGACCGACAGCGTAACCTGCGCCAGGTCCGGCGAGCTCAGGCGCCGAGTCGTACCACCTTCGACCCGCAGATCGGACACAACCCGGCGATCGCCGGTCGGCCATTTGCCAGCTCGACCACGTGTGCGCCTCCGATGACGATCCGTTGTCGATCTTTGATGCAGTAGGCCATCGGCGAGTCCGCCTCGCCAGCAGGCCCGGGTTCGCGCGCCAACTTCGCGGCGATCGACGCACGTCGCGTCAATGCCGAGCGAAGCTGTGACCTTCGTCGCTCGATGAGCCGATCGGCCGATGCAAGCTTGACCTCGAGAGTCGCTCGCCGGCGGGCTGCGCGCTTCTTCTGCCGCTTGGACCCATGATCGCGGGCCGCTACAGGCGCGCCATCTTCATGTGACGTTGACGTCATCCGCTTGACTCCTATCCGGGAGGTGTCCTGAAACGGTGCGCCGCCGCGCCATGTATCGCGACCACCCGAAAGTCATCGCCCACCCGGGTTCCCGAGCTGATCGCCCGAGCTCCTGTCGTGGATAAGCGGCGGTGCATCGCGCGATACGAGCCAGCCAAGCGCCGGTTGCTAGGGTGACCAACGTCATCCCGCCGGAGACGCAGGGTCGTGCATCGGCGCAGCCGACCGACCGGGAAGGAGATCGGACCGTGAACAAGGTCCTGCTCACGGGGCGCCTCACGCGCGACCCGGAGATGCGCAGCCTCGCCAGCGGCAAGAACGTCACGACGTTCACCGTGGCATCGAACGAGTTCATCGGTGGCGGCAAGGAGAAGTCGGAGTACCACCCGGTCGTGGCCTGGGACCGGCTGGCCGAGATCGCCGGACGCTACCTCGGCAAGGGCCAGCAGGTCGCTATCGAGGGCCGGCTCCAGACGCGCTCATGGGACGACGACAAGGGTGCGCGGCACTGGAAGACCGAGATCGTCGCCTCGCACGTCGAGATGCTGTCCGGCCGCAAGAAGAAGGATTACGAGGCCCAGCAGGCCGCCGATTCGCTTGCCGCCCAGGCGGCCGCCCTCGGCGAGGCCCAGGCGGCCGAGCCGATCGCCGATGCATCGTTCGACCCCGGATCGAGCGATGACGACGACGTGGAGCTCGACACTGACGAGCTCGATCCCGAGGCCGAGACCGCGGCCGCCTGACGCCGAAGATCCCACGGCGACGGCGTGCCCCCTCCGCGCCGTCGCCGGCCCCGTCAGTCGATGGTGACGGCCGTCAGATCGATCGTCAGCCGGACGCCGGGCTTCGGCAGCTCGTTCACGCCGATCACGGTCCGGGCGGGCCGATGGTCGCCCATCTTCTCGACATAGGCCGCGTTCATGGCCTCGAAGTCGCTCATCCGGGCCAGGAAGACGTTGACGTGGACGACATGATCGAGATCGGACCCGACGGACGACAACATGACACGGACGTTGTCGAGGATCTGCCGGGTCTGCGCCGCGACATCGGGGCCTGCGAGCTGACCGGTCGCCGGGTCGACGCCGGCACTGGCGCCGATCGTGATCAGCGATCCGACCTTCGCGACATGGCTGTAGGGGCCGATCGGCACCGGCGTATTCGGCGGCGTCACCGTCTCGACATCGGGCATCAGGGCGACTCCCTCGGAGGGTGACCGCTCACTAGCCGAGCGGCCCGACGAATTCGTAGAACGAGACGGCGAGGATCGCGTAGACGAGCATGAGCAACGCCCCCTCGAGCCAGTTCGTCTCGCCATCGATGGCGATGAGCGAGCTGATACCGACAGCCGCCGCCACGGCAGCGATCTCGAGCGGCGTGAAGACGAGGTTCATCGGCTGGCCGACGACGAGACCGAGGAGGACCAGGACCGGCGCGACGAACAGGGCGACCTGGAGGCTGGAGCCGAAGGTCACGGCCATCGCGAATTCCATCTTGTCCTTGGCCGCCAGCTGGACGGCCACGAGGTGCTCGGCCAGGTTGCCGATGGTCGGGATGATGACGACGCCGACGAAGAAGGCCGACAGCCCGAACGTCGCGATGAATGGCTCGATCGCGCTGACGAGGATCTCCGACAGGACGGCCAGCAGCGCCGCGGCCGCCACGAGCACGAAGATCGCGATCTTCGCCGTCCAGGCCGGACCGGCATGGCCGGCGGGCTCGCCATGACCGCCGAGCGTCTCGGCCGGGTGGGTGAACTGGAAGACCAGGGACAGGCCGTACCCGATGATCAGGACGACCGCGACCAGGACGGACTCCTCGGTGATCGTGCCCGGCGTCTGGTCGTGCGTCGTCAGGGCGAAGATGGCCGGCACGAAGAGGCCGATCAGCGCGAGCACGAGCAGGGCGGCATTCGAGACCGCGATCTTCGCGCTGAATGTCTGGATGCCGTTGCGCAGTCCGCCGATCAGGACACTGGCGCCCATCACCAGCAGCAGGTTGCCGATGATGGAGCCGGTCAGCGACGCCTGGACCACCTCGATCAGTCCGCGCTGCAGCGCGAAGAAGGCGATGATCAGCTCGGCGATGTTGCCGAAGGTGGCATTCAGGATGCCGCCGACCTGCGGGCCGGTCAGCGAGCCAAGGCGTTCGGTCGAGAGCCCGACGACCCAGGCCAGACCGAGGATCGCGGCCGCCGAGACGATGAACAGGACCGTCGGGTCCGCGTGAAGGACGAAGTCGAGGACGATCGCCAGGATGCTGATCGCCAGCGTGGCGATGAGCGAGATCCGGGCCAGCATCGAGAGCTGACCGAGGATGGGCAGGCCGGATCGGGACGCGGCGGGACTCGGCTGGGACGTCACCGGGCCATGGTATGGGCCGGACGACGCCAGCGACAACCCGACGAGCCGACATCCGAACGCAAGGTCGTCGCCTCATCGACTCAGTTCCCGCGACCGGACGATCAGCTGGAAGAGCCGCGTCCGTAGAGGTGCCGACGCGGGATCCCGGTCTGGCCCGACACGCGGCGAGCGGCGTCGCCCCGGGCGATCCCGGCTGCCACCATCGCCTCGACTTGGGCGCGTGCGGCCTCGAGGCCCGCCGCGTCGGCCTCATCGCTGCCGCGGCTCCGGATGGAACGACCCAGCGTCGCGCCGACGACCAGTACGAACTCGCCGCGCGCGGGGATCCCTCCCGTCTCCGCGAGGATGGCGAGGTCGGCCAGGGTCCCGCGCGTGATCGTCTCGTGGACCTTGGTCAGCTCGCGACAGACCGCGCTCGGCCGATCGCCGCCGCAGGCATCGGCGAGGTCTCGCAGCGTCGCCGCCACGCGGTTCGGTGCCTCGTAGACGATCGTGCCGCGGTCGTCGGCGGCGATCCGGGCGAGCCGCTCTCGTCGGTCGCGGCCGGAGCGCGGCAGGAACCCCTCGAAAGTCCAGCGTGCGCCCGCGACCCCGGACGCCACGACCGCGGCCAGGACCGCACTCGCCCCGGGGATCGGCACGACCGCCCCGCCCTCGCTCGCCCAGGCTGCTCACGAGCTCGCCGCCAGGGTCGCTCACCCCGGGCGTCCCCGCGTCGGTGACGACCGCGAGATCGCCTCCGTCACGCAGGTGTCGAAGGAGGGTCTCGAGCCGTGCCGGTCCGCTCCGGGCGTGATGGCTCGTCATCCGCGTCGTGATCTCATACCGATCCAGGAGTCGTTTCGTGTGCCGCGTGTCCTCGGCGGCGATGAGCGGCACCCCCCGTAGCACGTCGAGCGCCCGGACCGTGATGTCGCCCAGATTGCCGATCGGCGTGGAAACCACGTAGAGGACGCCGCTGCCGGTCGCGCCCTCCCCCACTCCCTCCCCGGTCATCCGCCCCGGGCCGATCCCGGCCGGCGCCTCGGGTAGAGGTAGTCGACCCCGGCCGTCCGCGGCCCGAGCTTGGCGATCGGGGGCACCTGTCGCTTGAACTCGGAGCCGGCGATCATCCGGTCGACACGCTCGACCGTCGCCACGTCGAACCCGAGCTCGACCATCTCATCCATGGAGCGGCGCTTGTCGATCCGCCAGAAGAGGAGCCGATCGAGGACCGGGTAGCTGAAGCCGCCCTCGCTCTCGTCGGTCTGGCCGGGCCACAGGTCGGCCGACGGTGCCTTCCGCACGATCGCATCGGGTACGCCCAGGGCGACCGCCAGCTGCCGGACCTGGCTCTTGTACAGGTCGCCGATCGGATTGAACGCGCACGCCGAGTCGCCGAACAGCGTCGTGTAGCCGATGAGCGCTTCGGTCTTGTTGCCCGTCCCGACGACGAGCCCGCCGAACGTCACCGAGCGGTCGTACAGCACGGCCATCCGCATCCGGGCGGCGAAGTTGCCCCGCCGCAGCGCGGTCGCGTCGGCGCCATCGGACCCGGCCGCAGCATCGAAGTAGCCATCGACCATCGGCGTGATGTCGACCAGGTCGCTCACGCAGCCGAGGGCAGCGATGACCGATTCGGCGTCGTTGCGCGATGCGGGCGACGACGTCCGGTACGGGAGCATCACAGCGAGCAGATGATCGGCCCCGATCGCCTCGCGAACGAGGTATGCGACGACGGCCGAATCGATGCCGCCCGACAGTCCGAGCACGAGCCGCTCGAAGCCTGCCTGCTCGAGCTGACCCCGGATGAACTCGGTGATGACCCGGCGCGCGACGTCGGTGTCGATGGCCAGCTCGGGCGGCAGGTCGAAGGCTGCAGTCTCCGTCACGCGCCACGGTCCAGGGCCCGTGGGCCCCGCTCGCCATGCGTCCCGAACCCGATCGGCTCGCTCGGTGGCTCGCCCGGAGCGACGTCAAGACCCGCGTCGGCATCCGCGTCCGCGGTCGAATCAGCCGCGAGGCCGGCCCGCTCGGCGATGACCCGGCGCAGCTCGCGGACGACCAGCTCGGGGCGCTCGTCACGCAGGAGCGGCAGCGCGATCCGCTCACGCCGGATGTCCGCGGTCGAGATCTCCGTGATGAACAGCCCCTCGTCGTAGAGCGGCGCAGAGAAGATGGCCTGGCCGTTCGGCGCGATGACTTCGGAGCCGCCCCAGAACGAGATCGACTCGTCGACCCCGACGCGGTTGCAGAACACGACGAATGACGTCGTCAGCTGCGCATAGGTCCGCATCAAGGTCCGCCACGACGTCGCGGTCCCGAGGCCGACCTCGTTCGTGGCGGCCAGGTCCCGGCCGGGCGACGACGAGACATTGATGAGGATCTGGGCACCGTCGAGCGCCAGCAGCTGGGGCACCGACAGGTGCCAGAAATCCTCGCAGACGCCGATGCCCAGGCCCATGCCGAGTCGCGACGGCACGGCGCGGAGCAGGTCGCCCGAGGCGAAGAACCGGCGCTCGTCGAACAGGCCATAGGTCGGCAGGAACAGCTTGCGGTGGACGTGCCGGATCTCACCATCCTCGAGCAGAGCGGCGGCGATGAACAGCCGGTGATCGGCCGATTCCTCGACGAACGAGACGATGGCCGACATGTCTCGAGTGGCCGCGGCCAGCTCGGTCAGACGCACATCGTCGAGCCGCATCGCGACCTCGGCGGCGAGGTCCTGGAGCTGGTAGCCGGTCAACCCGAGTTCAGGGAAGACGACCAGGTCCGCTCCCTTGCCCCGAGCCTCCTCGAGGAGCGTGTGATGGGTCGTCAGATTTTCGTCGAGCGCCCCGAGCCTGGGCGCGATCTGGGCGAGGGCGACGGTCAGGCGCTGCACAGCCACGAGCATACGCGAACCCCTGCCGGACCCGACACGATCCGGCGACCGACCGCGGTCCGCGACGCTCCGTGGGTCTCGATGCTAGGCTCCCGTGTGTGACCGCCGCGAGCCACCGACCGCCGGGCTTCCTCACGCGTCTGGTCATCCTGGCCCTCCTCGTCGCCGGCTGTGGCGCGACAGTCCCGTCGATCGCGACCTCCGACCCGACGCCGACCCGCCCACCCGTCACGGCTGCCCCGAGCAAAGGCCGGTTCGTGCCGACCGCATATCCGGCGAAGGGCACGGCGCCGTGCCGCGAGAAATCTGCTCCGGACGCGGCGCATGGCGCCTACCGCGGCAACCTCAAGCGGATCTCGGCCAAGGACGCCACGACGGTGGTCTTCGAGCTCTGCGCGCCGGACGTCGCATTCCTCGCGAAGATCGCCGACCCGGCCTTCGGGATCAACGACACGTCGTGGCTCGACCACCACATCGACCCCGCGGCGACGGGTCCCCAGGCCATCGTCTCGGCGGTCAACGGGACGGGCCCGTACACGCTCGAAGCATGGGACCGAGGGACCGAGGTGAGCCTCGCCCGGAACGACGGCTACTGGGGCGATCCCGCCGCCAATGAACGCGTCATCGTGCGCTGGAACCCGGCCTCGGCCCAGCGCGTGAACGAGCTCCAGGCGGGCACCGTCGACGGTATCGACGAGATTGCACCGTCCGGGGTCGACGCGGTCGACGCCGACGTGAGCATGGTCGTCGCGCCACGGGCCGGTCTCGACGCCGTCTATCTCGGGATGACCAACACGTTCGCTCCGTTCGGCAACGAGGGCGTCCGGCGCGCCCTCGCGATCGGCATCGACCGGCGTGCGTTGGTCTCGTCTTTCCTGTCGCCGGCGGCGGAGCTCGCCGGGTACGCCGCTCCATGCGCCCTGCCCTACGCGTGCACCGGTACAGGCTGGTACGAATATGACGCGGCCCTGGCCAAGGAGACCCTCGCCGCCGCCGGGTATCCGGACGGCTTCGCGACCACGATCCACTACGCGACGACGCCGAGCCCGGCCATTCCCGATCCGGGTGCGCTCGCTCTCGCGCTGCAGGCGCAGCTCGAGACGAACCTCGGCATCAGGGCCGACCTCGTCGGCGAGCCCGAGGCGACCTATCTGGCGGATATCGACGCCGGAAAGCTCGACGGGATCCACGTGCTCAGCCAGGCGCCGGCGTATCCGGACGTCAGCGCGTCGCTCGACCCGCGCCTCGCCACGGGGGCGATGGGCGAGAGCGGCCGTCCGTACAACGACATCGTCAAGGCCCTCGCCAGCGGTCGATCGACCGCGAACGGAGCCAAGCGCGAAGCTGCCTACAAGAAGGCCAACGACGCGATCCGTGCCCACGTGCCCCTGATCCCGCTCGCTGCCGTCGGGTCGGACGCGGCGTTCCTGGCCGACGTCAAGGGTGGTCTCGCATCGCCGGTCCGCCAGGAGGCGTTCGCGCTGATGACACCCAGCGATCGGCGACAGCTGGTCTGGCTCACGACCCATGAGCCCACCGGTCTCTACTGTGCGGACGAGGTCGATCCGGTCGCAACCCTCATCTGCGGACAGCTTGTCGAGAGCCTCTATCGCCATGAACCAGGCGGCGCGGCGGTCCTGCCGTCGCTCGCCGAGAAGTGCTCGCCGGACGGCGACCTCGTCGTCTGGACGTGCAGCCTGCGACAGGGCGTGCTGTTCGCCGATGGAGCACGACTGGACGCCAACGATGTCGTCATGAGCTTCGCGGTCCAATGGGACGCCGACCACCCGCTCCACGAGGGGCGGGACGGACGTTTCGCCACGTTCGCCTCGTGGTTCGGCGGCTTCCTGAATCCACCACCCGGCTGAGCGACCCTCTGCGGCATGGTCGATGCGTGACGTCGTTTCACGCCGGTGCTACCCTTCCGACCACCTCGCGCCAGGACCCATGGGCCCGGCGAGGAAACGGCACGCTCCACGGATCGGGCAGGGAGGCCCATCGATCCGCGCCGGGAGCATAGAGGAGGAGAATCGAACGATGCCCCATACACCCAAGAGGTGGTCGCTCAAGGGCGTGGCGTTCGCCGCGTCCTTGACGATCGTCTTCGCGGCCTGCTCGAGTTCGGCGGCCTCGCCGAGCGCGAGCGCCCCCGCATCGGCAGCCGCTCCGTCGACCGCAGCTTCCGTCGCGCCGTCGGCCGCCGCGTATGCCGGGATGACGTACCCGGAGACGGGCGACGCACCGTGCGGCGTCGCGCCGTACACCGGCAACATGAAGAAGATCACCGCGATCGACGCGCTCACGGTGGAGTTCCAGCTCTGCAACCCGGACGCGTCGTTCCTGCCGAAGGTCGCGTTCAGCGTGTTCGGCATCCAGGATTCGGACTACCTCGCGAAGCACGTGCCGGACGGGTCGATCCTGGCCCAGCCGAACGGGACCGGGCCCTACAAGTTCAAGGAATGGAGCAAGGGCAACCGGATCGTCTGGGAAGCCAACCCGGACTATTGGGGCGACAAGGCCAAGACGCCGGGCCTCGAGTTCCGCTGGAGCGACGAATCCGCCGCCCGACTGCTCGACCTGCAGTCCGGCACCGTTGACGGCATCGACAACCCCGGCACCCCGGACATCGCGACCATCAAGGGCGATTCCACCCTCGCGTTCTACCCGCGTGCCGGCCTGAACACGCTGTTCCTCGGCTTCAACAACACGCAGAAGCCGTTCGACGACGTTCGGGTTCGCCAGGCGATCGCCATGGGCATCGACCGCGACCAGATCGTCAAGAACTTCTACCCCGAGGGCTCGACGGTCGCCGATTACTTCACCCCGTGCGAGATCCCCTTCGGCTGCAAGGGCGACAAGAGCTGGGAGTTCGACGTCGCCAAGGCCAAGCAGCTCCTCGCCGACGCCGGGTTCCCGGACGGCAAGGGCCTGAAGACCGACATCAATTTCCGGGCGGCTGTCCGCGGGTACAACCCGAACCCGCCGGTCATCGCCACCGAGATCAGCCAGCAGCTGAAGAAGAACCTCGGCATCGAGGCGACACCCAAGCTGCTCGAGTCGGCCGCCATGATCGACGGCTTCACCAAGGGGACACTCCAGGGCCTGAGCCTCATCGGCTGGGGCGCTGACTATCCCGATCCGTCCAACTTCCTCGATTACCACTTCGGCTCCGGCTCGGGCAAGAAGTTCGGGACCCCGTTCCAGGACATCGGTGATGCCCTCGCCGCGGGCCTCGCGACCGCCGACCCGGCCGCCCGCGAAGCCGCCTACGCGACGGCGAACGGCGGGATCCGTGAACATGCCCCGGCTGTCGTGATCGCCCACGGTGCCTCCGGCGCCGCGTTCAAGGCCGACGTGGCCGGCGCGTACGCGTCGGTGTTCGGCGGCGAGGTGTTCGCGCGCATGAAGGCGGCCGACCGGCCGACGATCGTGTTCGAGCAGAATGCCGAGCCCCTCAGCCTGTTCTGTGCGGACGAGTCGGACGGCGAGAGCCTCCGGGCGTGCGAGCAGACCAACGAGGCGCTGTATCGCTACGAGGGCGCCGACTCGGTGCCTGCCCTGGCGACGGCGTGCACGGCGAGCACGGACTCCAAGACCTGGACCTGCAAGCTCCGTGACGGTGTCAAGTTCCATGACGGCGCCACGCTCGACGCGAACGACGTCGTCGTAAGCTATGCGCTCCAGTGGGATACCAAGCATCCGCTCCACAAGGGCCGCGCCAGCACATTCGATTACTGGCCGGGCCTGTGGGGAGGCTTCCTCAACCCGCCGGCCAGCTAGGAACCCGTCCGCAACGCGAACGGAACGGGGGCGCCGCATCCGCGGCGCCCCCGCTGTCTATCACCGCACCGCACCGGTCTGGATGACCCACGCCGTTGACTCAATTCATCCTCCGTCGTGTGCTCGTCACGATCCCGGTCCTGCTGGGGATCGTGTTCGTCGTGTTCGCCCTCGCGCGACTGGTCCCCGGAGACCCCTGCCGGGCAGTCCTCGGTGAGCGCGCGACCGATGAGATCTGCGCCGACTTCATCCACCGCAACGGGCTCGATCAGCCGATCCCCGCCCAGTTCGTCGCCTACCTCCAGCAGCTCGCTGCCGGCGACCTCGGAACGTCCATCAAGCATTCGGAACCGGTGACCCAGCTCCTCATCCAGCGCCTCCCGACGACCATCGAGCTGACCATCATGGCGATGATCTTCGCAGTCTCGGTCGGCGTCCCGTTGGGCCTCATCTCCGCCTATCGGCACAACTCGACGGCCGACGTCGGCACGATGGTCTTCGCGAACCTCGGCGTCTCGACACCGGTCTTCGTGCTCGGGCTGTTGTTGGCGTTCCTGTTCGCCATCATCCTTAAGGACACACCGTTCGCTCTCCCCCCATCGGGACGGCTGAGTTCCGGGGTCGACGTGGTCCCGCTCGCGAAGGTCTGGGGTTTGGAGGACTGGACCGGCGTGCCGCGGCAGTTCCTCGACTTCGTCTCTGGGCTCTATATCTTCACAGGCATCATCACCGGCCAGTTCTCGGCGGCCGCCGACGCGTTCCGGCACCTCATCCTGCCGGCCATCGCGCTCGGCACGATCCCGCTCGCGATCATCGCCCGCATCACCCGGTCCAGCCTGCTCGAGGTCCTCGGCCTCGATTACGTCCGGACGGCCCGGGCGAAGGGCCTCGGTGAGAGGAGCGTGGTCCTCCGCCATGCCGCCCGGAACGCCCTCCTGCCGGTGGTGACGATCATCGGGCTGCAGCTCGGCGCGCTGCTGAGTGGTGCGGTGTTGACCGAAACGGTGTTCAATCTGGCAGGCGTCGGTCGATCGCTGTTCGAGGCGATCACCGGTCGCGACTACGTCGTCATCCAGGGATTCACCCTGCTCATCGCGATCATCTACGTCGTCGTCAATCTGGCCGTCGACATCTCGTACGGCTTCCTCGATCCAAGGGTGCGGCAACGATAAATCCTTCGCTGAGCAAGACGGCAACGGCAGATCCCCTGGCGGTCGATCCGCTCACCGGCGAGCCGGCGGTCGCGGTCGACGCGAAGCGCAAGACGAGCGGGCTGTGGCGCGACACGGCGCGCAACGTCCTGCGTCAGCGATCCGCGGTCGTCGGTCTGCTGATCCTCGCGATGCTGGTGCTGGTCGCCATCTTCGCCAACCAGATCGCGACCCACGACCCGACCGAATCGCTCCTCGGCGTCGAACCTGGTGTCCGCGCACGCGCGGCGCCGTGCATCCACCTGCTGGGCTGCCCGGCTGACGAGCCCCAGCACATCCTGGGGACGGACAGCAACTTCCGCGACGTGTTCAGTCGCGTCGTGTTCGGGGCACGGACCTCGCTCATCGTCGGCCTCGCCGCGATCGGCTTCGCGATCTTCGTCGGCTCCACGATCGGGGCCCTGGCCGGCTATATGTCGGGCTGGACCGACAACATCTTCATGCGCCTGATGGATGTCCTGCTGGCCTTCCCCTCGCTGCTTCTGGCGATCATCATCGTCACCGCGTTCGGCGCCAGCCTGGTCAACGCGCTCGTTGCCATCGGCATCGTCGCGATCCCGGTCTATGCGCGCGTCGCGCGCGCCTCGGTGCTGTCGTCGAAGGAGAACGATTACGTGACGGCGTCCCGTGCGCTGGGCGAATCGACCTTCGGCGTCCTGACCCGCCGGATCATGCCGAACTCGATCACGCCACTCGTCGTGACCGGCACGCTGGGCATCGGCGGCGCCGTCCTCGAGATCGCGGCACTCGCATTCGTCGGCGTGACCGGTGACATCCAGCGCCCCGAGTGGGGCTCGATGATCGGCCTGGAACGCAACCAGCTGTTCAGCGCTCCGCACATGATCCTTGCCCCGGGAATCGCGATCATCCTGACCGTCCTCGCCTTCAACCTCCTGGGCGACGGTCTGCGTGACGCGCTGGACCCCAGGCTCAACAGGTGACCGACGCCACCCGGACGGATAGCCTCGGTCCGTCGCTCGACGAGACCGTCATCGAGGAGATCGTCCCGGCGGCCGCCCGGCGGCCGAAGCGCGAACGCGGCGAGACGCCACTGCTCGAGGTCAAGGGACTGCGGACCTCGTTCTACACGCGCGACGGCATCGTCCGGGCCGTGGACGGCATCGACTTCCACGTCGACCGCGGCGAGATCATGGGCCTCGTCGGCGAGTCCGGCTGCGGCAAGAGCGTGACCAGCCTGTCGATCATGCGGCTGGTGGCGAAACCGGGCGTCATCGAAGCCGGCCAGGTCATGTTCGACGGTCGGGACCTGCTCACGCTCCCGGACGAGGAGATGCGCAAGATCCGGGGCGATCGGATCTCGATGGTCTTCCAGCAGCCGACCTCCTCGCTCAATCCCGTCTGGGAGGTCGGCCAGCAGATCGAAGAGGTCCTGCGCATCCATCGGAACATGAAGGGCCAGGTCGCCACGGCGCGAGCCATCGAGCTGCTCAAGATGGTCGGGATCCCGGACCCGCAACGCCGGCTGAAGGCCTTCCCGCACGAGATGTCCGGGGGGATGGCGCAACGCGTGATGATCGCGATGGCGCTCGCCTGCGAGCCCGAGCTGCTGATCGCGGACGAACCGACGACCGCCCTCGACGTGACCATCCAGGCCCAGATCCTCGACCTCATGCGCAACCTGCGCGACGAGACGGGCACGGCGATCGTGCTCATCACCCACGACCTCGGAGTCGTCGCCGAGATGTGCGACCGGGTGGCGGTGATGTACGCCGGCGAGATCGTCGAGCACACCGACGTGACATCCCTGTTCCGCGAACCACTGCACCCGTACACCCGTGGGCTGATCGGGTCCATCCCGGTCGTCGGCGCGGTCAAGGACGAGCTGGCGGTCATCCCGGGCAACGTGCCCAACCTTATCGACCTGCCCAAGGGCTGCCGGTTCGCCCCGCGCTGCGTCAGTCGTGTCGAGGAGGACGTGGCCATCGCCCTCGAGGTCCACCCGAACCTGCATCCGATCCGGCCGGGTCACGACGTGCGCTGCTGGCTCTACCACGACGTGCGCGGCGTCCCGCTGCCGCGGCCCGTGCTTGCCACACCGGCCAAGACCGCCGAGACCGCCCCGGCCGCCGAAGAGACGCCGGCATGACGATCGAGGCGCCGGTCGACGTGGCGACGCCCGTGCCCGCCGTCACAGCCGCCCCGACGCCCTCCCAGACGCCGCTGGTCCGGGTCCGCGACCTGGTCAAGCATTTCCCGATCCGCGGCGGGATCATGCAGCGCACGATCGGCATGGTCCAGGCCGTCGACGGCGTCAGCTTCGAGGTGCGCCGGGGCGAGACCCTGGGCCTCGTCGGTGAGTCCGGCTGCGGCAAGACGACGGTCGGGCGCCTGGTCCTCCGCCTGATCGAGCCGACCTCGGGTTCGATCGAGTTCGATGGCACCGAGCTCACGACGCTCAAGGGGTCCGCACTCAAGCCGTATCGCCGGCGGATGCAGATCATCTTCCAGGATCCGTATGCCAGTCTCGATCCACGAACCCCGATCGGCGACAGCATCGGCGAGGGCCTGCGGATCCACGGTCTCGGCAGCGACGCGGAGCGCCGCGAGAAGGTCGCCAAGATGATGGACCTGGTCGGCCTCCAGTCATATCACGCCAGGCGCTACCCGCACGAGTTCTCCGGCGGCCAGCGCCAGCGCATCGGGATCGCCCGGGCGCTCGTCCTGGAGCCCGACCTCGTCGTGTGCGACGAGCCCGTTTCGGCGCTCGACGTGTCGATCCAGGCGCAGGTCCTGAATCTGCTCAAGCAGCTCCAGCGCGAGCTCGGCCTGACGTATGTGTTCGTCGCCCACAACATGGGCGTGGTCGAGCACATCAGCGACCGGGTGGCGGTCATGTACCTCGGCCGGATCGCCGAACTCGCCGACCGACGCGAGCTGTTCAGGAAGCAGGAGCACCCCTACACCCAGGCCCTGATGTCGGCCATCCCGATCCCCGACCCGACCCTGCGACGCCGGCGGGTCATCCTGATGGGCGACGTGCCCAGCCCGGTGAACCCGCCGACGGGCTGCCGCTTCCACCCTCGGTGCCCGTTGAGACAGCAGATGGGCGACCCGGCGATCTGTGCCCAGAGCGTGCCGCCGCTCATCGAGCTCGGTGGCGAGCACCTGTGCGCCTGCCACTTCCGTGGCCCGCAGGCTGAGGCGAACGAGGCAGCCAGGGCCGCTGCGCCCGCCTGACGCCCTAGAACGGGTTCTGGATGTCCGTCGGTGTGTCCGTCGAGCCGGGCGCCTCGACACCGAAGCCGTCGGCGGCCTTCGTCTTCCCGGCCGATTCTGGCGTATCGGCGAAGGCGGGCGTCGCGAGCGGCGCATCCTGGGTCAACGGGTCGGTCTCGAGGGAGGCGATCGCCGATGCCGGCGTCCCCCGGCGGACCATGGCCACGCCGATGTGGGCGATCCCGACGTCCGTCTTGAGGGCCTCGTCGGCGTGGTGGCAGGCGGCCTGATGGTCCGAGGCCGTGGCGACCATGGCCAGCGGCGGATCGATCGTCCGACAGTCCTCGGGCTGGCCGAGGCGCTCGTACAGCCAGCAGCGGGTGTGGAACCGGCAGCCGGGCGGCGGGTTGACCGGGCTCGGCACATCACCCTTGAGGATGACCCGTTTGCGCTTTCGTTCGGCGACAGGGTCCGGGACCGGCACCGCCGACAGGAGGGCGCGGGTGTAGGGATGTCCGGGCGCTGCGTAGAGCTGGTCGGGTGGCCCGATCTCGACGATCTTGCCGAGGTACATGACCGCGACTCGGTCGCTGATGTGCTTGACCACCGACAGGTCGTGAGCGACGAACAGGTAGGTCAGCCCTAGCCGCGCCCGTAGGTCGGTCAGGAGGTTGAGGACCTGGGCCTGGATGGACACGTCCAGCGCGGAGATCGGCTCGTCGCAGACGATGAACTCAGGTTCCACGGCCAGGGCCCGGGCGACCCCGATCCGCTGGCGCTGGCCACCGGAGAACTCGTGCGGGTAGCGCTTGACGTAGTTCGGGTCGAGACCGACGAGCCGGAGCAGCTCCGCGACACGCTCCTGCTTGGCCGCGCCCGTGGCGAGATTGTGCGTCTCGATCGGCTCGCTCACGATGGCCGAGACCGTCATCCGCGGGTCGAGCGATCCGTACGGGTCCTGGAAGATGATCTGCATCCTGCGGCGCATCCGGCGCAGGTCGTCCGGCTTGAGTGAGAACAGGTCGACGCCGTCGAACCGGACGCTCCCGCCGGTCGCCTCCCGCAGCCGGATCATGGCCCGCCCGATGGTGCTCTTGCCGCAGCCGGATTCTCCGACCAGCCCGAGGGTCTCGCCCCGGCGGACGTTGACGGTGACGCCGTCGACCGCCTTGACCGAGCCCTTGACGCTCTTGAAGATGCCCGCCCGGATCGGGAAATAGACCTGCAGGTTGTCGACTTCGACGATGTTGGCCGGGTCGTGCGGGGGCAGTGCGGGGAGACCCGCGGGCGTCCGGCCGGGCGTCGCCGTGGCGGTCACGAGATCCACCCGCCGGGCTCGGTCGCGAAGCAGCGGGCGGAATGGTCCTCGCCGTCGCGGACCGTCAACTCCGGCTCCGATTCGCGGCAGACGTCGCGGATGTACGGGCAGCGCGGGCCGAATCGGCAGGCCTTCGGCGGTGCGATGAGCAGCGGCGGGAGCCCTTCGATGGTCCGCAGCCGGTCGCCCCGGATGTCATCGATCCGAGGCAGGGAGTCGAGCAGGCCCCAGGCATATGGCATCCTCGGATTCTCGAACAGGGTGTCCACGGTCCCGGTCTCGACGATGCGGCCGGCGTACATGACATTGACCCGGTCGCACATCCCGGCAGCGATCCCGAGGTCGTGGGTGATCAGAAGGACCGCGGTCCCGAATTCGGACGACAGGCGCTGGATGAGCTCGAGGATCTGCGCCTGGATGGTCACGTCGAGCGCCGTCGTCGGCTCGTCGGCCAGGATCAACTTCGGGTCGCACGACAGGGCGATGGCGATCATCACGCGCTGGCGCATGCCGCCGGAAAACTGGAACGGGTAGTCGTTCAGGCGATCTGCCGGTCGCGGGATGCCGACCTTGGCCAGCAGCTCGGTGATCCGCTCCCGGGCCGCCTTCGACGAGAGGCCCATGTGCTCGCGGATGGCCTCGCCGATCTGATAGCCGATGGTCAGCGTCGGGTTGAGGCTCGTCAGCGGGTCCTGGAAGATGAACCCGATCTCCTTGCCCCGGAGCTTGCGCATGTCCTCGGGACTGAGCTTCAGCAGGTCGATGCCATCGAACAGGATGGACCCTGCCACGATCTTGCCCGGCGGATCCGGGACCAGACGCGCGATCGACAGCGCCGAGACGCTCTTGCCGCAGCCGGATTCGCCCACGAGGCCGAGCGTCTCGCCGTAGCCGACATCGAAGCTGACGTCATCGACCGCCTGGACGACCCCGTCCGGCGTGAAGAAGTGCGTCGAGAGGCCCCGGACCTCGAGGAGATGGTCGGCCTTGCGCCCGATCCCTTGCTGGGCGATCGACTCGTTCCTCGCTCGCAGGACGTCGTCGGATGACAACTCCACGATGGTCGGTGCGTCGCCAGCCGGTACGTCTTCCTCCGCGCCCACCACCTATTGCTTTCCCTTGAGCTTCGGGTCGAGGGCGTCACGAAGACCGTCACCCAGGAAGGTGAAGCCGATGAGCGCAAGGGCGATGGCGATGGCCGGGAAGACAACGAGGTGCGGCTCGGCGCGGATGAACTTCTGGCCTTCCGAGATCAGGCTGCCCCACGACGCGCGTGGCGGCTGGACGCCGATGCCGATGTAGGCGAGCGTCGCCTCAGCGAGGATCGCGACGGGGATGCCGAGCGTGATCGCGACGATGATCGGACCCATCCCGTTCGGGAGCAGGTGCCGCGTGACGATCTTGCGGTCCGACACGCCGATGGCCCGAGCGGCCTCGACGAACTCGGTCTCCTTGAGGGCCAGCATCTGGCCGCGCGTCAGGCGGGCCACCGTGACCCAGCCGACGAGGCCGATGGCGATGAAGACGAGCAGCAGGCCGTCCATCGCCTGGCCGACCGCGGTCTCGCGGAACGCGACCGACAGCAGGATGATGAACAGGATGTCCGGGAAGGCGTAGATGACGTCGGTCAGGCGCATCAGGGCGTTATCCGTGCGGCCGCCGAACCAGCCCGCCAGCGCGCCGATCGGCACGCCGAGGCAGATGATGACGGCCTGGACGACGAAGGCGACCGTGATGCTGATCCGCGCCCCGTCGAGGAGCCGGCTGAGGAGGTCGCGGCCAAGCTGGTCGGTCCCGAGGATGTGGCCGGCCGTGAACGGCGGCAGCGGCCGGTTGCCGTTGGCGAAGACCGCCTTGAGATCCTGCTCCTGGTACGGCCAGGGCGCGATGAACGGCCCGAAGATCCCGCAGAACAGCAGTCCGATCACGAGGATGAGGCCCACGATCGCGAGCTTGTTGCGGACCAGTCGGCCGAAGGCCTCGCGCCAGGGTCCCGCCGCCGCGACCGGCTTGGCGGCCTTGCCCTGGACGACCGTCGTGTTCGTGGCCATGTCGCGGGACTCCTAGCTGTACCGGATCCGCGGGTCGATGTAGGCATACAGCACATCGACCACGACGTTGAGGAATGCGACCGCGAAAGCGTAGAGCATCGTCATCGCCATGAGCAGGCTGTAGTCACGCGTCGAGATCGACGTGATGTAGAACTGGCCGATGCCCGGGATGCCGAAGATCCGCTCGATGATGAACGACCCGGTCACGAGGAAGGCGAGCGTCGGGCCCAGGATCGTCACCACCGGGATGAGGGCGTTGCGGATCATGTGGCGCGAGACGACCGCCTGGTCGCGCAGGCCCTTGCTCTGCGCGGTGCGGATGTAGTCCTTGCGCGTCACCTCGAGCATCGAGGCACGCGTATACCGGGCGATGATCGCGATCGGGAAGCCGGCCAGGGCGATGGTCGGCAGCACCCAGTACTGCGGACCTTTCCAGCCACCGGTCGGGAACCAACCTAAGTTGACCGAGAAGAACACGATCATCAGGATCGCGATGACGAAGACGGGCGTGGCGATGCCGATGATGGAGATGCTGGTCGCAAGGTAATCCGGGCCGCGGTTGTGACCGAGCGCCGCGAAGATCCCGAGGGGGATGCCGACGACGACCGCAAGGATGAAGGCCATGACGCCGAGCTGGACGGTCATCCAGAAGCCGTCGGCGACGATCTCGTTGACGCGGCGATCCTGGTAGCGGTACGACGGTCCGAAGTCGCCGACGACGAACGCGCCAGCCCAGCGGACGTACTGCATGTACAGCGGCTGGTCGAGCCCGTACTGGGCGTTCAGCCGGTCCTGCGTGCCCTTGGGCAGATGCTTCTCCCGATCCCAGGGACCGCCCGGGACGGCATGCATCAGGAAGAACGTGATGATCGAGACCGTGAACAGGACCGGGATGATCCACAGGAAGCGCCGGCCGATATATGCGATCACGGTATCTCTCTGCTAGCCGAACATTTCGCTAGACGGGAAACCCGGTGGGCCGGCCTTTCGGCCGGCCCACCGGCACTGGTCGCCGACGGCGACTAGTGCTTCTTGATGTAGATGGTCTCGTAGAACCCGTCGCCGGGCAGCTGCGAGTCCGTGGCGGAGATGATCTGACCGCCGAGGTACGGCTGGATCTCGTAGGTCGTGAGACCGAAACGCAGTGGCAGCATGGCTGCGTCCTTCATCAGGATCTCCTGCGCCTGGTTGTACAGCGCGACCTGCTTGTCCTGATCCGGCTCGCTGGCGGCCTGTCGCCATCAGCTTGTCGAAGTCGGGGTTGCAGTACTGGATGTCGTTGTTTCCGCCGCCGCAGACGAACAGGCCGAGCTGGTTGTTCGCGTGCGGGTAGTCGGCATTCCAGCCGTCACGGGCGAGCGTGTACTCACCGGCCGTGCGCTGCTGGAGGAAGACCGCGAAGTCGCTGCCGATCTGCTCGGTCTCGAGACCGAACGCCTGGCGCCATGCCTCGGCGAGGAACGCGACACGCGGCTCATGGCCGGCGCCGGAGTTGAAGCCGAACTTGAGCTTGCCGAGGGCCGCGGCGTCTTTGACGCCGAGGGCCGCCAGGGCCGTGGTCATGTGCTCCTTGGCCGACGCGAGGTCGTACGGGTACGGATCGAGGTCGGCCTGATAGCCCGGGATGCCCGGCATCACGAAGCTGTTGGCCGGCTGGCCGATCCCGGCGAACGTCGCGTCGATGAAGGCCTTCTTGTCGATCGCCTGCGTCAGCGCGATGCGGAAGTCCTTGTTGGCCGTCGGGCCGGTCTTGTTGTTGTACGTGTAATAGGTGATGCCGAGGACCGGCACGTCCTTGACCTGCGGTCCGAGGGTCGGATCGGCCTTGACTCGCTGGATGTCCTCGGCCGGGGTCTGGACCATGTCGAGCTCGCCGGCTTCGTAGGCCGCCTGGCCCTGCGCCGGTTCCGTCGTCATGGACATGTCGATCTCGGTCAGCGTCGGCTTGACGCCCCCCCAGTTCGGATTCGGCTTGAGGACGATCTGGCTGTTGTGGTCCCAGGTGGTCATGATGAACGGGCCGGAGCTGACGTAGTTCGCCGCCTCGGTCGCGTTCGCGCTGGTGATCCACTTCTCCTGGACCGGCACCGCGATCCAGAGGGCCAGCACGCTGGTGAAGTAGGTGGCCGGCTTCGACAGCGTGACGACGACGGTCTTGGCGTCGGGAGCGGCGACGCCCACATTGGCCAGGGCGGCTTCGATATCTGCGTCCGCTGTCGGAACCTTCTTGTCGCCGCAGCCATTGTCCGCGCCGAGGAGCGCATCCGCGCCCGCGATCTCGCAGAGGACGTAGGCGTACGGAGCCGCGGTTCGAGGATCGAGCGTCCGCTTGATGCTGTACACGAAGTCACCGGCGACGATCGGGTCGCCATTGCTGTACTTGATCCCGTCCTTCAGGGTGAAGGTCAAGGTCTTGGAGTCGGCCGAAACCTCGGGGAGCGCCGCTGCGAGCTCCGGGACGACCTTGTTGTCCTTGTCGAAGTACAGCAGGCCGCGATGGAGGGCGTGGAGGACCGCGATCGAGGTCGAGTCCTGCGCCTTGTTCGGGTCGCCCGTCGGCGGCTCCTGGCCAAGATCGATCTTCAGGATCTGCTGATCCGCGAGGTCGGAGACACTCGGGGCCGGCGTTTCGGCCGAAGCGGACTGCCCGGGGGCAGTCGACGCCGGCGGCGCCGACGTGGTCGAGGCACCGCCGCATGCCGCCGCGATGACGGCGATGCTGGCCAAGATGCCAAAGAGTCGTTTCTGCATGGATTCTCCTCCGAACGGGTGACTTACCCGATGAACTCCCGCTACCGCGGCTCGATCCCCGCCTTTTCAACGTCGCCTCGTTCGCCTAGCTCCCGGATCGAACCTCCCGCTCGAAACGGTCCATAGGCGAGCAGCAGCGACGGCACGGATCGGGTCGGTGCGCTGCCGGTACTATCCACAGCGCCCGAGACACTGTCAACTTCCAACCTAACGAGCGTTCGGTCGGCACGTCGCAGGGCCAATTCAATCGGGGCACGGCGTCTCGGCACCGCTCATCGGACGCCAGCGAAGGTTGGGTTGACGGGCCGCCGTCGCCTCGTCCAGGCGCCTGACCGGGGCCGTGTGCGGGGCGCCCGTGACGACGTCCGGCGTCGCATCGGCCTCGGCCGCGATGGCGATGAGGGCCTCGGCGAAGGCGTCGAGCGTCTCGACCGATTCGGTCTCGGTCGGCTCGATGAGCATGCCTTCCTCGACGATGAGCGGGAAGTAGATCGTCGGCGGGTGGTAGCCGAAATCGATGAGGCGCTTGGCGATGTCGAGCGTGCGGACTCCGGTGCGCTTCTTGATGGTCGCGGCAGAGGCCACGAACTCGTGCTTGCAGGGGCGGTCGTACGGGATGTCGTAGGTCCCCGCCAGGCGGTGCTTCAGGTAGTTCGCCGCCAGGACCGCGTCGTCGCTGACCTCGCGCAGGCCCGACCCGCCGTGCGCCCGGATGTAGGTATAGGCGCGCACGAGGACGCCGGTGTTGCCGACGAAGCTGCGCAGCCGGCCGATCGAGCTCGGCCGCTCGCCCTGACGCTCGAGCCGGAACGACCCGTCGTCCTCGCGCAGGACGCGCGGCGACGGCAGATATGGCATGAGGGTCTCGCCGACCCCGACCGGACCCGCGCCCGGGCCGCCGCCACCGTGCGGCGTCGAGAACGTCTTGTGGACGTTGAAGTGCATGACATCGAAGCCGGCCTCGCCGGGCTTGAACCGGCCGAGGATCGCGTTGAGGTTCGCGCCGTCCATGTAGGCCAGTGCTCCTGCCGCGTGGACGGCGTCGAGCAGCTCGCCGATGCGCGCCTCGAACAGCCCGAGGGTCGATGGGTTGGTGATCATCACGGCCGCCGTTCGGGGGCCCAGGGCCGCCTTGAAGGCGTCAAGGTCCACTCCCCCATCGGCGGCCGACGGGACGGTGATGGTCCGGTAGCCCGCCATCGAGGCGGTCGCCGGGTTGGTCCCGTGGCTGGAGTCCGGGACGAGGACCTCGTCGCGATGGGACTGCCCCGTCGCCCGGTGGTGGGCGCGGATCATCAGGATGCCGGTCAGCTCACCCTGCGCTCCGGCCGCGGGCTGGAGGGTGACCGCGCGCATCCCGGAGATCTCGGCAAGGGCCCGCTCGAGCTCCCACAGCATCTGGAGGGTGCCCTGGGCGACCTCGTCGGGCGCCATCGGGTGGAGGTTGGCGAACCCGGGCAGGCGGGCAGCCCATTCGTTGAGCTTCGGGTTGAACTTCATGGTGCACGAGCCGAGCGGGTAGAAACCGGTGTCCACCGCGTAGTTGAGCTGCGACAGGTTGACGTAGTGGCGGACGACGTCCGGCTCGTTCATCTCGGGCAGCGCCGGCGGGCGTCACCCGCCTCGCGCTCGCCGGGATCCGGTCGAGTGCGTCCTTGGGCGGATGCGGGATCTTGCCTCCGCCGCGGCCCGGCCGGCCGCGCTCGAAGATGGTCGGCTGGAGCCGCTCGCCGGTGACGCTCATCGGGTCACCGCCGCCGGGATGTCCGCGTGGCCGAGGACAGCCGACAACGCGCCGGCGAACTGGACGATCTCGGCCGCGGTCGTCACCTCGGTCGCGCAGACCAGCAGGCCGTCGACGAGGGTCGGGTCGTCGGGTTCGGCGTCGGCCAGGACGAGGCCCGCCAGGACGCCGGCTTCGATCAGCCGACGATGGACCGTCCGCGCGTCCGGGACCCGGACCACGAACTCGTTCAGGTACGGGCCCGGGTGCATCCGCGGAGCCCCGACGGCGGCGAGCGCCGTCTCGAGCTCGGCCGCTCTCGCCGCGCCCAATGCCGCGACGTCGCGCAGGCCATGCGGTCCGATCGTGGCGAGATAGATCGATGCGGCCAGCGCCAGGAGCGCCTGGTTCGTGCAGATGTTGCTGGCGGCCTTGTCGCGCCGGATGTCCTGCTCGCGCGCGCGCATGGTCATGACGAAGGCCCGCTTCCCGTCGAGATCCGTCGTCATCCCGACGAGCCGGCCCGGGATCTGCCGGACGAGGGCATCGGTCGAGGCGAGGATGCCCAGGTACGGACCGCCGTACTGCGGCGCGATCCCGAGCGGCTGACCCTCGCCGGCGGCGATGTCCGCCCCGTAGCTGCCCGGAGGCGCCAGGACGGCCAGGCTGACCGGCTCGATGACGGCGACGAACAGGGCCCCGGCGGCATGGGCCAGGCGCCCGATCTCGGGCATCGGCTCGAGCAGGCCGAGGAAGTCGGGCTGGGCGGCGATGACCCCGGCGACCGGACGATCGGCGTCGGCCAGCATGCGCTCGAGGGCGGCCAGGTCGGTCGTCCCCGCCGCCTCGCCATCGGCGACAAGGGGGATCTCCTCGAGCTCGAGGCCGCCCTCGAAGTAGGTCTGGGTCGTCGCCCGGTAATGCGGATGGACGCCGCGCGAGATCAGGACGCGCTCGCGACGGGTCGCCCGGCAGGTCATCAGGGCGGCCTCGGCGGTCGCCGCCGCGCCGTCGTAGTGCGAGGCCGAGACGACATCCAGGTCGACCAGCTCGGCCAGCAGCGACTCGTACTCGTAGATGCTCTGGAGCGTCCCCTGGCTGATCTCGGGCTGGTACGGCGTGTAGGCGGTGTACCACTCGCCGCGAAGCAGGAGCTGGTCGACGGCGGGCGGGCTCCAGTGCCGGTAGACCCCGGCCCCGAGGAAGGAGGCGAGATCGGTCCGGTTGCGGGCAGCCAGCCCGGTCAGGCGGGCGGCCAGCTCGAGTTCGGGTTCAGGGTCCGGCAGGTCGAGATGGGATGCGCGGAGCGCCACCGGGATGTCCTCGAACAGCTGATCGACCGAGGTGAGGCCCAGCGCCGCCAGCATCCGCTGGCGGTCGTCGGCGGTATGCGGTCCGTATGGCATCGGGTCGGATCAGCCGGCGGCGATGAGGGCGTCGTAGGCGTCGGCGTCCAGGAGTGCGTCGAGCTGGCTCGCGTCGGCCAGGGTGATCCGGATCATCCAGCCGGCGCCGTACGGGTCGCTGTTGACGAGCTCCGGGCTTCCCGCCGAGCTCGGCGTTGGCCTCGACCACGTCGCCGGTCACCGGCGCGAACAGGTCGCTGACCGCCTTGACCGATTCGACGACGCCGAAGGCAGCGGCCTGGGTCACCGTCCGGCCGGGGTCCGGCAACTCCACGAAGACGATGTCGCCGAGCTGGTCGGCGGCGTAGGCGGTGATCCCGATGGTGGCCTCGTCGCCGTCGACGCGGACCCACTCGTGATCGTTCGTGTACCGGAGGTCGGTGGGCACCATCGGATCAGCTGTCCCTCCTGTAGAACGGCAGGGTCACGACCCGTGCCGGGACCCGCGCCTCTCGGATCTCGATATCGACAACGGTACCCGGCTCGGCGTCGGCCGGTGCGACGTATGCCATCGCGATCGGCACGCCAAGGGTCGGTGACTGCGTGCCTGACGTGACGACGCCGGTCTCGCGATCGGCCGCGAACACCGCGGTGGCCATGCCGGGCGATGCCACGGCCCTCGACCACCAGCCCGACGAGACGCCGGGCCGGGCCATCATGGGCCACCCGCTCCAGAGCCGCGCGGCCGACGAAATCGCCGTCCTTGCCGAGCTTCACGACCCGACCCAGGCCGGCCTCGTATGGATTCGTGGCCAGGTCGAGCTCGTTGCCGTAGAGCGGCATGCCGGCCTCGAGCCGCAGCGTGTCGCGTGCCCCGAGCCCGATGGGTCCGCCGCCGGCGGCCTGGACCGCCGGGAGCAGCGCAGCCCAGAGCTCTTCCGTTCGCTCCGTGTCCACGAAGACCTCGAAGCCATCCTCGCCGGTGTAGCCGGTCCGGGCGACCAGACCCGGGATGCCAGCGACGGTCGCCTCGGTCGACGCGTAGTAGCGGAGACCGGACAGGTCCGCGTCCGTCAACGGCGCGAGGACGGCGGCCGCGCTCGGGCCCTGCACGGCGATGAGTCCGGTGGCGAGCGACCGGTCGTCGAGGATCGCCCGAGCGCCGGCCAGCCGTTCCGCCAGCGCATCCGAGACGATCGCTGCATTGCCGGCATTCGCGACGACGAGGAACCGGGTCTCGCCGAGGCGGTAGACGATGAGGTCGTCGATGATCCCGCCGTCGTCCACGCAGATCATCGAATACTGGGCCCGACCGATCGCCAGGCTCGGCGGGTCCGAGATCAGGGCGGCGGCCAGCGCTGCGCCCGCCTCAGGGCCCTCGACGTACAGCTCGCCCATGTGCGAGAGGTCGAACAGCCCGACGGTCGTCCGGACGGTCCGGTGCTCCTCGATGATCGAGCCGTACTGGACGGGCATCAGCCAGCCGGCGAAATCGATCAGCCGGGCACCGAGCGCTCGATGCGCCTCGGTCAGCGGAGTCAGGTGGATCGTGCGCCTCGACCGGATCGGTCACGGGATGATCTCTGCCCGGTCGGCGGTCGCCAGCAAGCCGGCCGCCTTGGCGACGAGGAGTCGCTCGGTCTCGAAGGTGAGCATCGTGGCGGCCGTGTCGAACGGGATCCAGCGGACCTCGTCGAATTCGTGATCGTGGGACGCCAGGTCGCCACCGACCGGTTCCATCAGGAAGTAGTGGACGGTCTTGTGGATCCGCGTCCCCGACTGGACGAACCAGTACTCGATCGAGTCGAGCTCGCCAGTGATCCGGACCACCAGGCCGGTCTCCTCCTCGACCTCGCGGAGGGCGGTCTGCTCACGGCTCTCGCCCTCGTTCGGGGTCCCCTTCGGGAGGGTCCACGTCCGGCCGTCACGCTCTCGGCGGCGACTGCCCACGACGAGCCATGGCTTGCCCGACTCGTGGCGGACCACGATGCCGCCGGCTGAGGTGGCGGTCGAGGTCCTCAGCCGCGCCACGGCGCCGACGCCGCGCCCGGGCGACGGACCACCCCGGGTTGCCCGGACCTGGCCCATTCCATGGTCACCGACGGCCGCGGGAGGCCGCTCGGGGTACGACGGACGGCGGCCGGCTGGATGGCCCGCCAGCTGGCCCGCAGACGCGCCCGCGGCGCGACCTCCGGGCCGTGCAGGGTCGTCGTGCGCGTGCCGGGTGCCTGGAAGGACCCGGAGGGCCGGAGTCCCAGGCGACGTTCCCTGACGCGGGTCGAGGGGCGGACGAATCGGGCCGCCGGGCGGGCCGCGTACTTGGCCGCGATGCTGTGTTCCATGGGAGGCTATGGTACCGGTTCAGGGCCGCGACGCAAGGCCGAGTCGAGCACGTTCCGCATCTTTGTCGCGTCCTCCGGTGCCAGGGCGCCCCGGGCCTCGGCCAGAGCCACCTCGCGGACGGCGGCGGCAGCGTAGAGGTCGAGCACACCCGGGGCGTGCGTCTTCAGCGTCTCGAGGTGCGCCTGCAGGGTCCCGACGTCGCCGCGGGTCATCGGCCCGGTGAGGGCGGCCCGGATGCCGAGCGCTCGCGCATTGCCGAGGGTCCCCTCGATGAGCGGCCCGTAGATCGCGAGCGACCCGGCCTCGTCGAGCCCAGCCACCCGGCCCAGTTCGGCGATCGCGTCGAGCAGCGCCACGAAGCCGCCTGCCGCCAGCACGGCCGCCGCGTGATACGCCGCCTTGGAGCCGGGTGCCAGGCGGACCGGGATGGCGCCCATCGCCTCGGCCATATCGGCGAGGAGCGCGGACAGCTGGTCATCACCCTCGATCGCGACCGTCGCGCCGTGGAGCGCCGCGACCGCGCGTTCCGTGTCGGCGAAGGCCACCAGCGGATGGAAGGTGCCGACCTGGGTGCCGGCGGCCATCGCCGGCGCGAGGACCTCGGCTCCCAGCGCGCCGCTGGTGTGGACCATGGCCTGGCCGCTGTACATCCGGAGTGACCCGGCCAGTGGCGCGATGACATCGTCGGGCACGGCCAGGATGATCAACTCGACCTCGTCGAGGATCGGCTCCGGGTCGGCGAACACGCGGGTCACGTCGACGAGCGACCGGAACCGTTCCCGTCGGTCCGGATCGCGGCTGGCGACGGCATGGATCAGGCCAGCCAGCGCGGGTCAGGGCGACGCCCAGCGCGGTCCCGACGGCACCCGCCCCGACGATCCCGATGACCGGCGGCTCGCCCGGCCCGGAATGCACGTGCGGGTGGGCGTGGTCGCTGGCGTGCGTCTCGTCGCCGTGGCGATGTGAGCCGGGCGGGACCGGGTCGAGGTCGATCCCGGCCGCGTCGATGGCGGCCCGCGTCTCTTCGCGGTCGCGCTCCGGATCGTCGCCCGGGAGATCGCCCCAGGCCCTCATCAGGCGTGGGTCGCGATCGTCATCGGGTCTCGGGACAGCATCCCTTCGAGTGTAGCGAGCAGGTCCCGTGCCGACGGGCGACCCGGACCGGCTGGCCGTATACTGTGCCCGAACTTCGACCCGGGGTGGGCGCACCCGCCCGGCGCCGACTGACCCCGCGCACATGCGCGGTCGACGAAGGAGGCGCGTTCATGACGACCCGGACATCGGTCCCCGACCCTTTCGGCGCGCGCGCCAGCCTCGGGGCAGGCCTGCCGGACCTGTATCGACTCGACGCCGTCGGCGACCGGATCGACCTCGCGACGCTGCCGGTCACGATCAAGGTCCTGCTCGAGAACCTGCTCCGCAATGCCGGCGGTCCTGCCGTCCGCGCCGAGGATGTCGAGACGCTGCTGGCCTGGCGACCCGGCCAGCCGGCCGAGGCCGAGATCCCGTTCATGCCCGCCCGGGTCCTCCTCCAGGACTTCACGGGCGTCCCGGCGGTCGTGGACCTCGCGGTCATGCGCGACGCGATGGCCGACCTCGGCGGCGATCCGGCGCTGGTCAACCCGCTCGTCCCGGCCGACCTCGTCATCGACCACTCGGTCCAGATCGACCGGTTCGGGACGCCCGGCGCGTTCGCCTACAACGTCGAGCGCGAGTACGAGCGCAACGGCGAGCGCTACCAGTTGCTGCGCTGGGCCCAGACCGCGTTCCGCGACCTCCGCGTGGTCCCGCCCGGCACCGGCATCATCCACCAGGTCAACCTCGAGTTCCTGGCCACGGTCGTGGCCGACCGTGCGGATGGCGAAGGCCGCCGGGTCGCATTCCCGGATACCGTCGTCGGCACCGACTCGCACACGACGATGGTCAACGGCCTCGGCGTCCTCGGCTACGGCGTCGGTGGCATCGAGGCCGAGGCGGTCCTGCTCGGGCCAGCCGCTCTACCAGCCGATGCCGCACGTCGTCGGCGTCCGCCTCCACGGCGCGCTGCCGCGTGGCTCGACCGCGACCGACCTCGTCCTCGTCGTCACCGAGATGCTCCGCGCGCACGGCGTCGTCGGGTCGTTCGTCGAATTCGCCGGCGATGGACTGGCGACCCTGGCCCTGGCCGACCGGACGACGATCAGCAACATGAGCCCGGAGTTCGGGGCGACCTCGACGCTCTTCCCGATCGACGACGAGACGCTCGCCTACCTGCGCCTGACCGGCCGGTCGGCCGAGCGCGTCGACCTCGTCGAGCGCTATGCCAAGGCGCAGGGCCTGTGGCGTCAGCCGGGCGACGGGCCGACCTTCGACGAATTGCTCGAACTCGACCTCGCGAGCGTGGCGCCGTCCGTGGCCGGTCCGCGCCGGCCGCAGGACCGGGTCGAACTGCCGGGCCTGCCGGCCAACTTCCGGGACGCCTTCCCGGTGACCGCGCCCTCGGCCGCCACGAGGGAGGACCTCGGCCGGCTGACCGACGAGGGCGGCACGACCGGCGCGACCGACAACGGTGGCGTCGCCGTCGAGGTCGGCGACGGGGGCGCCGTCGTCCGCCACGGTTCGGTCGCCATCGCGGCGATCACGTCCTGCACCAACACCTCGAACCCGACGGTCATGGTCGGGGCCGGGCTGCTGGCGCGGAACGCGGTGGCGCGCGGACTGACGGTCGGTCCGACGGTCAAGACCTCGCTCGCGCCCGGCTCACGCGCCGTCACCGGCTACCTCGAGGCGGCCGGGCTGATGGCGCCGCTCGAGGCGCTCGGGTTCGCCCTGGCCGGCTACGGCTGCACGACCTGCATCGGCAACTCCGGTCCGCTCGACGAGGCCGTCGCCGCCGCGATCGAGGCCAACGACCTGGTCGTCGCCGCGGTCCTGTCGGGCAACCGCAACTTCGAGGGTCGCATCCACCCGCTGGCCCGGGCCAGCTATCTCGCCTCGCCACCGCTGGTCGTCGCGTTCGCGCTGGCCGGCCGGGTCGACATCGACCTCACGACCGAGCCGCTCGGGGACCGGCTCGGACGGACGTCCGGTCTTCCTCGCCGACATCTGGCCGGAGCCCGACGGAGATCCGCGCGGTCATCGGCTCGTCGATCGACCCGGAGCTGTTCCGGCGGACCTACGCGACGGTCTTCGATGGCGACGACCGGTGGCGAGCGCTGCCGATCCCGTCGGGCGACCGGTACGCCTGGGACGCATCGTCGACATATGTCGCCCGGCCGCCGTTCGTCGACGACGTCGGCACTCGAGCTGGAGCCGTGCCCGACCTGACCGGCCTGCGCGTCCTGGCGGTGCTCGGCGATTCGGTCACCACCGACCACATCTCGCCGGCCGGCTCGATCGCGCCCCGCTCCCCGGCCGGACAGTGGCTCCAGGAGCGCGGCGATCACGCCGCTCGAGTTCAACTCGTACGGCGCGCGACGCGGCCACCACGAGGTGATGAT
Source organism: uncultured Chloroflexia bacterium (assembly GCA_963776385.1). Lineage (GTDB taxonomy): Bacteria > Chloroflexota > Limnocylindria > Limnocylindrales > CSP1-4 > SPCO01. The sequence continues at coordinate 45,498 of CAVZME010000009.1, forward strand.
GCGCGGCACTTTCGGCAACATCCGGCTGCGCAACCGGATGGTCGAGGGCACCGAGGGTCCGTACACGATCCACCTCCCGGACGGCGAACAGGGCTTCATCTTCGACACGGCGATGCGCTACACCGACGAGGGCATCGCGACGGCCATCATCGCCGGACGCGAATATGGGTCGGGGTCGTCACGCGACTGGGCGGCCAAGGGCCCGGCGCTGCTCGGCGTCCGGATGGTGCTGGCCGAGAGCTACGAGCGGATCCACCGCTCGAACCTCGTCGGGATGGGCATCCTGCCGCTCCAGTTCGTGCGCCGGCGAGATCGGCCACGACGCTCGGCCTGACCGGGCGCGAACGGCTGAGCGTCAGCGGCATCGAGGGCGGACCGACGCCGCGCCAGACCGTGACGGTGACCGCGACGGCCGACGACGGCACGGAGCGCCGATTCTCGGCGATCGCCCGGCTCGACGGGCCGATCGACGTCGAGTACTACCTCGGCGGCGGGATCCTGCCGACCGTGCTTCGCCGGCTCGCTGGGGAACCGGCGCCAGCCTGACGTCTCACCCGGATCCGGGACGGACACGAAGAAGCCCCCGGGGGAGGAACCGGGGGCTTCGACGCGGAGGAGCGATCTCTGTTTGTCCTGTGACGCGCCGACCCCGGTCGGCGTGACGCGGACCGGTGGACGATGCCGACCATCGTTCGGCTACGCTGCGGGACGTCGGTCGACGGCCACAGAATCGCGAGGTCCGCGTGAACAACACGCGGACACGCTCGACACGCAGCGCGCCGACTCACGGACGATCATCACGCTCCTCCACCTGCGTGATATGGAGGAGCGGAGCGGCCTCGACTTCTCGATCGTGTCCGAGATGCTCGACCTGCGGAATCGGGCGCTGGCCGAGGTCACCAACGCCGACGACTTCATCGTCAGCGCCCGACTGGTGAGCCTGCTCATGGCCCAGGTGGCCGAGAACGCCCACCTCAACGCGGTCTTCTCCGACCTGTTCGACCAGGACGGCTCGGAGATCTACCTGCGACGCGCCGCGGACTACGTCGCTCCTGGGGTCGAGGTGACGTTCGCGACGGTCGTGGCATCCGCCCGACGGCGCGGCGAGGTGGCGATCGGATACCGTCAGGTGGCGGGTCGCGGCTCGTCCGCCAACGGCCACGGGGTCACCATCAACCCGCCGAAGTCGGAGCGGCTGGCGCTGCGCGACGGGGACGCGGTCATCGTCCTGGCGGAATGACCTCCTCGGCGGACGGCCGGCGGAGCGTCGGTCGGTGGTGACGGGCGGAGCGTCCGCCCGACGTTCCCGACGAGCAGGGCGACCGCGGAGACAAGGAACAGCTGCCCGACCAGCCCTTCCGAGACCGCGATCATCCGGCCAACGCTGGTCGCCGCCGTGAAGTCGCCATAGCCGATCGTCGCGAGCGTCGTGTAGCTGAAATACGCGTAGTCGATGGATTCCGGCGTCGCCGTCTGCACGAAGAACGGTGCGTCAGTCAGGATCGAGATCAGCGGGAACAGGTAGGCGTAGGCGAGTCCGAAGAGCAGGTAGATCGCCAGTGCACCGAAGACGAGTCGCACGGTGATCCTCGGGCTCATGACGATCCGGCGCAGGATCACCAGCGGCGCGACGACCGCCAGCAACAGGCCGACCAGGCTCGCCGCCGACCGACCGATCTGGGCGTCACCGGCGATGAGGGCGATCGCGGTGCCCAGGACCGCAAGCGTGACGATGACCGCTGCGATCCGGAAGGGACGCTTTCGGGCACCGGCCGTATGCAGCACGAAGAGCAATGTGCCGCCCGATAACGCGACGCTGACGAGCTGGCCGATCGCGCCGTTCGCGGCCGCGAACGAGACGATCGTCAGCAGGATGAGGATGAGGACGACACCGAAGTCGTCCTCGCGCGCGAACGTGTCCTCGAGGCGAGCGCGGCGGGCGGCCGCCGTCTCCGTGGGGTCCGCCATCAGTGCCACAGCTGTCGATACGGGATGCTCGCCGACGAGCGGACGGCCCGCCGCGAACCGCTCGACCGAGTAGGCGCCGATGTCCACTGTCGTCGCCCGGCCATCGAGGATGAGCTCGGTCATGCAGCGACCGATGGCCGGCGCCGTCTTGAACCCCGTCCCGGAAAAGCCGCAGGCGAGGTAGAACCCGTCCGGTCCGGCCTGTCCGAGGATGCCGTGCTGGTCCGGGGTGATGCCGTCCTGACCGCCGTGGCTCGATCGCAGCGTCCCGTCCGCCATCCACGGGACGCGCGCGCAGACGCGGCGGACCATATCCTCGACGAGGTCCGGGCGGGGCGACGACAGCGGGCGATCCGGCGAGCCGCCAGTGTCGTTGCCGCCTTCCAGGCCGACCAGCATCGTCTCGTGTCCTTCGGGCCGGAAGTACACCTCGTTGATCTCGTCGATGACGATCGGGAAGTCGGACGTGCGCCCGGCAGGCAGGCCGAAGTAGGCGGTGTCGTGGCGCCATGTCTGGACGGGGATCTCGACCCCGACGGTCCGGGCGAGCGCCGCCGCCCACGCCCCGGCGACATCGACCACGATCGGCGCCCCGAACCGCCCGCGGGTGGTCTCGACACCGGCCACCCGTTCGCCCTCGACGAGGACGCGGATGGCTGGGCAATCCTGGACGACTCGAGCGCCGAGAGCACGGGCGGCGGCCAGGAACCCGGCCGCGGTGCCGGATGGGTCTGCGTAGCCCGAGCGCGGCTCATGGACGGCGAGCGCGAAATCGCCGGTCGCGATGCCTGGGACGAGATCCGCGACGTCCGCTGGACCGACGACGTGCGTGTCGATGCCGATGGCCTGCTGCGTGGCGACATTGGCCCGTGCGTTGTCGGCGAGGTCGTCGGGCATGATCTGGAGGAAACCGGTCCGCACGAACGCGCAGTCACCGTGACCGACCATCGCGGGCCAGTCGTCGAAGTACGGGAACGAGGCCCACGCCAGGCGGGCATCGGAGGCGAGGTCGTAGTGCATCCGGACGAACCCCGACGAACGGCCGGTCGCGCCCGCGGCGACGGTCTCTCGCTCGACGACGATGACACGGGCTCCGCGCTGGGCGAGGTGGAAGGCGAGGCTGGCGCCCTGGACGCCGGCACCCATGACGATGACTTCGGCCGTCTCGATCACGGACGACAGCCTACAGGAGCGGTCAGCGCCGGGAGGCGCGCATCGCCGGCCGGACCTGACCGAGCATCTCGAGGCGGTGCGGGAACAGCGCGTCGACCAGCATCGACGCCTCGAGCGAGGTCCCGCCGAGATCGTTCGTGAAGAACCGCTCGGACATCCCGATCAGATCGTAGCCCGCCATGACCACGTCCGCGAAGACCCGGTCGCGGAAGGTGCCGGACAGGTCGAGCAGCATCGTCGCCAGGACCTCGCTGACCGTCGCAGGCGTCACGAAGAAGCCGGTCCGCCGGTCCGGCAACCGGAGATCGGCCGCCCGCCAGTCGATCAGCGAGACGTCGACAGCGTCGGACGACGAGATATCGGACCGTTCGAACGCGCAGTCGAGCAGCGTCACGTCCTTCATCACGCTGGCGAGGCTGACCTCGGCGAACGAGCAGCGGTCGAATCGGACCCCGTCCATCCGACCACCGGCGATCTCGACACCCGTCAGCCTGGCTTTCCGGAACCCGAAGTCGAGGATCCGGCAGTCCCTGAACGATCCCCCGTCGATGCTGGTGTCGTCCATGCCACCCATCGCCCGGACACCGAAGGCGACGCGTTCGAACGTCGTGTCGCGCATCTCGGAGCCGAAGACCGTCAGCGGGTCGAGCTCGACGTCGACGAATCGACAGTCCTCCATGACGCCGTACCTGAACATGCCGCCGCCGAGGGTCAGCCACAGGACGGAGTTCGTGAAGGTCACACCCTGCAGGGTCCCGATCTGGAGCTGGAAGCCTTCCGGGAAGCGCACGTCCGCGACTCGGTCGCGCCTCCCATGACGCAGGTCCTCGGCGATCGCCTGCGCCTCGGCGTCGGTCAGGGAATGGCGGGGGGGCCGCTTGGGGTCAGCCATGACAGCGACGGTACAGCGTCGGAGGGTCGGTCGGCCATAGGGCTGAGTCCCTAGTCTGCTGCAGCCCGGTGGCGCGTCGGCAGGATCGGTCCGTCATCGAGCCGTCATGGGACCGTCGCGATGGCTTCACGCAAGCCGCCCACCTTGTCGCAAACGCCGGCCGATGATCCGGCGGAGCACAAGGTGGAGGTTCGAATGAAGCGACTCATGATGGCAGCGGCGATCGGCATGCTGGCCCTCTCGGCCCTGGCTGGACCCGTCGGGGCACGGACCTTCGGCGCGGTCTACGCCAATGACGCGATCTATCGTGTCTTCGGGAACGCGGCGAATGTGCCCGATGGCACCGGGACGGATCCCCTGGCGACCTTCACGAACTCCACGAACGCAGCCCAGAAAGGCGTTGCGGAGTTCGCTCCGGGCTCGCCGACCGGACATCACGGCGGCCGCTGGGCGGTCTATCGCGCGACCTGGACGTCAGGCGACGCCTCGACCCTCGTGACGAGTTGGTCGCACCTCGAGGCTCTCGTGGCGAACGGTGAGATCAGCCTCGTCCGCGACGCGGCAGCCGACTTCCGGTGCCCGGTCCTCGGTGACCCCGAACCGATCGGCTGAACCGACCCGTCGGCACGGCTCCCTTGCCACCGCGCGAGGGAGCCGACCGTCGGCGTCCTAGCCGCCGGCCGTCCTGAGGTCGACGACGCGAGTCCGACCCGTGGCCTCGCCATAGGCCCACACGTCGATCACCGGCGGCTCGATCCCGAGGGCGGTCAGGGCGGTACAGATCTGGCTGCGGTGGTCGGTCCCGTGATGGATCACCTGCGCGAGGCGAAAGCCGAGCGGCGAGTGGAAGTCCCACCCCTCTCCATGCTCGACCATGTCCAGTTCGCCATCCGGTCCGGCAGCCAGGATCTCGAGCCATGCCTCGCCATTGGCCCGATTGGCGAGGTGCAGCTCATCGAGGCTGACCTCGGCTTCCTCGTCGATCGGGTTCGCCCGGTCACGGAAGAACGTCAGGTACCAGCCATCTGAGCCGACAAGGTGGCCGAGCGTCTCCAGGATCGATCCATACGTGCCCGGCACGGACGAGCGCAGCTGGTCGCCGGTCAGATCCGCGCAGGCGTCGAGGACACGCTCGGTGGCCCAGGTGTGATGCGCCATGGCGTCATCGAGCAGGGTGGCCGTCACCGGGTCGCCTCGCCCGCAGCGGTCGCGACGTCACCGATGATCCTGGCGATGTCCTCCGGCTTCGACCACATCGGCCAGTGACTGGTCGGCAGGTCGATCCAGGTGATGTCGCGCAGCTCCGGGATTCCCGCCAGGAATGGCCACTCCGGGTGCTCCCGAACGTACGTCTGGTAGTCGGCGGCGGAGTAGCCGGTCGCGATGATGGTCGACGGGATGTCGCGGCGGGCATCGTTCGTGAACGTGTAGCCCTCGCGCAGCATGGCCCCGGGGACCGGGACGGCCCGTTCCCGGAAGGTGGCCTGCTGCGCTTCGCTCAATCCGGTGAGGTTCTCCTCCTCGGACACCGCCGCCCAGTCGAGTGGCTTCTCGACGTCCGCGAAGTCGGGATCGAGCGGCGGCTTTCCCGGCGCGGTATCGACATAGACCATCGCCGCGATCAGCTCCGGCACCTGGTCGCTCGCGGCGTACCCGCTGAACCCGGTCGCGCTGTGGACAACCAGCACCGCCGGACGCCCAGCCGCCGCGAGTGCGCGGTTGATCGCGTCGACATGGTCCTGGAACGTGATCCCCGACCGGTCGGCCTCCCTGGACTCGAGACCTGGCAGGGTGATCGCGGTCACGTCGTGGCCGTCGGCGCGGAGCAGGTCCGCGACCTCGTCCCACGCCCACGCCCCGAGCCAGAATCCCGGGACAAGGACGATCGGTGCGCTCGCCATGTGTGCTCTCCTCCTCATGCCGTGATCGTCGATCTTGGGCGACAACCATGACACCACGTGTCATCTATCGCTCGACGGCGCCCCACGAACGCTCGTCCCGCGCGTCGGCCGCCTCCGTGTGTACGCTGGGCAACGTGACGACCATGGACACTTCCCCGACGGGAGGCGAGGCGTGACGGCTGCTCGACTCGAGCTCACGCGCGAGCAGGTCCTCGCCTACCGACGGGCCGTCAACGGTCTCGACGCACGGACACCGTCCAGCCCGACCTCGCTCCGACGCGCGGCCTGGGCGGGCTTGCAGGACAGCATGCCGAGGGCGGCCGTCGTGTCGCTCCACGCCCGTGTCGACGACGCCGGACCGGCGGCCTGGGAAGACCCCGCCCTCGTGCAGGTGTGGGGCCCGCGATTCAGCGCCTATGTCGTCGCGGCGCGTGACGTGGCCATCTTCTCGCTGGGGCGGCTACCCGCCGACACCAAGGGCCGACGCACGGCCGAGGACCTGGCTGAGCGACTCGACGCGTTCCTCGACGGCCGGCGGATGACCTACGGCGCGGCTGGGGCTGGGCTCGGCGTCCCGGCGAACCGGCTTCGCTACGCGGCGACCACGGGGCGCGTGCTGATCCGCTGGGATGGCGCCCGACAACCCACGATCTGGACAGTGCCCCGACCGGATGTCGAGCCGGACGCCGCTCGACTCGGACTCGGCCGTCGCTACCTGGAGATCTTCGGCCCGGGATCGATCCCGGGCTTCGCCAAATGGGCCGGCGTCGGGCTGGCGGACGGGCGCGCGGCGTTCGATGCGCTCGCCGGATCACTGACGCCGACGCGGACGTCGGCCGGCGATGGCTGGATCCTCACCCGCGACGAGCCAAGGTTCCGTGCCCCCGGCCCACCGGCCACGTCCGCGCGACTGCTCCCGAGCGGAGACGCCTACTACCTGTTCTGGGGAGCCGATCGGGAGCTCCTGGTCCCTGCCGTCGGGCATCGCGGCGAGCTGTGGACATCGCGCGTCTGGCCCGGCGCTGTCCTGTCGGGCGGCGAGATCGTGGGGACCTGGCGCCGGGCTGGAGGCGAGGTCGTGATCGCGACGTGGCGCCGGCTCACGTCGTCCGAGCGGGAGTCAGTCGAGGCCGAGGCCAGCGCCCTGCCGCTGCTCGACATCCCGCGCGTCCGGGTCCGCTGGGACGGCTGAGCACATGCGGGCGGTCACACCAACGCCCTGCGGCGGGTCGATGACATGACCGACCACGCACAGGACCGTGACCCATGACCGATCAGGACTGGCTCGCCGAGCGATTCGAGGCGAACCGCTCGCACCTGCGGGGCGTCGCCTTCCGGATGCTCGGCTCCGTGACCGAGGCGGACGACGCCGTCCAGGAAGCCTGGATCCGCCTCAGCCGCACCGACACGAGCGACGTCGAGAACCTGCGGGCATGGCTGACGACCGTCGTCGGGCGGGTCTGCCTCAACATGCTGCGATCGCGCCGGACGCGTCGCGAGTCGTCGCTGGAGACCCACCTCCCCGACCCCATCGTGAGCCCGGAGGCGGGGCTCGATCCCGAGCAGGAAGCCCTCGCTCGGCGATTCGGTCGGGCTCGCGATGCTCGTCGTCCTCGACGCCCTGACGCCGGCCGAACGGGTCGCCTTCGTGCTCCACGACGTCTTCGCCGTGCCGTTCGACGAGATCGCGCCGATCGTCGGCCGGACGCCGACGGCGGCGCGGCAGCTCGCCAGCCGGGCTCGTCGCCGCGTCCAGGGCGCGCCCGTGCCCGACGTCGACCTCGATGGCCAATGGGCCGTCGTCGACGCCTTCCTCGCGGCCGCGCGCGACGGTGACTTCGAGCGCCTCCTCGCGGTCCTCGACCCGGACGTCGTCGTGCGCTCCGACGGCGGGACGGCCCGTCCAGGACTCGTCTCGACCGTCCGCGGCGCGCAGGGCCGTCGGCCGGGCAGGCGATGAACTTCCGTCGGTTCGCCGAGACCGCGACGCGGATCCTCGTGAACGGCATCCCCGGCGGCATCGCCTGGGCGCCGGACGGGACGCCCGTTCGCGGTCCTCGCCCTGACCGTCAGGGGCGGACGGATCGTCGCGATCGACGTCCTCGCGGATCCGGATCGGCTTCGCCAGCTGGACCTCAGCTGTCGTCGCCGGCTGAGAGTTCGCGGCTCGGCCACCCGCGCGGTCACGTTCGCGATCGCCATGCGGGTCAAGAGTGTGTGACATCGGAACGATCACGCACCAGGAGCGAACGACCATGAGCGAGCAGACCGACAGTCCTTCCCGCGCCCCTCGCTGGGTCACGATGCTTCGACCCCGATCGCCAGGCCCCTTCTGGCCGCCGGCGTGCCGCTTGGGCTTCAACGGGCTCATCACGATCCGCGGCCGGAAGAGCGGCCTGCCGCGCACCACCCCGCTCGCCATCATCGAGGTCTCCGGCAGGCGCTGGGTCTGGTCTCCATGGGGCGACGTCCACTGGGTCCGCAACCTGCGCGCCGCCGGCGGCGCGACCATCACCGTGCGCGGCCGCGCTGAAGAGGTCATCGCGACCGAACTCGACGCGGCACAGCGCGACGCGTTCTTCCGCGACGTCCTCGGTCCTGTCGCGCGGGCCATGCCGCTCGGCGTTCGGTTCATCCGGATCGTCGATGGTGTCGATCTGGACGATCCGCCACGCGGCCGACGGTCGAGTCGTCTTCGAGCTCCATCGACGGTGATCCAGTGACGCGCGGCTGCGCCGCGTGCTCGAAGGTGACGACGGCGTGGCCGTGCGTCAGGTCCGTCAAGGCCCCTGTTACCCTCGGCGGACACGAGAGCGAGGCGGGGCACACCGGTGATCCTCCCCAAGGTCCGGGATCCGCGGTTCATCACGGTCCGGCGCGGCGGAACCCTTCATGACGACGATCATCGCCTTCTCGCGATATGGGCCGCTGACTGCGCGGAGCACGTTCTGTTCGCCTTCGAGGCGGCACGGTCGACGGACGACCGTCCACGTCGGGCGATCGACCTTGGGCGTGCCTGGGCGCGGGGAGAGATCACGTGGGCGGAGGCGCGCACCGCGGCCGGCCATGCGAACGCCGCGGCCAGGGATCTGAGGGGGGCGGCACGGCATGCCGCCTACGCTGCCGGCCAGGCCGCCGCGGTGGGCCACGTGGCAGCCCACGAACTCGGCGCCGCGGCCTACGCGATCAGGGCGGCGCAGGCGGCAGCGGCTGAAGGCGAGCGCCAGGCGGCCGGCCGCCTGGAGTGCCGATGGCAGCGTTCCCGATTGCCGCGCGAGATCCGGGATCTCGTGCTCGACGATCAGCGACTGCGCAACGAGTTGTGCTGGTTCGCCTTCGACTGCTGACACGGCCGCGCCCGCGTCTGCGCCCTCCAGCGACGGCGCGTGGTGTCGCCGCTCAGTCGCCGCCCGTGCGACCGACGAGGCGATGGAGCGAGCGCACTCCCGTCAGCCCTTTCAGGTCGTGGCTGCCGGCATCGGCGAAGGCGTACCCCGATCCTTCGAGCAGATCGCGGGTGGTCGCGCTCACGACGACCTCCCCGGCGCCGGCGACAGACATCACGCGCGCTGCGGTATGGACGGCGACGCCGCGGACGTCCGACCCCACGAGGGCGACCTCACCGCTGTGGATGCCGACCCGGATGGCGACACCGACGCCCTCGGCGGCACGCACCATCGCGGCCCCGCATCCGACCGCTCGGCTGGCGCTGTCGAAGATGGCCAGGAACCCGTCCCCCGTCGTGGCCTTCTCGCGGCCCCGGAACCGATTCAACTGGTCGCGAAGGGCGACGTTGTGGGCGGCCAGCAACGTTCGCCAGGCGGCGTCCCCGATCCGTTCGAGCGTCGCGGTGGAATCGACGATGTCGGTGAACAGGACCGTCGCCAGGAGACGCTCGCCGGGGCCGTCGGGGTCGATACCGACCGCTCCGACACTGGTCCACTCCACGGTGACGAAGGGCTCGGAGCCGACGACCCACGCGTCGTGGCCGGCCGGGATCTCGTACACGGCATCGCCCTGGATGTCCAGCGCCTGGCCGTCTTCCATCTCGACGTGGAGGGTCCCCGAGACGGCGAAGCCGAGGTGGTGGACCGGGCACCGGACCGTGCCGGTCAGTGGCCCGAGGTCGGTCGACCAGCGCCAGCCAGGCTCCCATCGAGCTAGCGCGACCGACACGTCATCGAGGGCCACGATGTCGACATGCACCCTCGGCAGTTCCCTCGTCTCATCGGGTTCGGAGAATCGCTTGGCCTGGAGTCTGGGCACGGTTCGGCTTCCCTCAGTGTCGCCAGGGTCTTCTCGGCTTGGGCCCAAGCATCGCACGCCTCTCCGCCCACCGATCCTCTTGAAAGAGGTTGCGAGGCGGTTGGCGACCAGGCGGGAACAGGACGAACGATAAGGACATCGACCAGAGGCAGTGCGACGGAGACAGCCGTCCGAGAGCTGGCGCAGTATGCGACGCGCGCGGAGCTCACCGCCGTCGAGGGACAATCCACGGGCCAGTGACCTCTTGGCGGCCGCCGAGCCACCCACGGCGCCCGCGAACATAGAAACAGGGCCCGAAGGCCCTGAACTGTTGGGGTCACGATGGTGGGCGATACTGGATTCGAACCAGTGACCTCACGGATGTGAACCGTGCGCTCTAACCGACTGAGCCAATCGCCCGAGAGGTCGCGACGTCGCTCAGGGCGCCGGACGAGACGCGATCATACCTTCAGGCCAGGCCACCGGGCAACGATCGCCTCGGGGTCGACACCATCCACGACGACGAGCTTCTGGCGACTCGTGGCGCCCGCCACGATCTGGAGGTCGCGCTTGGAGATCTCGAGATCGTCGGCCAGGACCCGGATGAGTGCAGCGTTCGCCGCCCCGTCCACAGCGGGGGCCATGACCCGAACCTTGAGCACCCCGTCGACCACGCCATCGACACGCTCCACCGCGGATCGCGGAGTGAGGCGGACAGCGAAGCGCACGGTGGAGAAGCTCAAGTCGTCAGAAGGCGTGCCGTCGCAAACGGGACGCCGGGCTCTTGCGGATCATGGGCTGAGTCTAGCAGCCGACGCTGGATCGTCCCTTCGACCCCTCTCAGGCGTGCACATGGGTCGTCTCGCCGTGCGCATGCGGTCGTTCACCGAAGAGGGCGCGACCGACCCGGACGATCGTCGCGCCCTCCTCGATCGCGACCTCGAAATCGTCGCTCATGCCCATCGACAGGGCGGGGCCCAGCTCCGGGAAGCGCGCCCGGCATCGGCCTGCAAGGGCCTTGAGGTCGCTGAACGTACGCCGTGCCTCGGCGGGATCGGACGTGAGCCGGCCGACCGTCATGAGACCCCCGATCGCCAGGTGCGGCAGACCCAGGACGGCGTCGAGCGCCGCTTCGAGCGCGGCCGGCGCGAAGCCGGCCTTGGCCGGGTCGAGATCGACGTTCACCTGGAGGAGGACCGGATAGGGACGACCGGACCGGACCTCGGGCACGAGCCGGTCGAGGCGCCGCGCGAGATCGACCGAATCGACCGACTGGATCGATTCGAACACCTCCAGCGCCCGGCGTGCCTTGTTCGACTGCAGCGGACCCACGAGCTGCCAGCGCGCGCCAGGGACCTCGGGCGCCTTGGCCGCACCCTCCTGGACCCGGTTCTCGCCGAGCAGGTCGAGCCCGGCCGCGACCGCGTCACGCAGCGCCTCGGCCGCGACCGTCTTCGAGACCGCGACCAGGGTCACCTCGTCGGGTGAGCGGCCGGCGCGCCCACAGGCGGTTGCGATCCGCTCGAGGACCTGCCTTCGGGCGTCGCGATACCGCTCGACGCGCGTCTCGGAGTCGCTCATCAGCGGACCGCCGGCGCGAGGCCGGCGCCGATCACTTCCGGCGGAGGAAGCTCGGGATCTCCAGGTCTTCGGCGTCGTAGCTCGTCGCCGCTCGCTTCGACGTCTGGCTTTCGCCGACCGATCGCTCCACGCGCGGGACCGTGGCCACGGCCGCAGCCTCGTCGTCGAATGGGGTCGAGGTCGGGATGCTGTCCATCGAGGATCCCCCGTCGGCGACCTCATCGCGCTGACGCTGGAGTTCATCAAGGAAGTCACGCTCGCGTGACGGCCTGCCGGTGGCGGTCGAGTCCATGACCCCGGTCGCCGCGTCGGCGCGCGCCAGCTGGCGCTTCTTGCCGCCGTCGAAGCCGGTCGCGATGACGGTGATCATGACCTCGTCGCCGAGGCGCTCGTTGAAGCTCGTCCCGAAGATGATATTCGCCTCCGGGTCGGCGGCCTGGCGGATCTCCTCGGCGGCCTCGGTCACCTCGAACAGGCTGAGGGTCGACGAGCCGGTGATATTGAACAGGATGCCCTGGGCGCCCGCGATGTCGACTTCGAGGAGCGGACTGGCGATCGCCTGGCGGGCCGCTTCGACGGCGCGGTTCTCGCCGGAGGCCCGGCCGATGCCCATGAGCGCCGAGCCGGCGTCCTTCATGATCGCCCGGACGTCGGCGAAGTCGAGGTTGATGAGTCCCGGCATGGTGATGATGTCGCTGATGCCCTGGACGCCCTGGCGCAGGACGTCGTCGACCACCCGGAACGCGTCGAGGATGCTGGTGTTCTTCTGGACGACGTCCTTGAGGCGATCGTTCGGGATCGTGATGAGCGTGTCGACCTGCGACTTGAGCTCCTCGGCCGCCTTCTCCGCGACGAGCTTGCGTTTCGCGCCCTCGAAGGTGAACGGCTTGGTCACGACGCCGATGGTCAGCGCGCCGCTCTCCTTGGCGATCTGGGCTACGACCGGCGCCGCCCCGGACCCGGTCCCGCCGCCAAGCCCGGCCGTGATGAAGACCATGTCCGAATCGACGAGGGCCTGGCCGATCTTCTCGGCATCCTCTTCCGCCGCGCGCTGGCCGATGGATGCATCTCCACCGGCACCCAGCCCGCGAGTGATCTTGTCGCCGATCCGGATCTTGTGCGGCGCATCGGCCTGCAGGAGCGCTTGCGCGTCCGTGTTGCAGGCGATGAATTCGACGCCCATCATCTCGGCCCGGATCATCCGGTTGACGGCATTGCTGCCGCCGCCACCGACACCGATGACGCGAATCAGCGCGAAGTTCTCGGAATCGGAACGCAACGGCATCGGGCTCTCCTCAGCGACCCTGGTCGGACGACCGTGTAAGGCGTGACGTGGCTCGGTGGACCCGGGTGGCTTTCCCGGTGCTGAGCGGGTCCGGTGGCTGGCCGGAAGTATAGCGCCGCCCCGTCTCCGGCGGGTGCCGAAACCTCAGCCGTCCGGCCTTGGCGGCCATCCGGCCGGTGTCAAGATGCACCGCTGACGATCGCAGCAGAGGCTGCCTCCGACCTCGGTCCAGCTCTCAGCCAAGACAGGCAGGGACCACGGATGGCATCCGTGGCAGTGGCTGCGTGAGACGCTCGTCCGGCCGGTCCTCGGCGGCTGACACTGCGGCCGGCGTCATCCGGGCAGGAAGCTCAGGCGGACCGTCCGGCTCGCGTTGTCGGCGTTCGGATCGAGCAGGCAGATCGACTGCCAGGTGCCGAGAGCGAGCCGCCCGGCGACGACGGGGATGGTCAGCGAGGGCGGCACGAGGAGCGGCAGGACGTGGTCCGCGCCATGGCCGGGGGATCCGTGGCGATGGCGGTACGCGCCCTCCACGCGAGGCAGCAGACGGTCGAGGGCGGCCATGAGGTCGTCGTCCGAGCCCGCTCCGATCTCGACGATGACGAGCCCGGCCGTGGCGTGCGGGACGAAGATCGACAGGAGACCGTCGCCGTCGTCATCGGCCGCCTCGGCGGCGAAGGCGACGCAGGCGGCGGTGAGGTCGTGCAGGCCGCGGCCGCTTCCGGTGTGGACGGTCAGTTCGCGGGTCTCTACGGGAAGATGCTCCGCAGGGCGTCCCGGAGCCGGCCGATCCCGCCACCGACCGGTGCCGATTCGTAGCGACTGGGCTCGCCGGACGCGAGGCTCGTGGCGCCCCACTGGAGCAGGCCGACGGCCGTGCTGTAGCTCGGGTTGAGCAGCGTGTCGACGAGGCCGCCGATGCCCGCCGGCGCGGCGATCCGGACCGGCATCTGCAGCACCTCGCGACCGAGCTCGGCGGCACCCGACAGCTGGGCGGCACCGCCGGTCAGGATGACGCCGGCCGGGAGCATCCCGACGCCGGCGGCGCGGATCTCATTGCGCAGCAGTTCGAAGGTCTCGCGCATCCGGGCTTCGATGATCTGCGACACCTCGAGCCGGCTGACGGTCCGCCCGGCGTCCTCGCCGAGGACCGACACGCTGATCTGCTCGTCCTCGCCGATCGTCCGCAGGTCGCACGTCCCGTGCTGGATCTTGAGGTCCTCGGCGACCTGGATGCTCGTTTTGAGCCCGATCGCCACGTCGTTGGTGACGTTCGCGCCACCGACCGGCAGGACCCGGGTATGGAACGGCGAGCCGTCCTGGAACAGGGCGAGATCGATCGTCCCCGCGCCGACGTCGGCGACCGCCACCCCGAGCTCCTTCTCGGTCTCGGACAGGACGGCCTCCGCGGAGGCGAGCGAGTCGACGACGAGCTCATCGATCTTGACCCCGGCCGCGGCGACGCACTTGGTCAGGTTCTGCACCGCGGTCGCGGAGGCGGTCACGATGTGCGTCTCGACCTCGAGCCGGAGCGCGCTCATGCCGAGCGGGTCCTTGACGCCCTCCTGGCCGTCGACCGTGAAACCGCGACGCTCGACGTGCAGGACGACCCGGTTGGACGGGATCGACACGGCGCGTGCGACCTCGATCGCCCGGTTGACGTCCTCCCGGGTGACCTCACGATGATGCGCGGTGACGGCGACCTGGCCGCGCGAGTTGAGGCTCTCGACGTGCTGGCCACCGACCCCGACGAAGGCGCGGTCGATCTTCCAGCCGGACAGGCGCTCGGCCCGCTCGACCGCATCCGCGATGGACCGGACGGTCTGGTCGATGTTGATGACGACGCCCTTCTTGAGGCCCGATGCCGGGACCGTCCCGTGGCCCATGATCGTCAGCCGACCGTCGCGGCTCACCTCTCCGATGAGCGCACAGACCTTGCTCGTGCCGACGTCGATGCCGACGAGGACCGCTTCTCGTTCCACCGTTCCGTTCGTCTCCGTTCGTGGTCGGTCTACAGGAAGTGGCGCCGGATGAGGGCCACGTTATCGAAGATGCGCAGACCGAACGTGATGAGGGCCACCAGGTAGAGATCCAGGCCGAGCCGGTCGCCGATGAATGTCAGGAGCACCGCGACGATGGCGTTGACCAGGAACCCGCTGATGAAGATGCGATTGTCGTAGACCCCGTCGAGCTCGGCCCGGACGGCTCCCAGGACCGAATCGAGCGCGGCGAGGATCGCCACGGCCGAGTACCGACTGAGTTCGAACCCGACGTTGACATTGAGGACGAGACCCGCGAGGACGCCCACGAGGAGTCCGAGCAGGGGCAGCAGCACGGGTGGTCGTCCTCGCTCCGATGGTTTGGCCAAGGCTACCCGACGCCGACGGCCCGCGCCACCTCATGGTGCCTTGCTCGGCTTGGCGGACGGCTTCGGTGACGACCGCGGCGTGTATGTGCCATCGGTCCCTGAGGCGAGGATGACCCGGTCGACCTGCGGCTCCCGGCCGACGAGGAGGCTGCGCAGCAGCCGGACCTGTTCCGGGATGAGCTCCGGCGTGCGCAGGCTCGGGGTGTAGTAGCCGAAGACGGCCGTCCACGCGGCCGGCTTGGCCTCGACCACGAATCCGTTCGAATCCGAGACACTCACTGCCAGCGAGACCGCCTGCGACCCGAGATCGGCCGGCCGGAGCGAGGCGAGTCGCGTGGCGGCGTCAAGGTCGACCGGGTCGAGCTTCGCGCCGACGCCGAGGAGGAGCGACGCGGCGCGGTGATCCTCGACGACCGGAAGGTGCGCCGCGGCCGCCGGCGGATCGCCCGCCAGCTTGCCGAAGAGCGCCCCGTCGGCGTCGACGAGGAAGCGATCGTTGCCGGCCCGCCAGATCAGCACGGGCCGACGCTCGGCGATCGTCACCGCGAGCGTCCCCGGCAGCTGGACCTGGACCCGAGCCATCTCGACCGTCGGCATCGATTCGAGCGCAGCCACGAGCGCCCCGGTCGACAGCCCGAACAGGTTCTGGCCGCGGACATCGGCGAGGGTCGCCTCGACAGCGTTCTGGTCGGTGAACGTAACGCCGGTGAGCTGGAGCTTCGTGTAGTCGAATGCCGATGAGGCGCCGACGCCGTAGATCGCCGCCGCCGAGACGAGCAACGCGAGCCCGGCACCGGCGCGCATCGCGGACAGCCCGGCCGACGCACGGCGGACCGGTCGCGTCCGGCGGCCGGGCAGTGGCGTCCGACTCCGGCGCGCGACCGGGCGGCCGTTCATCGGGGCAGGTCCGCCGCGCTGAGATGGTCGCGGGCTCGGCCGGCCTGGCGCTCCAGGGCGAGCTCGATGATCCGAACGCACACGTCCGTGAAGCTGAGACCGCCTTCGGCGGGCATCGTGGGGAACAGGCTGATCGGCGTGAAGCCGGGGATGGTGTTGATCTCGGACAGGACGATCCGCTCGCCGACGAGCAGGAAGTCGACCCGCGCGAAGCCCTCTGCGCC
Source organism: uncultured Chloroflexia bacterium (assembly GCA_963776385.1). Taxonomy (GTDB): domain Bacteria; phylum Chloroflexota; class Limnocylindria; order Limnocylindrales; family CSP1-4; genus SPCO01. Next base: position 62,032 of record CAVZME010000009.1, read on the forward strand.
GATCGCGCGATACGCGTCCCGGGCGATCTTCTTGAACGTGGCCCGCTGGGCGTCGGTCACCTCGGCCCGGGTGGACGTCTCGGACAGGCCGGCGGTGTACTTCGCGGCATAGTCGTAGAACTCGTGGCCGGAGACGATCTCGCCGGGGCCGTACAGCTCGAGGCCCTGGCCGCTGCCGAGGACCGCGACTTCGAGGTCACGGGCACCTGCGAGATAGGTCTCGGCCAGGGCGAGCGTGTCGTAACGGAAGGCCTCGTCGAGGGCCGCGTCGAGTTCGGACGGGTCGTGGACGAGGGTCATCCCGACCGAGCTGCCGAGGCGCGCCGGCTTGATCATCAGGCGCGGGTCCGGCGCCGCGATGGAGAACGCCTCCAGCTCGGCTCGCACCGCGTCCTGGTCCGCCGCCCAGCGGTCCGCCCGGATCTCACGCCAGTCGACGACCGGCAGACCGATGCCGCGGCACATCCTCTTGAACAGCGTCTTGTCCATCCCGACGGCGGACGCCGCGACGCCCGAGCCGGTGTAGGCGACACCCGCCGCATCGAGGAGAGCCTGGACCGTGCCGTCCTCGCCGAATGGGCCGTGCAGGGCGATGAAGACGACCGGCGACGGCTCCGTGGCACCCAGCCGGTCGACGGCAGCGCCGAGCGGCAGCGAGGCGGGCGAGCCGAGAGCGCCGGGGTCGTCGTAGGCGCTCACCGGACGCCCGTCGCGTCGATGGCCCGCCGGCAGCCACCACCAGCCGCCGTCGAGGTCGATCACGACCTGCTCGACGTCATGGCCGGCGTCCATCAGGGCGTCGGCGATCGCCGTGCCGGACACGATCGACACATCGTGCTCGGCCGAGGGTCCGCCGAGCAGGACGACGATCGGCGGGAGGTCCCTCACGCGGACACCGCGGGATCGGCCGGCCAGTCACCGACGAACTCGACCTCGAACTCGAGGCTGACCCCGTGGCGGGCCCGGACCGTGTCGCGCACCATCTCGGCCAGGAGCCGGACGTCGGTCGCCGTCCCCTTCTGGTCGTTCACGATGAAGTTCGCGTGCTTCTCGGAGACGACGGCCCCGCCGATGCGTGTGCCCTTGAGTCCGGCCTCGTCGATGAGCCGGCCGGCCGAATCGCCCGGTGGATTGCGGAAGACGCTACCCGCCGACGGCAGGCCCAGGGGCTGGTGCGCCTGGCGCCAGTGGCGGATGTCGTCGAGCCGTTCCTTGATCAGGTCCGGCTCGGCCGGCGCCAGGCGGAAAGTCGCATCGATGACGACATCGCGCCAACCGTCGCCGACCGCCTTGAAGCGGCTGTCGCGATAGCCGAACCCGAGCTCAGTGGCTGCCACGATCGACTCGGTGCCATCGGCCGCAAGCACTCGGGCGGATTCGAGGACACCCGCGACGTCGGCATCGTGCGCGCCGGCGTTCGCCCAGACCGCCCCGCCGACCGTCCCCGGGATCGCCAGGCCGAATTCGAGACCGGTCAACCCGGCCCGCTGCGTCTCGGTTGCGGCGCGGGCCATCTGGACGCCCGCCTCGGCCGTGTAGCGGTCGCCGTCGGTGCGCGAGCCCTCGGCGCGGACCTGGATGACGAGACCGCGGACACCGGCGTCGGCGATGACCATGTCGCTCCCCCGCCCCAGGATGAGGTGGGGCAACTCGCGGGTCCGCGCGAATCGAACCAGCGCCCGCAGCTCATGGGCGTTGTGCGCGGTCGCGAACAGGTCGGCCGGACCACCGACCCGCATCGTCGTGAACCGCGCCAACGGCTCGTCGCGCGACGTCTTGACCCCGATGCGGCGCTGGATGTCCGTGCCGGTCGCGATGGCATCGAAGCTCGCGATCATGCGGCAGCGCCCCGGGCGCGCCGGTCGATCTCTGCGGCGTCGGGGAACGTCGTTCGGGCGGCCGCGGCGAGCACGAGATCCGCCACGGCCTCGGCCGCCCCAGGTCGACCGAGGGCGCGCGCCGCGTCGGCCATGGCACGGTGCGTGGCCGGATCGTCGAGCAGGGCCGCGGCGTCGAGCAGGGCGTCGGCGTCGAACGCTTCGTCCTCGACGAGTCGGGCGGCACCCGCCTCGACCAGCGATGCCGCGTTGGCGCGCTGGTGACCCGCGGCATGCGGATAGGGCACGACGACCATCGGCAGACCCAGGGCGGTGACCTCCGCGAGGGTGGACGACCCCGCTCGCCCGACGACGAGATCCGCGGCGACCAGTGCCGCCAGCATCTCGTCGCGCAGGAACGGATACGGGCGATAGCGCGCCCGGATGGCCTCCGGCAGCGACTCCCGGCCGGTCAATGCGGCGGCGTAGCCATCGTCCCCGGTCACGTGGATGACGGTGACCCGCTCGACGAGCCGCGGCAGGGCCTCGGCCACGGCCGCATTGAAGCGGCGGACCGCCTGCGACCCGCCGAAGATCAGGAGGACCCGATCGTCCGGCCCGACGTCCATCCGCACGCGGGCCGCGACCCGGTCGATGGCGCCGACGTCGCGGATGGGTGTCCCGGTCAGGAAGCACGGACGGTTCGGGGCAGCAGCCGTCAACGCCCGGCAGGTCGCTTCGAACGAGACCGCGAGCGCCGCGGCGAGACGAGCCGTCGCCCGGACGGCACGCCCGGGGATGACGTTGCCATCCCACATGACGACCGGGATGCCCAGCGGCGCGGCTGCCATCAGGACCGGCACGGCGACGTACCCACCGGTCGTGAAGATCGCGGCCGGGCGCTCGGCGGCCAGGATCGCGGTCGCCTGGGGCACGGAGAGGCCGAGCCGGATCGGGTCGAGGACGGCGTGGACATCGGCCTCGGTCGTCCGCAGCGAGCGGGCGGCCAGACGGCGCAGGCGGATGCGCGGCCGCCGGGACGAGTTGTGCCTCGAGACCGCGATGGCCGCCGAGCCACAGCAGGTCGGGCGCATCGCCTCGGTCAGCCCTGGCGCGGAGTGAATGCGCCACGGCGAGCGCCGGGTAGATGTGCCCGCCCGTCCCGCCGGCCGCGATCAGCAGTCGCATCGTCGTTCCACGTCCCCTTCTCCACGGTCTCGCGCGAGATCGAGAGGAGGATCCCGACCGCGGCAAAGCTGATGATGAGGGATGACCCGCCGGCGCTGATGAACGGCAGGGTGATCCCGGTGATCGGCAGCAGGGCCACGACCACCCCGATGTTGATGAACGCCTGGAGGCAGATCCAGGCGGTGATGCCGGCAGCGAGCAGCGCGCCGAACGTATCGGGTGCGGACAGGGCGACCCGCACGCCCGAATAGGCGAGCAGCAGGAAGAGGGTGATGACGACGATCGCGCCGATCATCCCGAACTCCTGGCCGACCTCGGCGAAGATGAAGTCGTTGAACGCATTCGGGACGAAGACCTTGCTCTCGCCGAGTCCGGTCCCGAACAGGCCACCGACACCGAGAGCCAGCAGCCCCTGGACGGTGTGGAAGCCGTCGCCGAGGCGATCGAGCCACGGGTCCTGCCAGACGCGGATCCGGTTGAGCTGGTAGCCGCGCAGACCGACCATGAGCATGGCCAGCGCCGCGCCCGAGACCATGACCGCCAGGTGGATCAGGTTGGCGCCCGCGACGAAGAACATCGTGAACGCGGTCAGGGTGATGACCATCGTCGTGCCGAGGTCCGGCTCCTTGAACACGAGCGCGATGACGGGCAGGACGATGATCAGGAACGGGACGGTCCCGGCCCAGAAGCCGCGGATCTTCCGGCCCCGCTTGGCGAACCAGTGAGCGAGATAGACGACCAGCGCGAGCTTGGCGAATTCGGCCGGGTGGATCGCCGGCAGCATCGGCAGCTTGAGCCAGCGGGCGGATCCGCCGACCTCGATGTTGAGAGCCGGCACGAAGACGAGGACGAGCAGGACGATGGCCACGATGTACATCGGGACGGAGGCGAGCCGGAGGTAGCGATAGTCGACCCGCATCATCGCCGCCATCGCGATGAAGCCGAGGACCGCCCACTGGATCTGCGGTCCGACGGTAGCGAAGGTGTCGGCGTTCTGGGACAGGTAGCCCTTGAGGGCGGACGACGAGTAGACCATCAGGATGCCGACCGCCGTCAGCGCGACGACCACCACCAGGATCACGTAGTCCGCCTGGTGCCGCTCGCGCCGGACCGCGCCGGTCCGGCTCTTGACGGGCGTCCGGTTCGCGGTCGTCCGGTCCGGCGGCCGGCTCGGGTCCTCGCGCTCGGTGGCCGGGCGACCGCCGTCCCTGCGGAGGCGCTCGAGACGCGGGATCGGCGGGTTGAGGTTCACCTGTCCCCTCCCCTTGTGTGTGTCGTGGCGAGGGCCGCGACGGCGTCCTTGAACGCCCGGCCGCGGGCTGCGTAATCGACGAACATGTCGAAGCTCGCGGCGGCCGGGCTGAGCAGGACGGTGGCGGTGACCTGGCCGGCGGCGGCGCGTGCCTCCCGGGCGATCGCGTCGGCCCGCGCGACGGCCGTCTGGAGGTCCGGCGCCCGCTCCGTGCGCGTCAGGCCGGCCGCGCGGAACTCCGCCTCGAGGTCCGGCCCGCTCTCGCCGATGAGGACGGCGGCATATGCCCGCTCGGCGACGACCGGGGCAAGCGCGGCGAGGTCGATGCCCTTGGCCCGGCCACCGGCGATCAGCACGATCGGTGGATCGAACGCTCGAAGGGCCGCGATGACGGCGTCCGGCTGGGTGCCCTGCGAATCGTTGATGAAGCGCACGCCGTCGACGGTCGCGACCGGTTCGAGGCGGTGCTCGACGCCGGTGAAGGCCGTCGCCGCGACGCGGATCCGCTCGGGCTGGAGGCCGAAGAGCAGGCCGACCGCGATGGCCGCGAGCGCGTTCGAGACGTTGTGGGCGCCGGGGATCGCGAGGTCGGCGACGGGCATGATCCTGCCGTCCGCGACCGCTTCCCCGTCCGAGAGGAGGCCACGCCGTCGGCCACGATCCAGCCATCGGCCACGCCGAGACCGCCCACGGCCGGGGTCTCGCGTCGGTAGCTGACGACGCGGGCGGTGGCCGACGCGGCATACCCCGAGACGACCGGGTCCTCGCCGTTGAGGACGACGGCCCCGGCCGGGTCGACCAGGTCGGCCAGGCGGCGCTTCACCTGCCGGTACGCCTCGAGCGACCCGTGCCGGTCGAGGTGGTCCGCGGTGACGTTCGTGTAGACCGCGACGGTCGTGCCCCGCGACAGCGTCGGCAGCTGCAGCTCGGAGAGTTCGTCCACGACCCGATGGCTCGGGGTCAGCTCGGCAAGCCGCTCGATCAGCGGGAGCCCGATGTTGCCGCCGAGGATCACCGGGTGCGACGGGTCGGCGGCCAGGATCGCGGCAGTCAGCGAGGACGTCGTGGTCTTGCCCTTCGTGCCGGTCACACCGACGGTCGGGGCGGGACACAGGCGCAGGAACAGGTCCGCCTCGGAGACGAGTGCCGGCACAGTCAGGTCACCGCCGGCTCGCGCGTCGACCAGCCGGCGGAGAGCCGCGCGCAGGCCCGGCTCGGTCGTCGGGAAGTCGGGCGTGATCGAGGGAGATGTCGCGACCAGCGCCGCGTCCGCCCAGGTCGAGGCGGCGTCCACGTCCGGGCCAAGGGCGAGTCGCACATCGCCGGCCGCCGAGCGCCGCGATCGCCTCGCCGAGCTCGCCGGCAGGCCGGCCGTCGTAGACCGTGACACGTGCCCCCGCGTCGGCGAAGAACCGGGCGAGGGCGACCCCGCTCCGGGCCAGCCCGAGGACGGTCACCGGCCGCTCACGAAGGGCGCCGGCGCGTACGGCCGCCAAGGTGAGGCCGTCGAGGTCGAGCGCGTCGGACGTCGTCATCGTCGTCACTACAGTCGGTGGATCGAGGCGAGGAAGAGGGTCACGCCGAGCAGCGCGGCGAGGATGCCGACGATCCAGAAACGGATCGTGATCTTCTCCTCGTCCCAGCCGCCGAGCTCGAAGTGATGATGGATCGGGCTCATCCGGAACAGGCGCTTGCCGCCGGAGACCTTGAAGTAGACCGACCTGGAGGATCACCGACAACGTCTCGATCACGAAGATGATGCCGATCAGGGGCAGCACCAGGATCTGGCCGGTGATGAGCGCGGTGACGGCCAGCGTCGCGCCGAGCGACAGCGCCCCGGAATCGCCGATGAAGATCTGGGCCGGGTGGACGTTGAACCACAGGAACCCGAGCAGCGCGCCGATGATCAGAGCGCACAGCAGGGCCAGGTTCGGCTGGGCCAGCGGCGCGTTGAGCAGGGCGATGAGCATGTACGCCACATAGGCGATGGCCAGCGTGCCGCCGGACAGGCCGTCGAGACCGTCGGTGATGTTGACGCCGTTCGCCGCCGCGACGATGGCCAGCGTCGCGAACGCGACATAGATGCGCGGATCGATGGCCACGGCCCCGACGAACGGCACGGCGATCTGGTCGATGTCGTAGGTCTGCTGGATCTGCCAGGCGGCCACGAACCCGACGACGGTCAGCCAGATCAGCTTCTGGCGGGCACGGATGCCCTCCCCCGTCCGGGCATTCAGGTAGTCGTCGAAGGCACCGAGGGCGCCGACCCCGGCGAGTGCCGCGAGCGGCGCGAACGTCGACGCATCGGGCCCCGCGCGCAGGAAGAAGTAGATGCCGATGACGACCGCCGACGATGAGCAGGCCGCCCATCGTCGGCGTGCCTTCCTTCGTGTAATGGCTCTCGGGGCCTTCCTGGCGGATCCGTTTGCCGAAGCCGAGCGCGTGCAGGACCCGGATGTACGGCGACATCAGGATGACCATCAGGGCGAAGGCAAGCAGCAGGCCCTGGATGAGCTCGACCTGGGCGAAATCGCTCGTCATCGCGGCGACCGCCCGCCGCCGAGTTCACGCCGAAGCCCGTCGACCACGGTGTCGAGGGCGACCCCGCGGGATGCCTTGACGAGCACGACATCGCCATCGCGCAGGCGTGGCGGCAGCGCGGCGAGGGCCGCGTCCGCGTCGCGCACGCGATGGATCGCCGACGCGGGCAGACCCGCCGCTTCGGCCCCCTCGGCGATACCGGCCGCCCCGGCCCCCACGACCATCAGCCAGTCCACGACCCGAGCGGCCGCCTCCCCGACCTCGCGGTGGCCGTCGTCGCTCGCATCGCCCAACTCGAGCATCTCGCCGAGCACCGCACCACGCCGGCCGGGCAGACCGGCCAGGAGGTCGAGCGCGGCGACGACCGAGCGCGGAGACGCGTTGTAGGTGTCATCCACCAGGGTGACGGCCCCGAGCCGGACGACCGTCACACGGTGTGGCGCCGACCAGCCGGCGGCGAGCCCCGCCACGATCTCGTCGAAGGACACGCCGGCCGCGCGCCCGACCGCCGCCGCAGCCAGGGCGTTGTGGACCGACAGCCGACCGAGGGTCGGGGTCGTCACCGTGCGGCGCACGCCATCGGCTCGCAGAACGAAGCGCATGCCATCGAGTCCCAGCGATTCCACCGACTCCGCGCAGACGTCGGCATCGGCAGCGAAACCGTAGGTGACGGCACGCGCCACGGTCCGGCTGCCCATCCCGCGCACGATGGGATCGTCGGCGTTGAGGATGGCCACGCCGTCCGGCGGGAGTGCCTCGAGCAGCTCGCCCTTCGCCTGCTCGATCGCCTGGAGTGAGCCGATCCGCGACAGGTGGACCGCCTGGACCGCGGTCACGACACCGATCCGCGGGCGTGCGATCCGGGCGAGGTCGGCGATCTCCCCGCCGACGTACATCCCCATCTCCAGGACGGCCGCCTCGTGCTGCGGACCGAGGCGGAGGACCGTCAGCGGAAGGCCGACCTCGTTGTTCTGGTTGCCCTCGTTGCGAAGCGTCCGGAACCGGCGCTCGAGGACGGCCGCGATGGCCTCCTTGGTCGATGTCTTGGCGATGCTGCCCGTGACGCCGACGACCAGCGGATCGAACCGCCGGCGCCAGCCGGCGGCCACCGCGCCCAGCGCCGCGAGCGGGTCGGCGACCCGGACCGCGCTGACGTCGCCGAGCGCGCCGGGATCGGCGACGGGTCGGGCGACGATGAGGCCGGCCGCTCCCCGGGCGATCGCGTCGGACAGGTAGGCGTGTCCGTCGGTCCGCTCGCCGGGCAGGGCCACGAACAGCTGGCCCGGCTCGACGAGTCGGGAGTCGACCGCGGCGCCACGGATCGGCCGCTCGGAACGGGCGAGGAGCAGGCCACCGGTCAGCCGGACCAGGTCGTCGGCCGTCAGGGACGGCGCGGACTCGGACACCTGGACGTCGTGCGACGCGAGGGGCAACGGATCGACATCGGTCACGGCCGCGAGTGTCCCATGGCCCGGGGTCACCGGTCCTTGGGCCGGATGAGCGTCACCGGACGCGCGCGCAGCAGGTCGGGGGTCGTGATGGCGTCGGTGGCGATCCGCCGGAAGAGTTCGAAGGACATCACCGGCATCTCCAGGTGGCCGACCTTGACGACCGTCGGAGTCCCCTCCTCGATCTGGATGGCGACGACGAGGTCGGGCTTGCTCGTCTCGCGCCCGATCCATCCGACGAACGAGTAGTTGAAGAGGTTGCGTTTCCACGCGCCGCGGCCCTTGTTGGCCTTCGGATCCCAGATCTGCGCCGTCCCGGTCTTGCCACCGACGTCGTAGCCGCGGACGAGCGTCCGATCGCGGTAGAACGGGACCTCCGTGATGACGTGCTTCATCATGTGGACGAGGGTGTCTGACACGCTCGTGTCCACGACCGCCTCTCCCCGTGGCGCGGTGACGACCTCACGATCGCCGACCGACTTGACGACGTGCGGCTGGACGAGCGTGCCGCCGTTCGCGAGCGCGGCATAGGCCGTAGCCAATTGGATCGGCGTAACCGCGACACCCTGGCCGAACGAGCCGTTCGCGAGGTCGATCTGACGCCACGGGGTGAGCCCCGGATCGCGGACGATCCCGCCGACCTCGCCGGCGACGTCGATGCCCGTCGGCTGGCCATAGCCGAGCCGCGTCCACATGTCATAGAGGATCGACGACGATTCCTTGGTCGTCTTGCCGAGACCCAGCGCGACCTTCGCCGCGACGACGTTGCGCGAGTAGGCGACGCCGTCCTCGAACGACATCCAGCCCATGCCCTTGCGGTCCGCGTCATCGATCTTGGTCTTTCCCTTGTCGAGGTGGAGCGTCCCGACGTCCTTGATCCGGGTCGACGTCGTGACCGTGCCCTTCGTCAGGGCGGCCGCCGCCGTCATCATCTTGAACACCGAACCCGGCTCGTACACCGCGGACACGATCGGGTCGATGAAGCGCGACGGTGCAGTCGCGGCGATGGCCTTGTAGTCATTGCCGTCGTACGACGGATAGGTCGCCATCGCGTAGACCTCGCCGGTGTACGGGTCCATCACGACCGCGGACACGCGCTTCGCCTTGTCGGCGATCCAGGCGGCAAGGAGTTCCTGCTCGACCCGGAGCTGGAGGCCGGCGTCGATGGTCAGGGTCAGGTCGGTGCCGGGCGTGCCGGGCTGGCTGACGATCGCATCGTCGAGGACGGCCAGACCGCTCGCGTCCCGCTCCGCGAGGACGACCCTGGGCTCCCCGCCGAGCTGTGCCTGGTACGCCTGCTCGACCCCGTACTGGCCGCCACCCTCGCGATTGACGAAGCCCAGGAGGTGCGCGGCGAGGCTCGAATGCGGTCCGCCGCCCGTCTGCGGGTAGACCCGCTCGGGTTCAGGCTCGAGCGACAGGCCCGTGACCGTGTGGTCGGAGATCGCGCTCCGGATCCGATCGGCCACGACGCGCTCGAGACCATGCCGGACGATGAGGTACTTCGCATTCGTCGCGAGCTTGTCGCGCAGGGCGACCGACTCGTCCGGGTCGAGGCCGAGGATGGCCGTCAGTGTCGCGACGGTCTGCCGGCGTGTCTCCGGGGTCAGCTGATCCGGTGCCGCCACCAGCCGGTCGCGCTGGACCGTGGTGGCCAGGATGACCGTCCCCGTCCTGTCGTAGATGTCGCCGCGTTTGCTCGGGGTGTCGATCGTGACCGTCGTCTGGGCCAGCGCCTCCGACGCCAGTCGCTCGCGGTCGATGACCTGCCAGTAGCCGAGGCGTGCGATCAGCGCGCCCGTCCCGAGGACGAAGACGAGCAGGAGAAGGAGGAGTCGGCGGCGCGAATCCGTGCGGCCCAGCATCGGTCGGTCGATCGCCTAGTTCGGCTGGATGACGATGGGTTCGGACAGCTGGCCGAGGCCGGCGTCGATGCCCTGCTTGCGGATGGCCGGCTCGCGACCCAGGCGGTTGAGATCCGAACGGAGGTCGGCCGCGGTGTCCTCGAGACGCGACCGCTCGAGTTCGAGACGACCGATATCGAGCCCCGTCGCCGACACGCGGACCTGCTGCGCGAGCGAGAAGAAGGCGAGCATGAACGCGACGACGATCGCACCGAGGATGATGCCGAGGCGGTTGGTCCGCCGACCGGCGCGGAATGCCGCGCGAACACGACGGCGCTGGAGGGTCGGTCGATCGGAGGCCCGGGGGCGGCGTGGGAGCGCGATCGTGCGCGGGCGTGCGCCCTCGTAGACGGCCACGACTCAGTCGCCGAGAGCGAAGCGGATGCGCGGGCTGCGCGGATCGAGGAATCCGAGCGGGTCCGCCTGTGCCGCGGGGCCCCAGTCGCCGAGCTCGAACTCGAAGCCCTCGGCGTGCTGGCCGCGGTCCTGACGCTCGCGCACCTCGTGCTGACGGCGACCGTAGGTCTTGCGGCGACTCGACTGGTGACGCTTGCTCATGCGAGGACTCCTCCTTCCGATCCGGGGCTGGGTGGTTGTCTCTGGGTCAGGCGGCGAGGCGCTCGGCGGCCCGCAGGCGGGCGCTCCGGGCGCGGGGGTTGGCCTCGATCTCGGCGTCGGTCGGAGTGAGCGACGGACGGGTCACGAGGCGCAGGCGTGGGTTGCGCCCGCAGACGCAGACAGGGACGTCCGGCGGACAGACGCACCCGCGTCGCTCCGCCTGGAAGAAGCGCTTGACGATGCGGTCCTCGAGCGAGTGATAGCTGAGGACGACGAGGCGGCCGCCGGGCCGAAGGAGGTCGAGAGCCGCCGCGAGACCCGCCTGCAGCGCTTCGAGCTCCTCGTTCACCGCGATCCGCAGCGCCTGGAAGACACGCGTCGCGGGATGGGTCCGGCGACGCAGCCGCGGGTTGGGTGGCGCCACGCGTTCGACGAGGGCCGCGAGTTCCTCGGCGGTCTCGACCGGGGCGACCCGACGTGCGTCGACGATGGCCCGGGCGATCCGGGGTGCCTTGGGCTCTTCGCCATACCGCCGGAACAGCGCGGTCAGTTCGGTCGCGTCGAGCGACGCCAGCAGCTCCGCGGCAGGGACCCCGCGGCTCGTGTCGAAGCGCATGTCGAGCGGGCCGCCGGTCCGGAAGCCGAAGCCGCGCTCGCGGTCGGCCAGCTGGTAGCTCGACAGGCCGAGGTCGAAGAGACAACCGTCCACGGCCCCGAAGCCGGCCTCGGGCGCCACCACGGCAAGCTCGCGGAAGTTCGCCTGCCGAAGGACGAGCCGGTCGCCGAAGCGCGATCGGAGTCGAGCCTCGACCCGGGCGATCGCCAGCGGATCGGCGTCCAGGCCGAGGAGACGTCCGTCGGGGTTGGCGGCTTCCAGGATCAGCTCGGCGTGCCCACCGCCGCCCAGGGTGGCGTCGATGTGAAGGCTGCCGGGCGCAGGGGCGAGCATCTCGAGGACCTCCTCCACCAGCACCGGCAGGTGCCCTTCGTACATCTCTCCTCCATCCCGAACGAATCGGATCCCGAGCGGATCCTGGAAGCGCATATGGTCGAGAGCTAGATCCCCAGGCCCTGGAAGGCGGAGGCAAGCTCCCGTGGGTCGTCGAGCGCCTTCCGGTAGGCGTCCCACCGGTCAGGGGCCCAGATCTCCGCGTGATCGCGGGATCCGACCAGGACGGCCTCGCCCTCGAGACCGACCGAGCCACGCAGGTAGGCCGGAAGCAGGACCCGGCCCTGCTTGTCCATCTCGGCCTCGGTGGCGTGTGAGAAGACGAAGCGCGAGAACAGGCGCGCCTTCTCGTCAGTGAGCGGCAGGGCGGCGATCTTGGTCGACAGGTCCTCCCAACCGGCACTCGTGTGGATGGCCAGACAGTCGTCGAGCCAGCCCGAGATCATCGATCCCGAGTCGAGCTGGGCGCGGAACTTCACAGGGACGGCGATGCGTCCCTTGTCGTCCACCGTGTGCCGGTACTCGCCGGTGAACACCTGTCGGGCCTACCCCTGCGTGGCGTGGGCTGGGCGGCTGGGTCTGGATTCCCCACTTCTCACCACTTTGTGCCACTTCGCTGCATTCTAGCGACCAAACGGGCCACGTCAAGGCGGATCTCGCACGATCTGGGTGCATGGCGCCCGAATGCCGCGTCCGGTCGGGGTCTGCCAGACCGCACCGGGGGACCGAGGGTGCTGCGGGGACGTCGATGAGACCGGTATCCGGCCGATCAGTGACTCCCAGACACCGAAGCTGGCCGAACGGGACCGTGAGCGTGGTGCCCGACGAGTTCGCGCAGCCAGTGGGGCCTGTGAGGCCCCGGAGGTCGGGGGTGCTTCTAGTTGGTGGGCGGCGGGATCCGGAGTTCGCGCCCGACCCTCAGGCCGTTGTCCGTCCACGGGTTCCAGGCCTTGACCGTGGAGAAGGACACGCCGAAGTAGTTGGCGATGCTGTAGAGGTTGTCGCCCGACCGGATCTTGTAGATGTAGCACTTCGGTTGGTCGGGGCACGGCGTCAGGAGCTTCATCCGGCTGGCGGTCGCGCCCGGCGGCAAGGTCGCGGATGGCTTCTTCGTGGGAGTCGGGCCGGGGGTGACGATCGGCGACGGTGATGCGGTGGGCGCGGTGCTCGGCGCCGCGATCGCCGTCGGAGTCGGGGCTGCGGTGATCATCGGCGTCGCGGTCGGGGCGGGCGTGTCGCTCGGGGTTGCGGTCTCCTGTTCAGCGAGGACGTTCCCGGTCGGGGACGGCGGCCCGATCGCCGCGTTCAGGATGAGGCCCCCATTCACGAGCACGAAGGCAAGCGACAGCAGGAAGGCGGTCGCAAGGACGACGACAGAGCCGGCCAGGGCCGGTGTCACGACGTGTGCAGCAGCGACACGGTCGAGCGGTTCGGCCCGCTGCTGCGAGCCGCGCAGATAACGAGGACAGTTGACGTGGCCGCTGGTCAGGCAGACCAGCTCCTGTTGGCGGAGAGACTGCGGGACGGCGTCGCCCAACGCGGCGCAACGATTGACCGCATCCGGTACCTCCACGGGCGGACCGAGCCGGTCGTCGTCGCCGATCGATCGAAGGAACGGGCAGACCCAGCTGTGCGGCGATCTGCCGTCGGCCATGGCCTCCGGGCGCGCCGTGGCCAGCGGATCACCTTCGACGTGGGCATCGTCGGGGTTCGTGATCCGGGGCGGCGTGGTCGTCGCGGGATCGTCGTGCACGTTGCGCTCCAAGTGCCCTCTTGGGTGGAACGGCGGGGAGTCTAGTACCTTTCGCGTGTTGCCGTAAGCCGGTGGGCGATGCTAGGCTCCGCCGCCACAGAGGACCGGACCGACCGGCCCGTGCTCGATCCGAGGGTTCCGACCCGGTCATGGCGCTTCCGCTCCCGGTGATCCCCCAGCAGCCCGATGCGTTCCACCTGGCACCGCACCGAATCAAGCGCTGCACGTTTCGACGGCTGATCAACGTCGAGTTGGGCGCCGAACGGGTCTACGACGTCGAGTGTCTGTACCCGGACCGGAAGGTCCCGATCCCCCTCGGCGACCTCGAAGCGGCGACCCCGATCTGCAACGCGTGCGTCGCCCCGCACATCTTCCGTCCGGACGAGGACTGATCAGCCCGCCGCACGCTCGATCGCCGGCGGGGGCTATCGATCACGCCGCGTCTGACACTGACCAAGACCGGAACCCGGCTACCGCTCAAGCCGGACAGCGGTGCTCCGCGAACGTTCCGAGATAGGGATCGGGGTCGGCCGGCTTGATCGCGTCGCCCACGGCGCTGATCCCCGCCACGCCCGGCTCTGCGGCAACACCGAACAAGCCACCGGATCCCGGAGCGCTTGCTTGCGTCCAGGTCGAGCCGTCCCAGTGCGCAACGAGCGGAGTGGACGTCGTGTATGTATCAAGGACTCCATCGTTGATTCCTACGGCCCAGATGTTGCTTGCGGACAGCGCCTTGACGCCCCACAGGGCATTGCCGTTCGTCGAGCTCGGATCGGGGCTCGGGACGACGCTCCAGCGGGAGCCGTTCCAGTGGCTGATGAGCGTCCGGCCTGGCGTCGACGTCTGCGCCGAATCGAGACCCCGGTCGAAGCCGACAGCCCAGACATCTTTCGACGACGTGCCGGTGACGGAGGTCAGCCAGTTCTGGTCTTCCTCGAAGGACGTCAACGGGCTCGGGCTCTGGACCTGCCGCCAGACGTGCCCGTTGAAATGCATCGTCAGCGTGAACTCGACTCGTCCCGCGCCCCAGTAGTAGCCGACCGCCCAGATGTCATCGGGCCCGAGCGCCGTCACGCTGCGGAGGTTGCCGCCGAAGCGACCCGCGGCGAGCTGGTAGCTCGCCGTCCACGAGGTGCCGTCCCAGTGCTCGATCAGCATCGGACCCGGGTAGCTGCGCGTTCCGACCGCCCAGATGTTGTTCGGCCCAAGCGCGGTGATCGCATAGAGGATCCCCGGGAACGAGGCCGCAGGAACCATCGACCAGGACGCCCCATCCCAGTGCTCGACAACGCTCTGGTTCGGTTCGAACACGGCCCCGCCGACTGCCCAGGCGTCGTTCGAGGCCAGGGCCGTGACGCCATACAGCGCCGTGTCGAGCGTGAGGTTCGGGCTCGCGATGGCCGTCCAGCCCGTCGCACTCCCGTCCCAGTGTTCGACGAGCGTGTGGAAGTGGTAATCCTCGGGGTACTTCGTCCAGCTGCCGACCGCCCACTGGTCGCTCGATGAGCGGGCCGCGACCGAACTCAGCGTGTCGATCTCACCCGACTGCGTCGAATGGTCGACCGTCGGAATGACATGCCACTGACCGTCGCAGGTGACGGGGCCCGCTCCTTCGACGGCCGCAGCACTCGTCGCGGATGCCACCAGAGCGATCACCGCCATCGCCACAGACGCGATCCTCGCCACGATCACGCTCCCATCGCAGTTCGTGCTGCTCGACCCGGCGGCCCGGTCAGGATAACCCGTCCACTCAGACGATGGATGACACGTTGCGAGCATGACCGTCCGACATCAACCCAGCTTTGTCCGACTGTGAACATTCGCTCCACGGGTAGCTCTCAGACCGAGAGCTCGAGACCCGGATGTCTCGATTGCGTCGTCCGATCCGGATTGCATGGAGACGTCCCGTTGACGGTCGCAGCCGATACTGTTGGAACACCGGAGGTGCGCGTCGCCATGGCTCGTCGCATTTGCCTTATGTTGATGACGGTCATGTTCCTGCTGGCAGCGTGTGGGAGCAGCGCCTCGTCCTTGCCGTCCGGACCATCCGCTGGTTCAGTCGCATCGTCCGCCGCTTCAGTCCCCTTGGTGGAAGCCTCGGCGACGGTCGTGCCCTCGGACTCCGCAGTTGCGTCGCAAGGCGCGGACGTCGTCGTCGTCGGCGACCGTCCGGTGACCGTCCACGTCCCGCCGGGGTACGACTCCGACCATCCCGCGCCGCTTCTCATCGCCCTCCACCACTACGGCGGGTCAGGGGCGGAGCAAGAGACCTACTTCAAGCTTGGAGAGCTCGCCAGGCAAGGCGGCTACCTCTACGCCCTCCCCGATGGCACGTTCAACAGTAGCGGCATTCGGTTCTGGAATGCGACCGACGCATGTTGCGACTTCGATCGGTCGGGCGTCGACGACGTGGGCTACCTCGCCGACGTCATCAAGGAGATCCGAGCATCATTCGCGGTTGACCCGAAGCGGATCGATCTCATCGGTCATTCGAACGGCGGGTTCATGGTTTACGCCATGGCCTGCGCCCATGCAGACGAGATCGCCGCGATCGTGAGCCTCGCAGGGGCGACGTTCGCGACGCTTGCGAAGTGTTCCCCATCGGTCCCGGTTGCAGTCCTCCAAATCCATGGCACCGACGATGTCGACGTTGCATTCGACGGCGGAACGGTCCAACCGGGAGCGGTCCAGGGACTCGGCTCGGCTCAGGCTCAGACGATGGCGCCGTACCCCGGCGCCGAGAGCACGGTCGCTGCCTGGGCGACGTACGACGGCTGCACGGCCAAGAAGGTCCTCGATCAGCAGCTCGACATCGACGCCTACCTCTCCTACGCCGGTGCCCCCGCCGAGACCTCGGTGACACGCTGGACGGGCTGTCGACCTGGCGGAGCCGTCGAGCTGTGGACGATCAAGGGCGGTGTTCACGTCCCGGATCTCTCCGAGTCATTCCCCGCGGCGGTCATGGACTACTTCGAGGCCCACCCCAGGCCTTAGTAGAGGCCGCTTGCAGCCGATCTCGGATACTGCGTCGCTTACCGTCGATCCGCCGTCACTTGACGTCGCCCGGATATCGCCGCAGCACGCGCTCTCGTCCCCATCTGCGTACCTTTGGGCTACCCAGCTGAGCTGGGGGGTGCTCCCCCTTCGACGCCTCGGCTCGGCGGCGTCGGAACTCGCGCGGGCTGACCCCGAAGGCCTTCGAGAACTGCCGCGAGAACGCGGCAGGCTCCGGCCAACCCACGGCACGGCCGATCGATGCGATCGAGTCGTCCGTTCCGGCGAGCAGGATCCCCGCCCGTTCCGCACGACGACGCGCGAGGTAGGCCATCGGCGAGACACCCACCCAGCGCTTGAACTCGTGGGCGAGATGAAACGAGCCGACGTAGACCTCCGTGCTCAGGTCGGCCAGAGTCCAGTGCCGAGCGAGGTCCTCGTCGAAGGCGTCGAGGACGGCCGACACGACACGCGGAGTCGCGAGCCGCTGTTCGGAGGCCGTCGGGCCGTACCGACGGCCGTGCCTGGCGATCAGGTCCAGTGCGAGCAGCAGGTGTCCGATCTGGCGCGCATGGCTTCGCTCAGAAGGATCCTCGTGCCGGATCGCATCGAGCTCACCGACGCATTGCTCGAAGGCCGGCTGGTCCACCTGCATGACGACATGGTCGTCATGGAGACGCCGGGCCCCGCCGCGTCCGAAGAGGGCCACCAAGGCATCGTCGCGGGCGGCCCATAGGAGCTCGAACTCCGCCAGCTCTGCGCGGAAGAAGCAGTTGTAGACCTCCATGTCGCGGCACGCCCGGTAGCCGTGCGCGACCCCTGGCGGGACGAAGACCACACAGCCGGCCTGGACCAGCTCCTCGCTGTCCCCGCAGACATGGAACCCGCTGCCGCTGAGCACGAGCGCCATCTCGTAGAACGCGTGGTCGTGTGGATGGACCACCGGCAGATGATCGACCAACCAGAGCCCGACCACGCTTCCCGGCGCGATCAGCGGCTGCGGCTCGGAGGACGCGTCGGGACGCGCATCCCCCGGCTCCATGTGCCAAACGTTGCGTTCGGGGCGCTTTGGTTTCATCCCTTCGGACATCCGCAAGATTGTGCAACCTCCCGACAACCATTGCCAACTTCGAGGGCTGGGCCGTCCCTATCTTCGGTGCCAGCGACGACTGATCCAGTAAGACGGATCGGCGACGAGATCGATCGGATGGGTGGCATGCTGTCATCGGCTCGCGCTCATGGCTGAAGCCCCTGCAGACTTCGAGACACGTCCAGCGGATGCGTTTTCGAGCGAACGCCGCCAGGCCATCGTCCGGCTCGTTGACGCCCACGGTCGAGTCCGGGTCAGAGAGCTCAGCGACCAGTTCGGCGTCTCGCGGCAGACCATCAGCAAGGACCTAGCCGTCCTGGTCGCTCAGGGTCGCATCACCCGGGCACACGGCGGGGCAATCAGCGTCGAGTCGCGCTCATCCGAGCGATCCTTCGACATCCGCGAGCGCTTGCAGCGCGCCGAGAAGGCCGCGATCGGGGCAGCCGCCGCGTCGCGGGTCACCGACGGCGAGTGCATAGCGATCGATGCGAGCACGACAGGACTCCAGCTTGCCCGCGCCCTCCGTGTTCGAGGCAGTTGGAGCCACCTGACGGTCGTGACGAACGGCCTGCGGATCGCGTCGGAGCTGGCTGGCTGTCCGGGGATCTCCGTTGTGCTCCCGGGTGGCTGGGTCCGCTGGGAGGCCCTGTCTGTGGTCGGGACGATCGGTTCCGGCGTCTTCGACCGGATCAACGTCCAGACGGCATTCGTCGGCGCGGCCGGATTCACGTTCGAGACGGGACTCTCCGATGCGACGGAGGAAGAAGCCCAGATCAAGAGGTCGATGGTCGAGGTGGCCCACGAGGTCGTTGCGATCATCGATCACACCAAATGGGGCCATTCGGCGTTCGCCACCTTCTGTCGGATCGACGAGCTGACGGGCGTCATCTCGGATCGATCCGCCCCCGAGCCCATGGTCACGGCCCCGGAGGCGCGCGGCATCGAGATCAGTCTCGTGCCACACGCAACCGATCCGGCGGTCGATGGCGTGCCCATCCCGTCATCCCGAGTCGACCGGGATCTCGAGGACACGCCGGCATCGACGTCATCGCTGCTCGGCTGAGCAGGAGGAAGGAGGATCAGCGCGATCCGCACGCAACGAACCGCGACACCGCTGAAAGCAAAGGGCACACGACCGGCTGGGTCGTGCCTAGCGAGGCAAGTTGCCAAGAGGAGGAAATCCATGGATCTCACCCGAATGAGGCGAGCGATCGTCCTCACCGCGATGACCGCGTTGGTCGTCACGGCGTGCAGCAGCGGGGGAAGCGCGTCGCAGAGCGCGGCCGCCTCGGCCGCTCCGGCCACCTCGGCCGCTCCGACGCCCGCACCGTCGGCCGCGGCGGTCACGTTGGAATACCTGGTCGACAATTCACAGGCGAACCAGCAGCTCGCGAAGGCTTTCGCCGCGGCCTACACGGCGAAGCACCCCAACGTCACCATCAACGTCCAGAGTCGTCCGGGCGGAAGCGAAGGCGACAACGTGGTCAAGACCAAGCTCGCCACCGGCGATATGACGGACATCTTCTGGTACAACGCCGGCTCGCTCCTGCAGGCGCTCGATCCGACTAAGACGCTCGTCGACCTGAAAGACGAGCCGTACTGGGCCAACATCGCCGACTCGTTCATCCCGACGGTGTCGCAGAACGGCGGGATCTTTGGCGTGCCCAGTGGCACGGCGATGGGTGGCGGCATCCTCTACAACAAGAAGGTCTTCGAGGCCAACGGTCTGAGCGTCCCGACCACCTGGGCCGAGTTCGAGGCCAATAACGACAAGCTCAAGGCCGCTGGGATCACCCCTGTCGGCGCCACGTATAAGGCTCCGGACGACTGGACGTCGCAACTCTTCATCCTTTCCGACTACTGCAACGTCCAGGCGGCCCTCCCGAACTTCGCCACCGACTACACCAACAACAAGATCAAGTACGCCGACACCCCCGCAGCGCTCGCCGGTTTCCAGCACCTGCAGGAAGGATTCGACAAGGGCTGGTACCAGAAGAACTTTGGGTCAGCCAGCTTCGACGATGGCCTCAATGCGCTCGCGACGGGCAAGTTCGCCCAGTACCCGATGCTGACCTTCGCCCTTGGAACGATCGCGACGAACCATCCCGAGGCGATCAAGGACATCGGGTTCTTTGGGCTACCTGGCACGGACGCCGCAAAGAACTGCGCAACGATCTGGATGCCGGCAGCCACCTACATCCCGAAGACGACGACGGGCGATAAACTCGCCGCCGCGAAGGATTTCCTCGCGTACATCGCCTCCGTTGAAGGGGCCGACGCGGCGACCGCGGCGCAGCCGCCGACAGGCCCGTACGTCATCAAGGGCGCCAAGCTCCCGGCTGATGCCCTGCCCGCGGTCCTCGATATCCAGAAGTACATCGACAAGAACGTCGGCACGCCGGCGCTCGAGTTCCTCTCGCCGGTCAAGGGACCGTCACTGCCACAGCTCTCGGTGGCCGTCGGTAGCGGTCTGAAATCGGCTAAGGATGGTGCGACTCTGTACGACAAGGACATCGAGAAGCAGGCCAAGCAGCTGGGGCTTCCTGGCTGGTGAGTTCTCGACTGGACGCGACGCGCCAGTCCACTGAGGGAACGGTCGACCTGTCACGGTCGGCCGTTCCCGTCTCCGACGTACCATCTGCGTCGCCGCGGCGCCGGACGTCGGCACGTGCTCTCGACGCGATGTATCCGCGGTGGTTCTACATCCCGGGAGTCCTGCTGTTCGCGGTCATCTTCATCGTTCCGACGGCAGCCGCCTTCTATTACAGCCTCACGCGATGGACGTTGTTCGATTCGACGTTCATCGGCTTCGACAACTTCAGCGAGTTCCTGCAGGACGACTCGCTCACGAGCGGTCTCCGCAACACGTTCGTGTACGCCGTGGTCACGAGCGGCTCGAAGGTCATCCTCGGCCTGTTGCTGGCGACGCTCCTGACGTCCAAGATCCACCTGCGCTCTGCGCTCCGATCGATCATCTTCTTTCCGGTGCTGATCAGCGCGGTGGCGGTCGGGATCACGTTCGCGGTGTTGATGCACCCCTCCGAGGGTCTGATCAACCGGACATTGGCGATCGTCGGGATCGAGGGGCCGGCGTGGCTAAGCAACCCCGATATCGCGTTGCTCTCCGTGGCAGCGGTGGACGTGTGGAAGGGCGTCGGGATCGCGACGGTCATCTTCATCGCCGGGATCGTGTCGATCCCCGAGGAGTATCTCGACGCAGCCCGCCTCGAAGGCGGGTCCTGGGCGAAGTTCCGCTACATGATCATCCCGCTGACCCGGAACGCCACGTTCACTGTGATCATCCTGTCCTTCATCGGCGGGCTGCGCTCGTTCGACCTGATCTGGACCATGACGCGCGGTGGTCCTGGGTTCGCCTCCGACGTGATCGCCTCGACGATCTACAAGGAGTATCAGGCGGGCTTCTACGGCCTCTCGACTGCAGGCAACGTGGTCCTGTTCATCATCGTCATGCTGCTCGTCTACCCGATGATGCGATTCTTCTCGAAGCGGGAGATCGAACTGTGAGGCCCGCTCGGTTGGCCCGCCGGTACTGGGTCGACCTCGTCGCCCTGTCGATCGCCTTCGTCGTGTTCATCGTCCCATTCATCTTCATCGTCGTGACAGCGGCGAAGACCCAGGTCGAGGCTTCGTCGCTCGATTTCTCCTGGCCGACCGACTGGAAGATCGTCGAGAATCTCCAGGCCGTGCTGAGCGAACGGAACGGCATCATGATCACCGCGCTCCGCAACAGCCTGATCCTGACGGTCGCGTCGGTCACGATCACGGTCATCCTGGCGTCGATGATCGCCTTCGTGATCCAGCGCCGGAGGGATCGGGTCGCGGCGCTCGTCAGTGCACTCTTCCTCGCCGGTTTGATCATCCCTCCAGCCGTGGTGCCGACGATCTTCCTTCTCCAGGCAATCGGGCTCTTCAAGACGCTGGCGGGACTCATCCTCGTCGAGGTCGCCTTCGCGATGCCCTTTGCCATCCTCGTCTTCGTCGCCTTCGTGTCGGCCATCCCGAGGGAGCTCGATGAGGCCGCACTCATGGATGGTGCGACGCCGTTCAGGCTGTACCTGAGCGTGATCTTCCCGCTGCTGCGGCCAGCCATCATCACGGTGATCGTCGTCTTGTCGGTCGCCATCTACAACGACTTCGTCAACCCGCTGTACTTCCTGCCGGGGAACGACAACGCGACGGTCCAGCTGACTCTGTTCAACTTCCAGAGCCAGTTCCTTACCCGCTGGAACCTGCTTTTCGCGGACGTTCTCCTGATCACGATCCCTCCGCTGATCATGTTCATCTTCTTTCAACGCCAACTCGCCTCGGGCCTGACCGCAGGCGCCGTCAAAGGCTGATCCAGACCGCTTCGCCCGAGGTGCGCACCCGTGTCATCGACCAGAACGACGTCCGCGACCGCCGTCGTCACCCGTCTCGTCAGCCAGGTCCCGACGTCCGTCCTGGCCGCCAGCGCCGATCCGATCCGGTTGACCTGGCAGGTCACGACCTCGGGCCCGGGTCTCGGGCAGCGGGCGTACGAGGTCCAGGCCGCCGGCAACGACGCCTTCGATGCAGTGCTCGCTACGACCGGCGTCGTGGACTCAGATGATCAGATCGCGGTCCCGGCCCCCGGCGCGCCTCTCCAGAGCCGGGAGGTCCGTCACTATCGGGTCCGGATCCGGACTGACGATCGGGTGGTCCGATTGGAGCTCCACGCTTCGGATCGAGGCGGGTCTCCTCCGGTCGAGCGATTGGACGGCAGTCGGGATCACGATGCCCGACGACCCCGGTCGAGCCCGGCAGGCACCGCCACCACTGCTGCGACGGGTATTCGAGGTACCCGGACCGACCCGCCAGGCGAGGCTGTACGTCACGGCGCACGGGGTCTTTCGGATGGCGATCAACGGTCGCCCTGTCTCCGAGGACATCCTCGCACCAGGCTGGACCGCCTATCACGATCGGCTCCTCGTCGAGGCCTACGACGTGACCGACTTGCTTCAGGTCGGCAGCAACGTCATCACGGCCGTGGTGGGCGACGGCTGGTACCGAGGTCGCCTCGGTTGGGATCCGGATGGTGATCGAGCCCACTACGGCACGGATGTGGCCTTGTTGGCTCAACTCGAGGTCGACCTGGACCACGGTCGGACGCTCAGGATCGCGACGGACGGCCAGTGGCGCGCGTCGACCGGCGCGGTCCGGGCCGCAGACCTGTACGACGGGGCGGAGATCGATCTCCGCGAGGAGCAGGACGGTTGGGAGATGCCGACGTTCGAGGACGCGTCCTGGGCCGTGGCGGTGGAGGTGCCGTTCGATCGCCGGGTCCTCGAGCCTCGCATCGCCCCGCCGGTTCGCGTCGCCGCCTTGATCCCGGTCTCGCCGGTCGAGGTCCGACCCGGGCTGTTTCGTACGGACGGAGGTCAGAACGTCACCGGCCACGTACGGCTTCGCGTCCGGGGCCGACGCGACCAACGGGTCACGGTCCGCCATGCCGAGGTCCTCGAGCCGGACGGATCTCTTCATACGCGCTCCCTCCGATCGGCAAGAGCGACCGATACCTACGTCCTCGCCGATGACCAGACCGTCGTCCTCGAACCGATGTTCACGTTCCATGGCTTTCGATATGCGGAGATCGAAACCGATGCGGACGTCATCGATGCCGCGTACGTGGCGATCAGCAGCGCGACCCCGCGACGAGGCACGTTCGAGTCCTCAGACGCGGACCTGAACCGGTTGCACGAAAATGTCGTTTGGTCCCAGCTGGACAACTTCGTCTCGGTCCCGACGGATTGCCCGCAGCGAGACGAGCGCCTCGGTTGGACCGGAGACGCCCAGGCCTTCGCGCCGACGGCCTGCACCCTGTTCGACGCACAGTCGTTCTGGGCGAGCTGGTTGCGCGATCTCGCGCTCGATCAGGACCCGGTGATGGGGGTGCCTTCCGTTGTCCCGGACGTCGTCCTTCAGGGCGAGGCGCGGTTCGGGCGAGCGGGATGGGCGGACGCGGCGACCATCGTGCCATGGGCCGTGTATGAGGCGTATGGCGATGTCACCGTCGTTCGCGACCAGTACCCGAGCATGCGTGGCTTGGTCGAATCCCTCCTCGGCCGATGCGGCCCGGACGGCTTGCTCCAAGACGCCTTCCAGTTCGGCGACTGGCTGGATCCGACGGCCCCGCCGGATCGTCCCTGGGAGGCAAAGACGGATCCGACCTACCTGGCGAACGCCTTCTTCGCACGCAGTGCTCGCCTCACCGCGCGCGCGGCATCCCTCGTCGGGGCCCCCGATGACGCGGCCCGCTACGAGGGCATAGCCCGCGCTGTGGGTTCGTCGACGTGGGCCCGCTGGCGCGAGCACATCGTCTCGAATCAGACGGGCTGCGCTGTGGCGGTCCAGTTCGGGCTGGTTCCGGACGATGAGCTTCAGATCGTCGGTGACACCCTCGCCGAGCTAGTCCGAGCCACGGACGGGCGTGTTGCGACGGGATTCCTCGGGACGCCCCTTGTGCTCCCGGCATTGACCGCAACCGGCCATCTCGAGGAGGCGTATCTCGCGCTCCTCTGTCGCGAGACGCCATCCTGGCTGTATCAGGTCACTCGTGGAGCGACGACGGTCTGGGAGCGATGGGACGCCATCCGCCCAGATGGATCCATTCATCCAGGCGTCATGGCACCGCTGCCAGGAGCGGAGGGCGGTGACGAGGGTGGCCATATGCTCTCCTTCAATCACTACGCGTATGGCGCAGTCGTGGACTGGATCTACCGCACCGTCGCGGGTCTGGCGCCGGACATCGCGAGCCCCGGGTACCGACGCGTGATCATGGCGCCCCGCCCGGACGACTCGATCACCTTCTGCAAGGCCTCGCTCGATGCGCCGCAAGGCCTGGTGTCGACCGCATGGCGAGTCGAGGGCGAGTCGTTCTCGGCCGTCGTCGATCTTCCGTTCGGGACCACCGGCCTGTTCGACGCGCCGTGCGGCCCGTCGTCGGTCGTCGTCGTGGACGGGCAGCGGCTGGAGGGAGACGACGGGCATTCGGCGGTGCTGGCGCCGGGCCGGCACACGGTCGAGGTGACCCACGCGGTCCTGGTCTCGAAGGTAGCGCCATGGCCATCGATCGCATGACCGTCGACCGGATCACGAAGACGCGGCGTCCGCCACGGCGAACGACGACGCGATCGCGAAGCGCTATCTCGCCGAGATGACCCTCGAGGAAAAGGCGACGCTGCTGACGGGCGACTCCGCGTGGACGACCGCGGCCATGCCCCGTCTCGGTCTGCCATCGCTGCGGATGGCCGACGGCCCACACGGGGTGCGGCGCACGCACTCCACCGGATCGATGGCCTTCGGCGCCCAGGCCGCGACCTGCTTCCCGACGGCGTCGAGCACCGCCGCCACCTGGGATCCGGACCTTCTGCGCGAGATGGGCGAGGCCATCGGCCGCGAGGCGATCGCCCTCGAGGTCGACGTCGTCCTCGGACCCGGGGTCAACATGAAGCGCATCGCCGCTGTGCGGCCGGAACTTCGAGTACTTCTCGGAGGACCCATTCCTGGCCGGGCGACTGGCCGTCGGCTGGATCGAGGGCGTGCAGTCGCTCGGGGTCGGCGCGTCGCTCAAGCATCTTGCCGTCAACAACCAGGAGACGCGCCGGATGTCGGTCAGCGCCGAGGTCGACGAGCGCACGCTCCGCGAGATCTACCTGCCGGCCTTCGAGCACGCGGTCAAGACGGCCAAGCCGTGGACCGTCATGTGCGCCTACAACCGGATCAACGGCGTGTATGCGTCGGAGCACCGCCAGCTGCTCACCGACGTGCTCCGGTCGGAATGGGGGTTCGACGGGTTCGTCGTCTCGGACTGGGCGCGCCGTCCACGACCGGCCGACGCGCTGTCGCGGCCGGCACTCGACCTCGAGATGCCCGGCCCGCGTCCGCGCCGTGTGCGATCGGTCATCGACGCGGTCCACGCCGGCGACCTCGACGAGGCGGTCGTCGACGAGGCCGCGCTGCGCGTCCTGCGCGTCATCGCTCCGGGCGGCGGCGATCGCCCAAGGGCGGCTCGTTCGACGCGGCGGCGCACCACGCCCTGGCCAGGCGGATCGCCGCCGAGGGCATGGTCCTGCTCAAGAACGACGGGGTGCTCCCGCTCTCCGGCAGCGGGCGGATCGCGGTCATCGGCCGCGCCGCCAAGGAGCCGCGGATCCAGGGCGGCGGCAGCTCGCAGATCACGCCGACCCAGGTCGACGTCCCGATCGACGAGCTCACGCGGCTGGCCGGCGCCGCCGCGATCTCGTACTCGCGAGGGCTACGACGACGGAGCGGCGCGACCGGCCCGACCTCGTCGCCGCCGCGGTCGCGGCCGCCGCCGACTCGGACGTCGCCATCGTCTTCGTGGCGATGCCGGTCACGAAGGAATCCGAAGGCGGCGACCGGGCGGACCTGGACCTCGCGCCGCAGCAGGTGGCGCTGATCGCGGCGGTCTGCGCCGCGCAACCTCGGACCGTCGTGGTCCTGTTCAACGGTTCGGCGGTCGGCGTGGCACCGTGGATCGACGGCGCCGCCGCGGTCCTCGAGGCGTGGTACTCGGGCCAGGCCGCCGGCGGGGCAGTCGCGGACATCCTGTTCGGCGTGGTCAACCCGTCCGGACGCCTCGCCGAGACGTTCCCGCTTCGGCTCGAGGACACCCCCGCGTACCTCAACTTCCCGGGCGACGGCGACCGGGTCGCGGTATGGCGAGGGGCTGTACATCGGCTATCGCTGGTACGAGGCGCGGGATCTGCCGGTGGCCTTCCCATTCGGGCACGGCCTGTCGTACACGACGTTCCGGTATGACGATGCCCGCACGTCGGCACACGACCTTCGCCGATGTCGACGGCGTGACCGTCACCGTCGATGTCACCAACACCGGCGGCCGTGCGGGAAGCGATGTCGTGCAGGTGTACGTGCGGGATGTCGAGGCGTCGGTGCAGCGCCCCGAGAAGGAGCTTCGCGGCTTCGCGAAGGTCCGCCTCGAGCCGGGCGAGACGCGGGCCGTGGATGTACGCCTTGATCCGCGCGCGTTCGCGTTCTGGGATCACCGCCGGCATGGGTGGGTGACGGAGGCCGGCGTCTTCGAGATCCAGATCGGATCCTCGTCTGCCGCGATCCATGCCGTCCTGCCGGTGACGGTGTTCGAGTCGGCGGCCGTGCCGTCGACGTTAAGCGACAGGTCTCCGCTGCAGGACTGGCTCGCGGATGCCACCGGACGGCCCGAAGCCCTTGCGTTGGTTCGGTCGCTGGCTCCCGTCCTCGGCGGGGTCTTCGGGCAGGCGCGTGACCGATCCCGACGACCTCGATCCGCACTTCCACAGCTATTTCAGCGCGATGCCCATCCGCGATCTGCTCGAGTTCGCCGCACCCGCCGGGGGACCTGACCCTGAGGCGCGTCTCAAGGAGCTCACGATGTCACTCGAGACGACGACATCGGCCGAACGGACCGATGCGCCCGCGGTCACCGGCACCCGGAAAAGCTGATCGAATGGCGCGATCCATCAAGGTCCAGGGGGAGCCGTTGGCGGTCGAGCTGTACGAACCTATCCAGCAACGCGGCGATGCCCTGTTGATCCATGGCTACACGGGAAGTAAGGAAGACTTCGCCGAGGTCGGCCCGCTTCTGGCAGCACGTGGGTATCGAGTGGTCGTCTACGACAATCGGGGCCAGCACGAGTCGGCGCATAGCCACCGCGACGATGCGTACACGATCCCATCGCTGGCGCGAGATGCCATCGCGTTAGCTGACCACTTCGCACTCATGCGGCCCCACCTCCTCGGACATTCGTTCGGCGGCCTGGTCGCACAGCGGGCCGCGGTGACGATGCCCAGCCGCTGGGCGTCGCTGACCCTCTTCTGCAGTGGCCCGCACGGCCGGTCCGGGCTGGCCGATCTCACCGACATCATCGACGTCCTCTCCAACCATTCGATGCAGGAGGCCTGGGATCCGGGCCGCGACGCGGAGGCCCGCAAGAGCGTCAGGTATGAACTGCTCAAGCGGCGCTGGGCGATGAGTGACCGTCGATCGGTCGTCACGCACGCGAAACACCTGCTGACCGAGCCATCCATCGTGGAGCAGGTGCACGCCACGGGGCTACCGGTCCACGTGGTCTACGGCGAGAACGACGACGCGTGGCCATTGGCGATGCAGGATCAGATGGCCCGCGACCTCGCCGCCCCGGTCACCGTCATCGCGGACGCCGGGCATTGTCCGAACGAGGATCGTCCGGAGGACGTGGCTGCGGTGATCGCCGAGTTCTGGGACCGGACCGAACGACCATGTCGTCCATCACGGTGACGCCCGCAGCCTCCTCCGCGGGCGTCACCAAGGCGGACGCACCCGAAAGGTCGCGCACCACCATCGCGACTGGACTCGGTCGGGGCGAGCGGCTCGGACTCCGATGGTCCGACATCGACTGGAAGGCCGGCACCCTGAGGGTCGAGCGCGCCAGTTCCCCCGAGGCGGGACGTTCGGGCAGCCGAAGAGCGCGGCCGGCATGCGGACCATCGGCCTGTCGGCACTCGCCACCCACTCGCTTCGGATGCGGCGCAGCCAGCGGTCGCAGATCGCTTCCGGGGCAAAGCGTCGCTGGACGAACACCGACGACCTGGTGTTCACATCAGCCTCGGCACGCACCTGGGCATGTGGCCGACGTGGCACGCCTTCCGCGCAGCGTCAGACCGGGTGGGCGTCCGGCGGATCCGGTTTCACGACCTCCCGCTCGAAGCCATTGTGGGCAGGAAGCCGAGGGAGGCGTCAGCGAGGCGGTCTGTAAGCCGAGTTCTGTCCCGTCTCGCCTGACGGCGGGACGGGGATGGCCATCCATCTGGGGCCGCCGGTCGCCCGACGGCTCATGCGGCCGACCCGAGGGCTGGGCAGCGCACCTCTCCCTCGTCGACGGTCGCCCGCCAACGAGTTGCGCCCTCCTATTTGGCCTTGCTCCGGGTGGAGTTTGCCCGTTTCACTCCGGTCGCCGGCTTGCGCCGCCGTCCGGCATCGTCACTGTGGCACTGGTCCTCGCCTCACGGCGGGCGGGCGTTACCCGCCACCCTGCGCTGCGGAGCTCGGACTTTCCTCACGCCGCGCGACGGGTCGCCCCATCGTCGACGCGCAGCCATCCGACCGCCTCGCTGACCGTCCGATGCTACACGCGTTCGGGTCGGGACCGAAGCGGGCTCAGGACGCGACCGCCACGAAGACGATCGAACCAGCCGTCCCGTCGAGGACCAACCGGCCCTGCGCGTCGGTCACGACGCTGGTCGCGCCGGACATCGCGGCGGTGAACCGTCCCTCGACGTCTCCGATCGGGCCGATGCAGCCCATCAGGGTCATCCGCAACGGCCCGAACGCGATCGTGCCGTCGGTGAAGGTGTAGCCGCCGCCATAGCTGTTGCAGCCGGTCGTGCCGGCGACCTCGGCCGCGGTGAACGTCGCGGTCGGCTCGTGACCGGCGACGACCGGTTGGCCGGCGACACTGATCGCCTTCCAGGCCGTCCCGGCAAGGGTGTCGGGGGCGACGTGGCCACTCGGCGTCACGATGGCGCTCGCGCTTGGACTGGGCGACGACCCGCCGCCGCCGCAGGCGGCAACGAGCACGACCGCGAGGATGACCCGAGGATCGCCGCGGACCGACGGCCATGGCCAGGGATGCTCGACATGCGTCCGAGACGAGAGACCTCGGGCGCCGGTTCCGCGTCACCCACCCGGCCGCCGGGTCACCGATGCCGGCCCGCCGGCCTGCGCCCGGTCGATGGCCTCGTTGGCGAGTGCGTCGGCGACGGAGTTGCGCGCTCGCGGCACGTGCGTCGCCGACCAGCGCTCGAAGCTCGACAGTGTCCCGCGGGCCGCCGACCACAGCGGGATCAGCTTCGCGTCCTTCACTCGCCAGCGTCCCGACAGCTGCTCGACGATGAGCTTCGAGTCGAGGAGCAGGTGGACCTCGCGCGCACCGAGCTCGCGTGCGAGCTCGAGCGCCCGGACCACACCCGTGTACTCGGCGACGTTGTTCGTCTGGATGCCGAGGTAGTCGGAGATCGAGGCGTCGGGGACTCCGCGGTCGTCGCGGGCGTCGGGCCGGGCCAGGTCATAGAGCGCCGCGCCCAGCGAGGCGGGACCGGGATTGCCCCGGGCGGCCCCGTCGGTGCGGACGATGAATCCCCGCGGCGACGGCCTCTGCGGCGGCGTCCTGGGGCTCGGGGTCGAGGTCCGGGAAGAGCGTGTCGCTCAATCGGGCGCCTGGTCGGCCCGGTCGACCTGGTCCGACGCCGGCGACGACCCCTGGAGGACCGGCAGTTCCACGCCGGCATTCGACCCTGACCCGGAGCCTCCGCGGACCTTGTTCCAGACCCACTGGATCGGGTCGTAGTACTTGTCCGCCACGCGCTCCTTGAGCGGGATGATCGCGTTATCGGTGATCCTGATGTGCTCCGGACAGACCTCGGTGCAGCACTTGGTGATGTTGCAGTAGCCGATCCCGCCGCTGTCCTTCAGGTACTCGCGACGGTCGGCCTGGTCGATGGGGTGCATCTCCAGACCAGCCGTCCGGACGAGGAAGCGCGGACCCATGAACGGCTTCGGGGTCTCGTGGTTGCGCAGCACGTGACAGACGTCCTGGCACAGGAAGCACTCGATGCACTTGCGATATTCCTGGACCCGCTCGATGTCCTCCTGCTGCCAGCGCCAATCCTCCTGGGGCACGTCGGTCGGTGGCGTGAATGGCTGGATCGTCTTGTTCACCTCGTAATTCCAGGACACGTCGGTCACCAGGTCACGCACGAGCGGGAAGGCGCGCATCGGCTCGACGGTGATCGGCTGCTCGAGGTCGAAGTCGGACAGGCGCGTCTTGCACATCAGGCTCGGTCGGCCGTCGACCTCGGCGCTGCACGACCCGCACTTGGCGGCCTTGCAGTTCCAGCGGACGGCGAGGTCCGGAGCGTCGTGCCCCTGGATCCAGTGCAGGGCATCGAGGACGACCATCCCCTCTTCGACCGGGACGTCGAATTCGTCGAAATGACCCTCATCGCCAGGGCTGCCTCGGAAGACCCGCAGATGTGCGTCCGGCATCCGATCCTCCGTCCTAGTGGTCGCTGCTGCCGAGCAGTGCGCGCAACTCGGCGGGCATCTCGGGAAGTGGCGCGGTCGTCACCGTCATCGAGCCATCGGGTCCGCGTGCGATGACGTTGTTGAGGTGGCCCCACGTGTCCTCGTCCGTGGCCGTGTGGTCGAGCCGGCTGTGGGCGCCGCGGCTCTCGGTTCGCGCCCGGGCACTCCGGGTGATGGCCTCGGACACGGTCAACAGGTGGTCGAGCTCGAAGACGAGATTCCAGCCCGGGTTGTAGATCCGGTCGCCGGTCACCCGGACGTTCCGCCACCGATCGCGAAGCGCCGCAAGCTCCGCGAGCGCCTCGTCGAGGTCGGCCTCGACCCGGAAGATCCCGACCAGGCGGCCCATCATCTCCTGGAGGTCGCGGCCGATCGCGTAGGGATCCTCGCCGTCGGTGCGCTCGAGTGGCGCCGCGAGGTCGGCGGTCGCCTTGCGGACCATGACCGGGTCGAGATACGGCTGTGGGGACCTGGCGGCATGGTCGGCCGCGGCCGCTCCGGTCCGTGCCCCGAACACCAACAGGTCCGACAGCGAGTTGCCGCCGAGCCGGTTGGCGCCGTGCATCCCGCCGGCGACCTCGCCCGCGGCGTACAGCCCTGCGACCGCCGTCGCGCCCGTCTCCGCATCGACACGGATGCCGCCCATCACGTAGTGCGTCGTCGGGCCGACCTCCATCGGGCCCTTCGTGATGTCGACGTCGGCCAGCTCCTTGAACTGCTCGTACATCGAGGGCAGCTTGCGCCGGACCGTTTCGGGCGGGAGGTAGCTGATGTCGAGGAAGACGCCACCGTGCGGACTCCCGCGCCCTTCGTGGACCTCGGTATAGATGGCCCGCGCGACGTTGTCCCGGGTGGACAGTTCGGGTGGCCGCCGCGCGTCCGTCTCACGGCCTTCGGACAACGCGGTCACCCAGCGCGCGGCCTCTTCGTCGGTCGCGGCGTACTCGGCGCGGCGGTCCTCGGGGAGGTAGGCCCACATGAATCGCTCGCCGTCCTTGTTGCGCAGGATGCCGCCCTCGCCGCGGACCGCCTCGGTCACGAGCAGGCCGCGGACACCCGGCGGCCAGACCATGCCGGTCGGGTGGAACTGGACGAACTCCATGTCGATGAGCTCGGCGCCGGCCTCGTAGGCGAGCGCCTGGCCGTCGCCGCTGTATTCCCAGGAGTTCGACGTGATCTCGTATGCCCGGCCGATGCCGCCCGTCGCGAGGACGATCGACCTGGCCGGGAAGACGATCGGCTGGCCGGTCGTCCGCCAGTAGCCGACCGCGCCACTGACCCCGCTGTGGCCCGTGATCAGCCGCGAGATCGTGCACTCCATGTAGACCGTGATGCCCATCGAGACTGCCCGGTCCTGGAGGGTCCGGATCATCTCGAGCCCGGTCCTGTCGCCGACATGGGCCAGGCGCGGGTGCGAGTGACCGCCGAACGGTCGCTGGAGGATCCGCCCGTCGGCCGTTCGGTCGAAGACGGCGCCCCACAGCTCGAGCTCGCGGACGCGGTCCGGAGCCTCGGTCGCATGGAGTTCCGCCATCCGCGGGTTGTTGAGGAGCTTGCCGCCGACCATCGTGTCGCGGAAATGGATCTGCCACGAGTCGGCCGTCGCGACGTGTCCGAGGGCAGCCGCGACACCGCCCTCGGCCATGACCGTGTGGGCCTTGCCGAGGAGGGACTTGCAGACGAGACCGACGTCCGCGCCGGCGGTCTTCGCCGCGATCGCGGCCCGCAACCCGGCTCCGCCGGCACCGACGACCAGGACGTCGTGCGGCCTGACCTGGGGTGCCTGTGGCGCGGCGGTTGCGAGGGTCATCTGGGTCGCCGGCTAGAAGCGGATGGCCGGGTCGGTCAGGACACCGAGCGCAAGCATGTGGATGTACAGGTCGGCCACGACGATCGAGACCAGGCTGGCCCACGCCCAGATCATGTGGCGCTCATTCAGCCCGGACAGGCGCCGCCAGGCCGCGTGGCGCGTCCGATTGGCGCGCGAGCAGGAGAAACAGTCCAGCCGGCCGCCGACGATGTGCCGCAGGGAGTGGCAGGACGAGACGTAGGCGGTCAGGAGCACGACGTCCGTCACGAGGATGAGGCTGCCCAACCCGATCCGGAACCGACCTTCGGGGAAGAACGTGCTGCCGATCTCGAACCAATGGATGACGAGGAGGACGACGGCGAGATACAGGAAGAATCGATGCAGGTTCTGGAGGATGAACGGGAGCGCGGCCTCCATCCTGTAGCGGCGGTGGATCGGCGATTCACCGACCGCACAGGCCGGCGGATCGGCGAGATAGGCCCGGTAGTAGGCGCGCCGGAAGTAGTAGCAGGTGATCCGGAAGCCGATCGGGATCCACAGCGTGAGGATGGCCGGCGACAGCCAGGCCGGCAGCGGCGCGTTCGCGAAGAACGGCGCGAAGAACGGGGACGAATATCCGTCCACCTCGTATGGCACGCCGAAGACATTGGTCCACAGCAGGGCGCTGAAGATGGAATAGAGGACCAGGACGGCGAGCCAGAAGCCGACACCCAGCGGCGCCACCCACCAGGCGTCGAGCCGGCTGGTCTGGCCGAAGTCGAGGGCAGCGGTGCCGCCCGGCTTGCGCGGCGGTCGGGCGGCACGAAGGCTGGCCGGCCCGATCGTCATCCGGCCACTCTCGTCCCCAGCCGGGCGATGACCGCATCCGCGAAGCCTGCGGTGCCGGTCGTCCCGCCGAGGTCGTACGTCGTGGCGGTCCCCTCGGCGATGACCTCGCGGACGGCCCCCTCGACCCGCGTCGGCGACGTCCGGGTAGCCGAGATGGCGGAGCATGAGGGCGCCGGACAGGATCATCGCGGTCGGGTTGGCCTTGTCCATCCCGGCGTACTTCGGCGCCGAGCCGTGGACGGGCTCGAAGACGGCGGCCTCGGTGCCGATGTTCGCGCCCGGCGCGACGCCCAGGCCGCCGACCAGACCGGCGCACAGGTCGCTCACGATGTCGCCGTACAGGTTCGGGAGCACCATCACGTCGTACAGCTCCGGCTTCTGGACGAGCTGCATGCACATGTTGTCGACGATGCGGTCCTCGAACTCGACCCGGCCCTCGTAGTCGGCGGCGACCGTCCGGCAGCTCTCGAGGAACAGCCCGTCGGACAGCTTCATGATGTTCGCCTTGTGGACGGCGGTGACCTTGTGCCGGCCGTTCGCGACGGCGTACTCGAAGGCGTAGCGGGCGATCCGCTCGGACGCCGCCCGGGTGATGATCTTGATGCTCTCGGCGGCGTCGCGGGCCGACCATGTGCTCGATGCCGGCGTACAGGTCCTCGGTGTTCTCGCGGACGATGATCAGGTCGACGTCTTCGTAGCGGGACTGGACGCCACGCATCGACTTGGCGGGCCGCAGGTTGGCGTACAGGCCGAGCGCCTGGCGGAGCCCGACATTGACGCTCCGGAACCCGGAACCGACCGGCGTCGTGATCGGACCCTTCAGCCCGACCCTGGTCCGTCGCACGGATTCGAGGACGTTGTCCGGAAGCGGCGTCCCGTACTGCTCGATCGCGGCCTCGCCGGCCACCACCGACTCCCATTCGAAGCCGATGCCGGTCGCATCGAGCACGCGGGTGGTCGCCTCCGCCAGCTCCGGCCCGATGCCGTCGCCGGGGATCAGGGTGACTCGGTGGGTCATGGCCCGATTGTAGCGACGCACGCGGACCGGCGGTGGCCGGCTTCCCGGAGGGAGCCGGCCCAACTGGATCAGGGCATCAGCATCATTCCCAGGCGATCGACTCGACGATCGGTTCGAGGATGTCGTTGGCGATCGCCAATCGCTCCGCGGTGTCGTCTCCGGGTTTGATCGAGCCAAGCGCGATGATGATCGCTGTTCCGGCCCTCCGGACGAGGATGACGCGGCGGTGTTGGTGTGGTCCGAAGCCGAGGCTGGGTACGTCGGCGAGACCAGTCGGGCCAAACGGCACGTCGACGTCACCGGTGCGCATGTCGAGCTGCGTTGCCGCATCTCCCCCGACTTCGACTGGAGTCTGTGCCGCGACCCTCACGCCGGGTAGTGCCGCGATCCACGCTGCGAGGTCCGCGGGCGGGTCGATCAGCTTGCCCGGATGCTTTGGATCGTAGACCTGGTCGAAGCCCATCACCATGATCTCGACCGGATGGTCATGCCCGAACTCGAGATCTAGCCACTGTTCAGAGTTCACGTCGACGTCACCACGGCAGCGGTAGCCAGGCGCGCAATCGATGTCGACCTGGTGGTCGATCGTCAGCACCAGCGCTGGTTTGAAATGGGTCGAGTAGCGGCCTGCAAAGACCGTGTTGCCGCTCTCCGGGAGTGTCGTTTCAAGGACCTTCGACGGCTGAGGCGTCGATGACGGTGGCGCCGTCGCCGGGGACGACGCCAGGACGAGCGTCGGTGAAGCCGTACGAGCAGGGTCCGTCGAGACGGGGCTAGACGCACATCCGGACGCGACCAGCGTCAGAGCGATGATCAGGGTCGCGATGGCTGACCTTCGTTCCGCCAGCCGGCGGGCAGCCTGATGGACACGACGAGACATGGGGTGCTCCTTTCGAAGCTGTCGAGAAATGGGCCGCGGCTCGCCGCCGCGGAGGTTCGTCAGGGCGCGATGCGTTGGTAGGCGGCAAACGCGAGGTCGCCACGGATCAGCACGGTGGCCCGCGAGCCGTCCACCGGAAGCAGTCGCTCGACCTTCTCGCTGTCGTAGTTCGCGATCACAGCGGTGCCGTCCGGCGTGAACTGGTAGTTGGTGATCGTCGGCCCGTCCTGTCCGAGGGGACCATGAGGACCGAGCGCGATATCCGTTTGGCTGCCGTCCAACGGCGCCAGCACGAGCTGGGTCGAATCGTCTGCATACCAGCGCAGGTAGAGGATCGATCTGCCATCGGGTGAGAAGACCGGGCCACCGGAGCCGACGGCATCTGCGGGCTCCCACAGAACGCGATCCCGGCCCGTCCGCAGGTCAAGGAGACGCACGCGAAACCGTCCCTCGAGGGCTACGTCGCGGTACGCCACGAGGGTGCCGTCGGGTGAGACGGCGAGGTCCTGATAATCGTTCTTGTCGAGCGCGGGCCGAGTCGAGATCGGGCGGAGGTCCGTCCCGTCCGGACGAACGGCGAAGATCCCCGCCGGCGGGTCGCTGTCCAGCAAGTGCTCGCCCCGGAACAGGATCTGTCGCCCATCCGGTGGCAACCAGTTCACCTGATTGGCCGGTCGCCCAACGGGTAGGGTCTGGAGCCCCGTCCCATCGACGTTGATGATGTTGATCACGTGCCTGCCGTTCGCTCCGGAGAGGAACGCGATCCGAGTGCTGTCGGGCGACCAGTCCACTTGGTCGAGCCCATCGACTCCTGGAGTGATCTCGCGAACCCCGGTGCCGTCGGCGTTGGCGACGACGAGCTTGAGGCCGACGTTCCCCGCCCTTAGGAACAGGAATTTCGTGCCGTCTCGAGAGAACAGCGGACCAAAGTCATCGTTGGTGTCTTTGATCAAGGGTGAGTCCACGCCGGTCCGGGGATCGATCGAGAAGATGTCCCCGTTTGCGCTCGCGAGGAGCGCACCGTTGCGGGCGAGTCCGAAGGGGGCAGGAAGCGGATGACGCGATCCCACGGCGAAGGCCACGATCCCCGCGAGCAGGAGAGCCAGGACGGCGAGCAACGCGAGCGTTCGACCGATGGCGGGTCGCGAAAACACGGAGCGGTGCCGGGCGATATCCACGGGGAGCCAACGTTCGAGGCTGGACCATGCCGGGCGCTGGCGTTCCGTCTGGGTCAGCCGGAGGACCGCATCGAGGTGGTCCGGCACCCGATGCTCGGCATCCGCGTGGAGCCAGTCGGAGACGTGTCGGTCGAAGGCGTCGCTGCGGTTCATGCCGGGCGCCCCTCTCGGATCTCGGGGCCAGGGCGAGCGTCGGCGTCGAGCGCCGCTCGCATCTCCTTGAGCCCGCGGTACAGGCGGGATTTGGTCGTGCCCAACGGGATCCCCAGCGTCGCGGCGACCTCCGGCAGCGGCAGGTCGAGGTAGTGATGCAGCACGATGACCGCCCGCTCCTCCGGGCTCGAGGCGGCTGAAGCCCCGTTCGAGCTGGTCGCGGTCGGCGATCGCCGACGTCGCGTCGGCGATCGACGGTGGGTTCGAGAGGTCGGTGACGTCGACATCGAAGCGACTGCGGCGCACGCGCCGGATCTCGTCGATGCAGGCGTTGACGACCAGGCGGCGCAGCCAGGCGTCGAACCGGTCCGGGTCGCGCAGCGTGGGCAGATCACGCCAGGCACGGACGAGCGCGTTCTGGACGGCGTCCGTCGCGCGATCCGCATCCCGGAGCATGAGCCAGGCGGTCGCATCGAGGCGGGAGATCGCGGCGCCTGCCAGCTCGGCGAAGGCGTCATGATCGCCCTTCCGCGCTCGCTCCACGAGGTCTCGCGTCATCACGGCCCTCAGGCAGTGGCGCGACTCAGATGGCCGCGCTCACTGAGTATGGCGCGCGAGCCTACCGGAACGGCTTCACCTTCGTTCGAGGTCCGCCGCCGTTGCCCGCCCATGAGCGACGGGCCAGGAGGGTCCGCGCGAACCCTCAGCCCATGCTTGCATGGCGCCACAGCCAGGCGCGGAGCGTCATCCCCGACGCGTGGACCTTGGCGGCGACGTCCCGCCCGACATAGCGGTAGTGCCACGCCTCGCCGCCGTAGCACGTCTGCGTCTTCGCACCCGGCGGGTAGCTCTGGATCCAGCCGAACCGCCAGGCGTTCGCCGCCAGCCATCGCGCATGTCGCGAGCGAGCGAATGCCTGCGTCCACGGGGACCCGCCGCCCGCGGCCTTGAAATCGATGGCGGTCCCGAGCTCATGCTCCGAGTGCCCGGCGCGCGCACTGAAACGTCTGGCCTCGGCTTCTCCTGACGTGCGGACCCAGCCCGCGAACGTCCTTAGCTGCTTGGCCTCGCTCCGGTAGGCCGACTCGATCGCGAGTCGGACCCCGGCCTTCCGCGCGGACTTTGCGAGTGCCTTGAGATCGGCGATCGCGATGCGCCGAATGGAGCCGCCGCCGGACAGACCCGCCCTGGAAACCGACACGAGGTCCGGCGGCACGTAGCCCTTTGGCAGCCGGCTCGTCGTATCGACGATCGTGCGCTGCCAGTCGTCATAGGCCGCGTCGGCGGCGGGCTCGTCGGCGTACCGGCAGGCGGGCAGCTGCGGCATCGTTGCGGCGGGCGACGAGGATGAGACCGGCACAGCCGATCTGGCGAGAGGCGCAGTGGATGTTCCAGTCGCTGATGGACCGGCCGAGCCAGGTGATGGCGCATCCGGCGAAGGCGGCGAGCCACCGAGCATCCGGACCTTGATTCGGGTCCGACATCACCGGCCGATCCCCCGAACCGATCTGACTGTCGCTCGACCCAGTCGCGCGTGCGAACGATGCCGCTACGAGGACGGTGGCGAAGACGATCGTAACGGTCAGCCGGAGGGCGTTTGAACGTGTCGCGCGAGGGTGCGCAGGTCGGGCGAGGCGAACGACGGTTCGTGCTCGCTCGGGATGGCCATCCATGGCGATCCCTCCTTTGTGTCGACGGCTGATCCAGCGTCATCGTCCTGTCCTGGACCGGGCGCCGCCTGTCGCAAGTCGGACCGCGGCGGCGGCAAATTCGACTCGTGGTCCACGCAGGGGCGACTACGGCCGACCCGCCGAGGCAGGACAAGTCGGCCGCAGGAGTGGGCCGTGGTCAGGTCAGGGCGCCCGGCGCTGCCAGCTGCAACAGTTCGAACGCGTCGCAGGACCGGCGACGACCGCTCCAGTGACGGCGTCGAAGAACTGCGGCACTGCACCGTCGGACGTCACGAACACGGTCTTGCCGTCCGGCGAGAATCCATACACCGGGTCGCTGTTCAGGTTGAACGGATTACCGACGCGGATGGCCGGGCGACTGGCGTCGGCCGGGGCGATCATGATCTGGCCCGCCGTGTCGTTGCGGGAAAGGAGGACCTGGGAGCCGTCGGGCGAGTGCAGCAGGCCCGATTCGCCGTGGTCTGACGGGTCGAACCTCAACTCGCGGTCGACTTTGGTGGCGAGGTCGAACTGATGGATGCGCCCTGGCAGCGTCGCCGACTCCCAGCGCCAGTACGTGAGGGTTCGGCCGTCGGGCGCGAGATCGAGGCCCTTGTATTCGGCGGGACCCGTCACGACAGGCGCGATGGCAGTCGGCTGGCCCCCATCGGCCTGGATCGAGTAGATGCCGGCCCGCTCCGAATCGCCGGATCCGGTGCGGCCGGTGACGAGCAGCTCCGACGTGGTGCCTGGCAGCCAGGCC
Organism: uncultured Chloroflexia bacterium; assembly: GCA_963776385.1. Lineage (GTDB taxonomy): Bacteria > Chloroflexota > Limnocylindria > Limnocylindrales > CSP1-4 > SPCO01. The sequence continues at coordinate 100,946 of CAVZME010000009.1, forward strand.
ACCCCGTAGTCGACGACTAGGCCGTTCACGTCCAGCGTGCGCATCGTGCCGTGCTCGACATCGACGATGGACAGGACGCGGACGCCATCGGCCGTATGCGTGACGGCCAGCGACCGACCATCCGGCGACCAGTGCGAGCCAGTCCGGGTCGGTCAGGGGCTCCTTCAAGATCGGTCGAACCCCCGATCCATCCGGGGCGGCGATCATCAGGTTTGCTTCGTGGGGCGACACCGTCCGCAGGAAAGACAGCTGCGTGCCATCTCGGGTGTATCCCGGCGCGCAAGTCATCGCTCGGGCCGGAGATGACGGCGTGGGCATGCGTCCCGTCGGGGTCGGCTACGAGGATGTCGCCGTCAGCCCAGTAGGCGATCTGGCCGTTGGCGGCCAGACCGAACGGTGGCGGTACACGCTGGACGCGAGAACCGACGGCGACGATCGCGATCCCGATCAGTGCGATGAGGACGGCACCGACGAGGAGCGCCTTGGCGAGCGTCGGACGAGCGAGGAAGGCGAGGTTGTGCGGTCAGATCCACGGGGAGCCACCTTTCGAGGGCTCGACCACCACGGCCGCTGTCGGGTCCGGGTCGTCCGGGCGAGTGCTTCGTCGAGATAGCCGGGCGCGCCGCGCCCTGCCTGCTCGTCGAGCCAGTCCGAGACGATCCGTTCGAAGCCATCGTTGAGCGTCATGCCGAGACGGCCCTCCGTGATCTCCGACCGAGGTCGGGCATCGGCGTCGAGTGCCGCTCGCATGGATCTGCAGAGCTCGGTGCAGGCGCGATTTCGCCGTTCCCGAGCGGGATGCCGAGCACGATGGCGACTTCCGGCAGTGGTAGGTCGAGATAGTGATGCAGGACGATGAGCGCCCGCGCCTCCGGCTCGAGGCGGCTGAAGCCACGTTCGAGCTGGTCGCGGTCGTTGGTGACGGACGTGCCGTCATCGACCCGCGGGCGCGTCGATGGGAGTCAGTTCCACATCGACCCGGTGCCGCCGGAGCCGGCGCGCCTCATCGATGCAGGCGCGGTACAGCAGCCGGTGGAGCCAGGCGTCGAAGCGGTCGGGACTGCGCAACGTGGGCAGGTCACGCCAGGCTCGGACGAGCGTCTCCTGGACGGCGTCCTTGGCCTGGTCGGGATCGCGCAGGATGAGCCGGGCGGCAGCGTCCAGCCGGAAGAGCGCGGCGCCTGCCAGCGTGGCGAAGGCGTCATGATCGCCCCGTCGCGCTCGCTCCACGAGTTCCTGCTGCATCACGCCCCTCGGCGGCGGCGCGGCCGATGTGGCCGCGCTCACCGAGTATGGCGAGGCGGGGCCAGCGGTTCGTTCCGTAATCGACCGCGGCCGACCCGACGCGGTACCATCGTCCCCCGCCCACGACCGATCACCGGAGCATGCTCGCCCGTGAAGATCCAGGAAGCCGACGCCAAGTCGTTGCTCGTCGCCCAGGGCCTGCCGGTCCCCATGTGGGAGGTCGCCCACACGGTCCCCCAGGCGCGTCACGCGACGGAACGGATCCTCGCCGACGGGCGCCTCGGCGGTCGTGATCAAGGCCCAGGTCCTCGTCGGCGGCCGCGGCAAGGCGGGCGGCGTGAAGCTCGCCGCCAGCACCGACGAGGCGGAGCGCGTCGCAAGCTCGATCCTCGGGATGGACATCAAGGGCATCACGGTGCGCAAGGTCCTCGTCGCGCCGGCCGCCGACATCGTCCGCGAGTACTACATGTCCGCGGTCCTGGACCGGGCGGCTCGGCGGATCCTGCTCATGGGCTCGGCCGAGGGCGGCGTCGAGATCGAGCAGGTCGCCGCCGACAACCCGGAGGCCATCGTCCGCCACCACGCCGATCCGATGCTCGGCCTGCTGCACTTCCAGGCGCGGGAGTTCGTGTTCTCGATGGGGCTGTCCGAGCACCTGAAGGCGGCGGTCGCCATAGCCGAGGGCCTCGTCCGGACGATGGTCGCCTACGACGCCGACCTCGTCGAGATCAACCCGCTGGCGATCGTCCGCGAGACCGATCCGTCCGGCGCGACGGTCGAGCGGCTGGTCTGTCTCGATGCGAAGGTGACGCTCGACGACTCCGCACTCGCCCGCCATCCCCAACTCGAGGCGCTGCGCGACCCGGACGAGGAGGACCCGTCGGACCGTGAAGCGCGCGAAGCAGGGCTGACGTTCATCAAGCTCGACGGCACCATCGGCTGCATGGTCAACGGCGCCGGGCTTGCGATGACGACGATGGACCTCGTGAAACGCGCCGGCGGCGAGCCGGCCAACTTCCTTGACATCGGCGGCGGGGCGCGATCGGACAAGGTCGCCACGGCGATGCGGATCATCCTGTCCGACCCGAAGGTCCAGGCGATCCTGGTCAACATCTTCGGCGGGATCACCCGTGGCGACGAAGTGGCCCGTGGGCTGATCGAGGCGCGGGCCGTCCAGGAGCGCGACGTCCCGATGGTCGTGCGAATCGTCGGCACGAACGCGGCCGAGGCCGCCACGCTGCTCGAACAGGCGCATTTCGCGACCGCCACCTCGCTCGACGATGCCGCGGCGAAAGCCGTGGCAGCATCCCGGGGAGCCGCGGCATGAGCATCCTCATCGGGCCGGACACGCGACTCGTCGTCCAGGGCATCACCGGACGGGAAGGCGAGTTTCACAGCCTCGCGATGCAGGAGTACGGCACGCAGATCGTGGCCGGGGTCACACCCGGCAAGGGCGGCCAGATGGCCCTCGCCGGCAGCGTCCCGGTCTTCGACACCGTCGCGGACGCGGTCCGCCAGACCGGCGCGAACACGACCTGCATCTTCGTCCCGGCCGCCGGTGCGCCGGACGCCGTCATGGAGGCCGCCGCCGCCGGGATCGCGACGATCTTCTGCATCACCGAGGGCATCCCCGCGCTCGACATGATCCCGGCCGTCGAGGCCGTCCTGCGGGCCGGGGCTCGACTGATCGGCCCGAACTGCCCGGGAGCGACATCGCCGGGCTCGGCGAAGGTCGGGATCATCCCCGGCTCCGTCCATCTCGTGGGCCGGGTGGGAGTCGTGAGTCGATCCGGGACGCTGACCTACGAGGCCGTCCAGGCGATGACCGATTCAGGCGTGGGTCAATCCACCTGCATCGGCATCGGGGGCGACCCGATCATCGGCACCACCCATCTCGACATCCTGAAGCTCTTCGCCGAGGACCCGGACACCGAGGCCATCGTGCTCATCGGCGAGATCGGTGGCGCGGCCGAGGAAGAGGCCGCGGCCTGGGCCGCCGACCACCTCGCCCACATCCCCAAGGTCGCGTTCATCGCCGGCCGGACGGCCCCGGAGGGCAAGCGGATGGGCCACGCCGGGGCGATCATCTCGGGCGGATCGGGCACCGCGGCGTCCAAGGTCGCGGCCCTCGAGGCGGCCGGCTTTCGCGTCGCGGGCTCGCCGACCGAGCTGCCGGCCCTGCTCCGCGACGCCGGCTTCCGAGGCTGAGGCCGCGTGAGCAAGCTCATGGACCTCGTCGCGGGCGAGGCGACCGACATCCTGATGGTCATCGGCCTTGACGATCTCGCCGCGCTCGACGATCCGCGTCGGTTCACGGCGCACCTCGCGCTCGGCGGCGGCCTCGACCCGACCTGGCTCGACCTCTTCGCCGAGGCGGCACGGACCGTCACCGGCAGCGACGACCCGACGGACTTCATCGACGCCCGGCTCGAGCTCGACGCGCCCGACCACGACGAGCGGACCATCGAGCGAGTCGATCCGTCCTGGGTGACGGCGGTCGCGATGCTCGCCGAGCGGGACCTCGGTGCGATCGCGGGACGCTGGATCGAGCTCGTCGAGGACGAGATCGGCGAGCTCCCCCGCGAAGAGAAGCCGTGGATCCGCGACCTCGCGGGCCGGATCGTCAGTTTCTGCCGGGCGGCCGACAGGGCCCCGGACGTGCTCTTCGCCTGGTCGCTCCGTTGACCGACGGCCCGTCGGGTCGCGAGGCCTCGTTCGAGGCCAATCGGTCCCTCTGGGAGGTCTGGACGCGGATCCACGCGGCGGGCGATTTCTACGATCTCGAGGCGTTCAAGGTCGGCGGCGTCCGCATCCGGCCGTACGAGATCGAGATGATCGGTGATGTCGCCGGCAAGTCGCTCCTCCATCTGCAGTGCCACTTCGGGATCGACACGCTGTCCTGGGCCCGGCTGGGCGCCCGGGTGACCGGCGCGGACATCTCGCCTGCTGCGGTCGAGCTCGCGCGGTCCCTCTCGGTCGAGCTCGGCTTTCCGGAGGCGCGCTTCGTCGAATCCAACCTGTACGACCTGCCATCCACGCTCGAGGGTGAGTTCGACGTCGTCTACACGTCGCGCGGCGTCCTCGGCTGGCTGCCCGACATCCGCGCTTGGGCCCTGGTTGTCGCTCACTTCGTGAAGCCGGGCGGCACCTTCTTCATCACCGAGGCGCACCCGGTCATGAACGTCTTCGAGAACGAGGGGGTCGTGCCCGGCGAGCTCCGGCTCGCCTACCCGTACTGGGAGCACGAGGCGCCCCTCATCTTCCCGGTCACCGGCTCCTATGCCGACCCTGACGCCGACGTCGGCGACGAGACCGAGCACTCCTGGGACCACGGCCTGGGCGAGATCGTCAGCGCGCTGATCGAGGCCGGGCTCGTGATCGAACGGCTCGTGGAGCACCCCTTCCTCGACTGGAAGGTCGACTTCCTTGTCGACGACGGCAACGACCGGTGGGTCCTCCCCCCGGAGTCCGGCGGGGAGCTGCCTCTGATGTTCTCGCTGCTCGCGCGAAAGCCCGCTCAGTAGCCGAGCGACGACCAGGCCGGGCCGCCCGGTGCCTCGATCAGCTCGACCAGGACCCCGTGGCACGACCGAGGGTGGAGGAAGGCGACAGGGCCCTCGGCTCCCTTCCGCGGTGCGGTGTCGATGAGCTCGATGCCGTCGATCTCGAGGTGCAGGAGCGCCTCGGCGATGTTCGGGACCTCGAAGCAGACGTGGTGGAAGCCCTCGCCCTTGTTGGCCAGGAAACGTGCGACGCCGGTCGTGTCGTCGGTCGGCTCGACGAGCTCGATCTTGGACTCCCCCACCCCGAGGAATGCGATCCGGACCCGGTCGTACGGGATCTCCATGACGGTCTCGAGTTCGAGACCGAGGGCGTCGCGCCAGAGGCCGAGGGACGCGTCGATCGAGCTCACGATGAGTGCGACATGGTGGACCTTGCCGAGGCGGCGGATCGTGTCGGGGACCTGGCGGTCGTGGTCGGGCGGCATGGACGCAGCGTACCCTGTCGGCCATGTCGTCCGAGCCGTCCGAGAGCGCGATCGTCGTCCGAGTGCCGGTCCCACCCGCGGTCGAGCGGCTCCGCCGGCGCTGGGACCGGGCTGCCAGGATGGGCGTCCCTGCCCACGTCACGATCCTCTATCCGTTCGTGGCAGCGGCCGACCTTGACGCGTCGGTCCGCGGTGCCCTCGCGCGCATCGCGGCAGGACACCGCCCATTCGACGTGCGATTCGGCCAAGTCGGTCGATTCCCGACGGCGGTCTATGCCGGCTCCTGATGCCTCGGCGCCGTTCATGGCCCTCACGGACGCGGTCGTGGCGGCATTCCCGACCTACCACCCATACGGCGGGGTCTTCGACGAGGTCATCCCCCATCTGACCGTGGTCGAGTCGGCCGACGCGGATCTCGACACCGTGGCCGAGGCCGCCCGGCGACACCTCCCGTTCACGCGTCCGGTCACGGGGCTCGAGGTCCTGGTCGAGGGTCCCGATGGACGTTGGCATCCGCGCTGGCGTCTTCGACTCGGTCGCGCGCCATAGCCGGTAGCGGATCAGGGAACCGTCGGATCCCAGACCCGGACGATCGTGACGAAGAGGCTGCGCATGACGGACCGGACCGCGGCGTACATCTCGGCGTCGAGGTCGGCCCTGATCTCGACCGTCGAGCCACGCCCGCCATCGTCCGGCAGGACGACAAGGTTCAGCCAGCCTCCGCCCGGACGTTGGAAGTCGTTCTGTGCGTTGGGTGACAAGGTCAGCAGGGACCTGAAGCCGAACCCGAGGAGCGATCCTTTGTTTTGGCGGGTCTGGGTCCAGCCACGTCGCATCTGCCCGTGCGCGTCCGACACCCAGCCGTACGACGACCAACCGCGGGCGCCGATCCCGTCGAACGCAAGACAGGTGGCGGCGACAGGCAGGGAGCATCCAGCCAGCAGACCGACCGGCGCCAGGACGTCCCGCTTCAGGGTGCGGGCGCGCTCAGGAAACTCGGCCGCCATCCGTGTCCGTCAGACCGTGATGAGCTCGCGGTGCTCGCCCCAGGCGACCCGAAGGCGATCGCTGATCTCCCCGACGGTCGCGTAGGCGCGGACGGCATCGAGGATCGGTGGCATCAGGTTGCCGTCGCCCCGGGCCGTCGCCTCCAGGCGGTCCATCGCGGCGGTCCACGACTCCGCTGACCGCTCCGCGCGGACCCGCTCGGACCCGCTCGATCTGCCGGCGCTCCCCTTCCGGATCGATCCGCTGGAGGGGCGGCGTGTGGACCTCGTCGTCGCGGAAGCGGTTGACCCCGACGACGACCTGGTCGCCCGACTCGATCGCCTGCTGGACGCGGTAGGCCGCCTCCTGGATCTGGCGCTGCTGGAAGCCGCCTTCGATGGCGGCGAGGGTGCCGCCCATCGACTCGATCTCCTCGAGGTACGCCCAGGCCGCCGCCTCGAGCTCGTTGGTCAGGCTCTCGACGTAGTAGGAGCCGGCCAGCGGGTCGGGCGTCTCGGTCACGCCGGATTCGTAGGCGAGGATCTGCTGGGTCCGAAGGGCGAGCCGGGCGGCTTCCTCGGTCGGGAGGGCCAGGGCCTCGTCTCGTGAATTCGTATGGAGGCTCTGGGCGCCGCCGAGGACCGCCGCCAGGGCCTGGACGGTCGTCCGGACGACATTGTTGTCGACCGACTGGGCCGTCAGGCTCGACCCGGCTGTCTGGACGTGGAACCGGCAGACCCACGAGCGCGGGTTGGTCGCCCCGAACCGCTCGCGCATGATCGTCGCCCACATCCGACGGGCGACCCGGAACTTGGCCACCTCCTCGAACAGCTCCGACCAGGCGGCGAAGAAGAAGGAGAGGCGCCCGGCGAAGTCGTCGACGTCCAGACCGCGGGCGACCGCGGCTTCGACGTAGGCGATCGCGTCGGCCAGGGTGAAGGCCAGCTCCTGGGCCGCCGTGGCCCCCGCCTCGCGCATGTGGTAGCCCGAGATGGAGATCGTGTTCCACTTCGGCAGCTCGGTGGCGCAGAACTCGAAGACGTCGGTCACGAGCCGCATCGACGGGCGGGGCGGGAAGATGTACGTGCCGCGGGCGATGTACTCCTTGAGGATGTCGTTCTGGGTCGTGCCCGCGATGGCCGCCCGCGCCACTCCCTGGGACTCGGCGGCGACGACGTACAGGGCCAGCAGGATCGGGGCGGTCGCGTTGATCGTCATCGAGGTGCTGACGTTCGCCAGCGGCAGGCCGTCGACCAGCACGGCCATGTCGGCCAGGCTCGAGATGGGCACGCCGACCCGCCCGACTTCCCCTTCGGCCTCCCGGGCGTCCGAGTCGTAGCCCATCTGGGTCGGCAGGTCGAAGGCCACCGACAGGCCCGTCTGGCCCTGTTCCAGGAGGTAGCGGAACCGGCGATTGGTCTCCTCGGCGGTCGAGAAGCCGGCGTACTGGCGCATCGTCCAGAACCGGCTGCGGTACATCGTCGGCTGGACGCCGCGGGTGAACGGATAGGCGCCGGGACGCCCGAGGTCGCGGTCCTCGTCGAGGCCGGCGATGTCTGCCGGGGTGTAGAGGTCGCGAACGACGATGCCCGAGGTGGTCTCGAATGGGTCGCGGCGTTCAGGAGCGCCCGCGACGGCCTTGGCCCTGAGTGTCTCGCGCCAGCGGTCGCGGCCCGGTCGTCCGTCCCCTCCCCGACCGGACGGTCCGTCACTCGATGACCAGCATGAGATCGCCGACCTCGATGGTCTGGCCCGCACCGACGCCGACCCGTACGACCGTTCCGTCCCGGGGGGCGCGGAGCTCGTTCTGCATCTTCATCGCCTCCACCACAAGCAGCTGCTGGCCGGCCACGATCGCATCGCCGGCGACGACCGAGACGGACGACGACCACACCCGGGATGATGGCATGGACCTCGGTCGGCCCGCCCTGGGCGGACGTCGCCCGGCCGCGGCTCGCCCGGTCGCGGAGGGACGCCCGGCGCTCCGACTCGACCTCGACCTCGACCCGCCAGCCGTCCACGATGACCTCGCGGCGCTCGACGCCCGACCGGCGGGCCGGCCCGGTCGGCGGTTCGGCCGGGAAGATCATGACCGACGTCCGCACCCCGGAGTCGGTGCCCGAGCCCTCGGTCAGGGTCGCGTGGATCGGCCCGATGCGGGCCAGGCGGAAGGTGCCGGGCTCGCCATCCACGACCGCGAGGCCGGCGTTCGGATCGCCCACGGTCCGGAACTCGCCGGGCGACATCGCGACTCCGCCGAGGACGCCCGTCCCGGTCACGTGCGGCGACGGGGCCAGCGGGACCGCCGGCGGCTCGATGATCATCGGTTCGAGACCGGCATGGACGGAGGTCGGACCGAGGGCGACCCGGACCGCGCGGGGATCCACCAGCCGCTCCACGGGGACGTCGTCGGGCGTCATCCCGGCCACCGGTCCGTGGCGGCCGACCTCGCCGCATGACGCCAGCGACCGTCGTTCCTGCCCCCGGCCGTCGACGCGCCGGGCCCGGGCGGGACCACCGCCCCGTCGACGGCCGTGGCGGTCCCGAGGCCGCCGGCCATGGCATCCAGACCGGCCGAGAGCATCGCGACCCGGGCCGCCCGCTCGTACTCGGCCGGTCCGTCCCAGTGCTCCCCGACCCAGCCGGTGGACAGCTCGGCCGGCCCGGAAGGCTTGGCTCCGAGCCACGAACCGGTGGAACGGGCAGGGTCGTCTGGATCCCGGCGATCTCGGTCTCGTCGAGGGCCCGCCGCAGGCGGTCGATGGCCGCGTCCCGGTCGCCGGCGTGGACGAGGATCTTGGCGATGAGGTTGTCGTACTCGGCCGGGACCCGGTCCCCGGCACCGATCCCGGTATCCACCCGGACCCCGGGACCGTCAGGCATCTCCCAGCGACGGACTCGACCCGGTGTCGGGGTGAACTCGCGCGCCGGGTCCTCGGCCGCGATCCGAACCTCGATGGCGTGGCCGGCCGGGCTGGCGGCGCGGGCTGCGGCGGTCAGGGCATCCTCGGACAAGCGGTCTGCCGGCGGCCAGCCAGAACTGTTCGCGGACGATGTCCAGCCCGGAGACGAGCTCGGTCACGCCGTGCTCCACCTGGAGTCGGGTGTTGACCTCGAGGAAGTAGAACGAGCCGTCGGGGGCCCGCAGGAACTCGGCCGTCGCGGCATTCCGGAGGCCTGCCGCGGTCGCGACCTTGACGGCCATCGCGTGTAGCTCGCGGCGTTCGTCGATGGATAGCCCGGGCGCCGGCGCCTCCTCGACCAGCTTCTGGTGGCGGCGCTGGAGCGAGCAATCCCGCTCCCCGATGGCGACGACGTGGCCCGTGGCATCGCCCAGCAACTGGACTTCGATGTGGCGCGCCGGGACGATCTCGCGTTCGAGATAGACCGACCCGTCACCGAATGCCGAGGCGGCCTCGCGAGACCCGCCGGCCAGGGCCGCCGGCAGTTCCGCCGCCGTCGTGACCCGACGCATGCCCCGGCCGCCCCCACCGGCGGCGGCCTTCACCAGGAGCGGGAAGCCGATCCGCTCGGCCTCGGCGACGATGGACGCGATCTGGTCCGGCCGGTCCACGGGCGCCGGCTCGAGGGTGCCGGGTACCGCGTCCACACCCACCGACCGCGCGGTCCGCCGGGCATGGAGCTTGTCACCGAGCGCGTCGATCGAGTCCGATGGCGGCCCGACGAAGACGAGCCCGGCGTCCTCGACCGCCCGGGCGAAGGACGCCCGCTCGGCCAGGAACCCGTAGCCAGGATGGATCGCCTGGGCGCCCGTGGATCTGGCCGCCTCGACGATCGCGTCGATCCGGAGATAGGACTCGGACGGTGGCGGCGGACCGATCCGGACGGCGACGTCGGCGAGCCGAACGTGCCTGGCCTCGGCGTCTGCGTCGCTGTAGACCGCGACGGCTTCCATGCCCAGCTCATGGCATGCCCGGATGATGCGGACGGCGATCTCCCCGCGGTTCGCGACGAGGACGCGGGCGAACGGTGGGACGCCGCCTGGCCCGGCGTCTTTGCGCAAAGACGGACCGGCCACGGTGAGCTCAGAGGGGGATGTTGCCATGCTTCTTCCTGGGGTTCGTCTCCCGCTTGTCGGCGAGGATCTCGAGCGCGCGGATGAGGCGCGGCCTCGTCTCGGACGGCTTGATGACTTCGTCCACGTAGCCGCGCGCGGCGGCGATATATGGGTTCGCGAACTCGGTCTCGTACGACGCGACGAGCCGAGCATGCTCCGCCGCCGGGTCGTCCGCCGCGGCGATCGCGTCCTTGAAGATGATGTTGACCGCGCCCTCCGCGCCCATGACCGCGATCTCGGCGGTCGGCCACGCGAAGTTCATGTCGCCCCGGATGTGCTTGCTGCTCATGACGTCATAGGCGCCGCCGTACGCCTTGCGGGTGATGACCGTCAACTTCGGGACGGTCGCCTCGCAATAGGCATACAGGAGTTTCGCGCCGTGCTTGATGATGCCGCCGTGTTCCTGCGCGACACCGGGCAGGAAGCCCGGGACGTCGACGAAGGTCAGCAGCGGGACATTGAAGCAGTCGCACGTCCGGACGAACCGCGCCGCCTTGATCGATGCGTCGATGTCGAGCGCGCCGGCGAGGACCGCCGGTTGCTGCGCGACGATCCCGACACTCCGGCCGCCGAGCCGCGCGTAGCCGATCAGGATGTTCGGGGCCCAGCCGGGCTGGATCTCGAAGAACGCGCCGTCGTCCACGATGCGATCGATGACGTCATGCATGTCGTAGGGCAGGCGCGGGTCGGACGGGACGACATCGTCGAGAGCGCGATCCATCCGGTCGGCCGGATCGGTCGTCTCGAGTCGCGGCGGATCGCTCAGGTTGTTCTGGGGGAGGAACGAGAGGATCCGGCGCGCGGCGTCGAGGGCCTCCGCTTCGTCCGTCGCGGCAAGGTGGGCGACGCCACTCTTCGTCGTGTGGGTGACGGCGCCGCCGAGGAATTCGGAATCGACTTCCTCATGGGTCACGGTCTTCACGACGTTGGGACCAGTGACGAACATGTAGCTGGTGTGCTCGACCATCACGGTGAAGTCGGTCATCGCCGGCGAGTAGACGGCACCGCCCGCGCATGGGCCCATGACGATCGAGATCTGCGGCACGACACCGGACGCCAGGACGTTGCGCAGGAAGATGTCGGCATATCCGCCGAGCGACGCGACACCTTCCTGGATCCGCGCGCCGCCAGAGTCGTTGAGACCGATGACCGGTGCCCCGACCTTCATCGCAAGATCCATGACCTTGCAGATCTTCTCGGCATACGCCTCGGACAGTGATCCACCGAAGACCGTGAAATCCTGGCTGAAGACGAAGACGAGCCGGCCGTCGATGGTGCCGTGGCCGGTGACGACGCCGTCGCCGAGGACATGGTTGTCGGCCATCCCGAATTCGATGGCGCGGTGAGTGACGAACGCGTCGAGCTCGACGAACGATCCCGGGTCGAGCAGCAGGTCGAGCCGCTCCCGCGCGGTCAGCTTGCCCCAGGCGTGCTGCCGTTCGATGCGAACCGCGCCGCCACCGAGCAGCGCTTCGGCCCGCATCCGCTCGAGCCGCTCGAGCCGCTCTTCATTCGTCGTCACAGTCTGGCGGGGCCTCCGCAGTGTCCTTGCGCAAAGACAGGGCCATCATAGCCACGCGCCGTCGATGCTGATGAAGGGCTGATCGGCCCTGCCTGATAGGCTGACCAGTCCCGCTGCCGCGCCTCGTTTGTCCACAGATTCGGTGAACAACTCGCAAAGCGTGTGGATAACCGGGTGCCCGGAAACGGAGTGCGGGGCGTACCATGGCCAGACCATTCCCCTCCCCCGACGGCCTCCGCGCCGCACTGGACGAACTTCGAGGTGATGCCCCGGTGACGAATGTGATCGCGATCGCCAACCAGAAGGGCGGCGTCGGCAAGACGACGACGGCGATCAATCTCGCGGGAGCGCTGGCCGAGGAGGGCTATCGCGTCCTCTGCGTCGATATGGATCCACAGGCGAACCTGACCGCGGGCCTTGGCATCAACCTCAACACCGTCGAACGCTCGATGGCTGATGTCCTCGCCGATGGTCGATCGTCGTTGACGGAGGTCATCCTTCCGACGGAGACGCAGGGCATCGATGTCGCACCGGCACACATCGATCTCGCGTCGACCGAAGGCGAGCTGTTCACCGCGCTCGGACGCGAGCAGATCCTGCGCGAAGCCTTCGAGGGTCACATCGACATCTACGACTATGTCCTCATCGATTGCCCACCCAACCTCGGTCTTCTGACGGTCAATGGCCTGGTCGCGTCGACCGGCGTCATCATCCCGGTACAGACGCAGTACTACGCGATGAAGGGCCTCAACAATCTGGTCAAGGTCATCAACGCGATCCGGCTCAAGCTGAATCGCGATCTGAGGATCCTCGGTCTGCTGCCGACATTCTTCGATGGCCGGACGAACCTCGCGCGCGACATGCTCGACGAATTGCGTGTCGTCGGCGACCACCACGTCTTCAACAGCATCGTCCGGGTGACCGTCAAACTCGGCGAGGCGCCGCTCGTCGGCCGGCCGATCACGACCTACGCAAGTGGCAGCGAAGCCGCTCGCGTCTATCGACAACTTGCTCGCGAGGTGATCGACCTTGGCCCGAACTGATTTTCGCGCAGCGGCCGCGCGCCGGCTGTCCGAGGACACCGAACTCTCACCGGCCATCGTCAGCCTGCTGACGCCCGACAGCCCGACGCGCTCGATCGGCGTCCGGATCGTCCATATCGACCACATCGAACCCAACCCGGAGCAGCCGCGGATGGTCTTCGAGCCGCAGGCGCTCGAGGAACTCGCGTCGTCGATCCGCGAGCATGGCGTGCTCCAGCCGATCCTCGTCCGGCCGCTCGGTCCGAACACCTACCAGATCGTCGCGGGTGAGCGGCGCTGGCGGGCGTCACGCCTCGCCGGCCTCGAGAACATCCCGGCACTCATCGAAGAGATCGACGACGACACGGCACTCGAGATCGCGATCATCGAGAACCTCCAGCGCGAGGATCTGACGCCACTCGACGAAGCCGCGATGTACGACCGGATGATCCACGAGCATGGCTACAGCATCCGCAAGCTGGCCGACAAGCTCGGCAAGGACAAGGGCTACCTGGAGAACCGGCTCCGCCTTGCCGATGCCCCGCCGGAGATCCGCGAGCTGGTGTCTTTGCGCAAGGACAGCCTGTCGCATGCCTATGAGTTGATGAAGGTCGAGGACCCGAAGAAGCGCCGGCGGCTCGCCGAGCAGGTCGCTCGCGGCGAGCTGACGCTCATCAAGCTCCGCGACAAGATCGAAGGTCGCCGCACCAGGGAGGTGCGCGCGGACGCTGAGGCGGTCGCTGCGGTCGACGACGCGATCTCCGAGTCCGTCGCCGACGAGGCCGAGGAGACGCGACGCTCTCTGGACCTCCGATGACAGCGAGCCCGCGCGGCCGCTCTCCGAGGACTCTCTGGTCAACGCCAAGCAGAGCCTGGTCGACGCGGTGGACGAACTCGTCGGCGTGTTGGGCAGTGCCGAGGTCCGCGGTTCGATCGGCGCCACCGACCGCGCGAACCTGGCGAAGTACCTGACGATCGCCAAGCTTCGCCTCGAGAACGCCATCGCCCTCGTCCGGAGCGACGACGCCGGGTACTGATCCGCGCTCTACCCGGTCAGCGGCACGCCCGCCAGCCAGGCGGCGGCGAGGAGCGCCACCCCGACGGCCTCGAGTTCCCATGCGCGCTCCCGGCGGCCCGGGTCATCGGACCGACCCAGGGCGAGACCGGCCACGATGATGCCGGTCGCGGCGGTCGCGGCCGCCAACGCGCCGGTCCCAGCCTCGCCGGCCAGCAAGGTCACGGCGGCAGCCGCGACGACCACGGCGAGCAGGCCGGCGTTGACACGCCACGACCACTGGTCGCCCAGCCGTGTCGCCACCGACGCCGTTCCGGCCGCCCGATCGCGTCCTTCGTCCGCCCGCGCGTTGGCGACCGCCAGTGCCGCGCCGGCGAGGACGGCCGCCGGGATGAGGACCCCGAACGACGACGGCACGCCGCCGGTCGCCCCGACCCAGCCGTAGACCGGCAGCAGAGGGATCCCGAGCGCGAACGGCAACCACGACCAGGCGGTGCCCTTGAAGACCAGGTCGTAGCCATAGCCGATGGCCAGGACGACGGTGCCAAGGAGGAGGACGAGCGGCCCGGACAGTCAGGCCGAGGACGAGTCCCGCTCCCCCACTGGCGACCGCGATGACGCGCCGCGCCCTCGCGTGAGACGAGACCCGCCGGGATGGGCTTGCCCGGCTTGACGCCGCGGTCGCGCGGCGCATCGACGATGTCGTTGAGCGTCCCGATCGAGACCTGGAGCGCGGTCATCGAGACGCCGAGCCGCGCCGCGATCCACGGATCGGCCCCGGCGATGAGGGCGATCCCCGCCACGACGACCCCGTCGAGCAGCGACGGGAAAGGATGGGCGAGGCGAACCAGGCCGCCGAGGACGGCCGTCGGGCCCGTCAGACGTAGACGATCTCGTCGAAGTTCTCGACCAGGTACTCGACGAGGCGGTCGCGGCCGTCGGGCACCTGCGCCCGGATCCCGGGCACCAGGGCGTAGAGCGTGATCGTCGGGACGACCAGGCGTCCCTTCGCGTCGCGCCCGATGACAGCGGGCGGGCCGCCACCGGATGCGAACACCCGTTCGAAACCACGTTCGTCGAGCCTGGCGGCACGGCGGAAGTCGGCGACGACCTTGACGATGCCGCGGCGGATGACCACGTCGCGCATGAGTTCGGCGACCCAGGCGTCGATCTGGTCGTCGCTCTGGTCGCCGAGGCGGGCGCGATATTCGGTCGGATCGGCGGACAGGCCGGTCGAAGCCACGGTTCCTCCTGCGTCAGTCGGGCGGCTCGAAGTATGCCAGACCGCTACCGGCCGGACGCGGCCAGGGCCGCCTCACGCGAGCCCTCCGGCCAATCGTTGAAGCGCTCGGTCAGCCAGCGGCCGACCCGACCGGGCGGCGGCACGTCCGGCGCGTCGGCGACCATCGCGGCAAGGACCGTCGTGAGCCGTTCCGTGGCGTCGGTCAACGCGGCGCGGGTGGGCCGGCCTTCGAGGACGATCGCCTCCCCGACCTGGATGGACACCCGGCCGCCGAACCGGAGCCAGCTCGTGCCGTGGATCGCGATCGGGATGAGCGGAACCCCGGAGCGCATCGCGAAATAGGCCGCGCCCTCGCTCAGCGGCAGGATCTCGCTCTCCCGGGCGTGGATGCGCCCCTCGCCGGCGATGGCCACGATGCCGCCACTGGCGATGACGGCGCTCACCCGTCGGGTCGCCTCGAGCAGGTCGTTCTTGTCGGGCTTGTACGGGATGGCGGTCCCGGTCCAGGTCATCACCCGGTTCCGGCCGCCGACGCCCATGTCCTCTTCCTTCGGCCCGAAGAACCACAGGCGCGGGCGATACGGCAGAAGCGCCATCAGGACGAACGGGTCCGCCCAGCTCATGTGGTTGAAGCAGTAGATGGCGGGTCCGGTCGGAAGCGTCGCGATCCATCGGCCACGTGAAGGCGCAGGTAGGCCCGGGCCAGGATCGGACGACGGTCACGCGGGCGATCCAGTAGCGCAGCGTCCTCCGCCAGGGACTGACGGCAGGGCCTGGCAGCGCGTTCCGCGGCAGGTCGCTCATCGACACACCATCACATCGCCGACACGTCAAGGTCGGCTGAGGCGGTCGAGGACGAGGTCCGCGAGCTCCACCGTTCCCTCGGCCGGCGGCACGCTGTGGTTCGGGACGAGGACGACGGTCATGCCCGCGGCCTTGGCGGCCCGGACGCCGTTGAGCGAATCCTCCACGACCAGGCACGACGCCGGATCGCAGCCCAGCCGGCGGGCGGCCTCGAGATAGACGTCCGGGGCGGGTTTGCCGTGGGCGACCTCGTCGGACGAGACCACCACCGCGAACGTACCGACGAGAGCGGTCGCCTCGAGCGCCGCGTCGATGACCGCCCGATGGGCGGAGGATGCCACCGCGACCGGGTGATCCACGGCGATCCGCCGGACGGCCTCGACCGCGCCATCGATGCGGGGCGCTCCTTCGGTCCGATAGCGCGTGACGACGCCCTCCACGATCGCCCGTTCGATGTCGGCGTCGGGCAGGTCGAGGTCGAGCCGCTCGCGCATGATCCGCGCCCAGCCCGCCGAATTCGCACCCATGACCGCGGCCTGGTCGGCGGCGGTCCAGCTCCGGTCGTGGTCGGCGGCGAAGGCCGTCCGCACCTCATCCCACCAGATCTCGGAGTCGACGAGGACTCCGTCGAGATCGAAGATGACGCACGAGATCAGGCTCACGATCCCTTGGCGGGCGGGCGCTTGGCCGGGCTCGGCTTCGAGGCCGGCGGCCGCTTCGGAGGGATCGCCTTCCCGGCTCGAGCCGGTTCGGATGGCGGGACGGCGAACGACCCGGTCCGCCCGTCGACCGCGGCGAACAGGGCCCGGGCGAACGCCCCGATCGCATCGCCGACGTCATCGACGCCGCTGAGGACCTGCGCCTCGGCCTGGAACGTGACGAGCCGATGGCCGCCCTGGATCTCGACGGCGAGCTCGCCGAGCTGGACGCGGTTCCAGCGGATGATCTTGGCCGACGCGCGAGGACCCTCACCCGGGACGCTGACCCGCACGTTGACCTGGATGAGTCCGCTGGCGACCGGGACGAACATGAGGTAGCGCAGCGCGGGGTCGTCGCCCCACACGATCCAGCATTCGGGATCGGCCTCGGCGCCGAGCGTGACGAGTGCCGCGCCGACCACGCCGACGACCTTCGGTGTGACCGACTCCTTGACCGGTGCACGCGTCCGCCACTCGCTCAGCCGCATCCGATCCTCCCGTCCCATCCCCCGCGACGACGGGAAGTCCCCCGCGTCGACCACGGTCGAGGCTAGCACACGGGTGTCACGGCCGAATCATGACATTCGGCCGTTGATTCGCTGGCGCCATCGGGTACCGTCGAGGCATGCACGTCCGACGTGGCTTCCTCGGCTGGGGCGTCTTCCTCATCCTCGCCGGAGCCATCCCGCTCCTCGTCCGAGCCGGCTATGTCTCGACCGACCAGCTCGGCCGCTTCTGGGACCTGTGGCCGCTGATCCTGGTCGGGATCGGGGTCGGGCTCATCCTCTCGCGCACGCGCTTCGATTTCGTCGGTGGACTCATCGTGGCGGCGACCTTCGGGATCATGGTCGGCGGACTCCTGAGTGCCGGGATGACCGGCTTTTCCGGCTTGTCGGGCGGAGCGTGCGGATCGACCAGCGCCACGACTCCGTTCCCGGCACGCGATGGCTCGCTCGCCGCGACCGCGGACGTCGAGCTCCGGATCGATTGCGGTGACCTGACGGTCGGCGCGGCCCAGGGTTCCGCCTGGCACCTCGATGGCACCGACAAGAACGGGACGGGACCGACCGTCGACTCGAGCGACTCCTCGCTCGGCATCCGCTCGCGCGATTCCAACGGGACCGCGTGGTTCGGGTTCGGGGATCGCGAAACGTGGCGCCTGACCCTGCCTGCCGCGTCGACGCTCGGCCTCGACGTCCAATTGAACGCGGGACAGGCGACCGTCGACCTTGGCGGGGCGAGCCTGGGCACCGTGGAACTGCAGATGAACGCGGGGTCGGCGACGCTCGATCTCGGCTCGGCGGCGACCATCCGGTCGGTCGACCTGCAGCTCAACGCGGGATCGCTCGGGCTGACCCTGCCCAACCTGTCGATGACCGGGACCATCCAGGCGAACGCCGGCGCCGTCCGGATGTGTGCGCCGCCGGGCGCCGGCCTGCGCCTCCACACGGGCGAATCGATCATCGCAAGTTACGACTACGCCGGTCACGGCCTGGTCCAGGACGGCTCGACATGGACGACCCCGGGCTTCGACAGCGCGCCCGTCCGGATCGAACTCCAGACCAACGCCAATGCCGGCTCGTTCACCCTGGACCCGGAGGATGGCTGTGGATGACCGACTGTACCGGTCGCGCGACGACCGGATGATCACCGGGGTCGCCGGTGGCGTCGCAGAACACCTCGATGCGGATCCGTCGATCATCCGGATCGTCTGGGCGATCCTGATGGTCCTGACCGGCGGACTTGCGCTCCTCGTCTATGTCGTCATGGCCATCGTGGTCCCCGAGCGGCCCGCCGGGATGGTCGCCCCGACTGCCGGGGGCGCCCCCGAGGGCGCTGCGCCTGCCGGTGGTCCTGTGGCCGACGGCAGCTGGCTGGCCCCGGACGGGTCGACGGTGCCGATGGCAGCCTCGACATCGCGTCGCACCAGGCGACAGCGTGATCCAGCCGACCGGGCCCGCGCCGGCCTCGTCGGCGGTCTGGTGCTCATCGGTCTGGGTGGGCTCTTCCTGGCGCGCGAATTCCTGCCCACCTTCGACTTCGACCTGTGGTGGCCGTCGCTCCTCATCGGGCTCGGGGTGCTGCTGGTCGTCGTCGCGGTCCTGCCGAGTCGCCATTCGAGCTGACCGCCCGCTCCCGTACGATGGGAGCGTGGGTTCGGTCTCCATGCTCACGGCTCTTGCCGGGCTCGGCCTCGTCGCCGGGCTGGTCCTGCTCGCTCGCGGTCTCGCCGGCTACCGGTCCGTCGTGCGGGTCGGCGACGTGGCCACGTCGGCCATCGAGTCGCTGGCTGCCGGTGAGGTCCGGGTGAGCGGCGTGATCGAGCCGGCCGAGATGACGCTCGTCTCGCTGCTCCAGAGCGTTCCCTGCGTGTACTACCGAGCGTCCGTCGGCAACGGCGGTGATCGAAGGACGCCGGATTCGGGCTACACGGAAGAGCAGGCGATCGGGTTCCGCGTGCGCGACGAGACCGGCAGCCTCCGCGTCTTCCCGCGCGACGCCCGGTTCGATGCCCCGGTCCGATTCGAGGGCGAAACGGGCCTCGACGGCGACGAGCCGGCCGGCCTGGCGCTGCGGCGGGGCGGCTCGACGCAGGCGACCGAGGTCGAGCGGGCGATCGCGGTCGCCGCCCTCCTCGAAGTCCACGCGCCGGAGGGAGTCGGCCCCTGGCCCGGCCTGCGCGACCGGCGGGGTCGTCGGACGTACCGCGAGACGCAGGCTCGAACCGGGTGATCCGGTCACGCTCGTCGGGCGGGTCCTCCCCTTCTCCGACCTGGCGGACCCGGAGGGCGCCGATGTCGGGCAGGGCTCGGCCGTCGCGGCCGAGGACCCGGAGGTCGCCGCCGATCTGGCCGAGGCTCGGGCGACGGGACGGCTCGCGGACGACCCGACAGCCGCCTGGGGCAACGCCGCCATCCCTGGCTTCGGCATCGGACGGCCGGTCAGCACGCCGGACATCGACCCGGCCGCCCGCCCGCTGCCCATCGCCGCGGCGGACGAGGCGGACCTCGCCAAGCGGACGTTCGAGATCCCGCCCGAGACGCTGATCATGGCTTCGTCGCCGGAGGTCCCCCTGTTCATCGCCCATGGGGTCCCCGGCGCCGTCGTCCAGCGCGCGCAGGCTGCGTTTCACGATGGGGCTGCTCGGGGCTGTCCTGGCGATCGTCAGCGCGATGGTCGTCGCGATCGACCTGAGCGGCGGGTTCGGCGCGTGACGCTGCCCAACCTGGCGGCGATCTTCGCGGTCACGCTGCTGGCCGTCGTCGTCTGCTACATCGTGTTCGCAAGTTACAACGCTGTCGTGGCACTCCGGCTGCGCATCGACAAGGCCTGGGCCAACATCGGGGTCGTCCTCAAGCAGCGCCACGACCAGCTCCCCAACCTTGTCGCCGCGGTCCGGGGACTGATGGCGTACGAGCGTGACGTCCTGACCCGGGTCACGGAGGCCCGGGCCGCCTATACGCCGACCGCCCCGATCCACGATCAGGCTGCGACGTCCGAGGCGACCACCGCGGCCGTCCGCTCGCTGTTCGCGGTCGTCGAGCGCTACCCGGACATCAAGGCCGCGGCCAACGTGCAGGACCTCCAGGACGAGATCGAGCGCCTCGAGGGGATGATCGCCGACCGTCGGGAGCTCTACAACGACCAGGTCTATCGCTACAACACCCGGATCGGCCAGGTCCCGGGGGTCGTGCTCGCGCCGCTGTTCGGCTGGCAGCCGCGCGAATTCTTCGCGGCCGATCCTGCCGATGCCATCCCGCCCGATACGGACCTTCGATCGAGCTGATGGCGGACGACGTCTGGCTGGTCCGTCACGGAGAGACCGAGTGGGCACGCCTCGGACGGCATACCGGGCGGACCGACGTCCCGCTGACCGATGTCGGGCGCGCCCAGGCACGCGGACTCGGGCGGCGGCTGGCCGGCCACCCGTTCGCCGTCGTCCTGACCAGTCCCCTCTCGCGGGCCGCCGAGACCACGGCGATCGCCGGATTCGGCTCGGTGGCGGTGACCGACCCGGACCTCCAGGAATGGGACTACGGCGATCTCGAGGGCCGCCTCACCGTGGACATCGCGAAGGTGTACCCCGGCTGGACGATCTGGCGCGGACCATGGCCCGGCGGCGAGACCCTCGACGATGTCGCCGGGCGCGCCGACCGCGTCATCGCCCGCCTCGCCACGACGGATGGCGACGCGCTCGTCGTCGCGCACGGCCACCTGCTCCGCGTCCTCGCCGCCCGCTGGCTCGGCCTGCCGCCGGTCTCGGGCGGCCTGTTCGCGCTGGGGACGGCCACGGTCTCGATCCTCGGTCACGACCGCGACACGCCGGTGATCGAGACCTGGAACGAGGACTGCCACCTCGGCTGAACCACACCGGACCGGCCCGGACCACACGGCCCGCGCACCACGACTCGCGCTTCGGTTGACTTGAGGCAACGAATTCGTCATGGCCCGATGGTCCTAGTGGCCCTCGGGGCGGTATCCTCGGACCACATCGCGCCACAGGACGGCGCCGTGATCCGGGGAGGTGTCCGTCATGTCACTGCTGGAACGGGTTGAGCGGGCTCAACGGCGAGCCGACACCCCGGATCCCAGTGATGCCCCGGTCGCGCCGCCGCCCCCCGCGCCGACGGTCGCCCTCAACCCGGCCCAGGTCGCGGCCCGCGAGGACGCACTGCGCGCCGTTCGGGTCAACCTCATCGACGAGGTCACCCACGCCTCGCACTCGCTGTTCGAGGCGACCGACGCGGCCGACCTGCGGACCAAGGTCGAGGGCATCGTCGATCGGGTCATCGCCGCCGGGGCGTTCACGGTCACCAAGAGCGAGCGCGAGCGCCTGATCGAGGAGCTCATCGGCGAAGTGTCGGGCCTCGGACCGCTGGAGCCGCTCCTGGCCGACGAGACCATCACCGAGATCATGGTCAATGGTCCGAGCCACGTCTACATCGAGCGGGCCGGCAAGATCGAACGGATCGGCAGCGTCTTCCTGAGCGACGAGCACGTCCTCCGGATCATCGATCGCATCATCACCCCGCTCGGCCGCCGCATCGACAAGACGAGCCCGCGCGTCGACGCCCGCCTGCCCGATGGCTCGCGCGTCAACGCCGTCATCGAGCCGCTTTCGTTGGTCGGGCCGGTCATCACGGTCCGGAAGTTCCCCGCCCGCCCGATCACCGTCGACGACATGATCGCCTTCGGCACCGCGACACCGGAGATGTTCGACTTCCTGCGGGCCTGCATCGAGGCCCGACTCAACGTGTTCGTGTCGGGCGGGACGGGCTCGGGCAAGACGACCTGCCTGAACGTCCTGTCCTCGTTCATCCCGGAGGACGAGCGGATCCTCACCATCGAGGACGCGGCCGAGCTCCAGCTCCGCCAGACCCACCTGATCACGCTCGAGGCACGGCCGTCCAACCTCGAGGGCCAGGGCGAGATCACGATCCGGGCCCTGCTGCGCAACGCCATGCACATGCGCCCCGACCGGATCATCGTCGGAGAGTGTCGCGCCGGCGAGGCGCTCGACATGCTCCAGGCGATGACGACCGGCCACGACGGCTCGCTCTCGACCGGCCACGCCAACAGCCCGGCGGACATGCTCCGTCGGCTGGAGACGATGATCCTGATGACCGGCTACGAGCTGCCGTTGCGGGCCATCCGCGAGCAGATCGCGTCGGCGGTCGACCTCATCGTTCACACTGCCCGGCTCAAGGATGGGTCGCGCAAGATCGTCAACATCACCGAGGTCTACGGGATCGACGACGACGAGATCCTGCTGCAGGACGTCTTCGTCTTCAAGCAGACCGGCGTCCGCGACGGGAAGATCGAGGGAAACCTCCAGCCGACCGGGATCCGGCCCACCTTCATGAGCCGGTTCCACTCGCAGGGCGTGGAGCTGCCGCCCGGTGAATTCGGCATCCCGCCCGAGGACCCCGCGCACCCGAGCGCCACGCCGCGGCAAGTCGCGCTGGGGCACCGGCGACACGCTCGTCCCGATCGATGTCACGGGACATCCGGTCGGGCTCGGCCGCGCTGTCCAGGCCGGCGGCATGGTCTACGTCTCGTCGATCGGCCCGGTCGACCCGGAGACGGGGATCGTCAAGAGCAGCGACGTCAAGGAACAGACCCGCCAGTGCATGCACAACCTCAAGGCGAAGCTGGAAGAGGCAGGCACCTCGCTCGACAAGGTCGTCTGGGCGAACTGGTCGCTGCGCGATCCGGCCGAGTTCGACATCTTCAACGAGGAATGGGCACGCTGGTTCCCGGGCGACGAGCCGGTCGGTCAGGGCACGCTGATGCCGACCCTCCAGCGGCGAGCCGGGTTCCGCATCTCGATCGGGGTCATCGCCGAGGCGTAGCCACTGGGGCCGCCGCGCGTTCGTCATCGCCCGCGGCATGGCCCGACAGACGTCCATCCGCGTCGCCGACGTTTGGTGGTGGCCGACGCACATCGCCCCGGGGAGACTCGGTCCTGCCGCCTGACCGCGGCAGCAACCCCTCGTCCTCACCGGAGATGCCCACATGCGCACTGCGTTCCGTCTCGTCACCTCGACCGCACTGGGAGCCATCCTGGTGCTGAGCCTCGGCATCGGGGCGACCTTCGCCTCGTCCACCGACACGCCCACCGTCCAGGTCATCGACCTGTCCGAGGACTGGTGTTTCGACGACACCGTCGACCTGTACTGCAACGTCCAGACCGGCACCCTGACCATCCGGACCTGGCCCGACGGCTCATCGGCCAGCACCGTCGACATGGTCACGACCACCGATGTCACCCGCGACGGCGCGTTCGTCGCGAAGTCCGTCAAGACCGTCAAGGACCGGAGCTCGTTCGGCGCCGATGGGTCCTACTCGACCGACCAGCGCGAGCGAACGACCTGGACCGATCACACCCAGACGTGCGTGTCGGCCTCCCATTTCAAGCGGATCGACTTCGACGTCAAGATCGACACGTACACGACGAACTGCGACTGACGATCGGCCAAGGGTGAGCCCCCGCCGGCAAGGATCCGGCGGGGGCTCCACCCGCCGGGTCCGACCCTTGGCGGTACTGTTCTCGGCGATGAACTCCCCCGCCGACGCCGCGATCCGACGCCAGGTCCCCGAGGACGCAGCCTCCCTCCGCGACGTGATCGGCCGTGCCTTCGAGGCGCATCCCGAGGTCGTCGCCCTGGAGGAGGCGCTGGCCCAGCGCTCCGACAGCACTGGCTACGTCGCCCTCGTCGATGACCGGGTGGTCGGGCACGTCCGGCTCACTCGAGGCTGGATCGACGCGGAGGCGCGCCTGGTCGAGGTGCTCGTCCTCAGCCCCCTGTCGGTCGCGCCGGAGTGGCAGCGCCGGGGGATCGGCCGGGCGCTGGTCGCACACGCCGTGGCCGAGGCGAAGCGCGCCGGCATCCCGGCGGTCTTCCTGGAAGGCGACCCCGCCTACTACGCGCGGCTCGGCTGGAGACCCGCCTCCGAGCTGGGCGTGACGCCGCCGTCCGCTCGGATCCCCGAGCCTGCCTGCCAGGCCGTCCCGCTCCCGGGCTGGGAGCCCTGGATGCGCGGCGCGCTCGTCTACGCAGAGACCTTCTGGGCGTTCGACTGTGTCGGCCTTCGGGGCGACAGCCTCGCTCGCGCTCGAGCGAGTTTGGGGGACGGCGACGGCTAGCGGCTCGAGAGGCCGGCCTGGGACGCACCGGTAGGATCAACCTGACGGCCGAGGCGCGCCACTGTCGCTAATCGCTACTGGATGCGATGGGCGCGATGACGTTCGCCCATTCCGGCCGAACCAGGGAAGGCTTCACCAGGTGCTCGCGGACGCGTTTGAGATCAAGGCGTGACGAGGGCTCAGTTCACCCTCGATCGCCTGGCCCACGTCTCCTGGATCTCGCAGCGGCGCACCTCGATGGCCGCGGCGTGCTCTATGCGGAGCACCTCGATGCGAGTCTCGATTAGGGCCTAGCTTCCTCCATTACCGCACCCTGTTGAGCAGTCTTGTGGTGGGAGCCATCCCGCGAGCCCCGCGCCTCGATCCGGGGTCGGGGCCCCGGCCTCCACGGAATTTGGTGGCTCGCAGCCTCCCAGTGAGTCGGCGATTGACGATGTCCTGGAATGGACGTGATGTACAGAGCGATCTCAGACGCGTCAGTGCCAATCGCTATCCTTTGAAGGGTGAAGCCGGAGACGCAGTACGCGCGGGTCGACGGCCTCTACCTCGCCTACCAGGTCCTCGGCGAGGGGGCGATCGATCTCGTCCTGGCGGACCAGTGGGTGAGTCATCAGGAGGCCCAGTGGGACGTGCCGCCGGTCGCGGAGCTCCGTCGACGGCTCGCGAAGATCGGGCGGCTCATCACGTTCGACAAGCGTGGCGTCGGCATGTCCGACCCGGTGCCGATCCAGTCCCTGCCGTCGATCGAGGCCTGGATCGACGATGTCCGCGCGGTCATGGACGCGGCCCGCAGCGACCGAGCGGCGCTGATCACGACCCTGGGCGGCGGGCTGATGGGGCTCGTCTTCGCGGCGACCCACCCCGATCGCCTCCGGGCCCTCATCGTGGTCGACGGCTGGGCTCGCGCCCGAGCCGACACCGACTATCCGATCGGGCTATCGCCAGCCGAGGTCGGCCGGCGAGGGGTACCGGAGATGGCCTGGGGTCAGGGCATGCTGCTCGACGCCTTCGCGCCGAGCATGCGGGCTGTTCCCGGCCTACGCGAGTCCTGGTCACGCTACGAGCGGTTCTCCGCGAGCCCCGGCGTGGCCCGGGCCATGGTCGAGAACCTGCTGGAGCTGGACGTGCGGCACGTGCTGCCGGCGATCCACGTCCCGACGCTCGTCATCTCACACGCCGACGTGACCGCCTTCGGGCCGCCGTTCGGCCGGTACATCGCGGAGCACGTCGAGGGCGCACGGTTCGTCGAGCTGCCCGGGATCGACAACCTCATGTGGGCCGGCGACCAGGCGGCCGTCGTCGCGGAGATTGCATCGTTCGTGACCGGCGCCCACCCCGTCCACGCTTCGGATCGTCGTCTCGCCACGGTGCTCTTCACCGATATCGTCGGCTCGACGAAGCGCGCCGCCGAGGTCGGTGACCGCGCCTGGCGGGAGCTCCTCGGTCGCCACGACGAGCTCGTCCGTTCGTGCATCGAGCGCGCGGGCGGCCGCCTGGTCAAGACGACCGGCGACGGCGTCCTCGCCACCTTCGAGGGGCCAGGTCGCGCGCTCGAGGCCTCGCGCGAGATCTCGACGAGCGCGCCGACGTCTCGATCTCCATGTCCGTGCCGGCCTCCATGCGGGGGAGATCGAGACGACCGCCGACGACATCGTGGGGCTGGCCGTCCACGTCGCGGCTCGTGTCTCCGCGCTCGCTGGTCCGGACGAGGTGCTCGTGAGCAGCACCGTTCGAGACCTCGTTTCGGTTCGGAGCGTGGCGTTCAGTGATCGTGGCAGCCGCGTCCTGAAGGGCGTCCCAGGTCGGTGGCGCATCTACGCGGCGGAGTTCAGAGAGTAAGACTTACGAGGCCCAGATGGCCGGCTGGACCTTCGACGCCGGCGTCCTTCGCTTTGCGCCCGGCCCACCGGCACGAGCGCAGGCGATCAAGCGAATTCCAACGTCTAAGGCTCTAGCTTCCCGACGAATTGAACGACCCTGCTTTTGCCCTCGGCTCACGGCCCCAGCTCCAACCGGGGATGGCTTCGAGTTCGGCGATACGCGATGGGAGCAGATGACCAGGGTGATATGCAGTCCGGTTCCGATTCACCCACGCGCCAAGCCTGATGTCGCCTTCGACATGGCGCTGAGGGACAAGAGCGTGGCCCTCCCGCGCCACGAACGCATTGATGGCCAACATGCCGTCGCGCCAGTCATCTGCGTGAGGATCCCAAGTCCACCCTGGCAGGCTGGCGAGGCGCTCGGCGCGAGCGGCGTCGAGTGCGCCCCGCCGACGCTGGTATCTCTGGTGGACGATCCAAGTGCCTCGAGGTGCTGACCGACTACGAGCTCGTGGCCGTCCTCGTGACCGACGCTGGTGTGTCCCTACTCGGACTGGTCCGGCGACGGCGTGCCGGTGTCTGACGCGTCGAAGCCGATGTGGCTCTCCTACGGGGCAAGCACGACGGGGACCGGGGCTCCCGTCTGCAGGTCGAGCACGACGCGGTCGCCGAGCGGGGCGGCCAGAGTGGCGGTAGCGGTGCGCCGGGCCCCGACGGCCGAGCAGGCGCCGATCGTCAGGTGGGGATGCCGCGTGACGATGACCACGACTGCGAGATCGGACTCGACGGCCTCCGCCGTGTAGTCCTCGCCGCACGGCTTGTCCCCCGGATCCGGCGCGCCGACGAAGCCAACGGTGAGCTCGGTGCCGCCGACCGGCCCGCTGGCCGCGTCGATCGCCAGCCCCAGCTGCGAGCCGACTTCGTCGGGAGCGACGACGACAGGATTGGCGATCGCGACGCGCGTGACTTTGACAGCCGTGCCCTGCACGGTGAACTCCCAAATGGGTGCCGTCGCCGGTCCGCGCGAGGTCTGGATCGGCCCAGACGTCAGCTCGGCGGCCGTCACCAGGAGCATCATGCAGTCGGAGCAGGGCGCCTCTGTTGTGGACTCGATCGCGACGATGGCGTCCTGCGCCGAGAGCAGGGGCACCCTGGTCGTCGTACCGTCCTGCCCGGTTACCTCGCCGTCCGGCGGGACTACTTCGGACAGGGGGCTATTGGACGCGACCATCCCGGCCATGAGCGCGCGCTTGTTGTTGTCGCCGACGGCCTCTTCCCAGTCGCCGATCTGGCCGGTCAGCTCGCCGACCGGGGTGACCGTAGCGTGTTCGCCCGCGGCGGCCACCGCACCCGCCCACGCGGATAGCACAACCTGCGCACGCTGATGGGCAGCGGCCGGGTCGGTGGGCGCGGGCGGTGGGGACGTCCCGTCTGACGGACAGGGGCGAGACGACGTCGGAAGGCGAGGCGCTGGCGCCATTGGACGACCGAGTGGGAGCGCCAGCGGACGGCGTAGAGCACGAGCTCAGAAGACAGGCGATTAGCAGTGTAAGGATGCCGATGCGAGCCATGTCATCCCTTGCGATGAGCCGATGCCAATGCCGTCGCAACATTACTCGGACGAGCAGCCCTGCCAGTTGGTTCCGCCATAGGCCAGTGGGCCGCAGGTTCGGCGGGCTCGGGCCGGCGTGGTGCCAGGATCCACACCAGCTGCGCTGTCGTCGTCGCGCCCACTTTGGACCGGGCGTTCGCCAGGTGGTGCTTGACCGTGGAGTGCGACAGGCCCAGGCGGCGGCGGCCGCCTTCTCTGACCCGGCACCGATCGACCGCGCGCCGACGAACGCCTCAGGAGCCGTCGGGGTACGAGTCGTACTTCGGTCCGAGGGCAGCGCGGATGTCGGCCTCCGTTCGGCCGGCCGCGCGGCCGGGCCCTAGCTCGTCGAAGATAGCCCGCCAGCCCGGCCGGGATCGAGAAGACGAGGAGGCGCGACCCTGGTCTCCCTCGGAAGTGGTGCCGAATCCCGCGGGGGATGACGATGAGGGTCCCGGTCGGGGCCGGCGAACGGTCCTCGCCGAGGGTGAACTCGACCTCCCCCTCGAGGACGTAGAAGATCTCCTCGTGCTCGCGGTGCGTCGTCGGCGGCGGGCCGGCGACGAGGTCCGTGCCCTCGCCCGCCAAGCCGACCTCGTAGACCTCGAATGCGCCCCCCGTCTCCTCGGCGCGCGCCCTGACGACGATGGGATTGGGAATGCCTGGCACGGGAGGGCGCTCCCCGGGCAGCCCGACGAGGGGCCGCCAATCGGCGCTCGGCTTGGTCATGATGCGACCTCCTAAGCCGCCGAGGTGGCTCTCGCCATGGCATCCGGCACGGGGCGGTCGATCGGGACGGAGACGTCGTGGGGGTGGGGCCCGCCGTCAAGCCCCGCCTCCTCAGCCCTTGCGCGGATGCTACTCGTCTGTCTGCGCTCCGGCATCGGCCTCCGGCAGACGCGCAGCCAGGATCCACACCAGCTGCGCCGTCGTCGTCGGCCCCGACCTTGGACCGGGCGTTCGCCATGTGTTGCTCGACCGTCGAGTGCGACAGGCCGAGTCGGTGCGCGGCCGCCTTCTCTGAGCCGGCGACGAGGACCGCGGCGACGTCTTGGATCTCGCGCTCCGTCGCGCCGCGATCCGGCTCCGCCTTGGGCCTGTCACCGGAAGCCGGGGTGTCGTCCCATCGCAAGCTTGTGTGGTAGTGAAGAGCGGAGCCGGATTCCTCCGGCTCCGCCTTCCGCTCCTGGGATCGGAAGCGGGGAGGTCGCGCGATCCCAAGGCTGATGTGGTGTGCGTGTCCATGGTCCGATGCCCGACCCATGCAGACCACTACGCGACCTGGCAATCCGGGGACCCGACTAGTTGCGCTTTGCGGCAATGGAAACCCGAACGACCCTGGCGCGGGAGGCTAGACTCGTCCCGTGGCGTCGGTTCGACCGCCCAACATCATCAGCGTCGTCCTGCCTGACATCCAGGACGTCGTCGCGGCACTGCCTCGCGACCTTGCGGAAGACGAGGACGAGCTGCTGGCCCGCGTTCGCCTCGCGTTCCTGAACACCCACGTCACGGCGGAGATCGACGATCTCGACGCGGCGATCGGTGTCCTCCACGCGCGAGCGGCCGGCGATGCGACCGCCAATCCGTTCGGCCCCCGAATCAAGGCCTCGAGCTACGCGGGGCTGGCCGACGCAGGGAGCCGGGCCTTCGACGCGGGGCGACTCGACCTCACGACCGTCCTCGCGCTGCAGTACGAGTCGGGCTGTATCGCCGCGACGCAGGGCCGGCGGCTGATCCTGTTCCTCGGGCTCAACGCCGCCATCCGTCGGGCGCTGTGGGAGTTCGGCACGGCCGAGATCCGACGGCGCGGGCTCGGTCATGAGGACTACGTCGAGCTCGGCATGTGGCTGGTGCTGACGACCGAGATGTCGTCGCTGGCGGTCGGTGAGGGCTACCGGTCCACCGAGCGTGAGCTGCTCGCCCGTGACGTCGCCGCGCGCCGAGCGGCGATCGACGAGCTGCTCGGCGTGGTGCCGGCCGAAGGGCGGGCGTCATCACGGCTGCGACGTCTTGCCATGCGCTATGGTCTGGACCCCGACGCGAGCTACCGTGTCGCCGCGATTCTGCCCGGGCCGGACGCCGACCCAACGCCGGAGCAGCCAGGAATCGATGACGCCGATCTCGAGACGATGGCCCGGCGGATCGGCCAGCTGCTCCGACGTTCCGGCCGCCACGATGACGGCGTGGGCACCGGCATCCGCGTCCCGCTGGCGCTGACCTGGCGCGGCGTCGTCGTGGCCGTCCTCGGGCCGGACCCGCGCGAGTGGTTGCGGCTGCGGGAGGCGGTCGTAAAGGTGTTCGGGTCCGCGGCTCCGTCGTGGATCATGATCGCCACGAGGGTCGACGGCGTGACCGGGCTGGCGCGGTCGATGGCCGACCTCCAGGAGGGCCTCCGGGTCGCCGACGGCATCGATCGCCGCGGCGTGATCGACGACCTGTCCGAGCTGGCCATCGAGCGCCTGCTGCTAAGCGACCCGGACCTCGCGCGTGTCATCGTCGGCCGTGAGCTCGGTCCGCTCCTTGCCGACCCACGAATGGGCGACGAGCTCATCGAGACCCTCCAGGTGTTCTTCGACGCAGGCGAAAACCGCCGCGAGACCGCCCGCCGACTCCACCTCGCCGACCGGACGATCGCCTATCGCCTCGAGCGCGCCGAACATCTCCTTGGCCATGGCTTCGAGGGCGAGGCCGGCCGCCGGCTCAACGTGGCGCTGACACTCAGACGGTTGGAGGGGCGACGTCAAGGCCGCTGACCTGGCGTGCGCCGTCCCGGCGTCGAGACGGCGCCCACCTCCAATAGGGCGCGGCCGCGCCGAGTCCTGCTCCACCTCCACACCGAGGGATCAGGGCGGAGACCAAGGTGGTCGGCTGTGATCGGATGGCTGCCCTGGCGACCGATACCGCTACCCCGCCACACGACGCGGGACCAGAGGTCTAGCACCGGAGCCGGCGTAGGATTGCCAATGGCGGCGGCCAATACAGCCTCCGGCTACTGGACCGCTCACCGACGGAGACATGCCGTGATCGAAGAGCCTGGCGGGGAGCTGTGCGCGCCACCGACGCGGAGGCGTATGCCGAGTACATTCGTGCCACCGGCCTCGCGGCTACGCTGCCACGCCTGGGAACCTCGGCGCGTGGCTCTTGTATCGGATCGAGGGCGCGGAGGTCGACACGATCTCGATGTGGGAGTCGATGGAGGCGATCCACGGCTTCGCGGGTGAAGACGTCGAGCGCGCCGGGTTCTATCCGGAGGACGACCGATTCCTCGTCGACCGCGACTTCATTGCCTACCACTGGGTCGTGGTAGGACGCGCGCCCTGACGCGCAAGGCAACCTTGTCGGTTTGGGCGACCTCGCCTTCCAGGCCTGCCAGGCGTTCGCCAACGTGGGGCGGGCCCTTGCCGCTGCCGGAACCCGGCCCGAGCAGGTGACGAAGCTCACGATCTACGTCGTGCATCACCGCTCTGAGTACTTGCCGATCATCTCGGATGGGCGGATCGCCACCGTCGACGACCACAGGCCGGCGGACACTCTGGTCGGCGTCAAATCCCTCGCCAAGCCTGGCTATCTGATCGAAGTCGATGCGATCGCCATCATCGAGTGAGCGAACGGGGAAGGCCGCGAGACAGCCGATGCTTCGATACTTAGGAACGCCGAGACAGCCGGTCGCGGGCGACCACGAGGCGCCGGACGCTAGGCTCGGATGATCCGGAGCGTGGATGTCAGAGGATCTCAGTACATCGCAGCGAGAGACGGGGGCGACTGGCGACGGCCTGACGGGCGTCCCGTGGAACCGAGTGGCCCGCAGCGCGACGCTCACCGTGATGGGCGTCGCGATACTCGCCATCGTCGCCCAGCTGTGGATCGGGTTTCCTTACACGAATCTGGGCGGGACCGACTGGGGCGCCGACCTGCGGGGCTACGTCGAAGCGAGCCGCTCGTGGCTCGCTGGCGACGGCTTCTACCTGCCGCGCCAGCTCCACGGTCCGTATCCGATCGAACTTGGTGACGTGCTCTACCCGCCGACGGTGCTCTACCTGTTCATCCCGTTCCTGGTGCTCCCGTACCAGCTCTGGTGGGTCCTGGCGGTCGGGCTCCTCGGCTTCGTGGTCTGGTCGTGGCGACCCGCGCTGTGGGCGGTCGCATCGATCCTCGTCTGCCTGGCCTTTCCGAATCAGCCAGTCCTCTACTTCCGAGGCGCGCCGGTGATCGTCTTCGCCGCGCTCGTGGCCGCCGCCTTGCGCTGGAAGTGGCCGGGCGCGCTCATCCTGTTGAAGCCATCCATCCTGCCGTTCGCAGCTGATCGGCATCCGGACCCGCGGCTGGTGGATCACGGCCGGGATCCTGCTGGTCCTCACCCTGCCACTCATCCCGCTGATCCCCGATTGGCTGCGGGCGGTCGTCGACGCACGCGGTCCTGACGGCTGGCTGTACAGCGTGAAGGACCTGCCACTGTTGATGGTGCCCGTCATCGCCTATCTCGGTAGGACCCGGGACCCGCACCTGACGATCGCCCACACTCGACGTAGCGATCCCGAGTGACCGCCGTAGCCCGATGGGACGCGGTGGCCGGCATCCGGCTTTGAAGTGGTCGTGGGTTCGAATCCCGCGCCCCGACGATTCCGAGTCGGTGGATCAGGTCGGCGAACTCGGCACCTGCGGGGGCGGATCGACGGTCGAACGAGGTCGGTCGGAGGGTGGTCGCTCCGGGATCATCGTGGATAGCTCCCTGATCGTCACCCAGGTCCGCACGACCGACGGCTGATCCGGCCGGCTCCCACATTCGCCGGACGGTGATCACCGCCAGGAGCATGCTGAGGCTGCCGAACCAGAGAGCGGGCAACGCCAGCATCGATGCGACCGGGACCGTCCAGCGCCGGTCAGTCCTGGCCCCCCAGACCACGAGGGCGACGGCCATCGGCAAGCGTATCCACAACGCGATCGGGACGGCAGCCCATGTCCCGTCGCGACCCGCGTTCGCGATCAGGACGTGCACCCACTGTTGCCAGGCCAGTGGCATGGCCAGGGCAGATCCGCCCGCCACGACGGCGGTCGCGGCGAGGGCGATGCCGAGGTTCCGCCATTCACGCCGCAGAGCGAACCACAGCAGGCCGATGCCGGGCGTGACCTTCGTGAGGATGACGAATGCCCAGGTCGCCGGCCAGCGGAAGCCAAGCACGATGGCCACGGCCAGGAAGAGCGAGATGTTGCCGCCGTACAGCTCCGCAGCGGCGACCAGCACACCCAGCCATAGGAGTCGTAGGCCTGACAGATAGATCACGGCACCGAGGAGCAGTGCAGTCCAAACGGCCACGAACGTCGGTCCAGCTGAGTGCCCGGAGCGGCGCGATGACCTCGAGGAACGCCGGTGAATACACGTAGGCGACCGGACTGGTCCAGTCGGACTGCCGATAGGGATCCAGGATCGAGGGTATCCAGTAGCACCAGGCCTCCTGCGCCGCGCTCCATGCCTGACCCGCGGGCCGACAGCACGACGATCAACAGCCAAAGGCCGAGTGCGAGCCAGAGACCGGCCTTGCCGGGCGGTGGACCCAAGGTCGTCCAACCATGGCCCGAGCCGGGCCGATGCCGGACGCCACCCGCGCGTCATCGCGGCGGCCTGAACCACCCGCCGCGACCGTGGGGCGAACCAGCTGTTCGAGTCCGTCGCCGGGCAGTCGTCGGCCTCGGGCGTCGACATCGACGGCATCCCTCCTTCCATGGTTCGCAATCGTACGAGTCCGCGTCGCACCCTTCCTGGAGCTAAGGCCATCTCTCGGCCGCCCGAGACGTCACGTCGCGGTCGCTCAATGACGGCGTGACCTGGCAGCAGGGTCGCGATGGAGCGATACGGCCCACGTCACGGCGGCCGAGCAGCACCAGGCCGCCGACCTCCTCGACGTGCCCTGGCAGTTCAGCCGGTGACAGTCATCCCGACAGTCACGGACCCCTCGAACGGCGTCTTAGGCCGTCGTCGGGAGCAGCCCGAAGTCCGCGGCCCATGCAAGGTCGTTGGATACGACGATTTGATCTCGACCGCGACCACGACGGCGTGGGATGCGAGTGACCGCAACGTACCGTAGTCGCGAAACGACGACCACCGCCGAGTTCCAGTTCAAGTAGGACGCCTCCACAAATGTTCACAGCGACGGGCAGGTACCTCCCCCTGCCCGTTGCAAGTGAAGGACCCTGGCCCGCCTTCAGAGCCCGGGGTCCCTTCATGCCCGGTGCCGGAGGACCCAGCCGGACGTCGAGGCGACCGCCGACGCGTGGCTCGCGGCGTGGAAGGAGCAGACGGTCCGGGACAGCGTCGAGGGGCGGCGCGGCCTCGAGGACGAAGTCGACGAGCGCAGCGGGGGCCGAATGGATCTCCAGCGAGCCACTGCGCATCTGGAATCTG
The DNA here is from genome assembly GCA_963776385.1 of uncultured Chloroflexia bacterium. Taxonomy (GTDB): domain Bacteria; phylum Chloroflexota; class Limnocylindria; order Limnocylindrales; family CSP1-4; genus SPCO01. The sequence continues at coordinate 135,007 of CAVZME010000009.1, forward strand.
GCCGACCATCAGCATGACAATGGATGCTGGCGCGCTGATCGAAACCGCCAGACCCGCACGGAGGTACGGCGAATGACTACCAAGGCTGGCGACCACATCGTTGTCGCATCGGACAAGGTCGGGATCCCCGAGCGTCGCGGCGAGATCCTCGAGGTTATCGCCCATCAGACCGGCGTCGAGTACCGGGTCCGCTGGGACGACGGACACGAGAGCAGCATCCGCCCCCACGGCAGCAGCGCGAGGATCGAGCGAACCGGGAAGACGAACGCGTAGGCGATCGAAGCTGCCTGCTGTGTCCTACGCGACGAATTGCCCCCCTCGTGAGTGGGCGAGGTGCTTTGGCCGAGACGTCCCCCGGATAACGCCGCAACACCCGCTCGAGCTCCTCGGCCGCCATTGGTCGGCCGGTCCGATTGCGCCACTCCTCGTTGGCGCCGGCGATGACTCGGCGCGGAGGCGCCGGTCGAGACTCTGCTTTCGCGCACGATCGAGGTGCTTCCAGGTAGTGTCAACCCGATCGAGGTCGAGCGGGATCGATATGGTGCCGCGTTGGAGCCTTACCGCGACCCGCTCTCGCCCTCGCGATCCGAATCGGTGAACGGGCGCCGGCAGAGTAGACAGACCTCGCGCACCGCGAGCTGATGTCGAGCGTGTTCGGCGAGGCCCCGCTCCCCGCGCTGGGCAGCCGCCCGGATGATCTCGGCGCGGATGAAGTCATCCCGCTCGCGCTTGAACGCTGCCACTTTCTTCGCGCTCGGACCGGCCGCAAGTTGACGACGGACGGCTGCCTCCCGGCGATGCTTGTCGCCACTCGACTCTTGGCGGCATTTCGGGCGTGTGGCGCGGAGGAACGCCTTGTACGAGATCTGGGCCCGTCGGGCACGTTCGGGCGGGTCGAGCCGGCCCTCGGGATCAACGCGTGCCTCGAACCGGCGCCATGGCTCCGCCGGCGCGAAGCCTCCATCGCCAGCAGGCCGCCCGGAGATCGCGTCCAGGAGACGTCGGCGGCCCGATCACGATATTCCCCATTATCGTGAGGAGGCGCCGCCCCTACCCTATCTATTCAGGTCCCGCGTGAGCGATGCCAGCCAGGCGCTCGCTCCACCATCCGCCAGTCTCGCCGCGAACCGCTCCTCGACGATCGAGTCGACGATCCAGCCGTCTCGCGAACGTCTCACGGATCTCGCGCTCGGTCACGCGGCGGGGACCCGTGTCGCCCGGCTGGTATTCGTTGAAGCAGAGCAGGAAGTAGCGCCCAGCGGGCCGGAGGGTCGAGTGGAGGCTCCGCTCGAACCGGACACGGTCGGCGTCCGAGAACGTGTGGAATAGGCTCAGTTGATCGCGCGTGGAACGTCCGTCGAGGCCGTCGAGGACCTGGGCACGGCGACGAGGAATCCACCTTGATGTCTCGCTAGTCGCCTATGGCGCGAGCCCGCTCGATCGCCGTGGGCGCGGCATCGACGCCGACGACGTTAAGGCCCCGTGACGCGAGGTAGAGCGCGTTCTCGCCCGTCCCGCAGCCCACGTCGAGGACGGCACCCTCGATCGCTCCATCCTCGGCGAGGCGAACGATCGCGGGCTGCGGCCGCCCGATGTCCCACGGTGGCTCGCCGCTTCGGTATGCCCACTGAAGCCCTGCTCAGAAGGACACTCGGACCGGCAGGATCGGACGAGGCAGCCAATCCTGTGCTCGCTAGAACGACCTCGGGGCAACCTCGAGAATCGAGCCGCGGACTCGTCAGAACCGGCGCTGCGGCCCGGGCCTCGTGCAAGGGACGAGGCTAGCGTGCCCGCCCACGGATCTTGACGACGACGGGTACTGGCCGTGGGCGGGCGGCAGACCCATGAGGCGCGCCGGACCCAGGAACCTCTGCCTGACGGATGCTTGCCCGCCTGGCGGCGAGATAGACGTGCATGATGTTGCGCACCTCGGCGGCGGTCAGTACCTCGTCCGATCGAAGCGCGTACTCCACCCCGGCCGTCCGATCGGCACGCTTTTCGGGGCCCACGTCCCGAGGCTCGGCAACACCAAGGCCGCGCGCGAGCGACTGGGCCGTCTCGAGAGTTGGCCGCCGCCTGGTCCGAAGCAGTCGTGAGATCGTGGAGTGGTGGACTCCGGTCTTGGTCGCCAGCTGCCGCTGTGTCAGCCGACTCGCCTTGAAACTCACGGCCAGCCACTCGTTGAAAGCCGCGGGGCCTTGCCTCGACGATCCCGGAGCAGGGTCGTCCGTTGGTTCACGCGTCGGTCGTTCGGCGTCGGTGGATGTCGCTGAAGTTGGTTCGCCGCCCGTCGTCGGTCCGATGACGGCGGAGTCGGTGGTCACGGCTGTTTACTCCTTGGTGGATCTCGACGCGGAAACACAAGTCGATGAGTCCACCCGATCATCGGGTCCCCGGACGCGGCCGGCATTGGCGTGACCAAGCACAACGGGACGCCATCGGTTGCCACATCCGCGCAACATCGCTTGCACGTGACGCCAAGACCGAGCGCGACCGCTGGGACGCCGTTCACGACGCCCCTGCCGGCCGGCTGGACTGTCCGGCCCGCTGACCTTCGATCCTGGCGTCCCCGGCTGGTCCGTGACGGCCCGTTCCACCAGCTGCAGCCACGTCAGGCGCAACCGCAGATGTTCACCGGGACTGGCGTGGACGATACAGCCGCGCTGCTTTAGCTCGGACGATCGTCTCCGCGGCGTGCGGCAGCGACCTGTTCGGCACGGCGATCCTGAGATGTCAAATGACTTACGTTCGGTCGTCAGCAACCTTGCGAATCGTGCGACCTAGCGAGATTTGCCTCCGGCGGTAGGACTCGGACCTACGGCCAAGCGACCACGTCCAGTGCGACACGCTCTCGTGAGTGGGGCGTCGACCGAATGTGCCGCCGTCAGTTGCACTCTCGAGAACGTCAAACCCCGCGCGGACATTCGGACCGTGAACAAGGTCCTGCTCACCGGGCTCCTCACGCGCGACCCGGACATGCGCAGCCTCGCCATCGGAAAGAACGTCACGACGCTGAGTGATGCCGTTCTCACAACGCCATCGGCCCTGCGTGACGTCTAGACCACGCCCAAACATCGCCACGAAGGCACCACCGACGCCGGGGCCCGCCCGGTTCGGTCGAACGGGTCGCGCCTGAAGGCGTCGACTGGCGTTGAGTCGAGGAGTCGTGGGCGTACCATGATGGGCCGAAAGGGTGAGCCAATGAATGTCGACGGGATCTTGCGTGCAAAGGGCGCGACGGTGGTCACGATCAGGCCCGACCACACCATCGGTGACCTCGTCCGCGGCCTGCGCGAGGAGCGGATCGGCGCGATGGTCGTGAGCGAGGACGGCCGATCCGTGCTGGGGATCATCTCGGAGCGCGACGTGGTCCGCGGACTCGCGGAACGCGGGCCGCGAATCCTCGACGTGCAGGTGTCAGAGCTGATGACGCGGGATGTCGTTTCATGCGCGCCTCGGGACACCGTCAAGCAGGTCATGGCCGAGATGACCAGGCGCAGGATCCGCCACCTGCCCGTGATCGCCGAAGGCGCGCTTTGCGGCATCGTCAGCATCGGCGACGTCGTCAAGAACCGCCTCGAGGAGATGGAGACCGAGACGAACGTCCTGCGCGAGGTGTACATCGCTCGAACGTGAAGGGTGCCCGCGGACGCGCTTGAAATCGAGGCGTGACGAGGGCTTAGTTCACCCTCGATCGCCTGGCCCGAGTCTCCTGGATCTCGCAGCGGCGCACCTCGATGGCCGCGGCGTGCTCGATGCGGAGCACCTCGATGCGAGCCTCAAGGTCGAGGTCGAGGGTCACCCCCTCGCGCCGGTCGGTGGCGGCTCGCCAGTCGGCGAGGATGGTCTCGACTGTTCGGTCCATGAGACTGGACCTCTCTCGCTAGGGGACGCGGAGTGTGCGCGCGATCGTCGCGCCGCACAATCCGAACAGGGGCGAGAGCCTGACGACGTTCAGTGGCGCAGTTGCGCTGAGGCTCTCCGCGGGCGGACGCGCGATCCCGTGGTTCCTTGCGCGCGACCGAGAATGCGATCCGATGACGTCGGCGTCGTCGAACGTCTCGCCATTCGAGAGGCGACCCATCCGCGGGCGGCGTTCGCGACTCTGCGGCGCCGCCTTTTCTGCGAGGGGGGCAAGGTCCCCTAGGCCCCACACGGCTGGTGGGCGGGCTCCTTGTCACATTGGAAAGGATCTCAGTACGAGCCTCACCAATCGCCCCGGTCGGCCCGGACAGGCTAGCCGCATGACGCGGGATCGCGCGTCCGGGACCGGAGCCGGGGCTGTTGCTAGAGTGCGCAGGCCGCGAAAGACGCTCCAATCAACGGGCCGAAGGCGTCTTCGAGGTGGTCGAGTCCCTTGCCATTCCCGAGGTTCGGGTTGTTGCTGCCCTCGCCGATGGTCTTGTCGGTACGGAGCGTCAAGGAATCGGGGCCGCCGTGGGACGACCAGTAGGCGATGAAGCAGTCTGGGTCGACCCCGGGCGGGAAGTCCGGGCTGTGGGCGAAATCAGCCACGTTCAATGTCGCCCATCGGCTCGAATTCGTGGCTTTGAGGTTCCCCTCGGCCGAGCGATTGGCGATGAAGCACTCGTGTGCGAATACCGTGCTCGCCATCAAGAGCAGTGCGGCCGTCGCGAGCGCGACGGACGCCAAGAACCGCCTGGGCATCGTGATCCCTCCTATGTAGACGGTCCCCGCGGTGTCCGCATGGTCTACTCCCACCGTCCACGTCCCGTCTAGCCTTGTGGTGCGCGGTGTCACCACAAGCGGACGTGGCCGAGGCCGCATGGCCGCGCTCGCAACCGATGCTTCGTCCTTGGGAACAAGACGACGTGGGGCTTCCGCCCTGATCCAGTGACGCCGAAGACGATCGAGCCGTTATCGCGAGGTGAGGAGCCGGATCGAAGCCGCTACCACGATGACCGACCCCATGATCACGATGGACCCGACGCCCGACGTGATCCCGATCACCATGAACCCGATCCCGATGACCTCGCCCACTGCCGGCGGAATGCGGAAGCCCGTCGTTCTGAGCATGCTGTCAGTTCCCCTGGGCACACACCAGCGGGGCTACGGCGGGACGCTGCGGTCCGGGGTCGGCGTGATCCCTGGAGTCTGCGCGTGTCGAGCGGGAATTGATACAGCGGTGTTTGCCAGCGTGGATAGCAGGACGACGCGGTGAACGCCGCGTGTCAGGCGTGACACCTCCCATCGCACCATGTCTCGCCGAGCCGTGAGGGGCGCGTCAGCGCCGTTCATTAGTTGGTGATCGTGATCACGAAGTCCTTGTTCGCGCTGGTGAGGGTGCCTGTCGCGCCAAGAAACTCGCCCGTGCCGCCGATGATCGTCCCGTTGTCCGGCCGGAGCTCGCCACCGAGGTCGACGGTCTCGTTGATCACGATCTGCCCTCGGTCGGTCAGGGTGATCGTGGAGCCAGGACAATGGAGCAGGAGACTGCCAGTGTCGATGAAGAAGCATTCGAACGTGATCGTTCCGACCTCATTTCCGGTTGCCGCGTCGAACATGCGGGAACCGCCGAGGAGATAGTCACCCTGGCAGGACGTTGCATTCGTGCAGTGCGTGAGTGACCCAACCGAGACGCTGTTGACATCGGTCGGGTGTTCGGTGAGGTGGACCGTCTGCGGCGCGTTCGCCGGGTTGGGCGAGGCCATGACCGGCTGGGTCGCACCCGGCAACGGGTTGGTAGCGTCCACATGGGTTGTGAACGTGATCACGAAATCGCCGCCGGTGGGGAGCGACGTGCTGACGACAGAGCCCGTCGCGCCAAGGAACTCGCCTGTGCCGCCGGTGATCGGCGCGGTCGCCGGTCGCCCTGAGCCATCGTCGTAGAGCGTCTCGGTGAAGGCGATCTCCCCTCGTCCGGCCAGCCTGATGACATTGCCGGGAGAGTGGAACAGGCTGTGGCCGGTGTCGACCACGAACTCCACGTACACGAGTGTTCCGACATCCTCGTTTGTCGCCGCATCCACCAACGGGACAACCCCGAGGCGGTAGTCGCCCTGGCAGAACATGGTGTTCGTGCAGTGCGTGAGTGAACCAACGGGGACGTAGAGACTGTTGCCGGCCACATGCAGGGCGACGTGGAGCGTCTGGGGCTGGTCGCTGGCCGGCGACGCCGCTGGCGCTGCGAGTCGGCGTGGTGATCGTGATCACGAAGTCGCCGCCCTCGGTGTAGGTGCTGTCGGCGGGGCTGGTGACGAACCCGATCGCGCCGAGGAACTCGCCGGTGCCGCCGGTGATCGGCCACGGGTCCAGGGCATAGCCAGGAGCGAAGTGAACGTCTTCGACGTAGTCGATCTGCCCACGCCCGGTCAGCGTGATCGTGTTGACCGGGGCAGTGGAACAGGCTGGTGGCCGTGTCGACGCTGAAGCATTCGAACCGGAGGCTGCCAACTTCCTTCCTGGTCGTCGCGTCGAGCAGCGGGTCGTCCCCCACGACATAGTCGCCCTGGCAGGCTGTCGCGCTGGTGCATCCCGTCAATGATCCAACTGAGACCTGGGTGACGTTCCTCGCCGGCTCGAGGACGTGGATCGTCTGCGACTGGCTGGCAAGTGGCGCCTGGCTGACACTCGGCGGCGGGCTTGCACTCGGCGGCGGGCTTGCACTCGGCGGGGACACCGTCCTGGCCACGCTGGGGGACGGGCTGGCATCGGGGTTGGCGCTGCTGCAGGCGGCGAGCCCGATAGCCATGGTCAAAAGACACGCGCCGAGCAGGCGGACGCTCGGAGCGCGCGACGGAAAGGTGGACGTCACTCGAACTGTCTCGTCATTCACGCCCATAGCGTGGTCACCGAATCCGAGGCGCCTTGAGGATGAGCGGGAGCGATTGGTCAGGGTCGCGACTGAAGTAGGCGGCACCGTGAGTGGCGTTTCCCGCCTTTGCTCGGATGCTGCGCCGAATGGACCGTGGCGAGCCAGGCCATGCAACCCCTCATGGGGGCCATTCGGCACTGGTGCCGAGCAGAATTGCGAGGGGCCGACAGCTCCCCTGATACCGCCGCAGCACGCGCTCGAGCTCCTCGGCCGTGGACTCCGGCAACGGCGGGATGCTGCACATCTCCAAAGCGGACAGGGTCGATGAGTCTCGAGGAGGCGCAGCTCGATGGCGCAGGATCGGATCGCTGCGTGGGAGGGTCCGGGACGCGGAGCGGGGGCCGGTCAGATCACCAACGTCGGAGAATTCGAAGCGATCGCGCGACGAACGCCGCTGCCAGTGCGCCGGATGGCCCCGGGCATGTCGTCGATCAGACCGATCGTCTCCCTCGATCGCGAGCCCGACGTCGGGCCAGGCTCTCCGTGGTCGGGCGGCTTCGACGGTTGCGCTTTCGGCTCGGCGGGCCCGCTCTTCGATCCGCTCATTGGTGCGGTCCTCGCTAGTCCCCTGTCGCGCGTGACGTGAACCAGATGATCGTCGCCCCGATGATGCCGAGCGGTACGATCCAGATGATCAGGAGTAGCCAGATTGTGCTCGAAGAGCCGGAATGGTCACCCAGGGCCATCGAGCTTGCCAGCCAGACGACCAAGCCGATAACGAACCAGGCTACCCACACGGTGGCAAGGAGTGCCAGGCCAAGGCGTCGGGGCCACGAGCGGCGTGGGGGGCGTCCGGCGTTCGTCACGAGACCCGGTTGTCGCTGGTCGGCCGATCCACCGTCGTTCATTCCCACCCTTCCCGCACTTGAACCTGCCAGTCAGACGCGCTGCTCTCGCGAGTGTTGCGGACGCCGCCTGCCCTGAGGCAACTCGGTCCCTGGCCAGTCAGGCCTCCGAGATCCTCGGCCTCGCTCGCTCCGACCTCGACCTCGACCTCGAACGCAGGACGGTGACGATCCGCCAGCAGCTCTCCGGGTCGGGCACTAGGGCCAGGCTTCGTCGAGACCAAGACCGCCTCTTCGGTCGCCACGATCCCGCTTCCGATGTTCGTGGTCGATCGACCGCGGGCCCATCTGGCCCGCATCGACGCAGAGCGGCCCATCGTCCCGCTCGGTGACTCGCTCGTCTTCGTCACCGCGAGAGGCCTGGCAGTCAACGCCTCCTGGTTCACGAAGCAGTTCCAGGCCTTCTCGCCGGTGCTCGGCTCCCCCGGATGCGCCTCCATGACTAGCGCCATGATGCGGTGAGCCTGCCCGTGGACGCTGGTCCTCACCCCCGCATCGCCCAGGAGCTGCTCCGGCATGCGCCCGGCAGCAGGGTCACGATGGAGCGATACGCCCATGTCAGGGCTCCCCAGTAGCGCCAGGCCGCCGACCTCCTCGACCGGGCGCTCGCCGATCCATCGTTGACAGTCACGCTGACAGTCACGGACCGGCGAGGGGTCGTCTCAGAGTGGCTCGGAGCAACCCGAAGTGGGGCCATTCGTGCAGGAAGTTGGCTCCGGCGGTAGGACTCGAACCTACGACCAAGCGGTTAACAGCCGCCCGCTCTACCACTGAGCTACGCCGGAGCGAGGACGCCGGGTCCCGGGCGAACGCCGAGGCCGCAAGCGTCATGGGCGCCGGGGAGGCGCCGCGCGACAGGATAGCACGGAGACCCGGCGCGACAGGACGCGGCCCTGGGTCAGGCCCGCCGCGCACGGCCCGGAGCTGGAACCCGGCGAAGACCTGCATGAAGCCGAGGACGACCAGCCAGATCCCGCCGATGAAGGCGAGGGTGACCGCCGAAGAGATCGGGTAGGTCAGGATGACGATCCCGGCAAGGATCCCGAGCAGGCCCATGAAGATCCGCCAGTTGCGGCCCTGCTTCTGCGAGAACGCAGCGACGAATGTCATGACCCCCTGGACCAGCCAGAAGATCCCGAGCACGAAGATGAAGACCTCGACCGACTGGAACGGCGTCCGCAGGAGCGCGAAGCCGACGATGACCGACAGGACGCCGATGATCGCGTGGAGCACCCGGCTGCCCGTGTCGCCGTCACGAGTGAACGAGGTGACCTCCTCGACGATGCCGCTGACACCAGTCCGGCATACTCGGAGCGATGCCTCAGCACTCGCCGATCATCTCGCCCCAGGCGCTTTTCGCGGCACTCGACCACCCCGACCTGCGGATCGTCGACGTTCGCTGGGTCCTGGGCAAGCCCGGCGGCGGCCGAATCGCCTACGACGCGGGGCACCTGCCGGGCGCCATCTTCCTCGACCTCGACTCGGACCTGGTGGCACCGAGGGGGCCGGGTCGCCATCCCCTGCCCGACCCGCGCGACTTCCGCGAGCGCCTCGAGGCGGCCGGCATCGACGCCGCGGACGAGGTGGTCGCGTATGACGATGCCGGAGGGTCGATCGCGGCGCGTTTGTGGTGGATGCTCGACGACCTCGGCCATGAGCGGGCGGCCGTGCTTGACGGGGGGATCGGGGCGTGGGTCGCAGCCGGCTATCCGGTCACGACCGATGTTCCACCGGCGCGGTCGGCTGGCCACCTCCGCCTTCGCAAGGCCTGGCACAACGTCATCGACCGCGAGGGCGTCGCCAGCGGTCTCGGGTCCATGGTCCTGCTCGATGCCCGCGCCGCCCCGCGTTACCGGGGAGAAGTCGAGCCGATCGACGCGGTCGCCGGACACATCCCGACCGCGACGAATGCGCCGTCGGGCGGCAACCTCGGTCTGGACGGTCGCTTGCTGGATCCGGCCGCCCTCGCGGAGCGCTTCCACGACCTCGGCGCCGCCCGGACCGACGTCCCCGTCGTGACCTCCTGCGGTAGTGGTGTCACCGCCTGCTTCACCAGTCTTGCGATGCGCGTCGCCGGTCTTCCCGACCCGATCCTCTACCCGGGCTCCTACTCGGACTGGACCCAGACCGGTCTCGACATCGCGACCGGCCCCGAACCCGGCGATCCGCCCGCGTAGACCGGAAACGAACGGCGATAGAGGGCCGTTCGCCTCTACCGGATCCGCTGCCACCGGCGTGTGATGGTGGCGATCCGGATCATCGGGCGGAACGTGGGGCCCACTCGCGGATCCCGATGCAGATCGGAGCGGTTCAGGTGGACGCGACGCAGGCACCGGCGTACCCCGCGATCGGAGTAGCCGCCAAGGGGATCATCCGGCGAGATGACGGTGCCGTCCTGATCATCCGGCGATCGCCGAACGCGAAGACCGACCCGGGCGCCTGGGACCTCCCGGGAGGAAAGATGGAGCGCGGCGAGCGTCTTATCGATGCCCTTGCGCGCGAGGTCCGCGAGGAAACGGGGCTGACGATCCACGGAGCCCGCGCCTTCCACGTCGCGCATTTCGAGAAGGGACCCGCCTGGGTCACCAGCGTGACCTTCCTGTGCGCTTCGTTCGAGGGCGAGGTGCGGCTCAGCCATGAGCACGTCGAGTACGCCTGGGTCCAGCCGCCGGACCTCCCGTGCCGGACGTACTCCCGGGCGATCCGGGAGCAGGTCGAGGCGTTCGTGGCCCTCGCCGATGGAGAGACGGCTGGCTGACCCGAACCCAGACTGGAGTCGACAGGCGCGATCGGCGACCGCTCAGGGTCGAATGGCTCGTTCGTGCCGAGACGTCCGCCGTGAATCGGCGAGGTCCCGGGGCGCGGCCGGGACCTCCGGGTTCGACGCCTCTCGGCGATCGTTCAGGCGGGCTGCGGGACCGTCGCCATGGCGAGGTCCCTGAATGTCTCGGTGGCGTCGCGGAACTGGCGTTCGACGGTGCGCTCGATGAGCAGCCTATCGAAGACAGCCGTCAGCTTGCCGGGCGCCTGATAGTCGTAGGTCAGGTCGGTGCTGGTGCCCGCCCCCACTGGAGTGAAGGTCGTCCGCCACTTCCAGGTCCCGCCAAGCGAGGTCGTGCCTTCCGTCCGGGCGGCCGGAGCATGGGCCGCGTGTCGGAGCCTCGCGCGTACTCGGGCAGTGTGTGCCGACACGCCAGCTGTGCCGAGAGGCATCGGTCACAAAGTGCCACCGAGCGCCCCTCGGTGACCGCGGTCAACGCGGCCACAGATCTCGAAGAACGGCGCAGGTGGTCCCGACTACGCTCGGGAGGCGGCCGGCGGCGAGTCACGCCGCCGCTCCCTATTCGAGGTAGTCCTTGAGCTTGCGGCTGCGGGACGGGTGGCGCAGCTTGCGCAGCGCCTTGGCCTCGATCTGGCGGATCCGTTCGCGGGTGACGTTGAACTCCTTGCCGACCTCCTCGAGGGTCCGGGCACGCCCGTCCTCCAGGCCGAACCGGAGCTGCAGCACGCGCCGCTCGCGACCGGTCAGCGAGTCCAGCACCGCCTCGACCTGCTCCTTGAGGAGCTGATGCGACGCGGCCTCGGCCGGAGCCAGGGCCCCGCGATCCTCGATGAAGTCCCCGAGGTGCGAGTCCTCCTCCTCACCGATCGGCGTCTCGAGCGAGACCGGCTCCTGCGAGACCTTGATGATCTCGCGGACCTTCTCCGGCGTGACCTGGACCTCCTGGCCCTTGGACATCGCCTCGGCGATCTCCTCGACCGTCGGCTCGCGACCCAGCTCCTGCAGGAGCCCGCGCGAGACACGGATGAGCCGGTTGATCGTCTCCACCATGTGGACCGGGATGCGGATGGTCCGCGCCTGGTCCGCGATGGCCCGGGTGATGGCCTGGCGGATCCACCACGTCGCGTACGTGGAGAACTTGAAGCCCTTCTCGTAGTCGAACTTCTCGACCGCCCGGATGAGCCCGATGTTGCCTTCCTGGATCAGGTCCAGGAAGGACATCCCGCGCCCGATGTACTTCTTCGCGATCGACACGACCAGCCGCAGGTTGGCCGAGGTCAGCTGCTCGCGCGCGTCGCGCCCGATGACGACGATCGTGCCCTTGCGGTCGCGCAGCTTCGTGTTGAGCGGCACTTCCGGGTCATAGCCCATCCGCTTGAGCAGGTCGGCGTCGTTGCCGGCGAGGATCCAGCGCTCGAGCGCCGGGTAGGCCACGTCTTCACGGGTCCAGTCCCAGATCGCGCGCAGGCCGATGTTGTCGCGCGAGTCGAGGTCGCCGTTGTGCACGGCCAGGAACGCCCAGTCGAGCAGCGCCTGGTAATCCTCCGGCGAGAGCGTCTCGTTATAGGTGTGGACGAGCTTCTTGGCTTCCTTGAGCCGCTCCTTCGTCCCGTCGGACTGGGCGTCACGTCCGGCTTTCACGAGGTGGAAATCCGGTGACGGAACGAGCAGCTCGAGGGCGCCCGAGTCGGCCAGGGCCCGACGGACGATGTCGTGCGCCTCATCGCCGAACGGCAGCCGGTGCTGGGTCTTGGTCGTCCGGGTCTTGCGCTCGGTGTCGTGCAGCGTCCACTCGTGGAGCGAGACGATCCCCTTCCAGGGCGCCTCGACCAGCTGCTCGCCGAGCTCGATCGCCTTGGCAAGGACGACCTCTTCCTCGGCCGTCAGCAGGGCGACCTTGCCGATCTCCTTGAGGTACATCCTGACCGGGTCGTCGATCCCGATCATGTCGGCCGAGATGGCCTCCAGTTCCTCGGCGGAGGGCTCTTCGACCTCCTTCGGATCGAGCTTGGCCGGCGCATCCGACGGCAGTTTCGCCGCAGGATCGACCGCGCCGTCCTCGGCCACGACCACGATGCCGACGTCGGCACCGTCCTCGGGCGCATCCGCACCGAGGTCGAGATCGTCGTCGTCATCGTCATCGTCGTCGTCGCCACCGGCTACGGCGACGCCGGCCTTGGGTCGCGACGGGCGCAGGCCCGCCATCTTGGCTTCCTCGAGGTCCGCCTTGGCGCGACGGGGCCGCGACAGGACGGCCTCCACGAGTTGCTTGTCTAGGGGATCGGCGGACATGGGTTACCTCCGGTGGCTGGCGAGCAGCCGGGTCTGGTCTCGGCGCCGGTCGAGTGACAGGCGCGCTTCGTTGATCTGACGTCGTTCGAGCATCAGCCGGCTGATCGCATCGCGGTCACCGGCACGTTCGGCCTCCCCCTGGGCGGCCTCGTTGTAGTCGCTGCGGTCGCGCAGCTGGTCGTCCTCGAGCTCGAGGAGGAGACGAGTGATCTCGTAGTCGAGATGCGCCGGATCCAGCCCGCGTGCATCCGGCCCTGACTTGGCATACAACGCTCGAGCGAGCGCCGCCGTTTCATCGTCGAGCGCAAGCAGCAGCGCCGCCGCGTCGAATGGTGGGTGGACGCCCTGGTCGTTCGGGGCGCGCTGCAGGACGATCGCTCGGAAGAGCTCGCGCGCGACGGTGCTCGGTAGTTGATCCGGCCCGAGCTCGTCGACCACCCGCAGCTGCTCGTCCGGAACGAGCAGGAGCAGGCGGAGGAGCTCCGACTCGACCGGTGTGATCGCCCGCAGGATGTCGTGGATCGGCAGGGCGTCGGGCGACGACAGGACGCTGTCGGCGGTGATCCGCGTCTGCGACCGGTCGATCGGGTTGCGCGCCGGTCGTTCGAGCACCTGGCGCAGGACACGGTCCTCCACCCCGGAAGCCAGGCGGACCTGACCCAGCGCCTCGTCGCGTCGCAATGGGTCGGCGACCTCACGGATGGCCGGGATGACGGCCTCGACGAAGCCGATCCGGCCAGAACTCGTCTTGAGGTCGTAGCGGCCGATGTGGTGGTCGATGAGGTATTCGAGGAGCGGCTTCGCCTTGGCGATCGCTGCTTCCCAGGCGGCCGGCGACTCGCGCACGACGTCATCGGGGTCCTTGCCCTCGGGCAGTCGAGCGACCCGGACGTCCTCGAGCTTCACCCCGGACGTATCCCGCTGGAGCTCGCCGATGAGGCCGACGAGGGCATTCATCCCGGCGCCGCCGGCCTTCTCGCCTGCGGCGTCGACGTCGTAGGCGAGCACGATCCGGGTCGCATACCGGGTGAGCAGTGCCACCTGGCCGGGCGTCAGGGCCGTGCCGAGGCTGGCCACGACGGTGTCGAAGCCGGCCTGGTGCGCCATCAGGGCGTCCGTGTAGCCCTCGACGATGACGGCCTGACCGGCCTTGCGGATGGGACCCTTGGCCTTGTCGATGAGGTAGAGCGTCCGGCTCTTGTCGAACAGCGGCGTCGCCGGCGAGTTGAGGTACTTCGGGCCCATCGCCCTCGAGCAGGCGCCCGCCGAGGCCGACGGCGTGACCGTTCTGGTCGCGGATCGGGAACATCACCCGGGCCCGGAACTTGTCGTAGACGCCGCCCCGACCCGACTGACGCGGTGAGGCGAGGCCGACCTCGACGAGTTCCTCGGGCCGGATGTCCCGCTTCGTCCCGAGTGTCCGGGTCATCTGGTCCCAGCCGGCCGGTGCCCAGCCGAGTTGATAGGTCTCGATCGACTCGTCGGTGAAGCCACGGCCGTGGAGATAGTCCATGGCCGGCTTGCCCGTGTTCGAACCGGTCAGCACCGCGTGGTAGAAGGCGATCGCGCTGTCGAGCACGCTGCGAAGCCGTGCCTTGTGGGCGTCCTCGCGCTGCGTCCGCTCGTCGATCTCGACGCCGGCGCGCTGGGCGAGGGTGCGCAGCGCCTCCGGGAACGTGACGCTGTCGCGCTGCATGACGAAGCTGAAGATGTCGCCTCCAAGTCCGCACCCGAAGCAGTGCCACGTTTCGCGCTGCGGGGTGACGACGAACGACGGTGTCTTCTCGCCGTGGAAGGGGCAGAGGCCCTTGTAGGTGGTGCCTGCCTTCTTCAGGCTCACGGTCTCGCCGACGACCTCGACGACCGAGAGCTTGTTCTTCACTTCGGCTGCGACACCGACCGCCAAACGGCGCCTCCTGGTGCTGGACATGACTGTGGGCCTGTCAAGTCTTGACAAGCCCTCTGGCCATCAGTATCCGCCTTTGGTCCCTCCTTTGTCAACCCCTTTGTCAATACTGTCCAGGAGTATCGCGAGCAGCCGCGACGCGCCCTCGTGGGTCCTACACTCGCGCCAGCCAGTCCCACGCAAACCAGCTTGTGCGATCCGTGCGGGAGGGATCAGATGGAGTGTCGGCTCGCCCGGATCACGGTCCACTACGAGTCGTTCGGCACAGGCCGACCGCTCGTCGTCCTGCCCGGTTGGCCGGACGACTGGAGCGTCCCTGCCGACTACCTCGAGCCTGTGTTCGGCGCCGATCGTGGGTGGCGGCGGATCTACCTCGACCTACCCGGTCGCGGGCGGACGAGAGGCGAACCATGGATCAAGACGAATGACCAGGTCCTCGACATCGTCCTCGACGTCATCGAGACGGTCATCCCGGGCGAACGCTTCGTCGTCGCTGGTCACTCGGCCGGCGGCTATCTCGCCCGCGCCGTCCTCAACCACCGGATGGACCTGGTCGACGGACTCCTCCAGGTCGTCCCGGTGATCGATCCGGACGACGAGGACGTGCCCGAACCAACGACCCTGGTCGCGGACCATCAGTTGATCGAGCTGATCGCGGCTGAGGTCGATCGAGCGACAGCAGCACGGCTCGCACGGGTCATGGTCGTCCAGTCGGCCACCGTGTACGAACGCGTGAAGGCACTTCTGCCCGGGATGCTCGGCCATGACACCGAATTCCTTGCGAGGCTGACGGAACGACTGTCGTTCGACGTCGATCAGCTCCCGGCTCCATTCGGGCGACCCGCGCTGTTCGTGCTCGGCAGGCAGGACTCCGTCGTCGGCTATCGAGCCGCCCTGGGTCTGACGGACGCCTATCCCCGAGCGACCATGGCCGTTCTCGATCGGGCAGGCCATGGACTCCCGTGGGAGCAGGAGGACCTGTTCCGGGCACTTGTCGACGAGTGGCTGGGGCGGGTCGAAGACGAGGCGTGATCGTCTGGATCGCCCCTCACCGGCCCGGGTCTATCGGCCCCCGGCGCGGGTGCGCAGTGGCGGACATAAGGGCCCACTGGCAGGTGGTCGCGAGCGCCCATCTCCCCGACGCTGAGTCCAGCCAAGAACAACTGGCAAATCGGAATCGGAAGGGACAGGCACACCATGAACGGTCGACTCAAGGTCGTTGGCGTCATCGTCGCAGTCTTCGGACTCGCGTTCCTCGCGGGCGGCGGCTACGCCTACTACAAGGTCAACCAGGGCACGCAGGCCCTGCAGGCGTTCAGCGCCGCGCAGAACGTCAAGCTCACCTACAACGCGGACGGGCAGCTTGCCGACGCCAAGGGCGATACC
Source organism: uncultured Chloroflexia bacterium (assembly GCA_963776385.1). Classification (GTDB taxonomy): domain Bacteria; phylum Chloroflexota; class Limnocylindria; order Limnocylindrales; family CSP1-4; genus SPCO01. Next base: position 151,053 of record CAVZME010000009.1, read on the forward strand.
ACCGAGGCCGTCGCGATCATGGGCATGCTGACCAATGACTGGGGCTACTCGGTCGACAAGGGTGAACTCAACCCGAACGATCCGCTGGTCAACACCACCAGCGAGTACATGTACCAGATGGCCACCATCGCCTACCACACCCTGCACGCGGCCACGACCGTCGTTCTCGACAAGGACGTCACGGCAGGCGACGGCACGATCTACAAGGCCGGCAGCTACGAATTCCAGAACGACGGCCGCTATTGGACCGGTTTCGACCGCACCAACCCGATCGAGGCCGCTGCTCGCGGACAGATCTGGACCCCGACCGCACACGCCCTGATCGGCGAGCTCGGTGTCGGTAGCGCCACCGCCTCCGCCCTCCAGCTCGGACTCGGCATGGCCGCGATCCTCGGCGGCGTCGGGTTCATGTTCCTCATCACCGGCCTCGGCCTGGTGTGGGTCGCACGAGCCACGACGGAAACCGTCAAGGCTCCGGTCCTCCGCCCGGCGACCACGACCGCGTAATCACCCTCCGGGTCCCCCAGCCCGGATCCCAACCAACACGGCGAGGGCTCTCGAAGCCCTCGCCGTTTTGGCACGCCCCGTGCGTGCAGGCCCGATGCTCCCGTAGACCGCGAGGATTCCGACAGAAGGCCCCGATGGCACTTGACGACGAAGCGCGGGCACCCGAAAGTCGGTCCGAGGTCGCCGACGAGCGGTCGGGGCCGAGCGTCCCGGAGGTCACTGCGAGCAGATACCGCCGGAGGTGACTCATGACCGCGGCGACGCCGACCGGCCTGGCAGGCGAGGAGCGGGTGCGCTCCACCGGGGTCGAGGAACCGGGAGACACGTCGCGCACGACGGTCCGCCTGCCGTGGCGCGAGGTCTTCATGATCTCGATCTACTGGTTCGGGATCCAGGCGATCTGGGGCGGCTACGAGACCTACGGCCAGGAGCAGGTCAAATGGATGGTCGGGGACGCCGGGAAGGGCCTGACCATCGGCGTGATCGAGAGCCTCGGCGCGATGATCGCGCTCGTGGTCCAGCCGACCGCCGGTGTCATCAGCGACTACACCGCGACGCGGTGGGGCCGCCGCAAGGCCTACATCCTCACCGGCGCCACGATGGATCTCATCTTCCTGGCCGGGCTCGCCCTCGTCGCGCTCCCGAACCCCGGCGTCACCTGGGATCGGAACGGGCTGGCGAGCGCCCAGATCGTGGCCGCGTACATCGCCTTCTACCTGCTGCTCCAGTTCAGCTCCAACCTGGCGCAGGGCCCGTTCCAGGGCTACATGCCGGACCTCGTGCCCGAACCCCAGGTCGGCGCAGCAAGCGCCATGATCGGGGTCATGAAGCCGATGGGTCTCATCGGCGGCGGGCTCATCATGGCGGTGCTCGGGATCATGTTCGGGCAGTGGGGGCTCGCGCTCATCGTCATCGGACTGATCGAGCTGACCCTTGCCGTCCTCACGTTCCGGTTCGTGCGGGATGGACCGCCCGGACGGCCGCGCCACGGCCGCTCGTGGTCGTCGGTCGCGACCGAGGCATGGGGCCTGGACGTGATCCGCGAGCGTTCCTTCCTGCTGATGTCGACGGTCCGGTTCCTGTTCCTCATGGGCACCGGCATCTTCTTCAACGTCCAGCTCTACTACCTGGAGTCTTCGCTCGGCATCCTCGCCGAGCACCGCGCGACGTGGGTGATCGCCGGCAATGTCACCGGGGTCGTCGCCGCGATCTTCGCGGCCGTCATCGCGGCCCGCATCTCCGATCGGACGGGCCGCAAGCCGGTGATCTGGGCGGCGGTGGCCATCGCCGCCGTCGGCATCGCGGTCATCGCCGTCGCTGGGACCGTCCAGATCGCCCTGTTCGGGATCGTCCTGATGGGGTTCGGGTCGGGCGCCTACCTGGCCGTCGACTGGGCGCTGATGACCGAGGTCATCCCCCTCGTGTCCACGGGCCGGTACATGGGCCTCGCGAACATCGCCAACTCCCTCGCCACGCCGGTCGGGCTGGTCTTCGCCGGCCTCACCATCGACTACTTCACGCGCAGCGGCGACGCGGCGATGGGTCCACGGGTCGGGATCGTCCTCGGCGTCGGATTCCTGGCTGCCGCTGCGATCGCCCTCATCGGCGTCCACCCGCGACGTGACCCACGCGGTGATCCGGTCGCTGCCTGACTGCGTTCAGGCCGCCAGATCCCGGCGACGGAAGAGCCCGACCGCGATGAGCCATCCGCCGAGTGCCGCGACCAGGAACAGGAGCGATGCCCCCACCGGGTAGGTCCCCTCGTCGATGATCGGCTTGAGGTCGAAGTAGTGGAAGACCGACAACCGCGCGACGTCCTTGACGTCGGCGGAGAGCTGCGCGATGACGTTCATCAGGTACATCGCGATGAGGACCGCCGCCGCGATGCCGCCCGCCCGACCACGATCGAGGAAGACGACCGCGAGCGCCGTCGTCACGCCGGCGATGGCGAGTGCCATGGCGTACGCGTGGACGCCCGAAAGGACGAGGCGTGGCGTGTCGAAATCGGGCTCGATGAACAGGTCGACGACCACGACCGACCCGATGGTCAGCACTGTCAGGACCGCAAGGCTGATGAGCTGTGCGGCGATGACTGCACCGAGATAGCGGACGCGTGGCAGCCGACTCGACAAGGGCAGGTCGAGGAAGCCGGACTCGGCGTCGGCGGCCACGCGCGTCGCGCACAGGATCGCGACGATGGCGGCGACCAGCGGCCACAGGAATTGGAAGATGTACGAGTTGAGGAATGTGCCCGGGTCGCCGAGGCTCCCGCCCGAGATCCCGAAGGCCGCCATGAGCTCTTTCGGGTATGCGGACAGCAGACTCTCGAACGCCGCCGCGTTGGCGAGGATGGTCGGGTAGAACGCGGTGATGATGCCCGCGTAACCCATCGAGACGAGCGCGACCCACACGACGAGCGAACGACTGCGACGGAGCTCGAGGCGCAGGGCGGTGATCATCGGACTGCCTCCGCACCCGGAGCCGCGATCGCGGACTCCGGCGCCGGGGGCTCGGCGAGGTCGTCCATGCCTGCGTACAGCCGGAGGAAGACGTCCTCGATCTCGAGCGAACTGATGGTGATGTCGCGCACGTCGATCGTCGCGAGGCGCTGGAGGAGCTCGTTCATGTCTCCCTGGATCATCAGGTGGACGTCGCGCGCCGATGCCGAAACGACCTGGACGTTCGGGAGGTCGAACAGGCCCGATGGTGCCGCCTCGGCGAGTTCGAGGCTGACCGATCGCCAGTGAGATGACGCCAGACCGGTGACCGTCGTCACTTCCACGAGGCGTCCCTCGCGGATGATCCCGACGCGGTCGCAGGCGCGCTCGACCTCGGGCAGGTTGTGCGACGACAGGAAGACCGTCCGGCCCGCCGCGCGGACTTCGGCCACCATCGCGAGGAATTCACGCTGCATCAGAGGGTCGAGGCCACTGGTCGGCTCGTCGAGGACCAGCAGCGGCTCCTCGCCCATGAACGCCCCGATCACGCCCACCTTCTGGCGATTGCCGCGCGACAGCTTGCGGATCTGGACGGTCGGATCGAGCTCGAGCCGCTCGGCGACAGGTCGCCATGCGCGTCGGGGCCAGCCCCCGAAGGCGGGCCAGGTACGACAGTTGATCCCCCGCCGTCATGCCGCCGAGATAGGCCGGGTCCGAGCTCGCATACGCGACGTCATGGTGCGCCCGTGGGGCATCGTGCCAGCAGTCGTGCCCGAGGATCGTGGCCCGCCCCCTGTCGGCCGGAGGAAGCCGAGCAGGACGCGGATGGTCGTCGTCTTGCCGGCGCCGTTGGGCCCGAGGAATCCGAAGACCTCGCCGTCCTCGACGGTGAAGTCGAGCCCGACGACGCCGCGGCGGTTTCCGTACCTCCGCGTGAGATCAGCGACCTCGATGACGTGGCTCATCGATCCCATCCCTCTAGGCTGTGACCTGGACCCCGACCTTCACGCGGAAGCCCGTCGGTGCCGGTCCGATGCTCCCGTAGACCCGCGAGGCCAGGATCGCGGAGACGACAGAGATCGCAGCGAAGATGACGATCGGCGGAAGCTGCGAGACGCCGGTCGCCGACCATTCGACGATGAGCATCGACGGCGATCCCGGCCCCCATCGCCATGCCCTTCACGACCACGATCGCCGACAGGACATAGCCCGCGACGTGGCCGCGCTGGACCGCGACCGCGGTGAACAGCCCGAGCGGCACGAGCAGGCCAAGGTCGAAGGCCTGGACGACGAGCGTGGTCCCGCCGTTCAACTGCGGGACGGAGGTCGCATCGAACGTCGTGACGATCAGCGGCAGCCACATCCCGCCGAGCAGGACGGCCATGAAGATCCCGAACCCGATCATCGGCCGGCGCGGGAAGCCGACGGTGATCCGCGCGCGGAGCTCGTCCGCGTCGAGCCCGGCGAGGAGCAGCGCGATGCCGGTCAGGCTCAGCGGCCCCGATCGCGACATAGACCGCGAACAACGGGCCATACGCCAGCGCCATCGCGTACTCGAAGTACTGGTAGACGAAGTAGGCGAGGATCCCGGTCGCGAAGAGTCGTCCGCGGAGGGACCCGCGGCGAAGGTAGGGCAACGTGAGCAGGAGCGCGGGCACGACCAGGAACAGCGTGACTGCGTCCCAACCGATGCCCTCGGCGGCGATGGACTTGCCGTTGAACCGATAGACGCCGCCGGCCAGGACGTCCACGAGATCGCCACGGACCGTGGTGAACGGCTGGGTCGTCAGGTCGCCCCGAAGCACGACACCGGCCGCAGAGGCGATCGCTGCGAGCGTCGCGGCCAGAGCCGACGACGACGATGACAGAGCGCGAGACGATGCGTTCCATGGCGTTCAGTGCGCCGGATGCGCCGGCTGCGCCGGGTGGGCCATCGATGGCCGGTGGCCGAGCATCGTCCAGAGGTGATAGCCAAGGGCCATCCCGGTCCCGCCGATCACGATGTAGACGATCTGGAGCCAGGACTGGGGGTTGCCGGCGCCGTACTCGAGGATGGCGAGCCCGACGATCGAGATCTCCACGACCTCGAAGATGACCATGAACGCGCCCGCCACGATCGAGGCCGCGCCGCCGAGGCGCGGTTCGAGGATGAGCAGGGCCAGCGCCACGATCGCCGATCCGCCGCAGAGCACGCCGAGAGCGAGCGCGGGGATCGTGTAGTCGTCGAGCGGGCCGGCCTTGAGCCAGTCGAGCGGCAGCGACGGGACGACGACGATCGCCCCGAAGATCGCGGAGACGGCGACGAAGGCCTGGATCACGAGAAGCGTCGCGCGCGTGGAAGTCGAACCCATCAGGACATCTCCTCTTGCAGGTCTCCTGACGGTGCAGCGAATCGGTCATCGACCGCCAGAGTCCGACGGGCCGTGGTGACGGGCGATTCGGCCCGGCGATCCAGTCACGCGCGGACGACGGCGGGACCTTGGTGTTCGCGGACGCGGACGTTCGTGTGGTGACCCGGCGCCGAGCAGCGACCTACCGTGGTCGAGGCCATGGCACCCAGGGAGCGATCCAGGCCGTCCAGCGCTGCCCTCGTTCGCCGGTTCGTGCTCGCGGGGCTGATCTCGGCTGTCTCGATGACGGCAGCATTCCCGGGCATCGCGGCCGCAGCCGATCCACCTGCATCGCCCGATCCATCAGTCGAGTCCCTGGCGGACGTGACGCCCGCGCCGCAGCCGACGCCCACGCCGGACCCGACGCCATCGCCGCAGCCGACCCCTGCACCGGATCCGGCAACGCCCGCGCCGGATCCGGCAACACCCGCGCCGGCCTCGAGTCCTGACCCGACACCGACACCTGCCCCAGCGGCACCGCCCGTCGCTCCGCCGACGATGAACCTCTTCGCCGCGACGGGGTTCCATTTCCAGGACCCGAACTACGTGGCATGTACCGCGACTTCGGCCCGGTCCATGCTCAACTTCGTCGCGATCCGTGGGACGGGCGGCAATGGCTTCGCCTGGCGCCGGACGAATGCCGGGGCGGTCCGCGACGCGATCCTTGCCTGGGAACGACGCCACGACACGCTGCCGGGAGGTCGCGGTTCGGATCCGCACGGCTGGCGGAACGCGCTCAACTACTACGGCTGGGGGCCGGCGGCGATGATGGCCGGTGCTCGCGTCTACGACGACCGCACCTTCAGCTCGTTCGATGGTGCGATGCGGGCTGCGGTCCGCGCCCTCGTGCTGACACGCAAACCGGTCGGGGTGGTCGGCTGGCGCGGGGCACACGCCCAGATGATCACGGGCTACTACGGCCTCGTCGGCGACCCGTTCGCGCGTGACGCGGCGGGCAACTACACGAACGCGTTCTCCGTCGCGGGGTTCTACCTGACCGATCCCCTGCGCAGGTCGAACGCGGTCAACCGGCGCATCTCGTACACGTCGCTCCGGACCACGACGAACTACCGCCTCCGGTTCCAGCGCTACTACGAGACCGACAGTCGGCTCGACGACATCTACACGCCCGGCTTCCGGGTCTCGACGTCGGAGTGGTACAAGCGATTCGTGCTGGTGCTGCCCATCCGCTAGCGTTGGGTGATGCTCGGACCGCGTGCCCTGAACCGGGCCTTGCTCGCGCGCCAGTGGCTCCTCGCACGTCAGTCGCCAGGAGCGATCGAGGCCACCGAGCACCTCGTCGGACTGCAGGCCCAGGCTCCACTGTCACCGTATGTCGGGCTGTGGTCGCGACTCGAGGCCTTCGATCCGGACGATCTCGCCGGCGCCATCGAGGACCGGCGCGCCGTGCGGACGTCGCTCATGCGCTCGACGCTCCACCTCGTGACCGCCCGTGACGCGCTCACGCTCCGATCCTGGACCCAGCCGGCCCTGACCCGCGGCTTCAAGTCGAGCCCGTTCGCTCGGCGGCTCGGCGGGATCGACGTGCAGGAGGTGGCCGCGTTCGGGCGCGCGATCCTGCAGGACGCCGCACTGAGTCGAGGCGCGCTCGGCCGGCGGCTGGCCGAGCGCTGGCCGGATGGCGACCAGGAAGCGATGGCCTACGCGGTCAGCTCGCACGTCCCGCTCGTCCAGGTGCCGCCACGCGGCATGTGGGGTCACGCAGGAGCCGTCGCCTGGACGTCGATGGAACGCTGGCTCGGACAGGACGTTGACGATGAGCCGGACCCTGCCCGGATCGTGACCCGCTATCTCGGCGCGTTCGGTCCGGCGACGGTGCAGGACATGCGGGCGTGGTCGGGCCTGACCGGACTTGGGCCCGTGGTCGAGCGCCTTCGACCGGAGCTCGCCACGTTCCGCGACGACCGCGGACGTGAATTGTTCGACCTGCCGGACGCCCCTCGCCCCGATCCCGACGTCCCGGCCCCGCCCCGCTTCCTGCCCGAATACGACAACGTCCTCCTCGGCCACGGGGATCGGTCGCGGATCATCCCTGCCGGCCGATCGATCCCGCTGCCGCCGGGCAACGGCGCATCGATGGGCACCTTCCTGCTCGACGGCCTGTACGCCGGGCTGTGGCGGATCACCAGGTCGGCGGCGGGCGCGACGCTGACGATCGACCCGTTCGTTCCGATGTCAGCTGGCGGATCGGGCGGATCTCGAGGACGAGGGCGCACGACTGCTCGGGTTCGCCGCGAGTGGACTCGTCGGCGATGTCGTCGTCCGAGCGCCGACCTCGTAGACTGCCCGCCATGTCCACCGCGACCCCCAGTCAGCACGCCGGGCGCGAACCGGCGACCGTCCGGATCGCGATGTGGAGCGCCCGGCATCGCTGGCCGGTCGTGGCCCTCTGGTTCGTCGCGACGATCGGCCTCCTCGTCGATCAGCCTGTCGCATGGGCGGCATCAACGCCTCGGACGCGAACGAGAACCCGAACGAGCAGCAGATCGAGGCGAGCAAGGCCTACGACGTCTTCAACGCGGGCGGGACGAACGACCCGTTCGAGCAGGTCCTCGTCGTCGTCGGTGGGGCGCCCGGCGCGACGTCGGATCCGGCCTTCAAGGCGACCGTCGGCGGACCTCGTCGGCGAAGCTGCAGGCGTCGGGCGCGCCGCTCGACGGCGTCCAGACGCCGACCTTCAGCCAGCTGGCCGATCCGCTCGCGGCGCCGCCGGCCGCCGGCCTCGTCTCGCCGGACGGATCGACCGTCCGGATCGTCGGCCGCATCGAGGGCGACGACACGCGGGTCGACGCCGCTCGATCGCGCCGGTCCTGCCGATCCTCGCCGAGGCCCGGGCGGCGCACCCGGACCTCAGCGATCCACGCCATCAGCAGCACGTTCATCAACGACGACATCAACGCGCTCATCAGCGACGGCCTCGACTCGTCGCTGTCGCTGACGATCCCGCTGACGTTCATCATCCTGCTGTTCGCGTTCGGGGCGATCGTGGCGTCGGTCGTGCCGCTGGTGCTGGCGATCACCTCGCTCGTCGCCGCGTTCGGGATCCTGGGCATCTACAGCCAGGTCGTCGGGCCGGTCAGCCCGAACGCGACGCAGCTGATCGTGCTCATCGGGCTCGCCGTCGCGGTCGACTACTCGCTGTTCATGATCACCCGGTTCCGGGTCGAACGGCGGGCCGGCCGCGACCGGGCGAAGGCGATCGAGGTCTCGAGCAGCACGGCCGGTCGAGCCGTCTTCTTCTCCGGGCTGGCGGTGATGATCTCGCTGGCCGGGCTCATCACCCTCGGCGTCTCGCTGTTCACGTCGATGGCGATCGGGACGATCTCGGTCGTCTTCGTGTCGGTCATCGGCAGCCTGACGTTCCTGCCGGCGACGCTGTCGATCCTCGGCGACCGGGTCAACCTCGGCCGGCCCGCCGCGTGGCTGCCGCGGCTGGCCGTCGCGCTGCCGCTCGGTCCGGTCAGCCGCTGGGGCCGGTCGGCACTCGGCTGGCTGGACCGGCGGGCCGCGAAGCAGGAGGGCAGCGGCTTCTGGGGCCGGCTCGTGACGCGGGTCATGGCCCGGCCCGGTCCTGATGACCGTCCTGTCGGTCGCGGTCCTTCTGCTCCTCGCCTCGCCGGTCCTCTTCCTGCGCACGGGCATCACCGACATCACCGCCTTCCCCGATTCGATCGACGGCGTGGCCGGCATCAAGCTGCTCAACGAGAAGTGGCCGCAGGGCACCGAGCTCCAGCTCCAGGTCGTCGTCACCGAGGCGGACCGCGCCGACACCCAGGCCGCCATCGAGCGGCTCAAGACGGATGGCCTCGACGGTCGACGGGCTGCAGCGAGCCGGTCGAGGTCACGCCGTCACACGACGGCAAGGTCGCGCTCGTCTCGTTCACGATGGGCGGCAACCAGAACGACGACGCCAACCGGGCCCTCGTCCGCCAGGTCCGGACGCGAGCTGGACCCGGCGGTCTTCGGCGCCCTGCCCGACGTCAGGACGCTACGTGACCGGCGACGCGGCGTTCACGGTCGACGTGACCAAGGTCTACGCCGACGGGATCGCCGCTCGATCTTCGTGCTTCGTGCTCGGCCTGTCATTCCTGCTGATGCTCGTGGCCTTCCATTCGATCGTCATCCCGATCAAGGCCATCCTGCTCAACCTGCTGTCGATGGCCGCCGCCTACGGCGTCCTCGTCCTCGTGTTCGAGCGCGGCTGGTTCGCCGGGCCGCTCGGGATCACGCCCGAGCGGGGTCATCGAGAGCTGGGTGCCGCTGTTCATCTTCACGATCCTGTTCGGCCTGTCGATGGACTACCACCTGTTCATCCTCACCCGGATCAAGGAGGCGCGCGATCGCGGCCTCGACTCGCGGGCGGCGGTCGCCAAGGGCATCTCGGTCACGGCCGGGGTCATCACCAGCGCGGCGTCGATCATGGTCGTCGTGTTCGCGGTCTTCGTGACCCTGAAGTTCGTGTTCATCCAGCAGCTCGGGCTCGGGCTGGCGGTCGCGGTGTTCATCGACGCGACGATCATCCGGAGCGTCCTGCTGCCGGCATCGATGACCCTGCTCGGCGACTGGAACTGGTGGATGCCGCGCTTCCTCGACTGGATCCCGCGGGTGACCATCGAAGGCGACCCGGACGAGCCGGTGGCGACGGCCGATGACGCCGAGCAGGCCGAGGTCGGCGCGACGGCGTGATCCTGCGTCTGAAGGCGCTCGGTGAGGTCTTCGGAGCGGCACTCCGACTCGGCCTGACGTCCTTCGGCGGGCCGATCGCCCATATCGGCTACTTCCGTCGCGAGTACGTCAGCCGGCGCGGCTGGCTCGACGAGGTCGCGTTCGCCGACCTCGTCACGCTCTGCCAGCTGCTTCCCGGTCCGGCCAGCAGCCAGCTGGGCATCGCGATCGGTACGCGCCGGGCCGGGATGGCCGGTGGCGTGGCGGCATGGCTCGGGTTCACGCTGCCATCGGCCGTCGCCCTGATCGCGCTTGGCCTCGTCGCCGCCTCGGCAGACATCGCCGGCGCGGGCTGGGTCCATGGTCTGCAATTGGCGGCCGTGGCCGTCGTGGCCCAGGCGGTCTGGATCATGGCCGGGAGCCTGGCCCCCGATTGGCCGCGGCGGGCGGTCGCCCTGGCGGCGGCCGGGGTCGCGCTGGCCTGGACGACGCCGTTCGCGCAGGTCGCGATCATCGGCGCAGGGGCCGCGATCGGCCGGTGGCTGCTGGCTCCCGGGCCGCTGCCAGCGAGCCGGGACGAGCCCAGCCCGATCTCGCGGCGGGTCGGCATCGTCGCGCTCTGCCTTTTCGTGGCATTGCTCCTCATCCTGCCCTTGCTTCGCCCCATCGGTGGCCAGCCGGTCGCGATGGCCGATGCGTTCTATCGATCGGGTGCGCTCGTGTTCGGTGGCGGCCACGTCGTCCTGCCACTCCTCCACAGCACCGTGGTCGATCCCGGCTGGGTCTCGAACGACCAGTTCCTCGCCGGCTACGGTGCCGCGCAGGCCGTCCCGGGGCCGCTGTTCACGTTCGCCGCCTTTCTCGGGACGGTCTCCGGCCCGAGCCCGAATGGCGATCCCGGGTGCGGCCATCGCGACCATCGCGATCTTCCTGCCATCGTTCCTGCTGGTCTTCGGGGCGCTGCCGTTCTGGGACTGGTTGCGCCGCTCGGTCGGTGTGCGGCGAGCCCTGACCGGGACGAATGCCGCGGTGGTGGGCATCCTGCTCGCCGCGCTCGTGACGCCGGTCTGGACGAGCGCGGTCCAGGCACCGGTGGACGTCGTCGTCGCGGCCGGTGCCCTGGTGCTCCTGCTGACCGGGCGGGTGCCGCCGGTCGTCGTCGTCGGCGTGTGCGCGCTCGCGGGGCAGGCGCTGGCCGCGTTCGGCTAGCGGGCGGTCACTCGATCTTGCCCGCCGTGAAGTCGGTCATCAGCTCGCGATAGCCGGTCAGGCCGCGTTCATAGCCGATGGCCCAGAAGCCGGCACCGGCCAGGCCGCGCTCGTCCGCGAGGGCCAGCTTGGGTCGGAGGGTGTCGGGCGAGTCGACGTAGATGGCCTGCCAGCCGGCGGTCGCGCGGGAATCGCCCGGCACCGGGCTGACGGTCGGGGCGACGGCGTAGAAATCGACGATCTCGATCGGGTCGACCTCCGGTGGCGCGGGCGGATCGGCCAGGAACTTCGGGTTGTCGGCCGGCACCCAGATGGCCCCGTTGCCCAGCCGGGCCGCGCCGATCTCCGGACCCGCCACGCGCCAGCGCATGCCGTACAGCGGCAGACCGAGGATCGTCCGTTCGGGCGGCACGCCGAGCGACGCGTACAGGTCGAGCGACCACGGCAGGTCGGCCTGCTCGCCGTCGCGACGATCCATCGGCGCGGACGCCCCGGGGTCCGATCCGGCGTAGTGGTAGTCGTAGCCCATGAGGAAGATCCGGTCAGCGGCCGCGGCCGACGCGGCCGCCGCCATCGCCGCGCCGGTGAGCCCGGCGGTCGTCGCGGCCGACACCTGTCCGTCGGGCAGCTTCGCCCGGAGGGCCTCGCGCAAACGTCCCACGAACGCCCCATAGGCGGGCACGAGGGCGTCGGCGATCTGCTCGACATCCACATTGATGCCGTCCACGCCGATCTTCGCGGCGAGGGCCACAAGGCTCGCGATGGTCGCGTCCTGGACGGCCTGCGAGCTGAAGAAGCGCTCGTTGCGCGCGGTCCCGAAGCTCGTGTACGTGAGCTGGACCGCGATGCCCCGGTCGTGCGCCTCGCTGATCATCTGCTTGCCGATGGCGCCGGTGATCCGCTTGTAGCCCGTCTGGGACGTATTGATCTTGCCGGTCTTCGTGTGCGTGACCGAGAACAGCGCCAGCGTCGTCAGCGGGGTCTTCGCCAGGTGGGCCGCGATCCCGTCGTTCATCTCCCAATACGGCACGAAACCGAACAGCTCGTGGCCAGGGACGGGTCGGGTCGTCGGCTGCGGGGTGGCGGTGCCGTCCGGGCCGACGGCGACGCCCGCTGCTCGCGCTGGGGCCGGGACTCGCCGACGACGCTCAGCTTCCCGCCCGACCATGGCCCGATCGCGACGACCAGCGCGATCACGACGACGGCGGCGATGGCGGCCGGGCCGATCGCCTGGCGTCTCCTCATGCGGATAGCGTGGGTCCGGGGCGGGATCGGGTCAAGCGAGGTCCGGACAGTCGAACGCCGGGAGGCCGATCGATCTGCGACGACAGGGAGGAGTCATCGGCGCGATCCAGAGCCCCCCGGCGTTTCGACGCGGAGGAGAGAACATCGACGATGCTGACCGCCGTCCCTGTGATTTCTCTGAGAACGTCGCCGATCGTGCTGCAGCAGACGAGATCGTCCGGACGAGGCACGTTCGTCGGGTGACCGATGGCCCGTCCAGACGGGCCGGACCACCCCTCGCCGGGCGGCCGGTCGAGCCCCACCATGCCCCCATGCAGGTCGAACCGCGTCCCCTCGTCCGTCGTCAGGTCGCGCGCCTCCGCTGGCTGGGTGTCGTCCTCCCGGTCGCGTTCATCCTGTCGCTCGAGGCGTTCCGCCTCGTGTTCGTCGAGGGCAGCGGTGGCGACGCGCGCGGCCATCTCGCGCTCGCCACCGTCACCATCGTCGGGGTCGTCGGGTTCGCCTTCGTCATGTTCCGGGCCATCGAGGCGACCCAGCGCCAGCTCGTCCGCCAGAATCGCGAGCTCACCGCGGTCAACGCCGTGTCGACGGCGGTCCAGGGCGAGCTCGGCGTGGACGTCATCATCGATGCCGCGCTCGAGAGCGTCATCGAATCGACCGGGCGCCACCGAAGCGGTCATCAAGGTCTTCCCGCCCGACCCGACGTCCGATCCCGACGGCGGCTTCGAACGACACCGGACGCCGGGCCTCATGCCTCGCCGGCTGTCGAGGTCGGATCCGTCGTGCCCCACCTCATCGACATCCCGCTCTCGACCGGGACTGCCGTGGTCGGGCGTCTCCAACTCCATCTCGCCGAGGGGACCGCCGAGCCGGACCTGCTGGCGACCGCGACGCTCAACAACATCGGCCATCAGCTCGCGTCGTCGATCCAGATCGGCCAATTCGTGGTGGATCTCAAGCGCCGCCAGCGCGAGGGTCACGGGCTGTACAGCGTCCTGCTCCAGATCTCCAACCAGGAACCGCTGGCCGAGATCCTGTCGCGATCGTCCGTCATGCGCGCGATCTGCTCGGGGCAGATGCGGCCACGATGTGCCTGTCCGAAGCGAGCTCGCGGGCGATGCAGCTCGACAATGCCGCCGAGACCGCCCCGGAATTGACCGATGGGACGATCTGCGTCTCCGGAACGGACGACCGCTTCGTCGGCCCGCATGAGCGAGGGCCAAGCTGCCGCATCCGCGCGGCGGCCGGCGGCGGTCCGAGCGTCTCGGTGCCCATCAGAAGCCCGGACGGACCGCTGGGCGACATCTGGCTGGGTCGAGGCGGGAGCCGCGCGTTCTCGGAGCGCGACAGGCGCTTCCTCGTCACCCTGTCGGACCTCGCCTCGATCGCCATCACCAGCGCTCGGATGCGCGAGAGCGAGCGCCAGGGCGCGATCGTCACCGAGCGCGAGCGGATCGCCCGAGAGATGCATGACAGCCTGGCGCAGATCCTCGGTGTGACACACCTCCGCATCGTCGCCCTGGGGTCGCGCTCGGAGCTCGCCGCCGCGCCGGCCGTCCTCGAGGAGCTGGCCGACCTCGCCCAACTCACCGAGGAGGCCTACCGCGACGTCCGCGAGGCCATCCTCGGCCTGCGCGAAGGAAGCCGGGTGGATCGTGGGTTCCTCGAGAGCCTGGAAGCCTATCTCGAGAAGTACAGTCACCAGTCGGGCATCCCGACGATCCCTCGTCCGGTCCTTCGATGGCGAGCTGACCCTCCCGCCACGCTCCGAACTCCAGCTCATCCGGGTGATCGGCGAAGCGCTCACCAACGTCCGAAAGCACGGCTCCGCCAGCGCCGTGACCGTCCGGATCAGTGAAAGCCCCGACTGCGCGACGATCGAGATCGTCGATGACGGCCGCGGCTTCGACGTCGCCGAGACGCTCCTCAGTCGTGACGGGTACGGACTGCATACGATGCGCGAGCGGATGGAGCTCGTCGGCGGCACCCTGACCATCGACTCGAGTCCCGGCCACGGGACACGGGTCATCGCCCTCCTGCCCCACCATGTCCAGGCCGAGCCATCAGCCGAGGTGAACCGTGCACGAGACGACGCCCATCCGGATCCTGTTGGTCGATGACCAGCCGCTGTTCCGGCGGGCGATCGCGACGCTGATCGGCGAACAGCCGGACATGACCGTCGTCGGCGAGGCCGAGAACGGGCTGGACGGCGTCGAGCAGGCACATGCCTTCAAGCCCGACCTGATCGTCATGGACGTCGAGATGCCGGTCATGAATGGCGTCGAGGCGGTCGGACTCATCCACGACCAGCTGCCCTCGATCAAGGTGTTGATGCTGACGGTGTCTGATTCCGAGGACTTCCTGTTCGATGCGCTCCGGAACGGCGCCGATGGCTACCTCCTCAAGGATCTCCGGCCCGAGCAGCTGTACGACATGATCCGCTCGGTCATGCGCAATGAGACACCGCTGTCGCCGGCCATCGCCGGCCGACTCCTCGCGGAATTCCGTGACCGGCCGTCGGTCCGCGCCGCGCCGGCGCCCGCGTCAGGCAGGACCCGCCCTGACCCGCCGCGAGATCGAGATCCTGCAGCTCGTGTCCGAGGGGATGAGTAACAAGGAGATCGGCACGCGCCTGACGATCACCGAGGGCACCGTCAAGAATCACGTCCACAACGCCCTCGAGAAGCTCCAGCTGGAGAACCGGATCCAGGCCGCCGCCTACGTGGTCCGGCAGGGCCTTGGTCACCGGCCGACCGAGGCGGATTGACCCTCGACCATGCCTTGGGATAGAGGCGGCCGGGCGAAGATTGTGCCGCCTCGGGGATGGAAGAGCGGAACCTCGCTTCCTACGATGACGGCCTAGGACCGCTCCCTGTCACGAGGACGCCGCAGCATGCAGGACGACCGACCCATCTCGGTCCTCATCCTGTACGCCCATCCACTGTTGGGCGAAGGACTCGCCGACCTGCTGGCGGCCGAGCCGGGACTCGAGGTCGTCGCCGTGCGGATCGACGACTCCGGGAGCGCCGAGCGCGCCCTGAAGGCGACCCCGCAGGTGATCATCTTCGAGCGTGGCGAGCCCGACCGCGCGGTCGAGATGCTCGAGTTCGCGCCTGACGCGCTGATCATCGACATCGGGATCGGCTCGGGACGGACGTTCACCTATCGCCGCGACGAGATCGCGGCCGTGCCCGACGCGATCGTCGCGGCGATCCGGGCCGTGCCGGCTCGGCCGGCCGGCGCCCGAACGCCCAAGTCCGAGCCATCGCGGCGGCCCGAACCGCACCTCGTGACACCGGGCTCACCCGGACGATAGAGATCCGGCCACATCGAGGCCCGGGCGCACCTGTACCCGTTTTCTACCGCCCGACGGATGGGATCGGCCTGATCCGGACGCCACGATGGCGATGAGGGGCATCGGCCCTCGAACGCGCTCGCTGGCGCCCAATCGACAGGTGTCCCATGCACATGGAACGACGGCTCACGAGCCCATCGGACCGGACGACGAAACGACTGATCATCGGGTCGATCCTGGTCCTGGCTATCGGCATCCCACTCATCGTGGTCCTATACCTCTTCGACCAGTACCACACCCCCGGCCCCAGCCTCGTCGAGCGCGACATCCTGGTCGCCGAGGAGGCAGTGACCCAGAACCCGAACCTGCTCACGGCGCGCCTCGCCCTGGCCGGGGAGTACGCCAAGAACGGCAGACTTGCCGACGCGGTCGCGCAGTACGACCAGATCCTGACCGCCGAACCCGATGCCGGAGCTGCCCTTCTCGGACGGGGCGCCGTCGAGATCGCCCTGGATCAGCTCGACGCCGCGCAGGCCGACTTCAGCAAGGTCGTCGCGGCCGCCGAGGGCGGTGAGATGGCCAACGCCGATCCACAGCTCGAATCGGCCTACTTCAGCCTCGGTTCGATCGCGCTCGAACAGGGTCGCGCACAGGACGCCGTCATGGAGCTGGCCAAGGCGATCGCGATCAAGCGGACGGACGCGGACGCGCTCAACCTGCTGGGGACCGCGCTCCTCCGGGTCGGCGAGCCACAGCGTGCCGTCACCGCCACTCGGGCAGGCGATCGCCCTGGTCCCCATCGGCTGGTGCGAGCCGTACACCCAGCTCGAGGCCGCCTACACGGCCCTCGGAGACACCGACGGCGCCGGATACGCGGGTGGCATGGTCGCCCTGTGCCAGGAGCGGCCGGCCGACGCCAAGGCGAAGCTGACGCCGCTGACCACCGGCAAGTACGCCGTCGATGCCCTCGTCGGCCTCGGTCTCGTCGCCGAGGTCCAGAACGACACGGCTGCCGCGCAGGACGCGTACACCAGAGCAGTCGCGGTAGAACCGACCAACTTCGGTGCCGTGACAGGCCTCGGGCGGGTCGGCGGTGCGCAACCCAGCGGCCCGGACGCCACGCCGTCCGGCGGACCGACAGGCGGTGGCTGACATGACCAGCGAATCGATCCTCCCGGACGCACCCGTCGTCGGCGCCCCCGAACCGGAGGCACCGGGCCCGGAGCAGGGCGGCGCACCCGACATGGAGACTCCGACAGAGCGCCGACGACGACTCCTCCCGCTTCTCCTGCTGCTGCTGCTGGCCGCCGTCGTCGCGATGTTCCTGTTCCTCGGCTGGTACCTCCTCTACCGCAAGCCGATCAGTGAACTCCCATTGCCGGGAGTCACGGTCCCCGTCGTCCCGCACTACGCATACAGCATCTACGACGTCGTGGCGCCGACCGGCGTCGCGGTCACCGCGGACGGCAGTCGGATCTATGCGACGCAGACCGAGGGCGATCGCCTGGTCATCGCCTTCGACGCCTCCGGCAAACAGATCGCGACCCTCACGCCACCCGACACCGGGACCGCCGGACACGTCCCGGTCTACGTCGCGGTCAACCCGGTCAACTTCGACGTGTACGTCAGCGACCGCCCGGCTGAAGCGATCTACGTCTACGCCGCGGACGGCTCCTACCTGCGGACGTTCGATCCAGGACCCGCCCTCTCGCATTGGGCACCGCTCGGGCTGGCCTTCGACGCCGCGGGGGACCTGTTCGTGACCAATGTCGGTGCGCCGTATCAGTCGGTCGTCGAATTCGGCCCCGACGGCACCGTGCTCCGGACCTTCGGCCAGGACGGCGACTTCAACTTCCCGAATGGCGTGGCCGTCGACGCCGACGGTCACGTCTACGTGTCCGACAGCAACAACGGCCGACTCGTCGCCTTCGACCGCGATGGGACCGAGCTCGGGGTGATCCGCCGTGGCGTGAGCGTCGGCGACCTCGGGCTCCCGCGCGGCGCGGCGGTCGATGACTCGGGGCGCATCTACGTGGCCGACGTCTCGCAGCAGGGCATCCAGTCCTACCAGGCAATCACGGCCGGGCAGCGTCAACCGACCTTCATCGGCGGGTTCGGCGAGGAGGGCACGGCGGACGGTGCGTTCCGGCTGCCGAATGCGGTCGCGGTCGACGGGCGGGCACGGATCTACATCGCCGATTGGCGGAACAACCGCATCCAGGTCTGGAGCTACTGATGTCTTCCATCACGGAGCGAACCGACGACAGATCGGAGCAGGAGGTGCAACGCGACCGACTCGCCGACCCGCACGACGGGTACCCAGCCTTCCAAGGCACACGTCATCCCCAACGAAAGGAGGGCAGGCTAGTGAGACGTCTGGCGATCATCTTGATCGGTGGAGCTCTCTGGCTGCTCCTATTCGCGATACCCGCCCTGGCGGACGGCGGTCCTCACGTGAAGACCGCCAACAACGGGTCGACCGGTATCTCAGCCGATGGCTGCGCAAGCTGCCATCGGATCCACACGTCCAAGAGCCCGACGGGCATGCTGCTCATCAGCAGCGAGTCGACCATCACCAACTACTGTCGGTCGTGCCACGGTGCGGCCGGGACGGGCGCGTCGACCGACGTCGACACGGGCCTCCAGTACGCGGTCGGGACCAGCGCTCGCAACGGGGGCGTCGTCGGCGCTCTCCGGAGCGGCGGGTTCGTCGACGCCCGGATCGCTTCCGACTCCGCCTACCGACTGGTCGTTGCCGGTTCCGACAGCGCCCAGACCCCCAGGGTCCCGGTCGGCGGGATGCAGCCCGTCACATCCGCCCACCTCGCCCTCGGCACCGCCGACGGGATGGACGGCAACGGGTTGACCGCGAAGAACGTGGTCTGGGGCAACGGTTCGCTCGGCACCGCCGGCGCGGGCCCCACCCTCAAGAACGAGATGGAGTGCACGACCTGCCATAACCCGCACGGGAATGGCAACTATCGGATCCTGCAGTCCAACCCGACCTTCGCCGCAGCAGACGTCATCGCGTCAGGTCAGCCGGGTTACACCGGTGCATTCACGACCGCGGTCACTCCGGCCCCGGTCACAGACGCGTCCAGTGACTATTCGACGACACGGAACTACACCGTCATCCAGGCCAAGGGCACCCCGGGCGCTGAGGCAACCTACCTGCTCTATGCGGACCAGGTCCTCCAGGCGCGGACCGACGGCTCATTCAACGGCATCCCGGGTGACTACAGCGCATCGTCCGGCGACTACTTCCACAAGAACGTCCCGTTCGATGCCAACGGTGTCCAGCAATACGACGGCCCGAACGCCCGGCCGAATACGTCCGCCAGCAGCGGCACGTACTCGTCGTCCAGTGCGAGCGGGTTCAACGTCCAGATGACCAACTGGTGCTCGCAGTGCCATACCCGCTACATGGCGGCATCCGGCGCTCGCTCGCACCGTACTCCGGCGATCACGCACGTTCATCGTACCGCCATACGACGGCGAGCAACCGGACCTGCTCGACGTGTCACGTCGCGCACGGCACCAATGCCGTCATGGACTCGAACAAGGCCACGACGACGCCCGATGGCTATTCGGCGAACGTCCCGTTCCCGGATGGCTCGGTGACGGCCGGCAACAGCCGTCTCCTGAAGGTGGACAACCGGGGCACGTGCCAGCTGTGTCACGACCCGACGTTGGGCTCCGCCCTTCCCTCCACCGTCGTCCCCCACGCGATCACGGCGATGACCCTCACCGGTCCGACCGAGATCACGACGGCCGACGCACACGGATTCGTGACAGGGGACAGGGTCGCCTTCTCGAGATTCTCCACCGCCTCGACTCCGCCCATAAGCGGGGTCTACGTCGTGACGGTCACCGGCCCCACGACGTTCACCATCCCCGTCACCCTCACCGGCGCCGGCTCCGGCGTCGGGTCGACGGTGACCAAGACCCTCGCGCAGGGGACGACCCCTGCCTTCGTCCCGTAGGGAACCACGAGTCTCCGATGGAGGTCGTCTTCGACGGCCTCGATCGGGGCTCCCAAGCAGAGCGCGAACGATGCGATCACATGGCGAGCCCTCGAACGGAACGTCGATGAATCGACGCCGATCCACGGCCCGCCCGATCAATTCCCGGGCACGTCACGCTCGCCCTCTGTTCGTCATCGCGACGCTGGTCTGCTCGATCCTCCTGGCGTTCCCCCCGGGTATCCCGAACGTCATCGCGCTGACCGCGTCACCAGATCCGTCGGCGTCGGCTGATCCGACGCCGACGCCCCCACCCGAGCCCCCGCCCACGCCCGAACCCACCCCGGCGCCCGAGCCCGTCGCGACGCCCACGCCCGATCCTGACCCGACCCCGGTTCTGGATCCGACGCCGGCGCCCGAACCCATCGCCACGCCGGCGCCCGCGCCGGCCTCCGACCCGACACCAGCACCAGACGCGACACCGGACCCGGCGAGCTCCCCGGCTCCGACCCAGATGCCCGAGGCGACGCCGGCCGCCGGACCGGTCGAGGTCCGTGTCGTCCAGGATTCCGACGCTCCCGCTGAGGGCCGGCACCGCATCGATCCGGGCGCCCGGCTCACCCTCCAGCTTTCCGTGACGCCCGCCGACTCGATCGGGGCCGCCGTCCTGTCGGAGCTGCTCCCGGCGGGGTGGGCGGTCGTCGATGCCGGCCAGGGAACCGTCACGTCGCCCGGCGACGCTGTGACCTGGGATCTCGGCGACCTCGCAGGTGGCGACCGGGCGAGCCGCTCGATCGTCGTGCAGGCACCGGCGACGTCTCCGCAGGATGGAGGCCTCGTCTTCGAGGCGTCGTTCGCCGCCCGACTCGTCCATGCGGCCGGCTCGCAGGTCGCCGACCCGCTCGACGTCCTCGTCGCCCCACGCATCGCCATCGAACACAGCCGTCTCGCCCGGATCGTCGATCGCGACCATGCGTCGACCTACCTCGCCGTCGACGCAGCGATCCGCGACCAGCAACGGTTCGACACCTTCCGTGTCCGCTTCCGCCTGCGCAACGCGGACGACGACGCCGTGCGGATCGCCCCGCAGCTCGAGTACGGCACCGTCGGCGCGTCCGCGTTCACGGTCGTCTCGCCGGTCGACGCCCCCGACCAGAACGTCTTCTCCGTCGCCGAGGAGTGGCTCGCCTTGCCCGGGTCGGGGGGCGGTTCGAAGCCCGGCCCCTCGTCCGAGGCGATCCCCGTCGACGACTTGCGACTCGGCGGTGCGGCCGGCGGGGAGCAGTCGATCGCCGGTGACCACTCGATGGCTGCGAACCCGATGGCGACCCTGACGATGCCCGGACATTCCTTCACCGAGATCGAGTTCACGGTCCGCGGCAACGGCGACGCCCGCTACCTGACCGACTACACCTTCCGACTCACGGACGGCGGGGCTCCGCTCCCGGGTGCCGCCACGCCGACGGTGGGCTTCGGCGCCCGGCCGGGACTGCTGCTCTCGCCTGGGCAGCGCGATGGTGTCGACGTCGATGGCCCCGAGACCCCAGCGGCCGCGGACTCCATCGCCTACCGCCTCGAGGCCGCGGTCGCTCGTCCGGCCGCGATGGCCTACGCGCTGACCGGGGCGTTCGAGGATCCGCACGCGACCAACGGGACGCTCGGCGGAGATGCTTGCGCCGCCTGCCATGTCACGCACACCGCCAAAGGCTCGGGCATCCTGACGCCGGCGCCGACGCAGACGGAGGTGTGCTTCACGTGCCACGATGCCGCCGGCTCGGGCGCGACCTCGCGCGTCGAGGCCGAGTACACCGACCCGGCGATCCCGACGAACGTTCCGAGCACCCGCTCCTACTACACCCACGACGCCCTGGCCACGGACAGCGGCCACACGCTCGCCTCGAAGGACGAATTCGGCGGCCGGCCCGACCGCCACAGCCAGTGCGCCGACTGCCACCAGCCGCACCTCGCGACCAGCCGACGCGGCGTGATGACGACCGCCGGCTGGACCATCCCGGGACAGCTTGACGGCATCTCGGCCGTCGCGGTCACCAACGGCGGCCCGGGTGCGGCGCCGGCCTACACGTTCCTCGACGGCGGGAAGGATCGGGCGACCCTCGAGTACCAGCTCTGCTTCAAGTGCCACTCCGGAGCGACCGTCCTGCCATCCAACGCCGGGTTCACGCCATCGATGTACCTGCTCGACAAGGCGATCGAGTTCAATCCGAGGAACGAGTCCTACCACCCGATCGAGGCTGCGCGGCACGAACCAGACGCCGGAGATGGCCGCCAGCCTGTCCGGGACGTCGCCGTTCAAGCAGTGGAACTTCTCCACGACGAGCACGATCCGGTGCCTGAACTGCCACGCCAGTGCCGACCGCTTCGACGGATCGGCTCCGCAGGCAGGAGCGGGCGAGGCCGCGGCCGACGCGGACCTGCCAGCGCACACCAGCAGGAACCGCGGGATCCTCCTGCAGAACTACCGCGACCGGACGCTCCTGGGGCCGATCGAGACCTACGACCCGAACGATTTCGCGCTGTGCTACTCGTGTCACGCCGAAGCGCCGTTCGTCGATACCAGCGGTGACGTCCGGGCAGACACGAACTTCCGCTACCACGGGCTGCACGTGACCGGGGCCGCGCTCGTCGATACGGGAGTCCCAGGCTCCGACATCGATGAGCCGGGGATCGGTTCGGGTCGGGCGATCTGCTCCGAGTGCCACTACCGGATCCACTCGACCACGTATGCGGTCAACGGACAGGTTCCCGGACCGAGACTGGTCAACTTCGCCCCGAACGTCGTCGCCCCGACCGGTGGCTCCCTCGGCTGGCAGCCGAAGGCAGGCAGCCAGAGCGGCACGTGCGCCCTGAAGTGCCACAGCAAGGGCCACAACCCGAAGGAGTACTGAGCGCCCGAAATCGCTCAAACCTACCCTTCGGTACAGGGGCGGCTGTACCCACCGGCTCGGTCTCTATCCGAAACGTGCCGCCCGGCGGATGGTTCGCCGAATTCGCTCAAATCGACAATGGCTCCATCGAACACGACAGCCGCGCGGGCGATCGCCTGCAAGGTCAAGGAGAGCGACGATGGACCGTCCCACGACCCCTCGCCGAGCCTGGGGCCTTCGTCCCATCCGAGCCGCCTCGGTGGCGTTGTTCGCCTTGGTGCTCCTGAGCGGCCCTGCCTTCGCGGCCTGCTCCGGAGCCCACGGCACGAGCCCGGCCCCGGCATCCGCGGCGACGAACACGGCGATGACCGACGACATGCCGATGCCCGGTGCCGGCGTCGCATGGACCGCTCGCCCGGCCTACGTCACGTCGAACGCCGCGACCGAGGAGGCGTACCACTTCGCCATCTCGCACCCGCAGATCGTCGCGTGGATGCCCTGCTACTGCGGCTGCGAGGGGATGGGCCACGGCAGCAACCTCGACTGCTACTTCAAGCACGGCCAGCCGGGCGACAAGCCCGTCTTCGAGGAGCACGCCTCGTTCTGCGACATCTGCGTGCAGATCACGCTCAAGACCAAGCAGATGAACGCCGAGGGCAGATCACTCCACGAGATCAGACAGGCCATCGACCAGACATTCGGCGGGTCCGGGGCTCCGGGCACGCTCACCGCGCAGCCGCCGGTCTGACGGGACACCGACGATGGTCACCCGACGACGAGCGTCGAAGCCGCGCTCCTGGCGCGGCTGGGCCTGCCGGCCAAGGCGCAGCCCGCAGGACGTCGAGGTCGCCCACGATGGACTCGTCGACTTCCTGGATGGAGCGCCCGCCGACCTGCGAGTCTGGGCTCGGGCGCAGATCGGATCGATCGACGAGGCGTTCGCGCTGCTGTCCGATCCGACGATCGACCGCTCCGCTGTTCGCCGACCGGGCGCCCGAGCCCGGCGCGACAGCGCCGCCGGCCGCCACGGTCACGACCGCTCCCCTCCCCGATCCGCTGGACGACGACGAGGTCATCGCACGGTTCACAGCGGATCCCACGACCGCCAAGACCGCGCCGACCAGGAAGGTCCGGGCCCGAACCGCGGCCGCGACCGCCCCGGTGGCGGTGCCGGTCCGGTCCCGTCGGCCGCTGGCCCGCCGGATCGCAGTGTTCGGGGCCGTGGTCGTCGGGGTCGTCGCCATCGCCATCGCCGGCTTCAACCTCAACGGCGGGACCGGGGTCCCGGCGATCAACGGAACGCCCGCTCCGGAGGCCGCAGCGAGCGCCGGCGTCGACTCCGCGAAGGTCGCCGAGCTGATGACCGAAGATCCAGCGCCGACCCGAAGGACATCGCCTCGCTGCAGTCGCTCGCCGACATCTACTACGGCGCGAGCGATTACGAGACCGCCGGCGCCTTCCTCGAGAAGATCATCGCGGTCGACCCCAAGGACGTGACCGCCCGCCTCGCGCTCGGCGCGGCCCTCTTCAACCTGGGCCAGACCGACGACGCCGAGGAGCAGTGGCGCGCGGTCCTGGCCCTCGAGCCGAACAACCTCGAAGCCCACTACGACCTCGGGTTCATGTACCTGAGCCAGACCCCGCCGGACCTCGCCAAGGTCAGGGCCGAGTGGGGCAAGGTGATCGACGATCGCGCCCGACTCCGACGTCGCGAAGACCGTCGCGCACCCACCTCGCCAGCCTCGATGCCTCGCCCGCCCCCAGCGCGGCGTCCGTGCCGGCCAGCGCCGGCTCCGCGCGACGGCCCCGACCGCGCCGGCGCCGGCCGCCTCCCCGGCGCCGAGCGGTCGATGACGAGATGACCGCGGGCATCGGCGTCGCGATCGTCATCGCCTTCCTCGGCGGGATCGTCTCGTTCGCCTCGCCGTGCTGCCTGCCGCTCGTCCCGGCCTACGTCGGCTACATGGTCGGGACCGACACCGAGGCGGGCATCGCCCGTCGCGCGGGCCGCCTTCTACCAGGCGCTGGCCTTCGTCGTCGGCTTCTCGGCCGTGTTCATCACGCTGTGGGCGTCGGTCGGGCTCGTCGGCTACGTCCTGCGCGACTACGTCGGGATCCTTCGCCAGCTCGGCGGCGCGATCCTCGTCTTCATGGGCCTCCACGTGGCCGGCGTCATCGACGTCTCGGTCCTCTATCGCGAGGTCCACCTCCCGGTCGGCGCCGATGGGCGGCGCCTCGATGGGCTTCGGCCAGGCCGCGCCGGCCGCCCCGAGCTACCGCCGGTCGGCCCTCCTCGGGATCGTCTTCGCGGCCGGCTGGACGCCGTGCATCGGGCCGATCCTCGGCGGGATCATCGGCCTGGCCTCGGTCAGCGCGAGCGTGCTCGAGGGCACCGTGCTGCTCGTCGCCTACGCGGCCGGGCTCGCCATCCCGTTCATCCTCGTGGCGGTCGGCGCCACCGCCGTCAGCCACCGACTCGGCTGGCTCCGCGACCACCATCGCGGCGGTCTCCATGGTGACCGGCGCGATGCTCGTCGTGGTCGGCTTCCTGATGATCACGAACACGTTCGCCCGTCTGTCGGGCCTGTTCACGCCACTCGGTATCCTGAGGAGAACCGCCATGACCGAGACCGTCCGGACCCCGATCGGCCGCGCCGATCCTGAGCCGACCGACGACCTCGACGGCGGCCTCGCCGTCTCGCCCGGCGACATCGGCGAACGCCTGTGGCACTTCTTCATCTCGATGCGGACCGGGCTCGCCCTGATCCTCGCGCTGGCGGTCCTCGGCCTCATCGGCACGATGCTCGTGCAGGCGCCGGCCGGGCTGGCCAGGCGACCCGAAGGCCTACGCGGCCTGGCTCGAGTCGCTCCGGCCGAAGTACGGCGGCTGGACGGGCATCTTCGACACGCTCGGCTTCTTCTCCATCTTCAACTCGGTCTGGTTCCGCGGCATCACGGTCCTGCTGATGACCAGCGTGCTGGCGTGCTCGGCAACCGGGCGCCGCACCTCTGGAAGCTGACCGTCCACCCCCGGACGGACATGAGCGAGCCGTTCTTCAGCCACGCGCCGCTGAGCCATGCACGACCGCCGGCCGGCTCGCGCCCGGCGGCAGCCGCCGCGATCGTCGCAGGCGGCCTTCCGGCGACGCCGCTTCCGGACGATCGTCGCACGACGACGGACGACACGATCCACGTCTACGCCGACCACAACCGCTGGGGCCCGTTCGGGACCGTCATCGCCCATCTGAGCCTCGTGGTCATCCTCGTCGGCGCGCTCGTCGGGACGGCGTTCGGGTTCCGCAACGACGGCCTCGCGGTCGCCGTCGGCTCGACCGTCGACATCGGCAACGGCACCGGGCTGACGGTCGAGGCCACGCAGCTTCTCCGACTCCTACTACGCGAACGGCAGCCCGAGCGACTACGCCAGCGACCTCGTCGTCTACGCGACGGCCAGCAGGTCGGCGCCGCGACCGTCCGGGTCAACCAGCCGATGCGCGTCGGCGACATCACCTTCTACCAGTCCTACTTCGGGGCCGGCGGCCGCGATGAAGGTCAGCGACGCGCTCGGGCAAGGTCCTCGTCGACGCAGGGCGTGCCGCTCGAGTGGACCTCGAACGACGGGACGCGCACGGTCGGCCATGATCACGCTGCCCGACGCCGGGCTGACGATGTACGTCCTCGGCGCCGTCTCGGGTGAGGTCGACCCGACCATCAAGCCCGGCCAGATGCAGGTCGAGCTCTACAAGACCGGGGCCGAGAGCGCCCCGCTCGCCACCGCAGATCGTGACCCAGGGCAAGCCGGTCGACATGGCCGGTCTCCAGGTCACGTTCGTTCGCGAGCGCCAGTTCACCGGGCTCATCGTCGCCGAGGATCCGGGCGCGATGTTCGTCTGGCTCGGCGCGATCCTCCTGGTCGGGGGCACCGCCCTCGTCTTCTTCTTCCCATGCCGCCGGGCCTGGGCGCTCATCCGGCGACGGCCCGACGGCACCACCGTCCATGTCGGTCGGTGCGGTCGTCCGGCACGACGTCGGCTTCCAGGCCGAATTCAAGCGCCTCAGCGCGGAGATCGAGCAGGCCGTCGATCGAACCGGCCGGTCCACTGAAGGAAGGGATGGCTGACCGATGTTCAAGATGTCCGAGTACAGCTTCCTCGCCGGCGGTCCTGTCGGTCGCCCTGGCCCTCGGCTGCTACGTCCTCGCCTTCGCCTCGTAGCCTCGTCGCCAGACGGCGAACGACGTTCGCGGTGGCCGGCGCCGGCGGCGGCACGGTCACGATCGACGCGCCCGCCATCGACGAACGGCATCGGTCTCGGCACGTACGGGACGCTCATCACCTGGCTCGCCTTCGCGTTCCTGACGCGCATCGCTCATCTTCCGGACCATCGCCGTCGGGCACGGCCCGTTCGCGAACATGTACGAGTTCTCGGTCGCGTTCGCCTGGGGCACCCTCGGCGATGTATCTCTACTTCGAGCACCGCTACCACCAGCGCGTCCTCGGCCTCATCGCCCTGCCGGTCGCGCTGCTGATGCTGCTCTACGCGGCGACCATCACCGCCGGCTCGACCGACCCGCTCGTCCCGGCCCTCCAGAACAACCTCCTGCTGTCGGTCCACGTCGCGGTCGCGATCGTCGCCTACGGCACGTTCACCGTCGCATTCGCGAGCCGCCATCCTCTACCTCGTCCAGACCGACAAGGGCCGGCGCGGCCTGCCGCAGCCGCGAGCTGCTCGACGAGATCTCCTACAAGGCGGTGATGGTCGGCTTCCCGTTCCTGACCCTGACGATCGTCCTCGGCGCGGTCTGGGCCGACGTGGCCTGGGGCACCTACTGGAGCTGGGACCCCAAGGAGACCGCGTCGCTCGTGACGTGGCTGATCTACGGCTCCTACCTCCACGCGCGGGTCGTCCGCGGCTGGCGCGGCGAGCGCGCCGCCTGCTCCTGCTCGTGGGCTTCGCCGCGGTGCTCTTCACCTACTTCGGGAACTCTTCTTCGGCGGCCTGCACAGCTACAGCGGGCTCAACCGGAACTAGTCACGGATCGAACGACACGAGCGCCCCGAGACGCCCGGGACGCAGGAGGACGCGATGGAGACGACGGCATCGATCGAAGGCACCGGCCGGGCGACGTCCCGGCGCGAGCCGGGTCAGGACGCTCGCGGTCATGGCGATCACCGCGGTGATCATCGCGGCCGTCGTGTTCATCGTGAACCAGCCCACGGCGGCAGCCGGCGGCGTCACCGAACGTCACGCTCACCGGGCGGCGGCCGGGCCAGGCGCCGACCGTCGGCCAGCCCGCGCCGGACTTCGCGGCGACGACCGTGGACGGCCGCCGGTCAAGCTGAGCGACTTCCGGGCAAGCCGGTCTGGCTGACCTTCGGGGCCAGCTGGTGCCAGCCGTGCCGGGCCGAGAACCCCGGACATCAAGCGCCGTGTACGAGACGCCAAAGGCGAGCGGCCTGGAGGTCCTCGCGGTCTTCATCTCCGAGGACGCGGCCGCCGTCACGTGACTACGCCGACCGCGTCGGGCTCGACCTACGACAAGGTCGCCGACCCGAACACCGACGATCGCGTCCGCAGTACCGGATCCTCGGCATCCCGTCGCACTTCTTCATCGACAGCGACGGGCGTCCTGCGGGAGATGAGGATCGGCAGCCTCGACCAGGCCGCGATGGAAAGGGCGATCGCGGGCATCCGCCAGTGACCGATGGCGGGACCGCCGCGGCGCCGAGACGCTCGACGCCTCGGCGGCATCGTCCGACAGCCGTGACGCGTCTCCGTCGGGCGGATCCGCTCGCCGATCGCCCGTCCGCTCCGGCGCGGATCCCGCATCCGAGCACTGCGCACCAGGCGTGGCCGGTTCGTCGTCCTCGTCCTCGTCGCCGGCTTCGGGGTGGCGATCGCGGTCGGGGGCGTGGCAGCCATGAGCTGGACCGAGACCGCCGACTTCTGCGGCCGCTGCCACACGATGGACCCGGAGCTCAAGGCGTACGAGATGTCGCGCGCATCGCGAGGTCCCCTGCGCGGAGTGCCATGTCGAGCCCGGCGTCGTCGGCTGGGTCAAGGCCAAGCTCAACGGCACGCGTCAGCTCATCGGCGTCCTGACCGGGCACCTTCCCGACACCGATCCCGGCACCCGATCACGCCGATCTGCCGCCGACGAGCGCGACCTGCGTCCGCTGTCACGATCCGAAGGCGCTCGTCGCCAACGGCGGCCCGGTCAAGCTCGTCATCCAGGAGCAATTCCACGGAGGACGAGCCGAACACCAAGGACACCATCGCCCTGGTCCTCCGGCCGGCGGGCTTCGGCGACCCCGAGCCAGGCCCGCGGGCGTGCACTGGCACATCGACTCCGAGGTGGACTACATCGCCGCCGACCCGCGCGCCCAGACCATCGACTACGTGACGATCAAGGAGGACGACGGCGCGTCGGAGGAGTTCATCGCCTCGTCCCAGGTGACCGACGTCGGGCGAACGTCCAGCCCGACATCGACCGGCTGAAGGCCGAACGGGGCCACCCGCCGGATGGACTGCATCGACTGCCACAACCGGGCCGGCCACGGCATCCCGACGCCGGACCAGGCCATCGACGACTCGCTGTCGACCGGCGCGATCGACGCAGAGACCTGCCCTACATCAAGCGCGAGGGCGTCGATCGCTGTCGAACCGCGACTACGCCTCGGTCGGCGGATGCGGACCGGGCGATCGCCGCGCTGCGGCTCGTTCTACGAGACCCGCTACCCGCTCGTGAGCCGAGTCGCAGGCCGCCGAGGTGGACGAGGCGATCGCGGACCTCCAGCGCATCTACCGGCTGGTCGCCACGCCCGAGATGCGCGTGACCGGGACGACCTACCCGAACAACCTCGGCCACCAGTCGGCACCCGGCTGCTTCCGCTGCCACGACGGAGCGCACTA
The DNA here is from genome assembly GCA_963776385.1 of uncultured Chloroflexia bacterium. GTDB lineage: Bacteria > Chloroflexota > Limnocylindria > Limnocylindrales > CSP1-4 > SPCO01. The sequence continues at coordinate 180,582 of CAVZME010000009.1, forward strand.
CAAGGTCGAGGACGGGGTGCTCACCAAGCAGGCCATCCCGTCGTCCTGCGCGACCTGCCACACGTTCCCGCAGATCGGGTCGACCGAGTCCGGCGTCCTCATCGGCCAGCGACCGGCGAGCCACGACGATCGACTCTGGGTGTTCGACCACAAGTCGAGCGCATCCGCGCTCGATCCTGCAGGTACGGCCTGCGGCGCCTGCCACACGCGCACGTACTGCGAGAGCTGCCACAAGACCGCAGCGGTCCAGGTGAAGCACGACGACATGATCTTCAACCACGCGGAGGTGATGAAGAAGACCGGCGCCCAGGGCGTGCGCCTACTGCCACCAGCCGGCGTACTGCTCCCAGTGCCACGCGGAGCCCGTCCTGCCGAACCCGTTCAGGACCGATCCGTCCGCCAGCCCCCCGGCTGTGCTGCCGGACCCCGTCCCGTCGCGCACGCCATGAAGGAGGTCCGCCGGTGACGATCACTGCCCAGCGGGTCCCGAGGGGCTCGGGCTGGATGAGCATCCAGGAAGCGTCGAACCTGATGGGCGTGTCTCCGGCCACCCTCCGGCGGTGGAGCGATGCCGGGCGGATCCGGACGTTCACGACACCCGGCGGCCATCGACGGTTCAGTCGCGCCGCCGTCGACGCCCTGCTCCCGGACGACGCGACGGCCACCCCGCAGGACCACCGACCGGCGATCGACACCGACCTCCCGTGGTTCGTCGCGCTCGATCCGGGGACGCGCCGGCGGACGCGTCAGCAGGTCCACCAGATCGCCGAGGCACTGGTCTCGGCGACCGTCGGGCGAACGGCGGTGGAGCGGGACTACGCGTTCAGCCGGGCCGAGATGGCCACGACCCGCTGTGCGGTGCTGGCGGCCGGATCCGGCGTCGGTCTTCGCGAGACGGTCGAGGGATTGTTGACGTTGCGCGGCCGATGTCTCAAGGCGATCGACGATCCGGGCTCGGTCGGCGGAGACCAGGAACGGGCGTCGGTCGCGTCCGTCGAAACCCTGACCGGCCTGCTCGACCGGCTGCTGTGTCATGCGATGCGGGCCCACGAGGCCGCGAGCGGCCGATCCTGACGAGGTCGGCCTCGATCAGGCCCACGGCCCGAGCGGAGCGAGGAACGCCACGATCTCGGCAGCCAGGCGATCCGGCTGCTCCATCCCGATCATGTGCGCGACGTCATCCCAGATCACCGCCCGTGCGTTCGGAGCGTCGGCCTCGAGCATCCGAGCGGTCGCGACGACGCCACTGAAATCGAGCGCGCCGGCCACCGCCAGGACCGGACAGCGGATCTCGGCGATCCGGCTCGCAGCGCGCGGATCGAGGCGGATCTCGCGGCCGCCGACCCGTCCGGGGTCGTTGAGCGGCAGGTCCATCTCGTGGAGCAGGGCGCGGACATCGGCTCGCATGCGGCCCGCCGGCTGGCCCGGACCATCGCCCCAGACCGCGGTCTCGAATGCGGTCAGCGCTTCGGCGTCGAACGGTTCGGCCGAATCGACCGCCTCGTAGGCCTCGTTGATGGCGGTCTCCGCGGGCGTCTCGCCGCCGTCGTAGCCGCCGACCCCGGACCCGACACCGACGATCGCGGCGACGCGTTCCGGGGATTCGATGGCCGTATCGAAGGCGAGCATCCCGCCCCGTGAGTTGCCGACCAGCGGGGCCCGCCGAACGCCCAGGGCATCCATGACCGCGAGCAGGTCGGCCCGCGGCGAGAACTCGACATCCTCGGTGGTCGAGCGGCCGTAGCCGCGGGCGTCGTAGCGGATCACCCGATGACCGGCATCCACGAGCGGCGCCACCATCCCGTCCCACGCCCGCAGGTCCGCGACGCCCGCGTGGAGCAGGACGAGCGGCGGGCCGGCGCCGTCTTCGACGACGTACAGGCGCGCACCCGGGACAGCGACCATCTGGCTGGACATCCCTGGAGGATACCCGCCCGTCGTCAGGCTGGCGGCACCGGCACCATCTGAGCAGGGTCACCCGGGACGCGCATGCGGACGCCGCCGCCGGCTCTCTTGACCTGGTACATCTCGTGATCGGCGAGCGCATGTAAGCGTTCGATCGAGGTCACCCGGCTCGTCGGCTCGATGATGATCACGCCGATCGACGCGCCGATCCGGATCATCCCGCGCTCCGTCTCGATCGGCTCGCACAGGTCGGCCAGGATGCGCTTGGCGAGCGTCTCCGCTGCGACGGAATCCGACACACCGGCGAGCAGGACGCCGAATTCGTCGCCGCCGCGCCGGACTGCCGCATCGGTCAACCGGATCGAGCGGCGCAGACGGACGCCGACCTCGCGGATGACGTCGTCGCCCGCAGCGTGGCCGTAGGTATCGTTGACGGCCTTGAAGCCATCGAGATCGATGGCCAGCAGGGCAGCCCGGCCCGCGCCGCGTCGGACGCCGCCCAGGACCTCGGCAAGACGGGCGTCGAAGCCTGATCGGCTGAGCAGGCCGGTCATCGCGTCGTGCCGGGCGATCTCTCGGGCGTCGTGCGCCTGCCAGATGACCAGGACGAGCGTCGCGCAGATGAGCGCGGCCCACCAGCCGATCGTGCCGTAGGCGAGCACCAGGATCCAGCCCAGGACGACCTCGCTCGCCGATGTCGTCCGGTACGACGTGTCCATGAGCCGGGCGGCCTCGCGAGCGGTCAGCCCGTCGCGCAGGATCACGGTCCCGGTGGCCAGGCCCGCCGACAGGCCGGACATGACGAATGTCGCGAGCACGATGGCGACGAGCTGGGCGGCCTGTGGCTGATCGCTGATGGCGCCGAGCGGACCGCTTCGGACGGCCTCGAAGACGACCCCGGCGAGGACAGCCGAGAGTGCCATCGCTGAGTGGTTGGCGAGGGTCCCGTACCACGGCACCTCGCGCAGTTCGCGTGCCTCGAGCGTCGAGACCATCGCGACCCAACCGCCCGCGACGGGGCCACCGAGCGCGGTCGCGGCGATGATGAACGGCAGGTGGAACGTCAGGACGCCGTAGCCGTGGAGTTGCTCGACCCGCGTCCCGCCGAGGAGGCCGAGCAGGATCCAGAACAGCAGGCCGAGAAGGATCCCCTCGCGACCGCCAGCCTGGGTCAGGGAGATCGTGGGCCAGATGGTGAAGCTGACCGACGCCCAGAGGAGCGCCGTCAAGCCTGCTCCGATCGTCGCTGCCGTATAGACATAGAGCGGCAGCATCGACCGCTTCGGACGCTGGGGCGGAAGACCAACGGCGGGAAACATCGGGACCGTGCGTCGGTCCCAGCCATCACTCGATGGCGGTCTCGGATCCATCAGGGGGCACTCCTGGAGATCGTCGACGCCGAAGGCCTCGGGCAGGCCGACAGGGCGCGGTTCTCGTCGTCACGGGCGGGTGCCGGTGTGGACGGTGCGCGGACCCGGTCCGCACGATCGTCTCGTGGTGGCAGCCACCGTGATCCCTCCGACGACGAACATCCGGGCCCCGGCCGGCCAGTCCAGCGGACTGGTCTCGTCTACGCCAAACCTGCGCTCACCGGGCAGGACGAGCCACGGTACGAAGGTACCAGGGGACGGCTAACGAACGGCAGTCAGCCGGAGGATTCGGGCGTCACGCCTCGCGGGCGATCGGCTCCAGGTCGATGGTCCTGACCTGGCGAGTGCGACCGGCTTCGGTCCGCACGAGCGCCGCCGGGATGACTCCCGACGTCAGCTTCTCGATCACCGCCGCTTCGCCGGCATAGAGACCGCTCCCGGAGATCCGGACCCGATCGCCGACCGACAGGCCCGCCCTGCCACTGCCGGCGTTGAGGTCGATCGTCGCCACGGTCGGGCGGACGTACGGTTCCGGACCCGCGCCGGGGCGCTGGGTCGGCTTCGTGTCGGTTCGGGCCGGGGGATAGACGGTCTTCCGCTTGCGTGTCGCCACAGTGGCTGTCGCCCTCCTTGGGCCGCGACGAAGGTGCGCGGCGCGACGCGATGCTACAACGGGCCGTCAACGTCGTGGGGTGCCGAGTCCCGTATGGTGTCCGGGTCATGGTCGAGCCGGAGCACTTCGACGATCCCGGACCGCTGGTCCCGCAGCCGCCGAGCCGTGCCCGGCGTATCGCCACCATCGCCATCCTCATCCTGCTGATCGTCTCGATGGTCTTCCTGGCGTTCGTGTCCGGCCGCGGATTCGTGACGCCGATCGCGCCCGATCGCGTCGATCCCACGCTGCCCGTGGCCGACGGATCCGCTCGGCCGGCCGGGTCACCGCCACAGCGGTTGGCATTGGTGGATGCGGCTGGGCGCCTGCTGACGGCGGATGCTGACGGCCACGTGTCCGCCCCGCTCGGGGCGGCCGGGTTCGACTACTCATTCCCGACGTGGTCGCCCGATGGCGAGCGGATCGCGGTCATCGGCTGACCACGACGGCTCGGGCGTCGTCCACGTGTTCACGGTCGGCCGAGACGCCGGCACCGGTGGCGCTGCGCCCGTCGGACCGACCGCCGTCTACGACAGCGACGACCGACCGCCGTTCTATGCGTATTGGTCCCCCGACGGCAGCCGGCTGAGCTTCCTGACCCACGAGCCGGACGGCATCGCCCTCCGGATCGCGCCCGCGGACGCGAGTAGCCCAGCGGTGATCGTCCGCCAGGGGGCGCCGCTGTACTGGGCGTGGTCGAGCGCGGACGAGATCCTCGTCCACAGTGGCGGCACGGCAGCGGATGCGTTCGTCGGCGAGATCGGCCTGGACGGGGTGGCGCTCGAGCCGAGCGTGACGGCATCGGGCGGGTTCCGCGCCCCGGCCGTCACGACCGACGGCGCGTTCCGTGGCTTCGTCGCCGCCGGGACGCAGACGGCGGGCCAGGTCGTCGTCGAGACACGCGACGGCGCGGATCGTCATGCCGTGGATGTCGGAGGTGACGCGGCCATCGACTTCAGCCCGACCGCGTCCGACCTCGCCTTCATCGCGCGAGAGGAACCCGGCCGCGAGAACACCCTGCCGCTCGGCCCCCTCCGGCTGCTGTCCGCTTCGACCGGTGACGTCCGCGTGCTCTTGCAGGGTCCCGTCGTGGCATTCTTCTGGGCACCCGACGGCCGGACGATCGCGGCCCTCCAGGTCCTGCAGTCGACCGACGACAACATCGCGGCGCTCCGAGGCGACGGCACGGCCAGGCTCGCCCGCGCGCAGATCGCTGCGCCGGCCGCGGGCATCGGGGTCCAGCTCGTCTTCGTCGAGACGGCGACCGGCACGATCCGGTCGAAGCGCATTGTCCGGCTCGCCGACCTCTTCGTGTCGCAACTCCTTCCCTACTTCGACCAGTACGCGCTGAGCCACCGGATCTGGTCGGCCGACAGCCACGCGATCGCACTGCCGGTGGTGGCCGACGACGGCACGTCCGGGATCGTCGCCATCCCTGCCGACGGCGGTGCGGCGACACGGATCGCCGACGGCGTGGCGGCCGCCTGGAGCCCCTGACCGTCGCGATCCGGTATTGCACAATACTTGTGCATAACTTCTGTGCATGGTAGTCTTCGGGCATGGAGACACCACCCCCGACCATCCTGCGGCTCGATCCACGCGGGCTCAAGGTCCTCGCCCACCCGCTCCGCTCACGCCTCCTGACGGCCCTCCGCGAGCACGGCCCGGCGACGGCGACGGCGCTCGCCGAACGCCTCGCCACGAACACCGGCGCGACGAGCTATCACCTGCGCAAGCTCGCCTCGGTCGGATTGGTCGAGGAGACCGACGACGGCCGCGGTCGCGAACGATGGTGGCGCGCGGCCACCGAGATGCACGGCTGGACCGAGCGCGACGTCGCCGGCGACCCCGATGCCGAGGCGGCCGCGGACTGGCTGCGCCGGTACTACCTCGCGATGTTCGTCGAGCGCTATGGGGCGTGGCTGGATGCCCATGCCGGCTGGTCGCTGGCCTGGCAGGACGTGGCGGGTTCGAGTGACTACGCGCTCCGCATCTCGCCGACCCGGCTCGCCGTCTTCGAGGCGGAGGTCGAGGCGCTGTTCGAGCGATTCCGTGCCGAGCCGCCGGCGCCCGATGACGCGGAGGCCGAGATCGTCCAGCTCTACGTGTATGCCTTCCCGCTCGACCGAGGTCCGCGATGACCGCCCTCGACGCTCGGTCGGCACGGACCCGCTACCTCATCCTGGTCGGCCTGCGCTGGCTCCCGACCGGTCTGCTCATCCCGGTCACGGTCCTGCTGGCGCTGTCCCGCGGGCTGTCGCTGACGGAGATCGGCCTGATCTTCAGCCTCCAGGGCCTCGTCGTGCTCGTCCTCGAACTGCCGACCGGCGGGCTGTCCGACGCGCTCGGTCGCCGGCCGGTGCTCATCCTCGCGAGCCTGGTCGGGCTCGTCTCGCTGGGTCTCCTGTACGTCGCGGATACGGTCGTGCTGTTCGCCGCCTCGACCATGCTCCAGGGGGTCTTCCGGGCGCTCGACAGCGGGCCCCTGGAGGCCTGGTACGTGGATGCCACGCTGGCCGCCGACCCGGCCGCGAAGATCGAGGATGGCCTGAGTGCCGGCAGCACGGTGCTGAGCCTCGCCATCGCGATCGGAGCGCTCATCTCGGGTGCGCTCGTCGCGCTGGCGCCCGTCCCGGCGGTCCCGACACTGGCCCTGCCCCTGCTCGTGGCGCTCGGCCTCGGCATCGTCAATCTCGTCGCCATCGTTGCGCTCATGCATGAAGTCCGGCCGCCGCGCGGAGTCGGTGCGGTGATGACGTCCGTCCGACAGGTCCCGAGCGTCATCGGCGACGGCATCGGACTGCTGCGCGGGTCGCGCGTCCTCGCGGCACTCGTCGCGGTCGAGCTGTTCTGGGGCTTCGCGATGGTCACCTTCGAGAGCCTCTTCCCGGTCCGCCTGTCCGAGACCCTCGGCGACACCGACCAGGCGGCCGCGATCATGGGTCCGGTCACCTCGGTGGCCTGGTTCGCCGCGGCAGCCGGGGCGGCCGGGGTCGTCCTGCTTAGCCGGCGGATCGGTGTCTCGCGGTCGGCGGCATTCCTGCGCATCGGCCAGGGCGCGACGATCGTGCTCATGGGTCTGGTCGCCGGGCCGGCCGGCGTGGTCATCGCATTCCTGGCCTGCTACGTCGCCCACGGTGCCTCGAACCCGATGCACACGACGCTCCTCCACCGCGAGGTGGACGGCCCGCACCGGACGACCGTGCTGAGCCTGAACTCGATGGTCGGCCAGCCCGCCGGGGCCCTCGGCGCCATCCTGCTGGCTGCGCTCGCCGACGGGACCTCGATCTCGACGGCGATGGTCGTCGGGGGCGTGATCTGCGCACTCGGAGCGCCGTTCTACATCCCCGCCTGGCGGGCCGAGCGCGGCCCGGGCCGCGGCCGCGGCGGCCGTCGGCCGACCCGTCACCGCCTGACGGCGGCTACTCCGTCGCGTCCACCCAGCCGAGCGTCCGCTCGACGCCCTTGTGCCAGCGGGCGATGCCCGCGGCCCTGGTCGCCTCGTCCATCGCCGGCTCCCAGCGATGGGCCGCCCGGTCCATCGCCCGCAACTCGTCGAGCCCGGACCAGAAACCGACCGCCAGGCCCGCGGCGTAGGCCGCGCCGAGTGCACTCGTCTCGGCGATCGGTGGCGCCACGACCGGCCGCCCGAGGATATCGGCCTGGAACTGCATGAGCAGCTGGTTGCGGGTCATCCCGCCATCGACGCGGAGTTCCGCGGGCAGGGCTCGACCGAGGTCGGCGACCATCGCGTCCCCGAGGTCGGAGACCTGGTACGCCGTGGACTCGAGCGCGGCCCGGGCGATATGGGCGCGCGTCGCGTAGCGGGTGAGTCCGGCGATGATGCCGCGTGCGTCGCTCCGCCAGTGCGGAGCGAAGAGACCGGAGAACGCGGGCACGAACACGACGTCGCCCGAATCGGGCACCGATCCGGCGAGCGTCTCGACCTCGGACGCGTCGCCGATGATCCCGAGGTTGTCGCGCAGCCACTGGATGAGCGACCCGGCGACCGCCACCGACCCCTCGAGGGCGTACGTGGCTGGGCCGTCCCCGAGTCGCGCGGCCACGGTCGTGATGAGGCCGTGGCCGGAATGGACCGGCCGCTCGCCGGTGTGCATGAGCATGAAGCAGCCCGTGCCATAGGTGCACTTGATCTGGCCGGCCTCGAAGCAGGTCTGTCCGAACAGGGCCGCCTGCTGGTCGCCGAGATCGCCCGAGATGGGGACGCCTGCCAGGTCCCCCACCCCGAGGCCGTAGACCTCGGACGATGAACGGATGTCGGGAAGCATCGCGGCCGGCACGCCGACGGCGTCGAGCAGCGTCGGCTCCCAGGCGAGCGACTCCAGGCCCATGAGCATCGTCCGCGATGCGTTCGTGACATCGGTCACGTGGGCGCCGCCCGAGACGCCGCCGGTCAGGTGCCAGATGAGCCACGAATCGATGGTCCCGAACAGGAGGTCGCCGGCGTCGGCGGCGGCGCGTCGCTCCGGGCCTCCCTCGTCGAGGATCCAGGCGAGCTTCAGCGCCGACGAGTAGGTCGAGATCGGCAGCCCGGTCAGGGCGCGGAAGCGATCCGCCCCGGCCGGGTCTGCGGCCGCGAGACGGGCGCCCGCGTCCGCCGTCCGGGTGTCCTGCCAGACGATCGCGTGGTGGACCGGGCGTCCGGTCCGACGGTCCCAGACGACGGTCGTCTCGCGCTGGTCGCTGATGCCGACGGCGGCGAGGGCGGTCGCATCGGCGCCGATGTCACGCAGGGCGACCCGGACACAGGTCCGCACGCGCTCGAGGATCTCGTCGGCATCGTGCTCGACCCAGCCGGGCCGCGGCGTGATCTGGGCGTGCTCCAGCTGGTGGCTGGCGACCGGCTGCCCGGCCCGGTCGAAGAGGATGCAGCGGCTGCTCGTCGTCCCCTGGTCGATGGCGGCGACGAGCGACCGCGGCTGCATGGCTGGCCTAGTAGCGGTACGCGCTCCGGTCGATCGAGGTGATCGACGAACCGACGTCTCTGATCTGCCAGAACAACGCCGCGACACCGAGGACGAGGAACGACACGATGCCGATGACGCCATTGGCGAGCAGCGATCCGAAGATCCCGTCGTTGAGCGCTTCGAGCTTGATCTGGCCGAGGAAGATCAGGACGCCGTTGACGACCGCGGCAGCGCCGCTGAACGCCGAGAACGCCATCACAAGCAGGATCGGGACGCCGAGCACGAACGTGGCGATGGCGAAGATCGCACCGACGATGAGACCGATGACGACCACGATCGGGCCGGTGCCAAGGCCGAGCCAGTCGAAGAAACCGATGCCCAGGGCGTAGCCGACGGCTCCGCCGAGGATGACGATCGCGGCGTAGTACCAGAAGAACGAGATCGCCGCGAGGACGATGCCGAAGACCAGGCCGATGCCCCACGACAGGACGGTCGTGAAGACCCCGGCATCGCCGAAGACGTCGACGCTCCACTGGGCGCCGGCGATCAGGCCGAAGAAGAAGGCCCACAGCGGCAGCAGGATCGTGAACAGCTTCAGGCCATAGAAGGCCCAGGCGAGGCCGATGCCGATCGCGAGCAGTCCGATGATGATCCCTTCGAGAGACATGAACCCCTCCAACCTCACGACGTCCGCTGCCGGGCACAGGCAGACGTGTTCGGACGTCCCTCGGTGCGGACTATACGCCGCGAATCAAGCCCCTCGGGACCGGAATCAGCCGCAGACGCGTCAGGAGCGCTTCACCGACCGACCCATGACATCGCGACTGCGCAATGCATTCGCGCTGGCAAAGTGGGCTTGCTTGCGCAGCGGCTCGGCCATCGGGGCCGCGTAGACGACCTCTTCCTCGGCCAGTGTGTCCACCACCGAGCGGATCTCGCGGTCGTCGCCGGCGTAGCCGAGGATCCGCGCGCGGGTCGCATCGAGGATCCGTCGTGCCCCGGCGTAGTCGCCATCCCGGTTCCGGCCGATCGCCTCCTGGCGGGCGCGTGCCGCGAACAGCCGGGCCACGACGCGATCCACGTCGCGGTCGCGTGTCTGGGCGTCGTTCGCGACGTCGTCCGCGTAGGTCCAGGTGAGGCGGACCGGATCGTGGCCCCCGGCGAGGCGTGCTGCGAAGACGCCATCGCGGTCGGTCAGGGCGACGATCGCCCCGGTGTCGCGGCCGACGTCGCCGTACGGGAACGACAGCCGCAGCACGACCTCGACGACCTGCTCGGAGACGAGGTCCCCGAGCGACACGACCGTCCGGTTGCCGCTCGTCGTCAGGCGATACGGGCTGATGGCATCGATCCGGATGTCGTCGCGAGCGGTGATCTCGAGGCTGACCTCGCGGGCGACCGTCTCGAGCGTCTCACCCACCTCGGATGTGATCGCGTCCCGGATCTGGGGCGCGTCGGCGATGTAGTAGAAATGGCCGCCGCCGGCGTCGGCGAGGTCCTGCAGCAACCGCTCGTCGAAGTCGTTGCCGACGCCGAAGGTGGAGGTCGAGACGCCGCGGGCTCGAAGCTCCCGGGCATGCGTCGCCAGCTGGTCGGGCGCGGTGATCCCGACATTGGCGAGGCCGTCGGTCAGGAGCAGGCAGCGGTTGACCCCGCTGCCGGCAAGGTGCGCTGCGACCTGTTCGCAGCCGCGCAGCCAGCCTTCGCCGAGGTTCGTGCTGCCGCGCGCGTCCACGGCGCGCAAACGCTCGATGGCGCCGCGTCGCGCCTCGGCCGAGGCCTGCGTCGATCCGCACACGATGTCGACGACATCGTCGTACACGACCACGCTGAACCGATCGTCCGGCTGGAGACGGCCGATGGCCTCCTCGACAGCGGCCTTCGCGACGTGGAGCTTCGGCGCCGGACATCGAGCCGGACCTGTCCAGAACGATGGCGAGATTGACCGGGGAACGGTCACGCTCGCTCGTGGCGCGTGGCGCCTCGACGCGGACGAGCAGGAAGCGTTTGCTGTGGGCGTTGGGCCGGATGAGCCGGCGGTCCTGGCGGACCTCGAGCGTGGGGTCGATGCGGGTGGTCATGAGCGGTCCTCCTCGAGGAGTTCACGGGCGATCGTCACGAGGCGATCGATCCCTTTCTGCTGCGCCCGGGTGAGCGGGCGACGGATGTGGAGTTCGACATCGGGTGCGAGCGCGATCCGCTCCCACTGCGAGCGCTCGATGGTCGTGGTCACCGCGTCCGGCGTCTCACTGCTGTCCCGTCTTGGGGAGGCGAACGAGGGCACGGTCTCGGTGATATCGCATGCGTCGCAGCGCGCTGGCCGGCGCGGCCATGGCGGATCGCACGAATCCCGGCGGGGGCATCGCCTTCTCGGTCCCCCTGAGGACGGTGCGCAGGTAGTCCAGAGCGGTGTCCGCCGGCGGCGGCGCGTCGTCGGCGGCGAGCTCGCGGATGTCCGACTCGGTGAGGTCGTCGAGACGACGCCGGATCTCGGCGAGGGGCAGGTGTTCGGCCTGGAGCCGCCGGATGAGCCGCAGGCGCATGAGATGGCTCGGGTCGTACTTGCTGCCCGGACCGGACGGGCCGACGGCCGGCAGGAGACCCTGCGCAAGGTAGTAGCGGACCGTGCGCGGGGTCACCCCGGCAAGGTCCGCGAGCTCGGTGAGGGAATAGCGGTCATCGTCTGGCACGACGCTATATTGACAGTGCAACGTGCCACTGTCAATACCCAGCCCGGGACCGCCATGGCGTCTCCATCGCCGCTCCACAACCGGCGGCCAGGATCGACGTCATCAGGGATCCATGGTGGAACCCTCAGCCAGGACAAGGAGTCCTCACACGTCATGCCCAGAGTCATCGCAGCCATCCTGCTCGTCGCCGTCCTCGCGATCGGCGGCGGGCTCATCGCCACCACGGCCTACCAGGCCGGCTTGTCCACCGCCGTCACGACCGCGAGCGCCGCGGGTGCCACGGTCGTCGCACCCGTCGTCGTCCCGGCCTACGGCTACGGCTGGGGCTGGCACCCCGGGTTCGGCATCTTCGGCTTCCTCGCCGCGTTGTTCTTCCTGTTCATCGTCTTCGGCCTGATCCGGGCCATCGTCTGGCGCGGCGGGCCGGGTCGCCATGGCGGCTGGGGCCGCGGCGGCTGGTCGCGGACCCGGCGGACCCGGCTCCGACCGATCGCCCTGGGAGGCCCGCGCCCACGAGACCTTCGACGACTGGCATCGCCGGGCCCACGATCCGTCGCTGCCGACCGACCCGACCGCGTCGGCTGGCCCGCCTTCCGGCGGCTGACCGACGCCTCCCCGCTCCCCGCGCCCTCGGACGAGATGTCCGAGGGCGCCTCCGCCTCTAGGATGGACGCCGATGAAGACCATCCTCGTCGTCGATGACGAACCGAAGATCGTCACCCTGGCCCGCGACTACCTCGAGCACGCGGGATTCGCCGTGCTGACGGCCGCCGATGGCAGGTCCGCGGTCGCGTCCGTCCGCCAGCGGCGCCCGGACCTCGTGGTCCTCGACCTCGGCCTGCCCGGACTGGACGGACTCGACGTGACCCGTGAGCTCCGCCGCGACTCGACCATCCCGATCGTCATGCTGACGGCCCGCGACGACGAGTTCGACAAGCTGCTCGGTCTCGAACTCGGCGCCGACGATTACCTCACCAAGCCGTTCAGCCCGCGCGAACTGGTCGCCCGGGTCCGGGCGGTCCTCCGGCGAGCCGATCGGCCACCCGACGCTGCGGAGATCATCCGCGTCGGCGATGTCGTCCTGGACCAGCCCCGGATGCGGGCGACGATCGGCGGGACGGTCATCGACCTCACCCCGACTGAATTCGGGTTGCTCGCGACGATGGCCGCCCGGCCAGGTCGCATCTTCACCCGGGCGCAGCTCCTCGACGCGCTGCACGGCATCACGTTCGAGACCTACGAGCGGGCGATCGACTCGCACATCAAGAACCTGCGCCGCAAGATCGAATCCGACCCGCGCCGGCCCCGCTACGTCCTGACGGTCTACGGCGTCGGCTACCGGTTCTCCGACGCACGAGTCGGCGAATGACCCACGGCGACGATCCCGAATCGCTGGAGCGAGCGTGACTGGCGCACCGCGCGCGAGAGGTGGCGTCGCCGCCGGATGGCCGAAGGCGCCCGGATGCAGCGCGGCGGACCACCGTGGATGGCGGGGCGCGGCTTCGGCTGCGTGTTCGCTCTCCTCTTCCTGTTCGTCATCGGCTCGCTCGTCGCCGGGATGGCGATCGTCCTCTCGAACCTTGGCCCCGTGCCCGGGATCGTCGCGCTGGCCGTGGTCGTCGCGGTGGTCGTCGGCATGGGTCGGACGCTGTTCCTGGCGGCCCGCGCGATGGACCGGCTGGTCGAGGCGACACGCCGGGTCGAGGCGGGCGACTACTCGGTCCGCGTCGACGCGGGGCGTCGGTCGTCCGGTGGCCTGCAGGTCGTCGGCGAGCTGATCGAAGGCTTCGACACGATGATCGGCCGGCTCGAGGCGGACGAACACCAGCGCCGGACGCTCCTTGCCGAGATCAGCCACGAGCTGCGGACGCCGCTGACGGTCGTGCAGGGCAACCTCGAGGCGATCGCCGACGGGATCTACCCGCCCGATCCGGCCCACATCAGCCTGATCCTCGACGAGACGAAGGTCCTCGCCCGGCTCATCGACGACCTGCGGACGCTGGCCCTGTCGGAAGCCGGCACCCTCACGCTCCATCCCGAACCGACCGATCCCGACCTGCTCGTGGCCGAGGTGGTGCGCTCCTTCGAGCCGGCGGCTGTGGCGGCGAAGGTGACCCTGGGCATCTCGATCGATGGCGACCTGCCGATCATCGATCTCGACCCGGTCCGCATCCGCGAGGTCCTCTCGAACCTCGTGTCGAATGCGCTCCTCCACACGCCGGCCCGGGGCCGCGTGACGGTCGTGGGCGCGGTCGATCCCGGGGCATGGGTCCGCCTCGAGGTCCGCGACACCGGGGAGGGCATCCCGCCCGAGCTCCTGCCCTACGTCTTCGATCGGTTCGTCAAGGGCGACACGTCACGCGGGTCTGGCCTCGGCCTCGCCATCGCCCGCCAGCTCGTGGCCGCCCACGACGGTGACATCGAAGCGGAGTCACGCCCCGGCGAGGGAACGACGATCCGGTTCAGGCTTCCGTTCAGGGACGCCTGATCCGCACGTCGTCGACGGCCGCCTCGATCGTGCTCCCCCGGCCACGGTCGGCCGCAGCGAAGACGATCCGGACCGTCTCGCCGGCCCACGGCGTCATCGGGATCGAGGCCGATGCCCAGCTCGGGAGGTCCGTGTTCGCCGCTCCGAGCTCCTGGCGCACGAGCGTCCGCGACCCATCGGCCCGCTCGACATAGACGCGGAAGTAGTCCAGCGACGTGGCGTTCGAGCTATGGGAGAGGTAGTACCGGAACGTCAGCGGACCGACCGTCGCAGGCAGTGCGATCGGCGCTGAGCGGACCGTCGTCACGCCACCATCGACATCGTAGGAACTCGCCCGGCTGCCGGCCTTGAGGCCGGTCACGAGAGCAGCCGACCCGGATGTCGTCGTGCCCTTCTGGCGTGGGGTCGCGGCGGGATTCCCCCGCTGCCACGCGCCGGCCGTGGCCGTGTCGGTCCCGAGCGGGTCCGTCTGCCAGCCGCCGTAGGTCTCGAGGTTGTCGTACAGCGCGCCGCAGTTCGCGCTCGCCTTGCCCGACAGGGCGTACGGGCAGCCGGCAGCCTCGATCAGCATCAGGATCGCGTTCCGGTTGCGTTCCGTCTGGGGCCCGATGACCTCGTCCGGCGGGTAGAACCGCCGGGTCGTGCTGACCACGCTGTGGCTCGGATACAGCTCGAAGGTGTACATGAAGATGTGTTCCCTGCCGTATGCCCAGTCGATCTCGTCGCCGTCGGTGACGTACAGGCTGCTCGACTGCATCGCCGTGTAGCCATTGGTCGTGGCCATCTTCTTGCCCAGCGCCACGAGCGCGGCGTGGTCGTCGGTGGTCATGTCGTACGGGACATCCGCCTTGGTATAGCCGTACGGCCAGAGGATCTGCTCACCGGCGGTGTGGAACGTGATGGCCGTCTTGATCTGCTGGCGGCCACCGATCCGGCGACTCGCCATGAAGTCACGGATGGCACGCGTTTCCGGGGCCGAGAAAGCCTTCGGGCCGTGGTAGGTCGCCGCCGACTTCACGCTCGACGAGCCGCCGCAGCAGGCCCAGTGATAGCCGTAGTTCCGGTTGAGGTCGGTCCCGATGGCGGTCGAATTCGGGTTGGGCTGGCGGTTCTTGCGCCAGGAGCGGTACGGCGAACCGGTCAGGTCGTACTCCGCGCCGTCGGGGTTGACCGCGAAGATGATCCAGATCTCGCGCGTGTCGACGATGCGGGTGATCCGCTCGTCGGTCCCGTAACCCGTCGTCAGCCAGCGCAGGATCGCGAGCGTCTGCTCGAGCGAGAGGTGCTCCCGGGCGTGATGGAGGCCGTCGAACATGACCTCCGGCTCAGGCTCGTCCGTGGCGACGTTGTCGGAAACCTTGGCGACCCACAGGTCGCGGCCCTGGTAGCTCTTCCCGATCGAGCGGAGCGCGACGATATCCGGATGGGCGGCCTGGGTGGCCTGGATCTCGGCGACCATCTCCGCATACGTGTGGTATCCGGCGTCGTACGACGGGAAGTCGGCGGCCGCGACCGCGGGCGCGAGGCTCGTCAACAGGAGCAGGGACCCGGCGACGCCGAGCAGCGGACCTCGAATGCGGTGGTGCATGGACGCATCATCGCGGCCGACGCCAGGATGCGGACATCCCGCGATTGGGCTACTCGCGACCCTGACCGATGCGTCCCGCTGCGGAATCGACTGGCCGCCCGCGGAACGCGGGCGGCCAGTCGTCTCTCTCGAACCAGCGAACCGGGTCAGGGCAGCCCGATGGCGGTGATGTCGTTGCCGGAGATACCGATGGACGCGCCATCGAGGTACGGCACGGGATCCCACGTTCCGGCCGTCGTCGGGCCGGTCGACGTCGGATCGAAGATCACGACGTCGTCGTCCTGGGCCGTGAGGCCCGGGACGGACATGTTGCCGAGCGTGCTGAGCAGGACATGGCCATTCCACAGGCTGAGGGCATCGAGATCCTCATCGTTCGTGGTCAGGCCGACATCGCTCATGTCGAGATAGATCGACCATGTGCCGGCCGTCGTCGCCCCGAGGGAGGTCGGATCGAACCGGAGGACATCGCTGTCATCGACGCTGATGGCGCTCGTGGGCTTGCTGGGCCCGCTCGTCGAGATGAGCAGACTGCCGTCGCCCTGGACCTCGAGCGCGTCGATATTGTCGCTCTTCGTGAACCCGACGTCGCTCCCGTCGAAGTACAGATCGAACGTTCCGGCGGTCACGTCGCCGAGACTCGTCGGGACGAACCGGACGATGTCGGCGGCCTCCACCTTGCCGGAGATGCCCGGGATGGTGCCCGCGGCCGTGAACGAGAAGAGGAGGGATCCGTCGTCGAGCCTCGCGAAGGCGTCGATGGCGAACTTGGAGAGGCCGACGTCACTGCCGTCGAAGTAGATCGTGCCGGTCGCATCCGCGTGGACCGCCACGATGTCCTGCTTCGCGGCCGCGATACCGCCGACCGGACCGTCCTTCTCGACGGCGATCAGCAGCTTGACCGAACCGACCGCCAGGTTGACCGGGATCCGCACCTCGCCGAGGCGCGGGTCTGTGGTCGGGACGATCAGGGTCGCGTGATAGTCGCCGGCCGCGAGGCCGGTGGTGTCGACTCGCACGTGGACCTGGCCGGAGCCGTCGGCGCCGATGGTCCCGGACAGCGGGGCTTCCGACAGCCACGGGACGTCGCTTCGGATCGTCGGGCACGCCTCACCTGGGGCAGGGTGCGCCCAGGTCAGCCCGTCGATCGTGAACGTGTCGCCCCGGAGCCCGCCGACAGCCCAGACCTCGGCGGGGTTGGAGCCCTCGAGGGTGCAGAAGCCGGCCGAATCACTCATGACCGGGAGCGGCAGGGGATCGATGGTCTGCCATGCACCACCCGGCCATGATCCGGTGGCGAGCCGTTCGGCGACGTCCGTCGGCTCGAAGAAGTCGGCGCCCGGCCCGTCGCCGCCCAGCGCGTAGATCGCACTGTCCGTCGCGGCAAGGGCAAGATCGGCTCGGGCCGTGCCGAGGACCGGTCCGCTGGACCAGCTGTCGCCGACGATGTCGTAGGCCTGGGTCGCACCGGTGTTGATGGCACCGTCCGCGTCGGTGAAGTCCACCCAGCCGCCGGCGAGGTAGACGAAAGGACCGACCTGCGCATAGCCCATATTGCCGGTGGCGGTCGGCAGCGCGGCACCGGTGCCGATCCAGCTGTCAGACGCGACGTCGTAGATATCGACTTCATTGGAGACGCCGTTGCCGGGGAAGAAGTCGTCGTCGCCTCCGATAAGGTAGACGTGACCATCCCAGGCAGCCGCGGCGGCTCCCTCCACCGGTCGCGGGAGCGTTGCCCCGAACGACCAGCTGTCACTGCCGATGTCGTAGATGAAGTGCGCGTCCGTCCCGCTGCCGCCGAGGACATGGATCCGGCCCGCGTCGCACGCCGCGGCCGCCGCCTCGAATCCCTCGGGCATCGGGGCTAGGCCGGACCAGCTGTTGCTGACGGCGTCGTACCGCCAGGCATTGGTCGACAGGTTGAAGAAGCCATCGACGCCACCGAAGACGTAGAAGTGTTCGGGATCGCCGTCGCACTGGGCCGGCGCATACCGGACGACCCCGCCGGGCACGACCGCGCCGCCGAACCACGCCGGCACTTTCGGCACGACTCCGGCTGGGCGGCGTGCCTTGGACATGCTTGCGTAGGCCGCGGGGCCGCTCTTGATGGGGCTATGCGCGCGCACAGGAGCGAGACCGGCGGGCGGCTGCGATCCGATCAGGGCGACCGGCGTCTCCGCGATGGCCCCGAAGTCGTACGGGGCCGCCCCAGCGTTGGTGAGATCGAGTGGGACATCGACCGTCTGACCGGCCGGAAGGGTAACGTCGATGGCGAGCGGGTTGATCGAACCGCACGGTGCATCCAGCCGCAGGTCTGCATCGACGGTCGAGATCCCGCCGCCGGTGATCGCTACACCGGCCCGCGAGGTGCCGATGTAGCCGTTGGCGGAGATGGCCAGATCGACCGGGCCGTTGGCCTGGTCCATCCAGACCTTGAACTTGCCGTTCGCGTCGGTCTTGAGGGTGAAGTCCGTCGTGACCCCGTCGACCAACACCTGCGCGCCGGCGAGCGGCTCACCCGGCTGATCGCAGACGGCCAGACCGGTGATGGTCCCGGTCAGCTGCCCCCACGTCGCGGGCGCCTCGACATGCATCGTGACGTTGACCGCGGGCACGGAATATGGGGTGTCTTCCTTGATGCCGATCCGGGCCTTGTAGGCACCGGGCTGGTCGACCCCGGCGGCGCCGGCGTCGAACGACACCGTGATCGGGGCGGACGTGCCCGGGCCGATCGTGCCGGTCGTCGGATCCTCGCTCAGCCACGGCACGTCCGTGCCGCCGCCGCAGTCGTCGAGTTCAGGCAGGAGTTCGGCATCCTGGACGGGATCGAACCCACCCGCGGAGCCGCCGACCCTGTACAACCCGCACGCGGAGCCGCCGCGGTACAGGGCGTTGTTCGAATTCGGGATGGGCGCCCATGCGTCGGACGCCGGATCGTACGAGAAGCCCTCATTGGTGACCGTGGAGAAGTCGTCGGTGACGCCACCGGACAGGACGAGCAGTCCGCCCGCGGCGGTGAACCCGGATGCCCAGGCCGTCTGGGGCATGGCCGCAAGCGGTCCCCAGGCGTCGGCCGCGGGGTCGTACACGAACGTCGACGTGCTCTCGCCGTTGTCGTCGCTCACGCCGCCGGCGCAGTAGATCTTGCCGTCGATGGCACCGCAGGATTCCCACGACGTGGGCTCCGGGTATGAGGCGACGGTCGACCAACTGTCGGCCGCCGGATCGTAGACGAACGTGTCGGTCACGCCGCAGAAGAAGTCTCCGCAGCCCCCGATGACGTACATCAGGCCGTCGTTTGTGACCGCTGTTGCGGCAGCGTAGGCGACCGGGACCGGCGAACCAGCTGGTCCAGCTGTCCGACGATGGGTCATAGATCTCGAGGTCGCCGACCGGGCTGCCGTCCGGCCCCCAGCCACCGACCACATAGAGCTTGCCGTCGATGACCGTCGCGGCGGGCTTTTCCCGCTGGAAGCTCATCGGGGCGATCGGCGACCAGGCGTTCGACGACGGGTCGTACTTCTGGCCTCCGGAGGTGGTGTCCCCGCCGTCGAAGCCGCCGACGGAATAGAGGATGCCGTCGCTCGCACCGATCGTGTTGTCCATGATCGGAGTCGGGTAGTCCGCCACGGCCGTCCACGGCGGCGACTTGATCGGGTGGATGCTCTCCCCTTCCCCTCCTCCGGCGTCGCCGCCGCGCGGGTCCTCCTTGAACCGATACGGGGTGAAATGTCCCCGGTGAGTGATGAGCGGTGCGCCGACCGGCTTGAGGATCTCGCGACTGGCGCCACCCTCACGCAACTCGAACGTCACGGGTGCGGCTCCGGTGTCGGACAGGTCCAGTCCGCTGGTGGTCGTCCCACCGAGCGGCACGGAGACGTCGATCGCATCCGGGGTGACGGACAGCTTGCCCGCGCCAAGGACGAAGTCCTGGCGAACGACGTTCCCGTCCTGTACGTCGACGGTCTCGGATGCCTGCTGATAGCCCTTCTTGCCGGCCGTGAACGGGTGGCTCCCCGTCAACGACGAGAACAGGGTGTAGAAGCCATCGCCGGCCGTTGCAGTCGGACTGGTCGTTGCATGATCGGCCGGAGCGTCCGTACTGGCGACCGTCGCGCCATCGATCGGGTCGGTCGTGTTGCCGTCCGTGACCTGACCGATGACCAGGCCGCCGCCGGGCGTCAGCACGCAGCTGCGCGTGCCGATCCCGACGTTATCGACCTCCCACCAGAAGGCGAAGTCGGCTTTGCTGTAGTGGAAGTCGACGACGATGCCGTCCTTGTCCGCTGCGGTCGGGATCGGGATCGTGATGAGACGCGGCCCGCGGACGCTCTTGCCGTTCGAATCCCAGACGACCGAGAAGTGCCGCCCGAAATCCGTGCTCAGCGCGACCTGCGCGAGCTCGTCGTCTGGCGGGTAATCGAGGAAGTCGGTGTTGAAGCTGATCACCGGGTCGGCGACCCCGGTCAGGTCCACGATCGGCGATTCGAGGGTGGTGTCCTGGTGCGCGCCGGGACCGGCGAAGTCACTGTCGACGATCGCGAATGGACCGGTCCCGCCCGTCAGGTTGCCACGGCGCGCCGGGTCGTCCAGGCGCCACGTCATCCCTCCGGAGCTGTCCAGCTGGAGGATCCGCCAGCCCTCGGGCAGGGTGGTCGTGTCGAAGGATTCGTAGATGCCGCCGACGACCGCGTGATAGCCGGGCGCGGTGCACGACTGCTGATCGACCAGCATGTTGAAGTCCAGGGTCGCCGTCGCCGTCCCGAACGACTGGTCCGAGACCAGGACCTGATATCCCGGTATGGCGGCCGCGACCTTGAACGTATATGCCGTCTCCTGGAAGAGCGTGACCGCATAGTGGCCGGTCATCGGATCCGTATAGAGCGGCCCGATCGGGGCACCCGACACGTCCATCCGGGCGTAGAGCGGATAGCCGTGGCCACCGCCGTCACGGACGGTCCCCGAGACGTCGACGGTCGGGAGCGCATCGAGGGCGAAGTCCTGGGTGACGTCACCGCCATCGGTCACGACGACTCCGCTGGCGGTCTTCGGCCGGAAGCCGTATGAGGACGCGGTGACGTCGTAGGTGTCGATCGGCAGGACGAACTTGTAGTGTCCGTTGGCGTCACTGAACGTCGAGGCGCTGCCGGCGCGGATGCGGGCGCCCTTGATCGGGTCGCCACCGGCCGACTTCGTGACGGTCCCCTGGAGCGTTCCGTGCGGGCCGACCGCGCAGGTCGGCAGCTTGAAGGCGCCGACGCGGGTGTGCCAGTCGGCGACGCTGGTCTGGGCCAGGTATTCCTGCGTGTACCACAACGTGCACTGGTCGGGGTCCACGGACATCGAGCTGTAGTCGCCCCACCGGGCGAGCGGGTGGGTCTGCGACCCGGACCCGGTCATCATCTCCAGCTCATCCTGGGGCAGCGTCCCGAGAGGGTCGTCCGCATTGCGGCTGGCGATCCGGATCGAGGGATAGATGCTCGAACTGGAGACCGAGAAGCCAAGGGAGAGGTTGCCCGACGCATCCAGGGCGGCACTGCCCATCCAGCGGCTCGCGTCATCGGGCGCGTAGGTCCCCTGCTGGTAGATGCTCCACTCGGCGTCGTTGGCGGCGCCCGATCCATCGCCGTGCAGCTCGTACCAGCGGATCCCGGCGTGGTCGTTGCCGTCCACGTCGACCGTGTGGTTGGCGACGAGCGTCTCATGCCCATCCACGTCGTTGCGGTACTGGAGCCGGTACATCAGCCGGTCGCTGATCTGGTCGAGGCCCTGGTCGGTGCCCGGCTGCGGGATGCAGGGCGAGAATCCACAGATGTTCGAGTCGAACGGCTCGGTGTCCTTGAAGAAGCTCGGCAGGCCGTCGAGCCCGAAGGTCGAATTCGCGGGGTTGGCCCAGTCGACGTGGAAGGCCCAGAAACTCAGGCGATCGGTGGCGACATTGCCGAAGGCGTCGTCGTCCTGTTCGGCGAACAGGTTCGGTGCGCCTGCGGGAGGCGGCGTCAGGCTGTCCCAGTCGGATGGGAGCATGCCTCCGAAGGCCTGGTTGCCGCCATCGACGTCGAAGTAGACCGTCCGGGCAGGCAGGCCGGCGAGCATCTTGTCACGCTCGAAGGCGACCGCACCGGCCCCCGCGTACTCGAACGTGTTTGCGTCGAACTGATTGATCGACATGTAGTAGGCGTCCGGCCAGACACCGAAGTGCGGGTAGTCGTTGACCTTCGTGGCACTGATCAGGAAGTCGTACAGGTACCAGGCCCCGGTCGGGTCGTCGGTCTGTGAGACGGCGATGCACTGGTGGAATCCGTCGCTCGCGAACAGGGCGAACTGGGACAGCATCCACTGATTGGCCGAGAGGTCGTACTGGACGATCGGATCGCCATCGTTCTGGTTCTCGCACGGCCCGCCGAAGCCGGCCCACAGCGCGTTCCCGGGGGTCGGACCCATGAGCAGCGCGCCTGTGCGATCGAAGACGCTGATCGACAGATTGACCCACTGGACGTAGTACTTGGAGCTGACATCGCCATTGGTGTCAGGCGGGAGGACGCCGTCGTTGTTGCCCGTCCCCTCGAAGTCGGCGATGAAATCGGTGACTGGGCTGCCGAGCGCGAGGGTGGAGGCCTTGCCGCCGGTCGTCGTGGTGGTCTTGGAGCCCGGCTTGCTGCCCGCCGGCTGCGCCACGGTATTGCCGCCGCTGCCGGGTTTGCCGGCTCCCGGCTTCGGGACACGTGGCAGCTTCCTCAGCGGCAGATCATGGGCCGTCCCGCCCTTGGCATGCTCCTTGACCTTCGCCGTGCGAAGTGGCTTCGAGACGGCATGGTGAGCCGCCTGGCGAACGACCGGTGGGTGCTTGGCGTTCTGAGGCGCGGTCTGACCGGGACCACCCGGTCTTGCCTGAACGGGGAGCGCCGCTGCGAGCATCAGGACCGTCGTCCCGAGGATGAGCAGGCGCTTGAGCCAGACGTGCGACCCGGACGTGACCATCGATGCGACCTCCACGCGGGACAGTGCCCACGCTTCCGATACCGATGGGTCGGAGTAGCGGCCGACCCTCACACGGAGTAGACGCGCGGGTTTGGGCGGTCGGGCGAAGGGATGGGCAAGCCAGACCGTCCTGCCACGCTACAACGCGACCGTCTCGGTCCCGTCTCTATCTGAGCCGACCGGGATCGACTGGGCCGGGACCGTCATCCGGTCGTGCGCAGGCGTTCGCTTGACCTGGTCCCATCCGCCCGTCGGGTTCACCCGAAGTGAGGGGTGACAGCGGCGCCCGCCGCACCACATCAGGAGGACCATCGAACATGCGTCGCATCATCCTCGCCCTGCTTGCCGGCATGCTCGTGCTGGGGGTCGTCGTCGCCCCGGTGAGCGCCCGACGGGCCGGCTCGACCATCGTCGAGACCGCCATGGCGGTCAAGGCCGACAGCGGAGAGTTCAGCACGCTGATCGCCGCCGTCTCGGCCGCTGGGCTCGTCGACACCCTCAACGGCAACCGCCAGTTCACGGTGTTCGCTCCGACCGACGCCGCATTCGCCAAGCTCGGCCTCAGCGCTGCGAACATCGGGACGGTCCCGGTGGACACCCTCACGAACATCCTGCTCTACCACGTCACCGCCGGCCGCAAGGGTGCAGCCACGGTCCTCGGGTCGGATTCGATCAGGATGCTCAACGGCGGCAGCATCGTCCCGTCCGTCTCGGGCGGCACCGCGTACGTGAACGACTCAGCGATCCTGGCCGCCGACATCAAGGCGAGCAACGGGATCATCCACGTCATCGACACGGTCCTGCTTCCGTAACCTTCGCGGGCTCTCTGCCCGGGACCTTCCTCTCCCCCAGGCGACGACCCCGGTCGGCAACGACCGGGGTCGTCGCATGTCGCCGGCGGCCCACGCCCGCCGGCCGTCGGGAACCCTGGCGACCCGAGCGGAGTCTTGGGTCCCAACAGGACCGGTCCGGTCGGATCGGCCATCAAGGGGAGATCGACGATGGACCGTTCGATCAGCCGAGTCGGGGCCGCCATCGGGGCCGGCCTCCTCATCATCGCCCTGTCGGCGGCACCGGCCCTCGCCTGCGGCGGCCTGATCGGGCCCAACGGTGCGGTCAACCTGCTTCGGACGACGACGCTCGCCGGCTACCACGATGGTGCTGAGCACTACGTCACCGCCTTCCAGTTCGCCGGCGGTGGCGGGGCATTCGGGTCACTGACGCCACTGCCAGGCATCCCGTCGAGCGTCGAGAAGGGCGGCGACTGGACGCTCCAGCGGCTCGTCCGCGAGACGGAGCCGGCGTTCGAGGGCGACCTCGCCCTCCGTGCCGCCGCGCCTGCCGCCGGTTCGGCCGAGGAACTCATGAAGGTCCGCATCGACGCGCTCGATGTGACCGTGTTGCGCGGTGGTTCGGCTGCGGTCGGCAAGTGGGCCACCGAGCACGGTTTCCGCTTGCCACCCGACGCGCCCGAGGTCCTCGACTTCTATGCCGCGCGCTCGCCGATCTTCCTCGCGGCCGTGTTCGATGCCGACGCAGCGGCCGCCCGTGGCCAGGCTGTCGGTGACGGGACGCCGGTCCACGTGACGATCCCGACCGACAACCCATGGGTCCCACTGCGGATCCTGGCACTGGGCAAGACCGCCGCCGAGCGGGTCGATGCCGATGTCTACCTCCTGACCGATCGCCGACCGGCCCTTCTGCCCGTCCCGACCGGGGACAACGGGCTCGGCCTCGACCACAGCGCGCCGGCCGCCGTCTCGCTGCTCGATGACCTGCGGTCCGACAAAGGGATGGCCTGGATCCCGTCGTCCGGCTGGCTGACCAAGGTCAGCATCGACGCGGCCGCGACGGACCTCGCGTTCGACCTCGCCATCGATGCGTCGGGGGCCGGCGCCCCATCGCGGATCATGGCCGGGCTCGACCGGCCGGGCACGGTCGCCGACGGATCGGGCCGCGGCCCTCATCCCGCTCCTGCTCGGGGTGGCGTTCACCATCGGCGGCATCGGCGGGCTGCTTATCGTGACGCGGCGCCGCCCGCCGCTGTCGATGGCCTGAGCGGAGCCTGCCCCGATGACCGACCATCGCCGACCGGGGCGCCTCGCCCTGGTCGGTGGTCTCGCCCTCTCGCTCGGCCTGGCCGGGATCGCGGCGGCCTGGGTGTCCGCGCCGGGTCACGGCCCGGCACGGCTCGAGATCGGCATCCACTACTCGCACTACGGACCCTCGCAGGTCACGGTCGCGGCCGGAACCACGGTCACGTTCGTGTTGCGCAACGACGACCCGATCGATCACGAGTGGATCGTCGGCGACGCGGCCGTCCACGAGCGCCATCGCACCGGCACGGAGCCGGTCCACGGCTCGCGCCCGACCGAGGTGTCGATCCCGGCCGGATCCAGCCGCGAGACGACCGTCAGCTTCTCGTCGCCGGGCACCTACCTGTACATCTGCCACCTTCCCGGCCATGAGGCGTACGGGATGGTCGGCACGCTCGTCGTCACCGGCGACTGACCGGGCCCGCGAGCTGCCGGCGCTCAGGAGACGAGGGCCGATCACCACGACCAGCGTCCGCGTGTCGTCGCCCCGCTATGCTCGCCTCGATGCGCCCGCTGCCCGCTCCGTTCGATGCGATCGCCGCCGGGCATCCGGCATCGATCGCGCTGGCGGGACCGGCCCTCCTCGGAAGCCGGCTGCTGACCAAGGACCTCGCGTTCAGCCAGCGGGAACGAGACCTCTTCCACTTGCGCGGGCTGCTGCCGGATCGGGTCCTCACGATCGAGGAACAGGTCGATCTCGAGCTCGAGCACCTGCGGCGCAAGGACGATCCGCTCGAGCGCTACATCGGCATGGCCGCTCTCCAGGATCGGAACGCGACACTCTTCTACCGGCTCCTTGCCGAACACCTCGCCGAGTTCCTGCCGATCGTCTATACGCCGACGGTCGGGCGCGCATGCGAGGAGTTCAGCCACATCATCCGGCGCACGCGCGGGACCTGGATCACGCCCGCCGACCGCGACCGGATCCCCCAGCTGCTTCGCGAAGGGCCGTACGACGACGTGCGGCTCATCGTCGTCACCGATAACGAGCGGATCCTGGGGCTCGGCGACCAGGGAGCGGGCGGGATGGCGATCCCGATCGGCAAGCTCGCCCTGTACACGGCGGCGAGCGGCATCCACCCGGCCCTGACCCTGCCGGTGTCGCTCGATGTCGGGACCGATAACCCGGCCCTGCTGGCCGACCCACTGTATGTCGGCCATCATGCGCCGAGGCTCCGCGGAGCCGAGTACGACGATCTCCTCGAAGCGTTCGTGCTTGGTGTCGCCGAGGTCTGGCCCGACTGCATCATCCAGTGGGAGGACTTCAAGCAGCAGAACGCCCTCCGCATCCTCGACCGGTACCGCCATCGGGTGCCATCGTTCAACGACGACATCCAGGGAACCGCAGCGGTCGTCGTCGGCGGCGTCCTGGCCGCCATCCGCGGCCTCGGGACGACGCTCGCCGAGACGCGGGTGGTGCTGGCCGGCTCCGGAGCGGCCGGGATCGGGATCGCCCGCCTCCTGCGCCTGGCGATGCTCGAGGAAGGCGTCTCAGACGCGGATGCGCGCCGCGCGCTCGTGCTGGTCGACTCGCACGGTCAGATCCACGATCGGCGCGAGGACCTCGACGAGACCAAGCGCGAACTCGCCCTGCCCAGCGGTGCCTACGCGGACTACGGCTTCACCACCGAGTTCCCCACGCTCCTCGAGACGATCGAGCGCGTCAAGCCGACCGTCCTGATCGGCACGACCGCGAAGGGCGGCACGTTCACCGAAGAGGTCATCCGCGCGGCCGCGGCCGGAACCGCCCGTCCGGTCGTCCTGCCGCTGTCGAACCCGACCTCCAAGGTCGAGGCGACGCCCGTCGACGTCCTGCACTGGTCGGAGGGCCGGGCGATCGTCGCGACCGGCTCACCGTTCGCGCCGGTCGAGGTGGACGGCCGGTCGGTCCACATCGGCCAGGCCAACAACGTGTTCATCTTCCCGGGGCTCGGACTCGGGGCCATCGCGGCCGAGGCGCGGATCATCTCGGACCGGATGTTCCTGCTCGCGGCGCAGACGCTCGCCTCGCTCGTCACCGACGACCGTCTCGCGACCGGCGGCATCTACCCGCACGTCGACGACCTCCGGTCGGTCACGCGCGCGATCGCGATCGCCGTCGCGCGCGAGGCCATCGACTCGGAACTGGCCCTGGTCCGACCCGACACCGACGTCGAGGCGCTCGTCGACGGCGCGATGTGGTGGCCGGAGTACGTCGAGTACGAGCCGGCGCGCCAGGTCGAGCGTCGAGGCGTGGGCGGCGCGTGACAGACCGCCGGACGCGCGCGGTCGTCCTGCGCACCATCGGCCGGCCGACCGAGGTCGAGGACGTGGTCGTCGCCGAACCGCGCATCGGTGAGGTCCGCGTCCGGATCCTGGCGTCCGGGATCTGTCACTCGGACCTGCACGTCCGCGACGGGGAGTGGCCGCGCCCGACACCGATCGTCATGGGCCACGAAGGCGCGGGCGTGGTCGAGGCGGTCGGGCCCGGGGTCACGAGCGTCCGGGTGGGCCAACCGGTGGCCTTGTCCTGGCTTGTCCCCTGTGGCGTGTGCCGGTCGTGCCGGGCCGGTCGACCGTGGGCGTGTCCCGATTCGCCGTCGTTCCGGCACAGGATGCCCGATGGCGCCACCGTGCTTGCGACCGGTGACGGCGAGCCCGTCCTGTCGTATTGCGGGATCGGCACCATGGCCGGTGCCGCGGTCGTCCCCGAGGCCGCCGCGGTCCCCCTCCCGGACGGAGTGGATCCGGCCGTCGCGGCACTCATCGGGTGCTGCGTCTCGACCGGCGTCGGCGCCGTGATGAAGACGGCCGAGGTCCCGGCCGGGGCATCCGTGGCGGTGATCGGCCTCGGTGGCGTCGGAATGTCATGCGTGATGGGTGCGGCGCTCGCGGGCGCCGCGCGGATCGTCGCGATCGACCGTGTCGAAGACAAGGTTGCGGTGGCACGAGCCGTTGGCGCGACGGTCGGTCTCGTTGCAGGCGCGGACCGGGCGGCGACCATCGAGGCGCTGCGCGACCTGACCGACGGCGGGCCGGACTTCGTGTTCGAGGCGATCGGCCGGATCGATACCGTCGAACTCGCGATCGAGGCGTTGCCGCTCGGTGGGACCGCGGTCCTGGTCGGGATGACGCCGTTCGAGGCGCGCGCCTCGTTCGCGGTCTACCCGCTCGTCGACGGCAGCCGGCGGATCCTCGGCTCCAACTACGGCTTCGCCGACCCGCTGGTCGATTTCCCCCGCTACGCGGCGCTCCACCTGGCCGGCCGGCTGCCGATCGACCGCCTCATCGACCGACGGATCGGGCTCGATGACGTGGAAGGAGCCTTTGACAGGCTCCGTGCCGGAGAAGGCCTCCGACAGGTCGTCCTCTTCGACTGACCCGAGCTCAACTGCCCGGTGCGGGTGCCGGTGAGCCGGCCGGAGTCGCGGGCCTGGTCTCCCGCAACCGTCCGTCCGCCAGGTTCCGCTCCAGCCGAGCGAGGATGCGGTCCGCGCGCGCCTGCTTGATCGTGCCCGCTGTCACGGCCGCATCGAGGTCGGTCTTGACCGCCGCGACGACCGCCACCGACACGGTCTCATACGACACACCCTTGGCCGCGGCGACCTCCTTGAGCGAATCGCCCGCCCGCAGCCGGGCCCCAAGCTCGGCCGGTGTGACACCAAGCGCCGTGGCTGCTGCCGTGACGCCGTCGTGCACGACCCCGAGCGCCGCGCGGACCTTGCCCGCACCCGCGGCGCCGCGGATGGCACTCACTCGCCCCGCAAGCAACGCGCAGCCGTCGGCCCCGGCCGCCTCGATCCGCGCCCTGAGCCGATCGCCCACGGCCTTCGTCATGGAGCCGTCGGCAACGGCTGCGTCGATCGTCGCCAGAGCCGCCGCCTTCGCTGCAGGGGCCAGGGCACTCTCGTCGACACCAAGATTGGCCGCGAATGCGCGACGGAAGTCGGCACAGTATTCCGCTGATTTGGCGCCGGCCGGAGCTCCGCTGGCTGCCGCTGCAGGGGCGACCATCGCGGGTTGCGTCGACTGGCTGGTGAGGCTCGTCGCGGCGACCGACCCGATGACCGTCCCGCCGACCAGGGCTGCGATCACGAGCAGGCCGGCGAACCCGGCCATCCGAATCTTCGACATCGTCGGCATCCTTCATCACTGGATGGGTTTCGCCTGAACCTTCGTGGTGTGGCGTGAAGAAGGTGTGTGGATGACAGCTCCGCTCTTCACGACTCCTTGACAGGCGCCCGGCTACGATGCGGAGATGGTTGCCCGCGCCCGGATCCTGGTCGTCGAGGACGAGCCGCGCCTCGCCGATCTCCTGCGCCTGTACCTGGAGCGCGACGGGCACGTCGTGACCGTCGTCGGCGACGGGACTGCTGCGCTCGCAGCGTTCGAGGCGGCCCCGGTCGACCTCGTCGTCCTCGACCTGATGCTCCCGGGACTCACCGGAGAGGCCGTCCTCGCGGCCATCCGGGAACGCGGCGATACGCCGGTCCTCATCGCCTCCGCCAAGCGCAGCGACGTCGAGCGGATCGCCGGGCTGCGCATGGGCGCCGACGATTACCTCGCCAAGCCGTTCAATCCGCACGAGATGACGGCCCGGGTCGCGGCGATCCTGCGCCGAAGCCGAGGCGACGAGCGGGCGGCCGGGGGTCCGACCGTCACCCTCGCCGACGTGAACGGGGAGCGGCTGTCATTCGATGGCGGCCGCCTGGTCGTCGACCCGGCCAGCCGGCGGTTCACGCTCGCCGCCGACGCCGCCGCCGATCCGGTCGAAGGCCGCCTGACGCCCGGCGAGATCGGTCTGCTCGCCGCGCTCGCCCGCCGACCCGGAGCCGTCCTCACCCGCGACCAGTTGCTGGAGGCGGTGACCCGCCGGCCGGACGAGGTCTACGACCGGGTCATCGACGTCCATGTCGCGAACCTGCGGCGCAAGCTCGGCGACGACGCGGCCCGGCCGTGGCTCATCGAGACGATCCCGCAGACCGGCTACCGGCTCGTCGCTGCACCGGACGCCGCGTGAGCATCACGGCCGCCGCGTCACCAAGACGACGGTCGCTCGCCTGGCGGCTCGGCCTCCTGCTCGGGGTCGCTGTCCTCGGCGTCCTGCTCCTCGTCGGGATCGTCGTCAATCGCGTCGTCAGCGGCAGCTTCGAGACGGTCCTGACCGCCCAGCAGCAGCAGCGGCTCGACGACGCGGCGGTCACGCTCGCCGATCGGTTGTCTCGGCCGGCCGGCCTGGTTCGCGCCCAGGCGCTGGTGAGCCGCATCGCGACGTCGCTCGGTGGCGAGGTCCGGGTCGATCGGGCTGGACGGCACGACACTCGCCGCGTTCGGGCGCGCCCCGACCGGCGATTCGGGGCACTACGCCGTCCCGATCGAGGGCGACGGCGGCGCGGTCGCGACGCTCGAAGCCGACCTTCCAGCGCAAGCGGGCGACCGCGGCTTCCTGCCGCTGTTCAACGTCACGCTGGCGGTCGCGGGACTGGTCAGCGTCTTGGCCATCGTCGCCATCTCGGCGTCGATCGCGGGCCGGCTGACGCGGCCACTCCACGATGTGGCCGCGGCGGCACGGCGCCTCGAGGCGGGCGAATCGGGAGCACGGGCGACCGGCGGTGACGACCTCGAATCGACCGAGCTGGCCGATGCGTTCAACGCGATGGCCGACCGTCTCGAGCGCTCCGAGATGCTCCGACGGCGGGCCGCCAGCGACATCGCCCACGACCTCGCGACGCCCGCGACCGTCCTCGAGACCCAGCTCCAGGCGATGATCGACGGCGTCGTGCCGACCGACGTCGCCGGGCTCGAGGCCGCCCGGTCCGCCGCGGCTGCACTGGGAGGGGTCGTTGCCGACATCGACGACCTCGCACGGGCGGAGGCCGCGCCGCTCCAGGCGCGCCCCGAACGTGTCGACCTTGCGGTCGCACTCGCCGGAGATCGCCCAGGTGCTCGACGGTCCCGCGCGAGCCAGGTCGGTCCGGATCGAGGTCAGCCGTGGCGCCGGGCGCGGTCGCCTGGGCCGATCCGGGGCACCTCGGGCGGGCGATCCGCAACGTCGTCGCCAACGCCATCGGCCACAGCCCGGACGGTGGCGTGGTCCGGGTCGCGG
Source organism: uncultured Chloroflexia bacterium (assembly GCA_963776385.1). Lineage (GTDB taxonomy): Bacteria > Chloroflexota > Limnocylindria > Limnocylindrales > CSP1-4 > SPCO01. The sequence goes on from CAVZME010000009.1 coordinate 211,362, forward strand.
CGACTCGCGGAGACGGACCATGTCGAGGTCCGCGTCGCGGACCAGGGACCCGGCATCGCCCCCGACGACATCGACCATGTCTTCGAGCGCTTCTACCGCGCGGACACGTCCAGGGCGACCGATCCGGCCACCGGCCGAGCCACCGGCCTGGGCCTGGGCCTGACCATCGCCCGTGAACTCCTGAGCGCGAACGGCGGTCGGATCGCCGTCGAACGCACCGGAACGGATGGCACCACTTTCCTCCTCGAGGTCCCTGTCGCCTGAGGCGGGATGGACCGCTCGACGATGTGGTGCGTCGGGGCACCAAGGCCGCTGGAGCGGTGTGAAACGGGGTGGTCTGGGTCCGTATAGTGCGGTTGCCGGGGGACCACGGGAACAGCTGGAGGGAGCCCATGTCCACGACCCTGAAGCGGCTGCTGACGTCCATCGCGTCCGCAAGCCTCCTGTTCGGCCTGCTCGCGGTGGCGCCGGCCACAGCGACCGGGACGGCCCAGAACTACCTCGTGGTCTACACGGGCACGTCGGTGCCCTCGGATGGCGCGTCGAAAGTCAAAGCCGCGGGCGGTTCGATCGTCGCCAAGTACGACAAGATCGGCGTCGTGGTGGCGCGTTCCGACGCAGTCGACTTCGCCACCAAGATGAAGGCCGACAGCCGGGTCGCTGGCGCCGTCGCGACGGCTGGCTTCGCGACGCAGCTGAGCGACGATCAGGGCACCACCGACGACGCCGCCGCGATCGATCCGGGCACCCCTGCTCCCGGCAGCGACTCGCTGAGCGGTCTCCAGTGGGACATGGACCAGATCCACGCACCCGAAGCGCGCGCGATCAATGGTGGCAGCACGAGCATCACTCGTCGGGGACATCGACACGGGTCTCGACTACACGCATCCGGATCTCGCCCCGAACGTCGATGACGCAGCGAGCGCCAATTGCGTGTCGCGGCGTCGCCGTCCCGGGCACGGTCGCCGCGAATGACGACAACGGTCACGGCACGCACACCGCCGGCACGATCGCGGCCGCCAAGAACGGGATCGGCATCGTCGGTGTCGCCCCGAACGTGAAGATCGCCGGGATCAAGGCCGGCAATGCGGCCGGCTTCTTCTTCCCCGAGGCGGTCGTCTGCGCGTTCGTGTGGGCCGGCGACCACAAGATCCCGGTGACCAACAACAGCTACTTCGCCGATCCGTGGCTCTTCAACTGCCGGAACGACCCCGACCAGCGTGCCATCTGGATGGCCGAGCGGCGAGCGATCGCCTACGCCCAGAGCAAGGGCACAGTCGTCGATCGCGGCGGAAGGCAACCAGGCCGACGACCTGGCCCACCCGACCCAGGATGCGACGAGCCCGGATGACACGACTCCGGTCCTCCGTGACATCCATAACCAGTGCGCGGTCGTCCCGACCGAGGTTGCCGGCGTCGTCGGCGTCTCCGCCAACGGCAACCTGCAGCTCAAGTCGTTCTACTCGAGCTATGGCGTCGGGTCCGTCTCCGTCGTGGCGCCGGGCGGCGACTCGATCCTCCAGCTGACGGCGGCCGCCCCGAACGGTCGGGTCCTCTCGACGTGGCCGGCCTCACTGCTCACGGTCACCTGCCTGCCCGCACGACGGGTCATCGATGCCTCCGGAGCGACCTACTGCTACCAGCAGGGCACGTCGATGGCCTCGCCGCACGTCGCCGGCGTCGCGGCGCTCATCGCGAGCACCGGCATCAAGTCGCCGGGTGCGATCCGGGGCATGCTCGGTGGGACGGCCGACCCGATCGCCTGCCCGCCCGACACGTCGATCTACGACTTCTTCCCAGCCGTCGACAACGGCGCACCGCAGGTGTGCACCGGTGGTGTCGGGCTACAACTCGTTCAACGGACTCGGCCAGGTGAACGCCCTGACGGCGCTCGGCCACTGATCTCAGTCGCTTCATCGAACGCCGGCGACCGACGGTCGCCGGCGTTCGGCTGTCCGGTCAGCGATCCGGCGTCCTCGGTCGTCCGCTCGACGACGCGCACGTCCGGTTCCGGGGCGGCGAACACGGGCGGCTCCGGTTCCTCGATCGGTGGGCAGGAGCACGGATCCGGTGATGAGCCGCGTCCCGCGTCCATGGGTCAGGAACGTCCACGCCCAGCGGACGAGCACGACGATCCGGTTCGAGAAGCCGATCAGGTAGAAGAGGTGGATCCCGAGCCAGAGCGCCCAGGCGGTGAAGCCGCCCTGTCGCCCGAACGGACCGAGCCAGCTGATGTTGGTGACCCCGGAGAGGCGGCCGATGATCGCGGCATCGCCGTGGTCGCTGTAGCCGAACGGGTCGTGCGGCCGGCCGAGGATCCGGCGGCGGATGACCTTGGCCGCGTATTTCCCGCCCTGGATGGCCCCCTGGGCGACGCCCGGCGTCGCCTTGTCGGGCTTCCACGGCTGGACCGCGGCGTCGCCGACGACGAAGATCTCCGGATGGCCCGGGACCGTCAGGTCGGGCTCGACCAGGACTCGACCCGCGCGGTCGGTCGGGGCGCCGGTCGCCTCCGCAACGAGCCGGCCGAAGCGTGCGCCGAGGACGCCCGCCGCCCAGAACACCGTCTTCGCCTCGATCCGTTCCTCCGTCCCGTCCGGGCCGGTCACGACCACACCGTCCGCGTCCAGGCCGATGACCCGCATCCGCGTCCGGACCTCGACCCCGAGCCGCTCGAGCTGTCGCTGGGCGGAGGCGCTCCGATCCGGCGGATATGGCGGCAGGACGCGGTCCATCGCCTCGACCAGGACGATCCGCGTCTCGTTCGGTCGGATCGACCGGAAATCGCGACGGAGCGTGTCGTGGGCGATCTCGCCGAGCGCCCCGGCCAGCTCCACGCCTGTCGGACCGCCGCCGACGAGGACGAACGTCATCCAGGCGCGCCGCTGATCGGGGTCGGCCTCGCGCTCGGCGGCCTCGAAGGCGATAAGGATCCGGCGCCGGATCTCGGTCGCGTCCTCGATCGTCTTGAGCCCCGGCGCGACCGTGGCCCAGTCCGGATGGTCGAAGTAGGTGTGGTGAGCGCCGGTCGCGACGACGAGGGTGTCGTACGCGATCGGGCCGCCGTCTGCCAGCCGGACCTCGCGTCGATCCACGTCGATCCCGACCGCCTCGCCGAGGATGACCGTCGTGTTCTTCTGCTTGCGGAGCAGCGATCGGAGCGGCTGGGCGATGTCGCCCGGCGACAAGGCACCCGTCGCGACCTGGTAGAGCAGGGGCTGGAAGAGGTGGAAGTTGCGCCGGTCGACGAGCGTCAGGCGGACTTCCGGATCGATGCCGAGGCTGCGCGCGGCATTCAGGCCCGCGAACCCGCCGCCGACCACCACGACGCGATGCGGGAGCTTCGGCTCGACCATCGACGCGACGGTACCGAATCAGGCCCCGGTGCGCACGGTCAGCCGGATCGTGTGGCCGTGCGTCGCGAAGGCCGTATCGTCCGGCAGCAACCCCGTCACCACGTCGAAGGTCGCGGCGCCATCCGCGGGTCGCTGCTCGCGGATGAGGCTGGTGGCCTCCGCGACGACCCCGATGAGGGCGATGGCCGCGGCGCGGACCTGCCAATGCTCGGGATCGGCCGGCCCGACCCAGCGGACGTCGACCTCGAATGTGCCGTCCGGGTCGGTCTCGGTGGTCGCGATCGCGAGTGACCCACCGTCGATCGCGGCCTCCGTGAGGCGGGGCAGGAGGTGCGTCTCGGGGTCTTCGGCGACCCAGCCGTCCTGGTCCGCGACCGCACGCAGCGCATCGAGCGTCGCGAGGAAGGCGCGCGCGTCCGCGACACCGATCCCGCGCTCGTCCGGGTCCCAGCGCGGCGCATGACGACCGCCGGCCCGGCCCGTCGTCACGACACCGCTCGCTGCTACTTGTCGCGTTCCGCGCTGGCGAGGACGGCCTGCGCCGCGGCCAGCCGCGCCACCGGGACGCGGAACGGCGAGCAGGACACGTAGTCGAGCCCGATCCGCTCGCACTTGTGGATCGATTCCGGGTCGCCGCCGTGCTCCCCGCAGATCCCGAGCTCGAGGTCGGGCCGGGTCGCGCGGCCCTTGTCGACCGCCGTCTTCATCAGCCCGGCGACCGCGTCGTCGAGCGTCTGGAACGGGTTGACCGGCAGGATCCCGTCCTCGACGTACTTCAGCAGGAACCCGCCCTCGGCGTCGTCGCGGCTGTAGCCGAACGTCATCTGGGTCAGGTCGTTGGTGCCGAAGCTGAAGAACGCGGCGTGGTGGGCGATCTCGTCGGCGGTGAGCGCGCCGCGCGGGACCTCGATCATCGTCCCGAACACGTACTCGACGTCGATCCCGGCCGCGCTCTCGACGGCCTTCGCCTCGGCCTCGAGCAGGTCCTTGGTCGCCTTCAGCTCGTTCACGTGCCCGACGAGCGGGATCATGATCTTGGCCTTCGGGTGGCCGCCCGAGGCCTTGACGGCGATGAGCGCGTTCAGGATCGCCCGGGTCTGGACCTTGACGAAGTCCGGGATCATCAGGCCCAGGCGACAGCCGCGCAGGCCGAGCATCGGGTTCTGCTCGTGCATGCTCTTGATCGTCGCGAGGAGCTCCTTGTCCTCCTCCGTCGCGCCGCCGGACATCTCCGCCCGGGTGACCTTGACCAGCTGCTCCTCGAGGTTGGGCAGGAACTCGTGGAGCGGCGGATCGATCAGGCGGATGACGACGGGCAGGCCGTCCATCGCTCGGAAGATGCCCTCGAAGTCGCCCTGCTGGAGGACCTCGAGCTTGCCCATCGCGGCATCGAAGATCCCGACGGCCTCGGTCTCGTCTGCGCTCAGCGAGCCGCCGGCCGCGACCTTGGCCTTGGCGCGGGTCGCGGCATTGGCCACGAGGATCGCGCCCCGGACGATCTCGAGCCGCTCCCCTTCCCGGAACATGTGCTCGGTCCGGCACAGGCCGATGCCCTGGGCGCCGTAGCGGCGCGCCATCGCGGCCTCTTCGGGCTTGTCCGCGTTCGTCCAGACCTCCATCCGGCGGACCTCGTCGGCCCAGCCGAGGATCGTCTGGAGCTCGGGCTGGTCCTCGAACCGCGCCGACACCGTCGGCAGCGCGCCGACGAACACCTCGCCGGTCGAGCCATCGACGCTGATCCAGTCGCCCTCGGCGAAGCTGATGCCGTTCGCGGTCGCGGTGTCGGTCCCGTAGTCGATGACGAGCTCGTGGCAGCCGGCCACGCACGGCTTGCCGATCTGGCGGGCGACGACGGCGGCGTGACTGGTGGCGCCGCCGCGGGCGGTCAGGATGCCCTGGGCGACGGCCATCCCGTGGAAGTCGTCCGGCGAGGTCTCGACGCGGACGAGCACGACGCGCTCGCCCTGGCCGACCCAGTCGACGGCGGTGTCGGCGTCGAACACGGCGCGACCGACCGCCGCGCCCGGGCGAGGCGTTGAGGCCCTTGGCGATCCGCGCCGCCGACGCACGCGCGGCCGGGTCGAACTGGTCGCGCAGGAGCTGGTCGACATGAGCCGGCTCGATCCGCCCGAGCGCCTCTTCCTTGGAGATGACGCCTTCGTTGACGAGGTCCGTGGCGATCCGCACGGCCGCCGCCGCGGTCCGCTTGGCCGAGCGCGTCTGGAGCATGTAGAGCTTGCCGCGCTCGATGGTGAACTCGAGGTCCTGGACGTCGCGGTAGTGCTTCTCGAGCTGCTCGCCGATGCGCAGGAACTCGCCGTAGACCTCCGGCATGTCGGTCTGCATCTGGCTGATCTTGGGCGCGGTCCGGATGCCGGCCACGACGTCCTCGCCCTGGGCGTTGGTGAGGTACTCGCCGAACAGGACCTTCTCGCCGGTGTTCGGGTCGCGGGTGAACGCGACGCCCGTCCCGGAATCGTCGCCCATGTTGCCGAAGACCATGGTCACGACGTTGACCGCGGTGCCCAGGTCGTGGGCGATCTTCTGGTTGTTCCGATAGTCGACCGCGCGCTTGCCGAACCAGCTCGCGAAGACCGCCTTGATGGCCAGGTCCAGCTGCTCGTACGGGTCGCTCGGGAAGTCGCGGCCGGTGTCCTCGCGGACGATCCGCTTGAATTCGGTCGTCGAGCGCGCGCAGGTCGTCGGCGGTCAGGTCGGTGTCCTGGTGGACGCCGCGGGCGTGCTTCGCCGCGTCGAGCGCCTGGTCGAACCGCTCGCCCTTCACGTCCATCACGATCCGCCCGAACATCTGGATGAAGCGGCGATAGGCGTCCCAGCCGAACCGCTCGTTGCCGGTCAGGGCGATGAGGCCGTGGAGCGTCTCCTCGTTGAGGCCGAGGTTGAGGACCGTGTCCATCATGCCGGGCATCGAGAACTTGGCGCCCGAGCGGACCGACACGAGGAGCGGATCGGCGGCGTCGCCGAAGCCCTTGCCGGTCGCCCGTTCGACCTCGCGGACGGCGTCGAGGACGTCGTCCCACAGGCCGTCGGGCAGCTTCTGCCCGGCCGTGAAGTAGTCGTTGCAGGCCTCGGTGGTGATGGTGAAGCCGGGCGGCACCGGCAGGCCCGCGTTGGTCATCTCGGCGAGACCCGCGCCCTTGCCACCGAGCAGGTCGCGCATCGTCGCGTCGCCCTCGGCGCGGCCATCGCCCCAGGCGTAGATGTAGCGCTTGGCGGCGCGATGGGTACGTTCCGTGGCGGTCGGGGCGGTCGGGGTCATCGGGCAGGTCCTTCCGGGATGGCGGCCGCCCTCGAGCGGCGCGGTCGGGTCGCGGTGGTGTTGCCTCGATTGTACCGTCGCTCTCGATCGGACTCGGGTTGCGGGTCGGTAGCGGCGGCCGCTAGAGCGACGCGAGCCAGCGCATGACCGGAACGGCGGCCTCGAAGGACTCGGCGATCAGGTCCGGCAGGCCGGGCGAGAAGACATCGTCATCGGCCAGCCGGCGCCCGAATGTCAGGTCCTTCTGCTTCAACAGGTCCGCCTCGGGATGGTCCTTCGGGAACCCGGGCGGCACGCGCGTCAACGTGTCACCCGAGACGGCCCCGAACGTCTGCTTGAACCTCGGGTCGTCCAACAAGCTGCGAACACGCTTCGGGTCGTCGGCGACGGCGCGACGGAAGGCCGTCAGTTTGGCCGTCGGCGGATGCCACATGCCACCGCCGATGTAGACCTCGCCCGGCGCCAGGTGGAAGTAGCCGCCTGGGTTGCCACTCTCGCCGAAGCCGTGCGGACCGTCCGCACCGCCGCCTTCGGACCACGGGAACGACGCGGCGACCTGGGTCTTGTACGGCGACTTGTCCTTGGAGAAGCGGACATCGCGATAGATCCGGAACGGCGAGCGATCGGGTCGGCCTCGAGCGGGATGCCACGCGCCCGGAAGGTCGCGTCGAGGGCGGCGCACAGCGATTCGAGCGGCTGCTTGAGAAGGCGCTCGTAGTCGGCCTTGCGCGGCGTGAACCATGACCGATCGTTGTTCTCGGCGAGGTCGGCCAGGAACTGGATGGCCTCGGGCTGGAAGCCGGTGAAGGGATCGGTCATGGTCGGCATCGTGTGGCGCCTCGGTCGCGGATCGGTCTCGGCTATCGTGCCACCGGACCGTCGATGAGGCACGGTGCTGCGCTCGCCATTGCTCGCGCTGGTCGCGATCTCGGCCGGCTCCCGGCAAGAACGGCCTTGCGCGCAGGTGGTCACGCAGGGCCGGGTACCATCCGTGGGACGATGCAACGCCCCGACGGAGACCGATCGGCATGACCCTCCTTCCCCCGACGACCGCGTCATCGACCCGGACGCGCCGCAGTACAACGCCACGCTCGTCCGCCGCGAGGACATGACCGACGACCTCGCCTACTTCTGGGTCAAGTACGACGAGGAGCCGGTCCCGTTCGAGCCCGGCCAGTACATGACGACCGGCGTGTTCGCCGACGGCAAGCTCTGGCAGCGCCCGTACTCGGTCGCGTCGCCGCCGCGCGACGCGGGCGACGGCGGCTACGAGATGTACGTCCGGCTCGTCCCGATCATCCGGTTCACGACACTGCTGTGGCGGCTGCCGGTCGGTCACCGGATGCGGATGATCGGGCCGAAGGGCAAGTTCCTCCTCGAACCGAACGACAAGCGGACCCACCTGTTCATCTCGACCGGGACCGGGCATCGCCCCGTTCATGTCGATGATGCGCGAGACCCTGGCCGAGGGACGCCCGCGCAAGACCGTGATCCTGCACGGCTGCTCGTACGTCGACGAGCTCGGCTATCGCGAGGAACTCGAGGCGTGGCAGCGCGACGGGACATATCCCGTCAGCTACGAGCCGACCATCAGCCGGCCCGACGATCCGCGGAACGCCGGCTGGACCGGGCGGACCGGCCGAGCGGAAGGCGTGGTGGCAGCCGTCTGCAAGGACCTCCACCTCCGCCCCGAGCAGACCGTCGTCTACATCTGCGGGAACCCGGACATGATCCTCAACGCCGAGTCCGTGCTGATGGACCACGGGTTCCCCGAGTTCCACGTCAAGAAGGAGCTCTACTGGCCGAAGGGCAAGGTCGTGCCGGCAGTCTAGGTGCGTCGGACCTCGCGGCGGCGACGTATGCGCCGCTTTCGCTCAGATCGCGGAGGCCGGGGCCGTGCCAGTCTCACTGTCGACCGCTTACCCGAGACGTCCTGGCCAGAGCCGACAGGTGTCAGGGGTCGTCGTCCTTGCGCTCTTTAGGGCCCCAGTTGAACCGGACGTCATCGTCCTCCCGGATCCCTGGGGACGGCGGGTCTCGCTGTCCACCGCGGCGCCACGGGAGGAGGTTCAGGTCCTCCGGAAAGAAGCGGGACCCGATAAGGACGAAGGCCACCAGGAACACGATCGCCGCGACGACCGCCACCGGGTCCAGGGGCATCACGTGCCTCCTCCCCGAACCGCGACCCTAGTCGGACTCCCGCGAATCGAGGGACTGGATGGAAGTGTGCGCCTCAACCTGCTCGCTGTCGAGGGTAGCCGCCATATCGCGGTGCCCGCCACTCGGCCGAGTCGAGTCGTGGACACCACGCCATGCGGCGCGTCATCGAGCAGGCGACCAGCAAGGTCAAGGAACCCGACCGGACCGCCGGAGCCGCCGGCGCATGCACTGGCGTGCGGTCCGGTTCTGCACGGCGACTGGCCGAAGGGCAAGGTCGTCCCCGACGTGCCCGGGCTGACTGGGTGACCTACGGCCCGCACGGAACGGGCCGCCTGACGCATGGGCCGCGCCCCAGAGCCCCTCTAGCATCGAGTCACGGCCAGACGGGCCGACCCGTAGCAGAGATGGCGCATGCATCCGATCGTCGCGACCGACCAGCTGTCACCGAACGTCACCCGGCTGGTCCTCGAAGCGCCCCGGATCGCCGAGATCCGGCGTCCCGGACAGTTCGTCATCGTCCGTCTCGACGAGGGCGCCGAGCGGATCCCGCTGACGATCGCCGACGCCGACCCGGCCGCGGGCACGATCAGCCTGATCATCCAGTCCATCGGCGCGAGCACGATGGACCTCGTCGCACCTGCAGCCGGGCGACGCGATCCGCGACGTCGCCGGGCCGCTCGGACGGCCCACCGACCTGATCGACCACGGTCGCGCGGTGTGCGTCGGCGGCGGCGTCGGGACCGCGGTCGTCTACCCCATCGCCCAGGAGCTCCATCGACGCGGCGTGGCGGTGACCAGCGTCATCGGCGGACGCTCGCGCGAGTGGGTCATCCTCGAGGACGAGCTGCGGACGGCCGGCGACGTGGTCGTCTGCACGGACGACGGCAGCTACGGCCGGCACGGCTTCGTGACCGAAGCGCTCAAGGACCTGTGCGAGGCGGGCGGGATCGACGAGGTCTTCGCCGTCGGGCCGGTCCCGATGATGCGCGCCGTCGCCGAGCTGACCCGTCCGTACGGCATCCGGACCACGGTCTCGCTCAACGCGATCATGGTCGACGGGACCGGGATGTGCGGCGGTTGCCGCGTCGCGGTCGGACGGCGAGACGCAGTACGCCTGCGTGGACGGCCCGGAGTTCGACGGCCACACCGTGGACTTCAAGGTCCTCGCCGACCGGCTGACCACCTACCGGGCGTTCGAGCAGCAGGCCCTCGCCCGACGCGAGGCCTGCCTCATCCCCGGCCTCGCCCAGCACGCCGAGCCGACGAGAGGCTGCCGTCCGATGACACGACCGAGCGTCCACCCGCTCACCGCGAAGGAGCGGATGGCGATCGAGCGGGTGGCGATGCCCGAGCAGGACCCGACCGAACGGGCCGTCAACTTCCGCGAGGTCAACCTGGGTCTGACCCAGCAGATCGCGATGCTCGAGGCGGAGCGGTGCCTGCAGTGTCCCAAGCCGTACTGCATCGGCGGCTGCCCGGTCAGCGTCAACATCCCGCGCTTCCTCAAGCTCCTGCGCGAGGGCGACCTGCCGGCCGCAGCGGACTCGCTCCTCGACGACAACGCCCTGCCCTGCGTGACCGGCCGCGTCTGTCCGCAGGAGAACCAGTGCGAGGGCGTCTGCCTTCGCGCCAAGAAGGGCAACTCCGTCGCGATCGGCCACCTCGAGCGGTTCGTCGCCGACTGGGCGCAGGCGCACCCGGACGAGCTGATCCACACGCGCCCGCAGCCGACCGGCCGGACCGTCGCGATCGTCGGGTCCGGCCCGGCCGGGCTCACCGCGGCCGGCGAGCTCGCCAAGCGTCGGCCACGACGTGACGATCTTCGAGGCGTTCCACGCCGCCGGCGGGGTCCTCGTCTACGGCATCCCGGAGTTCCGGCTGCCCAAGGACATCGTCCAGGCGGAGGTCGATCGCCTGGTCGCCGAGGGCGTCAAGATCGTCCCGAACTCGATCATCGGCAAGACCTACACGCTGCCGGAACTGCGCGATCGCTTCGACGCGGTCTTCCTCGCCGTCGGCGCCGGGCTGCCGGTGTTCATGGACGTCCCGGGCGAGAACCTCAAGGGCGTCTACTCCGCCAACGAGTACCTGACCCGGGTCAACCTCATGGGCGCCTGGAACCCGGACTCGGAGACACCGGTGCTGCACGGCCAGCGCGTGGTCGTCGTCGGTGGCGGCAACGTGGCGATGGACTGCCGTGCGAACCGCCCGCCGGCTGGGTGCCGAGGAGGCGGTCATCGTCTACCGGCGCGGCCGCGACGAGCTCCCCGCCCGCGCCGAGGAGGCCCACCACGCCGAGCAGGAGGGGATCCGGTTCGACCTCCAGGTCGCGCCCGTGGAGGTCCTCGGCGACGAGAACGGCTGGGTCCGCGCCCTCCGCTGCATCCGGATGGAGCTCGGCGAGCCGGATGCGTCCGGCCGCGCGCGACCGACCCCGATCCCCGGCTCCGAGTTCGAGATCCCCTGCGAGATGGTCGTCGTGGCGATCGGGACGCGGTCGAACCCGCTACTGACCTCGACCGCGCCCGACCTCAAGGTCACCGATTACGGCTACATCGAGACCGACGAGCACGGCATGACCAGCATGGACGGGGTCTTCGCCGGCGGCGACATCGTCCGCGGCGCCGCGACCGTCATCCTGGCGATGGGCGATGGCAAGCGCGCCGCCGCGGCCATCGACCGCTGGCTGGTGACGGGCTCAGCCGCCGAACCTGCCGAACAGGAACCCGAACTGGCCACCACGGAGAGCTGATCGCCATGTGCGGCCGCGGCGGATCCCGCCGCGGCCGGCTTGTGGATCGGGTCAGGGCGCCTGGCGCTGCCAGCTCTCCCCGACCATCGCGATGTACGGCAGTTCGTGCGCCTCGCCGTCGTCGACGTCGAACAGGAACGTCTTCTTCAACGTGGAGTAGGACGCGAGGATCTGCGTCGCGTCCGGCGAGAACAGCGCCTCGGGCAATGGGTTCTCGGTCATCGGTCCGACGTTCATCGGCGCCACGACCCCGTCGGCGCCGATGACGGCGAGCCGCCCGACGACAGGATCGCTGTTGGTCACGAAGCGGTTGACCAGGATGTGCGTCCCGTCCGGCGAGAACTGCGGGGACTGCCAGACGTCACCCACGTCGTCGCCGGTCGTGATGGGATGGTCACCCCCCGTGTCGATGTTCGTAACATGGACACGCGCGGGCTCCCACGTCGTGTAGGCCAGCGTCGTCCCATCGGGCGACAGCGTGGGTTCGTTGATGGCGCTCGCCGCGGCATCGATCTGGCTCCGGCCGGTGCCGTCCGCGTTCACGACCCAGTACGTCACGTTGCCGCCGACCTTCGCAGTGACGACGACCTGTTCATGTTGCGGGCGCCACGACGCGGACATGACATCCAGCCCGAGGTCGACGGCCGTCCGCGTCCCGGCGGCGATGTCGGCGATCACGAGTCGACCCTTGCCAGTCGTGGAGTCGATCCCGAGGGCCCTGCCGCCGTCCGGAGACAGGTTGACCCAGGCGGTCGATGGGTCGGCCGCGAACAACTGACGACCATCGGAGCCGTCGGCATCCGCGATGTAGAGCGCGGCGACGTCGTCCGTCGCCGTCGTCTTCCGGTCGAACAGCATCCGCTGCCCGTCGTTCAGGAAGTATGGGTAAGCGTCATGTGTCGTTCCGGCGATGAGCAGGCTGGTCTTTCCCGTCTGTAGATCGATCGTCACGATGTCGCCGTCGGCGGTCCCGATGGCGAACGCTCCGTTGCGCGCGGGACCGAACGGGGGCGGGACCCGCTTCGTCGAACCGACGTAGACCAGGGCCGCGGTCGCCAGGAGGAGGATGGCCGCGGCGATCGCGAACAGTCGCCACGGCACCGGCCGGATGGGAAGAGGTCGGGCGATGACGCCCATGGGAAGCCACCTTTCAAGGGCGCTCCAGGCGGGCCGCTGTCGGGTCCGGGCGGTCGCTCGGAGCATGTCGTCGAAGTAGTCAGGGGTGCTCGGGGCGCCGAGGTCGTCGAGGAGCTCGGACAGCCGGGGCTCGATGCGGTCGAAGGCGGTCATGCCAACTGCCCTCCGACGACCGAGACCGGCGAAGCATCTCCGTCCGCGTCGATCGCCCGGCGCATTGCCTGCAGCGATCGGTGATGGCGGGACTTCGCAGTGCCGATGGGGATCCGGAGTGTCGCCGCCACGTCGGGCAGCGGCATGCCGAGGTAGTAATGCAGGACGATGACCGCCCGCTGCTCGGGCTGGAGGCTGCGCAGCCCCACCTCGAGCAGGTCGCGGTCGGCGATGACGGCCGACATGTCGGCGACCGACGGTCCGTCGATCGGCAGGAGTTCGACCTCGATCGGGCGACGCCCGCGGCGCCGCAGGGTATCGATGCAGGAACGGGCGACGAGGCTGCGCAACCAGCCTTCGAAGCGATCGGGATCACGGAGCGTCGGGAGGTTCCGCCAGGCTCGGATGAACCCTTCCTGGACCGCGTCTCGCGCGAGTTCGTGGTCCCGGAGGATCAGGCGGGCAGCCGCGTCCAGCCGCGCGACGAACATGCCGGCCAGCACGGCGAAGGCGTCATGATCGCCCCGCTGCGCTCGCTCGACGAGTTCTCGCTGGTCCACGACCCACCCTCGGTGCCGGCGCGGCGTCTTCGTCGCGCTCGGATGGTAGTCGCCGGCCGTCGTCAAAAGGTTCCATCGGGCTCCCGGGATGGAGCCCGCACGAACCGGGGCCGCGGGTCACCGCCGGGTCGTACCGCCTAGGCGTCCCGCGCCGCCTCCAGCCGATCGAGGATGAGCCGGGTGACGCCTTCGACCGGGATCCGCTCCTGCGTCATGGTGTCGCGGTCACGGACCGTGACCGCGCCATCCTCGAGCGAGTCGACGTCGACGGTCACGCACCATGGTGTGCCGATCTCGTCCTGCCGGCGATAGAGCTTGCCGATGGCCGCGGTATCGTCGTAGACCGCCATCGTGTGACGCTTGAGATCGTCCTTGATCCGGTGGCACAGCTCGACGATCTCGGGCCGCTTCTTGAGCAGTGGCAGGACGGCGACCTTGTACGGCGCGAGGTCCGGATGGAGCGCGAGCGAGACGCGGGTCTCGCCGCGGACCTCCTCCTCGCGGTAGGCATCGATCAGGAACGTGAACGCCGCCCGATCCGCCCCCGCCGCAGTCTCGACGACCCACGGCACGACGTGCTCGTCGGTCGCCTGGTCGAAGTATTCGAGCTTCTCGCCGGATGCCTCGGAATGGCGCGAGAGGTCGAAGTCGCCCCGGTTGTGGACGCCCTCGAGCTCCTTCCAGCCGAACGGGAAGCGGTATTCGACGTCGACCGCCTTCTTGGCGTAGTGAGCCAGTTCGTCCGGGGCGTGCTCACGCAACCTCAGACGCTCGGGGGTCACGCCGTAGCGCTCGTACCAGGCCCGCCGTTTCGGCAGCCACATCTCGAACGCGTCGGATGCCGCCTGCTCGGGCCGGACGAAATACTGCATCTCCATCTGCTCGAATTCGCGCATCCGGAAGACGAAGTTGCCGGGGCTGATCTCGTTCCGGAACGACTTGCCGATCTGGGCGATCCCGAACGGCAGCTTCTTGCGCGACGACTGCTGGACGTTCTTGAAGTTGACGTACGAACCCTGGGCGGTCTCGGGGCGCAGGTAGATGACCGAGGCGTCCTCTTCGACCGGGCCCATGAACGTCTTGAACATGAGGTTGAACCGGCGCGGCGCGGACAACGGCCCGCCATCGTCCGGGCAACGCAGCCCGAGCCGTTCGACGATCGTCGGATCCTGGAGGTCGGTCGCGGTCAGGTGCTCGGCGCCGGGCAGCTCATCGAGCCGGAACCGCTTGTGGTCCGTGGCGCATTCGACCAGTGGGTCGCTGAATGAGCCGACGTGGCCGGACGTCACCCACACCTGCGGGTGCATGAGGATGCCGGCATCGAGCCCGACGATATCGTCTCGCTCCTGGACCATCGCCCGCCACCACGCGCGCTTGACGTTGTTCTTCAGCTCGACGCCGAGGGGCCCGTAATCCCAGACCGCGTTGATCCCGCCATAGATCTCGCTGGACGGGTAGATGAAGCCGCGCCGCTTCGAGAGCGAGACGATGGTCTCGAGCTCTGCGACCGCGGGCGCCACGTCGTTCGGATCCTGGGTTCTGGTGTCGGTCACGGGGACTCCGGTGTGAGCGTCTTGGGGCAACCGATGCTAGCAGAGCGCGCTGACAGCGCCCGGGGCCCGCTCAGTAGACGGGCAGGTTCTCGGCCAGCAGTCGCCGAACGTTGCCGCCCATGACCTTGCCGACCGCCTGGTCGTCCAGTCCGGCGTCGAGCAGCGCATCGGTCAGCTGGACGAGCCCGGTCGCGTCGAACGGGACGGGGACGGCGCCATCGAAGTCGGACCCGAGGCCGACGTGCTCAACGCCGGCGACATCGACGGCGTAGCGGATCGAGCGCGCGATAGACGCTGCGTCGTCGCCACCGCAGGCGGTCGGCCAGAAGCCGATGCCGAGCACGCCGCCGCTCTCGGCGATACCCCGGACGTGGGCGTCGGACAGGTTGCGGGCGTTGTCGCACGTGCCGCGGACGCCGGTGTGTGACGCGACGACGGGCCGGGCCGCGATCGCCAGGACGTCGTCGATGGTCGCTGCGGACGCGTGCGCCACGTCGACGAGCATGCCGCGTGTCTCCATCCGGAGGACCATCTCGTGGCCTGCCGTCGTCAGGCCGCCTTTCTCGAGCCCGTGAGCCGACCCGCCGAAGGCGTTGTCGAAGAAGTGGCTCGGCGACATCATCCGGAAGCCCGCATCGGCGACGACCTCGACGTTGGCCGGGTCGCCGTCCAGCGCGTGGGCGCCCTCGATCGCGAGGAGTCCGGCGGTGAGCGTCGGGTCGGAGCGCCGGGCAGCTTCGTACGTCGCCAGGTCGGCGCGGGTGCGGATGACCCGGAAGGCGCCGCCGGAGCTCGCCGCCAGACGATCGGCCCGCGAGGCGAGGTGGAGTGCCCGTGGCAGGAGCCGCCGCCACGTCGCTGGTGGCCAGCCGAGGGCGATCGCCAGCAGGATGACGTCGTCGCTCCGGTCGTCGTTGCGCTCGATGTTGAGGTGACGAGGCGACTTCGTCGTGGCGGCCAGCACCTGGAGCGCCACGTTCCCCTCCTGCAGGCGCGGGATGTCCACCTGGCCGCGGTCACCGCGGGCCAGGAGATCGCGGCCCCACAGCAGCGAGTCGGCGTGGAGGTCGGCCACCCACATCGTCTCGTGGAGGGCCGCCGCGCGATCGGACGGCCGATACGGTGGCCCGACCCGGGTCTGGCACAACCTGGCCTCCGTCCGCCCGACCATCCGCCGCCCGCCGGCCTTGGCACCCAGCGTCATCGCGGTCGCCGCCGCCGCCCCGAGCCCGACAGCGACCGCCCGCCGCGTCGCGCTCACCAGGCCGCCGGCCGAACCGGACGAGGCGTGCGGACCTCGTCGAGGAACGCCAGCGAGCGGGCGTCACGCTCCAGCGCAACCCGGACGAACTCGCGCAGGGCCGCCTCGGTCTCGCGTTCCGTGTCGGGCGCGAGGCGCAGGGCCGCGATCGCCTCGATGTCCAACCGCTGGTAGGCCTTCAGCAGCTTGAGAGCCTCGAGGCTGAGACCGGTCCTGTCGTGGGCCGGCCCGGGACACCGCTGGCACAGGACGCCACCGAGCGGCGGCACCCACCGGAAGCGCTCGTCCGCCTCGAGGACCCGGTCGCATTCGACGCACCGGTCGACCTCGGGTCGCTGGCCCAGCTCGTCGAGCAGGTGCATCTCGTACCAGCGCGCCACTCGTCCCGGCGCCATCTCGGCGTCGAGCAGCTCATAGGCCCGTCGGAGCAGCGCGTAGAGCGGCTCTGCCGCGTGGCGCTCCTCGAGCGAGCGATCCGCGAGTTCCGCGAGATACCAGGCAGTGGCCGCGGATTCGAGTGAATCGCGAAGATGCAGCCACGCGTGGCCGACCCGGACCTCGGTCACCACATCGAACGTGCGGCCGCGTGCCAGCCCGAGGTTGAGCTCGGCGAAAGGCTCGAGACTGCCCCCGAGCCGCGAGGTCGGGCGGCGGACGCCCTTTGCGATGGCCTTCAACTTGCCACCGGTCGGGGTGATCAGGGTCAGGACGCGGTCGGCCTCGCCGAGGTCGAACCGCGAGAGGACGATGGCGTCGGTGGTGTAGCGGCGCGGGATGGGCATCGAGGCGACGGTACCACCGGGTCGCCAGGACGGTGCATCGCCGCGTTGTCCCCTCCGCGCGATCGCTCACGCACCTTGGGGTGCGCTCGCTCACGTGCTCGGCTCCGCCTTGCCCTGCGCCGCCCTGGCGACCCGGACAGAAGTGATCCGATCGCCGCGCGCGGACGAATGGAGCGATAGACGCCGGTGCGGTTGCGTCCCTCGCGCCGGCGTCGTTCCCGCCCAATCAGGCTACCTGTGCGGGACACGTTTCGTGTACACTCCGCCACGGAATGACCACCGCGACCCCGGACATCGACCTCGCCGCCCTCATCGCCGACACCGAGGGCGAGATCGTCCGCCTCGTCCGCGACCGCGATCCATCCACGCATGGCCTGTACGAGATGGTCCGCTATCACCTCGCGCTCGATGGCACGGGCGCCTCGGGTGGCAAGCGGATGCGACCGCTGCTCGGCCTGCTCGCGTACGCCAGCATCACCGGCGAACACCAGCGCGCACTGCCGGGCGCCGCAGCGGTCGAACTCGGGCATAACTTCAGCCTCGTCCACGACGATATCGAGGACGGCGATGTCGAACGTCGCCACCGACCGACGCTCTGGACGGTCCACGGGATCCCGCAGGCGATCAACACAGGCGACACGCTCTTCAGCTTGTCGAGGATCGCCCTCCATCGGCTGACCGACCTCGGCTTCCCGGACCGGACCGTCCTGCGCCTGATGCGCCTGTTCGACGAGACCTGCCTCGCCCTGTGCGAGGGCCAGTACATCGACATCGCGATGAGCGCGTCGGACGAGCTCATCAGCGTCGAGCTCTATTTCGACATGATCGGGCGCAAGACCGCGTCGCTGATCGCCGCCTCGATCGAGGCAGGCGCCCTCCTGGCC
Source organism: uncultured Chloroflexia bacterium (assembly GCA_963776385.1). Lineage (GTDB taxonomy): Bacteria > Chloroflexota > Limnocylindria > Limnocylindrales > CSP1-4 > SPCO01. Next base: position 229,240 of record CAVZME010000009.1, read on the forward strand.
ACGGAGGACGAGGACGTCATCGCCCGCTATCGCGGGTTCGGCTGGGCACTCGGGTCTCGCTTTCCAGCTCAACGACGACATGCTGGGCATCTGGGGCACGGAACAGACGACCGGCAAGGAACCGTCAGATGTCGTGCATCGCAAGAAGACGCTGCCGGTCATCTACGCTCACGAGAACGCCGGTCCGGAGGATCGCGAGCGTCTCGGCGAGCTGTATGCGAACCACGACCTCAGCCCGGCCGAGGTCGCCGACGTCATCGCCATCCTCGAGCGGACCGGCGCCCGTGAGTACGCCCGCGACGAGGCCCGTCGCTACCGCGACGAGGCGCTGGCGGAACTCGATGCCGCCGGGGTCGTGCGACCCGAAGCGCGTGCCCGCCTCGAGCAGATCATCGTCTCGGTGATCAGCGCCTAGCGATCGCCGTCGTCGTCCTCCGGGTCGCGATGGTCGCGCTCGCGGACGACGAGGACCTTGCCCACGCGCCGGCCGTCGGTCGTCTCGACCGTCAGGGTGAGTCCGTCGATCTCCACCTGGTCGCCCGGCTTGGGCACCGTCCCGAGGCGGTGATAGATGAGCCCGCCGACCGTGTCGTACTCATCGGCGTCCTCGAGCCCGAGGTTCGTGTTGAACAGCTCGGCGAGGTCGTCCACGTCGGCCCGGCCGTCGATGCGCGCCTCATCGTCGGAGATGCGCACGATGAGCGGTTCCTCCTCGTCATATTCGTCCTGGATCTCGCCGACGATCTCCTCGAGCAGGTCCTCGATCGTCGCCAGGCCGGCCGTTCCGCCGTACTCGTCGAGCACGATCGCGATGTGGACCTTGCGCCGCTGGAACTCGTGGAGCAGGTCGTCGACGCTCATCGACTCGGGGACGAAGACGGGCGTCCGCAGGATCGAGCGGAGGCTGGGTCGTTGCTCCACCGATGCCTTGAGGAACGGCAGCAGGTCCTTGGCGTACAGGATCCCGACGATCTCGTCGATCGTCTCCTCGTAGACGGGGATCCGGCTGTGGCCCTCCTCGATGACGACGTCGATCGCCTGCTCCATCGAGGCGGTCGCGGCCAGCGTCACCATCGCGATGCGCGGGACCATGACCTCGTGGACGCGCTGGTCGCCGAGCTCGATGACCGCGTGGATCATCTGCTCCTCCTCGGCCTCGAGGATGCCCTGCTGGCCGCCACGCTCGACGAGGATCTTGAGCTCCTCCGTGCTCATCACGTCCTGTGACTGCTCGCCCGCGCCGAGCATGCGGGCGATGCTGTTGGTGATCGCCGTGAGGACGTGGACGAGCGGCCCGAGGATGCGCAGCATGACGACGATGAAGCCGCTCAGCCGCAGCGCGAACGCGTCGGTGTGGGCCAGCGCAAGACTCTTCGGGACGAGCTCGCCGAAGACGATCGTGAACAGGCTCAGGATCAGGGTCACGATGATCAGCGCGAGCGCCCCCGCCGACGAGGCGAGGATCGGCAGGCCCGACCCCGACAGCAGCGTCTCGAGGCTCGTCGTCAGGTTGACGGCCGCGTAGGCCGAGGCCAGGAAGCCGAGGAAGGTCAGCCCGATCTGGGTGACCGCGAGGAAGCGGCCAGGCTGCGCGACGAGCTGCTTGACCCTGCGGGCGCTGCGATTGCCCTCGTCGACCAGCTGGTCGATGCGCGAGCGGCGCATCGTGACGAGCGCGATCTCGGCCGCGACGAAGACTCCCTCGAGCAGGGTCAGGATGATGATCACGGCGATCTGGAGGACCGTGTCCATCTAGCTCGTCGTCCCCTCGTCGGCGGGCGGTTTCACCCGGGGCTCGCGGATGCGTGCCGGGATCCCGACCGCGAGCTTGCCGGCCGGCACGTCGCGGGTGACCACCGCCCCGGCGCCGGTTCGGGCGCCCTCGCCGATGACGCGCGGCGCAACGATCATCGTGTCGACGCCGATGAACGCGCCATCGCCGATGGTCGTCGGGTGCTTGTGCGTCCCGTCGTAGTTCGCCGTGATGGCGCCTGCGCCGATGTTGACGCCCTCGCCGACCTCGGCATCGCCGAGATAGCTCATGTGATGCTGCTTGGATCGGGCGCCGAGGCGCGTGCTCTTGAGCTCGGCGAAGTTGCCGACCTGGGCTCCGCGGCCGACGACACTGCCCGGCCGGATATGGCTGAACGGCCCGACCACGGCTTCGTCCTCGATCGTCGACGACTCGACGATGCTCGCCCAGACGCGGGCGCCCGCCCCGATCGTCGCGTCGATGAGCTGGCTGCCGGCGCCGATGACACTGCCTGCGCCGACGCTCGTGGCGCCACGCAGGATGACGTTCGGCTCGAGGGTCACGTCCGCGCCCAGGTCCACGGACCAGTCGACATAGGCCGTCGACGGGTCGCGCATCGTGACGCCGTTGCGCATGTGCGCCTCGTTGAGCCGGACCCGCAGGCTCCACTCGGCGGCAGCCAGCTGGGACCGGTCGTTGATGCCGTCGAACCGGCCGTCGTCCTCGAATGCGACCGCGCTCACGAGGCGGCCGTCCTCGCGGGCGAGCGCGACGAGATCGGTCAGGTACAGCTCGCCGGTCGCCGGACGACGGCGTCAGCGCAGCGATCCGACGCCGCAGCCAGTCGGCATCGAAGGCGTAGATGCCGGCATTGACCTCGTTGTTGGCCAGGTCCTCCGGTGTCGCATCCTTCGCTTCGACGATCCTCTCGACCGTCCCGAACTCGCCCCGGACGATCCGGCCCAGCTGCGCCGGCTCGGCGGCGAAAACGCTGGCCAGGGCGATCGCCGCATCGTCCTGACGGCGCGCCTCGAGGACCGCGTCCAGGTCGGCACCGGTCACGAGGGGCACGTCACCCGAGAGAATGAGGACCTCGGCCGCGTCGGTCGGGACCACGTCCAGGGCCGCTCGTGCGGCATCCCCGGTCCCGCGAGGTTCCGCCTGGAGGGCGAACGACCCGCGCCCGGTGAACGCGCCGACGATGGCTTCGACCGCGGGTGAGTAGACGATGACCGGCCGGCCGCCCGCGGCGCCGTCGGCCGTGCTCTCCCACGCGTCGAGCACGAAGGCGAGCATCGGCCGGCCGCAGAGCTCGTGGAGCACCTTGGGCGTCGCGGAGCGCATCCGCGTGCCGAGCCCGGCCGCCAGCACGACGGCGACCGTGCCCGTCGACGATGTGGGACTTGGGGGGTTCACGGGGTGCGGCGCCGACCGACTGTCGGTCGTGGGCGTCGGGCGCACCGGACCCGTCGGGGGTCGTGCGCGAGGTCTTCAGGTTTCATCAAGGGTCCGGGCATCGTAGGGGCGGCTCGCTCGGGGTGTCAACAGAGGCTGCCGGTCGATCGTCGCGTGTCCGCCGATTGACACGAGGTCGAGGTCGCAGATGCTGGACAAGCGACCGTGCGGGGTGTACATCTTCGACACCGAGCTGGAGGGGCCTTGAGCCTCGCCGATCCCGTGAGCATTGCCGATGGCGCCCTAGGGATCCCTACCGGCACGGTCACATTCCTGTTCACCGACATCGAGGGCTCGACGCGGCTGCTGGAACGCCTCCGGCAGGAATACGCGGATCTGCTCTCCGAGCAGCGTCAGGTGCTGCGCGCCGCGTTCGAGGAGTGGAACGGGTTCGAGGTCGATACCCAAGGCGACTCCTTCTTCGTCGCGTTCCCGCGCGCGGTCGACGCGCTCGGCTGCACCATCGAGGCGCAACGGGCGATCGCGGCGCACGACTGGCCGCAGGGCGTCCCGCTTCGCGTGCGAATGGCACTCCACACCGGCGAGCCGATGGTCCAGCGCACGGGCTACGTGGGGATGGACGTCCACCGGGCGGCCCGGATCGGCGCGGCCGCGCACGGCGGCCAGATCCTCGTATCGGGAAGCACGCGTGAGTTGGTCGCGGCTAAGTCAGGATCGGACGGCGCGCCTGTGGGACGTCGCGACCGGCGCCGAGATCCGGCGCTTCGCGAGCCACCAGTACAGCGCCATCGCCGGGGTCGCCTTCTCAGCCGACGGCACGACGATCGGCATCGGCAACTTCGATGGCTACACCCAGCTGACGCCGGCCGATCTGCCGGCCCTCGTCAGCTCGACGTGCGCTCGGCTGCTGCGTGACTTCGGACCCTCGGAGCGACTGATCTACGAGATTCCCGACGAGCGTCCGACATGCGCAGCAACGACCTCGATCTCGACCAGCGCGCCCTTGGGCAGCGCCGCCACGCCGACCGTGGACCGCGCCGGCGGCGGATCGCCCACGAATCTCCCGTAGATCGCGTTGACGGTCGCGAAGTCGCCCATGTCCACGAGGAAGATCGTGGTCTTGACGACGTCGTCCCAGGTGCAGCCCGCTGCATCGAGGACGGCCGTCAGGTTGGCCATCACGCGCTCGGTCTCGGGCTCGATGCCGCCTTCGACGAGGACACCTGAGCCCGGGCACGAGGGCGGCCTGACCCGAGCAGAACAGGAGGCTGTCGCTGACGATGCCCTGGCTGTACGGGCCGATCGCGGCGGGCGCCCCGGTGGTCGAGACGGCATGACGAGTCATGACGGGTTCTCCTCTTTCGTATGGCCGACGATCGCCGTGGCGGTGACGAATGGCTCGGTGGGCCCCGGTGCCGCCAGGCTACCGTCGCGGAGCGCGCTCCGGATGACCTCGGCGGCTGCCGAGGCCTCGTCCTCGGAAGGATAGAGCGCCCACAGCGTCGGACCGGAGCCCGACAGGCCGATCGGCCGCCCGAGCAGCCGCGTCACCGCCCGCTTGAACGGCACGAGGGTCGGTACCACGAGCACGGTCGCCGGCAGGAGGTCGTTGGCCGATGCCAGCGCGCCTGCCCGCGCGACCAGATCCGCGGCACTCAGGCCGGCCCGCATCTCCTCGGCAAGGTGGATCGACGACATCCGAACGGCTCCGTCGCCCTGATGGCGGATCGCGTCGAACGCGGCGAAGACGTCCGGCGTCGACACGGCGATGACCGGGGTGATGAGCACGACGCCGGGCGCCCCGTGGAGCCCGTGGAGCGGCGAGACGGTCTCGCCGCGACCTTCGACGAGAGCCGGGCCGCCGACGAGGAAGAACGGCACATCGGAGCCGATCCGCGCGGCGGCGCGACGACGTGCGTCGTCATCGAGGTCGGCGCCCCACGCCTCGAGTGCACCGTCGAGCGCGGCGGCGGCGTCCGATGACCCGCCCGCGAGCCCGGCCGCGACCGGGATCCGTTTCTCGAGGCGCGCCGCGAGCGCCGGGGCGGGACCGGGACCACCGGCCCAGCCCCCGCCGACCGCGGCACGCGCGGCCGCGAGGGCCCGGAAGACGAGGTTGTCGGCCGGCGGACCGGCGTCGAGGCCGGTGACGTGGAGTGTGTCCTGGTGGCCACCGACCGGTGCCAGGCTGAGGCGGTCGGCGAGCGCGAGAGGCACGAACACCGAATGGAGCGAGTGATAGCCGTCGTCGCGTCGCCCGATGACGGCCAGGGTCAGGTTGAGCTTGGCCGGGGCGAGCCGGACGACCGGGGCGAGCCGGCGAAGGGGGTCGGTGACCGTCATGCCGGGCCTCGCGGCCCGGACCCGCGACGCCCGCGTCCGTCCGGTCCGATGGGACCGAGGGCCTCGCGGAGCGCGAGCCACTCCCCCACCGCGAGCGTCTGCGGGCGCCGGTCGGGATCGATGTCCGCGGCGACGAGCGCCGCCCCGACCCGACCGGCATCGACCGGGAGCTGGCGCGACAGGACGTTGTGGATCATCTTGCGGCGCTCGCGAAAGCCAGCCATCACCAGACGCCACAGCTCCTCTTCGGTGGCCTGGTCGAGACGGTCCTCCGCGTCGTACGGCTCGACGACGATGACCGCCGATTCGACCGCCGGCTCGGGCTCGAAGGCGGCCGCCGGGACCCGGACGGCGATCCGGACCCGAGCGTGGTACTGCACGAAGACCGAGAGGTAGCTCATCTTCCCGGGCGGCGCGGCGATCCGCTCGGCGACCTCGCGCTGGACCATGAGCACCAGCCGGGACGGCCGTGGCGGCGACCCGAGCAGCGCGTGCAGGATCGGGCTCGTGATGTGGTAGGGCAGGTTGGCGACCACGTCGTACGGTGGGGGCACGAGATGGAGGAGGTCCTGGTCGAGCGCGTCGCCCTCGACCAGCCGAAGCGTTTCGATGCCCTCGAATTGATCGCGCAGGAAAGCCGCCAGGCCACGATCCAGTTCGACCGCGGTGACCTCCGCGCCCGACGCGAGGAGCGCGCCGGTCAGCAATCCGAGGCCGGGGCCGATCTCGAGGACCCGGCTGCCCGGCCCCGGATCCGCCTCGGCGAGGATGGCGTCGAGCACGTCCGGGTCCGCCAGGAAGTTCTGCGACAGGCTGTGCCGGGCGCGGAGGCCGGCGGCCCGGAGCGTGGCCCGGACGGTGTCGGGGTCGACCCGCGCGGTCCCCGGCCCTCCCGAGGCGCCGGTCATCGGGCCGCGAGCGGCAACGACGGGCGGGCGTCAAGATCGAGTCCGGCGTGCTCACCGGCTGCGAACCGGCGCGCTCCGGCGGCCCCGATCATCGCGCCGTTGTCGGTGCACAAGGCGGGCCGCGGCACGACCAGCGGAAGCCCGATCTCCTCCGCCTCGCCCGCCAGCCGGGCACGTAATGCGCTGTTCGCGGCGACGCCACCGCCCATGACGATCGATCGTGCCCCGGTCGCCTGGGCGGCCCGGATCGTCTTGGTCGCGAGCACGTCCACGACGGAATCCTGGAAGCCCCAGGCGAGCTCGGCGACCACGTCGTCGGGAAGCGGTGCCTCAGGCGTGTCCGCCAGACCGGCATCAGCCCGTGCCTCGACGATGATCCGGCGGGCGGCGGTCTTCAGCCCCGAGAAGCTCAGGTCGTACGAATCACCCAGCCACGCCCGTGGGAAGACGCGGTCATGCGCGGTCGCGGTCTCGGCGGCCCGACCGATGGCCGGTCCGCCCGGATAGCCGAGGCCGAGCAGCCGTCCCACCTTGTCGAACGCCTCGCCGGCCGCATCGTCGAGCGTCGTCCCGAGCAGACGGTAGGTGAGGTCCCCGCGCATCTCGGCGAGGAACGTGTGACCGCCCGACACGACGAGCGCGACGAGAGGGAAGACCGGATCTGGGCAGTCGTCAGCGGCCGTGTCGTGCAGCCACGCCGCGTAGATATGCCCCTCGAGGTGGTTGACGCCGATCAACGGCCGATCGTGGACCCAGGCGAGGGCCTTGGCGAAGTTGATGCCCACGAGGAGCGATCCGGCAAGCCCAGGACCGTATGTCACCGCGACCGCGTCGACGTCGTCCCAGGTCGCCCCGGCGTCGGCCCACGCCGCGTCGAGGACCGGGGCGATCCAGCGCAGGTGCGCCCGCGCTGCGACCTCGGGCACGATGCCGCCGGTCGGGGCGTGCAGCGCGACCTGGGAGGCGACGACGTTGGAGCGGATGACCCGCCCGGCCTCGATGAGCGCGATGCCCGTCTCGTCGCACGACGATTCGATGGCCAGGACGAGGCCCCCGCTCACGCCCGGCCGCCCGCGCGATCGTCGGGCGGGCGATCGGGCCGGACCGGCGCTGGCGCGGCATCGATCTCGGCCCGCAGACGGGCGATCCGCTCGCGCATCGCGGGGTCCGCCAGCGGGTCGGTGGTCATGATCAGCGCGTCCTCGCCGTTGTCGCTGTAGTAACGCGGCCGGAGGCCGACGGGCCTGAACCCGAACCGTTCGTACAGCTTCCGAGCCGGCAGGTTCGACAGCCGGACCTCGAGCGTCGCCTCGTGGGCGCCGCGGTCCCGGGCGAGATCGAGGAATGCCAGCAGCAGCCGCCCGCCGATGTTCTGGCGGCGCCACATCGGATGGACGGCGAACGTGATGATGTGGCCCTCGTCGACCATCAGCCACATCCCGCCATAGGCGGCGATCTCATCACCGATCCTCGCGACCAGGTACTGGGCCAGCCGGTTCGTCTCGAGGTCGTGCTGGTACGCCTCGGGCGGCCACGGCGCCTCGAAGCTGGCAGCCTCGATGGCGTGGACTGCGGGCAGGTCCTCCATCCGCATCGGTTCGATGCGCAGGATCACGGACGGTCGTGCGACCACGCGACCTCCCCGCTCTCGCTTCGCACCCCGCGCGGCAAGGTGACGTACTCGGGGACGAGCCCGGCGAGATCGTCCACCGTGCCGGCGCGCAGCCGGGCCGCGCCGATCGCCACGAGGGCGGCGGCCAGGCCGGCCCGGGCGGACTCGCCCCGTTCCACGGCGTCGGCGGGCGCCCGATCGGCGAGATCCACCGCGACGAGGCTCTCAGTGCCTTCGAGGTCCGGCTCCGTGCCGGCGGGGACGAGGCGGGCAGGTTCGCCGTGACGGACCAGCAGACGATCCGTCGGGCCGGCCGGCAGCAGCAGCACGGAACGAGGTGTGGCCCCGGCCAGCAACGCCTCCGCGGTCGAGACGCCGACGATCGGACAGCCGAGACCGTGCGCCAGGCCCTTTGCGGTGGCGATCCCCACCCGGAGTCCCGTGAACGCCCCGGGCCCGGTCCCGACGACCACCGCCGCCAGCCGAGTCCGGTCGATCCCGGCCCGGCCGAGCAGCCCGTCGATGGCGGGCAGGAGCGTCTCGCCGTGCCGGTAGCCGGCCGGCCAGTCGGTCGCATCGACAAGGGTCCCATCGAGCGCACCGAGCGCCACCACGACCCGCGTCGTCGCGCTGTCGATGGCGAGCAGGACGTCCTCGCTCATCCGACCGCCTCGAGATACCGCGAGAAGCCGTCGCCGACCGCCTCGACAGTGATCGACCGCGGCTCGTCCCCTGCCCCGTCGATGATGATGTCGAGACGTCGGGCGGGCAGGGCGGGGCCGAGACGCTCCGGCCACTCGACGAGGGTGAGGCCCGCCGCCTGGCGGTCGTCGATGAGCCCTCCGGCGAGGGCATCGCTGGCGTCCGCAAGTCGGTACAGGTCGATGTGGAAGAGCGGCAGTCGACCTGCGTATTCAGCCATCAGGATGAAGCTCGGCGAGGTGACGGTGTCGGTCACCCCGAGACCGAGGCCGATCGCCTTGGCCAGGTGGGTCTTGCCGGCTCCGAGGTCGCCCCACAGGCAGATGACGTCCCCCGCGCGGGCTACCCGACCCAGGTCGAGGCCGAGGGCCGTGGTGCTCCCGGGATCGCGGCTGACGAGGTGACGCTCGAGGTGGGTGGCAGCGGGCATGACGGACCGCGTCAGACGAATCGTTCTAAGTCGCCGAGCGGGATCGCCGCGTCCGTGCCATCGGGCAGGCGGACGATGCCGGCCTCGAGATGAGCACCCCCCGGGAAGCGTCGCGGACCGATCGCGGTGATGAACTGACCCTCGCGCCCGGACATCGCGCCCGCCCGGATGCGGACGAGATCGACGGGGGGTGGCGGGATGACGAGGTTCGGGCGATCGAACACGAGCATCGGCGGGTCGGTCACGATCGCAACTTCGTAGCCGGCGAGGGCCCCGAGCACGGCCTGGACCGCGCCGGCGAGCGGCCGCCGGGTGGCCCCATCGAGGACGAGCACCGCGAACGGCGGAAGCCGGTGCAGGGCTGCCCGCTGGCGCGCTTCGGACCCTATGAAGTCGCGGCGTTCCTTGCTGGCGAGACCCGCCACGACGACCCCGCAGACGCCCATCGCCCGCGCCCGCGTCAGGGTTTCGGCATCGACCCGCGAGCCGACCACCAGGATCGTACCGGCCGACCCGACATCCAGCCCCCCGGAGCGCAGTTCGCCGTCGGCACCGAGTTGGAGGCGACCCCGCGTCGGGCCGCCGAGCGCGACGATCCCCCGGATGCCGCGACCCGCCGCCCGGATCGTGATGCCGGTCCCGGGTCGCACGTCGCGGACGATGCCAGCGAACGGCGACTCGACCGCGTCGGTGATGTCACCGGTCGCGACTTGCCAGCGGTCGCTCCACTCGAAGACGTACTCGCCGGTCGGACCGCCGTCGGCGCCGCGGCGCGCGTTGCCGGCCCAGCGTGCTCCGGGTCGGGGCACGGCGGCGCCCTCCGGCATCTCGACTTCGTCGAGTCGCGGGTCCCGGATGCGCTCCGCGATCGGCGCCCCCACCACGACCGAATCGCCGGCTGCGACCAGGGCGTGATCACCAGGTGACAAGGCGAAGAGCGCGTCCACGGGCGCGTGGATCAGTCGCCGCGCAGGGACGAGGCGGACGTCGGCGGTGCTCATACGTCCGACCCGTTGAGCAGCATCGCCTGCCAGGATTCGAGCATCTCGCCGCGCAGGTCCGCACGGTCCGGGAGCTTCAGAGGGACGTCCCGCATGTCGACCACGAGGCCGCCCAGGCCGCCGGTCACCTCGATCGCGAAATGACGACCACGCGCGCCGAGCTTGACGGTGTCGCGGAAGCTGAACTCGGCCACTGCCGACGAGCCAGGCGGAAGGTCCACGAGGGCGAGCCCGCCCGGCGTCAGGTCGAGGCGCAGCTCGCCGGTCGCACCGTGGACCACGACCGAGCCCGCGCTCCGTCCGGTCCGCATCCCCGCCGGCGTCACGACCGTCCCGAGTGGCGCGAGCAGGTCGTCGACCAGGTCGCCGACCATGGCCCGCCGTTCGTCCGCATCGGGGATCGACCCGAGCGGCGCCAGGATCCGGGCGTGGTCGAGCGCGAACTGGCCGGCACCCGGCCGTCGCAGCACATCGACCAGTGCCAGGGCGATGGTCGGCGCGGCGGCAACGGCCCAGGCGCCGCCCGTGGCCACGGTCAGGTCGGCGGGCGCGCGGTCATCCCAGTCGGGCGTCCACTCGGCCAGGCGGGCGAGGGCCGCGCGGGCGGCCGCGAGGCGGAGCGTCGCGCCCTCGCCGGTCGCGTCGGCCCACGGTGCGATGCGCAGCTCGCGGAGGCGATCGCGCAGGCGGTGTCGGTCGGCGCCCCAGGTCGACCACAGTCCGACCCGATCGACGACCGCGTCGTCGGGATCGGCAGGAGCGAGCGCTGCCGTGGGCACGACCGCAAGCTCGGCGACGGCCGGGGCTCCGGCGACGCTCGGCGATGCGGCCGCCCGGGTGCCGGCGTCATAGCCGATCTCGACCACGTCCACGCGGCGGTCGAGCACGTCGGCCAGAGCCGCTGCACCCCAGCCCAGCGACCGATGGGCATCGTCAGGCGGCAATGCCAGCTCGAGGAGCAGGTCGGCCAGCGGTCCGCCGGGCGCGCCGCGTCGCGCCGCGGGTCCCAGCACGACCTCGCCCGGTCGCCGACCGACATCCCCGAAGGCCGGCAGGTGGTCGCTCATGCCGCCGGCGAGCACGACCACGAGTTCCGGCCGTCGCTCGGCGACTGCCGCGACAAGGGCCGCGAGCTCGCCGAGGTGGCGTCGTTCGTCGGCGGCCGGTGGGTCACCTGCGCCGACCAGCACCCCATGCACGCCTGCCTCGAGCAGGAGCGTCGACATCGACAGCGGATCCATCTGGTCGATGCTCGCGCCGACGGTCAGCCAGCCGCTGCGTGACGCCGTCGCGACGAGCGGCGCGAGGCCACGCCCCGAAACGGCCAGGACGGCCAGTTTCCGCGGCGGGTGACTCGACACCTCGAGACGTGGCAGGTCGATGGCACCGCCGCGCCGCAAGTCGAGGGCCTTCGCCAGGGACGCATCGGCCGCGACAGCACGGTCACCGAGGACCGAGATGATGGCCTCGACGTCGGCGCCGGCCGGCATCGCGACCGACCCGACGAGCCGCCAGCGTCCGGCGACGCGCCCGATCAGCGCGGCGCAGACCGTGGCGGCGCCCGTGTCAAGGGCAAGGAAGGCGCGGGGTTCGCTCGTCACCCGTCCATGCTACCCGGCGCGGCGCGCGACGGGTTCGGTACGCGATCGACGGCGAGCCGACCGGTCAGGCGTCCCAGACGATCTCGTCGTCCGACTCCTCGAGTCGGGCGATGAGGAGTTCGATGCCGGTGTCGTCCGCGAGGATCTCGTTGGCCGACGCCAGGTCGCCACCGAACACGCCGCGCAGCACCGGATCGAAGAAGAGCATCGCGTTGGCACCGAGCGCTCGGTACGGCCGGCTGGCCTCGAGGAAGTGGACGGCAGGACCGGTCAGCCCGCGGAGCTGGATCTCACGTGCCACCTGCTCGACGAGCTCATCGCGCTGCTCCTCGGTCGCCTCGTACGGGCTCACGAAGCCGTCTCGGGGATCGTCGCCGACGTGGACTGGAGAGCCCGGCTGAAGGCTTCGTAGGCGGCTCCCCCACGGAGCGCGAAGATGACATGTGCGATGGACGGGCTGGACGCAAGCTCGTCCCGGACGGCATCCACGGTGATCTGGGCGGCTTCGTCGAGCGGGAACCCCCCGACCCCTGTCCCGAGCGCCGGGAACGCGACGCTGGTGGCGCCGATCTCACGGGCCCGGGCCATGGCACTGCGGACCGCGGCGTCGATGACCGGGCCGCTGGTGCGCCGGTCACGATCGAGCGATACGGCGTGGATGACAGCCTTGGCGGCAAGATTTCCGGCCGGCGTCACGATCGCGCCACCGAGCGGCACGGGCGCCTGGCGGACGGCTGCGAACTCGATGGCGTCGCCGCCGGCGCGCTTGAGCGCACCGCCGACCCCAGTCGACATCCACAGCGACAGGTTGGCGGCGTTCACGATCGCGTCCACCTCCAGGTCGCAGATGTCGCCGTTCCACAATTCGATGCGCGCCAAGACCTACCCTTTCCGTTCGGTGAGCGTCCGCAGACCGACCGGCCCCGCCGCGGCATGGTACACCCGAGGCAGCCTCCGGGACATGTCCGTGACGACCTCCCACGAGTTGGTGGTGCGCAGCCGCGCCAGCTCCTCGACGGTGATCGAGTCCTCGCCGGAGCGTCCGATGAGCACGAATTCGTCGCTCAGGTCGACCGGCGAGCCTGGGACATCGGTGACGTCGGCCATGACGGCGTCCATCGCGACGTTGCCGACCAACGGCACGCGACGGCCGCGGACCAGCGCGCTCGCCCGGTTCGACAGGCTGCGCGACCAGCCATCGCCGTAGCCCAGGGGCAGGGTGGCGATGCGGCTCTGGCGGGACGTCCGGAAGGTCGGGCCATAGCTGATCCCAGCCCCGGGCGGCAGGTCGGCGACCCGGACGGGCCGGGCGATCAAGGACAGCACAGGTCGGAGGCGCCGGGCGACGCTCACGACCGACCAGGCGTCGAGCTCGTCGGGGACGAGTCCGTAGACGGCGAGCCCGGGGCGGACGCCGTCGTAGGCGACGACCCCATCGGTCATCAGCGCGGCGCTCGCGGCGACGTGACGGGCGGGCAGGTCGACCCCCGCTGCGGCGATGCTGGCGGCGGCGGCGTCGAAGCGCGCGAGCTGGGCCGCCGTCCCGGCCGTGTCCTCCACCGCCTGGAAATGGGTCCACAGTCCGGCCAGGACGACACCCGGCGATGAGGCGATGAGCGAGGCCGCCGCGACCAGGTCCGGACCGGCCAGACCGCCGCGTCCGAGGCCCGTCTCCACCTCGAGGTGGATGCCGAGCATCCGGTCCGGGGCCAGCGATGCGGCGGCCCGCACCGTCTCAGCGAGCCCGGCCCGGTCCCCGCCGGCGACCATGATCCCCAGTCGGGCGGCTTCGGCGACCCAGGCGCCCGGGACCGGGTACAGGACGATGATCGGTCCGCGCACGCCCGCGCCGCGCAATTCGAGCGCCTCGTCGATCGCGGCGACGCAGAACCCGTCCGCCCCGCCGCCCTCGAGTGCGATCGCGATCGGGACGGAACCGTGGCCGTAGGCGTCGGCCTTGACCACGGGCCGGACCGGGATGTCCGGCCCGGCACGATCGCGCAGGACCGCCAGGTTCTCGGCCAGGGCCTCGAGGTCGATCTCGAGCCAGGCTGTGCGCGGCAACGGCGGCAGCCCGGCGTCGGACAGGCGGCGCTCGATCGGCCGTCGCGCGCGCAACCTCGGTCATCGCTGGTCGAGGGTCGTCAGCGGACGTCGCCGGGCACGACCGCCCCGAATCCGAGGCGCTTGCTCGCGGTCTTGCGTTCGGCCACCGTGGCCAGCCGCTTGCGGGCGACGGCGATCGCGTCGGGCAGGTCCGAGGCGAGGAGTCCGGAATCCCCGAACCGCTCGCGACCGGCGTCGCCGGCCAGGCCGTGAAGGTAGACGCCCAGGCGCGCCGCCGCGAACGGCTCGAGTCCCTGCGCCAGGAGTGATCCGATCGCGCCCGACAGGACGTCGCCTGTCCCGCCGGTCGCCAGCGCCGGGTTCTCGAACGGTGCGATGGCGGCTGCGCCGTCTGGCGCGGCGATGATCGTCCGGGCGCCCTTCAGGACGACCACGGACCGCCAGGCGGCGGCAGCGTCGAGCGCGGCGCGCAGGCGTGCCTCGTCGTCATCGTTGACGTCGCCGTCGTCCGCCGGTCCCTCGTGGCTACCCGCCCGCAGCCGGGCGAACTCGCCGGCGTGCGGGGTCAGGACGGCCGGCCGACGGTCGCCTTCCCACCAGCCGTCGATGGTCGCCATCGATCGGAGGGCCTCGGCATCGAGGACGATCGGCGCCGAATCCGTCTCGCCCGAGACGCGGAGCAGCGAGCGGACCAGGTCCGTCGTGGCGAGCCCGGGCCGAAGGCCCGGGCCGACGACGAGCGCGTCATGCTCGTGGTCGAGGATCCGAGCGAGGGCGGGTTCCGGATCGACCTCTTCGACATCGTCCTCGGGCAGCGCCATCGTCGTCGCCTCGACGACCTTCGCGGCGAACAGCGGCTGCAGCGATTCCGGGACAGCCAGCGTCACGAGCCCGACCCCCGTCCGGCCCGCCGCCCGGCACACCAGCAAGGCCGCCCCGGCATAGTCGAGCGAGCCGGCGATGACCAGCAGCTTGCCGAACGAGCCCTTGTGGCCGCGCGCCTTGCGCTCCGGGACAAGGCTGGCCGCGATGTCGTCATCGAGCTTCGTCGCACCGGACGGGAACGGCGCCGCCGCGGCGGTCACCGGTCCGGGACCGACCGCGTCCCGTCGCCCGAAGCCGACCGGACCCCGTTCAGGCACCCGGCACCTCCTCCGGGACCGGCGACGGCGCATCCGAAGCGAGCGCGTCGGCGCCGCCGGCTACCGCGACCGACCGGAGTCGCTCGATCCGGTCAAGGATGCGGCGCTCCCGTTCGTCGAGGCGCTCCTCGATGTCGAGCGGGAAGACGTACCGGCCGCCGGCCGTCCGGACCCCGAAGGCGATCGCGACCGCGTAGTCCGATTCGTGGGTGATCGACACCGCGATCCGCTCCATGCCGAGCTGTTCGGCGCGCTGCGCGGCCCGGCCATGGAGGCGCACGGCCGGCTGGCCGGTCGGCATCCGCTCGATCTCGATGTCCCGCCAGCCGATGCCCCGGACACCGAGACCGAGGACCTTGGACACTGCCTCCTTGGCTGCCCAGCGACCGGCCATCGTCTCCGGCCTCCCTCGGACATAGCGTTGCTCAGATTCGGTCAGGACACGCCTCGTGAAGCGCTCGCCGAAGCGCTCGAGCGACGCCCGGATCCGGTCGACCTTGATGATGTCGATGCCGAGCTCGGTCGTGCCGGCCGGGACGAGGCCGTCAGCCATCGTCGCCTACTCCACCGTGACGGACTTGGCGAGGTTGCGCGGCTGGTCGACGTCCGTGCCCCGCGCGACCGCGATGTGATAGGCGAACAGCTGGAGCGGGATGATGGCCAGCACCGGGCTGAGGACCTCGTGGGTATCGGGGACCCGGCAGATGTCGTCGGCATAGTGCTCGATGGCCTCGTCGCCCTCGGTCGCCACGGCGATGACGCGCGCGTCGCGGGCGCGGCCCTCCATGACGTTGCTGATCAGCTTGTCGTAGACCGCAGACCGCGTCGCGACCGCCACCAGCGGACATTCGGCGTCCAGCAGCGAGATGGGGCCGTGCTTGAGCTCGCCCGCCGCGTAGCCCTCGGCATGGACGTAGCTGACCTCCTTGAGCTTGAGCGCGCCTTCGAGTGCCACCGGGTACGTCGCACCGCGCCCGACGAACATGAAGCCGCGTGAATTCACGTACCGGCGAGCGAGGTCGGGGGTCGTCACGGCGGCCGCTGCCAGCGCCCGTGCGGCAGCCGCCGGCAGCGCCCGCAGGGCGTGACCGAGGTCCAGTTCGTCGGCCTCGGGAAGCGTGCCGCGCGCCTTGGCGATGGCCGCCGCGAGGATGACCAGCGTGGTGACCTGGGTGACGAACGTCTTCGAGGCGGCGACCGCGATCTCGGGTCCGGCCTGCAGGAACAGGACGGCGTCGGCCTCGCGGGTGATGGCCGAACCGACCGTGTTGGTCACCGCGATGACCGGACAGCCGCGCTCGCGGGCGAGCCGGGTCGGGGCGATGGTGTCGGCCGTCTCGCCCGACTGGGTGACGGCGATGACCAGCGTGTCCTCGTCGAGCGGCGGCGGGCCGTAGCGGAACTCCGAGCCGATGTTGGCCCGGACCGGCAGTCCGGTCCACGCCTGGAGCGCGGACGCCCCGATGAGTGCCGCATAGAACGCGCTGCCACAGGCGATCAGCTCGATGCGGGTCGACGCGCCGCAGCCGTTCCTCCAGCCCGGCGATCTCGTCGACCGCGATGTGGTCGCGACGGTCGATCCGGCCGGCGATGCACTGGCTCAGCGACTCGGGCTGCTCGTGGATCTCCTTGAGCATGAAGTGCTCGTAGCCGCCCTTCTCGGCGGCCTCGGGCGACCAGTCGATCGTCGTCACGTCACGCTCGCGGACGACCCCGTGGACATCGGTGATCGTGACGCCCCACGGTCGCAGGTCGGCGACGTCGCCGTCCTCGAGGAAGACGATCCGGTCGGTATGGGCGAGGATCGCGGCCACGTCCGAGGCGAGGAAGCTCTCGCCGTCGCCGAGGCCGACGACGAGCGGCACGTCCTTGCGGGCCCCGACGAGCCGGTCGCCCTCGCCGATATGCATGACCACGAGCGCGTACGCGCCCTCGAGCAGGCGCAGGGCATGGCGGACGGCGTCGGCCAGGTCGCCCTCGTACGCCTCCTCGACGAGGTGGGCGATCGCCTCGGTGTCGGTCTCGGAGGTGAGGGTGTGGCCGCGCGCCTCGAGCCCGTCCCGCAGCTCGCGGAAGTTCTCGATGATCCCGTTGTGGATGACCGTGATCTCGCCGGTGCAGTCGCGGTGGGGATGGGCGTTCAGGTCGTTCGGGCGGCCGTGGGTCGCCCAGCGGGTGTGGGCGAGGCCGATGGCCGCGTGCGGCGTGCGGTCGGCGATGGCGGTCTGGAGGTTGACCAGCTTGCCGGCCCGCTTCTCGACGAACAGGTCGCCGGCGTCGTCCACGAGCGCGATGCCCGCCGAATCGTAGCCGCGGTACTCGAGCCGCTTGAGGCCCTCGATCAGGATCGGGCCCGCCTCCCGCGGGCCGGTGTAGCCGACGATGCCGCACATACAGTCACGTCCTCCGCTCGGGCTGACTCCGTCCAGGTGGGCACCGGGGCTAGTCTAGTCGCTCCCCCACGAGTGCCGCGAGCGAGTCGGCCAGCTCGCTGACCAGCGCTTCGTCCGGACCTTCGACCATCACCCGCAGGGCGGGTTCCGTGCCGGATGGCCGGACGAGGACACGACCGGTGTCACCCAGCCGCCGTGCCGCGTCGGCGATCGCGCGCTGGAGGACCCGGTCGCCTTCCCACTGGTCCTTGTGACGCGCCTTGACCGCCCGCTGTTGCTGCGGCAGCAACGGGATCGTGGCGGCGAGCTCGGCAAGGGGGCGGCCCTGGCCGACCATCACCCGCAGGACCTCGAGGGCGGTGACGATGCCATCGCCCGACGTCGTGTGCTCGAGCAGGATGACGTGGCCGCTCTTCTCGCCGCCGAGGACCGCGCCCGACACCTGCATGCCTTCGAGGATGTACTTGTCGCCGACCGGGGTCCGCACGACCTGGCCACCGGCCGCCTCGACGACCGTCTGGAGGCCGCCGTTCGAGAGGACCGAGACGACGAGCCCGCCGCCGGGCAACGCGCCGCGGGCAAGACGGTCGAGCGCGAGGATCCCAAGCACCTGATCGCCGTCCACGACTGTGCCGGCGGCGTCGACCGCGATGAGTCGGTCGGCATCGCCGTCGAGCGCGAAGCCGGCGTCCGCACCGGCCGCGACGACGGCCCGGGCGAGCGAGGCGGGGGCGGTCGCACCGGAGCGGACGTTGATGTTGCTGCCGTCGGGCCCGGCATGGATGACCTCGACGGACGCACCGGTCGCGGCCAGGATCTCCGGCCCGACAGCCGACCCGGACCCGTTCGCCGCGTCGAGGACGAGGCGGAGGCCGCGGGCATCGATCGAGCCCGCGAGGCCCGGCGATGGGCCCGGTAGTCATCGAGCAGAGCGGTCGCGTCGACCCTCCGGCCGAGATCGTCGTTCGTGACGCCGGGCAGCTCCTCGGTCCGCCAGATGAGCGCCTCGAGCTCGTCCTCGATCGAATCGTCGAGCTTCAATCCGTCGCCATCGAGGACCTTGAGCCCGTTGTCGAGAGCGGGGTTATGCGAGGCGGAGACCATGATCCCGGCCGCGAATGGACCCTGACCCGCGAAGAACGCGAGGGCCGGCGTCGGCACGACACCGACGACGTGGACATCGACCCCGAGGCTTGTCGCACCGGCGACGATGGCCGCCACGAACATGTCGCCCGACCGTCGGGTGTCCTGGCCGACGACGATCGACCCGCCACGACCCGCCAGGCGGTGTGCGACGGCCCGGCCGAGCGCGTAGGCGAGGGTGGGTTTGAGCTCGACGTTGGCGACGCCACGGATGCCATCCGTCCCGAACAGGCGCGACATGCCGATCAGCCCCCCGCCGATGGTCGCGGCGAGACAGGCGCGGCGGGGCCCAGGTCGCGTGACCGTGACCGTCACCTTGGCCGGATCCGCCGCGACGAGGGTGGTCCCGGCCGGCAGGTTGGCCGTCACCGGGACCTCGTGGACGCCGGCCTTGAGGCCGGCCACATCGAGCGTCGCGACGAGGGTCGCCCCGCTCAGGCGGTCGAGGTCCGCCGTCGATCCGCCGATCGTCAGGAGGACCCGGTCGACCGACAGCGCGTATCCGAGGTCAGTGCTGTCGCCGATGAGATCCAGTCCAGCGCTGAACGTCCGGGTGGCCGTCACCGGCCGGATCGCGATGGTCACGGTGACCGGTCCATCCCCGACGGCGACGACGCCGGTCGGCAGCGCGAGAGCCACCTCGACGACTTCGTCGGCCGACACCCCGGTCATGGGGATCGGATCGGTATCGACCTGGGTCAACTCGGCCAGCTGGTCCGCATCACCGGCGACGAGGGCGACGAGCGGTTGGACGGTGACGGACTCGATCTCGAATCCGGCGGCAGGGTTGCCGGTGATGATCGGCCGGATCGGCAGGGTCCTGCTCTGCCGGTCCGAGAAGACCGGGATGACCACGCGGGCGGTCGGCGGCGAGACATCGAGCGGAGTGACCGCGTTGCCGAGCTTGTCGATCGGGACGAGTTGAGCGTCCTCGTCGACGTCGATGCCGGTGGACTGGATGGTGACGTCGGCACGAACGGATTCCACCCGGGCGACGAGCGACGCTGCGCCGGTGACGGTCACCGTGTCGGGCTCGATCGTCGTCGGGCCGAGGGTCAGGCCGTCCGGAACGGGCCCGTGGACGACCTTGACCGGGACGTCGAGCGATCTGAGTCCGTCGAGTTCGACCGTCGCGAAGCCCGGATCCCAGCTCAGCACGCTGATCCGCGAATCCGGCGTCGTGACGTCGATCTTGAGGCTGACGACGCCGACCTTCCCGGCCTGTCCGGACAGGTCGATCGTGGCGAGGAACGTGCTCGTGGCCACCTGGACCCCGGGCGGCGCGAAATAGCGGACCTGGGTCACCGGTTGCGGGGTCGCCGGCAGGACGACGGTGTTCGGCGGCTCGTTGACGTAGCGGACGGGGACGACGCCGATGAACGTCTGGGTGTTCTGCGACAGCGCGAGACCGCCGTACATCAGTGTCGCGAGGCCGATCGCCGCCAGCTTGAGGGGCCAGTTATGGACGATGCGGCCGAGGATCCGCCTCACCGCGGCGCCCGGGCGGCCGTGGACGAGACCACCCCGTCCTCGTCCACGGGCGGCGGCGGTGTGGGCGCGCTCGGTGTGGCCGGAGGGGCGGAGGGCGTCGCCGGCGGTCCACTCGAGGCCGACGGCGGCGGGGCGACGGCGGTCGCCTGTGAATCGCTCGCCCCGGGCGGCCTGCCGACGAACCGGCCGAGCTCGCGCAGCCGCGGCGACCGGCCGTCGAGCCCGCGGCGCTGATTGGCCGAGCGCCAGCCGAATGCGCCGCGCCGTCCGCCGGCCGGATCGAGCAGGCCGGAGATCGCGCGCGCCAGCCCGGCCTCGGTCAGGTTCCGGACGATCCGGGCGCGTTCGACGAGGCTGATCTGGCCGTTCTCCTCGGACACGACGACGACCACCGCGTCGGTCTGTTCGGTGATGCCGAGGGCGGCCCGATGGCGCGTCCCGAAGCGTTCCGTGTGGATCGAGGTTTCGGCCAGGGGCAGGAGCGCTCCGGCTGCGATGATCCGCTCGTCGCGGACGATGACCGCCCCGTCGTGGAGCGGCGATTTCGGGGTGAAGATCGTGCGCAGCAGGTCGGCCGAGACGTCTCCGTGGATCATGACGCCCGTCTCGGCGACCTCCTCGAGGCCCGTCTCGCGCTCGAGGACGATCAGGGCGCCCTGACCGTCGGCGGACAGGCCGGCAGCGGCTCGGGCGACCTCGGCCGCGACGTGCTCGACCGCCCGTGATTCAGCCGGCGAGAGCAGCCAGCCGAACGAGCCGACCCGCCCGATGCGCTCGAGCGCGCGACGCAGCTCCGGCTGGAAGATGACCACGAGAGCGAACAGGCCGACGACAGCGCCACCCTGGAGGATCTGCGTCAGCAGCCGCAGGTCGAAGGCGACGGCGAGCGCATAGACCACCACCAGCACGCTCACGCCGATCACCAGGCGGACCGCGCGCGTCCCCCGAATCAGGCTGAACAACCAGTAGATGAGCAGCGCGGTGATCCCGATGTCGACGATCGTCGTCAGCTGGCGCTGCTCGAGGATCGAGCCGAGAAGGGACATCGTCCCCGAGTGTAGCATCGCGCCCGGCGCAGTCCGGGCGGGCGGACCGTCAGGCGCAGACCGCCGCGAGTCGCGGGTCGTCGGGGAAACGCGCCGCGGCGAGGTAGCACAACCGGCCGCGCGTGGCGCCATCGCCGGTCAGCTGTGACAGGCGACCGAGCAGCACGAGCTTGTCGGCGGCGGGGCCTCGCCAGCCGCGATCGAGATACAGCTCGGCCAGGAGCAGATGGATGTCGGGATCCGAGGGCATGATCGCGAGCGCCTGGTAGCAGGCGTCCATCGCGGCGTGGAACTGGCCGACCGCGCGATGGCCGTTGGCCGCGATCAGCGCCCGACGGCGCGCCTCGTCGAGGTTGCCCGCTTCGAGGGCCTCCTCCACGGCGAGGGTCAGGATGGCCGGGTCCGGCCGGAAGGGCTTGGCCGGCGGGGCGACCGGCTGGGATGGGTCACCGACCGTGGCATCGCCGGTCGGTGACTCGGGGTCGTCGACGCCCGGCACCGAATCCAGCACGCCCAGCGCTCGTGCCAGGGCCTCTGACGCTGCGGCATCGCCGGGCGCGGCGCGGAGCCGCTCGACGAGACGCTCGACCTGATGGCGCCGCCCGCGCGACTCGGCGAGTTCGAGCGCTCGACGCGCGACGTCGCAGGCGTCGGCGAGGCGCCCATCGCGCTCGAGGATCGCGGCGAGATTGTCCAGCTGATCGGCGGCTTCCGAGCGTCGTCCGACGGCGGCGAGGACGTCGGCCCTGCCCTGCATCGCCCCTTCGTCCCGCGGCGCCCGATCGAGCGCCGCGGCGTAGGCGGCCAGCGACTCGTCCGGGCGGCCCAGCCGGGCCAGGACGCCACCGAGGCCGACGTATGGGAGGGCGCGGTCGGGAGCGATCCGGGCGGCTTCGCGGTAGGCGGCGGCAGCAGCGTCGAGCCGGCCGCGCAGGGCGGCGACGTGCCCGCTCCGGAGGGCGTCCTTGTACTGCTCGTACAGGAGCTCGCTCACGCCGGATCCTCCGTCCCCATCAGTTCGACCAGGAGTCCCTTCTGGACGTGCAACCTGTTCTCGGACTGTTCCCAGATGAGACTACGCGGTCCGTCCATCACGGACGAGGTGATCTCCTCCCCGCGATGGGCCGGCAGGCAGTGCATCGCGAGCGCCCCGGGACCGGCCGCGTCAAGAAGCGCGTCGTCGACGCGGAACCCGGCGAACGCGTCACGGCGCTCCTCGGTCTCGGCCTCCTGGCCCATCGACGTCCAGGCATCTGTGTAGACGATGTCGGCGCCTCGGACGATCTCGGCCGGGTCGCGTCCGAAGACGAGTCGCCCGCCCGAGGCAGCCGCGAGATCGCGCGCCCGCGCGACGATCCGCTCGTTCGGGGCGTAGCCGTCCGGATGCGCCAGCCGCACCTCCATCCCGAGGGCGGACCCGAGCAGCGCCAGCGAGTGGTAGACGTTGTTGCCATCGCCGACGAAGGCGACGACGAGGCCGTCGAGACGCCCGAACCGCTCATTCATCGTGAAGACGTCGGCAAGGGCCTGGCATGGATGCTCGCGCAGGGTCAATCCGTTGATGACCGGGATACCGGCCTGCGCGGCGAGCTCGAGGGCGACCTCGTGCGGGCCCGTCCGGACGACGATCCCGTCGACGAACCGCTCCAGGTTCCGGGCCACGTCACGGACGCTCTCCCGGGCCCCAAGGACGACGTCGTGGGTGAGGTAGATGGCATGCCCACCGAGCTGGACCATCCCCGCCTCGAACGTCACCCGCGTCCGCAGGCTCGGCTTCTGGAACAGCATCGCCAACGTCCGCCCGACCAACGGCGGCGCCGCATGCCGCCGCCCATCGCGGAACTCGGCCTTGAGCGCGGCGGCGGTCGAGAACACCCGCCCGACCTCATCAGCCGACAGATCCGCGACGCGACAGCAGATCCCGCCCGACCAACGAACCCGCGGCGGCCGTCATGGTCGCCTCAGCTCCGTCGTGGTCACGCCTTGCGCCGCGCTGGGGCGTCCAGGCGAAGGCGCCGGCAAGCGAGGGAGCGAGCGCACCTCAAGGTGCGTGAGCGACAGAGCGCAGTCCGGCAACGCACGCATGGACGTTCCAGCGCGGCGCCGTTGACTAACGCTTCGTGTACTGGGGAGCCTTGCGAGCCCGCTTGAGCCCGTACTTCTTGCGTTCCTTCATTCGAGGATCGCGAGTCAGAAGGCCGGCCTGACGGAGAGGAAGCCGGTTCGCTTCCGGATCCAGCTCGAGCAGAGCCCTCGCGATGCCATGACGGATGGCACCGGCCTGGCCGGTGACCCCTCCCCCTTCGACCTTGATCATCACGTTGAAGCGGCCCTCGGTGCCGGTCACCCGGAACGGCATCCGCACCTCCGACTCGTTGACCGCGTTGCCGAAGTGCTCTTCGAGCGTTCGGCCGTTGACGACGATCTCGCCCTCACCCGGCAGCAGCCGGACGCGGGCGATGGCCGTCTTGCGACGGCCGGTGCCGGAGTAGAAAGCGGGGATCGACATCGTCTTCAGTAGCTCCTGGTCAGTCGAGCGGTTCAGGCTGCTGGGCCTGATGCGGGTGATCCGACCCGGGATAGACCTTCAGCTTGCGGAGCTGCTGGGTCCCGAGACGATTGTGTGGAAGCATCCCCTTGACGGCCCGACGGATGACCTCCTCGGGGCGACGGGCCAGCAGGTGACCGAGCGTCTCCTGCTTGAAACCCGCGGGGTAGCCGCTGTGGCGGCTGTACAGCTTGCTCTCGAGCTTGTCGCTCGTGACCGCGATGCGCGCGGCGTTGAGGACGATGACGTGATCGCCCGAGTCGAGATTCGGCTGGTAGGTCGGCTTGTGCTTGCCCTCGAGGACGTGCGCGATGCGCGAGGCGAGCCGGCCGAGCGTCTCGTCCGTCGCGTCGACGACGTACCAGCGTCGCTCGATGTCGCCCTCTCGGACCGAATAGGTCTTCGCGTTCATCGTTCCTCGTTCACTCCGTTCGATCGCTCCGACGCTCGCCGGATGGCGACGCGCCTGAGGTTCAACCCCTTGGCCGGGGCTGACGTCCCGTCGAGGGCCGGTCCCGTGCCGGCGAGTGCCGCACGGACCGCTTGTTCATCCATCCTTCCGTGGCCGACCTCCAGGAGGGCTGCCACCATCCGGCGGACCATCCCTCGCAGGAAGGCGTCGGCCCGGACGTCGATCGTCACGAGCCGGCCATCCCGCCTGACCCGGACCGCGATCACGGTCCGGACCGACGTTCGGCCCGCCACCCCGAAGGTGCTGAAGTCGTGCCGGCCGATGAAGACCGACCCGGCCCGCGCCATCGCGGCGGTATCGAGTGGGGTCCGCACCCCGAGCGCCGTACGCTCGCGGAGCGGGCTGCGCGGCCCGTTCCAGACGGTGTAGCGATATTCCCGGTATCGCGCCGCATAGCGGGGGTTGAACCCGGTCGGAGCCCGTCGTACCGCTCGGACCGTGACATCCGCCGGGAGGAGCGCATCGAGCGCTCGACCCAGGTCCGTCGCGGTGAGCCTGCCCGCGTAGGTGAATGCGATCACCTGTCCGCTGGCGTGGACGCCGGCATCCGTCCGGCCTGCCCCGTCCACCCGCTGCTCGACCCCGTCTCCGAGGCGGGCCAGCGCGGCTTCGAGGACCCCCTGGACCGTCCGTTTCCCAGGATTGACCTGGAACCCGGTGAAGTCCGTTCCGTCGTATTCGACCACGGCGCGAAAGCGACGTGGGACGCCCTCTCGAGCGCCTGTATCAGACGAGTTCGATCTGGACGATCTCGGCCGCGTCGCCGCGGCGTTGACCGAGTCGGACGATCCGGGTGAACCCGGACGATCGGTCCGCGTATCTCGGGGCGATCTCATCGAACAGCTTCGCCACCACGAGGGGTTCGTTGGGGAACTGGGCCACGACGGCACGCCGCGCCGACAGGTCGCCGCGCTTGGCGAGCGTGATGACCTTCTCGACGCGCCCGCTGATCTCCTTGGCCTTCGCTTCGGTCGTCTTGACGCGCTCGTAGCGCACGACCGACACGGTCAGGTTCTTGAACAGGCTGAGCCGCGGTCCCTGCTTGCGGCTCAGCTTGCGGCCGCCGACGCGATGCGAGGCCATCGGTCAGCCCTCTGCCTCGTCTTCGAACGGCTCGTCGGTCTCGATCTCGTCGAGGCCATCACTCTCGGTCTCCGGGACGATGAAGCCGCGCATGCGCAGTCGCTCCTTCATCTCGTCGAGCGACTTCTTGCCGAAGTTGCGCATCCGCAGGAGGTCGTCGTCCTTGAGCTGGAGCAGCTGGCCGACCTTGACGATGTTGTTGCGCTTGAGCGAGTTGTAGGCGCGCATCGGCAGGTCGAGCTCTTCGATCGGCATGTCGAGCATGTTCGCCGGCAGCGCCGCCGCACCCGTCACCGGGGCGACCGGAGCCGCGGCCATGCCGACCGTCACGAACGGGCGGAACTGGTTGACGAGGATCTCGGCGGAGCGGCTGAGCGCCTCCTCCGGCCCGATCGTCCCGTCGGTCTCGATCTCGATCGTGAGCTTGTCGTAGTTGGTCATCTGACCGACCCGCATGCTCTCGACCCAGTAGTTGATCTTGCGGACCGGGGTGAAGATCGCGTCGACCGCGATGACCCCGATCGGCAGGGCCTCTGCCCGCTCGGCACCGAGGTAGCCCACGCCGCGCTCGACGGTCAGGTCCATCTCGATCGTCACGTCGTCGGTGTCGAGGGTCATCAGCACGAGGTCCGGGTTGACGATCTCGACATCGGCCGACTCGGCGATATCCGCAGCGGTCACGGCACCGGCGCCGCTCTTGATGAGCCGGAGCTGGACGGGATGCCCGGCGTAGCTCTTGAGCCGCAGCTTCTTGACGTTCAGGACGATCTGGGTGACGTCTTCCTTGACGCCCGGGATCGTCGAGAACTCCTGGTAGATGTCACGGATCTGGATGCTCGTGACAGCGGCGCCCTCGAGGGACGACAGGAGGACGCGCCGGAGGGCGTTTCCGAGGGTGACGCCGTAGCCGGCCTGGAGTGGGCCCGCCTCGTACTTGGCGTACGTGCCGGCTTCCTCGACAGGCTCGATCTGCGGGCTCTCGAGTTCGATCATGTGTGCGGCTTACCTCGAGTAGTACTCGACCACGAGCTGCTCGTTGAGGTCGAGCGGCATCTGGTCGCGGGATGGCGGGGTGACGATGGAGCCCGACAGGCTGGCCGGGTCGATCGTCAGCCACTCCGGCGCCTGGTGCGAACGGAGCGTCTCCTTGGCGATCTTGAACGGCTCCCGGGCCCGATGGGACTCGCGGACCTCGATCCGGTCACCGGGCTTGAGCTGGTAGGACGAGATGTTGGTCGGCCGGCCGTTGACGGCCAGGTGGCCGTGGGCCACGAAGTGCCGCGCCTGGGCCCGGGACGAGGCGATGCCCATCCGGTAGACCACGTTGTCGAGGCGCAGCTCCAGGGAGCGCAGGAGGTTCTCGCCGGTCACGCCGGGCCGAGCCTCCGCGTCGATGAAGTAGTTCCGGAATTGCCGCTCCAGGACCCCGTACGTGCGCCGGACCTTCTGCTTCTCGCGAAGCTGGAGGCCGTACTCGCCGACCTTGCGGCGGCGGACGCCGTGCTGGCCGGGCGGCGTCGGACGACGCTCGAACGAGCACTTCTTGGAATAGCAGCGACTGCCCTTCAGGAAGAGCTTCGCGCCCTCTCGTCGGCAGAGGCGGCAGACGGATTCGGTGTAACGGGCCATGGGTCCTCAGGCGTTCCTAGACGCGGCGCCGCTTGGGCGGGCGGCAACCGTTGTGCGGGATGGGGGTGACATCGGTGATGGCGCTGACCTCGAGGCCGGCTGCCTGGAGGGAACGGATCGCCTGCTCACGGCCGGCGCCCGGACCCTTCACGTAGACCTCGACCTGGCGCATGCCGTGCTCCATGGCACGCTTCGCCGCACCGTCAGCCGAGAGCGCCGCCGCGTACGGCGTGCTCTTGCGGGAGCCCTTGAAACCGGCGACGCCGGCCGAGCCCCAGCTGATGACGGCCCCGTTGAGGTCGGTGATCGTGATGATCGTGTTGTTGAACGTCGCCTGGATGTGAACGTGCCCCTGGGGGACGTTCTTCTTCTCGCGTCGACGTACCTTGACCGCTCGCTTGCGTTCTGCCATGCCTGGTCAGTCCTTCGTCACTTCTTGCGCCTGACGCCGACCGTCTTCTTGGGTCCGCGACGCTGGCGAGCGTTGGTCTTGGTTCGCTGGCCTCTCACCGGCAGGTTGCGTCGATGGCGCAGGCCGCGGTACGAGCCGATCTCGATGAGGCGCTTGATGTTGAGCGCCACTTCGCGCCGCAGGTCGCCCTCGACCTTGTAGCGGCGATCGATGAGCTCGCGCAGGCGGTTGACCTGCTCTTCGGTGAGATCCCGCACCCGGGTATCCGGGTTGATGTTGGTCTGGGCGAGGATCTTCTGGCTGGTCGGCAGACCGATCCCGAAGACGTAGGTGAGGGCGACCTCCACGCGCTTCTCGCGCGGGATATCGACGCCGGCGATACGTGCCATCGGTTACCCCTGCCGCTGCTTGTGCTTCGGATTGGTGCAGATGACCATCACGGTGCCGTGGCGCCGGATGACCTTGCAGTTGTCGCAGCGCGCCTTGACGGAAGCTCTGACTTTCAACGGATCCTCGATCGTGTCTGACTGGTGCCGGTCTACTTGAGTCGGTAGGTGATGCGGCCCCGGGTCAGGTCATACGGCGACAACTCGACGCGGACCCGGTCCCCGGGCAGGATGCGGATGAAATTCATGCGCAGCTTGCCGCTGATGTGGGCGAGCACCCGGTGGCCGTTCTCCAGCTCGACCGCGAACATGGTGTTCGGGAGCGGCTCGATGACCGTCCCTTCGACTTCGATCGCGTCTCGCTTGGCCACAGGTCTACGTGCTTCCCTTTCTCACGCGCAGTGTCGGCCCGGCCGGGCCGACACACGAACGCGTAGCGTACCAAAGACGGCCGATTCCGGCAACCGCCGGATCATGCGACCGTCAGGATGCGGGGACCGTCTTCGGTCACCGCGATCGAGTGTTCGAAGTGCGCCGCCAATGATCCGTCGGCGGTGACGACCGTCCAGTCGTCCGATTCGATCCGGGTGTCGTAGCCGCCGAGGGTGAACATCGGCTCGATCGCCAGGCACAGGCCGGGCTCGAGCTTGCGCCCCGGCCGGCCCGTGCGGTAGTTCGGGACCTGCGGCTCCTCGTGCATCTCGGTCCCGATGCCGTGCCCGACGAACTGGCGGATGACGCCCAGCCCACCGGACTTCGCGACGGCTTCCACGGCGGCCGAGATATCGTCGATGTGATTGCCCGGGATGGCGGCTGCGATGCCGGCCATCATCGCCTCGCGGGTCAGGTCGATGAGCGCTGCGACCGCCGGCGGCGGATCCCCGACGTAGAAGGTCCGGGCACCGTCGCCATGCCAGCCATCGACGATCGCCCCTGCGTCGACCGACACGATCTGGCCCTCGCGGATGGTCCGCTCGCCGGGGATGCCGTGGACGATCTCGCGGTCGATGGAGATGCACACGCTGGCCGGGAAGGGACGGCGCGGGTTGATGCCCGGATAGCCCTTGAACGATGGGATACCGCCTGACGCGCGGATATGCGCCTCGGCGAGGGCGTCGAGATAGGCGGTCGACACGCCGGGTCGGATCTCGGCCTCGATCCGGTCGAGCACCTCGCCCACGACCTGGCCGGCGCGGCGCATCCGTTCGATCTCCGCCCTGGACTTGCGGGTGACCATCGTCAGACCGTCCGCAGGCCGCGGGTGGCCGTCAGGAGTGCGTCGGTGACGGCCTCGATGGCCTGCCGGCCGTCGACGGTGACCAGCACGCCGCGATCCCGATAGTGGTCCACGACCTCGAGCAGGGCCGGGACCTGCTGGGCCATCCGAGCCCGGACGGTCGCCTCATGGTCGTCGGCGCGCTGGGTGAGCTCGGACGCGTCGATGTCGCAGACGCTGTCCAGCGCCGGCGGATTCGAGACGAGGTTGTAGACATGGCCATTGGCGACGCAGATGCGACGGTTGGCCATCCGCTGGACGAGGTCCTCGAGCGGGACCTCGATGTAGCCCGCCAGGTCGACCCGCCGCCCGGCCTCGGCGAGGGCGTCGTCGAGTGCCTCGGCCTGGACCTCGGTCCGCGGGAACCCGTCGAGGATCGCGCCCTCGACGGCGTCGGTATCCTCGAGGCGATCGAGGAAGACGCGGACGATCGTCTCGTCGGGAACCAGCTGACCGCGACTCATGTAGCGATCCGCTTCGCGCCCGAGCGCGGTCCCAGCCGCGACCGCGGCTCGCAGCAGATCACCCGAGGCGAGGACCGGGATGTTGAGGTGCGACGCCAGGGCGGGCGCCTGGGTCCCCTTCCCCGCCCCCGGTGCCCCCAAGAGCACCAGGACGGTCACTCGACGGTCCTGGCAGCCCCCAACGAGGGATAGCTGCACCGAGAATCGGCGAAGCTGACGAGTCGAGCCGAAGGCGGAGCCGAGGAGAACCGTTCGGGGGACCGAGGCGACGCGCCTGCGAGCCATCGGCCCGAGGATTGCGTGAGCGAACGCCTGGAGGCGACAACGCGCGGATCGGCCGCCAGCTTCGCCGCCGCCCTGACCGGGGTCACCGAATGAAGCCTTCGTAATTGCGCATCATCAGCTGCGCTTCGATCTGCTTCATCGTCTCGACCACCACTGAGACCACGATCAAGAGGCTGGTACCGCCAAGGCCGAGCGCGCCGAGGTCCGGGAAGCCGAGGGCGATGACCGATGGCGAGACCGCCACGATGGCCAGGAAGAGCGCACCGGCGAACGTGATCCGGGTGACGACCCGGGCGAGGTAGTCCTGGGTCGGCCGGCCCGGCCGGATGCCCGGGATGAACCCGCCGTTCTTGCGCAGCTGTTCGGCCGTCTCGTCCGGCTTGAACGTGAACGCGGTGTAGAAGTAGGTGAAGCCCATCGTCAGCAGGAAGTAGGTGACGATGTAGAACGGCGAGGTGTTGCTGAAGATCGTCACGATGAACTCGGAGATCTGCTTCACGATCGGGATGTTCGAGGTCGAGAAGTACGTCGCGAGCTGGTGCGGGAAGAGCAGGATGCTGACCGCGAAGATGATCGGGATGACGCCGGCCTGGTTGACCCGCAGCGGCAGGAACGTCTGACCGCCCGAATACATCCGGCGTCCACGGACGCGGCTCGCGTACTGGATCGGGATCCGGCGCTGGCCTTCCTGGATGTAGATGATCACGCCGACCGCGAAGATGGCGACGATCCCGAAGGCGACCGCCAGCCCGATGTTCGGGTTGAGGCGGAACGCGTTCAGGGCGCCCGGCGCGCGGCTGACGATGCCGGCGAAGATGATGAAGCTGATGCCGTTGCCGATGCCGCGTTCGGTGATCAGCTCGCCGATCCACATCAGGACGATGGCGCCCGCGGTGAGCGTGGCGATCTGGGTCAGCGTCTCGAAGCTCGACAGGTCGAACGAGCCGGTCAGGACGTTCTGCGACGCCAGCAGGGCCAGCACGCCATAGGCCTGCAGGATGGCCATCGGGACCGTCAGGTAGCGGGTGTACTGGTTGATCTTGTTGCGCCCGAACTCACCCTCGCGGCTGAGCGCCTGGAGCGACGGCACGACGCCGGTCATCAACTGCATGATGATCGACGCGTTGATGTACGGGTTCATCCCCAACGCCACGACGGAGAAATGCGACAGCCCGCCGCCCGAGAACAGGTCGAGCAGGCCGGCCAGGGCGCTGCCCTCGACGAAGACCTTCAGCTGATCCTTGTCGACGCCCGGGATCGGCACCGAGGCCAGCAGGCGGAAGACGATCAGCAGCCCGAGGACATACAGGATCCGCCGCCGGATGTCGGGCGCGCGGAAGGCGTTGAGGAGCGATTCGAACACGGGTCAGGCGTCGTCGCCGGACGCCGGCTCGGCCTCGTCGGCCGCGGTCGGCTCGTCGGCGTCAGCGGTGTCCGCAGAGGTCGCCACGGAAGCCGCAGCGTCGGTGTCGGTGGCGTCGGTGTCGGTGTCGGCCTCGGACTCGGCGTCGACATCGGCCTTCGCCTTGGCCGCCTTCGGGGCCTTGGCCGGCTTGTCGGCTGACTGCCTGCTCGGCCTTGGCCTTCTCGGCCTTGGGCGCCGGAACGTCGGGCGCGTCGTGCTCGCTCGGTCACGCCGAGCGCCGCGAGCGGCGTCTTCGGGACTTCGAGGACGTTGACGGATCCGCCGGCAGCCTCGATCTTGGCGCGTGCCGACGCCGTGAACGCGTCAGCCACCACGAAGAGCGGCGTCGAGAGTTCGCCCGCGCCCAGGATCTTCATCGGCTTGTTGAGCGTTCGGACGAGCCCGACCGCACGCAGGATGTCCTGGTTGACGGTCATCGGAGCGGACTTGCTCGCCTTCTTGGCGTCACCCTCGAGCTCGAAGGCACCGGCCTCGGCGAGCGCGCCGATCGCCCCGATGTTGACGACCTCGTACTCGATCTTGAAGCGGTTCTTGAACCCGCGGAGCTTCGGGATGCGCATATGGAGCGGGGTCTGGCCGCCCTCGAACCAGGCGGGGATGCCGCCACCGGCTCGCGCCTTCTGGCCCTTGGTGCCGCGGCCCGCGGTCTTGCCCTTGCCGGCGGCGATCCCGCGGCCGACGCGCGTGCGCGGCTTGCGGGAACCCTCGGCGGGCTGGAGGTCGTGGAGTTTCATGCCTTCTCTCCGGTGCCGGCGTCGGCGATCTCCTCGACCGTGACGAGGAAACGGACCTGGCGGACCATGCCCCGGGTGGCGGGGTTGTCGGTGATGATGCTGGTGCTGCCGATGCCGTGCAGACCGAGCGCCCGGATGGTCGCCCGATTGCGCGCGATGTGGCTGATGGTGCTCTTGGTCTGGGTCACCTTGAGCTTAGCGGCCACCGGTCACCTCCGCCGCGACCGGCGCCGGCTGCCCGGCGATCCGGCTGACCAGCTTGACGCCGCGACGGGCGCCGAGCTCCTCGGCCGAGTGGAGGCTGCGCAGCGCCTCGATCGTCGCCCGGGTCACGTTGACCGGGTTCGTCGAGCCGTGGATCTTGGACAGGATGTCACGGACGCCGGCCGCCTCGAGGACCGCCCGGACCGAGCCGCCGGCGATGACGCCGGTGCCCTGGCTGGCTGGCTTCAGCAGGACGCTGCTGGCGCCGTAGACGACCTGGACCTGGTGCGGGATCGTCGTACCGACCATCGGGATCTTGATCAGGTTCTTCTTGGCGTCCTCGACGCCCTTGCGGATCGACTCCGGGACCTCGCCGGCCTTGCCGATGCCGACCCCGACGTGGCCCGCGCCGTCACCGACGACGACGACCGCGCTGAAGCTGAACCGCCGGCCGCCCTTGACGACCTTGGCGACCCGATTGATCTGGACGACGCGCTCCTCGAGCGCGAGCTTATTGGCGTCGATTCGTGCCACGGAGGCTCCTTCCGATCAGAACTCGAGGCCGGCTTCGCGGGCGGCATCGGCGAGCGACTTGATCCGCCCGTGGTACCGGAACCCGGCTCGATCGAAGACCACGCGCTCGACGCCTGCGGCTTTTGCCCGCTGGGCGACCAGCTTCCCGACGACGGCTGCCTCCTCCGACTTGGTCTGCTTGGAGCCCTTGAGCTCCTTCTCGACCGTGGAGGCTGCGGCGAGCGTCGTTCCCGACGCGTCGTCGATGACCTGCGCGTAGATATGGTTGAGGCTGCGGAAGACCGCCAGACGCGGCCGCGCCTCCGTGCCCGCCAGGTGAAGGCGGATCCGTTGGTGGCGCTTCTGTCGGGCGGCGCCGCGGGTGGCGACCTGCGTCATCGTGTTCGTCCCTTGTCAGTCAGGATCATTTCTTGCCGCCGATCTTGCCGGCCTTGCCGGCCTTGCGGCGGATGTACTCGCCGGAGTAGCGCACGCCCTTGCCCTTGTACGGCTCCGGCTTGCGCGTCTGGCGCACCTTGGCGGCGATCTGGCCGACCAGCTCCTTGTCGATGCCGACGACCGCGAGGCGGGTCGGGTTCTCGACCTCGAAGGTGATGCCTTCGGGCGGGTCGATCTCGATCGGGTGGCTGTAGCCGAGGTTGAGGGTCAGCTTGCGGCCATTGAGCGCGGCACGATAGCCGACGCCGGTGATCTCGAGGCCCTTGCGATAGCCGTCGGTCACGCCGACGACCATGTTGTTGACGAGGGTCCGGGTCAGGCCGTGGAGCTGCTTGTGCGTCTTCTGCTCGGTCGGGCGGGTGACGACGAGCGTCCCGTCCTCGCGGCTGAGGGTCATGTCCGGGTGCAGTGCCCGGCTCAGGCTGCCCTTGGGCCCCGTGACCGTGACGTTGCGCCCGTCGATCGTCACGTCGACACCCGACGGGACGGTGATGGGGAGGCGTCCGATGCGCGACATGTCGTCCTGCCTACCAGACGAACGCGAGGACTTCGCCGCCCAGCTGCGCCTGACGCGCCTGCTGGCCGGTCATGATCCCCTGGCTCGTGCTGACGATGACGATGCCGAGGCCGCCGAGCACCCGCGGGATGTCCGTCTTGCGCGCATAGACGCGCAAGCCGGGCTTGCTGATCCGCTTGAGGCCGGAGACGACCGGGACCTTCCCGTCGACGTACTTGAGGGTGATGCGCAGGTTGGCGGTCGGGCCGTCCTGCTCCTCGCTGACGTCGGCGATGAAGCCCTCGTCCTTGAGGATGCGGGCGATCTCACGCTTGGTCCGCGAGGCCGGGACGACCACGTCCGTGTGCCGTGCCCGGGACGCGTTCCGGACACGCGTGAGCATGTCCGCGATCGGGTCGGAGATGTTCATCGGTTCCCTACCAGCTCGACTTGGTGACGCCCGGCAGCTCGCCCAGGAGCGCACGCTCCCGGAAGCAGATGCGGCACAGAGCGAACCGTCGGATGAAGGCGCGCGGTCGTCCGCACACGGTGCAGCGGTGATACGCCTGCACCTTGTGCTTCGGGGTTCGCTTCGCCTTTGCGATCATCGATTTCTTGGCCATGTGTCTCCCTCCCCGCGCCTACGAGGCGAAGGGCATGCCGAGGAGTTCAAGAAGCTTCTTGCTCTCCTCGTCGGTCTTCGCCGTCGTCACGATGCTGATCTCCAGCCCGCGGAGACGGTCCACCTTGTCGTAGTCGATCTCCGGGAAGGCGAGTTGCTCCCGAAGGCCCAGCGAGTAGTTGCCGCGCCCGTCGAACGACTTGCCCGGGATGCCGCGGAAGTCGCGGATCCGGGGCAGGGCGAGCATCGTCAGGCGATCCATGAAGTCCCACATCCGGTCGCCCCGCAGGGTGACCTTGGCCCCGATCGAGTTGCCCGTCCGCACGCGGAACTGGGCGATCGACCGCTTGGCCTTGGTCACGATCGGCTTCTGGCCGGTGATCAGGGTCAGGTCGCCGAGGGCCGCATCGAGCGCCTTCGCGTTCGACAGGGCCTCGCCGAGGCCGATGTTGACGACGATCTTGGACAGACGCGGGATCTGATTGGCGTTGGGGTATTCGAATTGCTTCTGGAGCGCGGGCACGACCTCGGCCGTGTAGCGCTCGTGCAGTCGGCTGGTCACGACTTGACCTCCATCTGCTCGCCGCAATGGCGGCAGACGCGGACGCGACGGCCGGTCTCGAGCGTCGCGTGGGCGATCCTGGTCGGCTTGCTGCAGCTCGTGCAGACGAGCATGACCCGGCTGACCGGCAGCGGCTGGGCGATGTCGAGGATCCCGCCCTGCTGCATCTTCGGGACGCGATCGTTGGTCCCGGCCGACTGGCGCGGCTTGGTGTGGCGCTTGGCGATGTTGAGGCCCTCGACGACGACGAACGTGCCGCCGCTCGGCGAGCCGCGCCGGAAGACGCTTCGGGCCGCGCTCGGCGCCGCCGTCCGGCGGACGACACGCTCGACCGTGCCACGCTTGCCGGCGTCCTTGCCGGCGAGCACGACGACGGTGTCGCCCTTGCGGATCTCGGGAACCTTGGGCGCCTTGGGCGCTGCGGTCCGGACGGCCATCACAGCACCTCCGGGGCGAGCGAGACGATCTTCATGTAGTTCCGGTCGCGCAGCTCGCGAGCGACCGGGCCGAAGATGCGCGTCCCGCGGGGATTGCCTTGATTGTTGATGAGGACCGCGGCGTTCTCGTCGAACCGGATGTAGCTGCCGTCGGGGCGGCCGTATTCCTTCGCGGTCCGGACGATGACGGCCCGGACGACGTCGCCCTTCTTGACGGCGGC
This sequence comes from uncultured Chloroflexia bacterium, assembly GCA_963776385.1. GTDB lineage: Bacteria > Chloroflexota > Limnocylindria > Limnocylindrales > CSP1-4 > SPCO01. The sequence goes on from CAVZME010000009.1 coordinate 264,517, forward strand.
GTTCGGGATCGCCTGCTTGACGCTGGCGATGATCACGTCGCCGACGCCCGCTTCGGTCTTGAGCGAACGACCCATCACCCGGATGCACTGGATGGTGCGGGCGCCGGTGTTATCGGCGACCTTCAGGCGGGTCTGGGACTGGATCACGGGGTCGCCTCCTCGGCGGCCGCGTCGGCCTCGCCGTCGGCGTCATGCGTCCGGCCCGGATGGGCGGCAGCATGGATCGCCTCGGAGGTCTCCGCCTCGTCGGTCACGACGACGTCGCCCGGCAGCCCGTGGTCGCCGGCACGTGTGACGACCGCCACGAGGCGCCAGCGCTTCGTGGCGGACAGGGGCCGGGATTCCTCGATGAGGACGGTGTCGCCGATGCGAGCCTCGTTCTCCTCGTCGTGGGCCTTGAACTTCGTGCTCAAGCGGATGACCCGCTTGTAGAGCCGGTGGCGCGCGAGGCGCTCGACGGACACGACGATCGTCTTGTCCATCCGGTCGCTCACGACACGACCCACCTTGGTCTTGCGCTTGCCTTGCACTGTGGCGTCTGCTCCTGTCATCGCGTGATGTCCTTCGAGCCGACCAGGTGAGCGCCGCGCTCACGCTGGACGGTCAGGATCCGCGCGATCGTTCGCCGCGTCTGCGGGATCGTGCTGTAGTCCTTGAGTTGTCGGGTGGACAGCGCGAAGCGCGCTCCCCACAGGTCCTGCTTCGCTTCCTTGAGCGCGGCGTCGAGCTCAGGGTCGGACAGTTGGCGAACCTTTTCGATGTCCATCAGTTCGACTCCTTGGCCGACTCACGGACGACGACCCGGGTCTGGACCGGCAGCTTGTGGCTGGCCAGGCGCATGGCCTCGATGGCCGAGTCGTGATCGACGCCGGCCATCTCGAACAGGATGCGGCCGGGCTTGACGACCGCGACCCAATGGTCGGGGGCGCCCTTGCCGGAGCCCATCCGGGTCTCGGCCGGCTTCTTGGTCGCCGGCTTGTCCGGGAATACGCGGATCCAGATCTTGCCGCCGCGCTTGACCGAACGGGTCATCGCGCGCCGGGCCGCCTCGATCTGGCGGCTGGTGATCCAGGCCGGTTCCTGGGTCGCGAGGCCGTACTCGCCGAATGCCACGGTGTGGCCGCCCTTGGCCATCCCGGACATGCGACCACGCATGACCTTGCGATGCTTGACGCGCTTGGGCATCAACATCGGTCAGACCCCCGTCCCGACCTGGGCCGGGACACCCGCGTCGCGCGCAGCGCGCTCGGGCGTGATGTCGCCGCGGTAGATCCAGACCTTGACGCCGATGCGCCCGTAGGTCGTGTGGGCGTGGACCTGGCCGTAGCTGATGTCGGCACGCAGGGTGCCCAGCGGGATGCGGCCCTCCTTGTCCCACTCACGGCGGCCCATCTCGGAGCCGCCGAGGCGACCGGCGACGGCGATCTTGACGCCCTTCGCGCCGGCCTTCATCGAGCGCTGGATGGCCTGCTTCATCGCCTTCTTGAAGGCGATGCGGCGGCTCAGCTGCCCGGCGATGTTCATCGCCACAAGGTAGGCGTCGAGCTCGGGCTGGCGGATCTCCTTGATCTCCAGCTTGACCTTGCGGGTCGTGAGCGCGCCGATCTGCTGGCGCAGGATCTCGACGTTGGCGCCGCCCTTGCCGATGACGATGCCCGGCTTGGCGGTGTGGATCGTGACCGTGACGTGGTTGATGCCGCGCTCGATCTCGACACCGCTCACGCTGGCGTTGGCCAGTCGCTTGTCGATGAGCGCACGGATCTTGATGTCCTCCTGGAGGGAGGCGGTGTATTCCTTGTTATCCGCGTACCACTTCGCGGTCCAGGTGCGCGAGACACCCAGGCGGAAGCCGTACGGATGGACCTTGTGTCCCAACTCAGGCCTCCTGGTCCGCGACGACGATCGTGATGTGGGTCATGGGCTTGTGGATCGGGAATGCCCGACCCTGTGCCCGCGGCTGGAACCGCTTGATCGTCGGGCCCTCGTTGGCGATGGCATCGGCGATGTACAGGTCCTCGGCGGACAGGTTGTGGTTGTTCTCGGCATTGGCCGTCGCGCTCTTGAGGACGCGGGCGACATCGCCCGCGGCCTTCTGCGGCATGAACCGCAGGAGCGCGGCGGCCTCTTCGACCGGCTTGCCCTTGATGGCCTCGGTGACGAGGCGGGTCTTGCGGGTCGAGGCCCGGAGGTACTTGGCGGTGGCGGAGACACGCACGGTCGGCACCCTACTTCAGCGCCGTCGATCGGTCGGTGTGCTTGCCGTGCCCGCGATAGTTGCGGGTCGGGCTGAACTCACCGAGCCGATGGCCGACCATGTTCTCGGTCACGTAGACCGGGATGTGCTTCTTGCCGTTGTAGACGGCGATGGTGTGGCCGATGAAGGTCGGGAAGATCACGGACGCACGCGACCACGACTTGACGACCTTCTTCTCGTTGCGCTTGTTCATCTCCTCGATACGGCCGAGGAGGCGGGCCTCGACGAACGGGCCCTTCTTGATCGAGCGGGACATCGGTTTCCTCCTCCCCTGCTACTTGCGATGCCGCGATCGGACGATGAGACGTCCGGTCGTCTTGGACCGTCGGGTGCGATAGCCCATGGCGGGCTTGCCCCACGGGGTCTTCGGCGGCATCCCCGTCGGGGACTTGCCCTCGCCACCACCATGGGGATGGTCGCGCGGGTTCATGACGACGCCTCGGACTTCCGGGCGCTGGCCCATGTGCCGGGCACGGCCGGCCTTGCCGAGGTTCTGGTTCTCGTGATCGAGGTTGCTGACCTGGCCGACGGTGGCCATGCAGCGGAGCGGGACGCGTCGCATCTCGCCCGACGGCAGTCGGACGGTCGCGAAGTCGCCTTCCTTGGCGAGAAGCTGGGCGGAGACGCCGGCGGACCGGACGATCTGGCCACCCTTGCCCGGCACGAGCTCGATGTTGTGGATGGTCGTGCCCAGCGGGATGTTCGCGAGGGGCAGCGCGTTGCCCGTGCGCGCCTCGGCGGTCGGACCGGCGACGACGACGTCACCGACCTTCAGGCCGTGGGGCAGGAGCATGTAGCGCTTCTCGCCGTCTCGGTAGTGCAGCAGCCCGATGCGGGCCGAGCGGTTCGGGTCGTACTCGATCGTCGCGAGCCGAGCCGGGACGTCGAGCTTGTCGCGCTTGAAGTCGATCTTGCGGTAGTGCTGCTTCTCGCCGCCGCCCCGATGGCGCACGGTCAGGCGGCCCTGGTTGTTGCGCCCGGAGCCGCGGATCTGCGCCTCGAGCAAGGGCTTGTAGGGCTCCTTGGTGGTGATCTCCTCGAACGTCGAGCGAGTCATCTGCCGGAGCCCCGGCGAGGTTGCCTTGTAACTGCGAAGCGGCATCGTCAGACCCCCTCGAAGAACTCGATCTTCTGGCCGGGGGCCAGGGTGACGATCGCTTTGCGCCAGGGCGTGGTGTGGCCGACGGTCTGGCCACGGCGGTTGCCGCGACGCTTCTCCTTGGCCTTGGTCGTCAGGACGTTGACCGACACGACGGTCACGTTCTCCTTCTGGTAGAGCTCCTCGATCGCCGCCTTGATCTGGATCTTGTTGGCGTCGTCGTGGACGGCGAACGTGTACTTGCCGCGACCCGACTCATCGATCGACTTCTCGCTGATGACCGGGCGCAGGATGATCTCGGGGGCGGTGAGGCCGCTCATGCGTAGACCTCCTGCATCCGCGCCAGCGACGGCTGCTCGATGAGGACGACATCCGCGTTGAGCAGGTCGACGACGTTGAGCGAGTCGGCGAGGATGATCTCGACGGTCGGCAGGTTGCGCGCCGACAGCTCGAGCTTCTCGTCGCGTCCGGGCGCGACGACGAGGATCCGACCCGTCGCCTGCAGCGCACCGAGCACGCCGACGAGGTCCTTGGTCCGGATGGCATCGAGGCCGAACGTGTCGATGACCTTGATGGCCTCGTCACCGAACTTGGCGGTGAGCGCGCCGCGCAGCGCCAGGCGCTTCATCTTGCGCGGCAGCCGCTGCTCGTACGAGCGCGGATGCGGCCCGAAGACGACGCCGCCGCCACGGTAGTGCGGGGCGCTGGTCGTGCCCTGTCGGGC